>NZ_MWUE01000029.1 GCF_002077695.1 Pantoea latae
CTGCCTGACGGACCGGTGGGGATGGAACATCCCTGTTCCAGCCCCACCTTTCGCCCGCTTCCCTGCGGGCTCTCCTGGCAGACTCATTCTGTTCAGCGCTGCGAAATGCCCGCCCCTGAGCGGCCCCGGCCTGCTGGCAAGCTTCCGCATGCGCTGCTGGAAAGGGCACGGCCCGGCAGCCGAGGAGGCGCAGCGGCCCGCACCAGCCTCTCACACGCATAAAAAAGGCCGCCATTTGGAGAAAATAGCGGCCTTACCTTAACTATTAAGCATTAGGCCAGTTGGCCGCCCTTTTCATTACAGCGCTTTGAGAATCCCTTCCACGCTCGCTTTGGCGTCGCCAAACAGCATCTGGGTGTTCTCTTTAAAGAACAGCGGGTTCTGCACGCCGGCATAGCCGGTGTTCATCGAGCGTTTAAACACAATGACGTTCTGCGCTTTCCACACTTCCAGCACCGGCATGCCGGCAATCGGGCTGCGCGGATCGTCCTGCGCCGCCGGGTTAACGGTGTCGTTGGCGCCGATAACCAGCACGGTGTCGGTATCGGCGAAATCGTCGTTGATCTCGTCCATCTCCAGCACCACGTCGTAAGGCACCTTCGCCTCCGCCAGCAGCACGTTCATATGCCCTGGCAGACGTCCGGCGACCGGATGGATGCCGAAGCGCACCTTAATGCCGCGCGCGCGCAGTTTCTCGGTGATCTCCGCCACTGGATACTGCGCCTGCGCCACCGCCATGCCGTAGCCTGGGGTGATAACCACCGAGGAAGAGTGCTTCAGCAGCTCGGCCGTCTCTTCTACGTTGATTTCGCGGTGCTCGCCCGCCTCTTCGCTCTCGCCGCCGACGCTGCTGTCAGTGCCGAAGCCGCCAGCGATCACGCTGATAAAGGAACGGTTCATCGCCTTACACATAATGTAAGAGAGGATGGCACCCGAGGAGCCGACCAGCGCACCGGTCACGATCAGCAGGTCGTTGCTCAGCATAAAGCCCGCCGCCGCCGCCGCCCAGCCTGAGTAGGAGTTAAGCATCGACACCACCACCGGCATATCCGCGCCGCCGATAGAGGCCACCAGATGCCAGCCGAACGCCAGCGCGATCAAGGTCATCAGCAGCAGCGCAAACACCTGCGCGCCAGTGCTTTCGGTGCGCACAAACCACAGCAGCAGCAGAAAAGAGACCACCAGCGCCAGCAGGTTCAGCTTGTGACGATGCGGCAGCATCAGCGGACGCGACGAAATCTTGCCGCGCAGCTTGCCGAACGCCACCAGCGAGCCGGTAAAGGTCACCGCACCGATAAAGATGCCGAGGAACACTTCGGTCAGGTGAATATTTTCCAGCACCGCCGGCAGGCCCGGCGCATGATCGATAAAGCTGTTAAAGCCCACCAGCACCGCCGCCAGGCCGACGAAGCTGTGCAGGATCGCCACCAGCTCCGGCATTTCAGTCATTTCGACCTTCTGCGCCAGACGCACGCCGATGGCGCCGCCGATGACCATCGCCAGCAAAATCCAGGCGACGTTGCCGCTGTCGGGACCAAAAATAGTCGCCAGCAGCGCCAGCGCCATCCCGCTGATGCCGAACAGATTGCCCTGCTTCGAGGTCTCATGCTTCGAGAGCCCCGCCAGGCTGAAAATAAACAGAATCGCGGCAACAATGTATGCCGCAGTCACTAATCCGCCAGACATCAGTTACCCCTTACGAAACATTTTCAGCATGCGCTGGGTGACGGTGAAACCACCGAAAATATTGATGCTGGCGATCAGCACCGCAATAAAGGAAATAAAGGTGACCCAGCCGCCGTGACCCATCTGCAGCACTGCGCCAACCACGATAATGCCGGAGATGGCATTAGTGACCGACATCAGCGGCGTGTGCAGCGCGTGGCTGACGTTCCACACCACGTAGTAGCCGACCACGCAGGCGAGCGCGAACACGGTGAAGTGCGACAGGAACTCGGCCGGCGCGACGTTGGCCAGACAGGCGAACAGCACGATCGCCAGCGCCAGCAGCAGGTATTTGCGCCAGGTCGGCGCCGGTTTCGCCGCTTCCTTAACCACCGGCTGCGCGGCCGCAGGGGCGGCTTTCGGCGCAGCGGAGACCTGAATCGGCGGCGCGGGCCAGGTGACTTCGCCGTCGCGGATCACCGTGACGCCGCGCACCACCACATCCTCGAAGTCGATGGCGATTTCGCCATTCTTCTCTTTGCACAGCAGCTTCATCAGGTTCACCAGGTTTGTGCCGTAAAGCTGCGAAGACTGCGTCGGCAGGCGGCTAGGCAGATCGGTATAGCCGATGATCTTCACACCGTTGTCGGTGACGGTGACGCGGTCGGCCACGGTCAGCTCGCAGTTGCCGCCGGTTTGCGCCGCCAGATCGACAATTACGCTGCCCGGTTTCATGCTGGCCACCATCTCGGCGGTGATCAGCGTCGGTGCCGGCTTGCCCGGGATCAGCGCCGTGGTGACGATAATATCGACCTCTTTCGCCTGCGCGGCGAACAGCGCCATTTCCGCCTTAATAAAGGCGTCCGACATCACCTTCGCATAGCCGTCGCCGCTGCCCGCTTCCTCTTCGAAGTCCAGCTCCAGAAACTCGGCGCCCATGCTCTGCACCTGCTCTTTCACTTCCGGACGGGTGTCGAAGGCGCGCACAATAGCGCCGAGGCTGCCCGCCGCGCCGATTGCCGCCAGACCGGCCACGCCAGCGCCGATCACCATTACCTTCGCCGGCGGCACTTTGCCCGCCGCGGTGATCTGGCCAGTAAAGAAGCGACCAAACTCATGTGCAGCTTCCACAATGGCGCGATAGCCAGCGATATTGGCCATCGAGCTGAGCGCGTCCAGCGACTGCGCGCGCGAAATACGCGGCACGGCGTCCATCGCCATCACGGTGACCTTGCGCGCCGCCAGCTTCTCCAGCAGCGCCGCGTTCTGCGCCGGCCAGACAAAGCTCACCAGCGTGCTGCCGGCGCGCGTCAGAGTGATCTCCTCGTCGTCGGGCGCGTTCACCTTCAGCACGATATCGGACTGCCACACCTGCTGGTTGTCGCACAGCGTGGCGCCAGCGGCGACGAAACTGTCGTCATCAAAACTGGCGCGTTTGCCGGCGTCATGCTCAACGGCAACGCTGAAACCCAGTTTAATAAGCTGCTCAACGGTTTTCGGCGTCGCCGCCACGCGCGCCTCGTTGGGCAATCGCTCTTTGGGTATTCCAATTAACATATTCTTCCCTTTCATCGAGTGATGATGGCCTGTTGACTGCATAACGACACAGCGCCCGAAACAGGGTTTCAGGCGCTTATGAACGAAATGCACTTGTATCAAAGTATTTATAACCTACTGAAAATATGAATAGCGATCTACAGCCAGTGCTTGTACTTATGACATTCATGCGATTATTCAGCGTCTAAAGAGAAAAGCCGCGTTATGCGACTGGCAATAGGGCACTTTCACCTATTTTCTGCTGGGCAGAATCGTGTCATGTCGAATATCGCGTTAATAAAAACCTTTATTTAACAATGTATTAACTGTTTAAGAACTATGGGTTACCACATTTTCAGATATTCGGGTTAAAAAAGCGCCTTAACACAGTTGCATGACGACTGAGTGAATTTCGCTATCAATTTCACGCGTTTTGTCGCATAAATTGGCTGCGACAGCCTGTTTATAACATGCAATAATCAGCGGCTAATCTGTTATACATCAAGAGTCCAGCACGTTTTCGTACTCATTTTTGCGTAAGGCGAAGGATCATTTTTATGAAGCTGAAGAACACCATTCTGGCGTCAACCTTGTTATCCCTGCTGACGGCCAACGCGTTTGCCGCGCAGGAACTGACGCCGGAAAAAGCGGCCGAGCTGAAACCATTCGAACGTATTAACGTCACCGGCCGCTTTAACGCTATCGGCGATGCGGCCGATGCCGTCTCGAAACGTGCGGATGAGATGGGCGCGGCCGCCTACTTTATTCAGGGCATTAACGACAGCAACGGCAACAGCGGCAACTGGCGCGTGACGGCCGACCTCTATAAAGCGGACGCGCCGAAAGCCAATGACGAGACCACCTACCGCGTGATGAACGGCGTGAAAGAGCTGCCGAAAGCGGAGGCCTTTCGTCTGGAGCCGTTCGACACCGTGAGCGTCAGCGGTTTCTTCGCCAGCCAGCCAGACGTCAACGACGCCATCAGCAAAGCGGCAAAAGAGAAAGGCGCGGCCTCGTTCTTTATCGTGCGCCAGGTGGACGCCAACAACGGCGGCAACCAGTACGTGACCGCCTATGTCTATAAAGCCGATGCGAAAGAGCGCAAGGTGCAGAGTCCGAACCTGATCCCGGCGGACTCCGAAGCGGGCAAAGCGGCGCTGGCGGCCGGCGGCGAAGCGGCGAAACGCGTGGAAATTCCAGGCGTCGCCTCGTCAGAGACCCCGAGCAACGGCGTGGGTCGCTTCTTTGAAACCCAAAGTTCCACCGGCCAGCGCTATACGGTGAAACTGGCGAACGGCAAGTCGATTCAGGAAGTGAACGCCATTACCGCTGCGCAGATGCAGCCGTTCGACAGCGTGACCTTTACCGGCCACTTCGGCACCCCGACCGAAATCTCCGAAGAAGTGGCGAAACGCGCCGCCGACAAAGGGGCGAAGTACTACCACGTTACCCGTCAGTGGCAGAACCAGAGCGGCGGCAACCTGACCGTCACCGCCGACCTCTTCAAGTAATTTTCTTCAGGGCGGCGCCCGCCGCCCTGCTGTTTGCATTATCCCTTCACAATTTTGCATAACCACGCATTGCCATCCCTTTTCGCACTCCGTAGAATCTGCGCCCTGCTTTTAGCGGAATCCGTCATGTAAAAGCAAAACAGCGCGGTTAAATTCGACGCTCAGAACATAATCCAGCCACTTATGCTAGCGGGAAGGGTATTTTGGAGAAAAAATTAGGTCTCAGCGCACTTACCGCGCTGGTGCTCAGCTCAATGCTCGGCGCGGGCGTGTTCAGTTTGCCGCAGAATATGGCGGCGGTGGCCGGGCCGGCCGCGCTGCTGATCGGCTGGCTGATCACCGGCGTCGGCATTCTGTTTCTGGCGCTGGCAATGCTGCTGCTGACCCGGCTCAAGCCAGAGCTGGACGGCGGCATTTTTACCTATGCGCGCGCCGGCTTCGGTGAGCTGCTCGGCTTCTGCTCCGCCTGGGGCTACTGGCTGTGTGCGGTGATCGCTAACGTCTCCTACCTGGTGATCGTCTTTTCGGCGCTAAGCTTCTTTACCGACACGCCCGAACGCGTGGTGTTCGGCGACGGCAATACCTGGCAGGCGATGCTCGGCGCCTCGGTGCTGCTGTGGATGGTGCATTTTCTGGTGCTGCGCGGCGTGCAGACCGCTGCCAGCATCAATCTGCTGGCGACGCTGGGCAAGCTGGTGCCGCTGCTGCTGTTTGTGGTGCTGGCGGTTGCGGCCTTTAACTATGACCAGTTCCACTTCGACTTTTCCGGCCTCGCGCTCGGTAAGCCGCTGTGGGAGCAGGTGAAGCAGACCATGCTGATCACGCTGTGGGTGTTTATCGGCGTTGAGGGCGCGGTGGTGGTCTCCGCGCGGGCGCGGGAGAAAAAGGATGTCGGCCGCGCCACTCTGCTGGCGGTGCTGGCGGCGCTGCTGGTCTATCTGCTGGTCACCCTGCTGTCGCTCGGCATCGTGCCGCGCGCCGAGCTGGCGCAGATGCGAAATCCGTCGATGGCGGGCCTGCTGACGCGTCTGATGGGGCACTGGGGCGATGCGGTGATCGCCGGCGGCCTGATCGTGTCGGTGTGCGGCGCCTACCTGAGCTGGACCATTATGGCGGCGGAAGTGCCTTTTATCGCCGCGCAGCAGGGGGCGTTTCCGCGCAGCATCGCGCGTCAGAACGCGCGCAGCGCGCCGGCCGCCTCGCTGTGGCTGACCAACGGCAGCGTGCAGCTCTGTTTGATCCTGATCGCCCTGACCCACGCCGACTACAACACGCTGCTGACCATCGCCTCGGAGATGATCCTGGTGCCCTATTTACTGGTGGGGCTCTATCTGGTGAAGCTGACGCGCGGCAAACAGCAGCCGCTGGCGCTGGCCATCGGCCTGGGCGCCAGCCTGTATGGACTCTGGCTGCTCTACGCCTCCGGGCCGCTGCATCTGCTGCTGTCGGTGGTGCTCTATGCGCCTGGGCTGCTGCTGTTTCTCTTCGCCCGCCGCGGCGGACGCGGCGACGTCTCGCTCACGCAGCTGGAGCGCATCGCTATCGGCTTGCTGATGGCGGCGTCGCTGCCCGCGGTGTGGCAGCTAACGGTTTAGTGCGGCTGACCGGGGATCACCACGCACAGCAGGTCATCCTGCTGTGTGAGGCTGAGAGGCTTGCGGTATTCCTGATGGATGGCGTCCAGCTGCTGCGCGGAGAGCGGATAAGGCAGCTGGATGTCAAAATGGCTGATGTGCTGCTGTTCGGCCAGGGTGATTAAGCGCGCGATATTGATCTCGTCGCTGACCTGGGTTGAAATGATTTGTAATGCTAATTCTTTCAGGTGCTCGTCGCTCGCCTGTACACTGCGAGCCGAGGATTTGCGCGTCACCATGCCGAAGATCGGCATCACGCCGTAAATGGCGTCAACGAAACTCCAGCGTTTTTTGCAGGAGGCGGAGAGAAAATCGCTGTAGTTGAAGCAGATGCGGTCACTGTATATGGCTGAAGCCAGCTCTTTATCAGACACCCTCGCACTCCCCCTGTTTTTCATTACGGTTCAGAACCTTGCTTAAACGCTGTGTCAATGATGGCACATTTTGCCGTGTAGATACCAGTGAAGTAAGGATATTTCGTGCGGTGGCATAGTGCCCAGGACCGGGAAAAGTTATGCTGCTCGCCAGGCTAATTTGTCGTAGTGGATTATGAACAAAATCGTTTTTGTTGAAGACGAGCCGGAAGTCGGTTCGCTGATTGCGGCCTACCTGGGCCGCCATGATATTGAGGTGATTGTCGAGACGCGCGGCGATCGCGCTGAAGCGGTGATTGCGGCAGAGCAGCCGGACCTCGTGATGCTGGATATTATGCTGCCGGGCAAAGACGGCATGACGCTGTGCCGCGATCTGCGCAGCCAGTGGCAGGGGCCGATCGTGCTGCTTACCTCGCTCGACAGCGACATGAACCATATTCTGGCGCTGGAGATGGGCGCGCAGGACTATATCCTGAAGACCACGCCGCCCGCGGTGCTGCTGGCGCGCCTGCGGCTGCATCTGCGTCAGGCGCAGCTGGGACAGAGCGACGAGGCGCCCGCGCCCGCCGCCGCGCAAAAACAGCAGAAGCTGCTGCGCTTCGGCTCGCTGACCATCGACGCGCTGAACCGCGAAGTGACGCTGTTCAGCGAGCAGATTGTGCTTTCCACCGCTGATTTCGATCTGCTGTGGGAGCTGGCCAGCCACGCCGGTCAAATTCTGAATCGCGACGCTCTGCTGAAAACCCTGCGCGGCGTGAGCTACGACGGTCTGGATCGCAGCATCGACGTGGCGATCTCGCGGCTGCGTAAAAAGCTGCACGACAGCGCCACCGAGCCTTTCCGCATCAAAACTATTCGCAACAAAGGCTACCTGTTCGCTCCGCAGGCGTGGGACACCCAGGCATGAGAAAACTGTTTATCCAGTTCTACCTGCTGCTGTTTGTCTGCTTTCTGGTGATGGCGCTGCTGGTGGGGCTGGTCTACAAATTTACCGCCGAACGCGCCGGCAGGCAGTCGATGAACGATCTGATGGCGAGTTCGCTCTACCTGATCCGCAGCGAACTGCGCGAAATTCCGCCGCGCGACTGGAACAAGACGATTAAAAGCCTCGATCTCGGGCTGTCGTTCGATCTGCATATCGAGCCGATGAGCAAGTATCAGCTTGACGAGCCCGATATGCGCCGGCTGCGCGCCGGGGAGATCGTGGCGCTGGACGATCAGTACACCTTTTTACAGCATATTCCGCGCAGCCATTACGTGCTCTCAGTTGGCCCGATCCCCTATCTGTTCTATCTGCACCAGATGCGGCTGCTGGATATTGCGCTACTGGTGTTTATCGGCATGTCGCTGGCGCTGCCGGTGTTTATCTGGATGCGGCCGCACTGGAAAGAAATGCAGCGCCTGGAGATTGCGGCGCAGCGCTTCGGCCGCGGCGAACTGGATGTGCGCACCCATTTCGACAATACCTCCAGCCTGTTCCGCTTAGGCATCGCCTTTAACCAGATGGCGGAGAACATCAACACGCTGGTGGCGAGCAAAAAGCAGCTGATCGACGGCATCGCCCACGAGCTGCGCACGCCGCTGGTGCGCCTGCGCTACCGGCTGGAGATGAGCGACAACCTTACCGCCGGGGAGTCCGCCGCGATTAACCGCGACATCGGCCAGCTGGAGAGCCTGATTGAAGAGCTGCTCACCTATGCGCGCCTCGATCGCCCGCGCGTCGACCTCAACCTCACCTCGCTCGACCTGGCGCACTGGCTGCGCGAGCATATCAACGACGTGCGCGCCCTTAATCCGCAGACCCAGATCGATCTCGACCTGCCGCAGCGCGAAAACCACGGCGTTTCCGACACCCGCCTGATGGAGCGTGTGCTGGACAACCTGGTCAACAACGCGCTGCGCTACGCCAGCCAGCGGCTGCGCGTCAGCCTGTGGTTCGACGGCGCGCTCGGCTGCCTACAGGTGGAAGATGACGGCCCCGGCATTCCCGCTGAGGAGCGCGAACGCGTTTTTGAGCCGTTTGTCCGCCTCGATCCGAGCCGCGACCGCGCCACCGGCGGCTGCGGGCTTGGGCTGGCGATCGTTCACTCTATCGCGCAGGCGCTAGGCGGCCGCGTCAGCATCGAAAACAGCCCGCTGGGCGGCGCCAGCGTTCGCTTTTGCTGGCCGGTTGATCTACCCTTGCGCGATGTTTCCGCACGATAACTTTTCACAAGGAGCTTCAGGTGACTACTGCTTATCAACAACTTAGCGCTACTTTTCAGCGCCTTTCCCGTTTCGGCCACCTGATGGCGGTGGCGGGCTGGGACATGCAGACCATGATGCCCGCCGGCGGCAGCCAGGCACGCGGCGAAGCGCTGGCGGAGATGGGCGTGCTGCGCCATGAGATCCTGACCGATGCGCGCGTCGGCGAGCTGATTAAGGCGGCTGAACAGGCGGACCTCAACGACGTCGAACGCGCTAACCTGCGCGAGATGCAGCGTGCATGGCAGCAGGCCTCCTTGCTGCCCGCCTCGCTGGTAGAAGCGAAATCGCTGGCCGGTTCGCGCTGCGAGCACGCCTGGCGCGAACAGCGCCCGGCCAACGACTGGCAGGGTTTTGCCGCCAACCTGAAAGAGGTGGTGCGCCTGAGCCGCGAAGAGGCGCAGCTGCGCGCCGAGGCGAACAATACCTCGCGCTATGACGCCCTGCTCGATCTCTACGAACCGGGCATGACCAGCGCCAGGCTGGACGCCACCTTCGGCGAGCTGAAAAGCTGGCTGCCCGATCTGCTGCAGCGCGTGGTGGAGAAGCAGGCGCAGGAGAAGGTAGAGCAGCCGCAGGGCCCCTTCGCCATTGCCGCGCAGCGCGAGCTGGGTTTAAGCGTGATGACGACGCTGGGCTTCGACTTCCGCCACGGTCGGCTCGACGTCAGCGCGCATCCTTTCTGCGGCGGCGTGCCGGAGGATGTGCGTATCACCACGCGCTACAACCAGGATGAGTTTCTCAGCGCGCTGATGGGCGTGATCCATGAAACCGGCCACGCGCGTTATGAGCAGGGTCTGCCGCAGCAGTGGCGCAGCCAGCCGGTTGGCCTGGCGCGCTCCACCGCTATCCACGAATCACAAAGCCTGTTTATGGAGATGCAGCTCGGCCGCAGCCGCGAGTTCCTGCAGCGTATTCTGCCGCAGGTGTGCGACAAGCTCGGCGCGCAGCCGGCGCTGCAGCCGGAAAACTTTGTGCGCCTGACGCAGCGGGTGAAGCCAGGCTTTATTCGCGTCGACGCCGACGAACTGAGCTATCCGGCGCACGTGATTTTACGCTTTGAGATTGAGCGCGCGCTGATTGAAGGCGAGATCGAGGTCGAGGATATTCCGGCGCTGTGGGACGAGAAAATGCAGCAGACGTTAGGGCTGGATACACGCGGCAACTACCGCGACGGCTGTATGCAGGATATTCACTGGACCGACGGCGCCTTCGGCTACTTCCCCACCTACACGCTGGGCGCCATGTACGCGGCGCAGCTGTTCCAGGCGGTGAAAAAGGCGCTGCCCGATCTCAGCGACCGGCTGCAGCATGGCGAGCTTCAGCCGGTGTTCGACTGGCTGCAGCAGAACATCTGGCAGCACGGCAGCCGCTTCCCCACCGAGCAGCTGCTGATCAACGCCACCGGCGAAGCGCTGAACCCGCGCTTTTTCCGTCAGCATCTTGAACAACGTTACCTGAATCGCTAATCTGTGCGGCCTTCGCGGCCGCCCTTTTCCCCCTTTGTACAATCCGTTACACGCCGATACCAAACACCCACGGAAACCCCGCCCCTTTTTTTTTATAGTCTTTTCACCGGCCCCGCAGTGGGCTACACATGAAAAAAATGTTCGAGGAATTTGCAATGAAAAAATTGTTTGCACTGGTCATCGCCGCTGCTATGGGTCTCTCTTCTGCTGCTTTCGCTGCTGACACCACCGCTGCGCCGGCTGCTGCCCCTACTGCGACCACCACTACCGCTGCGCCGGCTAAAACCACGCACAAAGTCGCTCACAAAAAACACAAAGCCGCTCAGAAAGCGCAGGCTGCTAAAAAGCATAAAAAAGCCGTGAAGAAAGATGCAGCTCAGAAAGCGCAGGCCGCTAAAAAGCACCACAAAAAAGCAGCTAAGCCAGAAACTGCACAGAAAGCGCAGGCTGCGAAAAAACACCACAAAGTAGCCAAGAAAGCCGCTGCGCCGCAGAAAGCTCAGGCTGCTAAAAAGCACCACAAAGTAGCCAAGAAAGCCGCTGCTCCGCAGAAAGCTCAGGCTGCTAAAAAGCACCACAAAGTTGCCAAGAAAGCCGCTGCTAAATAATTAAGGCTGCGCACCTGCGCCTTAAGAAGCGTTGAATAATAAAAACACCCGGTTCTGCCGGGTGTTTCGTTAGTGGAGTTGCGGAAATGGTGCGTCGCTATCGTTTTGAAATTATTTTGCTGGTGATGATCCTGTGCGGCGTCGTCGCGGCCTTCTTCTTTATTTAGTCGTTGTAGCGTGCTGATTATCCCAATAAATCTCCCTTTTTTACCGCTCACCGGCTATAGTTATTGCGCACGCGTGATGACATTAACCTCTTCTTAAATCTCGCCGTTGAGAGACCTATGCGCCTGGCTATGTTGCTGTTGACTGGATTATTCTGTTTCACCACTCTGGCCCACGCCGATGATGATGACGATGCGCCGAATCCTGATGAAATCAAAACGCTTTTCTTTGGCAAAGATCACCGCAAAGCCATTAGCGACGTCACGGCCGCGCCCTGGGACGCCATCGGGCAGCTGGAAACCGAGAGCGGCAACCTCTGCACCGCCACGCTGATTTCCGCCCATCTGGCGCTGACGGCGGGACACTGTCTGCTGACGCCGCCCGGCAAATTTGATAAACCAGTGGCGCTGCGCTTTATGGCCAGCGACAGCGGCTGGCGCTATGAAATTCACGATATTGACGCGCGCGTTGAGCCTGCGCTGGCGCGCCGGTTGAAAGCAGACGGCGAAGGCTGGATCGTGCCGACCGACGCCGCGCCCTATGATTACGGCCTGGTGATCCTGCGCAACCCGCCTTCGGCGATTACCCCTATCCCTTTGTTCGACGGATCGCGCAGCGATCTCACCGCCGCGCTGAAAGAGACGGGGCGCAAAGTAACTCAGGCGGGCTATCCCGAAGATCATCTGGATACGCTTTACTCTCACAGCGACTGTTTAATCACCGGCTGGGCGCAGCGCGCCGTGCTGTCGCATCAGTGCGATACGCTGCCGGGCGACAGCGGTTCGCCGCTGCTGCTGAAAAACGAGAGCGGCTGGCAGCTGATTGCGGTGCAGAGTTCCGCGCCGGCAGCGAAAGATCGCTATCTGGCCGATAACCGCGCCATCGCCGTGACCTCGTTCCGCGATAAGCTGGAAGCGCTGGCGCAGTAACCCGCGCGACCAGGATGCAAAAAAGGCGCCGCTGGCTATCCAGCGGCGCCTTTTTCATTTCCGCACGCGTCTGCGCGGCGGCTCGCTAACGATTACGCCGCGATCTGCTCCATCGCCTGCAGGATGCGCTTGTCGGAAACAGGATAAGGCGTGCCAAGCTGCTGTGCGAAGTAGCTGATGCGCAGCTCCTCGATCATCCAGCGCACCTCGCGCACCTCTTCATCATCCTGGCGCTGCGGCGGCAGCTTATTACGCCACGCCTGCCAGGCCTGTTCGACCGCCTGCACTTTCAGCATGCGTGCGCGATCGCTGTGCGGATCGGCCGGCAGTTTTTCCAGACGACGCTCGATACCGTGCAGATAGCGCAGCGTGTCGCCGAGTCGCTTCCAGCCGTTGCCGGTGACGAAGCCGCGATAGACCAGCCCGCTCATTTGCGCCTTGATATCCGCCAGCGCCAGCGCCATGGTCATATCGACGCGCCCTTTTAGTCGTTTATTGATGTTGAACACGGCGGTGAGGATCTGCTCGACCTGCTTCGCGATCTCCACCACGGCGTCATTTAGCTCGGCACGTACTTTCTCACGCAGCTGGTCGAAGTTCTCCTGCTGCCAGGCCGGGCCGCCCGCTTCCGCCATCAGCTTGTCGACGCCGCAGGCGATGCAGTCGTCGATCAGCTCCAGCACTTTGCCGTACGGGTTGAAGTAGAGTCCCAGCTTGGCTTTGTTCGGCAGCTTTTCGTGCAGATATTTAATCGGTGACGGAATGTTCAGCAGCAGCAGGCGACGCTGGCCGCGCCACATCATCTTCTGCTGCTCCTGCTCGCTGTCGAACAGGCGGATCGCCACGCTCTCTTTCTCGTCCACCAGCGCTGGCCAGGCTTTCACCTGGTAGCCGCCGCGCTTCTGCTCATAGCTGCGCGGCAGGTCGCCGAAGCTCCAGAGATGCAGGCCGCTCTGCTCCAGGCCATCATCCGCCACTTTAGAGAGCGTCTCCTGCACCTTGCCCTTCAGCTCCGCCTTCAGCGCGCTGAGATCTTTGCCCTCTTTCAGCTTGCGGTTGTGCTCATCCACCACGCGGAAAGTCATTTTCAGATGATCGGGCACCTGTTCCCACTGCCAGTTTTCCCGCTCCAGCGTCACGCCGGTCATGCGGCGGAACTCTTTCGCCAGCGCGTCGAGCAGCGGCAGCTCCATCGCGGTGACGCGGCCTAAAAAGGCGTCCGCGTAGTTGGGTGCCGGCACCAGGTTGCGGCGCAGCGGCTTCGGCAGCGACTTAATCAGCGCGATAATCAGCTCGCGCCGCACGCCGGGGATCTGCCACTCGAAGCCCTGATCCTCGACCTGATTGAGCAGCGGCAGCGGAATATGCACCGTGACGCCGTCGGCGTCGGCGCCCGGCTCGAACTGGTAGCTCAGCTTCAGCTTCAGATTGCCCTGATGCCAGAAGTTGGGGTAGTCGAGCTGGCTGACCTTCTCCGCGCCCTCTTTGATCAGCATCTGCTTGTCAAAGCTGAGCAGATCGGGATTCTCGCGGCTCGCCTGTTTCCACCAGCTGTCGAAGTGCCTGGCCGACACCACCTCCTGACCGATGCGGCGATCGTAAAAACCAAACAGCGTTTCATCGTCCACCAGAATGTCGCGACGGCGCGATTTATGCTCCAGATCTTCGACTTCGCTGCGCAGCTTCTGGTTGTTGCGGAAAAAGGCGTGGCGCGTCTGCCAGTCGCCTTCCACCAGCGCGTGGCGGATAAACAGCTCGCGGCTCAGCGTCGGATCGATGCTGCCATAGTTAACCTTGCGCGCGGCGACGATCGGCAGGCCATAGAGCGTCACTTTCTCCTGCGCCATCACCGCACCCTGGCCTTTTTCCCAGTGCGGCTCACTGTAGCTGCGCTTGATCAGGTGCTGCGCCAGCGGCTCGATCCACTCGGGATCGATGCGCGCCGCGATGCGGCCCCATAGCCGACTGGTTTCCACCAGCTCGGCCACCATGGTCCATTTAGGCGGCTTTTTAAACAGCCCGGAGCCGGGGAAAATGGCAAAGCGGGCGTTGCGCGCGCCGGTGAACTCCTGTTTTTCGGCGTCTTTCATGCCGATATGCGACAGCAAACCGGTGAGCAGCGCGCAGTGCACCTCGCGGAAACCGGCCGGCTCGCTGTTGACCGGGATCCCCAGCTCACGCACCACCTGCCGCAGCTGGGTATAGATATCCTGCCATTCGCGCACGCGCAGATAGTTGAGAAACTCCCCTTTGCACTGGCGGCGGAACTGGTTGCCGGAGAGCGCCTTCTGCTGTTCGCCGAGATAGTTCCACAGGTTGACGAAGGCGAGAAAGTCAGACTCTTTGTCGGCGAACCGGCGATGTTTTTCATCGGCGGCCTGCTGTTTCTCCACCGGACGCTCGCGCGGATCCTGAATCGACAGCGCCGAGGCGATAATCATCACCTCGCGCACGCAGCCGAACTTCTGCGCCTCGAGCACCATGCGCGCCAGGCGCGGATCGACCGGCAGCTGCGCCAGCTGACGGCCAGAGGCGGTCAGTTTGTAGTGGCCGTTCTCTTCGTTGAGCGTCAGCGCGCCCAGCTCTTCCAGCAGGCGCACGCCGTCCTGAATATTGCGTCGGTCGGGCGCCTCGACAAAGGGGAAGGCGGCGATATCACCCAGCCCCAGCGCCGTCATCTGCAGAATGACCGACGCGAGGTTGGTGCGCAGGATCTCAGGATCGGTGAACTCTGGGCGGCTGAGGAAGTCATCTTCCGAGTAAAGACGAATACAGATGCCTTCCGAGACGCGACCGCAGCGCCCTTTGCGCTGATTCGCCGACGCCTGCGAAACCGGCTCGATCGGCAGACGCTGCACCTTGGTGCGGTAGCTGTAACGGCTGATGCGCGCGGTGCCGGGATCGATAACGTATTTAATGCCCGGCACGGTGAGCGAGGTTTCCGCCACGTTGGTCGCCAGCACGATGCGTCGTCCGCTGTGCGCCTGGAACACCCGATTCTGTTCGGCGTTCGACAGGCGCGCGTAGAGCGGCAGAATTTCGGTGTGCGGCAGATCGCGCTTCATCAGGGCGTCGGCGGTGTCGCGGATTTCACGCTCGCCGCTCATAAAGATCAGAATATCGCCGCGGCTCTCGTTGCCCAGCTCGTCGACCGCGTCGAAGATCGCCTGCAGCTGGTCGCGCTCGCTGTCGTCGGCATCTTCCACCACCGGCCGGTAACGCACCTCGACCGGATAGGTGCGGCCCGACACTTCAATCACCGGCGCATTATGGAAGTGGCGCGAAAAGCGCTGCGGATCGATGGTCGCTGAGGTAATGATGATTTTAAGATCGGGGCGGCGCGGCAGCAGCTCGCGCAGGTAGCCGAGCAGAAAATCGATATTCAGGCTGCGCTCGTGCGCCTCATCGATAATGATGGTGTCGTACTGCAGCAGCAGGCGATCCTGCTGGATCTCCGCCAGCAGAATGCCGTCGGTCATCAGCTTGACCTGGGTGGTGTCGCTGACCTGATCGTTAAAGCGCACCTTATAGCCGATGCAGCCGCCGAGGGAGGTCTCCAGCTCGTCGGCGATACGGTTGGCGACGGTGCGCGCCGCCAGACGACGCGGCTGGGTATGGCCAATCAGCCCTTTCACGCCGCGTCCCAGCGCCAGACAGATTTTCGGCAGCTGGGTGGTTTTACCCGAGCCGGTTTCGCCCGCGACGATCACCACCTGGTGGTCGCGGATCGCCTCGGCGATCGCCTGCTGCTTCTGACTGACGGGCAGATTGTCGGGAAAGGTGATTTTCGGCGTCGCGGCGGCGCGCGCGGCGACGCGCTGCTCCGCCGCGGCGATCTCCTGGCTCAGCTCGTCGGCGATGGCGCGCTGCGCCTCGGGATTGTTGGCCTTGCTGGCGCCGCGCAAACGGCGCTGGAGACGCTGACGGTCGCGCAGCATCAGGTTATCGAGTCGCGACCAGAGCGACGCAAAAGAGGCGGAAACCGGTGATGACATAATATTGAAGCACCTTCTCAGACGGAGCCGCTGCAGCTCGCAGCGTCCGGTAGCCGGGCTAACCGGCTGATTCTAAAAAATAGTATTGGGCAAAGAGTAACACATTTCAGCACAACCGGCTGCGCCATCCATGCCATGCTTATTCAAGAAATTCGAACATAGCTCTCGAAATATTGCGCTTTTACCGCGTCGCTAATGTCCGTAGAGTGTAAACCATTGAGCGGGAAGCCTTCCGCGTAACAAACAGGAAACAGCAATGAGCAAAGTATTAGTTCTGAAATCCAGCATTCTGGCGGGTTACTCACAGTCAAGCCAGCTGGCCGATTTTTACGTTGAAGAAGCCAAAGCGAAAGGCGATCAGGTGACCGTGCGTGACCTGGCGGCAGATCCGATTCCGGTGCTGGATGGCGAACTGGTCGGCGCGCTGCGTCCGTCTGATGCCCCGCTCTCTCCGCGTCAGCAGGAGGCGCTGGATCTCTCTAACGCGCTGATCGACGAGCTGCAGGCGCACGACGTGGTGGTGATCGCCGCGCCGATGTACAACTTCAATATCCCGACGCAGCTGAAAAACTATTTTGACCTGGTGGCACGCGCCGGCGTCACCTTCCGCTACACCGAAGCGGGCCCGGAAGGCCTGGTGAAAGGCAAGCGCGCGGTGATCCTCTCCAGCCGCGGCGGCATTCATAAAGATACCCCAAGCGACCTGCTGACGCCGTACGTGAAGCTGTTCCTCGGCTTTATCGGCATCACCGACGTCAACTTTGTCTTTGCCGAAGGCATCGCCTACGGCCCGGAAGTTGCCACTAAAGCGACTGACGAAGCGAAAAGCGCCATCAAACAGATTGTTGCCGCCTAATCATCATCATTATTATTAATTCTGTGTTTCGATTGCCAGGCATGACGCCTGGCTTTTTTTATTTCTGCATCCACAGGCCGTTCAGGCCGCGCACATACTCGCCCGCGCCCGCGCGCTCCACCAGTTTCCCGCCGGCAATGCGCGCCACCTGTTCGGTGGTGAGGCTGTTCTGCTGCGCGATACGCTGATACTCCGCGCTGCGCCCGTCGTTAATGCGCCTGACCAGCGCCAGCGTCTCGCTGTCCTGCTGGCGCGCGGCGATATAGCCGCTAAAGGTTTCGCCAACGCGACCCTGATGACGCGCCTCATCGAGCGTGAGCGCCAGCGCCGGCTGGGCCGCGCCCAGCAGCAGCATGGCGGCGATCAGCCGCTGCGTGATGGCGTGCCTCAAAAGAGATCGCTCTGATTTTTCAGCAGCGCCTCCACGTCTTTGTCCACTTTGATATGGATTTCATGTTCGATCTTCACGTTCATATTGATGGTAATCGGCTCTTTCGGCGCCGCCACCTCGATGCGCGGCACGCAGCCCATCAGCGGCAGCCCGGCTGCCAGCACCAGTAACGCCCTCAGGCTCATGGTTGTTGATCCCTTTTGGTCGGCAGAGTGGCGTTCTGTTCCACCCAGGATTGCAAATTATCGCCAAAGCGCAGGCTGCGCCAGAGTTGAAACAGATTCTGCTGATGGCGGTAGTTCAGGTTTACGGTCTGTTCGCGGTTGCTGAAGCGACTGACGCCCTGCACCTGCGCCTGCATCGTCAGGTTGCCGAGATTGTCGAGATCGAGCGTCGCCCACGAGCGCGAGATCGCCATATAGCGCAGCCAGTCCATCGCCGCGCCCGCCGCGACGTTGCCCGCGGTGATGGCGTCAGCCATATCTTTGTCCATCCGAAAGGTCAGCCCGCCGCTGTTGGCGATCCAGCCGTTGTGCACCAGCCAGTGCGGATTGTTGACCCATAGCGGCAGCTCGCCGTTGATGTTGCCGGACATGGCGAACTGCTTCGGCTTCAGTGCGGTCACCAGCTTGCTCAGGCTGATATCACGCAGGCTCAGGGTCGCGGCGTCGTGCTGCGGCAGGCGCAGCGCGGGCAGCGTGACCTGGCCACCCAGCAGATCGAGGCTGACATCCTGCAGGGTTAAAGGGTGATCCTCGCGCCACGGATAGTAGCCCTGCAAATCGGCGCGGATATTCTGCATCGCGAACTGATTGGTGACTTCGCCGATGCGCAGCGAAACCGGGCCGCGCACGCCGAACTGCCACTGCTGATCTTTCAGACGGAACGGCAGCGAAAAGTCGACGCCGTTGATCTGGTTGTCCGGCGTCCAGAGGCTGCCCTGTTTCACCGTCCAGTGGCCACCGGCGCTAAAGCCCTCCTGCGCGGCGGCGGAAAACGCCACCTGCGCGCGCAGCTCGCCCGCGCGGATTTTCATCTTCAGATCCGGCTTTAGCAGCGGCTGAAACACCGTCAGAGACTGGGTCGGCCACCAGGCTTCGCCGCGCAGGCGCGCGCCATCCCAGCGTCCATGCACGCGCAGCGGCCCGATCGCCTGCGCCTGCAGCTGGCCGCGCCAGATAAAGTGGCTGGGATCCTGGCCTTTCGCCTCAAAGCGCAGCGAGGAGGCGGGCAGCCGGCCGCCGAAATCGAACAGCGTCTCGCCCGCATCGATGCGGAAGCCGCCGTTAAAGGCGGGCGCCTGCAGATCGCGCTGCCAGTTTACCGGCGCGCTCAGCGTCAGGCGCGGCCGTAACACCTGCGCCATGCCGTACTGCATCTGATTAAAACCGGCATCAAGGCTGTCGAGATGGATAAGGGTGTCGCGCCAGCCGCCCGTGCCTTTCAGGGTCCAGGCGGCATTAAGCGGCAGCATTTCGCCCGCGCCCCAGTAGCGCCACGTCCACTCGCCTTTATCCGGCCAGAAGTTGGCGGCGCGGCCGTCGAGATGCAGCTGGAACTGACCAAAACTGGGGTCGTGCGCCTTCAGGATCGCCTGCAGCCGACCATCAACGCCCTGCGAGGCGAGGCGCACGCCCGCCAGCGGCCAGCGCGCCTCGTCCACCTCCAGCGTCGAGAGCAGACGGCCGCGCAGGCGCAGCAGCGCGCCGGGCTGAAATTTCAGCTGCGGATCGAGCAGCGGCCCGCTGAGATTGCCCGGCAGCGCGGCATAAAGCTGCATCGCCGCCAGCTTGCTCTCACCGGTCAGCCGCAGCGGCAGCGCGCTATCGGTCATGCTCAGCTTGCCTGGACCAATACTTAACACCGCGTTGCCCTTACCGCCGCGCCCCTGCGTCAGCACGTTGAGCCGCCCGGTAATCTGCGTCTCCTCCAGGCCCTGCTGCCAGTTATCGAGCCTGAGGTCAAGAAAGCCGGAGAGCGTCTGGTCGCCGGTCGGCCAGCGGTAGCGTCCTTGCACAATGCGGATCTGCTGCGGATCCGCCTGCCACGGCAGCGACAGCAGCGGCTGGCCGTCGCCGCGGGTGTAAAGTTCGAGTTTTCCCTGCTGCTGCTGCCAGTCGAGCGTCAGACGCAGCGGCTCACCGGCGTATTGCAGGTCGCCCTCCAGCGTACCGCTCACCGGCAGGCCATTGGCGAATTCTGGCAGATCAAACGCGCCGTGGAGGGTAACCGGCTGCGGCAGCGCCTGGTGGCGCAGGGTCAACTGCTCGACCTCCAGGTGTTGTCCCTGCAGGCGGGCGTCGACAGAAAGGTTGTCGCCGCGATAGCGCAGCGTCTGCTGCTCTGGGGTCAGGCTGAGATCGAAGCGGCCGGCGTACTGCTGCCAGGGCGCAATCGCGAGGGTATCGAGCTGAATATCGGCGCCGGGCAACAGCTGCTGCCACGCCGCCAGGCTTTTCGGCGCACCAGCCTGCTCGCCTGCCGGCAGCTGCTGCAGGCAGTCGCTGTCGAGCGTCACCTGATGGGCGTTTAGCCGCCAGCGTCGGTGATGCCAGCCGAGCGAAGCCTGCTCCACGCTCGCCAGCACGCACTCGCCCGCCAGATAGCGCACCGCAGGGAACCACAGCGCCCCGTCGCGCCAGCGCGGCGAGCCGTCCAGCACGATGCGCGTCTGCGCCGGCAGCCAGATGCCAGCCAGGCGCGGCAGCCATTGCGTCAGGGAGAGCATCAGCCCCAACACCAGCAGCGTCAGCGCCAGCAGTGCGGCGAGTAGTCGGCGGAGGCTCCGCGGCATGGCAGCAATTTTCCTTTTCCTTACAGGATCCTGACAGTGATGATGGCACGTAATCGGCCAGAGTTGAAGGCGCGCAGCCAGCGGCAGCAAAATTGGCAATAAAACGTTATGCTGTGTGGATACCCGAATGCAGGAGCGTAACGATGAAAATCGCGGTTTATAGCACGAAACACTATGACCAGAAGTATCTCGATCACGTCAACGAAGGCTACGGTTTTGAACTGGTCTACTTCGACTTTTTACTGACGGAAGCGACGGCCAAGAATGCCGTCGACTGCGACGCCGTCTGCATCTTCGTTAACGATGACGGCAGCCGTCCGGTACTGGAAGAGCTGGCGGCGCTGGGGGTGAAGTATATCGCGCTGCGCTGCGCCGGATTTAATAACGTCGACCTTGCGGCGGCGGCCGAGCTGGGTCTGAAGGTGGTGCGCGTGCCCGCCTATTCGCCGGAAGCGGTGGCGGAGCATGCGGTCGGGCTAATGATGACGCTGAACCGCCGCATCCATCGCGCCTATCAGCGCACGCGCGACGCCAACTTTTCCCTCGACGGCCTCACCGGCTTCAATATGCACGGTAAAACTGCGGGCGTGGTCGGCACCGGCAAGATCGGCGTGGCGACGATGCGCATTCTTAAGGGCTTCGGCATGCGCCTGCTGGCGTTCGATCCCTGGCCGAGCGCGCAGGCGCTGGAGCTGGGCGCGGAATATGTCGATCTCAAGACGCTGTTTGCCGAGTCAGACGTGATTACCCTGCACTGCCCGCTGACGCCGGAGAATCACCACCTGCTCAACGCCTCGGCCTTTAGCCAGATGAAAGATGGCGTGATGATCATTAACACCAGCCGCGGCGGACTGATTGATTCTCAGGCGGCGATTGACGCGTTAAAACAGCAGAAGATCGGCTCGCTCGGCATGGATGTCTACGAGAATGAGCGCGATCTCTTCTTTGAAGATAAGTCTAACGACGTGATTCAGGACGACGTGTTTCGTCGCCTGTCAGCCTGCCACAACGTGCTCTTTACCGGCCATCAGGCGTTTCTCACCGCTGAGGCGCTAACGGCGATCTCCGAAACGACGCTGTCGAATCTCAACCAGCTCGAACGCGGCGAAGCCTGCCCGAATCAGCTGTAAGCCTGGCTTAGCGGGCGCAGCGGCCGCCGATCAATGCCTGCTCGTCGCAGCGGCGTCCGTTTGCCAGCTGGCACATGCCGACGCGCGTGCCGTCCAGCTGGTGAGAAAAGGCCAGCGTGCCGCCTGCGCCAGCGCAGTTGCTTTCCGCCAGGGATGACATCACCACGTGCGGCTGGATATGGGCGGCGGTGGCTTGTTGCGGCGGCTCGTTATCGCCGTGGCTGCTGCATGCGCTCAGCAGCAGCGCCGCGCCGGCCAGCAGAAAGGAGGCTGCTTTCATCAGTCGGGCTCCGAAGGTATCAGGGTTAGAGGCCGGTCAAGCATAAGACAGGCGTCGCAGCCGGTCGATAGGCGACACAGCTTTTTACAAAATTTTCTCTGCTGCTTTGCAAGCAGAATTATCCTGTTTCACGCCTGCTGGCGGCTCAGCTTCCTCTTTCTGCAGCAGTGAGCGCCCAAAGCACCGCCAGGAGTGACACTGTCACTTCTGGCAGGCCCGAGGCCCCTGTGCGCTAACGCTTTGATCTAACGCAAACAATACGCCTCTGCTGGCTGCCGCCGTTGAGGCGCGGTTTAACATCGCAGCGCCATGATGGCAAATGAGGCTACGCCTCACGACAACAAGTACGGCTGTTGATCCTTTAACCGGCTGCTGCGGTAACGCTCCACGACAGGAGCGTTTTTTTATGTGTCCGCTAATGACCGCACCCTTTGCATCCGGCGCAGCCAGCCGCGTCTGCTGCCCGCATGCCGGGCTGCAGGCTGTTGCGCATGCGCCGCAGCAGCGCGACGGCAGCGGCCGCCGCCAGCGCGATAGCCAGCAGACAACTCAGGCTAAAGCCGGGATGTTGCATAAAGGTGCCGAGCTGATACACCAGGGTGGCGGTGGCGTAGGCCACGGCTGTTCCCCAGATCAGAGCGAACCACATCCAGTTCCGCCCCGCCTCTTTTGCCAGTGCGCCTAAAACCGACACGCACGGCACGTAGAGCAGCACAAACACCAGGTAGCTGTATGCCGCCAGCGGGCTGCCGAACATGCTCTGCATTATCCCCAGCGCATCCTGACTCATCTCACCGTCGCCTTTGCTGGCTTCAACCGGATTAAACAGCGCCTGCGGCGTGAAGGCGTCCTTGAGGTTTTGCCAGGTCTCCTCCAGCGCGGAGAGCATCACCGTCGACAGGCTTTGCGTCGCTGCCTCGTCGCCTGGATTCTGCGGCTCCGCCAGATAGAGCGCGTTAAGCGTGCCAACCACGCTCTCTTTTGCCATCGCGCCGGTCACCAGACCGACCGTCGCCTGCCAGTTGTCGGCGCGGATCCCCATCGGCGCGAACAGCGGCGTCACGTAGCGGCTGGCCGATGCCAGCACTGAATCGTCGACGCGCCGGGCGACATCGCCCTGCGCCGTCAGGCCAGAGAGCAGGCTGATCGCCACGCAGGCCACGACAATCACCGCCCCTGCGCGAACAACGAAAGCGTGCAGGCGGAACCAGGTTTGCAGCAGCAGGCTGCGCATCACCGGCACATGCCACAGCGGCAGCTCCATAATCGCCTGCGACGAGGCGCCGCTCAGCAAGGTCTGCTTCAGTACCAGACCGGTGACCACCGCCACCGCGATGCCCAGCAGATAGAGCGAAAAAGTGAGTGCCGCGCCTGCGCTGCCGAAAAACGCCGTGGCGAAAAGCGCGAATATCGCCAGCCGCGCGCCGCAGGACATAAAAGGCGCCATCAGCATCGTCAGTATCCTTTCGCGCTCCGTCTCCAGCGTGCGCGCGCCCATCACCGCCGGCACGTTGCAGCCGAAGCCGACGATCAGCGGCACAAAAGATTTGCCCGGCAGCCCGAGCCAGCGCATCAGGCGGTCGACCACAAAGGCGGCGCGCGCCATATAGCCCGACTCCTCCAGTACCGTCAAAAAGAAGAACATCAGCGCCAGCTGCGGAACCAGCGGCAGCACGGTAGTGATCCCGCCGCCGATCCCCTGCGCCAGAAACGACGTGAGCCAGTCGGGAAAATGGAGCGAGGCGCAGAGGCGCGCCGTGCCGTCGATAAACAGCGCGGTGGAGCCATGCTCAAACAGCGGCTGCAGCGCGCCGCCGATATTAATAGAGAGGTAGAACATCAGGTACATCACCGCTAAAAACAGGGGAAAGCCGAGCCAGCGGTTGAGAAACAGCGCATCCAGCCGGCGCGTCAGCCGATGCGCCTGGTTCGGCTCCCGCTGGCAGGCGGCCTGACAAATCGTCTCTATGCGCGCCAGGCGATCCTGCTGGCTGACCTCTGCCCGGTTTAGCCGCAGCGCCGCCGGCGCGTCGGCTGCAACCCGATCGATGGCCGCCAGCAGCTGCGGCACCCCTTCCGCGGTCGACGCCGACATCAGCACCACGGGACAGCCCAGCTGCGACGCCAGCGTCTCCGCCTCGACTTTCACGCCGCACGCGCTGGCGACGTCAGCCATATTCAACACCACGATCATCGGCAGATTGAGCTCGCGCAGTTGCAGCGTAAGCCACAGGCCTTTCTCCAGGCTGGAGGCGTCAACTACGTTGATCAGCAGGTCCGCCTGGCCGCTCATCACATAGCTGCAGGTGACGCGCTCGTCGGCCGAGAGTCCATCTTCCGCGTGCACCCTCTCCAGCGAGTAAATGCCCGGCAGATCGATCAAGGTCACCGATGAATGCGGCGTAGCGAACGCGCCCTGCTTGCGCTCAACGGTGACGCCCGGCCAGTTGCCGGTGCGCTGACGCAGGCCCGTCAGCAGGTTAAACAAGGTGGTTTTGCCGGCGTTTGGGTTGCCGGTCAGGACGGCGTTGAGGCTTTTCATTGGCTCGCCTCCTCCGTCACGGCCGCCAGTTGCAGCAGCGCCAGGTCAGCTTTGCGCAGCGCGTAGCTGGTGTGACGCACGCGCACCTCTGCCGGATCGCCCAGCGGGGCCAGCCTGACGATTTCGATCAGCGCGCCCGGCACCAGGCCCAGCGAGAAAAGTTTTCGGCTAAAGGTTCGCGATACGTCGTCCCGGAACCCTTCAATGCGCCATTTGCTCCCAGGTGTTATCAGCATCATCTCATCTCCGCTATTTCTGTGGCGCCACTATGCAATTGCGAACAATTATCGTTATTGATTTAGATCGCGTTAGGGGCGAGAGCGGCGGGCAAAAATGCGCGGGTTGAGTCAAGGTTGAGGAAGCGGGCTGCGGCGGTTAGCGCGCGGTTGAGGTTAGTAAGATGACAATAGCCGCGACTGTTTTAACGAGAAACCTTTTCATGCTGAAATCTGTCGCGCTCTTCTTCTGCCTGCTGCTTTCTGGCTGCGCCGTGCCGCATCATCCCCAGGCGAAAAACAGCAACCCGCCGCCGGAATGCGCGTCGCACGGCGATGAAATCGACTGCACCTGGCGTGAGGTGCCTGACAGCCCGGCAGACCAGCCAGGCTGAGCGGCGGCTAGGCTTTTTTTCTGCGCTTTTCTGAATACATCACGCTGTCACTCTCTTTGATCATCTCCAGCAGCGAGGAAAATTCGCCGTCATCGCTGTTGATCACGCCATAGGAGTAGTTGATGTTATAGGGCTTGCCGGAGCGCTGGTTCCAGCCGTTCAGGCTGTCGCGCAGCCTGGTTTGAAACGCCGCCGCATCGTTGCCGCTGGCAAGCAGCACGGCAAACTCGTCGCCGCCCAGTCGCCCAATAATATCTTTCGCGCCCGTCAGCTGACGCAGCTGCGCAGCAAATACCTTCAGCACCTCGTCTCCTTCGGCGTGTCCCCACATATCGTTGATGGGCTTGAACTTATCCAGGTCAAAATAGAGGATGCTGAAAGGCTTATTCTGCTGCTGACAGGCTCTGAAGCGTTTTTCTCCACTGCGGTAAAAGCCGCGTCGGTTAGGAATCGCGGTCAGGCTGTCGGTCATCGCCATGTTGATGACTTGAAACTCATCTTCTACGATAAAGGCCAGATCTTTCAGGGTGGCGATATCTTCCTGCGTAAAGTCGCGCGGTTCGCTGTTCACCAGGCATAAGGTTCCCACCACCGCGCCATCTGGCAGATGAACCGGATAGCCGACGTAAAAACGAATATAGGGCTCGCCCGTCACCAGTGGGTTATCGTAAAAGCGTTCATCCTGACGCGCGTCGCTGACGATCAGCGGCCCTTGCTGCAGGATGGCGTGGGCGCAGAAGGAGATATCGCGCGACATTTCGCGCCCGCTGAGCCCCTGGCAGGCCAGCGCCCACTGGCGATCGCGATCCACCAGATTAATCACCGCGATCGGCACCTGAAACAGTTTCTGGCCGATGCGCGTCAGTCTTTCGAAGCGCTCTTCATCCCTGACATCGAGCAGGTCAATCATATACAGCGACTTCAGTCGCTCCTCTTCATTTTCCGGGATGCCGGGAAACTTCATGTTTACCTCATTAGCGGGCCAGACAGGCGTATTGTGGCAAAAGAATTATGCCTGCAAACCGCGGAGCAGAGATAATAAAAACCCACTTTCGCAGGTTTATTCAGGCCTGGTGATCGTTACGCCACTCTTCAACCTGCTGTTTAGAGATCTCTTTTTTGTAGCACACCGGCGCATAGCCCCCTTGCTTGCTCCACGCGCTGCGCCGCCCACAGCTGCTGCCATTGCGCGCTGAGTTAAACGGGCAGGCGCAAACGCCCGGATATGAGGCGACTGAGTCATCGATAATGCGCTGGCGGATTTGGTCATCTGTCTGCTGCGGCGTTTTGGCGTCTGACGCGTCGAACCAGAGCAGACTGATGCCCATAACCAGTGAAACGGCAATAGTACGTTTGTCCATTATCCCTCCTGAGGTAAGAGGGATAACGTAACGCTGTTGGGCAGACGGTAATCGCGCGAAAAAGCAGCGATTAATGCGTATTTAACCCGCGTCTGGCCTGGCGCCCTCTCTCTGTCAGTTCTGCTCAGCCGGAAGCAACCCGCTACAGCAGCGTGAATTAGCGGTATACTGCTGCAAATTTTTCAACGGGCTTAGACAGAGAGATGACAAAACTTACCTTACAAGAGCAGATGCTAAAAGCGGGCCTGGTCACCAGCAAGAAACTGGATAAGGTGCAGCGAACGGCGAAAAAATCGCGCGTGCAGGCGCGCGAAGCGCGGCAGGCGGTGGAAGAAAATAAAAAAGCGCAGCTCGAACGCGACAAGCAGCTCAATGAGCAGCAGAAGCTGGCGGTGTTATCGAAAGAGTATAAGGCTCAGGTCAAGCAGCTGATTGAGATGAACCGGATCGACATCGCCAGAGGCAATATCGGTTTTAACTTTACCGACAATAACCTGATTAAAAAAATCATGGTGGATAAGACCACTCAGGCGCAGCTGATCAGCGGTCGCCTCGCTATTGCACGCCTCGCGGCGGAAAACGGCGGCGAGAGTCAGTACGCGATCATTCCCGCCAGCGTGGCGGATAAAATTGCCCAGCGCGATGCAGACTCCATAGTGTTGAACAGCGCCCTGAGCGAAGAAGCGCAGGACGAAGACGATCCCTACGCCGACTTCAAAGTGCCCGACGATCTGATGTGGTAAGGCGTGTTACCGCCGCTTTAAAACGGGCTGGCGTGACGGATGGCGATGCGCTCTGCGCTGACGGGATGCACAAACTGCAGCTCGCTGGCGTGCAGCATCAGCCGCGGCGCCTGCTCCGTGCCGGGCAGCAGACGACCGCCATACAGATCGCAGCCTAAAATCGGATGCCCCAGCAGCTGACAGTGAATGCGCAGCTGATGGGTGCGTCCGGTCTCCGGGGTCAGCGCGACGCGCGTTAACGGCAGCATCGGCCCCGCTTCCTGCGCCTGATAAAAACGCTCAACCACACGATAGCGAGAACGTGCCGGTTTGCCATGCTGCGCGCAGATCGTCATGCGCGGAAACAGCATGGGATCTTTGGCGATGGCCGCCTCGATCACCCCTTCATCCGCCTCCAGATGCCCACAGAGCAGCGCGCTGTAGCCTTTGGTGACGCTGCGCTGGCTGAATTGCTGGCACAGCGCGGCGTTAATCGCCTTATTGCGGGCAATCACCATCAGCCCGGAGGTGCCAAAATCAAGGCGATGCACCAGCGTGCAGCCGG
Organism: Pantoea latae; assembly: GCF_002077695.1. Lineage (GTDB taxonomy): Bacteria > Pseudomonadota > Gammaproteobacteria > Enterobacterales > Enterobacteriaceae > Pantoea > Pantoea latae. The sequence continues at coordinate 27,382 of NZ_MWUE01000029.1, forward strand.
GGAAAAAGCGCGCCAGCCGATAATGCACCGAATCGAGATTAAGCGGATTTTTCCCCGACAGGCTCAGCAGCCCGGCGGGTTTATTGATCACCAGCAGATGGTCGTCCTGATAGAGCGTCTCTATCTGTTCAGAGCACAGCGGAGCAATAAAGGTATCAATAAGCGTAGACATCGGGCTGCCGGATAGAAAAAGAGCGCGGAGTGTAGCGGATTTTACCCACGCTGGCGAACCCGTCGACTGGCGGTTATCTGCCGCAGCGATAACCGCCATGCCTTTTCACGGCTGCCGTCAGCCGAACGCCTCACCCTTCACCGAGGCGATTGCGCTACAGGTTTTGCGCCTGGCCCTCTACCACCGCCGCACGCTTTATCCGGCTGGCGCAGAAGATCGCCAGCAGCGAAATCGCGACGGTGACCAGCAGATAGGCGGCGACCGGCGTCCAGTCACCGTCATATTTCGCCAGCAGCCCGGTGGCGATCAGCGGCGCCGTGCCGCCCGCCAGCGCCGCGCCCAGCTGATAGCCCAGCGTGATGCCGGTATAGCGCACATTAGCGCTAAAAATCTCCGAGCAGAGCGTGCCGAGCACGGCGGTAATCGGCGCCCAGAGAATGCCGAAGGCGATCAGCGTTGCCAGCATAATGCCCCATGTCGTGCCGGTGTTGAGCAGTAAAAACCAGGGCACGATAAACAGGCCAAGCGCAAAGACGCTGACCGCGTACATGCGCTGACGACCGATTTTGTCGGAGAGTAATCCCATCAGCGGGATCATCAGGGTAGCGACCAGCGCAGCCAGCGTCACCGCCTCCAGCGCCTGCGACTTTTGATAGCGCAGCGTCGTGGTGGCATAGCTCACAACAAAGGTAGAGAAAATATAGAACGGCGCGGTTTCCACCACCTTCAGCCCGGCGGCGATCAGCACCTCGCGCCAGTGGTGTGTTAACGTGTCACGCAGCGGCGTTTTCGCCAGCTGCCCCGCCTGCTTAACCTGTTTAAACTCCGGCGTTTCGTCGATATCTTTACGGATCCACAGCCCCAGCAGCACCAGCACCGAACTCAGCAGAAAAGGAATACGCCAGCCCCACGCGAGAAACGCCTCATCGCTGAGCAGCGTCATCAGCGAGACGATAAACGTCGCCATCAGCATGCCGATAGTGACGCCCGCCTGCGGGATGCTGCCGAAAAAGCCTTTGCGCTTTTCGGGCGCATATTCATAGGCCAGCAGCAGTGCGCCGCCCCACTCTCCGCCAATGCCGATCCCCTGGATCACGCGCATTAAAATCAGCAAAACAGGCGCCCACATGCCAATCATCTGATAAGTGGGCAACAGGCCGATCAGCACCGTTGCGCCGCCCATTAGCGACAGCGTCAGCACCAGGGTTTTCTTGCGCCCGATGCGGTCGCCGATATGGGCGAAGATCACGCCGCCGATGGGACGAATAAAGAACGTCAGCGAAAAAGAGAGATAGGCGAGGATCAGCCCGATAACCGGATCGACCATTGGGAAAAAGAGTTTATTGAACACCAGTGCAGCGGCGGTGCCATAGAGAAAGTAGTCGAACCATTCAATCGCGCTTCCCGTCAGACTCGCGATCAACACCTTCCTGTTTTTACGTAATACCACCATGCTGCTTTCCTGTTGCGTCATAGCTTTTGACCCTCTCAGCTGATTAATTACGCAGGTTTCACCCACTCGGAATCGGGTGCAACCTTAATGTTAAAAAGGTTGTTAATTTGTAAATGAACTTATTTGAGGACGTTACAAATAACAAGGTTGCGGTGCCGCCAACTGGTCAGATCACGCTCAATTTATCGGCATAAAACCCTCCTCATCAGCCAGTTAATGGCGAAAAACAGGGTCTAATGCCTTTTCTGTGGCGGGTTATTCAGGTGCAACCCGGCGTTTTTTGGATGTTTCTGGTTTTTTCACTTTCATGACGAGGGCATCGAACCCGCTCCCGATTTTCTGCATTCGTGCGTAGCCTGTCTTTTATCCGGCAATCCACTTATCGTGTCAGGAGCGTTGTTCCCTGAATAATCCACCCAGGAGATCGCATCATGTCAGACTATCCCAGCATTGCGCTGCTTGGCCCAGGCGCTATCGGCACCACCATCGCGGCCGCGCTGCATGAAGCGGGCCGCACGCCGCGCCTGTGCGGACGCAGCGCGCATGCGCAACTGGTGCTGCGTCACGATGAAGGTGAAATTGTGGTGCCAGGCCCGGTGTTAACCGACCCGACGGCGATCGCGCATCCGGTCGATCTGCTGTTTGTTGCGGTGAAAACGACGCAGGTGGCGGATAGCGCCAGCTGGCTCGCCAGGCTGTGCGATGAAAATACGCTGGTGTGCGCGTTACAAAACGGCGTTGAGCAGCAAGCCCAGCTGGCGCCCTACGTTAATGGCGCCACGGTGCTGCCTTCGGTGGTGTGGTTTCCGGCCCAGCGTGAGCCAGACGCCTCTGTCTGGCTACGCGCCAGCCCGCGCCTGACACTGCCCGATCTGCCGCAGGCGGCGCGCGTGGTTGAGGCGCTGAGCGGCACGCGCTGCGCGGTGGCGTTGTCAGCTGATTTTCCCTCTATTGCCTGGCGTAAACTGCTGCAAAACGCGGTCGCGGGGCTAATGGTGCTGGCGAATCGCCGCGCCGGCATCTTCTCACGCGACGATATCACCACGCTGGCGCTGGCCTACCTGCGCGAGTGCCTGAGCGTCGCGCGCGCAGCGGGCGCGCTGCTTGAAGATAAGGTGGCGCAGGAGATTGTTGAGGCTTTTCATCAGGCGCCTGCGGATCTGGGCACCTCTATCCTCGCCGATCGCCAGGCTAACCGGCCGCTGGAGTGGGAGATCCGCAACGGCGTCATACAGCGTTATGGCCGCGACCATGGCATCGCAACGCCCATTAGCGATGTGGTGGTGCCGCTGCTGGCGGCGGGAAGCGAAGGGCCTGGCTAACGCCCTTCCGCAGGAATTTCTCTCTTAAACATCCCTTTGCGCTACGTACGGCGAATGCCGCCGCCTGAAAGGTGATTTTGTGATCCACATTGTAGTACAACTAATATTTATCGTACTACAATGGCACCGCACTGCATCAGTTTACCTCTCACGTTGTACTTCAAAGACGAGGTAAAACCAGGCGCACAGGGTAAAGTAGAGGCGAGCCATCATGCACAAGGAGCCTCTATGACCCTCAACAAAACCGATCGCATCGTTATCACGCTGGGTAAACAAATTGTCAGCGGGAAATATCTTCCCGGCGCGGCGTTGCCGGCGGAAACCGAGCTGTGCGACGAGTTCGACACCTCACGCAATATCATTCGTGAAGTGTTCCGATCGCTCACCGCGAAGCGGCTGATTGAAATTAAGCGTTATCACGGCGCCTTCGTGACGCTGCGCGGTCAGTGGAATTATCTGGATTCGGATGTGCTGCAGTGGGTGCTGGAGCAGGATGACGACCCGCGCCTGATTGCAGCGATGAGCGAAGTGCGCAACCTGGTAGAGCCGGTTATCGCCCGCTGGGCGGCGGAACGCGCCACCTCGCAGGACCTGGCGCAGATTGAGGCGGCGCTGAACGACATGATCGCCCACAACCAAAACCGGGAAGCCTTTAACGAAGCGGATATTCGCTATCACGAGGCGGTATTGCGATCGGTGCATAACCCGGTGCTGGAGCAGCTAAGCGTGGCGATTAGCTCGCTGCAGCGCGCCGTCTTCGAGCGCAGCTGGAAAGGCGACGCGGCCAATATGCCGAAAACGCTCAGCGAACATAAAGCATTGTTCGACGCCATACGGCTGCAAAACGGCGACGCGGCAGAGCAGGCGGCGTACACCATGATTGCCAGCGCGACACACAGATTAAAGGAGATTACATGACATCTCGCTACATCGCCGTTGACTGGGGCTCAACCAACCTGCGCGCCTGGCTGATCGAGCAGGATCGCTGTCAGGCGAGCAGGCAGTCAGAGGCGGGTGTCACCCGGCTAAACGGAAAATCGCCGCAGTCGGTGCTCGCGGAGATCACGCACGGCTGGCGCGACAGCGCGACGCCGGTGGTGATGGCCGGGATGGTGGGCAGCAACGTGGGCTGGAAAAACGTGCCCTATCTGACGCTGCCTGTTCGCCTGGACACGATAGGCGAGCAGCTGACGCCGGTCGACGACAACGTTCTGATCGTGCCAGGCCTGTGCGTGCGCCGGGAGGAGAACCACAACGTGATGCGCGGCGAAGAGACGCAGCTGATCGGCGCGCTGGCGCTGGCGCCCGCTTCTCTCTATGTGATGCCGGGCACCCACTGCAAATGGGTGCAGGCCGACAGCGCGCACATTGTCGATTTTCACACAGTAATGACCGGCGAACTTCACGCCGTGCTGCTGCGCCACTCGCTGATTGGCGCCGGTTTACCTGAGCAGCAGCCGTCGCCGGCCGCCTTTAGCGCGGGGCTTGCGCGCGGTCTGGCGACGCCGGCGCTGCTGCCAGAGCTTTTTACCGTTCGCGCCGCGCACATTTTGGGCAGCCTGGCGCCTGAAGCGGTCAGCGAATTTTTATCCGGTTTGCTGATCGGCGCCGAGGTCGCCACGATGCGCGAACGCTTTAGCCCGCAGCCCATCACCCTCGTCGGCGGAGAGGCGCTGACGAACCGCTATCAACAGGCGCTGGCCGCCGTCGGCTATCAGGCGACGGTGTTAGCTGGCGACACCGCTTTTCAGGCTGGAATAAGGAGCATCGTGAATGCAATGGCCAACTGAACTCCCCCTTGTCGCCATCCTGCGCGGGGTCACGCCCGATGAGGTACTGGCGCACGTCGGCGCCGTTATCGAGGCGGGCTTCGACGCAGTGGAGATCCCGCTGAACTCGCCGCAGTGGGAAGAGAGCATCCCGCTGATCCTGCAAACCTTTGGTGACAGGGCGCTAACTGGCGCCGGAACGGTGCTGAAAATCGAGCAGGTCGACAGGCTGGCGGAGATGGGCAGCAAGCTTGTTGTCACACCGAATATCCAGCCCGCGCTGATCCGCCACGCCGTCAGCCTCGGCATGTTCGTCTGTCCTGGCTGCGCAACGGCCAGCGAAGCCTTTAACGCGCTGGAGGCGGGCGCGCAGGCGCTGAAAATTTTCCCCTCCTCCGCGTTCGGTCCCGGCTATATCAAGGCGCTGAAAGCGGTGCTGCCCGGTGATGTGCCGGTGCTGGCGGTGGGCGGCGTCACGCCGGAGAATCTGGCGCAATGGATTGAGGCAGGCTGCGCCGGCGCCGGGCTCGGCAGCGATCTCTATCGCGCTGGCCAGCCCGTGGCGCGCACCGCGCAGCAGGCGGCGGCATTTGTTCAGGCATATCGAGAGGCAGTGAAATGAAAATAACCCGACTCACCACGTACCGTTTACCCCCGCGCTGGATGTTTCTCAAAATCGAGACCGACGAAGGAGTGGTTGGCTGGGGAGAGCCCGTGATTGAGGGACGCGCGCGCACCGTTGAAACCGCCGTGCACGAACTCGGCGACTACCTGACTGGTCAGGATCCGGCGCGCATCAACGACCTGTGGCAGGTGATGTATCGCGCCGGTTTTTACCGCGGCGGCCCGATCCTGATGAGCGCCATCGCCGGCATCGATCAGGCATTGTGGGATATCAAAGGCAAGGTGCTGGGCGCGCCGGTCTGGCAGCTGATGGGCGGGCTGGTGCGCGACAAAATTAAAGCCTACAGCTGGGTCGGCGGCGATCGCCCGGCGGAGGTTATCAACGGCATCGCCAGCTTGCGGGCGATCGGCTTCGACACCTTCAAGCTCAACGGCTGCGAAGAGCTGGGCGTGATTGACGACTCGCGTAAAATCGACGCGGCGGTCAATACCGTGGCGCAAATCCGCGATGCGTTCGGCTATGACATCGAGTTCGGCCTCGACTTTCACGGTCGCGTCAGCGCGCCGATGGCGAAAATTTTAATTAAGGAGCTTGAGCCCTATCGACCGCTGTTTATCGAGGAGCCGGTGCTGGCGGAGCAGGCTGAATACTATCCTCGCCTGGCGGCGCAGACCCCTGTTCCTATCGCGGCGGGCGAGCGCATGTTTTCGCGCTTTGAGTTCAAGCGCGTGCTGGAGGCGGGCGGACTGGCGATTCTGCAGCCCGATCTGTCGCACGCTGGCGGCATCACCGAATGCGTGAAAATCGCCGCTATGGCGGAAGCGTACGACGTCGCCCTTGCGCCGCACTGCCCGCTCGGCCCGATCGCCCTCGCCGCCTGTCTCCACGTCGATTTCGTCTCGCGCAACGCGGTGTTCCAGGAGCAGAGCATGGGCATTCATTACAATCAGGGCGCTGAGCTGCTCGACTTCGTCAAAAATAAAGCGGATTTCAGCATGGAAGGCGGCTTCTTTAAACCCCTGATGAAACCGGGTCTCGGCGTGGAGATCGACGAAGAGCAGGTTATTGAGCGCAGTAAACAGGCGCCTGACTGGCGTAATCCGCTGTGGCGGCATGCGGACGGATCCGTCGCGGAGTGGTGATTTCCGCAACGTAGCACCGCACCTCCAGTCGTTTTAAACATACATAAAAAAACACACCCTCTGTAACTCACAGGGCATGGTGAGCGGCTTCGCTATGCCCAAAATCCAGGAAATATGGCGATGAATATTTCATTGACTGATGCGAAACCCGGGCGTCGTCGTTATTTGACGCTGTTGATGATCTTTATTACCGTCGTGATTTGCTATGTAGACCGCGCGAATCTGGCGGTGGCCTCTGCCCATATTCAGCGCGATTTCGGCATCACCAAAGCGGAAATGGGCTATGTCTTTTCCGCGTTCGCCTGGCTTTATACTCTGTGCCAGATCCCAGGCGGCTGGTTTCTCGATCGCGTCGGTTCGCGTCTCACCTATTTCAGCGCCATTCTGGGCTGGTCGGTGGCGACTCTGCTGCAGGGTTTTGCCACCGGGCTGATCTCGCTGATCGGCCTGCGGGCCATCACAGGCATTTTCGAGGCGCCCGCCTTTCCCACCAATAACCGCATGGTCACCAGCTGGTTCCCGGAGCAGGAGCGCGCCTCCGCCGTGGGGTTCTTCACCTCCGGTCAGTTTGTCGGCCTGGCCTTTTTGACGCCGCTGCTCATCTGGATCCAGGAGCTGCTGAGCTGGCACTGGGTGTTTATCATCACCGGCGCCACTGGCATTCTCTGGTCCTTTATCTGGTTTAAGGTTTATCAGCCGCCGCGCCTGACCAAAGGCATCACCCAGGCCGAACTGAATTATATTCAACAGGGCGGCGGCCTGATTGACGGCGATGCGCCCGTCGCCAGCGCGGCGCGTCAGCCGCTGAGCAAGGCGGACTGGAAACAGGTGTTTCATCGCAAGCTGCTGGGCGTCTATATCGGCCAGTTCGCCGTCACCTCGACGCTGTGGTTCTTTCTCACCTGGTTTCCCAATTACCTGACACAGGAAAAAGGCATCACCGCGCTGAAGGCGGGATTTATGACCACGGTGCCGTTTCTCGCCGCCTTTTTTGGCGTGCTGCTCTCTGGCTGGCTGGCGGACAGGCTGGTGAAGCGCGGCTACTCCCTCGGCGCGGCGCGTAAAACGCCGATTATCTGCGGGCTGCTGATCTCCACCTGCATTATGGGCGCCAACTACACTGACGACCCGGTCTGGATCATGGCGCTGATGGCGCTGGCCTTCTTCGGCAATGGGTTCGCCTCGATCACCTGGTCGCTGGTGTCGTCGCTGGCGCCGATGCGCCTGATTGGCCTCACCGGCGGCGTGTTTAATTTCGTCGGCGGGCTGGGCGGCATCACCGTTCCACTGGTGGTTGGCTATCTGGCGCAGGATTACGGCTTTGGCCCGGCGTTGATCTATATCGCCGCGGTGGCGCTGATCGGCGCGCTCTCCTATCTCCTGCTGGTGGGCGAGGTCAAACGCATCGCCGAGCCTGAAGCAAGCCGGAACAGTTTGCGCACGTTAAAGCGCCATCAGTCAAAATAGGGCTTCAGCAGCGTTACCGTCCAGTGCATAAAGGCTCTGACGCGCGGCGACAGGCTACGCCGATGCGCCACCACGAAACTGGCGGTCAGCGCGGCGGGACGCAGTTCCGGCAGCACCTCCACCAGCGCGCCGGCGGCAAGATGCGGCGCCAGCGCAGAGTAGCCCGCCTGAATTAAGCCCATCCTCGCCAGCCCGGCCTCATGATAAGTCTGCACGCTATTCACCTTCATCATGCCTGGCAACATCAGGGTTTAGTGGTTTTGCACCCCACCTGTAAACCACTGAAGGAGATCATCATGACGACAAAAGGTTATTTAATCGCTCACGTTACCGTGTCGGACGCAGCGGCTTACGCTGAATAGGCTCGCGCAGCCGCAGAGGCGATGCAAGCATTCGACCCAGAGATCGTCGCCTGGTCCGGGCAATATGAAAAGCTGGAAGGCGAAGCGTTTCTATGAAAGTCCAGCCTGTCAGGCCGCGCGCCAACTGCGCGAGGCGGCGGCTACCGGCACTTTCGTGCTGGTGGAAGGCAGCAACTGATTCCTCGCGCCGCGCGGACGCGTCGCTAGTAGCGGATGCGTCCGTAGCGTCCCGTGACCCGCGCGCCGCTCTCCTGCAGCGCCAGGCTATCTTGTTCCGCATCCTCCGTGAGGCTGGCGAGCATGCTGTCGGCCCACCAGTGACAGTCGAGGCGGCGAATGCCTTTCATCAGCCTGGCGTGGCGGTTCTGACGCTCTTGCAGCGGCAGCCGCAGCGCGGTATGAATGGCGTCGGCAATCGCATCGGGATCGTAGGGATTGACGATAAGCGCGCCGTCCATATGCTCCGAAGCGCCCGCGAACTGCGACAGGATCAGCACGCCAGGATTGCTGCGATCCTGAAGCGCCACATACATTTTCGCCATCAGGCTCATGCCTGCCATCAGCGGCGTCACCAGCGCAACGCGCGCGGCGCGGTAGATGCCCGCCTGCTCCTCGCGGCTGTAGGCGTGCGTCAGGCAGCTGACCGGATACCAGCCAAACCTGCCGTGCACGCCGTTGAGTTCGCCGCACAGGCTCTCCAGATGCTGGGCCACCTCTTGCGCGCGGGGAAGGTAGCCGGCATCCGGCGCGGCCAGCTGCAGCAGGCGAATCTCCCCTTCATGCTCGGGATGCGCGCGCAGCAGCACTTCCAGCGCGCTAAGGCGATACGGCAGCCCAGCGCTGCTGTCCAGATGGCCGCCGCTGAGCAGCGTCTGCTCCGGCAGCGTTTCGCGGCACTGCTGTTCCGTCTGGCGGCAGCTGTTGCTCTCTTTCAGATACGCCACGTCCTCAAGGTCGATCCCCACCGGAAAGACGCCGGTAGTGATGACGCGGCCCTGAATGCGCAGCGTGGTGGCGCTGAGGCGCTCGAGGCGATATTCGCTCTCTATCCACAGCAGGAAATTGTTCATATCCTGCAGGGTCTGAAAACCGATCAGATCGCAGCAGAGCAGCGATTCCGCCAGCCACTGCCAGTCGGGGATCGCCTCAAACCCCTGGCCGGACGGAAACGGCTGGTGAAAGAAAAAACCGATGCGGTTAAGCAGCCCCGCTTCGCGCACCAGGCTGATACAGGGGATGAGATGGTAATCCTGGATCCACAGCACATCGTCCGGCATCGCATACTCTGTGATGGCCCGGGCATAGGCCTCGTTGATCTTCCTGTAGTGGCGGCGGCCGTTGGCGCCAAAGCGCGCCAGATCCGGGCGCTGATGGAAAACTGGCCAGAGTCCCTGATGCACGTAGCCGTGATACCCCTCTTCCAGCTCCTGCTGCGTCAGCGGAAACGTCAGGGTGTCGAACCGGCTTCCGTGGCGGAATGAGAGCGCGCGCGGCGTATCGGGCGCCAGCGTGTCGCATTGCCCGTTCCAGCTGATCCATAGCCCGCCGCGGCGCGACAGGATACTTTCATACAGCGCCGCAAGCGTGGAGCGCCGCGCGTAATTGTGTGACACCAAAATTAAGCCTGACATACGATGATCCTTAGAGGTTTCCGGCTGCGGTGAGTCGAGCAGATAAAAGGGATGACGCAGTAAAAACTGCATGCAGCCGCTCACAGAGGTGGCCATCGGCGCTGCTGCGCCGCCTGTTCCGTTCTGCTGCTGAAAAAACGCAAATGCGCTACATCGATGCTTTTCATTGGAGGTTTCCTCTTGAGCAGGCGCTGACGAGGATTCAATCATCAGGCGTGTAAAAAAGGTGTATTAATGCGCGAGGCGGGAATAAAAATGGCGTAAAGGGCGATATTTTTGATTTTGCTCAGGTTTCACAGCGCACAGTGGCGCATTCGCGCGACTCTCACTATGATGGCGTTTTCCCGCCATCTGGTTGGGACCGCTTAAAGACTCAGGAAAACACCTTGCGATGACCCTTTTAAACGACCTGGATTTGCGCCAGCTGGAAGCGTTTTCAGCGGTAATCGCCGCGGGCAGCGTGACGGCGGCGGCCAAAGCGCTTAATCGCTCGCAGCCGGTGGTGTCACGCCAGATTCAGGAGCTGGAGCAGTCGCTCGGTTATCCGCTATTTATCCGCAACGGCCCGCGTATTCATCCTTCTGAACAGGCGCTGCAGCTGCATCAGTACGTGCAAAAGGCGCTGCTGTCACTGCAGCAGATCCGGCTGCGCGCGCAGGAGATCGCCCACCAGCAGCACCGGCCGCTCAGTATCGCCGCCACGCCCGCGCTGGCCGCCGGTCTGCTGCCACAAGCGCTCGCCGCGCTCAATTTGCAGAACAAAGTGCAGATCATCAGCGAATCCGCCGAGCAGACCGCGCACGCGGTGATCACCGCCGAAGCCGATCTGGGGTTGTGCAGCCTGCCGCTGGAGCATCACGCCGTCGCGCTGCACTGGATCGGCCAGTCCCGCTGCGTCGTGGCGCTGCCGCAGAGTGACGAACTGGCAGCGCAGACGCAGCTGTCGCTCAGCCAGCTGGCGGGACGCCGGCTGATTGCGCCCTGGAGTCCGCAGCGGCTGCGCGGGCGTTATGACAAAGCGCTTAAAAAGGTCAAAGCGCCGCTGCTGGAAACCATTGAAACCAACTCGTCGGCCAATATTCTCGGCTGCGTGCGCGCCGGGCTGGGCGTGGCGATACTGGAGCCGGTGACCGCCTGGGGCATGCCGCTGGAAGGGGTGGCGATTCGCCCGCTGGAAGAGGAGATCCCCTACTATTTCGGCGTCATTACGCCGCAGGGCCGCCAGCTCTCCGCCGCCGCACTGGCGCTGGTCGAGGCGCTGGCAAACGCCGCCGCCGATCTGCTTCCCGGCTTTATGCGTCTCCCTGCCAGCGATCATCCGCAGGTGATGCGCGCCATTAATCAGGCGTAATCCGCGCGGTCTTTTTGGCCGCGCTTCCGCTAGATCATCCCCTGACCAAAAAAACCGTTTTATATCAATTGATATATCAATTCCTGCATAACATATAAGAAATCCATTGGTACAAAGCCGAGCGCGGCAATTGACTCTTTTTCAGTCGCAGAGGAATATGCGAAATCTTGACGCTTACTATGCAAAATATCGATTAGTAGCGTTCTAGTATGCAATTTTCGGATAGTAAAACGGCGCTAACTGCTGGCATGTATCAGGTTTCGCCCCTACGCCGCTGACAAAAGGAAAGAGCGATGACACAGACTGCTGACGGCCTTGCCGCGCTGGAAGCCCAGCTGCAGCAGGATCTGGAATACCTTGAACTGCCCGCCAAACCCTGGGTGCCGGCGCGCACCTTCCACGGCGAGCCGGTGCGCGACGTGGTGGTGATTGGCGCAGGCATGTGCGGTCTGGCGGCGCTGGCTAAACTGCGGCTGACCGGCATCAGCAACGTGGTCGCCTATGATGCCGCGCCTGCTGGTCTGGAGGGGCCGTGGGTCACCTTCGCGCGCATGGAGACGCTGCGCTCGCCGAAAAGTCTGCAGGGTCCGGCGCTCGGCCTGGCGCCGCTCACCTTCCGCGCCTGGTTTACCGCGCAGCATGGCAACGCCGCGTGGCAGGCGCTGGACAAAATTCCCAAAGATCAGTGGATGGATTATCTGATCTGGTATCGCAAGGCGCTGAACCTGCCGGTTGAGAACGGCGTGCGCGTCACCCGCATTGCGCAGGCGGACGCGCTGATCGCGCTCGACCTGAGCGGCGCGGAAACCGGCCGCGTCTATACCCGGCGGCTGGTGCTGGCGACCGGGCGCTCCGGCCTGGGCGGCTTCGCCGTGCCCGATTTTCTCCACAACGTCGATCGCCGCTTCTGGGCGCACTCCGCCGATACGATCGATTTCGACGCGCTGCGCGGCAAGCGCGTGGCGGTCATCGGCGCAGGCGCGTCGTCGATGGATAACGCCGCCACCGCGCTGGAGCACGGCGCGGCGGAGGTGGATCTGCTGATCCGCCGTAAGGCGATGCCGCGCATCAACAAAATGACCGGCATCGGCAGTCCGGGCGTGGTACAGGGCATGCACCAGCTGCTGGACGCCTGGAAATGGAAATTTGTCGACTACGCGGCGACGACGCAAACGCCGCCGCCGCGCGCCTCCACGCTGCGCGTATCCCGTCACGCCAACGCGCGCTTTCTGCTGGACTGCGGCATCAACGCCGTGCGGCAGCAGGAGGATGGCCTGCTGATCGACACCACACAAGGCACGCTGCGCTACGACTATCTGATTGCCGCCACCGGCTTCAGCAATAACTTTCACGGCCGCCCGGAATTCGCCGCTCTTGCGCCGCACATTCGTAGCTGGGCCGATGGCCGTTATCAGCCCGCGATGGGTCCGGCGCGCCAGAGCATGCTGGAAGCGCCCGATCTCGGCCCGGCGTTTGAATTCCGCGAACGCACCCCTGGCGCCTGCTCGATGCTGGCGCATATTCACTGCTTCAACGATGCCGCAATGCTGACCCACGGCAAGGTTTCCGGCGATATTCCGGCGGTTAGCGCCGGCGCCGATCGCCTGGTGCGCGGCATCACCGCCTCGCTGTTTAGCGAAGACGTCGAGCAGCACTACGCCAGCCTGCAGGCCTACGCTATCCCTGAGCTGCAGGGCGATGAGTGGGTGGACGCCACCCCATTACTGAAACAGGAGAACGCGCAATGAGCGACGCGATTGATCGAGCCGCAGGGCTGACGCCGCAGGAGGCGCTCTACAGGACGCGCCGCTTGCGTCCGGAATTTGTGGACGGCGCGGAACAGTGCCGCGCGTCGGTGCTGACACCTGCGGATGACCAGGGCCTGGCCGCTGAGCTGCGTCTGGCGCTGGCGCTGCGGATGGCGAAGCTGAACCAGGACGCCGCGCTGCAGCACGACTATCAGACGCAGCTGGCGCGCTATCAGCCCGCGGCCACGCTGCTGGCGCTGGCGGAAGGCGCGCAGCCTGCGGACGAACCGCTGGCGACCCTTGCGCGCCACACCGATTTAATTACCCAGCAGCCGACGCAGGCCACCGAACAGCATATTCGCCTGCTGGAACAGGCCGGGCTCACGGCGCCGCAAATCGTTGCGCTGTCGGAGCTGATCGCTTTTGTTAACTTCCAGACGCGCGTGGCGGCTGGCTTACGTTTACTGAGGTCCGCATGATCCCGTCGGTCAGTCTCAAGCCGTTACACTGGCACCCCTATATTGCGCCGGTCGAGGTGGACGCCGCGACGCCCGCGCAGCTGGACGCCATGAAGGTGACGCCCTCAAATAAAAAAATCTCAGAGTATGTGCGTACGCTGGTGCACGATCCCGAAAGCTACGTGGCGCGCACCGCGCTGTTCAACGCCATTATGTATGTCGAAGGCGGTCTGAATCGCGCCGATCGCGAGCTGGGCGCGCTGGGCGCATCGATCGTCAACGGCTGCAAATACTGCGCGGTGGTGCATGCGCGCCGCCACGTTCAGCTGGCGGAGAACGACGCGGCGGTGAGCGCCATCTATTTTGACCGCGCCGATGCGCTGGGGGCGCGCGACGCGGCAATCTACCGTTTTGCACGCCGCCTGTCGGTGACGCCGTCAGAGGCGACGCCGGACGACGTCGCAGCGCTGCGCGCGGTGGGGATGAACGAGGCGGAGATCGTCGATCTGATCCACGCGATCGCCATTTTTGGCTGGGCCAACCGTCTGATGCATGTGCTCGGCCATGCTGACCAGAACAAGTAGAGTGACGCCATGTTAGAACTCAACAATATTACGCTCGCCTACGGCAACAATCCGATCCTGAAAGGGGTCGATCTGTCGGTGAAACGCGGCGACGTGGTGTCGATTATCGGCCCCAGCGGCACCGGGAAAACCACGCTGCTGCGCTGCATCAACTATCTGGCGAAACCCGCCTCAGGCACCATTCAGCTCGATCAGATCCGCATGGATTACCAGACGCCGGATAAAGCGGCAATTCAGGCGATTCGTCTGCGCACAGCCATGGTGTTCCAGCAGTTCAACGTGTTCAAAAACATGACGGTGCTGGAGAACGTGATGGATCCGCTGATAGTGATCCAGCGCAAAAGCAAACAGCAGGCGCGCGATATTGCCCTGGAGGAGCTGGACCGCGTAGGCCTCGGCGCCAAACGCGATCACTATCCGTCGCAGCTCTCTGGCGGTCAGCTGCAGCGCACCGGCATTGCGCGCGCGCTGGCGGTGCGCCCGGACGTGATGCTGTTCGACGAACCCACCTCCTCGCTCGATCCCGAGCTGGTCGGCGAGGTGCTGAAGGTGATTAAAGATGTCACCTCTTCCGGCATTACGTCGCTGCTGGTGACGCATGAGATGCAGTTCGCTAAAAGCGTCTCAAATCGTATCGTCTTTATGGATCAGGGCGTGGTGGCCGCGCAGGGCAGCCCGTCTGAGATTTTCGACCGTCCCACCCTGCCGCGCCTTGCCCAGTTCCTCAATACAGAACGCGTCTTCTAATAATTAAAGGAAACCAAGACATGCCTGCACTTAAAACCACCTTACGTCGTCTGGCCGCGCCAGGCATCATCGCCCTCGCGCTGGTCAGCGGCAGCAGCTTCGCCGACGCGGTGCGCACCATTAAAATCGCCACCGCAGCGGAGTCCAAACCGCTGTCGTGGGGCGCCATCGGCCACGAGCCGCAGGGCTACGAGCCGGACGTGCTGAAGGCGATCAACGCTAAGCTGCCGCAGTACAAATTTGTGATGGAAGGCGCGGCGGATATCGCGCAGGAAACCGGCCTCGCCACCGGTAAATACGATATGGCCACCGGCGGTTATTACAAAGCGCCTGCGCGCAGCAAGCAGTTCCTAATCCCGGACGCGCCGATTGGTGCCAGCCTGATGAAGATCTACAGCCGCAGCGACAGCAATATCAACGGCATGAAAGATCTGGTGGGCAAAAATATCGTGCCCGTCACCGCAGGCGGCGGCGTCTATAAATTTGTTACCCAGTGGCAGCAGGAGAACCCGAACGACAAAGTCTCTGTTAAAGCTTCCAGCGCTGGCGTGCCCTATCCCGACCGCCTGAAAGAGGTGCAGAACGGCAAATATGACGCGCTGATCCTGCCTTCCAACCTCGGCGAGCAGACCGTTATCGACAACCAGAAGCTGGCGATCAAAGCCAGCGAGCCGGTGGCGATCAATAACACCTATGTGCTGATCCACCGTTCCGCTGAAAATCAGGCGCTGAGCAGCGACGTCAACAACGCGCTGCAGCAGCTAAAGGCTGACGGCACGCTGGATAAGCTGGCGCAGAAGTGGTTCGGCGAAGACGTCACGAAGTACATGAAGTAACGGATGCGGCGCCGTGTGATGCACGGCGCAGGCTGTCCCTATTAGCTGGAGTGTTTCACCGTGAATCTTTCCGCAATGATCCCCGAGCTGCTGTCAGCGCTGCCGCTGACGCTCGGCATAATGCTGGTCGCCATGCTGGTGGGCTTTGTGCTGGCGCTGATCGCCACCCTGTTCCGCGTGCGGCGCATTCCCGTGCTCAGCCAGCTGGCCGATCTCTACGTTTCCTACGCGCGCAGCGTGCCGGTGGTGCTGCAGCTGTTCGTCGCCTTCTACGGCCTGCCGCTTATCAGCGATAACCTCGGCATGAGCGATTTTTTCACCGCCAACGTGGCGGCAATGATTGGTCTCAGCCTTTATCACGGCGGCTATTTGTCTGAGGTGATGCGTCCGGCGTTTCTCGCCGTCGAACGCGGCCAGCACGATGCCGCTGACAGCATGGGCTACAGCTTCCGCCATAAGATGCTGCGCATCGTCGGCCCGCAGGCGCTGCATTTCGCCCTGCCCGGCTATGGCAACGCCATTATCTACCTGATCCATAACGTGGCGCTGGTGATGTATATCGGCGCGGCGGATGTCATGGCGACCGCGCATCTGATCATGGAGCGCGACTATAACCAGTATCAGTTCGGCACCTATCTGGTGCTGGCGGTGATCTATTCGCTGCTGTGCCTGGTGGCATGGCTGATTGTGCGTTTCTTTGAGCGGCGCCACGCAAAGTACAGCGCGAAAGCGCCACGCGTGAAGCTGAACGTCAGCGTCTGAGCGAGGGAGAAAGAGCATGTTTGACAGTGAAGTGTTGCTGCCGGATTTCTGGAGCATTCTCGACGCGGTGCCGGTGACGCTGCTGATGGCAGTGACGGTATTTATCTGCTCGACGCTGCTTGGCGGCCTGTTCGCCTTTATTGAGCATCGCCGCTATCCGCTGCTGCGCCAGCTGGTGATTGCCTACAAGATTGCCTTCAAGGGCGTGCCGATGGTGGTGGTGATCTTCCTCGCCTACTACGGTCTGCCGCCCGCGGTGCATTTCGTCGCCACGCTGGCGGGCGTAGCAGTCAATGCGCACTCGTTGCCGAACTGGGTGATTATCATCGTGGCGCTCAGCGCCTGCGTAGCCGCTTTTCAGGCCGAAGTGTGGAAAGGCGCGCTCAACTCATTCGACAGCGGTCAGTCGGACGCCGCGCTGTCGCTCGGCTACAGCGGCGGCCAGCTGTTCCGCCGCGTCATGTTCCCCCAGATTATCGTGGCGGCAATCCCGGATCTGGCGAATGCGTTTATGGTAATTATGAAAGCGCTGTCGCTGGCGTTCGCCATTGAGGTAGTCGATATTTTTGCCCAGGCCCAGCTTACCGCGGCGCTCAATTTCTATTATCTGGAAGCCTTCCTGATTGCGGTGGTGTTTTATATGGTGATCGCCTATGTGGTCACTAAAATCGCCGATAAGATTGAAGCGATGCTGCGGGTACGGACCTGAGTCGAGGAATAGCGTGATATAACGGCAGCCCGGTGGGGCTGCCGTTTTTATTAACTGAATGCAAAAAAGAAAGTGTACCTTCAGGCAAAAATCAATTGCAGAGTGAGCTTAGCCAATGACAATCTATAATAGTTCACAAAAGGCCGTGACTCTCCGCCTCAGAATGTTACCTGCTGTTGCCGGGTCGTTATTAAAGACTTAAAACTGAATTTCTGTCAAAGATACATCAGTCAAATCTGCGTAAGCCTCTTCAGGTTCAAAAGTATTCGGCATCACAACCGTTATGACATCAAGATACTCATCGCTTTCATTATCAATCTCAACGGAATACTCTTCAAAAAACCCTATACTGGTGACCCGCGCCGTGTCGTTGGGTTTACTTAGCCTTCTGCTACCCACATAAACTTCCAGTAAAGAGTGACTTACCCTTGCCTGACATGAAAATGTATATTTTTTGTTTTTATCAATATTAATTCGTTGATAAATCAGATGAGCATTGGCATAAAGTCTCGCAAAATTAATGCTACCTTCACTCAAAACCTTAACAGTTCCCTCGTCAACATTCCAGCTATCAAGGCCGTTAGTGAAATCACCATTAATAACTTTATTCATATA
>NZ_MWUE01000003.1 GCF_002077695.1 Pantoea latae
CTATCGCGCTGGACAAGGCGCTGCGTGCCACGCTGGGGATATCGTTGCCGTCGCAGCCGCTGTCGCTGACCCAGGACGCATCCGGTACTTATAGTGCGCAGTGGCTGTCGCCAGACGAATGGCTGCTGATCGTGCCGCCCGGCGAAGCCTGGCGCGTGGAAAGCCAGCTGCGCGCCGAAATGGGCGGCGAACATTACGCCATCACCGACGTCAGCGGCGGTCAGACGCTGCTGGAGCTAGAGGGGGGATCCGTGCGATTGCTGCTGCAAAAATCGGTGATCTGCGACGTGCACCCGCACGCGTTCCCGGTGGGCAAAGGCGTCGTGACCTGCTTTGCGCGCGCGTCGGTCAACCTGCGTCGTCCAGATGAAGCGCGCTGGCAGCTGGTGGTGCGGCGCAGCTTTGCCGACTACAGCTACCGCTGGCTGCTGGACGCCGGCGCGGAGTACGGCATTAACGTCCTGCTTTAACCGCCTGTAATCACTATCTGAGGGCCGCTGCGGCGGCCCTGTCTGAGGATGCCCGCGATGAGTCGTAATAACGCCAACTGGATTATTACCGCGCAGTGCCCGAGCAAGCTGGGCAGCGTGGATGTGGTGACACGCTTTTTAAAAGAGCAGCAGTGCTATATCAATGAGCAGCACACCTTTGATGACAAATGTGCGAAGCGGTTTTTTATCCGTAGCGAATTCCAGCCGCAGCGGGAGGATTTTAACCCGGCGGCTTTTCGCGACGCGTTCAGCCTGCGCGCTGCGGATTTCGCCATGTCATTTGAGCTGACCGAGCCGGGCTACCGCGTGCCGGTGATTATCATGGTGTCGAAAACCGATCACTGCCTGAACGATCTGCTCTATCGCCATCGCGCGGGAAAGCTGGCGATCGATATCAAAGCGGTGATTTCCAACCACGCGCTGCTGGAACCGCTGGTCGCCTGGCACGGCCTGCCTTACTACCATTTCCCTGTGTCGGCGCAGAATCGCGCCGAGCAGGAGAGGCAGATCTGGCAGGTGGTGGAGGAGACGGGCGCGGAGCTGGTAGTGCTGGCGCGCTATATGCAGGTGCTGTCGGCGGAGATGTGCCACCGGCTCGCCGGTCGCGCCATTAATATTCACCATTCGCTGCTGCCGGGTTTTAAAGGGGCGAAACCCTATCATCAGGCCTATGACAAAGGGGTGAAGCTGGTGGGCGCCACCGCGCACTTTATCAATGAAGATCTGGATGAGGGACCGATTATCAGCCAGAAAGTCGAGGTGGTCAGCCATGCCGACTATGCCGACGATCTGGTGGATAAAGGGCGCGACATCGAGCGGCTGACGCTGGCGCATGCGCTCTCCTGCTATGCCGAACGGCGCGTGTTTCTCTATGAGAACCGCACCGTGGTCTTCTCCCGCTGAGGCGCGGCCGTGATGGATAACGAAGGACGCGGATCTGAGGCAGAGGCCAGCGCCGCGCCGCTGCGGCCGGATATTCGTATTGGCCTGGTGCTGATGAATAAATTTACGCTGCACAGCGTGGCGGAGCTGATTGAGCCCATCCGTTTCGCGGCCGACGTCTCTTTTCTCAGCCGGCAGATTTTTTGCCAGTGGGAGTGGATGAGCTGCGATAACCAACCGGTGACCGCCAGCTGCGGCATGATGGTGACGCCGACGGCGCCGTTTAACCTGCACGCTGGCTGGGACTATGTGGTCTTTGCCGGCGGCCTGCTGGATGAAACGCGCCACCCGCCGCCGTGGCTGCTGCACGAAATGGCGGGGCTGCAGCGACGGCGCATCCCGATTATCGCGCTGTGCAGCGCGACGTTTATGGTGGCGCAGGCCGGTCTGCTGGATGGCAAGAAATGCGCTATTCACTTCACCACGCGCGACGAGTTTCGCCAGCGCTTCCCTCAGGTCACGCCGATCGTCGATCAGACCTGGGTCAGCGACGGCGGCATCATCTCTTGCCCGGTCGGCGCTTCGCGCGCGCTGGCGCTGGATATCATCCGGCAGCACTGCGATGAGCTGCGGGCGAAAAAGGTGCACAAATATTTGCTTATGGAGGAGGGGAAGAAAAAAGCCGGGGCGCCACACGGCATACCCGCAGGCGGAGAGTTGAAAACCTGGGATGACGACCTGGTGCGACGCGCTATCGTCTATATGCGCCAGCATCTCTCTTCACCGGAGCCGCTGCATCATATTACCGACTATTTACAGGTCAGCAGCCGACAGCTGAATCGCGCGTTTATATGCCATACCGGCGATACGGCGGCGGCACACTGGCGCAAACTTCGGCTGGAGCAGGCAAGGAAATTAATGGTCAGCAGCAGCGAGAGTATTAACAATATTGCGCGAACCTGTGGCTTTTCCGACGCGTCACACTTAATCGTCTGGTTTAGAAAACAGTATGGCGAGACGCCGGCAGATTATCGTAAGCGACGACGCGATGTCGGGCGACTTATTCATCCCTGCTGATTTCTCTCTGGTATAAAAAGCCGATAAACACAGATTTCGGCTTTTTTTCGTTTTAAAAAATGCGTGTCAGCACGCATAATTTCTCTTTTACTATGCCCCCTTAAACTTTGCTGTCGCGATAATGTTATTGCTCAGTGTGCGGTTTATTTTTTAAGTGTCGCCTGCATCAATTTTGGCCTGTTTCACAAAAATAAGAAAAGGATATGAATAAATTGTTAATTGCATAAATTATTGCTTTTAAATGATTTAAATGAAAGCAAGTGCACAAACCTTCTACAATCTTGCTTTTTCATATTATGACGTCAGGGAAGCAATGTTGACCATTTGTTATAGGCGGTGCAATGATTAATTTGCGAATTCACAGAAAGAGTGTGAGGCTTAAAATGAAAGGTCAAACCTGTAATCTGATAGCGCGCAATACGCTTTCCCTGAATAGATATGAAATGCCGAAGGTGAAAAGCAAGAAAAATGACGTGGTGTTCTGCGCAGTGGGCAACGGCATGATAGAGACGTCTTATATTAAACCGGAAAAAAGCCTGATGCGCCTGCTTTCGTTATGCTGGCAATATATCAATGAATCGGGCGTAATGCGTTCAATAAAGTAAACGCGGTTGCCCATATTCCCCACGGGCTCACCGAGCCCTTTTTACTTTTTTTTCAGGCGCCAATGATAGCGGCTCACTATCGTTTACCCACGCCAGCTTTCCGCCTGGTGTATGAGCGCTTATTCAGACCGGAATAGTGTACGCACGTCGACCTGCTGAAACAGGGCGGGTGCTGGCATCTCTGCGCAAACGTCCATTCACTGGAGAGATAACTGCATGTCTACCAACCTGTCTGTAGAAGATGTTCCTTTTAACCGTTTTCATACCTTGCTGACGGTGCGTTCAGTCGGCGGGCTGTTTGTTGACGGCTATGTGCTGAGCATTATCGGCGTGGCGCTCGCCACGCTCTCGCCGCAGTTAGGGCTGGACGCTTTCTGGCAAGGCACGATCGCCGCCTCGGCGCTACTGGGCATTTTTGTCGGCGGCTTTATTGGCGGCATGCTTACCGATCGCCTCGGTCGTCGATTACTCTATTTTGTCGGACCCGCGATGTTCGTGATTTTCTCCGTGCTGCAGTTCTGGGTGACAAGCGGAACCGAACTGTTTGCGTTGCGTTTTATAACTGGTATTGCGGTGGGGATTGAATACCCGGTTGCCACCGCTTTTCTGGTGGAGTTCCTGCCGAAGAAGCAGCGCGGCCCCTGTCTGGCGTCGCTTAATGTGCTGTGGTTCGCGGGTGCCGCCTGCGCCTTTGTCGTGGCGGAGGCGCTGCTGCACTTTGGCGGTGAAAACGGCTGGCGCTGGACATTGTCCAGTACGGCAGTGTTCGGCGCGCTGCTGTTTTTGATCCGCATCGGCACGCCGGAATCGCCGCGCTGGCTGCTGAGCAAAGGGCGCGCCGAAGAAGCGGAGCGGATTATCCGCCGCGTGTATGGCGCTCACTTCGGGCTGGCAAACTTAAAAGAAAATCGCGAGGGCAAAAAGCTACGGCTTAACGATCTGCTGCATTCAGGTTATGGCAAACGGATGGCGTTTGTTGCCATTTTCTGGACCTGCTCCGTTACGCCAGTATTTGCCGTCTACGCCTTCGCGCCGCGCGTGCTGGATGCGTTACACCTGCGCGGCGACTGGGCCTCATGGGGATCGATCGCCATTACCTTGCTCTTCGTTGTCGGCTGTATTCTGGCTATGCGCCAGGTGAATACGCTGGGACGACGAAAATTGCTGATCCGCAGTTTTCTCTGGTCAGGTCTCGCTTTGCTGCTGCTGGGCTGGATGAATAATGGCCCTTCGCTGCTGATTCTGGCGCTGTTCGGCGCCTATGCGCTGCTTATCGGCGGCGCGCAGGTGCTGCAGTTTGTCTATCCCAACGAGATCTTCCCGACTGAGATCCGCGCCGGCGCGGTGGGCTTTACCGCCTCATTGTCGCGCATCGGCGCGGCGGCGGGCACCTGGCTGGTGCCGCTGTCGCTACAGAACGCTGGTATTGAGGCGACGATGTATATCGCCGCCGCCATTACCTTTACCGGCCTGCTGGTTTCCTGGCTCATGGCGCCTGAGACAAAGAATCTTACGCTCAATGAAGCCGCCTCGCTGGGTGAGGAGGCGCCGCTCAACCCTGCCCGACAGCCGGTTTTCTTTGAGCGACCCTCACCTTACAAATGAAACCGCAGCGCCACGTTAAATCCCTGTTCCGCCGCCACCACAATCGCCTCCGGCTCTTCGCGGAACGGGATATCGCCCAGCAGCAGGCTCGCTTTCACCTTCGCCAGATCGTCGCTGCGGAAGCTGAGCGCGGACATGCGCGCCGCGCCGTCATAATCTTCCGGCAGCGAGCCGAAACGCGTTTGCGCGTAGGCGGCGGAGGCGAAACGCACCTTCGCCGCGCCTGCTTTCAGGACAAAGGCGCCATCCTGACAGGCGAGGATGCGATCCGCGCCGAACAGGTGGCTGTAGACCTGAGCGGAGAGCGCCGGATCCTGCGCCACGATGACAAACTCGCTGATGTTCTGCACGCAGTTGGGATGGCGCTGCCAGGCAGCCTGCCACACCGCGTGCGGCGTGTCGTGCTGGCAGAAAAAGCTGCGGCCGTTGGGGATCAGCGCCGGACGCAGCCGCACGGTGCGGAAATGCGCCTCGCTTGCTTCGCCGTCCGGCAGCGTCACCGGGCGGTGAAACGCGGCCGGCGCGTCGCCGTCCAGATCCTGCCGCTGCAGATGCTGATACGCGCTCTCCGCATCCTGGGTTTTCCACACCAGCCCGGTCAGGCCAGGCGGTGCCTGCCATAAATCTTTGCGCTGCTCGCCGCGTCCCGGCTCGTAGCCCAGCAGCTCGAGATAGTTCTCAGCAAAAATCGCCAGATGGTTGCTGGACCCCAGCGTATGGTGACCGCGCTCGCTGAGCTGAAAGCCGAGCCGACGATAGAGCGCGCTCGCCTCGTCCAGCCTATCCGCCACGTTGATCACCACATGATCCAGCACAGGAACAGGAACGGGAATCGTCATCTCACTTCTCCTCTTTTTCGTCATGCGCTGGCCACGATATCCAGCGCGCGCGGCGCAAGCTGCGTAAAGTAGTCCACCGCCGGCGCGATAACGCCCTCATCGGGATCGAACCCCGGATGGTGCAGGCCAAATTCGCTGCCGCTGCCGATGCTGACAAAGGCGCCCGGCACATGGTGCAGGTAGAAGGCGAAGTCTTCGCCGCCCATCTGCGGCGTGCCGCGTTCGGTGCGGAAGCCGCGCGCCTGCGCCAGCTCCAGCGCAAAGTCGGCCCAGGCGGGGGTGTTGACCAGCGCGGGCGGCCCGGCGATCCACTCCAGCTCCGCTTCTGCGCCGAAACCGGCGGCGATGCTGCCGATCAGCTGGCGTATCTTGTGCGGCATCGCCTCGCGAATGGCATCGTTATGGGTGCGCACCGTGCCTTCCAGCTCGACGCTCTGCGGCAGCACGTTCCAGGTGTTGCCGGCGGTAAAGCGCGTTACGCTCAGCACCACCGACTCCAGCGAGCTGAACACGCGGCTCGGCAGGGTCTGCAACGCGGTAACGATATGGCTGCCGATCACAATCGAATCGATACCCTCATGCGGACGCGCGGCGTGCGCGCCTTTGCCGTGAATGCGAATGGTAAAGCGATCGACATTGGCATAAAACGCGCCGCCGCGCGTGCGCAGCGCGCCGAGCGGCAGATCCGGCGCGTTGTGCATGCCGAAAATCGCCTGCACCCCCTCCAGCGCGCCGGCGTCGATCAGCTGCTGCGCGCCGTTAAAGGTCTCTTCCGCCGGCTGAAACAGAATGCGCACCCGGCCCGGCAGCTGCTGCTCCTGCTGGCGCAGACGATGCGCCACGCCGAGCATCACCGAGGTATGCAGATCGTGACCGCAGGCGTGCATCACCCCAGGCTGCTGCGACTTCCACGGACGGTCGACGCTCTCCTCAATCGGCAGGGCGTCGATATCGGCGCGCAGCGCGATTAAAGGCTCGCCGTGGCCAATCTCCGCCACTACGCCGGTTTTCAGCGGCAGCGGCAGCAGGCGAATATCGCCCTGCTGCAGCCAGCGCGTAATGCGTTCAGTGGTCTGAAATTCGTGGTTCGACAGCTCGGGATGCTGATGCAGCTCGCGCCGCCAGGCGATCAGTTGTTCAGTGGAAGACATGGTTATCCTTGTGCGTCAGAAGGGAGAAAAGGCTCGCCAAGCGTCAGCATCAGGCGGTTCGCCCAGGCGAAAAAGGCGGTCGACTGGATCAGATCGAGCTGCGCCAGCGTATCCAGCCCGTGTTCGCGCAGCGCCTGCAGCTGCGTCAGGCTGGCTGCGGGCGGCGTGACGGAGAGCGAGGCGGCGAGGTCGATCTCAGCGGCCCAGCGCGGCGACTGGCCGTGCGACAGCACCGCGCCGGGGGCAACGTTGAGCAGCTTCTGCACCGCGTCGTTATCCTTCGCCAGCTGCGACGCCTTGCGCGCATGGACCGAGGCGCAGTAGATGCAGCCGTTGATCTTGCTCGCCACCGTCGCCGCCAGCTCGCGCTCGGCGCGCGGCAGGCCGCCGGCGGTGTAGAAAATGCCTTTATCCGTCAGGGTGCGCTGCTCCAGCAGCGGCTGGTTGCGCGCCAGCAGACGAAAATAGTCGGAGTCGCTGTGGCCGAAACGCGCCAGCAGCGCCTGCTCGTCGGCGTCGAATTCCGCCAGCGGTTTGGCCGGCAGCCAGGGTTCCCAGCCCAGTTCCGCCTGGGTAAAGGCGGTTAGCGCGCGCTGGCCGCTGGCGGTGCGCTCGGCGGTGTGCCAGCGCCCCGCGACGGCGGCCTGCGCCGGACAGTTCGCCTCTTCGCCCTGCAGCAGCTGCAACCCCGCCAGCAAGCGGCTCTGGAAGCTGATAAAGCCCACCAGCTGCGCCAGCGTCACCACGCCGCGCGCGCTCCAGCCCGCCTCGCGCAACGCCTCGATATGCTGCGGCGCGGCGGCGACCGGCTCGACGCTCAGGCGTCTGGCAAAGGCGAGCCCCTGCTGGTGGCGCGGCGCGTCGTCCAGCGGCTGAAACGCCGGATGCGCGGCATAGTGCGCGCGCAGCCGTTCAGCGCCGTGCCACTCGGCGACCTGCGCCGCCAGCGCGACGCGTTCGGCCAGCGGGAAGTCGTCATGCTGCTGGCTGAACAGCACCTCATAGCTGCCCTGCGCGTGTCGGGTGGCGGCGTCGCGCGTGGCGCGCGCCTGTGCCAGCTCGCTGGCGGGGTCGATATCGGCCAGCGTGGCCAGCAGATCCTGTGAAGCAGTCATGGTTTCTCCTCAGCCTTAAGCGTGCGCAGCCAGGGCGCAATCTGCTCGGCGATCAGTTCAATGGAGCGCAGCGTGTCGGCGGGGGATGGCTCGACAGAGTGCACCTGGAAAGAGATATCGGTGACGCGCGGCAGCACCGAGTCCTGCGCCAGTGAGGCGCGCACCGCAGCGGCGTCACCGACGTGGGCGTCGAACTGCGCGAAGAGTTCGTCCAGCGTCTCGCCGCGCAGCGCATGACCGGCGGCGCGGTGCTGCTGCGCCTGCTGCTGAATGCCTGGCTCCGCAACGCGGCGCGCGTAGCCAGCGGAATCGGCGACAAAAGCGGTGCGCGAGGCGAGAATGCGCGGCGCGACGCCCGCTGGCAGCGCCTCAAGATAGGCGTCGATAATCGGGTTCTGTATCGCATCCAGTGGGCGCGCCGGATCCTCAGCCGGGCGCGGCTGGGTGCGCGACAGCATCAGACCATGACCGGCGGCGCCGGCGCGCGCCGCGCCCTCGGCGGAGAAGGTGGCGATCCAGACGCGCTGCGCCAGCTGCGGCGCGGCGGGATAGAGATGGTTGTCAGGATGCGCCAGCGAATCGCCGCGCCAGGCGCTGAGCAGCTGATGCAGGTTGTCGGCGAAGGCGGCGGCGCGCTGCTCAAAGGTCAACCCGAACGGCAGAAAAGAGCCGGGCGTGCCGCCGGAACCCAGCCCGATCTCCAGACGGCCCTCCGCCAGCAGATCGAGCACCGCCGCATCTTCCGCCACGCGCAGCGCGTTCTCCATCGGCAGAGTGATAATCGCCGTGCCGAGGCGAATAGTGCGGGTGTGCGCCGCCGCGTGCGCCAGAAACACCAGCGGCGCGGGCAGGCCGCCTTCCGCCTCGTGAAAATGGTGCTGGGCGATCCAGGCGCTGTCGAAGCCGAGCCGCTCGGCGTGCTGGATCTGTTCGGTGGCCAGCCGGTAGCGCTGTTGGGCAGGCACCTTCTCCAGCAGTCGGGTAAAAAAGCCGATGCGTCGCGTCATGCGGAAGCCTTTATTGGTGAAGTAAACTGGGGAATGGCGGCGATCAGCTCCCGGGTATAGGCGTGCTGCGGCGCGGCGAATAGCGTGACAACGTCACCGCTTTCCACTACTTCTCCGGCGCGTAATACCGTCACGCTGTCCGCCATATGGCGCACCGTCGCCAGGTCGTGGGTGATAAACAGATAGGTAAGGCCTAGCTCATTCTGTAACTGCTGCAGCAGCTGTAAAATCTGCGCCTGAACGGTAACGTCGAGCGCGGAGGTCGCCTCGTCGAGCACCAGGATAGCCGGGTTAAGGATCAGCGCGCGGGCGAGGGCGACGCGCTGGCGCTGACCGCCGGACAGCTCGCGCGCGCCGCGCGACAGCATCTCAACAGGCAGCGCCACCCGTTCCACCACCGCCTCGACGCGCTGCCGCCGTTCACCGGCGCTGAGCCTTTCAAAATTGCGCAGCGGCTCTTCGATGATCTGCCGCAGCGTCTGGCGCGGATCGAGCGAGGCGAAAGGGTTCTGATAAACGAACTGAATTTTGCGCCGCAGCTGGCGCAGCGCGTCGCCGCGCAGGCCGCCGATCGGCGTGTCGTCAAGCGTTACGCTGCCGCTGTCCGCCCGCTCGAAGCCGAGCAGAATGCGCGCCAGCGTGGTTTTGCCGGAGCCGGACTCGCCCACCAGCGCATGGGTTGAGGCGCGCGCCACCTGAAAGCTAACGTTATGCAGCGCCTGCAGCCGCCTGTTTTTGCCCAGCGCGAAGCTTTTGCCGATGCCGTCGGCGCGGATCGCGGGCGTCGCCAGCCGGTCAGGCGCGGGCCGCGCGACGCGATGCGGCGCCGCATCCCACAGCAGCTGGCGGGTGTAGGGGTGCTGCGGCGCGCCGACCAGCTGCGCGGCCGGCGCCGACTCCTGAATTTCGCCGTGGCGAAACACCATAATGCGGTCCGCGCGTTCGGCGGCCAGCGCCAGATCGTGAGTGACAAACAGCACCGCGGTGCCGGACTCGCGGCGCAGAGCGTCGAGCAGATCGAGAATGCGTTTCTGCACCGTAACGTCGAGGGCGCTGGTGGGTTCGTCGGCGATAATAATGTCAGGGCTAAGCGCCAGCGCGATGGCGATCAGCACGCGCTGCTTCATGCCGCCCGACAGCTGGTGCGGATATTGATCGACGCGCTGCTGCGGATGGCTGAGGCCGACGCGCGTCAGCAGCTCCACCACGCGGCTTCGACGCGCCTCGCCGTTCAGCGCGGTGTGCAGGCGCAGGATCTCGTCGACCTGGGCGCCGACGGTTTTCACCGGGTTGAGCGAATTGCCGGGATCCTGCGGCACCAGGCTGATGCGCACGCCGCGCAGGCGGTCGAGCCGCGTCTGTGACCAGTCGGCAATATCCTCGCCGTTGAGGCGAATGGCGCCGCCGTCGCGCCGGCCATTCTCCGCCATCAGTCCGATAATCGCCTGCGCGGTGGTGGTTTTGCCGGAGCCGGATTCGCCCACCAGCGCCACCATTTCTCCGGCCTGCAGTTCAAAGCTGACGTCATGCACTACCTGACGCCACTGATGCCCGCTGCGATAGCTCAGGCTAAGATGTTCTACCGCCAGTAGCGGCGCGGATGCGCTCATCGGCGACCTCCTGCAATCTGCATGCTGATGCGATTGGCGGCCAGCACCACGGCGATCACCAGCAGGCCGGGAAAGGTGGTGAGCCACCAGGCGGTTGAGAGATAGTTGCGGCCTTCGGCGATCAGCAGCCCCCATTCCGGCGCAGGCGGCGGCGTGCCGTAGCCGAGAAAGCTCAGCGTCGACAGCGCCAGAATCGCCTGACCAAACTGCAGCGCGGCAAAGGCGATCACCGGCGTCAGCGCGTTGGGCAGAATGTGGCGGCGCAGCACGGCAAAAAAGGTGCCGCCGCTGCCGAAGGCTGCCTCGACGTAGTCGCTGTGGCGGATGCGTACCACTTCACCGCGCGCCAGCCGGGCGAAGCTGGCAACAGAGGCGACGCCCACCGCCAGCGCGGCATGCAGCGTGCCGAAGCCGAGCAGGATTAACAGGCTAAGCGACAGCAGCAGCGACGGGATCGAGAGCAGCACGTCGACGGCACGCATCAGCAGCGCCTCGGTTTTGCCGCCCGCCGCGCCCGCCAGTACGCCGAGCGCGGTGCCCGCCGTCAGCCCCATCGCCACCGCGATCAGCGCGGCAGAGAGGGAGGCGGATGCGCCGTAAACCATACGCGCCCAGAGATCGCGCCCCAGCTGATCGGTGCCGAGCCAGTGTGCCGCCTGCGGCGCCAGCCGCTGCGCCCCGGCAAGGCCGTCGGTGGCGCTGTAGTGGGTGTAAAGTTCAGGAAAGATCGCCGCGCCGACCGCCAGCAGCAGCACCAGCCACGCCAGCCACAGGCCCGGCTGCAGGCGCAGCGCCTTGCTGCCGGCGGCGGGCTGGGCGCGGCGCGCCGTTGAGTAGTCTACCAGGCTCATCGCACACCTCCGGCAACGCGTTGCAGACGCGGATCGAACAGCGGCATCAGCAGATCGACCAGCAGGTTAATCGCCACAAAGCCGAGCGCGGAGATCATTACCACCGCCTGCAGCACCGCGACGTCCTGATTATTCACCGCCTGCTGGGTCAGCTGGCCGAGGCCGCCGAGGCCGAACACCGTTTCGGTGATCAGCGCGCCGGCGATCAGCTCGCCCAGCAGCAGCCCGGCGATGGTCAGCACCGGCAGCATGGCGTTGCGCAGCACGTGACGCCACAGCACGCGGCTCTCGCTCGCGCCTTTGGCGCGCGCCACCGCGACGAAAGGCTGGGTCGAAACCTCGTCGATACCGCGCAGCAGGATCTGCGCCAGCGGCGCGGAGATCGGCACCGCCACCGCCACGATCGGCAGCAGCAGCCCCTGCCACGGCGAAGGGTTAATCACCGGGATCCAGCGCAGCTGAAAAGAGAAAACCTGGATCAGCGCGATGCCGAGCCAGAAGGTAGGAATGGAAATAAACAGCGCGGGCACGGACTGCAGCAGCGCGCGCAGGCCGCGCAGCGCCGGCTGACGCGACAGCGCCGCCAGCGCAAAGGCGAGCAGCACCGCCAGCACAAAGCCGCACAGCGCCAGGCGCAGCGTGCCCGGCAGGTTATCGGCGATCAGCGCGCTCACCGCCACGCCCGCCTGCACCGAGAAGCCGAAGTCGCCGTGCAGCATGGCGAACAGCGTGTGCAGATACTGCCGCCACAGCGGGCTGTCTGCGCCGTAGGCGAGGCGCATCTCCTCGATCTGCTGCGGGCTGAGCCCTAAATCCGGGTTCTGAAATTTGATCAGCACCGCGTCGCCGGGCAGCACCTGCAGCAGCGCAAAGGAGAGGGTAAAGGCCGCCCAGAGCACCAGCAGACCCGTTCCCAGCCGAGGCAGCAGAAAGTGTCGCATCCTTCACCTCGCTTAATGTTTTTCCAGCCAGGCGCCGTAAAACGCCGGGCGGCCGACCGCTTCAAAGCGCACGCCCTTCAGCCAGGGCGCGCCGGCGAACACCTGCGGCTCCTCGAAGATGGGAATGACGTAGGCGTTGTCCAGCAGGTAGCGCTGCGCGTCGCCGGTAAGCTGCAACCGTTTCGCCGGATCGACCTCGGCGGAGATCGCCAGCAGCAGCGCGTTGAGTTTGTCGTCGCGGAAGCTCTGCACTTTGTCGCTGGAGCCGCCTTTCTGCAGCAGCGCGTCGCGGTTGCTCGGGTAGAACTGGCTCTTCACCACGTCAGGATCGGCGCGGCCCACTTCCGAGACGGTCAGCGGCGTTTTCAGCGGATCGAGCGTGTCGAGGGTTTTGCTGCCGGCATCGCCCGCTTTCACCGTCAGCGCCACGCCAACCTGGCGCCACTGCTGGGCGATCAGCTGTAGCACCTCTTTGTTCTGCGGCTGCGGCAGGGATTCATAGACGGTCAGCGCCAGCGGCTTGCCCGCTTTTTCACGAATGCCGTTTGCGCCCGCCTTCCAGCCGGCGTCGTCCAGCAGCCTTTTCGCCTGCTCCGGGTCAAACTTCAGCCTGTCGCCGAGATCGACGAAGCCCGCCGCGCTGGCGGCGATCACCGATTTAGCCTGCGGATAATTAGGCGAGAAGAGGGTATCGACCACCTGTTTTGCATTGGTGGCGTGCAGCAGCGCCTGACGTACGCGCACGTCGCTCACCAGCGGGTTGTCGGGACGGAAGCTGATGCTGTCATTGACGCCGCGCGTTGGCGCCGCGTAGATCGGGAAGTTCTGCTCTTTCGCCTGCTTCTCGTCGTAGGCCTGCACCTGACGGATGATGTCCGCCTGGCCTGCCAGCAGCGCGCCGATGCGCACGCTGTCCTCCGGCGTGACGATCACTTTGATGCCGTCGAGGTTGGCTGGCCCCTGCTGCTGACCGTTTTTCGGCCCCCACTGATAATCTTTGCGCGCAACCAGATCGACCTCGCGGCCCAGCTTCTCGTCGCTGACCACAAAGGGACCGGAGCCGATAATATGCCGCGCGTCGCCCAGCTGATCAAAATTACGCGCCAGCGTGCTGAGCGAAACTAAACCCGAGCCGATGGTGGCGGTGCCCTGTAAAAAGCCCGGTGACGGCTTCTTGAAATAAAACTTCACCGTCAGCGGATCGACAACTTCGCTGTGGTCGTAGTTATTAATTACCTCGGAGACCGGCAGGCGCTGCGCCTTATTGCCCAGACCGTAGGTGTCGAAGTTTTTCGCCACCGCGTTGGCATCCAGCGGCGTGCCGTCGGAGAACGTCACGCCGGGGCGAAGGTGAAAGGTGTATTCCGTTTTATCCGCGTTGCTGCTCCAGCTCTGCGCGATCCACGGCTCGACCTGCAGCGTTTGCGGATTCTGCCAGGTGAGCTTATCGGTGATCTGATTCAGAATGCCGCCGTTGGGATAGAAGCCGCCAGCCGGCGGATAGAGATTGGTGTGCGCCTGCTGCTCAAGGTAGATCAGCGTGCCGCCCTTCACCGGCGTTTCCGCCGTGTGAACCGTGATACTCCCTGCAAGTAAAGCCATCGCCAGCGCGCGCGGCAGCGGCGAAAAGGGTGAACGCGTCATGTGAATTCCTTTGTTATCAACTGCCTTAACGGCGGAATTCATCATCGGACGCGGCGCAGGGCAAATGAACCAACGAATTGCGCAAAGCTTAGCTGAAAATAACAAATGGCGAGGTGGGTAATATAAGCGCGTTAATGCTGCTGATGACGGCTAATTGTTTTCCTCTATTGCGCGCAGCGCATTTAAGCAGGCGTTGTTCGCGCAAAAAAATAAACCTTCGCTATGCCGTTTTTCGCCATCCCTATTTCATATTTGTTGTTTTACGAATTATTAGCCTCGCTCCACACTGAGTCGCAACTGGATATATAAGTGAGGAAAGGTGAATGTCATATCGTTTAAGTCTGTTGGATAAATCGCCGGTGCTCGCGGATGAGCCGGCCAGCAGCGCCCTTCAGCGCACCCTGCAGCTGGCGCAACAGGCGGAACGCTGGGGCTATCACCGTTTCTGGCTGGCCGAACACCACAACACTGCACAGCTGGCGAGTCCGTCGCCCGAGGTGCTGATCGCCTGGATTATCGCGCAGACCCAGCATATTCGCGTTGGCTCCGGCGGCGTGATGCTGCAGCACTACAGCCCCTATAAAGTGGCGGAAAACTTCAACCTGCTGGCATCGCTGGCGCCGGGTCGCATCGACCTTGGCGTCGGCAAGGCGCCGGGCGGGCTGCCGCTCTCGACCCGCGCGCTGCAGGCGGGCGTCAACGCCGAGGCGAAAGGCAGCTTTGCCGATCAGCTGCAACAGCTGAGCCAGTGGCTCGACGCCCCGCAGCAGAAACAGGCGGACGAAGAGACGCTGCACGCCACGCCGCTGCCGCCGCGTCCGGCTAATCGCTTTCTGCTGGGCGCCAGCGCGGAGAGCGCCACGCTCGCCGCGCAGCAGGGATGGCAGCTGGTGTTCGCCGCCCATCTCAACGGCGACCGTCAGCTGATGGAGAATACGCTCGGCACCTACCATCGTCTTAGCGGCCAGCGTGCGCTGGTTGCGGTGCAGGTGGTGGTAGCCGACTCCCCGGCGGAGGCGGAGCTGCTGGTGAACGGCCTGCGCCACTATCATGTGAAGGTCAACGGCGGGCAGAGCGTGAACGTCGGCAGCCTGGAGCAGGCGGAGCGCTATGTGCGTCAGGGGGGCTTTAGCGACTACGTTATTGAGCCGCGCACGCCGTCGCTGCTGAAAGGCACCGCCGCGCAGGTGCACGCCCAGCTTGAGGCGCTGCATCAGCACTACGCCGTCGACGAGTTCGTGATCGACACGCCGATTGGCGAGCCGAAAGCGCGCCTGCGCTCGCTGGAGCTGCTGGCGACCCATCATCTGGTCGCGGCATAACCCGGCGGAGGCGATAATGAACACCCCTTTTGAAACTCAGCTGACTGAGTGGCGGCGCGAGCTGCACACCTGGCCGGAACTGTCCGGCAAGGAAGAGGCGACTACCGCGCGCCTGCGCGCCTGGCTGCAGGCGGCGGAAATTACTCTGCTCGACTATCCGCTGCAAACCGGGCTGGTGGCGGAGATCGGTCAGGGCGACGCCCTGATTGCCCTGCGCGCCGATATCGACGCCCTGCCGGTGCATGAGGCGAGCGGGCTGGCCTTTCACTCGCGGCGTCCCGGCGTCATGCACGCCTGCGGTCATGACGTGCACAGCGCGGTGATGCTCGGCGCGGCGCTGCTGCTGAAACAGCAGGAGGCGCAGCTTAACGGCCGCGTGCGCATTCTGTTTCAGCCGGCCGAGGAGATCGCCGCCGGGGCGCGGCAGTTTATTGACGCGGGCGTGCTGGAGGGGGTGCAGGCGATTTTTGGCATGCACAACGAGCCGGGCCTGCCCACCGGCGTCTTCGCCACGCGCGGCGGCGCCTTCTACGCCAACGCCGATAAATTTATTATCCGCGTTAACGGCAAAGGGGCGCACGCGGCGCATCCCGAAGAGGGCGTTGACGCCATTGTCGCCGCCAGCCAGATTATTCAGGGGCTGCAGAGCCTCACCAGCCGCAGCTTCAATACCCTCGACAGCCTGGTGCTGAGCATCACGCGCATCGACGCGGGCAAAACCTGGAACGTGCTGCCCGGCAGCGTCGAGTTCGGCGGCACCGCGCGCACCCACGATCTCGGCGTGCGCGCCGGGCTGGAGGCGCGCGTGCGCGCGCTGGTCACGCATTTCGCCGAGGCGGCGGGCGCGCAGGCGACGCTCAGCTGGCATGCGGGGCCGCCGGTGCTGGTCAACGATGAGCAATGGGCGCGCGTCGCCAGCGAGGTCGCCGAACAGGCGGGCTATCGCGTGCAGACCGCCGATCTTCATCTTGGCGGCGAAGATTTCGCCTTCTATTTGCAGCAGATCCCAGGCGCCTTTGTCAGCATCGGCAGCGCCAGCGCGTTCGGCCTGCATCACTCCGCTTTCAATCCCGACGAGGCGCTGATGGCGCCCGCGGCCCGCTACTTCGCGCAGCTGGCGCAGCACGCGCTGCAGCAGCTCAACGCGCGATGTCGCGACGCCATCCTGACCTGATCCCTGACCTGAACGGCGTTCGCGCGGCCCTGGCCGCCGCGCGATAAGCAGCGCTGCCACAAATACAGAGAGAGACATCATGACCACAAGAGAGCTTCGACTGGGCACCATCCTGCATGGCGCATCCGGCAATATGTCCGCGTGGCGCCATCCCGCCGCGCAGGCGGATGCCAGCATTAGCTTCGACTACGCGAAGCGCATCGCGCGTAAGGCGGAAGAGGGCAAACTCGACTTCCTGTTTGTTGCCGACGGCCTCTATATCAATGAAAAATCGATCCCCCATTTTCTCAACCGCTTCGAGCCGCTGACGCTGCTGTCGGCGCTGGCGGGCGTCACCGAACACCTCGGGCTGGTGGGAACGGTGTCGACCTCCTACAGCGAGCCGTTTATCACCGCGCGCCAGTTCGCCAGCCTCGATCACCTGAGCGGCGGCCGCGCGGGCTGGAACGTGGTGACGTCGCCGCTGGAAGGGTCGGCGAAAAACTTCTCCCGCAAGCAGCACCCGGAACATGCGCTGCGCTACCGCATCGCCGATGAGTATCTCACCGTGGTAAAGGGGCTGTGGGATTCATGGGAAGAGGACGCCTTTGTGCGCGACAAAGCGAGCGGCAAATTCTTTGACGCCAGCAAGCTGCACGCCATCGACCATCATGGCGATTTTTTCCAGGTGGCGGGGCCGCTGAATATTCAGCGCACGCCGCAGGGTCGTCCCATCGTTTTCCAGGCGGGCGCCTCCGAGGATGGCAAAAAGCTGGCGGCACGCCATGCCGACGCCATCTTCACCCACCAGCCGACGCGGGAAGAGGCGCAGGCGTTCTACCGCGACGTGAAGCGTCAGCTGGCGGAGAACGGCCGCCAGCCGGAGGATCTGCATATTTTTCAGGGCGTCAGCGTGATTGTCGGCGACAGCGCCGAGGATGTGGAGCAGCAGTATCAGACCACCGCCGCGCTGGTGTCGATTCAGGACGCGCTGAACTATCTGGGACGCTTCTTCGATCATCACGACTTCTCGCAGTATCCGCTCGACGCGCCGTTCCCGGAGCTGGGCGATATCGGCCAGAACAGCTTCCGCAGCACCACCGACGAGATCAAGCGCAAGGCGCGCGAGCATGGTCATACGCTGCGCCAGGCGGCGCTGGAGGCCGCGACCCCGCGTCCGCTGTTTCACGGCACGCCGGAAGAGGTCGCCGACGGCCTGCAACAGTGGTTTGAAACCTTCGCCACCGACGGCTTTATTATCCAGGGCGGCACGCCCGACACCTTTGAGCGCTTTGTCGACCGCGTGGTGCCGGTGTTGCAGGCGCGCGGCCTGACGCGCCGCGACTATCCCGGCACCACCCTGCGCGCCAGCTTCGGTTTGAAAGAGCCGGTTAATCAGTTCTCACCACAATAAGAGCCCTTTCGCTATGCAGAACACAAAAACCCTTATTGCCCTGATGCTGCTGGCAGCGTCCGGCACGGTTAACGCCGAAAGCACCAACGTCGACTACAACGGCCAGCGCGTCAGCCTCGAGGCCAATAAAACGCCGATCAACACCGCGAAGAACGACCAGGCGGTGGCGCAGCTGCCGGCGGGCCATCACTTTGTGGTGCCAGGCTCCTTTACCGTGGCGGTCGCCGCGCAGAATTCGCCGCCGCTGACGGTCTTCTCGGATGACAACAAAACCCTGCTCGGCAGCGAAGTGGATATCGCCCGGCTGGTGGCCGACAGCCTCGGCCTGAAGCTCAACGTGGTGCCGACCTCGTGGGAGGACTGGCCGCTCGGCGTCGCCTCCGGCAAATATGACGCGGCCATCTCTAACGTTACCGTCACCCGAGAGCGCAAAGAGAAGTTCGATTTCGCCACCTACCGCCGCGACACGCTCGGCTTCTACGTGAAAGCAAGCAGCAGCATCAAATCGATTAGCCAGCCGGAGGATATCGCCGGGCTGCGCATTATCGTCGGCTCCGGCACCAACCAGGAGGCGGTGCTGCTCGCCTGGGATAAAGCCAACCAGGCGAAGGGGCTAAAGCCCTTCACGCCGATTTACACCAAAGATGACGCCTCCCAGACGCTGGCGCTGCAGTCGGGCCGCGCTGACGCCTACTTCGGCCCGAACGTGATCGGCGCGTGGAAGGCGGCGCTCACCGGCAAAACCCGCCTGGTGGGCAGCTTCGACGGCGGCTGGCCGAAGGTGGCGCACATCGCGGTGACGGTGAAGAAGGGCAGCGGCCTGGCGGAGCCGATCAACACCGCGCTCAACGGCGTGATCCAGAACGGCGACTACCTCAAGGTGCTGAACCGCTGGGGCGAGGGCGTAGAGAAAATCGACCGCTCTGAAATCAACCCGCCGGGCCTGGGCGATTAGGAGGGAGCGATGAGCCAGCAATTTTTTCGCGACGTGTCGCCGGAGGCGCCTGAGCTGCAGCCGATCCTGACGGGACTGTTCGCCTTTTATGAATCGCGCTACGGCGACTTTTTCCGCAATAACCAGGAGGTCGAGCAGACCGAATGGTATCTGCCGCCCCACGGCCTGTTTATCGTGCTGGAGCGCGACGGCGAGATTATCGCCATGGGCGCCTATAAGCCGTTTGACGCCGAGACCGCCGAGCTGAAGCGCATCTGGACGCGCGGCGATCTGCGGCGTCAGGGGCTGGCGCTGCGGGTGGTGCAGGAGCTGGAACGCCGCGCGCGGCAAGCCGGCTACCGGCGACTCTATCTCACCACCGGTTTCCGCCAGCCGGAAGCGGTGCATCTCTACAGCAGC
The DNA here is from genome assembly GCF_002077695.1 of Pantoea latae. GTDB lineage: Bacteria > Pseudomonadota > Gammaproteobacteria > Enterobacterales > Enterobacteriaceae > Pantoea > Pantoea latae. The sequence continues at coordinate 19,062 of NZ_MWUE01000003.1, forward strand.
TTTGGCTATCAGCCGCAGTTTGACCTCAGCGGCGATCTTGAGCGCTACGGGCAGCCGCCCTATGACGGCCGCCTGCGTTTTACCAAAACCCTCGACGTCGACAGCGTCGCGCAGGCGAGTTAAGGAGCGAATATGAAAGGGGATCATCAGCAGTTAAAAGTGGTGCCGGCGCGCTATCCGGCGCGCACCGTCGGGGCGATCGTCGCGCTGTTTATTCTGGCGGGCGTGGTGGAGTCGGTGGCGCTCAATCCGCGCTGGGAGTGGGGCGTATTCGCCCGCTGGTTCTTCGACCCGGTGATCCTGCACGGGCTGGGACAGACGCTGCTGCTGACGCTGCTCGGCACCCTGTTCAGCCTGATTTTCGGCGGCCTGCTGGCGCTGGCGCGCCTCTCATCGTCGTGGCTGCTCAGCAGCCTGGCCTGGGGCTATATCTGGCTGTTTCGCTCGCTGCCGCTGATTGTGGTGCTGATTATTCTCTATAACTTCTCCTACCTTTACGACACGCTGTCGTTCGGCGTGCCCTTTACCGCGCTCGCCTGGGGCCATTTCCAGACCATTAACGTGCTGGGGCAGTTTCCGGCGGCGGTGATCGGCCTGACGCTGGTACAGGCGGCCTACAGCGCCGAGATTATTCGCGGCGGCTTCCTCGGCGTCGATCACGGCCAGATGGAGGCGGCGTCGGCGCTCGGCCTCTCCGCCACGCGCCGCACCTTTCGCATTATCTTGCCGCAGGCGCTGCGCGCCATTATTCCGACCGCCTTTAACGAGATCATCAGCCTCGCCAAGGGCACGGCGATGGTTTACGTGCTGGCGATGCCGGAGCTGTTTTACACCATCCAGATGATCTACAACCGCAACCAGGAGGTGATCCCGCTGCTGATGGTGGGGGCGGCCTGGTATCTGATCATCACTACGGTGCTGTCGGTGATCCAGCACAGCGTTGAGCGCTGGCTGGCGCGAAGCGTGACCCGCGATCCGCAGCCTTCACGCTGGCGCCAGTGGCGCAGCCGTCTGAACCCCGTTGCCACCCATGAGGAGATTAGCCATGTCCGAAGCCATTGATTATCGCCAGGCACACGCCACCGGCGCCATCAGCATTACCGGCGTCAGCAAAAGCTACGGCCGCCACAAGGCGCTGGATGACGTCTCGCTGGAGCTGGATCCCGGCTCGGTGACGGTGATTGTCGGCCCGTCCGGCTCCGGCAAGTCGACCCTGCTGCGCACCCTCAACCATCTGGAGCGCGTCGATACAGGCTTTATCCAGATCGACGGCGACTATATCGGCTACCAGCGGCGCGGCGACAAACTCTACGAGCTGAAAGAGAAGGCGATTTTGCGTCAGCGCATCAACGTCGGCTATGTGTTCCAGAACTTCAACCTGTTCCCGCATCTGACGGTGCTGGAGAATTTGATCGAGGCGCCGGTGGCGCATCGCCAGCTGTCGAAGCGTGACGCGGTAACGCGCGCCGGCGAACTGCTGGATATCGTCGGGCTGCGGCATAAGGCGGACGCCTGGCCGCGCCATCTTTCCGGCGGTCAGCAGCAGCGCATCGCCATTGCGCGCGCGCTGATGCTCAACCCGCGCGTGATGCTGTTTGATGAGCCGACCTCGGCGCTCGATCCCGAACTGGTGGGCGAAGTGCTCGACGTGATCAAAAAGCTGGCGCGCTCGGGCACCACGCTGGTGATCGTCACGCATGAGATCGGCTTTGCGCGCGAAGTCGCGGACAACGTGGTGTTTATGGTGGACGGGAGAATCGTTGAGCAGGGCAGCGCGACGCAGGTGCTGAACAATCCGCGCCATGAGCGCACGCGCCGCTTTCTTGCCCGCGTGCTATAGGAGAGAAACAGTGAAAAAAGTCCTGCTCTGCGCGCTGCTGCTCTGCGCGACGCGCACCGCGCTGGCGGCGCCGCTCGATGCCGCAAAAAATGAGACGCCGATAGCCGCGCCGGCGAACCCGCAGGCGATTAGCCAGATCCCGCAGGGATTTGCTTTCGTCGAGCCGGGTTATCTGACGGTGGCGACCGCCAATACCAACTCGCCGCCGCTGGGGCTGCTGGCGTCGGATAATAAGACGCGCATCGGCAGCGACGCCGACTTCGCACGGCTGCTGGCGGACAGTCTGGGGCTAAAGCTGCGCCTGGTGCCCGCTTCATGGGAGGACTGGCCGCTCGGCGTGACTGCCGGTCGCTATGATGTGGCGATGTTCAATATCGCGGTGACAGAGGAGCGTAAGAAGAAGTTCGATTTCGCCACCTACCGCGCCGACGGTCACGCTTTTCTGGTGAAGGCGAACAGCCCCATCAGCAGCATTAATAAAGCGGAAGATATCGCCGGGCTGCGTATTATTGTCGGCTCCGGCACCAATCAGGAGCGCATCCTGCTGGGCTGGGACGCGCAAAACCGCGCCAGGGGGTTAAAGCCGGTGACGCCAGTCTATCTGACCGACGAGGCGGCGGCGACCCTGACGCTGCTTTCCGGGCGCGCCGACGCGCTGTTCGGCCCACAGTCGATGGCGGCCTGGAAGGTGGCGTCGCGCGGCGACACGAAGATTGTCGGCTATGGCCCGGTGCGATCCTGGGTGGCGGTCACCACCAAAAAAGGCAACGGGCTGGCAGAGGCGTTGCAGACGGCGGTAAACGGCACCATCGCGGGCGGCGAGTATCGGCAGGTGCTGAGCCGCTGGGGCGAACAGAACGAGGCGATCGCGGCGTCGACGGTGAATCCGCCGGGGATTGTTTATTAGCATCCGGTGAGACAGTCGCTGAGGGTGCAACGGAGTCTGCTGGCGCCGTTGCACCCTTATTGATTCCCCCGAAAATGATGATTTAGCCCGCCGCAAACGGCCCCGTAGGGCGGAGCACAACATCCGTTACGGCTATTTCATCCGTTTTTACCATAGAAACCTACCCTCCGTTTATCAGTGATGATAACTGCGCTATCCTGTTTGAAAGCATTCCACATAACACTGCATAAAAACGCTTTCATCTTTAATTAAATTAGATCAGTTGGTTGCAATGAAAATCCGCTTTCTGTCGGCCAATGAGCATAAGCTGACCGAGGTACGCAAAATCCTCGAACCGGTCGGCGTCGATGTACTGCCCATCGCGCGCCGTATCGAAGAAATCCAGACCGAAAATGAAATCACGCTGGTGCGCGACAAGCTGACCAAGGCGTTTTCCCTTATCGGACGCCCGCTGTTTGTCGAACACACCGGACTCTATCTCGACGGGCTGAACGGCTTGCCCGCCGGGCTGACGCGCATCTTCTGGAACCGGCTGGACGCCGAGCGCTTCGCCAAGCTGGTACAGGGGCTGGACAGCCAGGCGGTAACGGCGAAAACCGTGCTGGGCTACTGCGACGGGCGCAAGATGTACCAGTTTCACGGCGAACTGCGCGGCACCATCGCCGCGAAGCCCGCCGGGCCGCGCGAGTTCCAGTGGGACTGCGTGTTTATCCCCGAGGGCCATACGCAGACCTTCGCCGAGATGGGCGAGCTGAAAAACGAGATCTCGATGCGCAAGCTGGCGCTCGATCGCTTCGCCGAATTTCTGAAAACCGCCCGAGGAGTGGCATGAAACCTGAACTTAAACGCGCCTACGACTCCGGCAAGCTGATCCTGTTCGCCGGCGCCGGGATTTCGCGCAATCTGGGGCTGCCGGAGTGGCATGAGCTGATCGCGCACCTGGCGAACGAGCTGGGCTACGATCCCAAAATATTCAACACTTACGGCACGCATCTCTCGCTGGCGGAATATTACAAGCAGAAGAAAGGCTCGCTGGGGCCGCTGCGCAGCTGGATGGATCGCGAATGGCATCGACCGGACATCGACGTTCGCTCGTCGGAAATCCATACCATGATCACCCAGGGCAACTTTAGCCGCATCTATACCACCAACTACGACCGCTGGCTGGAAGCGGCGCACGAAGCGCACGGCGTGCCCTACAGCAAGGTGGCTAACGCGGCGGATCTGGTGTCGCTGACGGAAGACAAGCGCCACATTATCAAGCTGCACGGCGATTTTGACGACGACACCTCGATTGTGCTGGATGAGAGCAGCTACTTCGAGCGCCTCTACTTCGACTCGCCGCTCGACATCAAACTGACCCATGACGTGATGGGCAACTCGGTGCTGTTTGTCGGCTACAGCATCAGCGATTTTAATATCCGGCTGCTGTTCTACCGCCTGACCAAAATGTGGGGCAGAACCGGGCTGGCCACCGCGCGGCCCAAGTCCTATCTCTTCACCAACCGCAACAATCCGGTGGCGCGCGAGGTGCTGGGACAGTGGGGGATCGAGATGATCGTTTCAGAAGAGGACGATCCACGCAAGGCGCTGGCAGACTTCCTTAATGAGTTGATTTCGTAAGGAAAAAAATATCCCTTTCCTACGCGACAGCGCCACTGAAAAAAGGATGCAATCCCGCCGCAGGCGATATATACTGTATATATTAACAGTATCGGAGAGGCAAAAATGGCTGTCGAAATTAAATACGTAGTCGTCAAGAAGGGTGAAGAGAAAATGACGTTTGCCAGCAAAAAAGAGGCGGATGCCTACGACAAGATGCTCGATATGGCGGAGGCCTTTACCGACTGGTTAGCGCTGCATCAGCCCGATATGAACGAGTCTCAGGCGGAAACCCTCGGCCTGCTGCTTGCCGAGCAGAAAGACGCGATTCAGCATATTCTGCGCACCAGCAAGCTGCCGGATGCGGCGGATGTTGCAGATGCAGAGAAGAAAGCGCGCCCGGCGGATGTCACCGACGAGAACGCAGAAGGTGAAGCGGCTCAGAGCAAAAAAGTCCGCGCCGTTAAAGCCGCGTAATGCGCTGCCTGATGAACGCGCCGCAGTGATTGTGCCTGCGGCGCGTTTTTATTTTGCCGCCCAGGAAACGCTTGCCGGCGCATGCAGCCGTCAGAACGCAAAGCCGCAACATGGCTCAGTGGGTGAAAACAGCAAAAGTACCGAAGTAGTAGCTTGCCATCCATGCTACATAGACCAGCCATACCACCAGTCCACCTGCCAAACCGATTTTACCTGTCATATGCCTTTCTCCTGTCTGTGTGCCGCGGGAACAACCGTTGACACAAATTGACAGAAGGCGTCTCTGCGCGAATTGTTCTGGATCAATAAAGCTGCATAGCGCGATAAACAGGTTAATCAATACAGATCAAACTTACGGAGCAGTGGGGGTAGTCTGCGCGGCGCGCTGGCGTATCGCCTCGGCAGAACGTTGTGCGTCTGCCAGCACCTCGGCAAGATCCACCCCGCTCAGCGTGCCGTTCTGCTTGAGCACGCGACCATCGACGATCACGGTAGTGACGTTCTGCGGCTGCGCAGAATAGAGCAGCAGGGCGGCGGGATCGCCGCCGCCGAAGCCGCTCATGCTCAGCGTATCGGGTGAGATAATCTGAATATCGGCCCGTTTCCCCACCGCCAGCGATCCCGTCTCCTTCTCCAGACCCAGTGCCTGCGCGCCGCCCAGCGTGGCCATTTTTAACAGCTGACGCGGATCAGGACGCGTTTCATCAGCGGCGGCGCCGCTCATCGTCAAGGCGGCCAGCCGTAGATTAGCGTACATGTCGCCGCTGCCCGCCAGGCTATTGCCGTCGATGCCCAGCCCAAACCGTGATACCCCTTTGAAATGATCGATCCGGGTCAGACCATAGCCGACGCGCTGCTCGCTGACTGGCGTCACCACCAGCGAGGCACCCGCCGTTTCCAGCGCCTCTAGCTGCGCGGCGCGCGCATCGGTGGCATGCACCACAGTGACAAACGAGGCGAGGTAATGGCGATCGATCAGGGCGTTAAACATCGCGTCCGCTTCACCGCTGACGTGCACCTGAAGAGGCAGGCTATGCTGCTTCGCCCACTGATATTCGCGATCGCGCATCGCCCAGTTCTGCTCATCCGCAAGCTGCCGCGGTAGCCGCCACGCCAGCCCGACGCTGACGCGCGGGTCATGACGACGCGCCAGGCTTGCGGCATGGGTAATATCGATGGGATAACGCGTGGTTTTATCCGGCCCGCCGTAAAACATAATGGCGCGGATCCCGGCTTCCTGAAGCGCGCGAAAACCGGCGTCGCCCCATGCCGGGGCGTGAATGTTATCGAAGAAGTCGCCGCTGGTGGTGACGCCGCCATTCAGCAGCTCCAGCGCGCCGGTATAGATGGCGGTGTGGATATCCTCAGGCTGCATCGCCTTGCCCAGCGCGCTGCTGACCGGAAAAAATTTTCCCGCGCCATTACGAAACTGCCCGCGCTGCGTAGTTACCCAGAGATGCGAATGCGCATCCACGAAGCCAGGCAGTACAAAACTGCCTTTAGCCTCGATGATGTTCGCGCCGGGCGCGGAGAGATGCTCACCTATCGCCACAATGCTGTTATTGCGTATCAGAATATCGCCCTGCGGCAGATCGTTGCCGTCAGGCGTCATCGGCATAATATAGCCGCCGCGAATCAACAGCGTGCTCTCTGCCGCGGCGCAGGCGCTAGCCAGCGCGAGAAGAAGCGCCGCAAGCGCGCAGTAACCGGTGGTTTTCATGTTCTCTCCCAGACGTGACGTCATCGCGTTAAATGAAATATAAATTCCATTTAACCTGGCAGTAAAAAGTAATTACCGCCAGCAGCCAGACGCATTAGCAGGCGTTTCAACGCAGGTCGGTGCGATCCCCGCGCGTAGTGGGATGGGAGATAACCAGAAATTCTACGTCGCGCTCGCTCTCATTGCGCGCCTGATGCCTGGCCTGAGGCGGGATTTCCAGCCCCTGATGGGTCGTAAGAAGGTGATGTTCGCCTTCCAGCTCCATGCATAGCGTGCCGCTCAAGACAAAAAAGAACTGCCTTGCCTGAGCGTGATAGTGACGTATTTCCTGTGTGTGAGCCGGCATCCGCTCATGGATTACGCTGAGATCCTGCCGCTGCATCAGCGTCCAGCCGTCGCACTGCTCGCCCCAGTTGTAGTGGTCGGCATTCTCTTTTGAAACCATGTTTATCTTCCTTGCGCAAAACTAGAACCGATACCCTAACGATTTTCCCGCCTGAACGCACGACCTTGAAAAGAGAAAAAATTTGCCTTAGTCAGAGAGGTGAAAATTTTTCAGGTTAGCGCCAGCGGTTTTATCTTTGTCTGTTTTGTATGCGAAGTAAAATTAAGCCAAATTTGACCCAGATAATCATAAGCAGAGGCGTGATGGCGAGTGAATGTCAGCAAACGGCGCTAAAACAGGGACCAGAAAAAGGGCGTGTGCAAGCGCGTAATAAATAACGACACTGCACGACGGTTAAAAAAAGGTCATTTTCCTGCCAGGCGCAGTCAGACATTATCGTCGCGCTGTAAGGAGATATTAATTAATTCTGCTTAACTCTCATTGCCCTTTTTCAGCGCGAAAAATAGCCCTTGCCTGCGTTTATTTCGCCTCTTAGTCTGTGCCCGCAATTCAGGGATATTTACTTTTAACGCAGGATATTTAATGAAAAAGAGCACCGTTGCGGTAATGATGATGGCCGCACTCTCTGGCACCGCGTTCGCCGACGCTTCGCCCTATACGCCAGATTTCTCTTCCCAGAGCCTGAGCGTTTCTACCTCAGTGGGTATGCTGGGCGGAAAATCTAAAGAGCTGGTGTATGACGCCAGCAGTGGGCGTAAAGTCAGCCAGCTTGACTGGAAGATCAAAAATGTCGCTATCCTCAAGGGCGATATCGCCTGGGACGCTTACTCCTTTTTGACGCTGAACGCGCGCGGCTGGACCTCTCTCGCCTCGGGTTCCGGTCATATGGACGACTACGACTGGCAGAGCGCTCGTCAGTCAAGCTGGACCGATCACTCTTCGCATCCGAATACCGATGTGAACTACGCCAATGAATACGATCTGAACGTAAAAGGCTGGTTCCTGCAGGATGACGACTACAAAGTCGGCGCAGTGGCGGGCTATCAGGAGACGCGCTTTAGCTGGACGGCCTACGGCGGCTCGTTCAACTATGACAACGGCAGCTTTATCGGCAGCTTCGCCGACGGCGAACGCGGTATCGGCTACAGCCAGCGCTTCTCCATGCCCTATGTCGGCCTGGTGGGTCAGTACCGCATCAACGATTTCGAGTTCAACGCGCTGTTTAAATTCAGCGACTGGGTGCGCGCCCATGATAACGATGAGCACTATATGCGCGACCTGACGTTCCGCGAAAAAACCTCGAACTCGCGCTACTACGGCGTGGCGGTGGATGCGGGTTATTACCTGACGGAACACGCTAAAGTGTTTGCCGAGTTTACCTGGAGCAAGTATGAAGAGGGCAAGGGCGGCACGCAGGTGATCTATACCCCAACCGGCGAATCGGCCTCATACGGCGGCGACGCGGCGGGCATTTCCAACAAGAACACCACGCTGACCGTTGGTCTGCAATATCGCTTCTGATAAACAAAAAAAAACCCGCCGCTGGCTAGTGCTTGTCAGTTAAGGTCATGTGCAGGTAAGGTCGCTATTTTCTTAAAATGGCGGCCTTTTCGTATACGCGTGTGAGCATGCTGGTGCGGGCCACCGTGCCTCCTCTGCTGCCGGGCCGTCCTCGCGCCGCTGCGCGGTGCCTTCGGCTGCAACGTCGTGCCGGCCGGACCGTTCGGGTACGGCCATCCAGGCCTACCCGAACTGCCTGTCGCATCCCTGCGACAGGCTCCTGGCACAACGTTTCCGCCTCAGCGCTGCGAATAGCCCTCTACAGCAGAGGAGGCGCAGTGGCCTCAGACAGAGTGCCCTTTGCAGCAGTAGAAACGCTGCCGTCCTTTTCCAGCAGCGCACACGGAAGCTGGCCAGCAGGCTGGTGCCGCTCAGGGGCGGGCATTTCGCAGCGCTGAACAGAGTGAGTATGTCAGGAGAGCCCGCAGGGAAGCGGGCGAAAGGTGGGGCTGGAACAGGGATGTTCCATCCCCACCGGTCCGTCAGGCAGACGAATGGCGTGAAGGGACCGCGTCAGCGGCGCGAGGACCGCCCGTCCCTGAGCGGCCCCAGACTGCGTTATCACCCCGTGCTTAACTGCCAAACATTACGCCGCTGACAGGTTTTTTACGCAGTAAACGCAGATGCAAGTTACTGCGCCGCCCGCTCTTTACTCCGCGAACGCAGCTTCTTCACCAGACGATGCGCTTCCGCTTCGCTGGCCACCGCCGGGGATGAGCCGCGCAGCGGTTTGCGCGCCGACTCATGCAGCGTCAGCACCGTGATCAGACCAATGACGCCCGCGCCCATCAGATAGTAGGCGGGCATCATCAGGTTGTGGGTGGTGTCTACCAGCCAGGCGGTAATCAACGGCGTGGTGCCGCCGAACAGCGAGACCGAGAGGTTAAAGCCGATTGCCAGCGCGCTGTAGCGGATATCCGTGACAAACAGCGCCGGCAGCGTTGCGGGCATGGTGCCGCTAAAGCAGGTATGCAGCACGCCCAGCACAATCAGTCCGGCGAACACCAGCCACATATTGCCCGATGTCACCAGCATCATGCAGGGGATCGCCAGCAGGATCAGGCCTACCGCGCCGCTGCCGATCACCGGACGGCGACCCAGGCGGTCCGCCCAGTGTCCCCAGAACAGCGTCAGCGGCATCATGACAAACATCACCACCATAATCAGCAGCAGGCTGCTCAACTCGCCCATGCCGAGAATGCCGGTCAAATAGCTCGGCATATACGAGGTCAGCATGTAGTTGGAGACGTTAAACAACAGCACCAGCCCGATGCACTTCAGCATCGGCTTGTGATATTTCTTCAGCATCTGCATCACGGTCAGCGCCGGTTTGCTGTGCTCGAGCGCCTCCTGCTTTTCCATATGCTGCTGGAACGCCGGGGTCTCTTCCAGCTTCAGCCGCACATAGAGACCGAACAGGCCAAGCGGCGCCGCGATAAAGAAGGGCACGCGCCAGCCCCAGTCAAGCATGGTTTGCTCAGGCAGAATTGAGGTCAGGGCGGTAACAAATCCCGCGCCGAGCAGATAGCCGCCAAGCGTACCGAATTCAAGGAAGCTGCCCATAAAACCGCGGCGCTTATCGGTCGAATACTCGGCGATAAAGGTGGCCGCGCCGCCATATTCGCCGCCGGTAGAGAAGCCCTGCACCAGACGCGCCACCAGCAGCAGGATCGGGGCAAGAATGCCGATACTGGCGTAGGAGGGGATCAGGCCGATACAAAAGGTGCCGATCGACATCATGATCATGGTCATCGCCAGCACTTTCTGTCGGCCGATGCGGTCGCCGAGCGGACCAAATACCAGTCCGCCAATGGGGCGCACCAGAAACGCGGCGGCGAAGGTGCCGAATGCGGCGATCAACTGCGCGGTGTTACTGGCGTTGGCGAAAAATACCTTGCCAATCGTCACGGCGAGGTAGCTGTAGACGCCGAAGTCGAACCACTCCATAGCGTTGCCGAGCGCCGCCGCGCCGACCGCGCGCTTCAGCATGTCGTTGTCGACGATGGTAATATCGTCAACCGTTAGCTCTTTCTGTTTTTTCTGCCAGAAATGCTTTTTACTTTTTTCCGTGGGTGGGTTCCCGGTGCTCATATTATCCTCATCTTAACCAATGAGGCTCTTATAGCTTTCGTCGCCGTACCGCCAACAAAGGGAAAGAAAGCTATAAGCAGCCTGCTAAATAAATGACGGCAGCTTGTTTACAACAATTTACCTTACTATAAAAACGGCCTCGCTTACAAATTAGCAGATTTTTTCGCTGTTATGGCGGTGAGAGCAGGCAATTGATGCCATGCTGAAATCAAATGAAGCGATAAATTACTGGCCGTCAGCGGGTTAGCACGCTGAAAAAATAGTGATGGCAACGGCCGGTGGGCATATACCCGGCAACGCAACCTGCTCAGCGAAAATAACCTGATGTTAAGTGGGGATAAATAGCGCGTAGCATGATCTTATGCGGTAAACGGTAATTAACCCTGTCTGGCGTGCGGGTTTAATTAGCAGCAAATGTCATTAATCTGTCACCGGGTTGATAAGGCGTTATCGCCGCCGCCAGCTAACATTCAGAGACGACGTGAATTGAGACTCAGCGGCCGCGCAGCGAGGCGGCTCGCCTGATGGAGGAGTTATGGCCCGATTTAGTGACAAGCGTATCCTGATTACCGGCGGCACCAGCGGCATGGGGCTGGCGGGCGCGCAGCGCATTCAGGCGGAAGGCGGCCGCGTGGCGGTCACCGGACGCAACGCCAGCCGGCTGCAGTATGCCAACAGCGTGCTGCACGACAATGCGCTGGTATTGCGCAACGACGCCTCGCTGGAGGCGGATATCGACGCGCTGGGCGAGGCGGTGGAAAAGTGGGGCAAGCTGGACGGCCTGTGGCTTAACGCTGGCTATGCCGAGCTGGGCGAACTGGAATCGGTCACGGCGGAAGCCTTTAACGCCATGATGAACGCCAATGTGCGCGGCCCGATGCTGCAGCTGGCCCGGCTGTCGCCGCTGCTCAATCCTGGCGCCTCTGTGGTGGTGACCTCCTCCTCGTCGACCTATGAGGGCGCGGCCTCCACCAGCCTTTACGCTGCCACCAAAGGGGCGATTGTGGCGGTGGCGCGCAGCTGGGCGTCGGCGCTGGCGCCGCGCGACATTCGGGTGAACGTGGTGATCCCCGGCCCGATCGAGACGCACTTCCGCGACTTTCTGCCGGAGACGGCGCGCCAGCAGTTTGAGGATTTTATCGTTGGACAGGTGCCGCTCAGGCGGGCGGGAAGGGCGGAAGAAGCGGCGGCGGTGGCGCTGTTTTTGCTCTCCAGCGACGCCTCTTTCGTGACGGGCAGCCAGTACGCGGTAGACGGCGGACTGGTGCGCTACTGATAAGCAGGGCAGCCTGTGCTGCCCTGTAAGCGGTTAGCCTGGATAGATGCCGCGCTCTTTACGCGCCATCAGAATGCGTTCGCAGGCGACGATATAGGCCGCCGTACGCAGCGAACAGGCTTTCTCTTCGGCTTTGTGCCAGACGTGCACCATGGCGTCGGTCATGATCTTATCCATGCGCGCATTGATCTCCTCTTCGCTCCAGAAGAAACTCGCCATGTCCTGCACCCATTCGAAGTAGCTGACGGTCACGCCGCCGGCGTTACAGATGACGTCCGGCACCACGATAATATTGCGCTCGGCCAGCACATCGTCCGCTTCGGGATAGGTAGGGCCGTTTGCGCCCTCCAGCACCAGCTTGCAGCTCAGTCGTTCAGCGCGCTCCCGGGTGATCTGTCCTTCCAGCGCCGCCGGAATAAAGATATCCATTTCGCTGCGCCAGAACGCCTCTTCATCGATCTTCTGCGCGCCCGGGAAGCCGAGGATCTGCTTGTGCTCCTGCTGCCAGCGCGTCAGCTCCGCCATATTGATGCCGTCTGGATTAGCGATGGTGGCGCTATGGTCCTGAATTGCCACCACAAAGGCGCCCGCCTCGGAGAAGAGTCGCGCCGCTTCGCTGCCGACGTTGCCGAAGCCCTGTACCGCGACGCGCGCGCCCTCGACGGGAATGCCCGCGCGACGCGCCACTTCGCGGCCGGTGATAAATACGCCGCGACCGGTCGCCTTTTCACGTCCCAGCGAGCCGCCCAGATGCACCGGCTTGCCGGTCACCACGCCGGTGACGGTGGTGCCGCTGTTCATGGAGTAGGTGTCCATCATCCACGCCATAACTTTGCTGTTGGTGCCGACGTCTGGCGCGGGAATATCTTTTTGCGGTCCGATAATAATGCCGATTTCGCTGGTGTAGCGGCGCGTCAAACGTTCCAGCTCGCCTTCCGACAGCGCGAAGGGATCGCAGCGAATGCCGCCTTTGGCACCGCCGTAAGGCAGATTGACCGCGGCGCACTTGATGGTCATCCACGCCGAGAGCGCCATTACTTCGTTGAGATCGACGTTGGGATGGTAGCGAACCCCACCTTTGCCCGGCCCGCGCGACAGGTTGTGCTGCACGCGGTAGCCTTCGAAGTGACGAATAGAGCCGTCATCCATCTGTAGCGGGATATCGACAATCAGCGCGCGTTTCGGATGACGCAGGGTGTCGATCCAGCGCGCCAGCTCGCCCAAATAGGGTGCGACGCGATCGATTTGTTGCAGGTAGGTGGACCAGGCAGATGTACCGTTTTCAGACGCGTAGGATAACTTTTCCATAAAGACCTTTCTTTTTTACAGGCGTTTATTATGTGTTGCCGAGGATGCGCAGCGGATTTGACCGCACCCGGATAATTTACCACTTACTGAAGAAAGATAATTTTTCTCCGGCCCCAGAAAAAAACCTTTCTGCCACATTTTGGTGCAGGACAGTGCATAAATAATGGAGCAGGCGCGATTGAGCTGAATAAAGATGTGGCAATGGTGCATGCAGGCTGCATAAATGAAATCTGTTGCCACTTTTCAGTTCCTTGAGACATCTCATAATTTGCACAAATTACGCCCGCCGCGTATTGACTTTACCTGCCTGAATTAGCTGCATGAGCGCAGCTAATGCGTTGATTACTTTTCGTAATGGCTAACGCGGCGGGCGACTGGCTAAAGCGCCATAACCGCTTCGATTTCAATGCGCAGATCGGGCGAAAAGAGCCGGCTGACCTCTACTAGCGAGCAGGCGGGAAGGTGGTCACCATAATAGCGAAACAGCACCTGACGCAGCGCGTCAATGTCGTCAAATGAGGTGATAAATATTGTCACCTTAATCAGGGCGCTGAGGGTGCTATTTTCCGCCTGCGCAATATGCAGGAACTGTTGAAATATCGCCTCAGCCTGCTGAGCAAGGGAACCGGTTTTTAAATCCCATTGAACATCTCAATCGCGCGATAAATTATTGACGCTGTTATTAACGCATCTTTTCGCTATATAATTGTAAATATAGCGACACTGGTTTTCACCTGTCACCATTTCGCTGCGTTAATATCACCCTAATCACTGGCAAAATAAATAATGAAATTGACTTCCCGCGCGCTTTTCCAACCCAGCCTGCTCAGCTTACTTATTTTCTCTGCTTTACAGGCGCAGGGCGCGCAGCAAAATAGCGATCAGACGCTGGTGGTTTCCGCCGCGCCCACAGCCGCTCACACGCGCGAAGACGCCACGCAGAAAAGCGCCATGCTGGGCAATGCAGGCAAACAGCCGGTGCGCAACACCCCTTTTTCTATTCAGTCGCTGTCGCCTGAATTAATGAAGCAGCAGCAGCTGAAAAGCGTCAGCGACCTCTACCGCTATATGCCGTCGGTGCAGGGCGACGGCGCGCGCCCGCAAACGCGCGGCATGCAGGGCAGCGTGGTGCAAAACAGCATGATCGACGGCCTGAACGTTGTCTCCACCACCGACTATGCGGCCGAGCAGTTTGATCATATTGAGGTGCTAAACGGCCTGGCCGGCTCGCTTTACGGCCCGGCCAACCCGGCGGGGCTGTTTAACTTTGTAGCGAAGCGCGCCACCGATCTGCCGCAGCACCGACTAACGGTCGCGGGCGGCAGCGGCGGCAATCACAAAGTGGCCGCCGACTTGAGCGGGCCGCTGGATCAAAATGATCGCCTGCGTTATCGCCTCAACCTGCTGGATGACGAAGGCGGCGGCTATGTCAGCGGCAGCAAGGTGCGCCGCCAGCTGTTTAGCCTGGCGCTGGACGCCAGCCTCAGCGACCGCACCGAGCTGGAGACTAACTTCAGCTACTATCACTATTACGATAAAGGCCTGCCGGGCAAATTCGCGCTGGGCAACGGCCTGACCTTTCCGGCGGCGCCGGACCCGAAAAAAGCGGGGCTGGGACAATATTACGCCGGGGATGACAACCATACCCTGACCGCCGGTCTGCACCTGAAGCATGACTTCGACGGCAACTGGCAGGGCGAGATCGGCGTGCTGCGTCAGATCGCCGATCGCGAGTCGACCGGCGTCACCAACACCTTTACCGATCGGGCAGGGCATTACACCACCACCACTTCATCCGCCACCGCCAGCCGCTTTACCATTAACAGCTATATGGCGAACCTGAATGGCGAGGTCGACACCGGCTGGATCCATCATCAGATCGCCACCGGCGTGCGCGGTTTTGTCTGGAAGAACATGAACCCGGCGCATGGCGCTACCTCGACGCTGGGCAGCGCCTCGCTGGATCAGCCGTTGCGCTTCGACCAGCCCGACTATCCCGACTTCACCGACCGCTATCACTCCGCCACCGCGACGCAGCACGCCTTTCTGCTGAGCGATAATCTGCAGTTTTCGCCGCAGTGGAGTTTACTGCTGGCAGGCAGCGAAAGCCTGCTGAGTTCGGCCAACTACGCCAAAACCGGCGCGCGCAGCAGCGCCTCCTCCAACAGCGGGTTCTCCGGCTCCGCCAGCCTGATGTATAAACCGGTGGATCCGCTGACGCTCTATGTCACCTGGGCAGACAGCCTGCAACAGGGCGATACCGCGCCCGCCGGTGCCAGCAACGCGGGGAATATTCTCGCCCCTTATCGCAGCAGGCAGGTGGAAGCGGGCGCGAAACTGGCGGTAAATCGCCTGCTGCTGACGGCGGCGCTGTTTGAGATCAAACGCCCCTTTGCCTACACCAACAGCAGCGGCGACTACGCGGTGGACGGCGAGCAGCGTAACCGCGGCGTAGAGCTGATGGCGGACGGCGACCTGACCGACGCGCTGCATCTCTATGGCGGTATGACCTGGCTCGATCCGCGCCTGTTCGATACCGCCAGCGCCACCACCGACGGCAAGCAAATCGTCGGGCTGCCGCGCTACACCGCCAGCCTGTTTGCCGCCTGGGATCTGCCGGGGATAATGGGCGCCGATCTGCATGGCGGCGCGCGCTACGTCGGCCAGCGCCCCACCGACAACACCAACAGCGGCTGGGTGAGCGGCTACACCACCCTCGATGCGGGCGCGGCCTGGAAAACCCGTCTGATGCAGACCGACACCACCTTCCGCCTTGACGTCACTAATCTCACCAACCGTCACTACTGGACCAATATCGTGCCGGGCGGCCTGAACGGCTACAGCGGCGCGGGCTACGCCAGCGCGTCGATCGGCGCGCCGCGCCAGCTGCAGCTCTCTATGCAGCTCGATTTCTAAGGAGCCGAACCGATGAAAACCTCTCTGCGCGTCAGCCTGGCGCTGACGCTGGCGCTGACGGCGGGCACGTCGCCGGCCGCCACGCTAACCGACGATCTCGGGCAGCCGGTGGAGCTGCCGCATCCGGCACGGCGCATCGCCGACGCCTGGTACGCGCACCATTCGCTGCTGATGACGCTGGGCGCGGGCGATCTGATCGTCGCCACGGTCAACCATCCCGCCGATCGCCCCTGGATGTTTAAGGTGCAGCCCTCGCTGAAGCAGGCGCTGCAGGCGCACGGCAAAACCTTCTCCAGCGAGGCGCTGGTGGCGCGCCGCGTCGATGCGATTTTCGTACCGGCGCAGGATCCTGACGTCATCAGCTATCAGCAGGCCGGTATCCCGACGCTGAGGATGCAGTTTGACGACTTCGCCTCCATGAAGCGTTCACTGCTGACCACCGCGCAGGTGGTCGGCACGCCACAGGCGCAGCGCCGGGCGCAGGGCTATAACCGCTATCTCGATGCGCAAATTGCTGCCATCAGGGCGAAAACCGCGTCGCTGCCGGAAAGCGCGCGACCGCGCGTGCTGCACATTCAGTCGCTACATCCGCTGAAGATCGACGGCAGCCAGACGCTGATCGACAGCTGGATCCGGCTCGCCGGCGGCACAAATGCGGCCGCGCCGGTGACGGGCAATATGAAAGAGGTGTCGCCGGAACAGGTGATCGCCTGGGATCCCGATGTGATCATCCTCGGCGCGGGGGCAGGAAAGTTAGAGGCGTCGGACTACGCCGCGCTGTTGGCCACAACGAAGGCGGTGAAAAACCATCGCGTGCTGCAAAATCCCTCCGGCGTCTTTCCCTGGGATCGCTACGGCACGGAAGCGGCGCTGCAAATCCAGTGGGCGGCAAAGCAGCTGCATCCACAGCTTTTCCGCCAGCTCGATATCGTCGCCGCCACCCAGGCCTTCTATCAGCGCTTTTACGACTATCCGCTTACCGCCAGCGAAGCGGCACGGATCCTGGCGGGGTTACCGCCGATTTCAGGCTGAAATCGCCAGCCGTCGCGCTAAACAACCTGTGCGGTGGCTGGCGTAAAAAGCGGCGAAAAGCGCGAATTCGGAACATGCCGACGCATTGCCCACTGGGAGAAAGTGTGACGTAGCGCTAAAATAGTCGCTTAGTCGCAGCAGAGGCCTGACAAAGATAATGATTTCACGTTTTTCCCCGATAGCCCTTTTCGCCGTGGTCGCGCTCAGCGGATGCGCGAACAAACACTCTTACCAGGACGATCCCTCGTTCGCCGCCGGCCCCGCGCAGGTGAGCGTGTCACACGTGATGACGCGCACCGACGACGGTTCCTCGGTATTCGTTACCGTCGACGGTAAAGATGCCGGCACGCTAAACGGCGGGCAGAGCAAAGACCTCTTCCTGACGCCAGGCAAACATAAAATCGGCGGCTACGTCGCCACGCTGTTCGGACTCGGCCGCGTCACTATCAATCCGGTTGAAGTCACCACGGCGAAAGGCGAAGTGAAGCACGTCGCCTACGAAGTAAAAAGCGACAAACCCACCTTTACCGAATGGACGCCGCCTGCCGAAGGCTAATCTCTCCTGCTAGCCGGTTACGTGCTGACCGGCTTCGCCGTTTCCTCTCCTTTGCTCTTCACACTCTTGCCGGAAGTCAGTGCTGCGCGTTTTGTGATTATATGTAATCATATTTGACCATATGTGAGCACGATCAATTTATTCTCTCGCCGCATATCCTATAAATTCTCCTGTGACGCCTTCATCAAGAAAGTGCGCTGATTAAATTCAATCAATCTGCTTCCCTACAGGAGATCATCGTGGCATTTCATAACAGCGGGATGTTCAGCCCCGACCCAACGGCCTTGCCGCCGCGCCTCATGCAACCGCACCGGCTACGCCGCAGCGCGTGCCGTTCTGACAGGACGAGGCGCTAACCCGCCAGCCTGCGCATTCACGCTTCAAAAAACAGTCGAGGATGAAAATCCTCAGGGTTTCGCTCGTCCTCAAGAGAGGCTCAGATGAAAACGTTTAACGCTGAAGGTACGTTGATCATTGTCGGCATCGTGGTGGCCTATATCCTGTTCACCACCTGGCTGACCTGGCGGCTGCGCAGTAAAAGCAGCGGCGATTTTATGGAAGGTTCGCGCGCCATGCCGGCGCTGGTGGTCGGTATTCTGCTGATGTCGGAGTATATCGGCGCCAAGTCCACCATCGGCACCGCCCAGGCGGCGTTCGAAGATGGTTTCGCCGCCTCCTGGTCGGTGATCGGCGCGGCGATCGGCTTTCCGCTGTTCGGCTTTTTACTGGTCAAACGCATCTATAGCACCGGTAAAATCACCATTTCCGGCGCGATTGCGGAAAAATATGGCAATACCACCAAGAACATTATCTCGGTGATCATGATCTATGCGCTGCTGCTGGTGAACGTTGGCAACTACGTCAGCGGCGCGGCAGCAATCGCCACCATTCTTAAGGTCAATCTGCCGGTGGCCGCCTTTATCACCGCCATCGTCAGCACCTTCTATTTCTGCTTCGGTGGCATGAAAGGGCTGGCCTGGGTCACTATGCTGCACAGCGCGCTGAAATATTTCGGCATTATCGCCATTATGAGTTTCGCGCTCTATAAAACCGGCGGCTTCACGCCGATGATTGAGCAGATGCCCAGCTACTACTGGACGTGGGATGGCCATATCGGCGCCAGCACCATCGTTGCCTGGCTGATTGGCACCATCGGCTCTATCTTCTGCACGCAGTTTGTTATTCAGGCTATCTCGTCGACGAAAGATGTGCGCTCGGCGAAGCGCGCCACCTGGGTCGCGTTTTTCTTCTGTTTACCTATCGGCCTGGCGATCGCGGTAATCGGCGTGGCGGCGAAATACCTTCACCCGGAGATCAACAGCCTCTATGCGATGCCGATCTTCCTGCAGGATATGAATCCCTGGATGGCGGGCGTGGTGACAACGTCACTGGTGGCGTCGATATTCGTCAGCGTCAGCACCGTGGCGCTGGCTATCGCCTCGCTGGTGGTGAAAGATTTTTACGTGCCATACCGCAAGCCAACGCAGGAGCAGGAGTTTAAGGCGACGCGCTGGCTGTCGCTGATTATCGGCTTTCTGCCGCTGATTTTCGTGCTGCTGGTGCCTGAAGTGCTGAAGCTCTCATTCTTTACCCGCGCCATTCGCTTATCGATTTCCGTGGTGGCGGTGATCGCCTTCTACGCGCCGTTCTTTAAAAGCGCGCGCGGCGCCAACGCCGGTTTGATCGGCGCCTGCGTGGTGACCTCGATCTGGTATCTGCTGGGCGATCCCTTCGGCATTAACAATATGTATATCGCGCTGGTGACGCCGGCCATCATCATGGCGATCGATTACCTGATCCCAAACCGACAACAGCAGAAAACGCCTCAGCGCGTGCAACAGAGGGGAGTCTGAGATGACCGAAACCGTAAACCGCGACGGCGTGCTGCGCCCGACCGAACAGGACGCGCGCGTCGTCACGGCGATGCTGCCGTCGCCGTGCCCGCAAAATCACGCGGCCAATATTATGCCGCTGCCGGACGGCGCGCTGATGTGCGTCTGGTTTGGCGGCACCCAGGAGGGCGTGGCGGATATCTCTGTCTACAGCTCGCGCCTGGCGCCGGGCGCCGACCGCTGGAGCGAGGCGAAAAAACTGTCCGACGACGCCACGCGCTCCGAGCAGAATCCGGTGCTGTTTCTGGCGCCCGACCAGGTGCTGTGGCTGCTCTGGACGGCGCAGCTTTCCGGCAACCAGGACACCGCCATTGTGCGCTGCCGCCGGTCGCGCGACCTGGGCGTGAGCTGGGGCGAGATTGAGACGCTGCTGGATCAGCCCGGCACCTTTATTCGGCAGCCGATCGTGGTGCTGGAGAACGGCAACTGGCTGCTGCCGGTGTTCTACTGCCGCACCCAGCCGGGAGAGAAGTGGGTCGGCAATGACGACGTCAGCGCCGTGAAGATCTCCAGCGATAGCGGCAAAAGCTGGCGCGACGTCGCGGTGCCGGGCAGCCTCGGCTGCGTACATATGAATATCACCGCGCTGCCGGGCGGCACGCTGGTGGCGCTCTATCGCAGCCGCTGGGCGGACCATATCTACTACAGCCAGTCAGAGGATGGCGGCGAGAGCTGGTCGCAGCCTGAACCCACCGCGCTGCCCAATAACAACTCTTCTATTCAGGTCACCACGCTGCAGGACGGCACGCTGGCGCTGGTGTTCAACAATATGAGCGCGGCGGGCGCGAAAGAGCGCCGCGCCTCGCTCTATGATGAAATCGACGACGGCGACGACAGCCGCAAAGAGCCGCCGCCGCGCGCAGGTCGCAGCGCCTTCTGGGGCGCGCCGCGCGCGCCAATGACGCTGGCGCTGTCGTCGGACGGCGGCAAAAGCTGGCCGTGGCAGCGCAATCTTGACGAAGGCGACGGCTACTGCATGACCAACAACTCGCAGCAGAAGCTGAACCGCGAATTCTCCTATCCCAGCATCAAACAGGACGCGGCGGGTAATCTGCATATCGCCTACACCTGGTATCGCCAGGCGATTAAATATGTGCGCCTGGCGCCAGCGTGGGTTAAGGAGGCGTCATGATTATCGGCAACCTGCAAAACCTGTCGCTGGCAGGTCTGCCCGCCGCGCTGCGCGCCATTCTGGAACGCGACGAATGCCGGCTGGCGGCGCTGCAGCAGCGCGAGGATGGCCGCTTTCAGCCTGCGGATGCGCCCTGGTTTTGCACTATCGGCCCGGCGCAAACCGAGCCTGCCGCGCAGCGCCACACCGAATATCACCGCCAGTGGGCCGATATTCAGGTGGTGCTGAACGGCAACGAGGTGATCAACGCCAGCCAGCAAAGTCTGGCCCAGCCCGGTGACGAAGAGCGCAAAGCGGATCTCTTTATCGCCGCCGCGCGCGCGCTGCCGATCACGCTACGCTTAGGCGCCGGAGACTTTGTGCTGTTTATGCCGGGTGAGCCGCATCAGGCGCTGTGCGCCGCGCAGCGGCCGGAAACGGTGCGCAAGGCGGTGTTTAAAATTCCCCTTTCGCTGCTGGAGGCGTAGATGCCGCATGCCATTGTAACCGGCGCCAGCTCCGGTATCGGTGAAGCGATCGTCACCGCGCTGCTCGATCAGGGGTGGCAGGTAACGGGCGTCAGCCGCAGCCGGGTCACGCGCCACAGCGCGCTGTTCCGCAGCGTGCAGGTCGATATCACTGATGAGCCGGCGCTGATGCGCGCCATTGCCGATCTTGCCGCGCCGGACGCGCTGGTGCACGCCGCCGGCATGATGGCCGCCGCGCCGGTGGGGGAGATTAATCTCGGCGTGAGTTCGCGCCTCTGGTCGCTGCACGTGCGCGCGGCGGAGATCCTTGCCAGCCGCTTTGCACCGCAGATGGCGGCGGGCGGGCGCATCGTGCTGATTGGCAGCCGCACCTCGCGCGGGGCGGCTAACCGCTCGCAGTATGTCGCGACCAAAGCGGCGCTGGTGGGACTGGCGCGCAGCTGGGCGATTGAACTGGCGCCGCGCGGCATCACCGTCAACGTGGTGGCGCCGGGCGCGACGGAAACGCCGATGCTCTCACAGCCGGGGCGCGAAGCGTCCAGGCCGGTGATGCCGCCGATTGGCCGGCTGATCCAGCCGCAGGAGGTGGCCGCATTGACCGCTTTCCTGCTTTCGCCGCAGGCGGCCGCCATTACCGGGCAGGAGATGGTGATGTGCGGCGGCGCCTCGCTGTTTTAGGAGCGGGTGCGCAGCGTGGCGAGCTGCGCACCGAAATGCTGCTCGATCACCTTAAAGGTTTCCAGCGCCTTGATGCGATAGAGCTGCTCGGACGGATGTATACAGTCGGGCGACATCATTTCGCGCCACGCCGGCATCCGCTGGATGCGCTGGTACTGGCTGACCAGCGGCACCTTTTCGGCGCGGGCGACGGCGTCAAGCCGCGCGGCGTAAGGGGCGACATCCCACTGTTCCGCCCGTCCGCACAGCGGATGCGGCTCCTGCAACACCACCGCTTTGCCGTTGGCTCGGGCGCTGTCGATCAGCGCCGTCATCACCTCGCTGTAGCGCGCTGGACTCACCTGATAGGGCTGTTCAATATCGTGAAAATGGTAGTGACGCGCGTCGTTGGTGGCGAAATTAAGCAGGATCAGGCTGGCGCTGGAGCGCTTCATCGCCTCCTGCCACGGCGGGTTATGCGCATATTTATAGCGGCCGTTTAGCAGCTCGATCGCCTGCGCCGAGGGCGCGCCGCGATTAACAACCTGCACGCCGCTGCCATATTTCGCCTGCAGCAGCTGGTTCAGCACGGCGATCTCGTTGTGCTCGCTGACCACATTACGCAGCCGGCCATTTTCACGCACCGCCAGCACCCCTTTGGTGCTGGAGCCGCCCCAGGCTTCGATAATGAAGGGGGCGCGGGTGACGGTTTGCGCCACTGCGGCGGCGCAAAAGCCAACGAGCAGCGCAGCGGACAGCGCCAGTTTTAAATAACCATGTTTTGCGGACATATCGCTCTTAGCCTGTGGCGTAGATTGCCTGGTGCGGTTTAATCACCGTTTCGATCAAGGTAACAAATTTAATTAGCCGCCAACAAGCCTAAAAATTTCGCTAATTTCCTGCAGAACGATATCAATGCGTTGCATTATGCCGAGCGCGACGTTGCACATTTATCAGCCCCGCTGGTCCTGTTTTTTTCTTTTCCCCAATGAAAATAAGCGGAATCTCATTCGTTAAGGTTATTTCTTCTATTAATCGGTCTTAACGGCCGTCTCGTTTAAGCGCGTCAGGCCAGTCGGCGCGCCCGCGGCCTGCGCATCAAAAGCGATAAAAATAGTAAATTCATGTTTTTAATAGGGAAGAGCACGCAATCGCTTCTATCCCTGACGATGAATGCCCCTTTAGCATCTGGCCTTTTTCCTAATTAGGCCGGTTATCTCCAGGCATATTCCTAATGTCCTGCTGGCTGAAGGATTTTTAAGGTTAAGTGATGATACGCTTTAGCTACGCAAGCCATGCGGGATTTTTCTGATTTACGCCTGGCTGACTTCACCTGGTCAGGATTATCTCTCTTTAACGTCTCGCTGTTAAAAAGGCGGCAGGAGAGAGGCGCTGTTCTGACGACTTTCTGAGAAGGGTATAACGTGGAAAATAGAGCGTTTCTTTCAAGCCGAAATATCGGCCTGGATTTCCTGCGCGCGCTGTTAATACTGGAAGGCGTGTTATATCACGCCGCGCGCAGCCTTCCTGGCGGAAATAGCTGGTACTATATTTCAGGGAAAAATGAAGCGGATGGTTTTACCGCGCTGATTGAATTTATGCATACCTTTCGCATGGAGGCCTTTTTCTTCCTGTCGGGCATGTTTTCCGCCATGGTGATCCTGCGCAAAGGCAGCGACTTTTTCTACAGCAACCGACGCAAGCGCGTGCTGGTGCCGCTTATCTCCGCCTTCCTGTTTATTCCGGGCTTGATGTATCTGATTAACGCCGAAATCGACGGCGAAGCCCTCACCACCCAGGGGGCGCTGGGCGCCTATACCTCGCTGCATCATCTCTGGTTCCTGGTGTCGCTGTCGGCGATGTCGTTTCTGGTGCCGGTGAGTTTTTATCAGCGCACGGCGGCGATAATACGCCGGCTGCCTTTCCCACTGCTGCTGGCGGGGCTGGTGGTGGCGGCAAACGCCTTCTTTGTGGTGAAGTTCTTTGTGAAAGACTTTGGCGAATGGGTCAACCTGATCCCGGTCACCGCGCGCTTTATGGTGTTCTACGCGGCCGGCTACGCGCTCTATCTCAACAGCGATCAGATCCCGCAGCAGGCGCGCAATCTGCTGGTCAGCACCAAAGTGGTGGCGGCGCTGGGCGTGGCGTGCTGGCTGGTGTTCTACGCTATTTTCCATTTCAACATCACCAGCAGCCTGAAATATCTGCCGGTGCTGTGCGCCAGCGTCTTCTCGGTGATCTTCTCCTATTGGGTGGTATTCACCTTTGAAAAGCTGCGCATGAAAGAGAACCGTCTGGTGAAAGGCGTGGTCGACTCTGCACTGGTGATCTACCTGATGCACTACCCGCTGGTGATTACCTTCGCCTGGCTGCTGGATGGCTATCTTCCAGATTCGCTGCCGGTGACCTATGTCGCGGTCGTCACCACGCTGGGGCTGATCTGCAGCGCCGCGCTCTATCTGATCATCAAACAGCTGCCGCTGCTGTCGATGCTGTTCGGCCTGAAGCCAGCTGGCGCCCAGCGCGTTTCCGCCGTTACGCCCCGCAGTTAAGCCGCCTGCCCGCCGGAGAAGCCGCCGGCGGGCATTCTGTTACAAACCTCTTGATTTCCTCGCGCTGAAAACCGTTATGCTCTATGCACTTTAGACAACCGTGTAGCGAAGGGATCATGATTTTAAATTGCATGGTATATCGTCCGGGTCAGGCCGGGCAGGAACTCGACGTAGAAAAAATCAGCGATGTGATGAGCGAGCCGGATGCCTTTATCTGGCTGGGGCTTTACCAGCCCGAAGCGGAATTTATGCACAAAATTCAGCGTGAATTCGGGCTGCACGAGCTGGCGGTGGAAGATGCGCTCTGCGCCCATCAGCGGCCGAAGATTGAACAATATGGCGAGTCGATGTTTATCGTCGCCAAAACCGTCAGTTCAGAAAATGAACATCTGCACTTCGGCGAAACCCACTTTTTCGTCGGGAAAAACTTCCTGATCACGCTGCGCCACGGCGCCTCTGACAGCTATGCGCCGATCCGCGAGCGCATTGAGCAAAACAGCGCGCTGCTCGCTCACGGGCCAGGCTATCCGCTCTACTGCATTCTCGACTTTATCGTCGATCGCTACGGCGAGTTCACCGCCTCGCTCGGCGACAAAATCGGCAAGATGGAGGCGGCGCTGTTCCGCTCGGAATTTGACAGCGCCGCGGTGAAGTCGGTCTATCGCCTGCGCCGCGAGCTGTTAAGCCTGCGTAACGCGGCGCAGCCGCTGGAGGAGATCTGCCAGCAGCTGGTGCGTCTGCATGAGGATATCGTGCCGAAAGAGCTGCGCGCCTATCTGCGCGACGTGCAGGATCACGCGCGGCATGTGGTGACCGACGCGGAGGATATGCGTGAAATGCTGACCAGCGCCATGCATGTCAACCTGGCGATGGTGGCGGTGCAGCAGAACGAGGTCACCAAAAAGCTGGCGGGCTGGGGTGCGATACTGGTGGTGCCGACGGTGATCTTCAGCATGTACGGCATGAACTTCAAGGATATGCCGGAGCTGAACTCGCCGCTGGGCTATCCGCTGGCGCTGGGCGCCACCTTTGTCGCCTGCTTCCTGCTGTGGTGGCGACTGCGCAAGTCGGGCTGGCTGTAAGCGGCGCGCGCCGCGACGCACAAGGCGTCGCGGCAGAGGCATCTACTCTTCGATTGAGGTCAGCAGCGCATTCTGAATAATGCGCTGCGCCTTCAGCGGGTTCTGCTCAAGCTGCGCCGCCTGCAGTGCGGGCATATCCAGCTTGTCGAGCGCGCGGTAGATATGTTTGAGGAAGCGGATGGAGAGGTTGGCCGCCTCGACATGGTCTTCGCGGAACGGAAACTGATCGAGCTGCCAGACGCCGTCCCAGTTGTTGCACTTCAGCACGTAGAAAAACTCGAAAATCTCGGTCATATGCACGGTGCCGACCACCAGGTCGTCGTCCCAGCCGCGCAGGTTATCGTTCACGTCCATGCCGAACAGGCGGCCGCGATCGAGGATCAGCTGCGCTGAACCGGCAGGCGACTCGCCGGCGAACAGCGCGTGGCCGAAGTCGAGCAGAATGCCGACGTTGTCGAGGCCAATCTCCTCAATGCCCAGCAGTGATTTCGCCGCCGAATCCCAGGTCATTTTGACGCGCGGCTCGCGCGGCTTGTACTCAATGGCGAACTTCACGTCGGGATTGGCGCCCGCCAGCTCGCGCATGCCGTCCACCGCCAGCTTCCAGAGGTTTTTATGATCCACCTGGAAGGGATAATCCCAGCCATCCTGACCGGGCCAGACTTTGACATAGTTCGCGCCCAGTTCGCGCACCACGTCAGCCGCTTCATTCATCAGCGCCAGCGCCTCGGCGCGCACCGCCGCGTCGGGATGGGTGAACGCGCCGCGCGAAAATTTGCGCAGATAGATCTCCGGCGTCACGCCGATCGCTTTCAGCCCGACCTCCTGCAGCGCCTGTTTGACGTCAGCCACCGAGACGCCAGGGGTAAAAGGATAGGGCACGTCCACATAGGCGAGGTCTTCCACCTGCGCCGCCAGCTTAATCTGCTCCAGCGTGCTGAGCGCCGGACCGTAACCGTCTACCGCGTAACGATCGATATAGTTGGCGAAATGCCACAGGCCCGCGCCAAACTTCGGATAATTATAGGAACTCATTGCCGCTATTCTCCGTTCAGGATGCAGACAGAAGCGTGAAGGTCGCGCTGCTGCTGTCAGTGAGTGAATATATATTCATATTGGATTATATATTCCATTGTGGGGGCGGAACGGCCCACCTTGCCAGCGGCGCGCGCAATAACTGTAAGGCAGGTCACAGAAAATCGCGGGTTTAAGATAAGCCGCAGGCGGCAGAGCGCGCCTCGGCCGCGCGAGGAAAATCGTTGCGTAGGGCAAGCGTTAGCTTGTGCATTGCGCGCAACAGGAGGATCATCCCGGCAGTTTGGTTCACTCGCGTAGACGCTATGCTTATCAGCACTGAAAACTTTCGCAGCCACACGGCAGATACTCAGCTCGCCTGCACCCTCGCGGCGGTGGCGGGCGCGCTCAATACCGCGGCGTTTGAAGTCGTTGGTTTTTTTTCCGCCAACATGACCGGCAACGTGTCGTCGCTCTCGGATAATCTGGCAAAGAGTAGCCTGGCGCCAGCCGGCTTCTTTCTGGCGATTATCGCGCTGTTTATTGCCGGCTCCGCCTTCTCCACCCTGCTGATCAATGCAGGGCGGCGCAATAAAATGCGTAAAGTCTATGCGTTCAATATCCTGGTGGAGGGCGTGGGCCTGGTGCTGTTAGGCGGCGTGGAAACCTGGACGCCGCCGCTGTCGCCTGGCGTGATGCTGATACTCTGCCTCAGCTTCCTGATGGGGCTACAAAACGCGGTGGTGACCCGAATTTCAAACGCCCGCGTCAGGACCACGCATGTCTCCGGCACCTCAACCGATATCGGCATTGAACTGGCGATGCTGTTCGATGTGCTGAGGCGAAAAGAGTCGCCGAAAGAGGCGCCGCTCTATATTGAGCGGCTGAAACTGCATGCGTTGACCCTGCTGGCGTTTACGGCGGGGGGCGTAGCGGGGATCTGGCTCTACCGCCTGTTGGGCTATCCGTTCATTATCGCCATCGGCCTGATGCTGATCGCCCTCACGCTGCGTACCCTGCTGGGCAAACAGCCGGACGAGGCGAGTCAGTAACGGCAGGTAAAATCAGCTAAAGCCCGCGCCAGTCAGCTGTTTTTCAATGCGCGAGCCGGGCATCATCGCCTCCAGGCCGGCGATCAGCGCATCGCTGGCCTGATGCAGCGCATCTATCGGCATTTCCGGCAGGCTCTCCAGGATAAACCACATCTTCTGCGCGCTGGCGTCCAGCCGGGTGCGGACGCCCTGACGCCAGTTCCAGCGACGGCAGGTGACGCCAAGGTCGTCGCGCCAGATCACCTCGCCCGGTTCAGGCGACTCAATGCAGGGATCGCCCTGTTTCAGCGTGTCGAAACGTTCGCTGCCGTCGGCGCGCACCAGACGTGGGTTGCCGACACAGGCGGCGGCGTTTTCACCGCCGATCGGCAGGGCGTACTGGATGCTGATGGCGTTATAGAGATCCACCACCGGATCGATAGCTGGCAGGGCGCCGTCGCGGGCGACCCGTTTGCGCAGCGCCTCGACCGAGCTGGGCGTGCGGGCCGGTTTGGCGCCGAACTGTTTAAACACCTCGCGCCAGGCGTTGATATGCGCCTCGGCATAGGGCACGTCGTCAGCGGCCATGGCGCGACAGGCGTTGTCCACGGCGTCGCGCGCCACCTGCGGGTGCTGCACGCCGGCTGACTCGACCAGTATGCTGATGGCGCGGAAACCCGGCGCCAGCGCGATAATGGTCAGTTCCACATCGGGAGTAAAAGAGAACATCGCTTTTCCTTGAAGATGAATATGGCATGAAGTGTAGCGACGGATGGTCGACGTCGCCGCCGCAGGCCAGATAAAAATCCAGGAATATGCTGAATCCGCGCAAAATCTCGTGAGATTTCCTGTGCGGTTGCGTTATTTGTCTATACTGACTCTGGACTTGATAATTAGTGAGGGAATCATGAAAAAGACAATTATTGCACTTTCTGCTCTGATGCTGGCTGCGCCGGTTTTTGCCGCTACCACACATGCGACCGATGAAACCGTGGCTGAAGCGCATAAAGGCGCGGATACCGCGAAAGAAAAACTGCACAAAGCGCAGCATGCCGGCGCTGAGCAGAAGCTGAAAGCTGAGCACGCCGCGGAAGGCAAAAGCGACGCGACCACCAGCAAAATCAGCGAAGGTTCACAGAAAGCCTGGCACGGCACTAAAGAAGGCAGCGAAAAAGCCTGGGATAAAACCAAGCAGGGCGCTGAAGACCTGAAAAACAAAGCGACCAACTAAAAGAGAATGGCCGGTTTAACCGGCCATTTTTTTATCCTCTTCCGCCGTCAATACCACTCCGCTTCGCCCCGTCAGCAGTGATAGAGCTGCCATCAGCAAGATGCCCAGGCAGTAGTAATTTGCCGTTGCGGCTAGTCCCAGCACCGAAACCAGACAGCCCGCCGCCAGCGCCGGCAGCGCGAACGCGAGATAGCTCTTCACCATCAGGGCGGCGAACAGTCCGGCGCGCTGATGACTCTCCGCCAGCGGCATGATGCTTTTCATCACGTTAGCAAATATTGAACCAAAACCCTGTCCGGCGACGGCGGTGCCCAGATAGAGCAGGGTGACGAGATGCTGATTAATGCCGAACAGCGTCAGGCCGACGCCCGCCATTAAGGCCAAAGTGCCAATAGAGCGCGCACGCGAGGGCGACCAGCGGCGAAAAATAAACACTGACGCTGTGGCGCTCAGCATCAGCGTGGCCACCACGGATCCGCCGACAAACGGCGACGTCAGCCCGGTCGACAGGATCACCAGCGTCGGCATCAGCGAGAGATAGAATCCGCCCAGCGACCATGTCGCCACGATAGCCGGCGCCATACGCAGCATGGGCCGCAGCGCGCGTGGTGGAATGGCGATCTGCGGCTTCAGCGCGCGCAGCGCGCCAGGGGCGGGCGACGCGGTTTCCGGCATAACCGGCAGCAGCGCCAGCGCGAACAGCATCAGCGTCAGCAGCAGCGCGTAGATGGCGACAGTGGGAAGAGGGACGAAGGCGATCAGAATCGCGCCCGTTAGCGTGCCGAGCATCAGCCCGAGAAACGGCGCAACCGCATTAAGCAGCGGGCCGCGCGCCTTGTCGCCATCGAGGATCGCAGCGCCGAAGGTGGGTAGCGCGATGCCGGTCGCCAGCCCCTGAACCATCCGCGCGACAATCAGCATATCGGCGCCCTGCGCCAGCATAAACAGCGTCAGCGCCAGCGCGTTGCACAGCAGCGCCGCCAGCATCATGGCGCGACGGCCGACAAAATCAGAGAGGCGACCAAAACAGAGCAGCGCGACCAGCAGGGCGAAAGCGTAGCTGGCGAAGATCAGCGTAATGGTCACCGGCGACAGATGATAGAGCGCGCGGTACAGGGGATAGAGCGGCGTCGGCGCGCTGCTGGTGGCGGCAAAAAGCATGGCGCAGACAAAGCCGTACAGCGTGATGCGCGCGGCGGCAGTGGCAGACAAGCTGGCTGTAGCGAGAGACATAGTGTTCACCTTAAAGCGAAGTATTAGCTTTAAGGCAGGTATACTTGCAATTTGCGACTAACGCAATATCTTTGCATTAAACATTTTTTATCATGCTAAATCCGTTAAAGGAGGTACTGAGATGGCCAGGGAGATGATCAGGCAGGGCGGGCGCAGCGCGCGCATTCAGGAAGAGGTGCACAAGGCGGTTAACGCTTTGCTGAAAACCCGCGATCGTAGCGAACTGACCGTGCCTATGGTGGCGGAGTCAGCGGGCGTCACGCCTTCAACCATTTATCGTCGCTGGGGCGATCTGTCGCAGCTGCTGGCCGATGTGGCCGTGGCGCATATGCGGCCCATCAGCGAACCCGAAGATACCGGCGATATGCAGCGCGATGTTGAAGCCTTTATCCTGCAATACGCCGAAGAGATGTCGTCCAAAGTAGGTCGGCAGATGCTCACCGACATTATCGGCAGCGGCGGCGGCGGCGCCACGGTGAAGTGCTGCGGCTTTACCCAGCTCCACCTGGAAACGCTGCATCAGCGAGCGCTGAAGCGCGGCGAAGCGGGGTTCTCGGTGGCGGATGCGGTCGATTTCGTTGTGGCGCCGGTGATCTATCACATCTTGTTTGAAGATCGCGAACCTGAGCCGGACTACTGTCGCGCTCTGGTGACGCGACTGTTTCAGCGCGCAGATTAACCCGCAATGGCCTGGCAGCGGCAGCGTTGGTCTGCCGCTGAACGCCTGTAATGGTATATAGTTACAACATACCATAAAGTGTTCAGGTAACACATGTCGGCATAAGTGCCAGATGTAGCCTAAAAACGTCAATAGCGAACAGCAGCGGGGAAGCTATTTCAGATGGCGCGTTTTTTTGGCATTTCTGCCCGGCTTGCGCGCCGCCAGATAAGCCTGAGCAGAAATATTTTTTGTTATCGCTATATAATTAAATAAATAACGACTGGCGGGGGTGATATACTCTTTACCACGCAATGCGAATTATTCTCGACTGTGGGGGGTAAACCGATCGTCGATATTTATCGCCTTATTGAATCTTTATTTGATTATTATCAAACTGGCATGTGCTAAATATCAGCACCCCATTTCATTATCGCTGCAATATACCTAAAATGAGGTAGTTAGCCCAGCGCGCGCGTTTCCCCAACTCAGCGTTGCTTTGCGCTGCGTCATGAAAGCCCCTACAAATCCTCTTGTTTTTAAACCCCGCTGCGATAGGCTTATTAACCATTCTACCAGGTGAGCAGATTTGCCAAATAACGGTTTGCGATCCTTATTGCATCCGCCGTTTACCCGGACGACAGGGAGAAACTTGCCCTGCGTCGTATCGGTTCGCCTTTTAAATCCGTATTACTGCGGCTTTATTCAGCCTCATATTATTTATTTTTTAAATACTACTCGCAGAGAGCGGGAGCGATCCCTCTGCTGCTTATTGGGAGGATATGTGAGCGTAAAACCTCATGCCGGGCACGGCGCACTGGAAAACTGGGCGCCAGAAAATCAACAATTTTGGGAAAGCCGCGGTAAACATATCGCGCGGCGCAACCTGATTATTTCCGTGAGCGCGCTGCTGCTCGCGTTCTGCGTCTGGATGCTGTTCAGCACCGTCGCCGTCAACCTCAATCGGGTGGGATTTAACTTCACCGTCGATCAGCTGTTTCTGCTCACCGCGCTGCCTTCGCTTTCCGGCGCGCTGTTCCGCGTGCCGTACTCGTTTGTGGTGCCGGTGGTCGGCGGCCGTCTCTGGACGGTGATCAGCACCGCGGTGCTGATTATTCCCTGCGTCTGGCTCGGCTTCGCGGTGCAGAACCCCAGCACGCCCTATGGCGTGTTTATCGTTATTTCGCTGTTTTGCGGGCTGGCGGGCGCCAACTTCGCCTCCAGCATGGGCAACATCAGCCTGTTCTATCCCAAGAGCAAACAGGGCTCGGCGCTCGGCATCAACGGCGGCCTCGGCAATCTCGGCGTCAGCGTGATGCAGCTGGTTGCGCCGCTGATTATCGTGGTGCCGTTCGTTGTCGGCGGCGCGACGCTGGAGGATGGCAGCCAGATATGGCTGGCCAACGCCGCGTGGATCTGGGTGCCGCTGCTGGCGCTGGCCTCGATCGCCGCCTGGGGCGGCATGAACGATATCGCCGGCATGCGCGCCTCGCTGCGCGATCAGCTGCCGGTGCTGAAGCAGGGCCATCTCTGGACGCTGGGCCTGCTCTATCTCGCCACCTTCGGCTCTTTTATCGGCTTCTCGGCGGGCTTCGCCATGCTGGCGAAAACCCAGTATCCGCAGGTGGACATTATCCATCTCGCCTTTTTCGGTCCCTTCCTCGGCGCGCTGGCGCGCTCGGCGGGCGGCTTTCTCTCCGATAAGTTCGGCGGCGTGCGCGTGACGGCGATTAACTTTCTGCTGATGACCTTCTTCTCTGCGCTGCTGTTCCTGACCTTGCCTGGCAGCGTCGCCGGATCCTTCCTCGCCTTCTACGTGGTGTTTATGGGCCTGTTCCTCACCGCCGGCCTCGGCAGCGGCTCAACCTTCCAGATGATTGCGGTGATCTTCCGTCAAATCACGCTGGATCGCATGACCGCCAAAGGCCACAGCGCGGAAGAGGCGCAGCACGCCGCGGTCACCGACACGGCCGCCGCGCTGGGCTTTATCTCGGCGCTGGGCGCGGTCGGCGGCTTCTTTATCCCTAAGGCGTTCGGCACCTCGCTGACGCTGACCGGTTCGCCCGTCGGTGCCATGAAAATTTTTCTGGTCTTTTACATCGTCTGTCTGCTGTTGACCTGGCTGCTGTATGGCCGTCGCAAAACCCATAACAACTAAGCAGAGCAATGAGCACTAACCATACTGGAGATGCGCAATGAGCAAACTTCTCGACCGCTTCCGCTATTTCAAGCAGAAAGGGGACAGCTTCGCAGAGGGGCACGGCCAGGTGTACAACACCAACCGCGACTGGGAAGATGGCTACCGCCAGCGCTGGCAGTACGACAAAATCGTGCGCTCGACGCACGGCGTCAACTGTACCGGCTCCTGCAGC
Organism: Pantoea latae; assembly: GCF_002077695.1. GTDB lineage: Bacteria > Pseudomonadota > Gammaproteobacteria > Enterobacterales > Enterobacteriaceae > Pantoea > Pantoea latae. The sequence goes on from NZ_MWUE01000003.1 coordinate 52,014, forward strand.
TGGAAAATCTACGTCAAAAACGGCCTCGTCACCTGGGAGACGCAGCAGACCGACTACCCGCGCACGCGCCCGGATCTGCCCAACCACGAACCGCGCGGCTGCCCGCGCGGCGCCAGCTACTCCTGGTATCTCTACAGCGCCAACCGGCTGAAATATCCGCTGGTGCGCAAGGCGCTGCTGGAGATCTGGCGCGACGCCCTGGCGCAGCACAGCGATCCGGTGGCCGCCTGGGACGCCATTATGGCGGACGGCGAAAAGGGCCAGCGCTATAAGTCGCAGCGCGGTCGCGGCGGCTTTGTGCGCGCCAGCTGGAAAGAGATGAATCAGCTGATCGCCGCCGCCAATATCTGGACCATCAAGAAGTATGGCCCGGACCGCATCGCGGGCTTCTCGCCGATCCCGGCGATGTCGATGGTCTCCTATGCGGCGGGCACGCGCTATCTGTCGCTGATTGGCGGCACCTGCCTGAGCTTCTACGACTGGTATTGCGATCTGCCGCCGGCGTCGCCGATGACCTGGGGCGAGCAGACCGACGTGCCGGAGTCCGCTGACTGGTATAACTCCAGCTATATCATCGCCTGGGGCTCCAACGTGCCGCAGACGCGCACCCCGGACGCCCACTTCTTTACCGAAGTGCGCTATAAAGGTACCAAAACGGTGGCCATTACCCCTGACTATTCGGAAGTCGCCAAGCTGAGCGATCAGTGGCTGGCGCCGAAGCAGGGCACCGACAGCGCGCTGGCGATGGCGATGGGCCACGTCATCCTCAATGAGTTGCACCTGAAAAACCCCAGCGACTATTTCCTTAACTACGCGCGTCACTACACCGACATGCCGATGCTGGTGCTGCTGGAGCCGCGCGAAGACGGCAGCTATGTGCCGGGACGCCAGCTGCGCGCGGCGGACCTGGCTGACGGCCTCGGCGAAGCGAACAATCCCGAGTGGAAAACCGTGGCCTACAACCAGGCAGGCGAGCTGGTAGTGCCGAACGGCTCTATCGGCTTCCGCTGGGGCGAAAAAGGCAAGTGGAACCTCGAGCCGAAGGCGGCGGGCACGCCGACCCAGCTCACGCTCTCGCTGCTGGATGGGCACGACGCGGTGAAGGATGTCGCTTTCCCCTACTTCGGCGGCATTGAGAACCCTCATTTCCGCCATGTGAAACAGGATGAGGTGCTGCTGCATAAAGTGCCGGTCAGAATGCTGACGCTGGCCGACGGCCGCGAACTGCCGGTCGCCTCGGTCTATGACCTGACGCTGGCGCACTACGGCCTCGATCGCGGCCTCAACGACGACAACTGCGCGCGCGACTACAGCGAGGTACGCGCCTATTCGCCCGCCTGGGCGGAGCAGATTTGCGGCGTGCCGCGCAGCCAGATTGAAAAAATCGCGCGCGAGTTCGGCGAAACGGCGCACAAAACCCACGGACGCTCGATGATTATCGTCGGCGCCGGCATGAACCACTGGTATCACATGGACATGAACTACCGTGGGCTGATCAATATGCTGGTGTTCTGCGGCTGCGTCGGACAGAGCGGCGGCGGCTGGGCGCACTATGTCGGCCAGGAGAAGCTGCGTCCGCAGACCGGCTGGACGCCGCTGGCGTTCGCCCTCGACTGGAACCGTCCGCCGCGCCAGATGAACAGCACCTCGTTCTTCTACAACCACGCCAGCCAGTGGCGCTTCGAGAAGCTGCAGGTCAGCGAACTGCTGTCGCCGCTCGCCGACGCCAGCCAGTTCAGCGGCCAGCTGATCGACTTTAACGTGCGCGCCGAGCGCATGGGCTGGCTGCCATCCTCGCCGCAGCTCGGCATCAACCCGCTGCGCATCGCCGAACAGGCGAAACGCGCCGGTCAGACCGAGCAGGCCTGGACCGTGGAGGCGCTGAAGTCCGGCACGCTGCGCATGGCGTGCGAAGATCCCGACAGTGGCAGCAACCATCCGCGCAACATGTTTATCTGGCGCTCGAACCTGCTCGGCTCGTCGGGCAAAGGGCACGAATATATGCTGCGCTATCTGCTCGGCACCGAGAGCGGCATTCAGGGCGAACCCTTAAGCGACGAAGCGGATCGCCCGGAAGAGCTGGAGTGGCGCGGTGAGGCGCTGGAGGGCAAGCTCGATCTGCTGGTGACGCTCGACTTCCGCATGTCCAGCACCTGTCTCTTCTCCGATATCGTGCTGCCGACCGCCACCTGGTATGAGAAAGACGATATGAATACCTCGGACATGCATCCGTTTATTCATCCGCTTTCCGCCGCAGTCGATCCGGCCTGGGAGTCGAAAAGCGACTGGGAAATCTACAAAGGCATCGCCAAAACCTTCTCGGAACTCTGCGTCGGCCATCTCGGCGAGGAAACCGACGTGGTGCTGCAGCCGCTGCAGCACGACTCGCCGGGCGAACTGGCGGCGGGCGAGGTGCGCGACTGGAAAAAAGGGGAGTGCGATCTGATCCCCGGCCAGACCGCGCCGCAGATTATCAGCGTGCAGCGCAACTATCCCGCCCTCTATGAACGCTTCACCTCGGTCGGACCGCTGCTGGAGAAACTCGGCAACGGCGGCAAAGGCATCAGCTGGAACACCGATAAAGAGGTCGATCTGCTGCGTCGCCTCAACTACACCAAAGCGGAGGGCGTCGCCAAAGGCCAGCCGATGATCAACAGCGCCATTGACGCCGCCGAAGTGATCCTGACGCTGGCGCCGGAAACCAACGGCCAGGTAGCGGTAAAAGCCTGGCAGGCGCTGGGCGAATTCACCGGCCGCGACCATACCCATCTGGCGCAGCCGAAAGAAGAGGAGAAGATCCGCTTCCGCGACATTCAGGCGCAGCCGCGCAAAATTATCTCCAGCCCCACCTGGTCAGGCCTGGAAGATGAGCATGTCTCCTACAACGCGGGCTACACCAACGTGCATGAGCTGATCCCGTGGCGCACGCTGTCGGGCCGTCAGCAGCTCTATCAGGATCATCCGTGGATGCGTGCCTTCGGCGAAGCGTTCTGCGCCTACCGTCCGCCGGTCGATACGCGCAGCGTGCAGAATCTGCAGCATATTCCCTCTAACGGCTTCCCGGAGAAGGCGCTCAACTTCCTGACGCCGCATCAGAAATGGGGCATTCACTCCACCTACAGCGAAAACCTGCTGATGCTGACCCTGTCGCGCGGCGGGCCGATTGTCTGGATGAGCGAAGCGGACGCCAGCGAGCTGGGCATCGAAGATAACGACTGGATCGAGGTGTTCAACGCCAACGGCGCCCTGACGGCGCGTGCGGTGGTGAGCCAGCGCGTGCCGGCCGGTATGACCATGATGTACCACGCCCAGGAGCGTCTGATGAACATTCCAGGGTCAGAAGTCACCGGCCAGCGCGGCGGCATCCACAACTCGGTGACGCGCGTCTGCCCGAAACCGACCCATATGATCGGCGGCTACGCCCAGCTGGCGTACGGCTTCAACTATTACGGCACCGTCGGCTCGAACCGCGACGAATTCATCATGGTGCGCAAGATGAACAAAGTGAACTGGCTGGATGACGAAGGCCGCGATCAGGTACAGGAGGCGACAAAATGAAAATCCGCTCTCAGGTCGGCATGGTGTTGAATCTCGATAAGTGCATCGGCTGTCATACCTGTTCCGTGACCTGTAAAAACGTCTGGACCAGCCGCGAAGGGATGGAGTACGCCTGGTTCAACAACGTGGAAACCAAGCCGGGCGTCGGCTATCCCAACGACTGGGAGAACCAGGAAAAATGGCGCGGCGGCTGGATCCGCAACATTAAAGGGCGGCTGGTGCCGCGCCTCGGCAGCCGCTCGTCGGTGCTGATGAAGATCTTCGCCAACCCGGTGGTGCCGGGCATCGACGACTACTACGAACCGTTCACCTTCGACTATCAGCATCTGCACACCGCGAAGGCGGGCAAAAGCCAGCCGACGGCGCGCCCGCGCTCGCTGATCAGCGGCCAGCGCATGGATAAAATCCACGGCGGCCCGAACTGGGAAGAGCTGCTCGGCGGCGAATTTAGCAAGCGCTCGGCGGATAAAAACTTCGAGGCGATGCAGAAGGAGATGTACGGCCAGTTCGAAAACACCTTCATGATGTATCTGCCGCGCCTGTGCGAGCACTGTCTCAATCCCGCCTGCGCGGCGACCTGTCCCAGCGGCGCCATCTACAAGCGCGAAGAGGACGGCATCGTGCTGATCGACCAGGACAAATGCCGCGGCTGGCGTCTCTGCGTCAGCGGCTGTCCCTATAAAAAAATCTATTTCAACTGGAAGAGTGGCAAATCGGAGAAGTGCATCTTCTGCTATCCGCGCATCGAGTCGGGCATGCCGACCGTCTGCTCGGAAACCTGTGTCGGCCGCATCCGCTATCTAGGCGTGCTGCTCTATGACGCCGATAAAATTGCCGACGCGGCCAGCACCGAGCAGGAGGTCGATCTCTATCAACGCCAGTGCGACGTCTTCCTCGATCCTCACGATCCGCAGGTGATCGAGGAGGCGCTGAAACAGGGCATTCCGCAAAGCGTTATCGACGCGGCGCAGGCGTCGCCGGTGTGGAAGCTGGCGATGGACTGGAAGCTGGCGCTGCCGCTGCACCCGGAATACCGCACGCTGCCGATGGTCTGGTACGTGCCGCCGCTGTCGCCGATCCAGTCGGTGGCCGACGCGGGCGGGCTGGTGTCCAGGAGCAGCGTGCTGCCGGACGTCGAAAGCCTGCGCATCCCGGTGCAGTATCTCGCCAACCTGCTGAGCGCGGGCGATACCGGCCCGGTGCTGCGCGCGCTGAAGCGCATGATGGCGATGCGTCACTTCAAACGCGCGCAGAGCGTGGAGAAGGCAGACGACACCCGCGCGCTGGACGAAGTCGGACTGAGCGTCGCGCAGGCCGAGGAGATGTACCGCTACCTGGCGATCGCCAACTACGAAGATCGTTTCGTGATCCCCAGCAGCCACCGCGAGCTGGCGCGCGAGGCGTTCCCGGAGCGCAATGGCTGCGGCTTCACCTTTGGCGACGGCTGCCACGGCAGCGACACCAAATTCAACCTGTTCAACAGCCGCCGTATTGACGCGATCAATATCGGCGACCAGGCGGGAGGCGAATAATGGCGCTGATAAAAATCATCGGCCTGCTGCTGGAGTATCCCGACGAGAGCCTCTGGCAGCATCAGCAGGAGCTGCGCGATCTGGTCAGCGCGCAGGATCCGGCACTGCTGCCCTTTGTCGACAGTTACTTCGCCATGCCGCCGCTCGACAGGCAGGCGGACTGGTGCGCGCTGTTCGAGCGCGGCCGCGCCACCTCGCTGCTCTTGTTCGAGCATGTGCACGCGGAGTCGCGCGATCGCGGCCAGGCGATGGTCGACCTGATGGCGCAGTATGCGCGCGCCGGACTGGAGCTGAACTGCCGCGAGCTGCCGGACTATCTGCCGCTCTATCTGGAATACCTCAGCATGCAGCCCGAGGCGGAGGCGCAGCAGGGCCTGCTCGACGTGGCGCCGATTCTGGCGCTGCTCGGCGCCCGGCTCAACGAGCGCGGCAGCGACTTCGGCGCGCTGTTCGACGCGCTGCTGCGGGTGGCGAACAGCCCGCTGCGTAGCGCCAGCGTGGCGGCGCAGGTCGCCAGCGAAACGCGCGATGACACCCCCGCCGCGATGGACGCGGTGTGGGAAGAGGAGCAGGTGAAATTTATCGACAGCAACGCCTGCGACAGCTCGGCGCAACGGCAACATCAGCGGCGCTTTCGCGATGACACCGCGCCGCAATACCTTGATCTCTCCGCTGGAGGAACAGCCTGATGCACTATTTAAACGTGTTGTTCTTTGATATTTACCCCTACCTGTGCGGCACCGTGTTTCTGGTGGGAAGCTGGCTGCGCTATGACTACGGCCAGTACACCTGGCGCGCCTCATCCAGCCAGATGCTGGATAAAAAGGGGATGCGCTTCGCCTCGAACGTGTTTCACATCGGCATTCTCGGCATCTTCTTCGGCCATCTGTTCGGCCTGCTGACGCCGCACTGGATGTATGAGCCGTTTCTCGCCATCGCCACCAAGCAGAAAATCGCCATGGCTGCTGGCGGGGTGTTCGGCGTGATGACGCTGGTGGGCGGCTTTCTGCTGCTGAAGCGCCGCCTGCTCAACCCGCGCATCCGGGCCACCTCGACCCGCGCCGATATCGTTATCCTCGGCATTCTGGTGGTGCAGTGCACGCTGGGGCTGTCGTCGATTCTCTTCTCAATGCATCATCTGGACGGGGTAGGCATGATGAAGCTGGTCGGCTGGGCGCAGGCGATCGTCACCTTCCAGGGTGGCGCGTCAACGTGGCTGGATGGGGTAGAGTGGATTTACCGCGTACACCTGATCCTCGGCATGACCATTTTTCTGGTATTTCCCTTCACCCGTCTGGTTCACGTCTGGAGCGCGCCGGTGGAGTATTTTACCCGCCGCTATCAGGTGGTCAGATCGCGTCGCTAAGCGTTTCTCTCTGCGCCAGCCTGCTCTCGGCTGGCGCAAAATAGCTCCCGCCGCTGATTGACATTCCCGTTACGCCACCGCGTCTTTACATTAACTGAGTTAACCGCTTTTTATTTAAGTTACTTAACATTTTTATTAACTCCTTTTACTTACACGCTGTGACAAGGATCGCATTTCTCCCTACGCTTAAGCTCAGGTAATAATAAAAAAGGTGAAGCGTGAATGTTAATAAAAATGAAGCGAGAGCGATCGCATACGGAAGACCGTTATCTTGCTGTCTGGCTGGCGACGGCGGCCGGTTTGCTGAACGCCATGGCGTTAGGCGCATTTGGTTTTTTTCCCTCACATATGTCGGGCAACACCTCGCAGCTCTCCAGCGAAGTGAATAACAGCGATCTGCGCGATTTCGCCTTTCTCGGCAGTTTGCTGCTGGCGTTTGTCGCCGGTGCGGTCACCGCCCGGCTGGCGGTGATCGCCGGGATCAAAAATAACCTGCGCACCATTTTTTGTCTGGTGCTGGCGGCGGAAGGGGTGGCGCTGCTCTGCCTGTCGCTGTTTGAGATCTTTTTCTACTCCTCCGGCAATAACCGCGAGGTACTGGTGCTGCTCGGCTTCCTGATGGGGGTGCACAACTCTACCTCGACCCAGCTTTCTAACGGACGGGTGCGCGCCACCCATATCACCGGCACCCTGACCGACGCCGGCATTTCGCTCGCCTCGGTGCTCAGCGCCCTGCTGCGGCGCGACCCGTCAAAGCAGGCGCATGCGCAGAAGAAACAGCTGAAAACGCACCTGACCACCATTTTCTCCTTTCTTGGCGGCGGCATCCTTGGACTCTGGCTGTTTCGGCTGGCGGGCTTTCACGCCATGGCGGCGCTGGGCGCGGTGCTGATCCTGCTGGCGCTAAGCGCGATGGCGATGACGCTGATGAAGGTCAGATCGGCGGGGCCGGTGAAAGCGCGTGCGCTGAAATGATCATTTTGCGTTTTCTACGCCTTTTGTAACAAATACATACGGAAGCGCAACGGATGGCGCTCTGAACCTTCCTATACTTTCCTCGATTCTCATTCCCATTTACCGGCCCGCCAGGGCCGCATCAATCGAGGCTACTTATGATCACGCTTCATCACGCCATTAAGATCGCCGCGCCGCGCGCCGCGGTTTACCACGCCCTGACCGACATCGCTCAGATGGCCGCCTGGCATGCGGGTAAAGTCGAAGGGGAGATCGCCGAAGGCGCGATCCTGACTCTGCGTCCGAAAAGCGACACCCACTTTAGCTGGCGCACCGAAACGCTGGAGGCCAATGCGCGCATCGTGCAGACCTCGCTGGTGGAAACCGACAGCCAGCCAGGCAAAACCCTGACCTTTACCCTCGCCGACCTGGATGACGGCCGCACGCTGGTGGCGCTGTCCCACGGCGAATGGGCGCCGAACGACGCGCACCTGCCGTTTTGCAACACCTACTGGGGCGAGGTGCTGTTTCACCTGAAAAACTTTCTCGAAAGCGCTTAAGGAGAAGCCACCATGCCGCAGAAAAAACCTAACAGCTACCGCGTGGTCAAACCGGGTGACCCACATCCGCAGGGCTGGCAGGTGCCGCCGGTCAACGATCTGCGCTCCGCTATCGCGCTGCTGAAAAGCCTGCCGGGACACTATATCGAAACCGATCGCGAGGTCGATCCCATCGCCGAACTGGCGGGCGTCTATCGCTATATCGGCGCGGGCGGCACCGTGATGCGTCCCACCCGCATCGGGCCAGCGATGACCTTCAACAAGATCAAGGGCTTTGCCGATGCCCGCGTGCTGGTGGGGCTGATGGCGAGCCGCGAGCGGGTCAGCGCGCTGCTGGGCGCGCCGGTGCGCGAGCTGGGGATCCAGATGGCGGAGGCGCGCCGCAACGTCACGCCGCCGGTGATGGTCGAGCGGGCGCAGGCACCCTGCCAGGAAGTGGTCTATCGCGCCGATGACGAGGGCTTCGACCTGCGCAAAATTCTGCCTGCGCCGACCAACACCCGCGAGGACGCCGGCCCTTACTTCTGCCTCGGCCTGGTGCTCGGCAGCGATCCGCAGGATCGCGATAATGCAGACGTCACCATTCATCGCCTCTGCGTGCAGAGCAAAGATGAGCTTTCCATTTTCTTCGCGCCGGGCCGCCACATCGACGCGTTCCGCCAGAAAGCGGAGGCGGCCGGCAAGCCGCTGCCGGTGTCGATCAATATGGGGCTGGATCCGGCCATTTATATCGGCGCAGAGTTTGAAGCGCCGACCACGCCGTTCGGCTTTAACGAGCTGTGCGTGGCGGGCGGCCTGCGCGGCAAGCCGGTAGAGCTGGTGGAGTGTTTAAGCGTTAATCAGCGCGCCATCGCGCGCGCCGAGATCGTGATAGAAGGGGAGATCCTGCCCAACGTGCGCGTCGAAGAGGATCAGAACAGCCACACCGGCAAGGCGATGCCGGAGTTTCCTGGCTACACCGGCGAGGCCAACCCGTCGCTGCCGGTGATCAAGGTCAAGGCGATCACCACGCGCCGCAACCCGATTCTGCAAACCCTGGTGGGGCCGGGTGAAGAGCACGTCAGCCTGGCGGGCATTCCCACCGAGGCGAGCATCCATATTGAGTGCGAAGACGCGCTGCCGGGGCTGGTGAAAAACGTCTATGCGCACAGCGCTGGCGGCGGCAAATTTCTGGCCATCCTGCAGGTGAAAAAACGCAACGCGGGGGATGACGGCATGACGCGCCAGGCGGCGCTGATTGCGCTGGCGGTCTACCGCGAGCTGAAAAACGTGATTCTGGTGGATGAGGATGTCGATATTTTCGATAGCGACGACGTGCTCTGGGCGATGCAGACGCGCTACGTTGGCGATCTCGACACGCTGTTCGTGCCGGGCGTTGCCGGTCACGTGCTCGATCCGTCACAGCAGCCGTTCTACGATCCGCGCATCATGGCCAAAGGCACCACCAGCAAAACCATCTTTGACTGCACCGTACCCTACCATCTGAAAGAGCACTTCGTGCGCGCGCAGTTTGAAGAGGTGAACCCCAGCCTGTGGGCGCCGGAACTGTTCAAGAAATAGGGGCAAGAAAAAAGCCGATAACAGGGTTATCGGCTTTTCGTCACTGCGCAGGCGGTTAGCCTACCAGCGGCTTCGCGGTTTTTTCCACCAGCGCCAGCAGGACTTTAATGTCCTCCAGCGTCACGGTCGGATTGAGCAGCGTCAGCTTCAGGCAGGTTACGCCGTTGTGCTCGGTCACGCCGACGTTGGCGCGGCCCGATTCAAGCAGCGCGTCGCCGATGCGCTGGTTCAACAGCGCGGTTTCAGCCAGATCGCGGCAGCCGGTTTCCGGATGGAAGCGGAACAGCACGCTCGCCAGCTGCGGCTTCATCACCAGCTCCAGCAGCGGATGGGCGCTGATATATTTCGCCACCTGCTGCGCCAGCGTGACGCCATGATCGATGATCGCCGCGTACTGCTTCTGCCCCAGCGCTTCCAGACCCATCCACAGCTTCAGCGCGTCGAAACGGCGCGTGGTCTGGAGTGATTTAGAGACCAGATTCGGCACGCCCGCCTCTTCGTCAAACTCAGAGTTGAGATAGGCCGCCTGATAGCGCATCAGCTCGTAGTTCGCCGCGTCTTTCAGCAGGAACGCGCCGCAGCTGATGGTCTGGAAATACTGCTTGTGGAAGTCCAGGGTGACGGAATCCACCAGCTCCAGGCCGTCCAGATAGTCGCGGTATTTCTCCGACAGCAGCAGCGCGCCGCCCCAGGCCGCGTCGACGTGCACCCAGATATTGTTCTGGGCCGCCAGCGCGGCGATGTCGCGCAGCGGATCGATCGCGCCGGCGTCGGTGGTGCCTGCGGTGGCGACAATCGCCAGGATCTGTTCGCCGTTGGCTTTCGCCTGGGCGATCTTCTCTGCCAGATCGGTAACGTCCATACGGGCGTACTGATCGGTCTTCACCTGAGTGACGCACTGGTAGCCGAGGCCGAGCAGCGCCATGTTCTTCTGCACGGAGAAGTGCGCGTGCTCGGAGCAGAACACCTTCAGCTTACGCAGGTCGCCGACCAGGCCATCCTGCTGCACCGAGTGTCCCTGACGGGCGAAAAAGGCGTCGCGCGCCAGCATCAGGCCCATCAGGTTGCTCTGGGTGCCGCCGCTGGTGAAAACGCCCGCGTCGCCCGCTTCATAGCCGACCTGGGCGCGCAGCCACTCGATCAGCTTCATCTCGATGATGGTGGCCGACGGGCTCTGATCCCAGGAGTCCATGCTCTGGTTGGTGGCGTTAATCAGCACTTCTGCCGCCTGGCTCACCACCAGGCTCGGGCAGTGCAGGTGCGCCACGCACTGCGGGTGATGCACCGCCAGGCTGTCTTTCAGGAAAAACTCTACCGCGCGCTCGATGGCGGCCTGGTTGCCCAGGCCGGTCGGGTTGAAGTCCAGCGCAATACGCTCGCGCAGTTCGGCGACGGTTTTGCCCTGATACATTTCAGGCTGCTTAAGCCATTCAACCACGGCTTTGCTGCTCTGCTCGATCACCTGCTGATAGGCTTCGATACTCTGCGTCGAACCGGCCAGGATCGGATTTAATTCAGACATGATTCAGTTCCGCTCCACTTAAACCGGCTGCACGCCAGCGGCCAGCAGCGCCTGCTCGAACTTGTCGAGGAACACCTCCAGCTCCTGGTTGGTGATCAGCAGGGAAGGCAGCAGGCGCAGCACGCAGCCGTGACGGCCGCCGCGCTCGAGGATCAGGCCCGCTTCAAAGCACTTCTTCTGCAGCAGCGCAGAGAGGTCGCCGTCCGCCGGATAGCAGCCGAGCTGATCTTTCGCTTCGTTCGGCTTGACGATCTCGATGCCGATCATCAGGCCCAGGCCGCGCACGTGACCGATCACCGGGAAGCGCTTCTGCATCTCGGCCAGCTTGCCTTTCAGCCACTCGCCTTGCTCTGCCACTTTGTCGGCGATGTTTTGCTCTTTCAGGATCTTCAGCGTGGTCAGGCCGGTCGCCATCGCCAGCTGGTTGCCGCGGAAGGTGCCGGTGTGGTGGCCCGGCGCCCAGGCGTCAAACTGCTTCTTGATGCCCAGAACTGCCAGCGGCAGACCGCCACCGACCGCTTTCGACATCACGATAATGTCTGGCTGAATGCCGGCGTGCTCGAAGGCGAAGAATTTGCCGGTGCGCGCGAAGCCCGCCTGCACTTCGTCGATGATCAGCAGGATGCCGTGCTCTTCAGTCACTTTACGGATGCGCTGCAGCCACTCGGCTGGCGCCGGGTTCACGCCGCCTTCGCCCTGAACCGCTTCGAGGATCACCGCCGCCGGTTTGCGCACGCCGCTTTCCACGTCGTTGATCAGGTTTTCGAAGTAGTAGGTCAGCGCTTTCACGCCCGCGTCGCCGCCGATGCCCAGCGGGCAGCGGTAGAGGTGCGGATAGGGCATAAACTGCACTTCCGGCATCATGCCGTTGACCGCTTCTTTCGGCGACAGGTTGCCGGTCACGGCGAGCGCGCCGTGGGTCATGCCGTGGTAGCCGCCAGAGAAGGCGATAACGCCGGAACGGCCGGTGGCTTTTTTCGCCAGCTTGATCGCCGCTTCAACCGCGTCCGCGCCGGACGGACCGGTGAACTGCAGCTTGTACTCTTTACCCTGGCCCGGCAGCAGCGACAGCAGGTATTCAGAGAACGCATCTTTTAACGGCGTTGTCAGATCGAGAGTATGTAACGGCAAGCCGCTGGTAATGACATTTTGGATGCTCTGCAGCACGTCAGGATGATTATGACCCAGCGCCAGCGTGCCCGCGCCTGCCAGGCAGTCGAGGTACTCTTTCTGGTCGGCGTCGGTGATCCATACGCCTTTCGCCTGGGTGATCGCTAACGGTAATTTGCGGGGATAACTTCTGACGTTTGATTCGAACTCGGCCTGACGGGCCAAATAGGTTTCATTGTTTGCGTTTGAAGTGGCATCTAAAGAATCAATACGGACTTTATCCGTCATCATATCTCTCCTACAACCGGGGCAATCGCGTGTGCCGCAGTTGAATAAATGTAAAAAAACGGGTTACCTGATTTTAGGCGCGGCCAATATAGAGCTTTTACGATTCGGGCTCAATCTTTTATTTTGCACCGACAGCTTTGCGCTTATTTAAAGGCTGACGCCGCCAGGGCGAAAAGCCCGCGCGCGCCTGATGACGCCTGTGTTAAAGCGGTGTGACACAGAGGCGACAGCCAGCGGTTTAAAGGCGCTAACCGAAGAAGAAACAGGCAATTAAACGCCTTTTTTGTTGATGATATAAACAAAGGACGCGCTAAAAATTATCACCCGCTAAATTAAAACGCTGCGCGAAGGTTAAGTTATATAAAAGGCTTAACCTTACGTGCGGGAAACATATTTAAACGAAATTGTTCACAGCAAAATGTTTAGCGCAGCAGCCAGGGCTGTAGCGCGGCGGAAACAGAGCGGAACAGCAGCTGGCGCGCGTTGGCCTCCAGCTGGTGGTTTTGCCACAGGGTCACGCCGATGGCGCCCGCCGCGGGCAGCGGATCCGCCACCGTCGCCAGTGCGTCCGGCAGGCCGACCGGCGAGCGCAGGGTGACGCCGAGGCCCGCCTGCACCGCGGCCCAGATGCCGCTCAGGCTGAGGCTGGTAAAGACCACGCGCCAGCGGATGCCGGCGCGATCGAGCGCGGCGATCGCCCGGCTGCGCATCTGACAGGGGGCATCAAACATCACCAGCGGTAAAGGTTCACCGCGCCCCAGCCGCGCCCGGACGTCGAACTGCGGCGAGGCGATCCACACCAGCGGGCACTCGCCCAGATAGTCACTCTCGTCGATGGCCTGCTCCGGCTGCCACAGCAGCGCCAGCTCTTCGCTCCTCTCCGCCGCCGCCTGGCGGAGCGCGCGGTTGCGGTCGATACGCGCGGTGATCGTCAGGCCGGGATGCTGGCGGCTGAGCTGGCTGAGCAGCCCCGGCATGATCGATTCGCCAAAATCCTCCTGCATGGCGATGCGCAGCTCGCCGTTAAGCAGTTCGCCGCGCAGGGCGCGCTGCGCCTCATCATTAAGCGCCAGCAGACGGCGCGCATAGCTTAACAGCAGCTCGCCGCTGGGCGTCAGAGCCAGCTTGCGCCCCTGTCGGGTCATCAGCTCAGCGTCGCACTGTATCTCCAGCTTCTTCAACTGCGCGCTAACGGCGGAGGTAGAGCGGCACAGCCGCTCAGCGGCAAGGGCGAAACTGCCATAGTCGACGCCCGCGACGAAGCTGCGCAGCGCGTCCAGATCGAGAGAAAGGGGAAGTTTGCTCATATTGTCCTGACTTTCGGGATGATAAGTGCCAGATAATTTGATTTTCAGGATGGTAGCAGAAGAGCAGAGTGAGCGGGAGCGCAAAACAAGGAGCCGCTATGCATCGTCCACTCGATCGACACACGCTTGAACAGGTTTCGCCGAAACTGGCTGAGATCACCCAAAACCTGCTGTTCGGCGATATCTGGCAGCGAGAAACGCTCACCCCGCGCGAAAGCAGCCTGATTACCCTGGCCTGCCTGACCGCGCTGGGGCGCGACGCGCAGCTCGGCTGGCATATCCGCTTCGCCGAAGAAAACGGCGTCAGCCGCGCGGAGCTGAGCGAACTTTTTACCCACCTGGCGTTCTATGCCGGCTGGCCTGCCGCCGTCTGCGCGCTGAGCTATCTGCCTGAGGAGCAAGAACCATGCCGCTGACCCGCATCACGCTGTATCAGGGATGCAGCGAAGCTCGTATCGCGGCAATTTCCGCCATCCTGCATCAGACGCTGGTCGAGACCTTCGATGTGCCAGCGCAGGACCGCTTTCAGATTATCGAGACACCGTCCGCGTCGCAGCGCATTTATGACCGCCACTATTTGAGCGGCACGCGCGGCGATAATTTCATGCTGTTTACCGTGCTGGCGGGCAGGCCGCGCGCCACGGCGCAGAAGTCCGCTTTCTGCCGCCTGCTGGCGCAGCGGCTACAGCAGCAGCTCGGCGTCGATCCCGATGACGTGATGGTGGTGATCCAGTTCAACCACGTCAGCGACTGGAGCTTTAGCAACGGCCAGCTTTATGCTGAGGAGGCGCCATGATTGTGATGCACTACGGCTTTACGCTGCCGGCGGACTACGATATGGCGATTATCGAGCGGCGCATTGCGCAAAACGGCGCAAAGCTGGACAACTTCCCCGATCTGCTGTTTAAGGCTTATCTTTATGCGCGCCGCGATGAAGGCGCGCAGGCGAATCGCTACGCGCCGCTCTATCTGTGGCGCGACACGGCGGGCCTGACGCGGTTTCTACAAAGCGACGGCTTCGCCAGGCTGGTGGCGGATTTCGGCTGGCCGCAGCTGCACAGCGGCATCGCGCTGAAAGTACCGACTCCCGAGACCCTGCGCGGCGCGTGCTACGCGCGGCTGCGGCACCAGCCGCTGGCGCCCTACAGCGATCTCGCCGCGCTGACCCCCAACGCCGCGCTGGTGGGCTGGGACTTGTCGGGCCAGTCGCTGCTGCAGGCTGATTTCAGCGCCCACCCACCTGCGGCGCAGGGCGAGATCTACCGTATCGGCTACCTGGCGCGCGGGGCAGACTATGCGTAACGCGGTAACATCCTGAAAGAATAAATTTAACATCTTTGGCATCGTCGCTGCCGCTGTCGCCGCCTGCTCGCCTACGCTAAAAGGGTTTAGCACTGGAGAGCAACGTCGTATGAAACATCAAAACAGAAATATTGGTATTGCGCCTTATGGCGGTTCGGCAGGCGGCTGGGGCGCGCTGAAAGCGGTGGCGGATGCCATCCGTGGTCAGATGTCGGTGAAGCAGGATGTGATTGCGCTGTTCAAAGTTAACCAGCCAGACGGATTCGACTGCCCAGGCTGCGCCTGGCCCGATCCCCAGCATCGCTCCTCGTTTGAATTCTGTGAAAACGGCGCCAAAGCCGTCTCCTGGGAGGCGACCAGCAAGCGCACCACGCCGGAATTTTTCGCCGCGCATACCGTCAGCGAACTCTGGCAGCGCAACGCCTTTGAGCTTGAGGGCGAAGGGCGGCTGACCCACCCGATGAAATATGACGCCGCCAGCGACACCTATCAGCCCATTGCATGGGAAACGGCGCTCGATGAAATCGGCGCGCTGCTGCGCAGCTATGAGGATCCCGACAGCGTCGAATTCTACACCTCGGGCCGCGCCTCTAACGAAGCCGCCTTTCTCTGGCAGCTCTTCGCGCGCGAGTATGGCACCAACAACTTTCCCGACTGCTCCAATATGTGCCACGAGCCGACCAGCGTCGGGCTGCCGCAGTCTATCGGCGTCGGCAAAGGCACGGTCGAGCTGGAGGACTTCGATCACTGCGATCTGGTGCTCTGCATCGGCCATAATCCCGGCACCAACCATCCGCGCATGCTGGCGACGCTGCGTGACGTCTCGAAGCGCGGCAAAACCATCGTGGCGATCAATCCGCTGCGCGAGCGCGGCCTCGAGCGCTTTACTTCGCCGCAAAGCCCGATTGAGATGCTGTCGATGGGATCGACCCAGCTCGCCTCGACCTACTATAAGGTGCGCGTCGGCGGCGACGCGGCGATGCTGAAGGGCGTGATGAAGTGCCTGCTGGCGATGCATGAGAAGGCGCTGGCGGCGGGCGAGCCGGGCGTGATCGACGAAAGCTTTATTAACGAACACACCGAGGGCTTCGCGGCGCTGAAGGCGGACCTTGAGGCCACCGACTGGGCGCATATCCTCAAGGTGTCCGGGATGGAGCGCGATGAGATCCAGAATATCGCCCATCTCTACGCCGCGGCGGAAAGCACCATTATCTGCTACGGCATGGGCATTACCCAGCATCAGTACGGCACGCAAAACGTGCAGCAGATCGCTAATTTGCTGCTGATGCGCGGCAATATCGGCAAGCGCGGCGCTGGCGTCTGTCCGTTACGCGGTCACTCCAACGTGCAGGGCGATCGCACCGTCGGCATTACCGAAATTCCGCCGCAGTGGATGCTGGATAATATTGAGAAGGCGTTCGGCTTTAAGCCGCCGCAGAAGCACGGCCACGGCGCGGTGGCGGCGATTCAGGCGATGCGCGACGGCAAAGCCAAAGCGCTGCTCTGCCTCGGCGGCAATCTGGCGGAGGCGATCTCCGATCCGCAGGTCACCTTTGAGGCGATGCGCAAGCTCGACCTGGTGGTGCATATGGCCACCAAGCTTAACCGCTCGCATCTGCTGCTGGGCAAACATAACTATCTCTTCCCGGTGCTGGGCCGCACCGAGATCGATCGTCAGGCGTCAGGCGAGCAGAGCGTTACGGTAGAAGATTCGATGTCGATGGTGCACGCCTCGCGCGGCACCCTGAAACCCGCCTCGCCGCATCTGAAGTCGGAGCCGGCGCTGGTCGCCGCGCTGGCGAAAGCGACGCTGCGCGACTCGCGCGTCGACTGGGACAAAATGGTCGGCGACTACAGCTTTATCCGCGACGCCATCGAGGCGGTGATCCCCGGCTTCGAGGATTTTAACAACCGCATCCTGACGCCGGGCGGCTTCCGCCTGCCGGTGGCGGCGTCGCAGCGTAAATGGCTGACGCCGAGCGGCAAGGCGCAGTTCAAGGTGATGCAGGGCATCAATGAAGATCCGCGCTCGCTGGTGTGTCACGATCTGGTGCTGACCACGCTGCGCAGCCACGATCAGTACAACACCACGCTCTACGGCCTGAACGATCGCTATCGCGGCGTGACCGGTCGGCGCGACGTGCTGTTTATGGCGGCGGACGAGGCGGAGAAACGCCAGTTCCGCGTCGGCGATAAGGTCAATATGGTGGCGCTCGATCCCGAGGGCAACCGCACCGGACGCCGGCTCGATAACCTCACCGTGGTGGTGTATGACATGGCGCCGGGCTCCGTGGCGGCCTACTATCCCGAAGCCAACGTGATGGTGCCGCTCGACAGCCACGACACCGAGAGCGGCATTCCGGCCTATAAAAGCATTCCGGTTGAGCTGGAGCTGTGCGAGGCGCCTGTAGAAACCTCAGGCGCGCTGCGATAAGGACGGGCCGCGCAGGCGGCCCGGTTATTTGCCTATCTCATTCAGGACGGCCAGCGCCTCGTCGGGCAGCCTGAGCTGCGCCGCCGCCAGGTTCTCGCGCAGATGCTCCGGCGACGAGGTGCCAGGGATCAGCAGAATGTTCGGCGAGCGCTGCAGCAGCCAGGCGAGCGCCACCTGCATCGGCGTGGCGTTAAGCTGCTGCGCCACCTGGGTCAGCTGGGTGGACTGCAGCGGCGTAAAGCCGCCGAGCGGGAAGAAGGGCACATAGGCAATGTTTTGCGCGGCGAGCTGGTCGATCAGCGCGTCGTCGCCACGGTTAGCCAGGTTGTAGAGGTTCTGCACGCAGGCGATCTCGGTCAGCTGCTGCGCCTCTTCTACCTGCCGCGCCGTGACGTTGCTCAGCCCGATATGACGGATTACTCCTTGCTCTTTCAGGGCGATCAGCGCCTTGAGCTGCGGCTCCAGCGAGCCTTCCGCCGGTTTCTGCGGATTGATCATGCTGCGCAGATTGACCACTTCCAGCACGCCGAGATCGAGGTTGCGCAGGTTATCTTCCACCGCGCTCACCAGCTCATCCGGCGAAAAGGCGGGCAGCCAGCCCCCTTTCTCATCGCGGCGCGCGCCGACTTTAGTGACGATAATCAAATCTTCCGGGTAAGGATGCAGCGCCTTTTTGATCAGCTGATTAGTCAGATGCGGGCCGTAAAAATCGCTGGTGTCGATATGGCGCACGCCCGCCGCGATGGCGTCGCGCAGCACCTGAATGGCGCGCGCCTCATCTTTCGGCGGCCCAAAGACGCCGGGGCCGGCGAGCTGCATTGCGCCATAGCCGACCCGACCCACCTCGTCGTCGCCGAGGCGATAGCGTAGAGAAACCTGAGACATATAACCTCCTGGTGAAAGGGACTCAGTAAGTGTAATCGCTGCGGCTTAATTCGGCGTGGGACGAAGCGGAAGAAAAGGGGGGAAAGGCGGCCGCTCAGGCGACCGCGGGGAGCTGCGGATAGAGATGATGAACCCGGCGATCGGGGCCGCAAAGCAGCACTGGATGGCCTTTGTCCAGCGAGGTCAGATAGTGCTGATGCATCAGCTCGGTGATGCCGGCGCCGCACCATAGCAGGTGATGCTGATGGGCAGAGGCGGGATGGAGAACCGCACTGAACGGCCGCACCTCCACGCAAAAGCCCTGGCCGCTTAGCCTGATCGCTTCGAGCCAGATCTCAGTGTTATTTTTCTCGCTGACGTTTTCCAGCAGCAGCGGAACGGCGGCGGCGCGTGTGGCAAGGCGCGTCAGCCTACCCGCGTAGGCGACCATTAACAGGTGAAAACGCTCGAGGCGGCGGTTAGCGCCGGCGCGCGTATCGTCGCGCAGCCACTGATTAAGCGGCAGCAGCAGCTGTAGCACGAAATCGTCGCCGGTAAAGTTGCTCGACAGCTTGCGCAGCAGCACGCTCAGCGACTGCTCGCTGCCGAACTCCAGCTGCCAGATCATATCCCCGCGCCGCGCCGCCCAGCCGCCGGTGCGGATCGGATGCGCGCTGGCCTGCGCCGTTCTGATCTCCCTGATGGTCGCGCCCTGGCTGGTGAGGCGCGTCATATCGAGCACCTGCTGCAGCTGTGCGTACGTCCATGAGTGGCCTGACGCGTGCTTATGAATAAAGCCGCTTCGCGACCAGCGTTTTAAATTAACAGGCGCGGCGCCGGAGAGGGCGCAGATGGTTTCTGAAGAATAGGTCATGTGCTGTCCTTGATCGGAGAGCGAATAGCCACCGTGTTCAACAGTGGATGAATAACCAGTCTGAACCTGTGCGGTCTAAAATGATACAGTATAAAATGTTGTTTTACTTGCCGTTTCGCTTATTCACCACCGCGTTTGCTTTTGAATTAGTTACTTAGGGGTTAACGTAATGAAGTGTGAATGTTTTATTTTTCCTGTCAGTTGAGGGCGTGTTGAAGCGCCGCGCTCCTCTTTACCCCCTATCACGCCTGTGGTTTCCTGCTCTTTTCCCCGATCCTTGTGCTTAACTCATGGGAAGCATTTTAAAGAGGCGGGACATGAAATTCAGAAGGAGAACCGACCGGGCGACGTCGTTAAATCGCTCGCTGCCCCGAAGTATTGCCCTTGCCGGGCTGCTGCTGACCATTGCGGTCACCGGGCTGAACCTCTGGACCATGCGTGAAGCCTGGCGCGATACCCTGATTCAGTCTGAACAGATGGCGGTGAATCTTTCGCTGTCGCAGGCGCGTCAGGCGGACGACACCATTTTGCAGACCGAGCTGTCGCTGCGCGAAGTACAGCATCAGCTGCTGAGCCAGATGGCGACGGGCGTGAACGGCGCGGCGCTGAGCGACACTATGCAGGAGCTGGCGAGCCGACTGCCGCAGCTGCACGGGCTGTTCTACTACGACGGCACCGGCAAATGGATCGCCACCTCAGAGCGGCAGATCCCCAAAGGCATCAACAACGCCGATCGCGAATATTTTCACTTTCACCGCCAGAATCCGCGCGACAGCATCCATATCGGCCCGGTGATCCGCAGCCGCAGCACCGGCGAACTGGTGATCCCGGTGTCGCTGCGGGTCAATGACGCGGCGGGCGGCTTTAACGGTGTGCTGCTGGCCACCATTCGCGTCGACTATTTCCGCCACTACTACAGCTACTATGAGCTGGGCCCGCAGGATGTGCTGGTGCTGATGCTGGCGGACAGCACGGTGCTCTATGCGCGGCCGATGCCGGACAGCTATATCGGCAAAAACCTCTCTTCCAGCCATCTGTTTCAGGCAATGCTGGCGAGTTCCGATAAGGGCAGCGGACAGTGGCGGGCGGCGCTGGACGGCCAGGCGCGCATCTTCGGCTTCGCGCGCTCCGAGCGCTATGGGCTGGTGGTGGCGGCGGGCTACGACAAACACACTCTGCTCAGAAACTGGATCAAGGGACAGGTTGAGGATGTGATGCTCGACCTGGCGCTGCTGCTGGGGATCGTGCTGCTGGGCGCCTACGTGCTAAGCCAGGCGCGACGCAGCCTGCGCTATCAGCAGGAGCTGACGCGGCTGCGCGATGAGCTGACGGCGGTTAACCTGTCGCTGGAAAACCTGGCGCACGCCGACGGCCTGACCGGCCTGGCGAACCGCCGCGAGTTCGATCTCTTCCTGCAGCAGAGCCTGCTCGACGCGGCGCAGCAGGGACAGCCGGTGTCGCTGATTCTGATGGATATCGACTACTTCAAGCGCTACAACGATACCTACGGCCACGTCGCGGGCGATGCCTGTCTGCAGGCGGTCGCCGCCGCGCTGAAAGGGCTGGCGCTGCGCGCCAGCGATAAAGTGGCGCGCTACGGCGGCGAGGAGTTCGCCATTATTCTGCCGGGCGCAACCGGCGCGGACGCGCTCAGCATCGCCGGCGCGGCGGTGAAGGCGGTCAGCGCGCGCAATATTCCGCACAACTCCTCGTCGATTGCCGCACACGTGACGCTGAGCGCGGGCTGCGCCACCTTTCAGCCGGAAAGCGATCGTCCTGAACCCCAGGCGCTGATTGAGCAGGCCGACGAAGCGCTCTACCTGGCGAAACATGGCGGACGCAATCAGGCGAGGCGCAGCGCCTGACCCTTATGACGCCGACACGGCGCCATACTGTGCGACAACCTGCGCCAGCGGCTGCGGTTTGCCGATGTAGTAGCCCTGCAGCCCGTCGCACTCCAGCTGCTGCAGCTGCTCCATCTGACAGACGGTTTCCACCCCTTCCGCCGTCACGCTCAGAGAGTAGGCTTTGCCCAGCCCGACCATGTTCTCGACAATCTGCCGCGCCTGCGAGGAGTCGCTGAGCGGGAAGATAAAGGATTTATCGATTTTAATGCCTTCGAACGGGAAGGTGCGCAGGTAGTTCAGCGAGGCGTAGCCGGTACCAAAGTCGTCGATTAAAAACTTCACCCCCAGCGCCTTGATCGCCAGCATTACCTCCAGCGTGGTGTCGGGATCCTGCAGCATGGCGTTTTCCGTTACTTCGATCTCCAGCCGGCTGCTGGGCAGCCCGCTCGCCTCCAGCGCGGCGAGAATACGCTTCGGCAGGCCTTTGTCGCTGAACTCCACGGCGGAAAGGTTGACCGACACCGCCATGCCCGGCAGCTCGCGGCGCGCGTCTGCGCAGGCGCGCAGCAGCACCCAGTCGCTGAGCGCGCCGATCAGGCCGGTCTCTTCCGCCAGCGGAATAAACTGATCGGGCATCAGAATGCCGTGCTGCCTGTGGTGCCAGCGCACCAGCGCCTCAAAGGCGGTGACGCGGGCGGCGCGCACGTCATAGCGCGGCTGCCAGGCGAGCCTGAGCTGGTCGGTCTGGATCGCCTCGCGCAGTTCGCGCTCCATCTCGCGCCGCTGGACAATTTTTTCCCCCATGTCGCGCTGGTAGAACACCCAGTTATTACGCCCGCTGTTTTTCGCCTTATACAGGGCGATATCCGCATAGCGCAGCAGGTCGCCGGGGTTGTCGGCATCCTGCGGCGCCAGCGCCACGCCGAGGCTGGCGCCGATAAACACCTCGCCGCCGCCTGCGGCGAACGGCAGATTGATGGCGGCGATAATGCGCGCGCAGAGATCCTCCACCGCCTCGCGGTCAGCACTATCGAACAGGATCATCACAAACTCGTCGCCGCCGAGCCGGGCGGTCATGCCCGCGTCGTTGAGGCAGGCGTTGAAGCGCGTCGAGGCCTCATGCAGCACGCTGTCGCCGGCGGCGTGGCCGTAGAGATCGTTAACCGGCTTAAACTTATCCAGGTCGATCATAATCACCGCCAGCGGACGGTCGCCGTTGAGCTTGCCCGCCAGGCAGGCGTTCATCTGCGCGCGGTTCGGCAGGCCGGTCAGCTCATCGAACTGCGAGAGGTAGCGCACCCGCGCTTCCGCCTCGACCTCCAGCGTCACGTCGGTGGCGGTGCCGCGATAGCCCTTCTGGCCGCGCGCCAGCGTTACCGGCCGCAGCGTCAGGTTGCAGTAGCGGATATGCTGCTGCGCGGAGCGGTAACGGCAGCGGGAAAGGGTCAGCGGCTCGCCCGGCTCCTCCCGCTGGCGCAGCCGCTGCAGCAGATCGGCGTCGTCCAGCAGAAAGGCGCTCAGCGGCTGCTGCAGCCAGTCCTGGCTGTGATAGCCGGTCACTACCGGAAAGCGCGCCGAGATCCAGCTAAAGCGCAGCTCGGCGTCCGCCTCCCAGATCCAGTCGGTGGCGCTCTCTGCTACGTCGCGAAAGCGCTGCTCGCTGGCGCTAAGCGCCTGGCGGCTCTGCTCCAGCAAAAAGGTGCTGACGTCGCTGTGTCGCGCCTTACGCAGCGCGTTGCGCATCAGCATGGTGGCGGTAAAAAAGGTGGCGCCCATCAGCAGGATCAGCAGCGGCAGCAGCCAGGTGAGCAGCGCGCCGCCGGGATTGTCGCTCTGCCATCGCAGCGAGACGACGCCGCCCAGCGCCGCCACGCCGTAGCGATCGGCACTGCGCGTCGCGTCGGCGAGCGGCGCGGCGTAGCGCAGCTTTTTAATCCCGTATTCTGCGCCCGCGCTCTCGAGCTTTGCCGGCGTCAGGCGATCGACAAAGATCATCAGCGACGGCGCGCCGCCGGTCTGCTCGACGCTGTGATCGCCGCCGGTGGTGATCCAGGCGGCGCCGACCAGCGCAACCTCATCGCCGACGCGCACAAAGCGGGAGAGCGACTTGCCCTCGTTCTGCTGCAGCTCTTGTTTCAGGGCATTAAGCGGATCCTGGCCCAGCCAGGCCTGAAACGCACGCAGCTGCAGCGCCCCGTTCAGCACGCTGTAGCGGGTGCGGCCATCCGGCGCGATAACGAAGACGCCCTCATAGCCGAAGGTCTTAAACATCGACTCGCCGAGGTTTTGGTTGCGCCAGGCCCAGTCAAGATTGAGCGTGCGATGCAGATTCTCATAGGCTTCGCCCCATTCGGCGTTGTCGCTCAGGTGAAAGCGCATGCTCTCTTCGCGGCTGGCGAACGCCTTTTCCAGCAGCATGCCGCTGCGCGCGTCCGCTTTAGCATTGAGATCGTCCGCGACGTAGAGTAGCGCGCTCAGGGCGGCAAAAAACGACAGCGCGAGCAGCGCCAGCATAATCATCATCGGTTTTCTGACCAGGCCGCGCGCGCGTCCGTCAGAAGAGGGGGGAAAAGCGTAAGAAGTCATCTCGTGTCGCCGCGCCTGAAAGTGTATCCAGAATACATCTCCTGTTTATCGGCAGCGGAACGGTGGGACTACAGAGGAGAGAAGGGGAATTGTGACATTAAATGCGTCCGGCGGCGCCGGCCGGACGCGCAAGCAACTTATTTGTCGCTTTTCGTCATGTTGTCGAACTGCTGGGTCAGATAAGAGCTGGTGTTGTTCAGCTTGCTCATCATCATATCCAGGCTGGTGAACTGGGTTTTATAACGCGCGATCGTGGCGTCGATATTTTTGCTCGCCCGGTTGTA
Organism: Pantoea latae; assembly: GCF_002077695.1. Lineage (GTDB taxonomy): Bacteria > Pseudomonadota > Gammaproteobacteria > Enterobacterales > Enterobacteriaceae > Pantoea > Pantoea latae. The sequence goes on from NZ_MWUE01000003.1 coordinate 75,962, forward strand.
CTGATCGGTGAGCTGGTTGAGCTTTTTGCTGATGCTGTCGGTAGCGCTCTGCAATGCCCCTTTGCTGTTGAGGATGGCGCCCAGGCTGTTCGCCATGCCGGTGGCGACGCCGCTCTTTTTACCGTCGCCGACGAAAATATCGCGGATCGCCTCTGGCTTCACCGACAGCGCGCTGGTCAGCTTATCGCCGTCCAGCTTGAGTTTGCCGCTGGTGGGATCGCTGGTAATGCCCGCCTGCGTCAGGGTTTTGTAAATCGCCGATCCTGAACCGTTGGCGAGAATGCCCTTCAGCTGCGTCTGAATAATGCGCAGGGTGCCGTCGCCCAGCAGCGCGCCGTTTTTGGTGTCTTGATCTTTGCCCGCATCGACCGGCGTGTATTTGGTCAGGCTCGCCATCGTATCCTGCAGCGAATTGTAGGCGTTGACCCAGTCGCTGATGGCGGTTTTGGCTTTGCTGCTGTCGCTGACGACGCTCAGGGTCTGGTTGCCGCTGGTAACGTCGTTGAGCTTGAGAGTGATCCCCTCCACCGCGTCGCTGATAACGTTGCTGCTGCTTTCGATATTGACGTTATTGATGGTCAGGCTGGCGTTCTGCGCCGCCACGTTCTGCGTCAGACCGCTGGCGCTGGCCGCCGCATCGAAACCGATAAAGGCCTGCAGCGTATCGTCGCCTTCGACGCTGATCCCCTTCACGGCGTGGCCGGTTCCGGTCTGCGTGGCGGTCAGCGACAGGCGATAGCTGGCGTCCGACACGCGAATAATGCTGGCGCTGACCCCGGCGTTGGCCTTGTTGATGCTGTCGCGCAGCGCGGTCAGCGAGGTTTGATCCTGCGTCAGCTCGATGCGCGTCTCTTTTCCCTCTTCCGACAGGATCTTCAGCGTGCGGCTGGCCGCCGCGCCGCCCACCGGCGATTTCACATCCTGCTGCGCCGCGCTGGTCAGGGTTTGCGCCTGCGCCAGTCGGGTCACGCTGATGCTGTATTTACCCGCCACGGCGCCGCCGCTGGAGTCGGCGCTAAAGGCAGAGGTGGTGCTGGAGGTGGTGGTTTGGGTGTAGAGGCCCGCTTCCTGCAGTTTCGCGTTGGCGGTCTGGAAACCCTGCACGGCGGTCTTCAGGGTGCCGTAGGCGGAGAGTTTGGCGGTTGCGGCGGTCTGCTGCTTCGAGACCGGTGCCAGAACCTGTTTTTCCGCCGTGGTGAGGCTGTCCAGAATGTCGCTCAGCTTGAGCCCGGAACCAATGCCTAATGTAGAAACGCCTGCCATATCCCCTCCTTTTGGTAATAGTCGCTAACATCCGTTATCGGCAGCCTTACTTTAACCTTAAATAATTTTATTAATTTTCTTACGCAATCCTTACAAAAAGTCGGCGGGAAGGGGCGAATTAGCATTAATTAAAGGCGCGGGGCTGCCGATGATCAGGGGGCTAAACCCTCCCTGAACGCATAAGGGCTGGGACGCTTACCTTATGGAGAACAGGATGAACATCACCCAACGCCTGCTGTTGGCATTTACGCTGCTGTTTGGCGCGATTATTTTACAGGCGGTACTGGCTATCTCGCTGCTGTCGGGTTTTCAGGACCGCTTCGAGTATGTGCAGGCCAACGCCATCCCCTCGATTAAAGACCTGGGGAAAATGATTGACGAGAGTAACCAGCTGGCGCTGACGCTTTACAAGCATCAGAGCCAGACCGAAGACGCGAAATTTACCGATGTAGAAAAAGAGATTGCGGGCGGACTGGCGCAGATTAAGTCGCAGATCGACTACTACATGGCTCACGACATCTCGAATGATGAAGACAAGCGTCTGACCACGATCGCCTATGAGAACCTGCGCGCCATTAACGATCGCCTGCCAGCCTTCCTCGCCGCCTCACATGCGCATCAGGACACGCTCTCGCTGGGGCTGATTGAGGGCAGCGAAGGGGTCGGCGCGGCGATCCGTCAGCTGATTGCGGATTATCAGAAGCAGTTGACGCTGAATATCGACATCAGCAACCAGCTACGCGACACCAACCGCAGCCTGTTTACCACCGTGCTGTGGGCGACCATCGGCGGCGTCGTCGTCACCGTGCTGCTGTTCGGCCTGTTCTCCGCCTTCACCATCCTGCGTATTCGCCGCAGCCTGTCGGCGATGGGCGGCGTGATGGCGCAGGCGAGTGAACATCTCGACCTGACGCTGAGCGCCGACGAGAGCCGTCGCGACGAAATCGGCAATATGGCACGCGCCTTTAACCATCTGATGCAGCGCGTCGCCTCGGCGCTCGCCTCCGTCAGCCAGGCGTCGCAGTCGGTCAGCAGCGCATCGGTGCAGATCACGGCGGGCAATGAGGATCTCTCTTCACGTACCGAGCAGCAGGCGGCGTCGCTGGAGCAGACGGCGGCCAGCATGACCGAGCTGAGCGAAACCGTGCGTCAGACGGCGGACAACACGCGTCAGGCGAGCCAGCTGGCGGCCAACGCCAGCAGCCTGTCGGAGAAGAGCGGCGAATCGCTCACCACCATGCTGGCGACGATGGACAACATTCGCGGCAGCTCGCGCAAGGTGAATGATATCGTCTCGCTGATTGAGGGCATCGCCTTCCAGACCAATATTCTGGCGCTGAACGCGGCGGTCGAAGCGGCGCGCGCCGGCGAGCACGGCAAAGGCTTCGCGGTGGTGGCGGGCGAGGTGAGAAACCTCTCCCAGCGCTCTACCGCCGCCGCGCATGAGATTAAGGCGCTGATTGAGGCTTCTCATCAGCTGACGGAGGCGGGCGCCGCGCAGGCGAGCGACGTGGGCCGCAACATGGACGTAATGAAGGATGCGATTCGTCAGGTGAGCGATCTGGTGGGCGAGATTGCCGCGGCGGCGGTTGAGCAGAGCCAGGGCATCTCACAGGTGCATCAGGCGGTGAACCAGATGGATGACGTCACGCAGCAGAACGCTGCGCTGGTGGAAGAGGCCTCGGCGGCGGCGCAGTCGCTGCAGGAGCAGGCCAGCGCGCTGACTGAACTGGTCGGCAAGTTCCGCGTCGGCAGCGATCGTCCGCTGCCGCGCGCGGTGGCGCCGGTGGCCGCTCAGCAGCTGCGCAAGGCGCCGTCCGCGCCGCAGCGCGTTGCGGTGATCAACGACGCCGAGTGGCAGAGCTTTTAACGCACGGCATTAACCGGCTGGTGGTCGGTGTTGTGGGACCCGGAAACCGCGTGGTTTCCGGGTCTCCTTACTGGCTCTTCTCAACGTATTTCTGCATATTATCCCGCGTCACCAGCTCAAAGGGGATCCAGACGTGGGGATCCACTTTCTCGCCTTTTATCAGCTTTTGCGCCACTTCAACAGAGGCTTTGCCCTGGCCCACCGCGTCCTGAAATACCGTCACCTGTATTTTGTTCTGCGCCAGCGCCTTAAGGCCGTCCGGCGTGGCGTCGATGCCGCCCACGAGGATTTTCTTGTTGCTTTTAGCCAGCGCCATCGCGGCGCCAATCGCCATTTCATCATTGTTGGCCGCCACGATATCGATCGCCTCACCGTTGCCGAGCCAGTTCAGCATCAGATCCATGCCTTCGTTGCGCGCATAGTTCGCCGGCTGCTTCTGCACCACCTTCATGCCGGGATACTTCGCCACCACCTGCTCGACATCTTTGGTGCGCTGCAGCGCCCCGGCGTCGGTCAGGTTGCCGATCATGATCGCCACGTTGCCTTTGTAATTGGCCATTTTCGCCAGCGCCTCCATCTGCAAAGTGCCCGATTCCCGCTCGTCGGAGCCGACAAACACCACGCCGTCCGGCAGGGTTTTATCGCCCGGCGTGCGGTTGACATAGACCAGCGGGATTTTCGCCTGCTGCGCCAGCTTAGTGAGCTGCGGCGTGCTGGCGGAATCCACCGGGTCGACAATAATCGCGTCGACGCCAGCGCCGATAAAGCCCTGCAGCTGATCGGTTTGTCGACCGACATCGCCGCGCGCGTCCTCGAACTGCACCTCCAGCCCGCGCGCTTTAGCTTCTTTATCAATGGACTGGCGAATGATGGTCAAAAAATTCTGATCAAAGTAGGCCATTGAAACGCCGATTTTTTCCGCCAGCGCTGAGGCGGAGCCGGAGAGCAGCAGGAGCAACAGAACGGATTGAGAAATCTTCATTGCGAACTCCAGAGAAAGGGTACAAATCAGAATGTATGTTTCACTAAAACCAAAGACGGTTTAAGTGATTCATTTGCAGCCTACGAGGCGAGTCAGGCGTTGACAATCAGCACGCTCAGGATTTGCTGTTAAGCGCACAGTTTGCGTGAATAGCCTGTCAGGCGGCAGGACCAGCGCAGAAATGGAGCAGGGCATTAATCAGGCGCGCGCCTGTCGAGGCGCGTGGAGATCAATCGGCATTGGAATTGATCTATCTCACCATACAACACGAATAACCGGTGGCGTTATTATTATCATCCTGCTGCCCTTAATCTGATTAATTGAAAAAAGCCTTCACTATTTTTATTTAAGCAGCCACACTCTTGACTCACTAAAAAGCAGCACATTATTTCTCAGGAATAACTTATCCACTTATTTAATTACGTTAGCAAAGATTGGTATATGTGAGAAACGAAATGTACTCTAACGCAATATGGATCATGCTGGAAAAGTCCGTTAATATTATCGGGCTTATCTATATTAATTCTTTGATGGCGAAGTACATCGGCCCCGATAACTTTGGCAAGATAAATATCGCCACCTCTGTGTTTCTCTTTGTGCAAACCCTGGCATGGTTTGGTGGGCAGAGTATTATCTTTAAACGCATGAGCGAAAATGCACGCTCCGGGGTCGCTCTGGCGATGCGCACGCAAAACCAGCGCCGCTTTTTCTTCCTGCTCTCATCAGGCGCGGTGCTGCTCTATCTTTACTTTTTTACCGATCCGCTGGTGTTTTTATTTGGCGTGGCGAACTGCATTGCCACCTACTTTATCGTAATGGATTTCTTTTCCATTTATAATAACACCCAGTTAAAATCAAAAATCAACACCCTCACCAACGTAGCAGGGCTATCCGTCGCGCTGTTGATTCGATTTTGCATCACCCACTTTAAACTGCCGGTTTATACCTTCACTATTCCGATTGTGGTTATCCCGCTGCTGCCCTATCTGATGCGCCTCGTCTATTTTCATTACAGCACGCAGATTAAAGCCAGCAGCCGAGGCGGCGGCGTTTATAACCGCTATATGCTCTCTACCGGCGGCGCGCTGATTTTGTCTAGCCTGTCAGCGGATATCTATACCCAGATATCGGGTATTTTTCTGGCCAACATCCTCTCGTACGCCGACCTGGGGATCTACAGCGTGGCGCTAACCCTTGGCGGCGCCTGGTCATTTGTGGTACTGGCGCTGATAACCAGCTTTTTTTCAAAGATATATGGCGAGAAAGAGCCGCTGACCATCGAAAAGCTGCTGATTAAAATCAACCGCATCGTGATCCTGTTTTCACTTATCGCCTTAGGCGGCTTCTGGCTGCTGGGCGAGTGGGTAATTCATCTGCTCTATGGGGACCAGTACCTGGCCGCAGTCACCATTACCCCCATTATTATTGTTGGCACGATGTTCTCTTCATTAGGGACGATTTGTTATCGCTATATGATCAAAGAGTCGGGATACGGCTACTTAGCGAAAAAAATGTTTTTATGCTGTCTGTTAACCGTCCCCTTATCCTGGCTAATGATTCACGCGTTTGGGATCAAGGGCGCCGCATACTGTTTTTTAGCTGTGGAACTCCTCTCCTGCACCTTTCTTAATTACTTTTTCAGAGATAAAACAATCTTCAAAATGCACCTTAGCATTTTTAAAATGAGATAATTTACATGAAAATGATAAAACACACAGTGAAGTCCGCCTTAAAAGCCAGCGCTAACTTTTCTCCTGAGTTTTGCGCCAGGGCTCATTACTATATTAAATTTAAGAGAAAGCTTAACTTAACCAACCCATCCAATTTTAATGAAAAAATCCAGTGGCTCAAATTTAATGAGCTGAACAGTGACATCTATACGGTATGCGCCGACAAAGTGAAGGTGCGGGAGTATGTCGCCGCAAAAGGGTGCGGTGATATTCTTAACGAACTCTACGGCGTGTACGACACGCCACAGGCAATTGACTATGATGCCCTGCCGGAAAAGTTTGCGCTGAAGTGTAATCATGGGGCAGGCTATAACATTATCTGTAGTGACAAATCGCAGCTGGATATTGATAAAACCAACCGCCAGCTTAATAAGTGGCTAAAGGAAGATTTCTCCACGCTGTTTATCGAGCCGCAGTACAAAAAAATCGCCCGCAAAATTTTATGCGAAAAATATATCGAAAATGAACGCGGCGGTTTTCCTGATGACTATAAATTTTACTGTTTCAACGGCAAACCCTACGCGGTGATGGTCTGTATTGGCCGGGAAAAAGGCACGCCGAAATTTTACTACTTCGATATGAACTGGCAGCCGCTTCCTTTCGAGGACACGCTGGAATTGATCGGCGGCAACCAGACCCCACCGATGCCCGACGGCTTTGAAAAAATGAAAGCCTGCGCAATGAAGCTCGCCACGGATTTCAAATTCGTTCGGGCCGACTTCTATCTGCTCAACGGCAGGGTGATTTTCGGCGAGCTGACCTTTACCCCTTCTGCAGGGCTGGATGTCACCCTGCAGGAAGCGGATGCGATTTTAGGTCGCCAGCTGCAGTTATAGCCTGTGCGGGAGCAGGGAGAACCTGCTCCCGTTATCGGCAGAAGCAGCGCTCAGGGAAGGGCGCCCGCCGGAAGAGGGGCATGGACATTTAGCCATCCGGGTGTGTAAGCGGTTAAAATAATTAAAATTAAACGTTGCTTAAAAAAAGGGGCTGTGTCTTAATAGCGTCATCGGTTTGGTTACAGACCTTATGAAAGCAGTTTTAGTAAAGCAGTCCTCAGTTCAAGTGTTATCGACAGATACTCTTCTTAATGAGTCTCCTCCTAAGCGCCCCATAAGTCACTCTATACTATCAGGCCATCATCGCCACCCTAAGTGGCTCATCAATTAAGGAAGTATTATGTCTAACAAAATGACTGGTTTAGTAAAATGGTTCAACGCTGATAAAGGTTTCGGCTTCATCACTCCTGACGACGGCAGCAAAGATGTATTCGTACACTTCTCTGCTATCCAGAGCGACAGCTTCAAAACCCTGGATGAAGGTCAGAAAGTCTCCTTCACCATCGAAAACGGCGCTAAAGGCCCGGCTGCTGGCAACGTCACCCCGCTGTAAGCCGCGCTAATTATCAGCGACGTTTACAAACGCGATGAAGACCAGAGTCTGAGCAGCTAAGCTCGACTGATAATGAAAAAACCCGCCCTGAGCGGGTTTTTTTATGGGCTCAATTTGTCAGACGGATCAGAGCATGCCCAGCCTAATCAGCACGCCATCTTAATGACGATTTTGCCAAATGCGCCGCGAGAAAGGTGCTCAAAGGCTTCCACCGCCTGGCTGAAGTGATAAACCTGTTCGATAACCGGTTTAATTTGATGCTGATTGAGGAACGGGTTCATTCGCTCGAAAGAGGAGCGAGGCGCAACCGCGATACCTCTGAGGGTGGTCTGGCGGAAAATCAGCGGCATCAAATCCAGATCTGCCTTCTGGCCCGCGAGAAAACCGACCTGGGCAACGGTTCCGGCGACCCTGGTTGCCGCAATCGACTGGTTGATACCCTTGCCGCCGGCAACATCCACCGTGACGTCGGCACCCTTGCCATCCGTCAGTTCGAGCACCTTGCTTTCCCATTGCGGATAGCGTTTATAGTTAATGCCCTCATCCGCTCCCAGCGATTTAATGCGCTCAAGGTTGGCGTCGTTACTGGATGTCGCGATCACGCGAGCGCCGCAGGCATGGGCGATTTGAGCGGCAAAAACCGAGACGCCGCCGGTTCCCTGCACTAAAACGGTTTGGCCTGGCTGCAGCTTGCCAATATCCATTAGCGAATACCACGCCGTCAGCGCAGCAATAGGCAGCGTGGCGGCTTCTTCATCGGTCATGCTTTCTGGCGCTTTAACCGCGCTCTCCTCATGCAAAATCATGTATTCTGCGAGTCCGCCTGGCAACGGCATGCCAATACACCATGCAGGTTCATCGGCCGCGGGTTCGCCATCTAACCAGCGGGAATAGAGGTGCGAGTTGACGCGGTCGCCCACGCTGAAACGGGTAACGCCTTCGCCCGTGGCAACCACGGTGCCTGCCGCGTCAGAAACGGGAATCAGCGGCTTGGGCACAAGATGAGGCTCGTAGAAGCCGTCCACAATGGCTTTATCTCTGAAGTTCAGCGAAACGGCGCCGACTTTAACCAGCAGTTCGCCAGGCCCTGGCACAGGCGTCTCAACCTCTTCCAGCTGCAGATTTTCCAGGCCAAAATCTTTTAATAACCATGCTTTCATGTCTCTCATTTCCTCAGCAATGCAATAGAGGAGGCCATGATAGAAAAAGGCGCCATGGGCAAAAAGCCACGTAAAAGATGTTCAGTGTTACTGCAGGAGAAACAATCCCTGTAGAATTTCAGCTGCACTATTCTGCTGTCAGCTGGAAATTTTCGCGGAGGAGAGGTTATGCGCTCAAATATGCTTGAGTTAATGGAGATCTTTGTTCAGGTCGTTGAGCTGCGCAGTTTCACCCGAGCGGCAGATGCCTTGCAGCTGCACCGGCCCGCAGTGAGTAAGTCGGTACAGCAGCTGGAACAGACGCTGGGCGTGAAGCTTTTGCACCGCACTACGCGCAGCCTGAGCGTGACCGCCGAAGGAGACGAGATTTATCAGCGGGCAAAAACGCTGCTGGCCGACGTCAACGATATGATGGCCATCTATTCTCCTCGTCAGCCACCGCGCGGGCAGCTGCGCATCGACGTGCCGCTGGCGCTGGCGCACAGCATTCTCATCCCCGCGCTGAGTGATTTTCAAACCCGCTATCCGCAGATTGACATCGTTCTGTCGGCGTCCGACCGCCTGACCGATCTCATTTCCGAGGGGGTCGACTGCGTGATCCGTCTGGGTGAACTGGCTGATTCAAGTTTTATTTCGCGTCGTATGGGCGAGCTGCAAATGGTGACCTGTGCGGCACCCGCCTATCTGGAAAAATATGGCGCGCCAAAGACGCCGGACGATCTCAGGCATCACAAAGCTGTCTGTTTCTTCAGCGATCACAGTCGGGAGGTGCAGGAATGGCAATTTAATATCAACGGCGAGGTGGCCGCTCGACGCCCAGGTTACTGCATGCGCGTGAACAATTCTGATGTGCTGCTCTCCTGCGGTTTAGCCGGTCTGGGAATGCTCCATGCATTACGCACCGCGCTAGCGCCGGACATTCAGGCTGGCCGGCTGACAGAATTGTTCACGGATTATCCTGCGGTAACGAAACCCGTTTCCATACTCTATCCTGACCGCCGCTATCTTCCCGCCAGGGTCAGGGTATTTATCGAGTGGTTCTCTGAATTATTCAAACAGTATCAGGCCCCCAGGTAAACCCGGTGCCTGAGCCGTCGCGCACACCCTATAGCTTCGCGCTGTAGAGCACCGGTCCGGTCGGCTGGCCCGTTGGCGATCCCCCTCTGGGCTCAAGGCTGACCGCCAGCACCGCGTTTGTTAGCGCGGGCGCACGGGCGATGGCCAGATCGCTGGCGCCGTGAGCCTGAACCAGACCCAGTGACACCGGCGCCGCGCCCGCCGGGATCACCCACAGCTGAAGGCTCTTGTCTGGTGCCACGTCGGCGACGTCGACCGGCGCAAGCGTGATGCGGTCGCGCGCGCGGCTGGCGCTGACGATCCACTGACCGGCATGGGGTGCGCCATTCAGCACGGTGAGCGGCGTCAGCGACGCGGGGCGGAACGCCACGGCATACAGCAGCACGGCGAACACCAGCCCGGCCGCCGTTAGCCAGGGAAGCGCACGCCCATAGCGGGGCGCGGGCTTTTTCGCCGGCAGCGCGAGGGCAATTTTCTTCCACACCACCTCTGGCGGCGTGACCGGCTCGAGCTGGCGATCCATGCCGCTGAGCAGGGTGAGCCAGCGCGCCACCTCGGCGGCCAGCGCAGGCTCTCTGGCTAATCTGCGCTGAAAGCGTAGCCTGGCGAGGCCGCGTAGGGTGCCCAGCGCATACTCCGCCGCCAGCGCCTCGTCACGCCTTTGTTTGACGTTCATCGTCCCACGCACTCCCGCAAATGCGCCAGACCGCGACGGATCCAGCTTTTAACCGAGCCGAGCGGCTGCTGCAGCCAGTCAGCGATATCGCTGTGCGACATGCCCTGATAATAGGCCAGCGAGATGCTTTGCCGCTGTTCGCTGCTTAACTGTTTCAAACAGCGATCGAGACGATCGGCGCGATCCTCGCTCTCTGTGCCCGGTGTCGGGCAGGCCAGATCCTCGCTGACCGGCTCCTCCACGCGGCCCTGGCGCCGCGCGCCGCTGCGCAAGCGATCGATGGCGCGGTTGCGCACAATGTGCGTCATCCAGGTCAGGGGCGAACTCAGCGCGCTGTTAAAGCTGGCGGCGTTGTGCCATACCGTAATAAAGCACTCTTGCAGCACATCCTCCGCCCAGGCGCGATTGCCCAGGGTGCGCAAGGCAACCGCAAACAGGTGAGGGGAGGTCAGGCGATAGAGTCGTTCAAAAGCAAGGCGGTCGCCGTTAACGACCGCTTTTATCAGGGTATTCAGCAGCTCAGGCTGGCTTGAGTCCATAGCATGTCCGATTAAATTGACGCCAGCTCGAGTATAGGCAATTACTCTGGCATCAGAACAGTATCGATCACCTCGATCACGCCGTTTTTCTGGTAGACGTCATAGGTGCTGATATTGGCGATATTCCCCTGACCATCTTTCAGCTGAATATTGTGCGGACCGTTATTCATAATCCATAACGGCTGACCGTTTACCGTTTTCAGTTCAGCATGACCGCCGCCCTGTTTGATTTTCTGCTGCAGCGCCTTCATGTCATATTGGCCCGCCACTACATGGTAGGTCAGCACGCTGGTGAGTTTCGCCTTGTTTTCCGGTTTGAGCAGGGTATCAACCGCGCCCGCAGGCAGTTTGGCAAAGGCGGCGTTGGTCGGGGCAAACACGGTAAATGGTCCCTTGCCCTGAAGCGTCTCGACCAGACCCGCCGCCTTCACCGCCGCGACCAGCGTGGTGTGATCCTTAGAGTTGAGGGCGTTTTCCACGATATTTTTTTGCGGATACATCGCGGCGCCGCCTACCATGACCGAATCACTGCGGGTGGCGGCCCAGGATGCGGCGGAGACGAAAAGCGCGGCGGAGAGCACAGAAAGGCTGATTAACTTTTTCATCATATATCCTCGTTTAAGGAGCAATAAGGTTGCTCACAAGGGGATATACGAAGGGGAAGAGCGAGCGGATGCAGTTTTTTAAAAATAATCTTTAGCTCGGTCGACGGGGCGGAGCGTTAAGCAAATCTTCATTGCGTATAAACTTCTGCTAACCTGCTAACAAACATAAGAATTTACTCTGCATTATTCCTCTTTTCCGGTGGAGGAACGCGGTGCGCCATGGTATTAACTCTGCATGCGTTGTTACGTCACCCGCCTGCTGGAGATCACCATGAAAATCACCCTGTCCTGCGCGCTGCTGTTTTCCCTCAGCGCCTTTAGCTCGCTCTCCTTTGCCGAACAAACGCTGCGCTTCGGCGTAGATCCGACCTTCCCGCCGTTTGAGTCTAAAGCCAGCGACGGCTCGCTGCAGGGTTTTGATATCGATCTGGGCAACGCCATTTGCGCGCAGGCGAAAGTGCGCTGCCAGTGGGTGCAGACCGGTTTCGACAGCGCTATTCCCGCGCTGCAGGCGAAGAAGTTCGATGCGATCCTCTCGGCGATGTCGATGACGGAGAAGCGCCGCGAGCAGGTGGCGTTTAGCGATATGCTCTACAACACGCCGAGCGCGCTGCTGACGCCGAAAAACAGTCCCCTGACGGAGGCGGTCAGCACGCTGCGCGGCAAAGCGATCGGCGTCGCGCAGGGCACCATTCAGGAGAGCTACGCCAAAGCGAAGTGGGCGGCGCAGGGCGTTAACATCGTCTCCTATGCGAATCAGATGGAGATCTATCCGGATCTGGTGGCGGGCCGTCTCGACGCCACGCTGGCCAATGCGGTTTCGGCGGATCAGGGCTTTCTGAATACCCCGGAAGGCAAAAACTACGTGATTAAAGCCACGCTGGTGGATAAGACGCTGCTGGGCAACGGCGTCGGCATCGGCCTGCGCAAAGAGGATGCGGCGAACCTGAAGCTGATCAACGATGCGCTGGCGGCGCTGCACGCCAACGGCACCTATGCGCAGCTGGCGAAAAAATATTTCAAATTTAACGTCTATCCCTGAGCAGCGCGCCTGCTCGTTACAGGAAAACCTATGTCCGCACTGCCGCACTACGCGTCGCAACGCGCCCGTTTTATCGCCGCCGTCAGGCGCCAGAATGGCGCGCTGACCGCCTATCCGCATCCGCTGCCAGGTCCGCAGGGGGAAGCGCTCTACACCGATGTCGCGGTGCTGGGCGATGCCGGCGCGTCGAAGGTGATGTTAATTATCTCCGGCACGCACGGCGTGGAGGGCTACTACGGTTCCGACAGCCAGATAGCGTGGGTTAATCAGTTTGATCTGACCGCTTTGCCCGACGACACCGCTATTGTGCTGCTGCATCTGCTCAATCCCTGGGGCGCCGCTCACCTGCGGCGCGTCAATGAAGAGAATATCGACCTCAATCGCAACTTTCTCGATTTCAGCCAGCCGCCGCCCGCCAACGCTGCCTATGCCGACTGGCACACCCTCTACCACGGCGACCGCGCCGACGCGGACCAGCGGCTACAGCAGGCGCTCGACAGCGCCGGTTGGTTAGCGATCAAGCGAGTGGTGGAGGCGGGGCAGTATCAGTTTGCCGACGGCTTCTTCTATGGCGGCGCGCAGCCCAGCTGGTCTTATCAAACGCTATTACGCATCATCGAAACGCATCTCTCCCGCGCCAGCACGCTGCTCAGCTTTGATTTGCATACCGGCGCAGGTGCGTGGGGCCATCCGATGCTGCTCGCCATCGCCGAACAGCCCGTGGCCGCGCACCAGTGGGGAAAAGCGCTCTATGGCGAATGGCTGACGCTGCTGTTTACCGGCGCTGGACGCGACAGCGAAACCGGCGTCACCGCCACCGCCACCGGCTATCTGTCGCAGTTTCTGCTCAGCGCGCTGCCCGCGACCCGGCTGTTGCCGCTGGTGGTGGAGTGCGGCACCTTGCCCGGAGAAGAGATGCATCGCCGGGTGCGCGACGATCACTGGCTGCACCTGCAGGGCGATCCGGCCAGTGAGGCGGGGCGCGCCATTAAACAGCGGCTGGTGGAGGGATTCTGGCCGTCAGATCGCGACTGGCGCGATCTGACGGCGTTCCGCACCCAGCAGATCTTCAGCCGCGGATGGCAGGGGCTGGTCACACTGGATCATAACCGGCCATAAAAGGTCATGCGTGCCGACTCCGACAGCGCGATGCCGGGCTGGGTATTGTAGGCCAGCACCGCCAGCATCCGCGTGATATCCCCTTCAGTCGGGGTGACGCGGTGCAGGGAGTTGCGGCCGCGAAACAGCACCAGATCGCCCGCCTCAATCGCCAGCGCCTCTACCGGCCGACGCTGATCCAGCACGGCCGCCACGCCGTCGAAGTTCATCTCGCCGGCGTCGGCGTCGCGCAAATCCTTCACATACTGAAATACGCCGCCCGCGCGCGGCTTCTGCAGCAGCAGGGTGATGGCGAAAGAGGAGTTGTCGAAGTGCCAACCGAGTTCCTGTCCGTCAGGCGCGTAGTGCACATTGATAGAGGAGAGCGGATCGGCATAGGGATAGAGCGCGGCTTCCCCCAGCACGTCGCACAGAAAATGCTGGAACAGCGCGTCGTTGTAGAGCTGGCGCAGCGGCGAATCCGCCGCAATGACGTCGTCGGTGATGCAGCCTTTAGTGCTGGTCACGTCGCGATTGCGCGGGTGATCGGCGCTGTAGGCCTTATCCGCCGGCATTAAATAGACGTTGTGCTTGCTGATAGTGTGATAAGCCTGATGGCGCTGGGCGTCGCCTTCGGCAATCATCATTTGCAGCGCGGCAGGCTGGATAAACTGACGCAGCACCAGCGCGCCGTGCTGGTCAAGCTGCGCGCGGCACTGGCGTCGCCAGCTGGCGTCGGCGAGCGGATGTAAATCAGAACGGATCAAAGCGGACATAGCAGCGGTTCTCATCATGACAGGTGTTGCAAACTGTAGCGCGCTGATAAGTTACTGCGTAACGATAGTTATTTAACGCCTTGTTAAGGAAAGTTTAATGCTCGCTCAGTCACCGCGTTTACCAAAAATCAGCCTGATTCAGTCGTTCAAGGTCGCGGCGGAATTGGGCAGTCTGGCGAAGGCCGCCGCGCAGCTGGCCCTGACCCCTGCGGCAGTCAGCCAGCAGATTCGCCAGCTCGAAGAGCAGCTCGGCAGCGCGCTCTTTGTGCGCACGCAGAGCGGCGTGATGCTCACCGAGACCGGCAAAGAGTATCTGCGCTACGTCAGCGAGGCCTTTGATATTCTCTATCTCGGGCAGCAGAACCTGCGTCACGCGGCGGTGATGCCCAGCCTGACGCTCTACGCGCTGCCTGCGCTGGCGTCGAAATGGCTGCTGCCCAACATTATGCAGTGGCGCGAACGCTGCCCGGATATCGACCTCGCCCTGCACGGCACCCACGCGCCGGTCGATTTCAACGCCACGCCGGCCGATTTTGTACTCTGCTTCGGTGAGGATCGCTATCCGCAGCTCGATAAGCAGCGCCTGTTTCTTGATGAGGTGGTGCCGGTCGCCAGCCCGAGTCTGCTGCGCCGCTACTCGCTGGCGACTGCCCTGAGCGAGGCGCCGCTGATCCACCTCGACTGGGGCAATGAAGGGCGTTTTCTGCCTGACTGGCGCAGCTGGCAGCAGGCGAGAGGAATAACACCCTCAGCGCCGCAGCCGGCGTTCAGCTTTAATCTCACCTCGCTGGCGATAGACGCCGCGGTGGTGGGCGCGGGCGTGCTGCTGGGACAGAAAAGGCTGATCGCCGCAGAGCTGGCGCGCGGCGATCTGGTGGCGATCGATGCGCTCAGCCTGCCGCTGAGCAAACCCTACTTTCTCGCGTGGCCGCAGCGAACGCAAAGCCAGCCGGGCAGTGAGGCGCTGATCGCCTGGCTGACGCAGCTGGCGAGTTAGTGTTCAGGGCGCCACATCAAACTCCATCTGGTTGCGCGCCAGCACCCGTTGCGCTTTAGTGATTGTCACCGACACGCGCAGCGCGCCTTGACGTGACGGTGTCACCGGCAGCTCAACCACTTTTTTCCCGCTGTCCGCCGCGATATCCAGCGCCTGCTCGCCCTGCGCCAGCACCCGATCGCCCTGTGCAATGCGCCAGCGCAGCTGACTGCCGGGATGCGCCACCGGCAGGTCGTTGATCGCCCACAGGTTGATCTGTCCCGGCTGCCCCACCTTCCAGTCGAGGCTTTTCGGCTCAATCGAGGGCAGCAGCGGCTGATAGGCGCGCTTCAGCGCCGTATAGCCCGGTTTAGGATGACGCAAATAGTCCACCACGCCCCAGTTCACCGAAGGCCAGATCTCAACGAACATAAACTGAAAAAGCGCAGTAACCGGCTGGAAGCGCTGGCGTCGATAGCTCTCTGCGGCGATGGCCACCAGCCGCGCCTGATAGCGCTGGGTATTGGCGATAAAGGTGTTGATATTCTCCCCGCGTGAAATTTTGGCGTTCTGGAAGGTCTGGATCGGCTGAAAGTTATGGTACTTCCAGCGCGTCCATTTGGGATCGCCCGGCTGCGTGGTGGCGGGCCAGAGTTCACTCTGCGGAATAAAGGTGCGCAGCGTGGCGAGCCGCGGCAGCGCCTGCGCGCCGAACTCGGTGATGGTGGCGGTTTTCGCTGGTTCCAGCAGGTTGGCCAGCGTGCCGAAATACCAGCCTGCCCAGTAGTGCTCTTCCACGGCGGAGAAAGGATGCACGATACGGCTGGTGTCTTTGGCCAGCGTATCCGCCACCCGCTGCATCAGGTTGCGGTTGAGATCTTTGTTCCAGTCGGGAAAACGCTTGCCCATCCACGGCGAGTTGAACGGCGGTTCGTTTTGTCCGCCCCAGACCACCACGGCGGGCGAGTTGCCGAACTGTTCAACCATCTCCTGCGTCTGGCGCACGGCGTTGTCGGCGAAGGCGGGGGTGTCGTTGTAGCCCCACTGCAGCGGCACATCCTGCCAGATCAGCAGTCCGCGCTCGTCAGCCGCCTGATAGAGGGCGCGGTTTGCCACGTGACCATGCACGCGGATGGCGTTGGCGTTCATCGCCTCGACCAGGTCGAAATCGCGCCCGTAGCGCGCCTTGTTCATGGTGCTGAGCCAGGGCGAGCCGATGTAGTTGGTGCCGCGAATAAACAGGCGCTGGCCGTTGAGCAGCCACCCTTTGTTTTGCGGCTGCTCCACCACCTGCCGCAGGCCGGTGCGGCTGCTGCGCTGATCGAGGGTGCCGCGATCGTCGCGCAGCCTGACCTGCACCTGATAGAGGTTCGGCTTGCCGTAGCCCTTTGGCCACCAGAGCTGCGCGTTCGGCATCGGCAGCGTCACCACGATGCGCTGCGTCTCGCCGCCGGTGGGCTGTAGCGTCACCGCCTGCGACAGGCGATAGTTCTTGCCGCTGAAATTGTCGGGGCGCGCGGTGAGATCGAGCGTCGCCGCTTTCGCCGCCGGCGCGCGATAGACAAACTCCACGCGCAGGCGCGGCTGCGTCAGCCCCTGCGACCAGTCGGGCCGGAGAATAACGTTATCGATCGCCACGTCGCGGCTTAGCCGCAGCCTGACCGGCGACCAGATGCCGCCAGAGTTGGCGTCCTGGCCCTGCGGCGACCAGGCGCCGCCCGGACGGGAGTCGTGCTGGTTAAGAATGCCCTTCATCAGATTTTTACGCAGCGGCCAGTTCTTTTGCGGATCTTCAAACGGGCTGTCAACACGCACCGCCAGCCGGTTGTAGCGCGTCAGCGCAGAGGTGATATCGACCGCGAAGCGCTGGAAATAGCCCTCGTGTCGCGCCAGCTTCTGGCCGTTGAGCCAGACGTCGGCGAAGTAATCCACGCCGTCGAACTCCAGCGTCGCCAGCCGTCCGGCGTCACGGCGCTGCGGCAGAGAGAACTCGGTGCGATACCAGAGTGCGCCCTGATGATCCCAGCCGGCGCTGTACCAGTTAGCCGGCACGCGCAGCGAACGCCATGCGCGATCGCTGCCGCGCCAGCCGACAAAATCGGGGTCGTTGGCGTCATGGGCGCGCCACTCGCCCGCCAGCGACCAGCTTTCCGGCGGGGCGAGCGGTGCGGCGAACAGCGGCGCGCAAAACAGCAGGCTTAGCGACAAGGCATAACGCATCAGGGTTTCTCCTGCAGTTGGCGCAAATTAAGGTAGAGCGCTTGCGACTGCTGTTCCAGTTGGGCGATCAGGGCGGCGCTGTCCAGCTGCGCTTCCTCGCGCGCTGCGTCTTCCAGCGACTGTAAAAAGCGAGTGAAGGCGTCGAAGCCAAAGGTTGAGGCTTCGCCGCGCAGCTTGTGCGCCAGCCGGGGAATGCGCGCCGCATCCTGCTCGGCGAGGGCGCTTTTCAGCTGCGCCAGCGTCTCCGGCAGCCCGGCGGCGAAGAGCGCCAGCAGCTCGCTCAGCAGCGCGTCATCCAGCCCGAGGCGCGACGCCAGCGACTGACGATCCGGCAGCGTATCGGGCGCGGGCTGCGCAGGCGGCAGCAGGGTGATGACGCGCAGGATCTCGTCGTTGAGCGACTCCAGGCTCACCGGCTTCGACAGATAGCCGTCGAAGCCGTGCTGCAAACAGAACTCCTTATCGCCTTTCATGGCGTGCGCGGTCATGGCGATAATGCGCTGGTGCGGGCGTTCGGGTCGGTTCGCTTCGCGTTCGCGGATCAGGCGCGTCGCCTGCTCGCCATCCAGCTCCGGCATTTGCAGATCCATCAGGATCAGATCCCATTTCTCCTTGTCCAGCTGCTCCAGCGCCTCCAGTCCGTTGCCGACGATGGCGAACTGGTGGCCGAGACGGGTGAGGAAATGCGCCGCCAGCTTCTGATTCACCAGGTTGTCCTCCGCCAGCAAAATGCGCAGCGGACCCTCCGCGCTGGCGGTGAGTTCCGGCAGGCGCGGCGCGGGCACCGCAGCTGGCTGCATCGCCAGCGCCTGCATAATCACGTCGTACAGCTCGCGCTGATCGACCGGCTTGCCGAGGAAGTAGTTCACGCCGATGCGCGCCAGCTGATCGGCGTCCATAAAGCGGCTCATCGAGCTGAGCATCACAATCTGGCTGCTGGCCAGCGCGGGTGTCGATTTAATCTCCTGCGCCAGCGTCATGCCATCTTTATCCGGCATCTGCGCATCCAGCAGGATCAGCGCAAAGTCGGGATGCGCCTGCAGCATCGCCAGCGCCTCGTCGGCGCTGGCCGCCAGGCTCGGCAGCAGGCCCATATTGCGCAGCATATCGCTCATGATATGACGGTTGGTGGCGTTGTCGTCCACCACCAGCACCGGCACGCTGCTGAAGCGCGGTGAGGTTTTCAGCGCCTCGCTGACGGGCTGATGCGGCGCGGGCAGGCTAAAGGAGAAGACGCTGCCTTTGCCGGGTTCGCTCTCTACCCGCAGTTCGCCGCCAAGGATCTCCACCAGCCGCGCGGAGATGGTCAGGCCGAGCCCGGTGCCGCCATATTTGCGCGTCGTTGAGGTGTCCGCCTGGCTAAAGGATTCAAAGATAAGCTGCTGCTTGTCAGGGGGAATGCCGATGCCGGTGTCGCGCACCTGAAAGCGCAGCCGGTGGGTCTGAGCATCGCGAAGCACCGACAGCTCCACTTCGCCCGACGGGGTGAATTTCAGCGCGTTGCTGGCCAGGTTGGTCAGCACCTGGCGCAGCCGCACGCTGTCTGCCGTCAGGGTATCGGGCACGTCGGGCGCCACATTAACCAGCAGCTCGACATTCTTCTCCGACGCGGCGGGCATTAGCGGCCGCATCAGCCCATGCAGGAACGACCGCAGCTGGAACTCCTCTTCGTCCAGCTCGATTTTGCCCGCCTCGATTTTCGAGTAGTCGAGAATGTCGTTGATTACCCGCAACAGCGTGTGCGCCGAGTGATAGACCAGCGTCATATATTCCCGCTGCTCCGGGGTAAGCTGCGTATCGAGACAGAGCTGCGTCATGCCGAGAATGCCGTTCATCGGCGTGCGGATTTCGTGGCTCATATTGGCGAGGAAGATGCTCTTCGCCTCATTGGCGGCGCGCGCCGCGGCCAGCGCCTGCAGCGAAAGCTGCTCCGCCTCTTTGCGCTTGGTGATGTCCTGCAGCGTGCCGATAACGCGCGCGGTGTCGCCCGTGACGGTGACGCTCGCCACCTGACCCGACAAGAGCATCCAGCGGTAGTTGCCGTTACGGTGTAACAGGCGAATTTCGCTTTCAAAAACCGGTAGCTGGCGATTGCTGGCGCTGGAGAAGAGCTGCTGTAACGGCTCGCGATCGTCGGGATGCAGCAGCGTGTCGAGAAAGCTGGCGCTGTAATGCCAGGTCTCGCGCGGATAGCCGAGCATATTGAGCAGCGCGTCGTTGACCTGTAATAGATCTTTCTGCTGCTGCCAGTCCCAGATGCCAATCTGGGTCGACTCCGCCGCCAGCACAAAATCGGCGTGCAGCTGATTGCGCGACTCGCTGATCAGCTCGAAGCCCGACATATCGATATGCAGGCTAACGATGCCGCCCTCTGGCGTGCGGTTGTGCTGCACAAACACCTGCCGGTTGCCGATGCGGCGCATTTCGCTGTGGTTATCCAGCCGGCAGCGGCTGACCAGATTATCGATCATCGCCCGGCGGCTCTGCTGGTTCTCCGTCATATAGGCCGATGCGATAAACTCCTCTGCCAGCTGCGACAGCGTCATGCCGAGGCAGATACGCTGCTCGATGCCGGGGTAGAAGCGCACCACCTGCCGGTTAAAGGCGATTAAACGCTCCTGACTGTCATACATCAGCACCGCTGCGCGCAGCGAGTCGAGCGCTTTAGGAAGCTGGCTTTCAGGCATCACGCCTCCTTAATTCAGGTTGCCGCTCTGGGCAGGGTTGTTAAGCGGGAAACAGCGCTGCGGCGCGGTAAAGGGATCCGCCAGCTGGCGACGGAAGTAGCTGCTGTCGCTTAGCTCGCTGTCGCGCAGCAGCGCGCCCATATTCGCCTTGAACAGCAGCGCCTCCAGCACCGTGGCGTTGGTGGTAAGGGTGATGGCGCGGTTGTAGTCGCCGGTCGCCTCGACGCGCCCCTCAAACCAGCCGCGCTGCGGATCGTTCTGCCGCTGCGTCATCGCCATCAGCGCGTCGGTAAAGGGGGTTTGCCACAGCGCCCAGAGGCCGAACACCGCGCGGGTTGACACCTGCGCCAGGCGCGGCACCCACTTGCCGTCGTCCGCCAGGGTGTTCCAGGCGTAGCCGTTGGCGAAAATGGTGTCGTTGACGTGCCAGGGCGGCGCGGAAATGTTGAAATCGCTGCGCGCGGTCAGGATATTTTTCTGCTGCCAGCGCATCTCCTGCACGCGATAGACGTTGCTGGCGCGCTGGCGCTGCAGCGCGACGATGTCGCGATCGGCGCCAGGCAGCGTCCAGGCGTACTCCATGCCGCTCAGCACATAGGGCATGGTGGTGATGGCAGCGGGAGTCCAGGTGGTGCGCGGATCGCGCGCATCAATATCCAGCGCCAGCCCGTCGATAATCACATGCTGGGCGGGCGGACGCAGCGACTGATCGTTGGCAAATCCCCAGAGGCCAAAGCCCGCCGCGCTGTATTCGCTGTCGCCGAGACGTCCCTCCGCCTGCGGCGTCAGCTTCTGCTGGCGCATCTGGCCGGCGTAGAGCTGCCCTTTGCTATCCACCACGCGGCAAAAATCCCAGCGCAGCACCACGCGCTCCAGATATTCGCTGTATTCGGGATGAAACGCCGCCACGATGCGCAGCGCCATCATCAGCCGCGCCATATCTTTCGCCGACCAGCCGATCACCTGCGGCGTGTTGGCGTAGCCCACCATCGCCACGCTGGTGGCGCTGTAGAGCAGGTTAGGCACGTTGGCCGAGGTGAGCGGCAGGCGGTTAAGGGTGCCGAGCAGCAGCGTCAGGCGGCGATCGAAGGCCTCGTCGTCGATCAGATCGAGCTGGCGCGCCGCCGTCAGCGCGATCAGCGTGTCGCCCATCTGCCACAGGCTCACCACCGGCCGCTTGTCGCTGCCGTTGACCAGCCCGGTTTGCGGCTGGGCGTTGTTCTCGAAATAGCGCCAGGCAATAGCCGCCCAGCGGCGCTCCTGATCGCTGAGCGCCCCCAGCCGCGCGGTGGTGTGCCAGCCGCCGTTCACCAGCCAGCGCCAGCCTGCGGCCTGGTTCCAGGCCAGCAGCGCGAAAACCAGCCCCGCCGCCAGCAGCAGTGTGATAAGCGCGCGAATTACTGTTTTAGGCATGTGGTCGCCACCGGCGGTAACTTCACAGGCGCCTGGCTGTCGCAGCGCGCGCACTTACAGGCCTGGCACGACGGCGCGCTGCGCACGGCGGTGCCGCTCTGCTCGCACCAGTTTTTAATGCCGGGCGTCACGTTGAGGAACGGGCGGTTGCGCGGCGTATTGTTGGGATCGAAGATATCGACCACGCGTTTTTCCCACATTGAGGGCGCGTAGCTCGCCTTGCGCGGATCGTTGCTGTTGAAGCGCAGCAGCTTGCCCTCTTTTTTAAACAGCAGCGCCTCCATCATGATGCCGTTGTTGTTGGCGGTGAACTCTTTGATCGGCCCGTCGCCGTTTTCGTACAACCCTTCGTAGTAGCCTTTATTCGCTTCGTCGGCGTTTTCGATAGTGTCGAACAAACGGTCGGTGTAGGGCGAATCCCACAGCACCCACATGCCGAGCGCCGCCTTGAGCGACACCGCCGCCACGTTAGGCACATACTGGCCTTTATCGGTAATGGTGTTCCAGTTAAAACCGTCGCTAAACACCGTGTCGTATACGAAGTAGGGAGACTTATCGAGCTGATGCTCGGAGCGCGCCGTCAGCACGCCGGTGATCATGTAGCGATTTTCCTGTGCCTGATAGACGCGGTCGGCGAAGTTTTTCATCCACGGATGGCTGAAGCTGTTGGCATGATTGTCACGATCGTCGGCGTTGTCCCAGCCCATTTCCAGACCGTGCAGCAGATAAGACTCTGTTACCACGTAGTTGTGCTGGTTGGTCAGGCGTGGATCGCGCGAGTCGTAAGGCACCAGCACGCAGTAGATATCGGCCAGCGCGTAAGGCTCAGGTCGGCTCGCCTGACAGGTGGTAAAGCCCCACAGCTGATAGCCGGCGGCGGCGTACTCCTCATAGCCAAGACGGCCTTCCTGCACGTACTGCGGCTGCTTTTTGCCGTCAAGATAGGCGCCGTAGAGCGTGCCGCAGTCATCCACCACGTGGGTAAAATCCCAGCCGAGCACCACGTTATCGATGTTGTTGCTGTGCTCCGGGTAGCGCTCTTTGATGATCTTCAGCCAGAGCAGCATGCGGCCGATATCGATAGCGGAGAAGCCGATCTCGCCCGGTTTGTTGAGGTAGTCCACCTTCTGACCGGTAATGGTGTTGTAGGCCTTGTTCGGCACCTGGTTTTGAAACAGCACCAGTTTGTTCAGGGTCGCCATAAACTGCAGCAGCCGCCGGTCGAACTCCGCTTTATCGATAATCCCTAACTCACGCGCCGCGGTGAGCGCCGCCAGATAGGAGGCGCTGTCCCACATGGTGGTGGAGGGATATTTGTTGACCGCGTTGACCAGCCCGGTGGTCGGCTGCGTGTTGGCGACGAAGTAGGCCCAGGCGTTTTTCGCCACCGCCATTTCACGGTCGCTTAGCTCGCCGTGACGCACTTTATAATCTGACGCGGGCAGGCTGACCGCCGCCTGAACCGCGGGCGCCAGAAGCACCAGCGCAGCCAGCAGGGCGGCGAGGCCAGACCGGCGAAGCCATAAAAATCTCATTTCGATGTTACTCCTTGTTGCTGCGGCTGCGTAGCGGGTTGAGGGGCGGCGAGACAGCCCAGGCAGAGAAGCTGGCCGTGGGCGATATAGGAGAGGCTCTCCAGCACCATCGCATTGGTGTCCGCGTCGATAGCGGCGTTGATCGATCCGTCGGCGTTATAGCCCGCCTTCCAGCCTTTGCCAGGTTCGAGCATCGGCAGCATCTCTTTGCGCAGCGTCTCGCTCCAGCGGTTGCGGAACAGCGCATACCAGGCGAAGGCGGAGCGGGTCGAGGTGAGGGCGCGGCTGGCGAGCGACTCGCTCGGGTCGTCGTTAAGGTTTTCAACCGGCAGCGGCTGGCTGGCCGGCAGCGTGCCGACAAAATCGGGCGCCTGTTCGGCATAGTCGCTGTTGATCGCCTCCTCATCCGACGGCGTGCCGGTGCGGTTCTGCACGATCTGCATAATGCGCCAGGTGATTTCACCGCTGCGCGCGTCGAAGCCCTGCTCCAGTCCGGTCAGCAGATAGGGCATGCTGATCAGCGAGGGCTGTTTGCCCCAGGGCGTGCGCAGCCCCTCGTCGGGCACCGCGTGACCGTCGATCTCTACCAGCTTCAGGCCGTCCGGCGGCTGGCTTACCGCCAGCCCGGCGGCGGCGTTGATCAGGCGCAGCACGCTGCCCGCATAGAGGCGATAGCCGTAGCTGCCGCGCGGATCGTCGGTGCGGATCACCCAGCGGTTGACCGGCAGGCTGGCGCCCTGCGGTCCACTGCTCTGCAGCAGGCCGGCGAGCTGCCAGCGCGAGAGCAGCTGGTTAACCGCCGCCGCATGCTGCGGGTAGCGCCACAACAGGATCTGCAGCGGCATCAGCAGGCGGCCCATATCGATCGCCGAGCCGGCGTTCTGATCCGCCGACGGCAGCACCTCCAGCGAATCCGCCTGATAAAAGGCGGCGGGCAGGCCGTCCGGCTTCAGCGGCAGTGCGCTCAGCGTGTCGAGCGCCGAGGCGACGCGATCGTCAAACTCCGCATTAGGAATAATCGCCAGCTGCTGCGCCGCAATCGTCGCCAGCAGATAGCTGCCGGTGCTCCACAGGCTGAGCCAGGGCTTATCCGCTTCACCATTCACCAGCCCGTTGGCCTGGGTGTTGTTGACAAAATATTGCCAGGCGATGCGCGCCCAGACCGCCTCGTCAAAGGTGAGATCGCGCTGCTGCGGCAGCGGCGGAAAGGTTTTGCTCAGCACGATGCCGTCGGTGGTTTCGACGCGCGTCGGCATCTGTCGCTCGACCCACAGCACAATGGCGAAACCGATCAGAAACCCGATCAGAATGGTCAGGTAGCTGCGCGCGCTGTAAATACCCGATTTGAGGCTCATTCTGCTTCCGCCTCCTGTGCGGCCGGCGGCGTCCACATCGCCGCCATAATCATGGGCATCATGGCGGCGATATTGACCGTGCCCCAGAAAATATTGATGACGTAGCCGGAGGGGTCGTCAACGTTGCCGCGCGCCACCTGAATGCCGCCCCAGATCAGGCCGAGCAGCGTCAGCGCCACGATAGCCAGCTGCGGCTTCACCAGATAGAGAAAACGGCCCGACTGGCGCTCTTTCGGCGTCACATGGAACTTAATCTTCTCGCCGCGCAACACCGTGCTCAGGGCGCGCAAGTTCACGGAGAAAAAGGCGAGGTAGGAAGAGCGTCCGTCCCAGGCGGAAATTCCCCAGGTGCCGAACATAAACGCCAGCTCCGACACGATGAAAAAGGGCAAAAAGTGCAGGTAGAAGGGCGTCGAGTAGGCGGAGACGGGCGGAATGCCGGTAAAGAGGTAGATCAGCGGCGAAATCAGGAAAATGGTGTTCCAGATACAGGCGAGATAGGACCAGAAGGTGGTGCCGTACATCAGCGTCTGGCCGAGGCTGAGCTTAAAGCGGCGGCGGCTAAAGATCTTGTCGTGAAACAGGATATCCAGCGAACCCGCGGCATATTTAAAGCGCTGGATCATCCAGGTCAGCAGGTCCTGCGGCGACAGCATTTTCGACTCGATGCCGGGATGCATCACCGAGCGCCAGCGGCGGCCGCTGTCGCCGTGCAGCACGATAGAGGTGTAGATATCTTCTGAGACGTGGAATTTGTAGGGTGTCAGCTCGGTGTCGGCAATCACGTGCGGGCGCATCGCCTGGCTCAGCGTGGCGCGCATCTCGTCGTCGCGAATATCGCGGGTATGGCGCGAAATCTCCTCTTCCACGCTGAACACGTAGCTGCGCAGCGCCGCCTGCATTACCGCTTCGCGGCGATGCACCGACGCCGCGCCGCAGCAGAAAGCGGCGTTTGCCCAGTTGCGACGGCGCAGGATCACGTCGTAGAACATGCGCGGATCGTTGAAAAAGGGGTCATTGCCGATGGTCAGCCGACCCAGCACGCCTTCCGCCGCGCGGCCGAACAGATAGCCCGGCAGCCCGACGCGGCGGCGCAGCCAGTCCGTCAGCCGTTCCCCTTCCGGCAGATCGTAAAACCACTGCGGCGTCTGCACCCAGGCGACGTCGGGATCGCGAAAATAGCCCAGCGTATGCGCCAGCAGGCCGGGAAAGACGCGCGTATCGGCGTCGCAAATCACCAGAAAATCGCCGTCGGTCTGCTCCATGCCATTACGGATATTGCCCGCCTTGAAGCCGATATTGTTTTCGCGCGTGATGTAATTCACTCCTTCCTGCTCGCACACCGCGCGCATCTCCGGCCGACGGCCATCATCCAGCACGTGGATAGCGAGAACGAGCGGCGTGGGATAGGTCAGCTTGAGCGCATCCTGAATGGAGAGCCGCACCAGCTCGGGATCCTCTGAGTAGGTGGCGATAAACAGGTCCACCTTCGGCGGCCGCGCATCGGTGCGGTCCTGCTCCAGCAGACACTGGTTAATCTCTTCCGGCGGCGGCGGACATGCCGGATCTTTCACCTGCCAGATATTGATGGTGAACAGCAGCGTGCCGACCCAGGCGAGGGTTTCCGCCATCGCCAGCGGAATGGCGTACCAGAGCGCGTCCATATTGAGCGACTCCATCCAGCGCCAGCGTATGTAATTGGCGCCGAGGATCAGCCCAGCGACGGCCAGTACCTGCCAGAGCTTAATGACCCAGCCTGGGGTGTTGAGCGGCGCAGGCGGGCGGCGATGTTCAAAGCGGGAAAAGTAATAATCCATGGCGTCTCGTTTCGATGGCGGAAGCGTCGGGTGGTTATCTTTTCACCTGGTTAAGCAATCAATTCATTAGCTAAGTCGATACGTTTAATTAAGTTATTGTTATGTATATATGAGGCGACGGATTAAGTCCGTTCATCTTCCTGAAGCAGGTTAAACGCCCTGACAATTTATATAGTATTACATTACAGCGATTTACAAGGTAATTAACAATTTTTTCATTTCAGCGTGACTTAAACGGCAACAGCGCTAAACTTCTCCTTACAGAGTAACGATCTATATCATTTAACTAAAAAATATCTTCCTATCACTTACGGTAATGATTTATGGCGGATGTGGCGGTAGAGCCGAAAGCGGTGAGCCTGGAGTGGCGCGCATGGCGTTATGCCGTGCCTGGCAGGCGCGATCTGCGTATTGATATGCTGCGCGGCATCGCGCTGGTGATGATGGTCGTGGCGCATACGGAACTGCTGTCGCTGGTCAATATCTTTACCTGGGAGCGGTTCGGCCTGACCACCGGGGCGGAGGGTTTCGTCATCCTGTCGGGCTTTATGCTGGGCATGCTCAACCGCCAGCGACTGCAGAAAGAGGTGCTGCTGACGGTGGGCTGGACCCTGTGGCGGCGGGCCGGAAAAATCTATCTGGTCAATCTGGTGATTATTTTCATCATGCTGCTGCTGTCGCGCGTCCCCTTTATCAACACCTTTGAAGTCACTCACTTTGTTGACCGTTTCTCCGGCACGGTGTGGGCGCTGTTTCCCACCACGCCGCAGATCAAAGAGACCTGGTTTAATATCATCCTCTACCTGCAAATCGGACCGCATCAGACCCAGATCCTCGGCCTCTATATCTGCCTGCTGCTGGTCAGCCCGCTGTTTCTCGGGCTGTTGCAGGCGCGGCGCGGCGGCTGGCTGGTGCTCGCCTCGCTGGCGGGTTACGTCAGCTATCACCTGTGGCCGACGCGCCTCACCGTGGCGGAGTTCGAGTTCGCTTTCCCGCTGCTCGCCTGGCAGTTTATCTACGTGCTGGGCATGTGCTGCGGCTGGTACAAAGATGAGCTGATGTCACTTGCCCGCACGCCGGGCGGCTATATCGTGATGGGCGTGATGGTGATCTACGCGCTCGGCATGATGTTTGTCGCGCAAAACCACACCAACCCTTTTATGCCTGATTTCCTGCTGCTGCACGTCATTCCGCCCGCGGACTTCAACTGGTTTTACTACCATCTGGCGAGCAAAAATGCCCTTGGTCCCTGCCGCGTGCTGAACGATTTCAGTCTGATGCTGCTGGTCTATCTGGTGCTGACCTTCTGCTGGCGCCCCATTGAACGCGCGTTCGGCTGGTTTCTTATTCCGCTGGGCCAGCACTCGCTCTACACCTTTATTTTGCACGTCTTTGTGGTGATGGCGGTCAGTCAGTTCGTGCACTTCGACCTCTGGCATCAGGCGTGGATACGCAACACGCTGATCCATCTGGCCGCGCTGGGGCTGCTGTGGTGGATGGCGAAAAAAGAGATTGGCGGGCGTTTTATTCCTAACTAGATGAGGATTGCTGCATGGTTCACCCCGGGCTGACGGCCAGAGGCGCAGGATTGCTGATAACCGCTTTCGCCGCAGGCGTGGCGACGCCCGTTTTTGCCGCTCCAGCCGACAATGAAACGGTGACGGCGCAGGGCGAGCCGATTCAGGCTGGCGTCTTTACCAGCCGCTGGGGACGGCTCTTTTCCGGCAATAAAGATAAATTTTCCGGCGCGCTCAGTTTTTCCAGCGGCCTGAAAGAGCAGTGGCTGACGATCCCTAACGGCTCAGAGTCGGCGCAGCAAAAAAAGAAGATTAACCAGCTGCTGAACCTTAGCCTGCAATACTCGCCCTACAGCTTCTGGTTCGCCAACGTCACGCTACGCGCGCCCATTACCGATTTCGACAAATACACCACCGACTTTCGCTACAGCTTCGGCTATGACGACTGGCATCCCAACACCTTTAGTCTGGTCTACAGCAACTATGGCGATAACCATCTGTTTCCCTCTGGCAACTCGCGCTTTACCTATTTCGAGCAGGGCGCCTTTACCTTCGCCTATAAGTTTTCGCTGCCCAAATCGCTGGAGAAGCACCTGCTGATCAACAAAGGCGACGCGCTCACCTGCCAGGTGGGCGTGAGCTGGGTGCCGCGCTACTACTCGCTGGCGGACAACGATCTGCGTTCCAACAAGCAGGTTGGGCTGGGCGGCTGCGGCTACACCTTTAAGCAGCACTTTTTTATTCGTGCCACTGCTTTCTGGTATCCCCATTCGGACCAGCAGCAGCCCTGGAACGGCGACTACAGCTACAGCTTCGGCTACGCCGGCTACACGCCCGGTTCTTTTTCCGTGCAGTACAGCAACTACAGCGGCACGCGCTTTCCCGGCCGAAGCAGCGCCACCGCGAAATTTCGCGAAGGCACCATCTCGCTTATCTGGTTCCTTCCTTTCTGAGGTTTTCTATGGCCGACCTTCAACCTCAATCCGTTTTAATCGTCGATGACGCGCTGCTCTACCGTCGGCTGCTGGCCGGCCTGCTGAGTCAGTGGGGCTATCAGGTTTTCGAAGCGGAAAATGGCGAGCAGGCGCTGGCGCTGCTGGCGCAGGAGACGGTAAGCCTGGTGATCAGCGACTGGGAGATGCCGGTGATGGACGGCCTGACGCTCTGCAGCGAAATCCGTCAGCAGGTGCAGGATCGCTATATCTACGTCATCGTCTTAACCGCGCGCGACAGCGTCGAGGATCTGCGCGTCGGCTTTGCCGCCGGCGCGGATGACTTTTTACGCAAGCCGGTCAATCAGGTGGAACTGCAGGCGCGGCTGCACGCGGGCGAGCGCATCCTGCGCCTGGAGGCGTCGCTGGCGAGTAAAAACCGCCACCTCAGCGAAGCACTAACGCAAATCGAGCAGGATTTGCAGGCGGCGGCCACGCTGCAGCGCAGCATTTTGCCGCCGCACCATCTGCGCCAGGGCGACTATTTCGCCGACTGGCTGTTTATGCCCTCCGCCTGGGTCTCCGGCGATCTGTTTCACCTTTTCCCGCTGGATGACAAAGCGGTCGGCTTTTACAGCGTCGACGTCGCCGGGCATGGGGTTACGGCGGCGATGATGTCGGTGGCGGTGGCGCGTCAGTTCCTGCATGGCCGCACCGTAGATCCCTCCTGTTTGACGGCGAGGCGATCACGCCGCCGGCGCAGGTGGTACGCATTCTGAACCAGCGCTTTTGCGCCCAGCATCCCGAAGTCACCAGCTATTTCACTATGGTTTACGGCGTGATCGATCGCCACAGCGGCGAAGGACGGCTCTGTCAGGCGGGGCATCCCACGCCGTTTATCGTAAGCGCCGCGGGCGAGGCGCGCGCAGTCGGCGAGGGCGGCTCGCCGGTCGGCTTGCTCGATCATCTCGACTGGGAGGAGAGCGCGTTTCATCTGGCGCCTGGCGAGCGGCTCTGTCTCTACAGCGACGGCATCAGTGAATGCGAAAATGCAGAGCAGCAGATGTTCGGCGCCGCACGGCTGGAAGCCTTAGTGGCGTCGCAGCAGGCGCAGCCGCTGGAAACGCTGCTGGCGACAGTGGAAGCGGCGCTAAATCAGTGGCGCGGCGCGGCCTCAGGTGAAGCCGCCCCGGCGCCGGACGATATCTCTCTGCTGGTGATTGAACGCCAGCAGGGCTTATAACGGGAGAAGCAAGATGAAGTTAGAAACTGAAAAGATCGACCAGGCCACTATTTTAACGCCGGTGGTGCGGCGGCTCGACGCCTCGGTGGCGCTGCGCTTTAAAGAGGCGGTCGCCGAGGTGATCCAGCAGGGCGAGAGCAGGCTGATCCTCGACTTTTCGCGGGTGGATTTTATCGACAGTAGCTGCCTGGGCGCGCTGATATCGCTGTTGAAAACGCTGAGCGGCAAAGGGCAACTGGTGCTCTGCTCGCTGAACAGCAATATCAAGGCGATGTTTTCCCTCACCCGTATGGATCGGGTGTTCACCCTGTGCGGCGATCGCAGCGAGGCGCTGGCGATAGTAAACGGAGGATGATCTATGACCGAGCACGCCCAGGAGAGAGAGCTGCGACTGCCCGCGACCATTAACAGCCTGACCACGCTCGGCAACGCGCTGCGTCAGTTCCTGGCAGCGCTGCAGGTTAACGAAGCCTGGACCTATCCGCTCGATCTCGCCCTGTGCGAGGCGGCGAGCAATATTATTCGTCACGGCTACCATGACGATCCCGCCGCGCACTATCGGGTGCGTTTTCGCCACGACGGCGGCGCGGTCACGGTGGACCTCTATGACAGCGGCGTGCCGGTGCCGGAGGAGAAGCGGCAGCCCCCGGCTATCGATCCCGATGCGCCGATTGACCTCGAGAGCCTGAGCGAGGGCGGCCGCGGCATGCAACTGATCTTCTCGGGTGTCGATCGGGTCAGCTATCGTCAGGGCGAGGACGAAAATCAGCTGACCCTGGTGAAAAACCTGCCCTAATCCTTTGGCCGAAACAGCTTCTGCACGAAGTCGATATAGGCCGGACGCCAGACATCCATCTCATGCCCCAGTTTGGGGTAGGGATGCCATTCGTTGTGGATGCCTGACTGATCAAGCTGCGCCTTTAGCCCGGTCATATCCCGGCCGGTGATAATATCCTCTTCGCCACTCACCAGCGTCAGCAGCCTGAGCTGCCGGTTGATCGCCGCCGGCTTTTTCAGCTGCGCCGCCACGCGAAAATCGGGCACCGTCTCGGTGGTGACGCCGCTGAAAATGCCCAGCCAGGCGAACTTATCCAGATGGCGCATGCCGCTCACCAGCGCCTGATAGCCGCCCTGTGACAGCCCCGCCAGCGCCTGGCCTTCCGCCTCTTTACGCACCGCATAGCGTGCGGCGATCAGCGGCATAATCTCCTGCGTCAGCTCTTTATCCGCCGCCAGCGCATTGCGCGGATAGAAGGTGTCGCGCCGGGTCGCCGGGGCGAAGCTTTCGGGAATGGCCCCTTCAGCGTCGGTTTCGGTATCGGGCATCACCACCAGCATCGGCACAATTTTCCCCTCGGCGAGCAGGTTATCCATAATCTGCGGCACCCGTCCCTGAACCGGCGCCGAGAGGGCGGTATCGCCGAAGCCGTGATAGTAGTAGAGCACCGGCAGCGGCGGCGAGTCGGCGCGCGTGCCGGGCGGCACCCAGACCGACAGCTGCCGCTCGCGATTGAGCGACGGCGAGTGGTAACTCAGGGTATGGATTTCGCCGTGCGGCACGTTGCGTTCATCCAGCAGGCTGCCCGGCACCAGAATCAGGCTGGTATTGACCTGACGCTGCGGTTTTGCCTGGGCGCTGCCGGTGTCGACGCTGCGAAAGCCATCTACGTTGAAGAAGTATTCATATAAGCTGGGCTGCATCGGTTCGCTGACAAAGGACCAGATGCCGCGTTCGTCTTTGGTCATGGGATGGGAGACGTAGCGATCCGGCGTCGGGCCGGTCACCACCTCGACCGCTTTGGCGGCGGGCGCCCATAACTGCCACGTAATCGTATTGTTAGCGTTTACGCGGCTGATATATTGCTCAGGCGGCAGGGTGTCGGGCGGACGTTGGGGAAGCGGGATCGCCAGCAGCGATTGACTCCAGACCGCCAGGCTCAGCCCCAGCATACGGCAGCGAAAATTCATCAGCTTTCCTTATCAGAACAGAGGTCTGCTAAGTGTGGCATACGCGGCAAAAAAAGGCGTGGCCGCGCGTGAATTTTGCTGCCTCTCTGGCCGCTTTATGCGCCTAGATCGCGCCCGTTGCTGGCGATCACTTTTTTATACCACCAGAACGATTTTTTGCGCGAGCGCGCCAGGCTGCCGCGCCCGAGATCGTCGCGGTCGACATAGACAAAGCCGTAGCGTTTGCTCATTTCGCCGGTTGAGGCGGCAACCAGATCGATACAGCCCCAGGTGGTGTAGCCCATCACCGGCACGCCGTCGTCGATCGCCTGCGCCATCGCCCGAATATGCTCGCGCAGATAGCTGATGCGATAGTCGTCGTTAATGCTGCCGTCCGCCTCGACCTTATCCTGCGCGCCCAGCCCGTTCTCCACCAGAAACAGCGGTTTCTGATAGCGGTCATACATCATATTCATGGTGATGCGCAGCCCCAGCGGATCGATGCCCCAGCCCCAGTCGCTGCGTTTAATGTGCGGGTTGGTCAGGGATTTCACCACGTTGGCGGCGCTGCTGTTCTGCTCGTTCATCTCCGCCGAGGCGCAGCGCGACGCGTAGTAGCTGAACGACACGAAATCGACGCTGTGTTTTAGGATCTCGGCGTCCTGATCCGCCATCTCAAGGGTGACGCCCTTTTCACGGAACAGGCGGGCGGCATAGGCGGGATAGGCGCCGCGCGCCTGTACGTCGATAAAGAACAGGTTCTCGCGATCTTTCTCCAGCGCCGCCCAGACATCTTCCGGCTTGCAGGACCAGGGATAGAAGTTGCCGCCCGCCAGCATGCAGCCGACCTGGTTAGCTGGATTGACCTCATGGGCGATGCGGGTGGCCAGCGCGCTGGCCACCAGTTCATGATGCGCCGCCTGATACTTTACCTGATGCTGGTTTTCGCCCTCTTCAAACACCAGCCCGGCGCCGGAGAAGGGGCTGTGCAGCAGAATGTTGATCTCGTTGAAGGTCAGCCAGTACTTCACCAGTCCGTCGAAGGCTTCAAAGCAGGTACGGGCATAGCGCGCGAAAAAGTCGACCATTTTGCGGTTGCGCCACGAGCCATACTCCACTACCAGATGCATCGGCACGTCGAAGTGACAGAGCGTGACCAGCGGCTCGATGCCGTACTTTTTACACTCTTCGAACAGGCTGCGGTAAAAGGCGATGCCCTCGGCGTTTGGCTGCGGCTCGTCGCCGCGCGGAAAGAGGCGGCTCCAGGCGATCGAGGTGCGGAACACCGTAAAACCCATCTCCGCCATCAGGGCGATATCCTCTTTATAGCGATGATAAAAATCGATCGCCTCATGGCTCGGATAGTATTCGTCGTCGCGCAGGCTAAAACGCTTCTCTAATCCCAGCTTCACCGGCATGCGTGCCGCGCCGTGCGGGATCATATCTACCGTGGTCAGGCCTTTGCCGCCTTCGCGATAGCCGCCTTCCGCCTGATTCGCGGCCAGTGCGCCACCCCATAAAAAACCTGCTGGAAATGTCAGATCTGACATAAAACACCTCAATGATGAACTGCTGCCTTAACGGGCTTGATCGCCTCCGGCTGCGCGGGCGAGACGACTGCCTCGGGCGCGCTTTCGGGAATATCTTCAAAGCCTAAAATCAGGGTAAGAATAAAAGAGAGCACCACGGAGAGCGCCATGACCGCTACCACCCAGACGATGCTCATGGGGTTGGCGGGATCGAAAAACTGCACGCTGGTAAACAGGCCGGGCGAGGCCATCGAGTGGCTGGCCAGCCCGCCGACGCCGGCGACCGCACCGCAGATAAAGCCGCTGATCAGGCAGGCGATCAGCGGCCGCTTCAGGCGCACCGCCACACCGTAGAGCGCGGGCTCCGAGATGCCGGCGACGATGGCGGAGGCGGCAGCGGCGAGGGCGGTCTGACGCAGCTCGCGGTTTTTGGTTTTAAAGGCGACCGCCAGCGACGAGCCGCCGAGCGACAGGTTGGCGCCGATTTCTGACGGCATCACCATGCCCTCTTTGCCGCTTTCGGCGATGGTCTGAATAATGGTCGGGGTAAAGACGCGGTGCATGCCGGTCATTACCAGCAGCGGCCACAGGGCGCCCATAATCGCCACCGACAGCCAGCCCAGATAGCCGTGCACGGTGTAGACCAGCGCAGAGATGCCGCTGCCGATCCAGATCCCCAGCGGGCCAATCAGCAGAATGGCGATCGGCGCGGCCACCAGCACAATCAGCATCGGCTTAAGGAAGTTTTTCGTCACCGCCGGCGTAATGCGGTCGATGATGCGCTCGATATGCGAGAGGATCCAGGTCATCACCAGCGCCGGGATCACCGTGTAGGTATACTTCACCGGCGTGACGGGGATCGAGAAGAAGTCGACCGCCTGACCCTGCGCCGCTTTCGCCATCAGATCGATAAAGCCAGGATGCAGCAGCACGCCGGCGATAGCGATAGCCAGCGACATATTGGTTTTAAACTTCAGCGCGGCGGAGGCGGCGACCATCACCGGCAGGAAGAAGAAGGCGCCGTCGCCGATCACCGTCAAAATGGTCAGCGTCGAAGAGCCTTTTGGCAGCACGCCGCTCATTTCCAGCACCATCGCCAGCAGCTTCACCATCGATCCGCCGATAATGGCGGGGATCAGCGGCGACATGGTGCCGACCAGCGCATCAAGAATGCCCGCACTGATGCTGCGCAGGGTGATTTTGCGCTTCGCCGTGGCGTCGGCGGCAGCGGGCGTGCCCAGCGCGAGAACCGCCTGATACGCTTTGCCGACGTTGTTGCCGATAATAACCTGGCACTGCGTCTCGTTGTGCACCACGCCCATTACGCCGGGCAGCGCTTTGATCGCCGTGCTGTTTACCTGCGCGGGATCGTTGACCACAAAGCGCAGGCGAGTCATGCAGTGGGTCACCGCCTTAATATTTTGCATACCGCCCAGCGACTGAACGATGGCGCGAGAGACTTCCTCGTAGGGATTAGGCATAGTTTTGCGTCTCTGTTGTGATGAGTGAAGAATGACCGGCGGCGCGCTGTGGTAGGGACAGAGGCCGCGCCGTTTTATCCTGAGAAATGAAACGGCGTAGGAAACCGGTTTCACAAAATCATGAACAGTTGCAAAATTGATAACAAGACCCCGAAAGTGGATATTTTTCAAACTGTGATTTTCATCACTTACAGAAATCAGGCCTGCCACAGCAGCGCGCAGGTTGAGTAGACTGCACAGCGGATTGAAGGAGAAGGGAAAAGCGATGGCCACCATACTTGAGGTCGCAAAAAAAGCGGGCGTGTCGAAAGCGACGGTTTCCAGGGTGCTGTCCGGCAACGGCTACGTCAGCCAGCAGACGCGGGAGAAGGTGATGCAGGCCGTGGCCGAAACCGACTTTCGTCCCAATTTGCTGGCGCGCAATCTGTCGGTGAAATCGACCCAGACCATCGGGCTGGTGGTGACCAACACGCTCTACAGCGGCAACTACTTCTCCGAGCTGATGTCCCACTCCGCGCGCATGCTGGAGCAGCAGGGCCGCCAGCTTATTCTGGCCGACGGCAAGCACAGCGCGGCGCAGGAGCGGGCGGCGATCGATTTTCTGCTCGACATGCGCTGCGACGGCATCATCATCTACCCGCGCTTTCTCACCGTCGACGAGATGGATGAAATCATCGCGCAGCATAAACAGCCGGTGCTGGTGGTCAATCGCCGGCTGCGTCAGCATCACAGCTACTGCATCTACGCCGATCAGAAGCAGATCAGCGCCATGGCGGTCAGATCGTTAATCGATCTCGGGCATCGGGAGATCGGTTTTATTACCGGCTCGCTCGACTCGCCCACTGGCCTGGAGCGCCTTGCCGGCTATAAAGCCGCGCTTGAGGAAGGCGGCATCCCGCTGCGCGACGCGCTGATCGCCGAAGGGAAGTGGCACGCGCAGAGCGGCGCGCAGGGCGCAGCGGCGCTGCTCGAACGCGGTTGCGACTTTAGCGCGCTGGTCGCCAGCAACGATGAGATGGCCATCGGCGCGATGCGTCATCTCGCCACGGCGAAGATCGCGGTGCCGCAGCAGATTTCAGTGCTCGGCTTTGACGATATTCCGCTCGCGCCCTTTACCGTGCCCGCGCTCTCCAGCGTGAAAATCCCGGTCACCGCAATGATCCAGGAGGCGATCGCGCGGCTGCTGGCGATGCTGGACGGCGGACGCTGGCAGGAAGCGGACGCCTTTGCCGCCAGCCTGA
Source organism: Pantoea latae (assembly GCF_002077695.1). Taxonomy (GTDB): domain Bacteria; phylum Pseudomonadota; class Gammaproteobacteria; order Enterobacterales; family Enterobacteriaceae; genus Pantoea; species Pantoea latae. Next base: position 112,062 of record NZ_MWUE01000003.1, read on the forward strand.
TGCTGCGTGAGTCGGTGGCGTCCGGCCCCTTTGCGCGCTAGCTGACGCTGGCGGTCAGCCAGCTTTTCAGCTGCGCGAGTTCATCCTGCTGCGCGGGAAACGCCTCCTGCACGCCCTCTACCGCGGCGGCCAGCGCCTCTGGACGGTAGGCGACGCCCTGAAGCGCCAGCGCCAGCGCTTCCAGCGGCGTAGGATGCAGGCTGTCGCTGAAGATCTGACAGCGGCTGATAACGCCGCGCTCGACGTCAAAATGGATCTCGACGCCGCCCCAGGCAAAGCGGGTATCCAGCAGATGGGAAAAATCGGGCGAGCGACCGAAATTCCACTCCCAGCTGCTCTGCCGCGCAAACTGCTCCGCAAAGCCGGGCAGATCGGGCAGCGCCTCCGGCGAAATGCGTTCCGGCTCGCAGCGCGTCTGATAGTAATCAAAAAACGCTTCCGTGACAGCGTCACAAATCGCCGCGTAGCTTATGTCGGGTTGCAGCTCGACCAGGTTGGCCACGCGCGAGCGCACCGAGCTAATGCCTTTGGTCTGCAGCTTTTTGATGTCCGGGTTAAGATAATTCGCCAGCCGCGACAGGTCGGCGTTGATCAGAAAGGTGCCGTGATGAAAGCCGCGATCGGGCGTCTCATGATAGGCGGAGCCGGAAATCTTGCGCACCTCGTCGCCACGCGCCACCACGATATCGTTGCGCCCGGACGCTTGCGCCTCAATGCCCAGCGCGCTCAGCGCGCTCAGAATAATGTTGGTCGAGACGCTCTTGTCATACTCCGGCTTGCCCGCCATAAAGGTAAAACAGCTGTTGCCGAGATCGTGAAATACCGCGCCGCCGCCGCTGCTGCGGCGCGCCAGCTTGATGCCGTCCTGCGCCATGCGCCGCGTATTGCACTCTTTCCAGGGGTTTTGCGCCCGGCCAATCACCACCGTTTCAGCATTGCGCCAGAGAAACAGCACCTTCTGCGTGGCGGGCATCTGCCGATAGATGCACTCCTCGACGGCGAGGTTAAACCAGGGGTCGTTTGATTCTGAAAGCAGTAAACGCAGCGTGGTCATCCTTTCTCCTGAGACATTCAGCACAGCGGGTCGGCTAGTGTAGCGCGCGCTGCCCACGGCGATATGATAGCGCGTGCTCTGATTACCCTGGCTTAAGGTTTCCCTAAAGTTACGGCGTCATGCTGAGCGCTCCTGTTAACAGATGGACTGCACGCATGTTTTTCCCGCTCAATAAAAGACCGACCCTGAGTCGGCTCTCTTTTCTGCTGCTGTTTTCGGTGTATATCGCGATCTTTCTTAACCTGGCGTTTTATCACCAGGTGATTGCCGCCCTGCCGCTGGATAACCTGCGCAACGGGCTGGTGTTTCTTTCCATGCCGCTGGTGGCGGTTTCCGTTATCAATATTGTGGTGACGGTAGCCTCGTTTCTCCTGCTCGACCGGCTGGTTATCGCGCTGTTTGTTCTGGTCTCCGCCGCCGCGCAATACTTTATCTGGAATTTTGGCGTGGTAATCGATCGCTCGATGCTGGTCAATATTCTTGATACCACGCCAGCCGAAAGCTTCGCCCTGATGACGCCGCAGCTGGTGCTCACGCTGCTGCTGTCCGGCGTCGTAATGGCGGCCGTGGCGTTCTGGGTGCGTATTCGTCCCGGCACGCCGTTCTGGAAAAGCGCGGTCTACCGCATTGTCAGCGTGGCGGCGTCGATTATCTGCATTTTACTGGTGGCGTCGCTGTTCTATAAGGATTACGCCTCGCTGTTCCGCAATCAGAAAGAGCTGGTGAAGTCGCTGAGTCCCTCTAACGCCATTGTCGCCACGCTCTCCTGGTACAAACACAACCAGACGCAAGATCTGCCGCTGGTGAAAATGGGCGAAGACGCGCACCTGGCGCCCGCCATGCAGCACGGCAAAAAAAATCTGACCATTTTGATCGTCGGCGAAACCTCACGCGCGGCGGATTTTTCGCTGTCGGGCTATAGCCGTGACACCAATCCGCTGCTGGCGAAGGACGACGTCGCCTATTTCCCGCATACCGCTTCCTGCGGCACGGCGACCGCGGTGTCGGTGCCCTGTATGTTCTCCGGCATGCCGCGCGCGCGCTATGACGACGCGCTCGCCAGCCATCAGGAAGGGCTGCTGGACGTGATCCAGCGCGCCGGGGTGAAGGTGCTGTGGAACGAAAACGACGGCGGCTGTAAGGGCGCCTGCGATCGCGTGCCGCATCAGGATATGACCAGTCTGAACCTGCCGGGCATGTGTATTAAAGGCGAGTGCTACGACGAGGTGCTGTTTCACGGGCTGGAGCAGTATATTCAGCAGCTGCAGGGCAACGGTGTAATTGTGCTGCACACCATCGGCAGCCACGGGCCGACCTACTACAACCGCTATCCGCCGCAGTTCCGCCGCTTTACGCCGACCTGTGACACCAACCAGATCCAGGACTGTACACAACAGCAGCTGGTAAACACCTATGACAATACGCTGCTCTATGTCGACTACATTGTTGATAAGGCGATTAAGCTGCTGCAGGCGCACCAGGATCAGTTTACCACTAGCCTGGTTTATCTCTCCGATCACGGCGAATCGCTGGGCGAGAACGGCACCTATCTGCACGGCATGCCTTACGCCATCGCGCCGGAGGTGCAGAAGCATGTGCCAATGCTGATCTGGCTGTCGCCTGACTACCAGTCGCGCTATGGCGTCAATAAAAGCTGTCTCGACAAGCTGGCGGCGCAGGATAACTTCTCGCAGGATAACCTTTTCTCCACCATGCTGGGGCTGACCGGTACGCTAACCCGCGTCTATCAGCAGCAGGATGATATTCTGACCTCGTGCCGCAAAGGCTAAAAGGCGAAAGCCCTGCACGCGCAGGGCTTTTTTCTTAGCGCTTCAGCGTCGCGCCGCGGCTGTTTATCACGTCGCGATACCAGTAAAAACTCTTTTTGCGCCGGCGAGCCAGCGTGCCAGAGCCGTCCTGCTGACGGTCCACATAGATAAAACCGTAGCGTTTGCTCATCTCCGCCTTAGAGGCGCTGACCAGATCGATCGGCCCCCAGTAGGTATATCCCAGCACCTCGACGCCGTCGTTGATCGCTTCCCACACCTGCACCAGATGATCGTTGATATAGCGGATGCGGTAGTCGTCATGGATATGGCCGTCGCAGTCCGGCCGGTCCTGCGCGCCCAGCCCGTTCTCCACGATAAACAGCGGCTTCTGATAGCGATCCCACAGCGTATTAAGCAGCGTGCGCAAACCGATGGGATCGATCTGCCAGCCCCATTCTGAGCTGGACAGATGCGGGTTCGGCACCATATCGAGAATATTGCCGCGCCGTTTTTGCGCCTCGCTGGCGTCGGCCGTGGCGCAGCCGGACATGTAGTAGCTAAAGGAGACGAAGTCGACGGTGTAGCGCAGCGCGACGGCGTCCGACGGCTCGGTCTGCAGGCTGATGCCCTGTTCGCGGAAGTAGCGCTTCATATAGCCAGGATAGTCGCCGCGGCACTGCACATCGCCGAAGAAGAGCCAGCGACGGTTCTCCTGCAGGGCGGCGAAAACATCTTCTGGTTTGCAGCTGAGCGGGTAGAGCAGGCCGCCAAGCAGCATATTGCCGATGCGGCCCTGGGGAATAAGCGAGTGGCACGCTTTGACCGCCAGTCCGCTGGCGACCAGCTGATGATGGATGGCCTGGTAAATCTCCGTCGGCGAGGGATCGTTCTCCAGCCCGACGCCGGTCAGCGGCGCGTGCAGAGACATATTGATCTCGTTGAAGGTCAGCCAGAGTTTGACCTTGTGGCGATAGCGCGAAAACACGGCGCGGGCATAGCGCTCAAAGAAGCCGATAACCTGGCGGTTAGCCCAGCCGCCATAGTTTTTCACCAGTCCCCACGGCATTTCATAGTGCGACAGCGTAACCAGCGGCTGAATGTTGTAGCGCGCCAGCTCGTCAAACAGCTTATCGTACCAGGCAAGGCCCGCTTCGTTAGGCAGCAGCTCGTCGCCCTGCGGAAAGATGCGCGACCAGGCGACAGAGACGCGCAGACAGGTGAAACCCATCTCGGCAAACAGCGCGATATCCTCGGGATAGCGATGATAAAAGTCGATGGCGATATCTTTAATATTAAAGTCGCCGGGCTGGCGCGCCACCACTGGCCCGAAAATCCCGGCGGGCTGCAGGTCAGAGGTCGACAGCCCTTTGCCGTCCTCCTGATAAGCGCCTTCAGCCTGGTTGGCCGCCAGCGCGCCGCCCCATAAAAAGGGGGCTGGAAACTGGATCTCCATGGTTATCTCCTCCTGTGCAGCGCTTAGCCAGCGGCGGGGCGCTGCGGCTGTGGTATGCCTGCGATCAGGGTCAGCAGGCAGGCGAAAATGAGTGAGAGCGCGGTGCCGGCGACGGCGCCCCAGACGCTGTTATCGATACCCGACGCGGGAATAACCTGCGCCAGGGTAAAGATGCTCGCCAGCCCGAACGAATAGACCTGGCTCTGGCTCAGCGCCACCACGGCGCCGCCCAGCGCGCCGCCGACGCAGCCAAAAATAAAAGGGCGCCGGGATGGCAAGGTGACGCCATAGATAGCGGGCTCGGTAATGCCGAAGATGCCCGCGACAACGCTGGAGCCTGCCAGCGCTTTCAGGCGACCGTCGCGGGTTTTAAGAAACACGCCGAGCGCCGCGCCGACCTGACCAAAGACGGCGGGCAGCAGCATGGCCATCATCGGATCCTGGCCCAGCATCGCCAGGTTGTTCATCATCAGCGGGATCAATCCCCAGTGCAGCCCGAAAATTACGCACACCTGCCACACCGCGCCGAGGATGGCGCCAGCCAGCCAGGGCGCGGCGTGATACACCAGCTGGAAGCCCTGCGCCAGCCCGTTGCCGAGCAGCGTCGCCAGCGGGCCAATGGCGAGAAAGGTGAGGGGAACGGTGACGGCAAGACAGATAAACGGCGTGAAAAAGCTTTTCACCGCCGAGGGCATGATTTTGTTGCACTGCCGCTCCAGCCAGCAGCAGAACCAGGCGGAGAGGATAATGGGGATCACCGAAGAGGCGTAGTTGATAAAGACAATCGGCAGCCCGAGAAAAGTGGCCGTTTCGCCGCTCATTGCCGCCTGAAACGCGCTCATCATGGTGGGATGAACCAGCGCGCCGCCGACCACCATGGTCACGAAGGGATTGCCGCCAAATTTCTTGCCGGCGGTGTAGCCGAGCAGCAGCGGCAGGAAATAGAACAGAGCGTCGCTGGCTGCGTAGAGTATGCGCCAGGTGCCACTGCTCTCTTCCAGCCAGCCGCTGACCTGCGCGAACGCCAGAAAACCTTTCAGCATCCCACAGGCCGCCAGCACGCCCAGAAATGGCGTAAAGATGCCGGATACCATATCGATAAAGGCGGCCAGCAGGCCCGACGTCTGCCCGCCCTCCGGCGGCGATGCGCGCTGTGCGTCGTGCAGTCCCGCCTCCTGACAGAGGGCGGCATAGACCTCAGCAACATGGCTGCCGATCACCACCTGAAACTGCCCGCCGCTTTCGACCACCATCAGAATATCAGGATGGGCTTTCAGCGCTTCTGCGTCGGCTTGAGCGCTGTCGTTGAGTTTAAAACGCAGTCGGGTGGCGCAGTGCACCAGCGCGTTAATATTTTCCTTGCCGCCGATATGGCGGAGAATTTCCTGAGAGAGTGGCTGATATTTCATTGCGATCCCCTTGTTCCATTAAGAGGTAACCACACGGGCGAGCGCAGCCCACCCTAGAATAAATCCGCTGTTAATTACTGGCGCTTATTTATCAGGAGATAAAAATAACAACTGGATGAGGTAAGGTCTATAGGTCAACAGGCTATAGCTTGATATGGCGCAATAAACAGTGCGGGCTGAGCGGCGGTGATGGGAGGTTCAGGTAAAAGATCTCTTTATTTATCAAAAAGGGGATATTCGTTATAAATAGATATAAATCAGTAATATAAAATAAACTATGGTTTTCCAGATCTATTATATGAGAGCTGGATCGCAAAAATATAAATAATAATAAAAGGATCCCGAAGTGAGTGGCGCATCAATAACCACACCAGCAAATAGAGATTAATTTAAGCAACATGAATTGCAATAATAGAATAGAACGCCGCACTTCTGAACTGATAGCGCAGCGCGATAAATAATGGCGGCTTTAAATAAGAGAAACGTTTAATTAAGGTGACAACGTCACACACAGCCGCTAGCTGCGAAACCAGATCGCTAAATAACTCACCACAACGATTGCGGTAAGGGTTAACGCCAGATATTCATCAGGATAACGGGGCAGAATCGCTTTCATTTTTTTCTCCTCAGTAACTGAGAAGAAATTTACGCTTTGCAGCTTAGAGTAACCTTAAGAAGTATTAAAACCGGCCCTGCCTGCAGGGCCGGTTGGTCGCTTAGCGGTTAGCTTTCAGCGTGCCTTTCAGGCCGTGCGGCTCGGAGCGCAGATACTGCGGCGGCGCAATCGCCTGCGCGCCCAGCTCGGCGGCAGCGTGCCACGGCCAGCGCGGATCGTAGAGCATCGCACGCGCCAGCGCCACCAGGTCGGCGGAGCCTTCCTGCAACACCGCCTCGGCGTGAGTCGGCTCGGTAATTAAACCGACGCCAATCACCGGGATTTTTACCTGCTGGCGAATATCGCGCGCAAACGGCAGCTGATAGCCCGGTCCGACGGAAATCGACTGCTGCGGCGCCAGACCGCCGCTTGAAACGTGAACGTAGTCGCCGCCCGCCGCCTCAAACGCCTGACTAAAGGCAATGGACTGTGCGTTATCCCAGCCGCCTTCAACCCAGTCGGTGGCAGAAATACGCACGCCCACAGGTATCGAGTCAGACACGGCTTCACGCACCGCGTGGAAAATTTCCAGCGGGAAGCGCATCCGGTTCTCCAGCGAACCGCCATACTCGTCGTCGCGGTGATTACTGAGCGGCGAAAGGAACTGATGCAGCAGATAGCCATGCGCGGCGTGCAGTTCGATCAGCTCAATGCCCAGCTTTTCAGCGCGCTTCGCGGTATCAACAAAAGCCTGCTTAATGCGCGCCAGATCGTCACGGCTGAGTGCCACCGGTGGACGTTCGCCTTCATGAAAGGCTTCTGCAGAGGGCGCGACGGTTTCCCAGCCGCCCTGATCGAGCGCCAGCTGTTCACCGCCCTGCCACGGCGCGGCGCAGGAGGCTTTGCGACCAGCATGACCCAGCTGAATGCCTACCGGGATGGGCGAATAAGCGCGGATATCTTCCAGTACGCTGCGCAGAGCCGCCTCGGTGTCGTCGTCCCACAGCCCCAGATCGCCTGGGGTAATACGGCCAATCGCCTCCACGGCGGTGGCTTCGATAATCAGCAGCCCCGCGCCGGAGAGCGCCAGCTGCCCCAGATGAATACGGTGCCACGCGGTGGCTTTGCCTTCACTGGCCGAATACTGACACATCGGCGCAATCACAATGCGGTTCTCCAGGGAGAGCTTGCCAATCTGCGTTGCGCTAAAGAGTTGACTCATGAATACCTCGTTTCTTTGAAATGTCCGTCTCGAAACAGAAAGTGTAATCGACTACAGACATAGCATGTGCTTAACGCAAAAAAATAGCATAAAGAGGGCGTTCAGGAGTTTACATTTGTGGCGGGTGGAGTGATCAGGCTAGATTTCTGCCGGTTAAATCGACAGCGCTACGCGAATTCTGATAAACATGCAGGGGTTGTTACCCAGCAGAATGCGCGTAGCGACGCCTGTTTTTTAAGCAACATTAAGCACCCTGGCTTCTTATAATGCCAATTATATAAAGCCAGAGCCAAAAGGCAGGACAGCAGGCGTCTGTTGCCTGCTGTCCGCTAGCGCTACGCGGTGGTTTTCCGATTTGTCAGCAGCGCCTTCACCGACTCGGCGGCGCGCTTGCCCGCAAGGAACGCGTGATCGGAATTGTAATATTCCCATTCGCTGTAGCGTCCCGACAGGTGAATGCCCTGCGTCGCCAGCCAGCTGCGGATCAGCTCGACATTTGCCTTACGCTGGTGATCGTAAACCACATAGGCGTAGGGCATATCGACCTCATTGGCGGTCAGGATCGCGTCATCCTCGCGGATAATGCCGACGCGGATACAGTCCTCAATGCAGCGCTGAATCAACGCGTCGCCCTCATAGGGCAGCGGCTGATCGGCGCGATAGCTGATTTCGCAGGTCAGGCCGAATCCGCCTTCCGGGTTGCACTCCGGGCTGGCGTTGCCCTGCAGAAAGATGCGGTGAAACAGGGTGTCGCCTGGATAGTAGATCCAGTGCTTGTCGCTCAGGTTGGCGCGCCCGATGCCCAGGTTAACGCAGCGCACCGAAACATGACGCAGCTTTGTCGCCGCTTTCTGCACCGCTTCCGGCGCGCGGTTGCCCATCAGCCGCACCAGCTCCGGCAGCGGCAGGGTGCTGATCAGCTGGTCATAGTGGAAATGACGCCCGTCTTTCAGCATGACGCTGCGCGTCTGCGGCTGCACCTCGGCGATCTCCGCATGCGTTTCCAGCGCGCACTCGAGATGCGGCAGGAAACCGTTCATCAGCGCCTGAAAACCACCGCGTTTCGGGTAGCCAAAGCGCGCATTGGGACCGACCGGTTTGGCCAGCGGCGCCAGCGCGCCGGAGATGATCTGCTGTAGATCCGGCAGCGGCACGCGGCCGCCGAGCCAGGAGGTTTCCATATCCACCAGCGGCGTTTTCCACAGCTTGCGGTTATAGGGCACCGCAAAGTGATGGGCGATGCCTTTGCCCCAGGTGCGGAAGATAAAGCTCTCGAAATCTTCGTTCATCTCCTCCGCGCCAGCAGGTTCGGTCGCTTCGTTGCCCAGCACGCCGTCGGCGCAGCAGTCGCGGCATTCGGTATTCGCGGCCTGGCGCACCGCGCTGAGCGGCGCGGCATCCTGCGAATTTGTGACGCCGTAACGTGCCTCAATGGCGCCCAGCACGCATTCGCCGATCACCTCCGCCGGCAGGCCATGCAGCGCGGACTGGAACGGATAGCGGGTAAAGACGTCATGGCTGTAGACCCATGCCTCGCGATTCTGCCAGTGCAAGTTGTCGCCCAGCAGTTTGTCATACAGCTGCAGCACGTAGGGATCGTTGGAAAACATGATGTGTCCGGCGTAATCGAAGGTAAAGCCTTTGTCTTCGATCGAGCGGCACCAGCCGCCCGGCGCGGCGTTTTTCTCCAGCACCACCGCGCCCTGACCATAGTGATAGCCTGCGCTCAGCCCGGTCGGGCCGGCGCCGAGGATCAAACATTCAATTGGACGCAGCGAGACGGCGTGCACTCGCTCGCCGCTTTCTGGCGTCAGCGCGGCGGCCACCGGCTCCGCCACGCTGTCGCGCAGGCTGGCGATATGCGCCTGCATCTGTTCCGCGGTGCGATCCCACGAGGTTTCCGCGATAATCGCCGCCATCTGCGCCGCCTGCGCGCGCCGCGCCTCATCGCTTAGCTGCAGCGCGGCTTCGCAGGCGCGGATAAAGCCTTGCGGCGTATCGGCGATGCTGACGATATCGCTGTAGTGACGCACCACATCCGGCACGGCGGTGCTGACGATGGGCAGCTGCGCCGCCATATACTCCAGCACTTTGGTCGGACTGATAAAGCGGGTCGAGGCGTTAAGCGCGAAAGGCATCAAACAGACGTCCCATCCTGCCAGGAAATGGGGCAGCGCTTCATAGGGCTGCTGACCGAACCAGTGCAGATTGCTGCGCTGCGGCAGGCTATTAGGATCGATCTTCACCACCGGGCCGACCATCGCGATCTGCCATTCAGGATGGGCGTCGGCCAGCGCGGCGATCAGCCCGATATCCATGCGCTCGTCAATCACGCCGTAATAGCCGAGGCGCGGCCCCGGCAGGTTTTCCTGCAGCGGATGGCCGTTGCTGCGGTCAAGCGCCTGCTCGAAATGGGCAGCATCCACGCTGCTGGGGAAACAGTAGACGTTTTGGTGGCGATGTTTTTTCGCCTCATACAGGCTGGTGCCGCCGGTGAAGACCACGTCGGCGCGGCTCAACAGCGCGGATTCGCGCTGCTGCAGCTGGCGCGGCGCCATCTGAAAGGCGGAAAGCTCATCCATGCAGTCGTAGATAATCGCGCTGGGGGTAAAACCGTTCAGCAGCGGCAGCGCCATCGGCGTATAGAACCACACCAGCGGCTGCTCGTCGCTTTCCAGCAGCGTCGCCAGCAGCGGCTGCAGCACGGCGATTTGGCTGTCGTGGAAGCCTGGCGCGTCAACGTCGGTGTGCGGTTCAATCACCGTGACGTTGGGCGCGGGCGAGTGCTGTCGTAAACCCGCCTCGCCGGGCTGATGCACCGGCTCCTCGATAAACAGCACGCGGTGGTGCTGAGCCAGACGCGACAGTAAATGCTGTGGACGTTGAAAGACAAAACCCCAGCGAAGATGACTAAATACCACCAAAACGGACTGTTTCATATGGAACTCCTGTGGCTCACTGGCCGGTGACAGCAAAGCGTGAAACCGGTGCAGCGAACGTTGTGATTGCCGCAAAGCCGCGGCGGTAGGCTGGTGTAACAGACGCGTAAAATCAGGGGCGACGTCCCAGAGTCCGCTGCGCGGCCAGTGCTGGGGATCTTCCCAGAGAGGGCTTTCAATAATGGGGTAAATGCAGACGCCGAGGATCGCGCAGCCCGCCAGCTGCGCCTGCGCGATCTCGGCGGTGATATGCGTCATCCAGGCGGGACGACCGCTGCCGACATGGCTGGTTTCCGCCAGCAGAATCGGGCGATGATAGCGCTGCGCCAGCTCCGTCAGCATCCTGTGCAGCGGCTTTCTGCGTGCATCGCCCAGGTGCCACGCCAGCCGCTGATTTGAATTGGCCTCCCACTGGTTGGCGTGATAGTAGTTGGCGCCGACGATATCGAGGTAGCGCGGCGCGCCGCCCAGCTCAGGTTCGCGCTGGCCGGTCAGCATATCCCAGGCCTGAAACTGCGCGGCGTTCAGCGCGGCGGTGTGCTGATAGCAGGTCTCGCTCTCTTCATCGGGAACCAGGTGAATAATGGGATCACAATGAAGAAAGCGCGCCCGCGGATCGGCGCGCCAGATGGCGTCGCAGGCCGCCAGCGTGGCGCGCACCAGCTGACGTTTGATCCTGTCTGGATCGTCGTCGCGATGGCCGCCAAACAGCCCGACCGAAAGCCCCCAGCTGAGAAACGACAGCTCGTTCATCGGCGAGTAGACCGGCGCGCGCACGTACCAGGGCGCGAGAAAGGCGGCGATACGCTGACAAAAATCAGCAAAGCGCGCGACGAACTGGCTGGAAAAAAGCGACAAATCATCCGGCCAGCCGTAGTGGCAAAATGTCCAGTTGATCTGGATGCCCAGCTGATGCGCCGCCTCCATCTTGGCGCGGATAATTGCCAGCGTGCCTGGCGGATCCGCCTCAAACTGCCGCCAGCCGATACTTTCCCGCACGCTGCGAATGCCAAAAGGCTGTAGCGCAACATAGTCGCTATGAAACTGCGTCTGGTGACCGGTCAGCGCATCCATCACCAGCGGCTGACCGGCGGTGTTGATATGGTCGGCGCCTTCGTAGCCGGCCTGCCAGAAGCTAGAAAAAGGCAACATCGCGTCCTCCCGTAATAAATCAGGATTAACAGAGTCCACGCTGGCGCGCAGGCGGGGATCTCCCCGGCATGGCAGGCAGAATGGAAAGAGCTGAGAAGAGATCAGCGTTGCTGTCGTGAAATCCGTGTCCGGAAAGAAAGGTCGGTGCGCGACTGGATAGCGCCTGGTCGCAGTAAAAGCGTTATCCCGCACGCAGAGAAGAGGAGCAATTATTAGTATCAGTGAGCAACCACTGTTGATCGAAGTATAACCACGGTTGCCTTTCTCACAACTAACTGAAGCAAAACAAAAAAGCAAAGCGGCAAGCGGCGCAGCAGGATAAAGGGCGAAATTGAACTAACATTCTGAGATCAAAGGGTACGGCCTGGGCACAGCGGCGATGCGCCGCGTCTGCGCTGGCACGCATCGCTTAGAGCCAGCGCAAATCAGACTTTGCAGCCGCTAAACCGCGGCGCGGCACTGGCTGCACACAGACGCCTCGCTGCCGCCCAATACGCGGCGCAAGAAATCCTGGGTGCGCGCCTCCTGCGGCTGTAGCAAAATTTGCTGCGCCGGTCCCTGTTCGACGATCTGGCCGCTGTGCAGAAAACAGACGCGATCGGCGACCTCGCGGGCAAACTGCATTTCGTGGGTGACGACGATCATCGTCATGCCTTCGCGCGCGAGGGTACGCATCACCTGCAGCACCTCGCCGACCAGCTCGGGGTCGAGCGCCGAGGTGGGTTCATCAAACAGTATCGCTTTCGGCTGCAGCGCCAGGGTGCGCGCAATGGCGACGCGCTGCTGCTGGCCGCCGGAGAGCTGGCCAGGCCAGGCGTTGATCTTGTCCGCCAGCCCAACCAGCGCCAGCAGCGATTTCGCCCGTTTTTCCGCCTGCGCGCGCGGCTCGCCGTTGACGTGGATCGGGCCTTCCATCACGTTTTCCAGCACGCTGCGGTGGGGAAAGAGGTTAAAGCGCTGGAACACCATGCCAATCTGACGGCGCAGATCGTTGATGCTTTTATGGCGGCTGTTGACGCGCTGACCCAGCACGCTGATGTCGCCGCCCTCGTAGGTTTCCAGCCCGTTGATACAGCGCAAAATGGTCGATTTGCCCGAGCCTGACGGCCCAATCAAACAGACCACTTCGCCCGCCGTAACGCTAAAGCTCACGCCTTTGAGCACCTCCACGCGGCCAAATCGCTTATGCACATCACGGATATCAATCATCTCAGGCTCCTTTAATCTGGCGTTTTTCCAGCCGTTTGGTCAGGGCCATTAGCGGCAGGCACAGCAGCAGATAGAGCAGCGCCACCAGCGTATAGACCGTGGTATTGTCGAAGGTCGAAGCGGCGATCAGCTGGCCCTGACGCGTCATCTCCGTGACGGCGATGGTAGAGGCAAGGGCAGAATCCTTCAGCATCATCACCAGCGTATTGCTGTAGGGCGGCAGCGCGACGTGAAACGCCTGCGGCAGGATCACCCGGCGCATCGCTTTGGCGAAGCTCATGCCCATCGAGCGCGCCGCCTCAAGCTGGCCGCGATCCACTGACTCAATGCCAGCGCGAAATATCTCGGCGATATAGGTAGAAAAACAAAACGCGATGCCGATGACGCTGGCCTGAAAGGAGGTCAGGGTTATTCCAATGTCCGGGAACACAAAATAGATATAAAACAACACCACAATCATCGGCAGGCCGCGGGTAATATTAATCACCAGCGAAACCGGCCAGGAAACTATTTTCCACGGGCACATCTTGGCCGCCGCAAATAGCAGGCCCAGCGGCGTGCTGATCACCAGCGACAATAGCGTAATGGTGATGGTCATTTCGGCCCCTTTTAGCAAAAAGGGCAGGTAGGTATGAATGCTGCTCCAGTCCATCTGTCGCTCCTGAACGTGCTGCACAACGCCTGTCGGGGCAAGAACACTTCATTATAATGAATATCGTCACGGGCAAAGTGCTGTCAATCATTACCCGCGTCGGCAAGATACCGATTACTTATTACCGCGATAAGCAACAGCTATAGATGGGCCGTTAAGCGAAAGCAATGACGTAATCGGTAATGTGTGAGGTGCGACGGCGGACAAAAATAAAACATTGACAGCCGCCGCATTAATTTCATTATAGTGAAAATGACGTTCGCCCTTTTCATCCCGATACAGGAGTGAGTTATGTCTGTCGCCTCAAATAAACGCCTGCTGCCCTTATGTCTGGCGCTGAGCCTCGCCGCCGCTGTCAGCGTCAACGCGCAGGCCGCCGCGCTCACCGCCGGGTCGCCGCCCTCCAGCGCGCCCACCACCTTCCTCAACACCCAGAGCGGCAAAATCGAAGGCTTTATGCCGGACGTGGCGGCGGAAGTGGCAAAACGCCAGCATCTGGAGGTCAGCTTTACCGCCGTGCCGTTCTCCACGCTGATTCAGTCGGTGATCGCCGGTAAGATCGATATGATCGTGGCGGGCATGACGCCAACGCCTGAGCGGGCGAAGCGCATCGGCTTCTCGCAGCCGGTGACCGCTTTCGGCGCCGGGCTGGTGGTGCGCGACGACAACCATAAAAAATATGACTCCTGGCAGGATCTCAAAGGTGAAGTGGTCGGCACCATGGCCGGCACCGACTACACGCAAAGCCTGATGCAGAGCGGTATCGCCAAAGAGGTGAAGGTCTACGACAGCCCGGCGGATATGACGCGCGACCTGTCGCTGGGGCGCATCGCCGCCGGCATGAACGACTATCCCATCCTGGTGGCGCAGGCGAAGGCGGGCGGGCTGAAAGGAATGCACGTGGTAGAAGGGTATAAACCGGAACACGTCTCGCCAATGGCATTCGGGGTGAAAAAAGGCAACGACAAGCTGCTGGCCGAGATCGACAGCGCGCTCACTGCCATGAAGCAGGACGGCTCGCTGCAGGCGATTAAGACCAAATGGGGCATGCCCTGACGGATGAGCGGCAAAGAGATGAAAAACGCATCGCAACCGCACGCGGACGGCGCCGCTGAAACCGATATCGGCGCCCGGCTGAAGGCGCTGCGCAAGGCACGTAATCTGACCATTACCGAACTGGCGCTACTGGCCAACGTTTCCGCCGGCGCCATCAGCCAGATTGAGCGTAATCTCACCAACCCCACCGTGCGGGTGCTGGAGCAGCTTCGGCTGGTGCTGAAGGTGCCGCTCACCGCGTTTCTGGAGGAGGGCGACGCGTCACTGCGCGGCGCGGAGCACTATGTGCGCCGTCGCGCGGAGCGGCCGCACTTTAACGTCGGCAAACGCGGCATCGCCAAAGAGATGCTGTCGCCCTCGGGCGACCATGACGTGCAGTTTATGATTATCCGCATTCCGCCGGGGGTTCGCTCCGACGAGATGCTGATCGGGCAGGGCGAAAAAGCCGGCATCGTGCTGGAAGGCGAACTGACGCTGGAGATCAACGGCGACAGCGCGCGCCTGATGAGCGGCGACAGCTTTCAGTTTAAGAGCCATCTGCCGCATAACATTTTCAACCCAACGGAGAGCGACGCCAGAGTCCTGTGGATCATGCATATTCCGCCTGAGCAGCATCTCTGAACGCCCTGACTTTAAAGGTTCTTTTATGCGCATAAAAATTAATTCAGTGACAGACAGCGCCGCGTTTCCCGAACAGGTTGACGTTATCGTCATCGGCGGCGGCATCATCGGCACCTCGGTGGCCTATGAGCTGGCAAAGCAGGGCGTCTCGGTGGCGCTATTTGAAAAAGGGGTAATCGGCGGCGAGCAGTCCGGCCGCAACTGGGGCTGGGTCAGACAGCAGAACCGCGATCTCTACGAGCTGCCGCTGGCGATGCGCAGCCTGCAGCGCTGGGAACAACTGGGCGAGGAGATCGGCCTCGATCTCGGCTTTCGCCGCAGCGGCATTCTCTACGGCACCCAGAACGAGGCGGACGTGGCGCGCTGGGAAAAATGGGGAGCCCAGGCGAAGCAGATCGGCTTTGTCAGCCAGCTGCTGTCGGCGAAAGAGGCCGGCGAACGGCTGGGCGATCGTGCGCGCTGGGTCGGCGGTGTCTGGTCGCCAACTGACGGACGCGCCGAGCCGTCGCTGGCGGCGCCCGCTATCGCCGTCGGCGCGCAAAAGCTGGGCGCCTCTGTGCACCAGCGCTGCGCGGTGCGCGGGCTGGATATCAGCGCCGGACGCGTCTCCGGCGTCTGGACCGAGCGCGGCCGCGTGCGCGCCAGCCAGGTGATCTGCTGCGGCGGCGCCTGGAGTTCGCGCTTCTGCAAGCAGTACGGCATTGAGCTGCCCAGCGCCAATATTCTCGGCACCGCGTTTAAAACCACGGCGGCGCCGGAGGTGATTCAGGGCTGTCTCAGCATGCCGGAACTCTGTATCCGCCGCCGACTCGACGGCAGCTATACCGTCGCCGTTCCTGGCCGCGGCCAGCTCGATCTGGCGCCGCAAAATATCCGCTATGCGACGAAGTTCTATCCTATGTACCGCAGCAAAATCGCCAAGAAATTGAAGCTGCGCCTCAACGGCTCGTTTTTTAACGGGCCGGAAGCGGCGGGGCGCTGGTCAAACGACGGGGTGTCGCCGTTTGAGAAAATTCGCGTGCTCGATCCCAAACCAGATGGGCAGATCCTCGACGAAGCGCTGCGCACGCTGGTCAGCGCCTTTCCTGAGCTAAAGGGCATCGCCATCGATCACGCCTGGGGCGGCTGGATAGACACCACGCCCGATTTGGTGCCGGTGATTGACGAGATGCAGAATTTGCCCGGCTTGTTTATCGCCTCGGGCTTTAGCGGCCACGGTTTCGGCATCGGCCCCGGCGCGGGCCTGCTGTGCGCGCAGCTGATGACCAACCGCGCGCTGTTTACCGATATCACCCCGTATCGCCTGGCGCGCTTCGCCAAAGGCAATGCGATTCGCGAACCACAGATGATGTAGCCGTAAAAAAGCCCGCCGAAGCGGGCTGGAACGCGTTTACCGGCGTTTCGGCTCGCCGCGCACCGGCTTCTCGCCGGCGACAAAGTAGCTTGCCGTCGAGGCGGGCAGCGGCTGGCGACCGCGAATATTATCAGCGATTTTCTCACCGATCATAATGGTGGTGGCGTTGAGGTTGCCGGTGATAATCAGCGGCATAATCGAGGCGTCGACCACGCGCAGTCCCTGCATGCCGTGCACGCGGCCCTCACCGTCGACCACCGCCATCTCGTCGCTGCCCATTTTACAGGTGCCGCACGGATGGTAGGCGGTTTCCGCATGATTGCGCACGAACTCATCCAGCTGCTCGTCGGTTTCGCACTCAATGCCGGGGCTGATCTCGCGACCGCGAAACTTATCCAGCGCGGGCTGGTTGATAATGTCGCGGGTGATGCGGATCGCATCGCGGAACTCATGCCAGTCCTGCTCGCTGGCCATGTAGTTGAACAAGATGGCCGGATGACGACGCGGATCGCGCGACTTGATGCGCACATGGCCGCGGCTGGGAGAGCGCATCGAGCCGACGTGGCACTGGAAACCGTGCGCGTTGACCGCGTTCGAACCGTTGTAGTTAATCGCCACCGGCAGAAAGTGATACTGAATGTTCGGCCAGGCAAACTCTTCGCGGCTGCGGATAAATCCGCCCGCTTCAAAGTGGTTGCTGGCGCCGATGCCGCTGCCGTTGAACATCCACTCCGCGCCAATTTTCGGCTGGTTCCACCATTTCAGCGCCGGGTAGAGCGAGACCGGCTCTTTGCATTCGTACTGCAGGTACATCTCCAGGTGGTCCTGCAGGTTCTCGCCGACGCCCGGCAGGTCGTGCACCACGGGAATATCGAACGACTTTAGCAGGCTGGCAGCGCCGACGCCGGAGCGCTGTAAAATCTGCGGCGAGGCGATCGCGCCCGCGCAGAGCAACACTTCGCGCCGTGCATGCACCTTGTGCGAGGTGTTGCTGGCGCCCAGCAGATACTCCACGCCGACGGCGCGCTTGCCGTCGAACAGGATGCGGTCGGTGGTGGCGTGGGTAACAATTTTCAGGTTAGGGCGGTCTTTCGCCCGATCGAGATAGCCGCGCGCGGTGCTGGAGCGGCGTCCCTGCGGCGTCACGGTGCGATCCATCGGGCCGAAGCCCTCTTGCTGATAGCCGTTAAGATCCTCGGTGCGCGGATAGCCCGCCTCGACGCCCGCCTCGATCATGGCGGCGAACAGCGGATTGTTGCCCGCCTTCGGCGTCGCCACGCACACCGGGCCGTCGCCGCCGTGGTAGTCGTTTGGCCCGATATCGCGCGTTTCCGCTTTGCGGTAGTAGGGCAGGCAGTTGAGGTAGCGCCAGGATTCCAGGCCCGGCGCTTCCGCCCAGCCGTCGAGATCCATGGCGTTGGCGCGGATATAGCACATGCCGTTGATCAGCGAGGAGCCGCCCAGCCCCTTGCCGCGCCCGCACTCCATGCGGCGGTTGTTCATATGCGGTTCCGGCTCGGTCTCGTAGGCCCAGTTATAGCGTTTTCCCTGCAGCGGGTAGGCCAGCGCCGCAGGCATCTGCGTGCGAAAATCCATACGGTAATCCGGGCCGCCCGCTTCCAGCAGCAGAACGTTAACGTCGCTCTCTTCGGTCAGACGGGTAGCCAACACGTTTCCTGCGGATCCGGCTCCAATGATGATGTAATCAAATTCCATTCGTCGCTCCTCAGGTTTCTCGGTTAATCAAAATACAGACTGAAAACGGTCCAGCTCGACCTGCACAGATTTCACCTGGGTGTAATTCTGCAGGGTCATCAGGCCGTTTTCCCGGCCCACGCCGGAGTGCTTGTAGCCGCCGACCGGCATCTCTGCGGCGGATTCGCCCCAGGTGTTGATCCAGCAGATGCCCGCTTCAATCTGGTGGATAACGCGGTGGGCGCGGTTAAGATCCTGAGTCACCACGCCAGCCGCCAGGCCGAACTCGGTGGCGTTGGCGCGGCGCACCGCTTCCTCTTCACTCTCATAGGTCAGAATCGACATCACCGGTCCGAAGATCTCTTCGCGCACGATGGTCATCTCGTCGCGGCAGTCGGTGAAGACGGTGGGCTCTACCCAGGCGCCATTGTCGAAGTCCGCGCCCTGCATGCGCTTGCCGCCGCACAGCAGGCGCGCGCCCTGTGAGATACCGCTCTCGATGTAGCGCATCACGTTGTCGCGGTGGCTGAAGCTCACCAGCGGGCCGAAATTGGTGGCGGGATCGTTCAGGTCGCCGGCGCGAATGCGGGCGACGCGCGTCAGGATCTTCTCTTCGAACGCCGCCTTCAGGCTGGCGGGAACGAACACGCGCGTGCCGTTGGTGCAGACCTGGCCGGAGCTGTAAAAGTTGGCCATCATGGCGATATCGGCGGCGAGGTCGAGATCGGCGTCCTCAAAGATGATCAGCGGCGACTTGCCGCCCAACTCCATGGTGACCTCTTTCAGGGTCGAGCCGGCCGCATTGGCCATCACTTTTTTGCCGCTGGCGACGCCGCCGGTGAAGGAGACTTTATCGATGCCGGGGTGTTCGGTCAGCAGCTGACCGGTCACCGCGCCGCTGCCTGGCAGCACGTTGAACACGCCGTCCGGCACACCCGCTTCGCTGTAGATCTCCGCCAGCTTCAGGGCGGTGAGCGGGGTGACCTCGCTCGGTTTAAAGATCATGGCGTTACCCGCCGCCAGCGCAGGGGCGGACTTCCACAGGGCGATCTGGATCGGGTAGTTCCAGGCGCCGATGCCCGCCACCACGCCGAGCGGCTCGCGACGCGTATAGACAAACGCGCTGTCGCGCAGCGGGATCTGCTGGCCTTCCAGCGACGGGATCAAACCGGCGTAGTACTCCAGCACGTCCGCGCCGGTGACGATATCGACGC
Organism: Pantoea latae; assembly: GCF_002077695.1. GTDB lineage: Bacteria > Pseudomonadota > Gammaproteobacteria > Enterobacterales > Enterobacteriaceae > Pantoea > Pantoea latae. The sequence goes on from NZ_MWUE01000003.1 coordinate 131,456, forward strand.
TGGCGGTTTCGCTCAGCGGCTTGCCGGTATCCAGGGTTTCCAGCGCCGCCAGCTCGTCGTTGCGTTCGCGCAGGATATCCACCGCGCGGCGCAGAATGCGCGAGCGCTGCATGGCGGTCATCGCCGCCCAGACCTTCTGTCCTTTACGCGCGGCGGCAACGGCGCGGTCGACGTCGTCGCGGCCCGCTTCGTGCACCTTCGCCAGCACTTCGCCGTTGGCGGGATTGACAGTGTCAAAGGTGTCGCCAGTCGCCGCAGGGACGTAGGCGCCATCGATGTAGAGGTGTTGCTCTGCGAATCGGGACATGGTTTCTCCTTTATCAGGGATGCGTGTCGCCAGCCAACTGCTGGCGAATAAACTGGGTAGTGAGCGAGCGTGCCAGCTGAAAATCAAACGGCTTGCCGCCCAGCGCCGCGCGCAGCCAGAGGCCGTCGATCAGGGCCGCCAGCCCGTAAGCGGCAGTGCGCGCCGCGTCGCGCGGCAGCTCGCGGCGAAACTCCGCGGCCAGCGACGAGAAGAGGCGACTGCTGCTGACGCGCTCCAGTCGGTTAAGCTGCGGCTGATGCATGCTGCTCGACCAGAAGTCGAGCCAGGCCTTCATTGCCGCCTTGTGCAGCTGGCTTTCGTCAAAGTTGCCTTCGACAATGGCGCAGAGGCGCGCTTCGGTGCTCGCCCCGGCCAGCGGCTTCAGCCGCATCGCCACCGCGTCGTGCAGCTGACGCGTCACGTCGCGCATGGTGGCCTCCAGCAGGCCGTTTTTGTCTTTGAAGTAGTGGCTGATGATGCCGGTCGAGACGCCCGCGCGCCGCGCAATCTGCGCGATGGTCGCGTCGTTGATCCCGACTTCGTTAATGGTTTCTAGAGTTGCATCAATCAGCTGCCGACGTCGTATCGGCTGCATTCCCACCTTTGGCATGACAAGCGCTCCACCCTAAAACAAGTGCACTATTAGAACTTTTATTGATTGAACGTTCAATATAAAAAAGAAAGTTGTTAGGATACTGTGCCTTGATTGTTGCAGAGCGCAGGGTAAAACATCGCTTTACCGCTACGCTTATTATCGGGAGGAGAACCATAACGCGCAGGCGTTGCAAGGTAAAAAATCTAAATAACCTGTTGAATTTATTATAACCAGAGGTAACTGATGATGAATCCACCTGCAAGTGAAAAGGACAGAATTAACCCCGTGGTGTTCTACACCTCCGCCGGACTGATTCTGACGTTTTCACTGGTGACGATTTTCTACAGCGAGCTGGCAGCCGCCTGGATCCAGGCGACGGTGAACTGGGTATCGTCGACGTTTGGCTGGTATTACATGCTGGCCGCCACGCTTTACATCGTGTTCGTGTTGTTTATGGCCTGTTCGCGCTTCGGCGCCATCAAGCTGGGGCCGGAGCAGTCAAAGCCGGAGTTCAGCCTGCTGAGCTGGTCCGCCATGCTGTTCGCCGCCGGGATCGGCATCGATCTGATGTTTTTCTCGGTGGCCGAGCCGGTGACCCAGTATATGCAGCCGCCGGAAGGGGCGGGGCAGACCATTGAAGCCGCGCGCCAGGCGATGGTCTGGACGCTGTTCCACTATGGCCTGACCGGCTGGTCGATGTATGCGCTGATGGGCATCGCGCTGGGCTACTTCAGCTACCGCTACAACCTGCCGCTGACGATCCGCTCGGCGCTCTATCCGATCTTCGGCAAGCGCATCAACGGGCCGATTGGTCATACCGTCGATATCGCGGCGGTGGTCGGCACCATCTTCGGCATCGCCACTACGCTCGGCATCGGCGTGGTGCAGCTCAACTACGGCCTGAAAGTGCTGTTCGATATTCCTGAAGGGCTGGGGGCGCAAACCGCGCTGATCGTGCTGTCGGTGATCATCGCCACCATCTCCGTCACCTCGGGCGTCGATAAAGGCATCCGCATTCTCTCTGAGCTGAACGTGGCGCTGGCCCTCGGCCTGATCCTCTTTGTGCTCTTTTTCGGCAAAACCGATTTTCTGCTTAACGCGCTGGTGCTTAACGTCGGCGACTATATCCATCGCTTTATGGGCATGACGCTTAATACCTTCGCCTTCGATCGTCCCACGCAGTGGATGAACAGCTGGACGCTCTTTTTCTGGGCCTGGTGGGTCGCCTGGTCGCCGTTTGTCGGCCTGTTCCTGGCGCGTATCTCGCGCGGCCGCACCATCCGCGAGTTCGTGCTCGGCACGCTGATCATTCCTTTTACCTTTACGCTGCTGTGGCTGTCGGTGTTCGGCAACGCCGCGCTGTATGAGATCCTGCACGGTGACGCTGGCTTTGCGCAGGAGGTGATGGCCCATGCGGAGCGTGGCTTCTATCTGCTGCTGGAGCAGTATCCCGCGTTTAAGCTGAGCGCCTCGGTGGCGACCATTACCGGCATGCTGTTCTACGTCACCTCGGCGGATTCCGGCTCGCTGGTGTTGGGCAACTTCACCTCGAAGCTGAAGGATATCAACAGCGACGCGCCGAACTGGCTGCGCATCTTCTGGTCAGTGGCTATCGGCGTGCTGACGCTCGGCATGCTGATGACCAACGGCATCTCGGCGCTGCAAAACGCCACGGTGATTATGGGCCTGCCGTTTAGCTTTGTGATCTTCTTTATTATGGCGGGGCTCTATAAGTCGCTGAAGGTGGAAGACTACCGCCGCGCCAGCGCCAGCCGCGACACCGCGCCTTACCTCGCCACCAGCAGCGACCGACTGAGCTGGAAAAAGCGCCTGTCGCGCCTGATGAACTATCCGGGATCGCGCTATACCCAGCAGATGATGGAGCAGGTGATCTTTCCGGCGATGCAGGAGGTGGCGAAAGAGCTGGAGTTGCGCGGCGGCCGCGTCACGCTGGAGCGGCTCGACAGCGAAGAGAGCGCGCTGGGCTACATTGACCTGCGCGTCAACCTGGGCGAGGAGCAGGACTTTGTCTATCAGGTCTGGCCGCAGCAGTATTCGGTGCCGGGCTTTACCTACCGCGCGCGCAGCGGAAAATCGACCTACTACCGGCTGGAAACCTTCCTGCTGGAGGGGAGTCAGGGCAACGATTTGATGGACTACAGCAAGGAGCAGGTGATTATCGACATTCTCGATCAGTACGAGCGTCACCTTAACTTTATCCATCTGCATCGCGAAGCGCCGGGCAGCAATATCACCTTCCCGAGCGTGTAGCAGTGAAAGCGGGCCAGCCAGGCTGGCCCGCAGTTATTTACCCAGACGATCGCTGCGCCAGCGGTCGTAATAGATATGTTCCGCCTGGAAGTCCGCCGCGCCCGCTTTGCCGGTAAGACGCAGCGCCAGCTGCAGCGCGAAATCGAACGCCACGCCCAGCCCTCTGCCGCTCAGCAGATTGCCATCCTCCACCACGTCCGCCATCACATAGTCGCCGTCATCGTAATGCATCCATAGCTCGCCGGAGCAGGTGTAGCGCCGTCCTTTCAGCAGCCCGTTGCCCGCCAGCACGCGCGCCGCCGCCGAGCAGATGGGCGCAATCACTTTGCCCGCGTCATCGTGGCGCCGGATAAAGGCCGTCACCGCCGGGCTGGCGGCCAGGTTGACCGTGCCTTCCGGGCCGCCGGGAATAATCACCGCGTCGAACAGCGTCGAGGGCAGCTCTTCCAGCAGCGCATCGGCGAGGGTGACCACGCCGTGGTAGCTGACCACCTGATTATGGGGATGGCAGGCGACGGTGGTGACCACCACGCCCAGTCGGCTCAGTATATCGAGGGTGATAAAGGCTTCCGCTTCTTCAAAGCCTGGCGCCAGCAGTAGGGCAGCTTTCTTTGACATCGTCTCTCCTTGCATCTGTCAGGGGATAACATGATAAAAAAAATAAAACAGCGTTTCATTTATATCATGTTATTCCGCCATTCGCAGTCGATACGCGCGATCGGACGCCAGAGCAAATAAACAGATTGTGGCGTTAGCCACGCATCCTTACCTCCAGGTTCTGGTCAGTGACAACAGGCACCCGCGGCGCCAGCGCGCTCAATAACTCATAGCCCAGCGTACCGGCAGCGCGAGCGACATCATCAACGGGTAGCGCCGCTCCCCAGAGTTCGACCGGGCTGCCAATGCCGGCAGCAGGACAGGGGGTAAGATCAACGGCAAGCATATCCATAGAAACGGTGCCAACAATTGCTGTTTTGACGCCATCTACCAGCACCGGCGTGCCGCCTGGAGCATGACGTGGATAACCATCCGCATACCCGCAGGCGACAATCCCGATACGCTGTGAGCCTGCTGCGCAATAGCGACCGCCATAGCCGACCCGATCGCCTGGCTGTAACGGCTGCACGGCAATAATCTGACTCGACAAGCGCATGACCGGCTTCAGCCCCGTATCAGCAATATCCTGCCAGCGACCGCTGGGGGAGGCGCCATAGAGCACAATGCCGGGCCGCACCCAGTCAGCGTGCGTCTGAGGATGCCAGAGCGTCGCTGCGGAGTTAGCCAGGCAGTGTGACAGCGGCATTTCAGCGCCCAGCGCGTTGATCAACGCCATGGGCGCTGCGACACCCGTTTCGCTGTCAGCGCTGGCGAAATGGGTCATCAGCGTAATGTCGCCAATATTTGAACTGGCGCTGGCTTCAAGCCACGCGGCATGCAGCCGATCGGGCGCAAAGCCGAGGCGGTTCATCCCGGAGTTGACCTTAAGATAGATATCGATCGGTCGCCGCAGACGGGCATTAACGATAGCAGCCAGCTGCCAGAAGCTATGCACCGCCGTCGTCAGCTGATACTGCTCGATAAGCGCGAGATCATCAGGTTCGAAAAACCCTTCCAGCAGCAAAATCGGGCCTTGCCAGCCCAGTTCACGCAGGCGGATCGCTTCATTAAAGTCGAGCAAGGCAAAGCCATCGCTGTTCTGTAATGCAGGGAAAACGTTAGCGATGCCATGCCCGTAGGCGTTGGCTTTAACGACCGACCAGATCCGCGCCCGGCCTGCTTTTTGACGTATCAACCCCAGGTTATGCCGCAGAGCGGCAAGAGAAATTTCAGCTTGAACAGGACGTGGCACAGGTGCTCCCTGATTTATCAATTAGCGGGTTTCGACGACCGGATCGTTAAACGTAAGGCTGGACATGCCCTGATAGCGCATCACAGAGAGATCGCTAAACGGAATAGCCGGCGTGGTGCCCGAGATCAGATCGGCGATCAGCTGCCCTGAACCACAGGCCATTGTCCAGCCAAGGGTGCCATGTCCGGTATTGAGATAGAGATTTTTGAAGCGCGTGGCGCCAACAAGTGGCGTTCCATCAGGCGTCATTGGCCGCAATCCGGTCCAGAAGGTGGCGCTGGCGAGATTGCCTGCGCCAGGGTAGAGATCGTTGACGACCATCTCAAGCGTTTGTCGCCGCCGGTTTTTCAGCCGAGTATCGAAACCGACAATTTCCGCCATGCCCCCTACGCGAATGCGATCGTCAAAGCGGGTGACCGCCACTTTATAGGTTTCATCAAGGATGGTGGAGGCTGGCGATTTGGACTCATCCGCAATCGGGATCGTCAGCGAATAGCCTTTTAAGGGATAGACGGGAATGGAAACCAGACCGGCTAACAGTTGGGTTGAATAAGAACCCAGCGCCACGATATAGCGGTCTCCCGTGATGACGCGCTCGCCGCATTTGACGCCGATAATACGATCGTTATCTTCAATTAACCGTTCGACGTTGAGGTTATAGATAAAGGTAACACCTGCATCGGCCGCCAGCTGCGCCAGCCTCTTCGTGAACATCTGACAGTCGCCGGTTTCATCATTAGGCAGACGTAATCCGCCCGTTAACTTATGGGCGGAGCCAGCAAGCGCCGGCTCTGCCTGCATCAGCTGATGAGGCTCCAGCAGTTCGTAAGGTACGCCGGCCTGTTGCAATACGGCAATATCCTGCGCCGCGTGCGCAAACTGCGCCTCGCTGCGAAACAGTTGTAAGGTGCCGCCCTGACGCTCGTGGTAGTGAATACCGGTATCGCGCCGTAACGCGCGCAGGCAGTCGCGGCTGTATTCCGCAATGCGAACCATACGCGCTTTATTGACGGCATAGTGCTGTTCGTCGCAGTTTTTCAGCATCTGCCACATCCACTGCAGCTGAAACAGGGAGCCATCTGGACGAAGCGCCAGCGGCGCATGCTTCTGGAACATCCACTTCACCGCCTTAAGCGGAATACCCGGTGCGGCCCAGGGCGTGGCATAGCCAGGCGAAATCTGACCGGCATTTCCCGCGCTGGTTTCCTCGGCGGCGGCGGCCTGACGATCAACCACAATGACCTCATGTCCTGCTTTGGCGAGATACCATGCGCTGGTTACGCCGACCACGCCGCTACCCAAAATGACTATTTTCATCTGGCAATCTCCATCAGCGTCGTGGCCGCAGGGCAGCCACGACGAGCTCAGCTATTACTGGGGAAAGCGAACTGTGCCGTTTCCTGAGAGGTCTGTTTCGGCCAGCGCTGGGTAATGGTTTTACGGCGGGTGTAGAAGCGGACGCCATCCGGGCCGTAAGCATGCAGGTCGCCGAACAGGGAACGCTTCCAGCCGCCAAAACTGTGGAAGGCGACAGGCACCGGCAGGGGCACGTTGACGCCTACCATGCCTACCTCGATCTCATTGCCAAAGGTGCGTGCCGCTTCACCGTCGCGCGTGAAGATGCAGGTGCCGTTGCCATATTCATGCTGGTTAATCAGCGTAATGGCTTCACTAAGCGTGCCGACGCGAACCACGCACAGCACCGGCCCAAAGATCTCTTCTTTATAAATGCGCATGTCTGGCGTGACGCGATCAAACAGGCATCCGCCCAGGAAGTAGCCGTTTTCATGTCCGGCTACGCGCAGCGTGCGTCCGTCAATCACCAGTTCAGCGCCTGAGGCAACGCCGTCATCAATGTAGCCAGCGACTTTTTCTTTGTGCGCCGCGGTGACCAGCGGCCCCATATCCAGACCACAGACGGTGCCAGCACCCACCTTCAGCGCGCTGATTTTAGGCGACAGCCTGTTGACCAGGGCGTCAGCGACGGCATCGCCTACGCATACCGCAACCGATATCGCCATGCAGCGCTCTCCGCATGAGCCATAGGCGGCGCCCATCAGCGCGCTGACCGCATTATCAAGATCGGCATCGGGCATAACGACTGCATGATTTTTCGCGCCGCCCAGCGCCTGTACGCGTTTACCGCGGCGGGTGCCTTCGCGGTAAATATATTCTGCGACCGGCGTAGAGCCGACAAAACTGATCGCCTTAACCTCGTCGCTTTCAATCAGCGCATCTACCGCTTCCTTATCGCCGTTGACCACATTCAGCACGCCAGCCGGTAGACCCGCCTGCTGAAAAAGAGAGGCGATCAACAGCGTAGAGCTGGGATCGCGCTCAGAGGGTTTCAGCACAAAGGTGTTGCCGCAGGCTATCGCCAGCGGATACATCCATAGCGGCACCATCGCGGGAAAGTTAAATGGCGTAATGCCCGCCACCACGCCGACGGCATGAAAGTCGCTCCAGGAATCGATGCCGGGCCCCGCATTGCGGCTATATTCGCCTTTCAACAGCTCGGGGGCGGCGCTGGCATACTCTACGTTCTCAATTCCGCGCTTTAGCTCACCCGCCGCGTCTTCCAGCGTTTTGCCATGCTCTTCGCTAATAAGCTGCACAATCTCTTTTTCGTGCGCTTCAAGCAGCTGCTTAAAGCGAAACAGCACCTGCGCGCGCTTCGCTGGCGGCAGATCGCGCCAGGCGGGCAGCGCAGCGCTGGCAGCGGCGATTGCCTCCTGAACCGTGGCGGCGCTGGCCAGTTCCACCTGCCGTATCGCTTCGCCGGTAGAGGGATTGAAGACGCTGGCGGTTCGGCCGTCAGGTTTACGCATGTGGCCGTTAATCAGATGGGTAATGATGGTCATGATGCTGCCTCGCTTAATTGATATGGTGCAGGGCGTCGCCCACGGCGTCGAACAAGCGATCCAGCTCGGCTGGCTGCGTGTTAAACATTGGACCGAACTGCAGCGTGTCGCCGCCAAACCGGACATAGAAGCCTGCTTTCCACAACGCCATACCCGCATCGAAAGGCCGGACGGTTGCGTCGCCGTCGCGCGCTGCCAGCTGAATGGCGCCTACCAGGCCGCAGTTACGGATGTCTACCACGTTCGGACAGTCGCGCAGCGCGTGGAGAGTGCGCTCAAAATGGGGTGCCAGTTCGGCGGATTGTGCAATCAGCGACTCGCTCTCAAGCAAATCAAGGGTGGCCAGGCCCGCGGCGCAGGCCACAGGGTGAGCGGAGTAGGTGTAGCCATGCGCAAACTCCACGCTATGCTCCGGCAGCGGTTGGGACATAAAGGTGTGGTAGATTTCGCTGCTGGCGACCACGCCGCCCAGCGGAATGGCGCCGTTTGTTATCTGTTTGGCGAAATTAAGGATATCCGGCGTGACGCCAAAATACTCCGCGCCGCTCCAGCAGCCCAGTCTGCCGAAGCCGGTAATGACCTCGTCAAATATCATCAGGATATTGTGCTGCGTACAGATCTCACGCAGGCGCTGCAGGTACCCCTGAGGAGGAATAATCGCGCCGGCGGAGCCTGAAAGCGGTTCAACGATCAGCGCCGCAATGTTTGAGGCGTCATGCAGCTCAATCAGCTTAAGCATTTCATCTGCCAGCGCCACGCCGCCCGTTTCAGCCTGTCCTCGGGTAAAGGGCAGGTCGGCCTGCAGCGTATGGGGAATGTGATCGACATCCATAAACTGGCCAAACATTTTACGATTACCGCCGATGCCACCCAGGCTGGTGCCGGCGATATTCACGCCGTGATAGCCACGCGCCCGGCCAATAAATTTGGTTTTCGCCGGCTGGCCTTTAATGCGCCAGTAGGCGCGCGCCATTTTTACTGCCGTGTCGGCCGACTCCGAGCCAGAGCCAGTAAAGAAAACATGATTCAGCTCGCCGGGCATATGGCTGGCAATCTTGTCGGCCAGCTGAAAAGAGAGTGCATGGCCGTACTGGAATCCGGGTGAATAGTCGAGCGTGCCGAGCTGTTTCGCGACGGCCTGCTGGATGTCGCTGCGCGTATGGCCCGCGCCGCAGGTCCACAGGCCAGACAGGCTGTCAAAAATCTGGCGGCCTTTATCGTCAGTAAGCCAGCGGCCTTCTGCCGCAACGATAAAGCGCGGGTCGCGCTGAAAATTACGGTTGGCGCTGAACGGCATCCAGTGAGCCTGTAAATTAAGTGATGCGGTGAGATGAGACCCAGACATAGCGTTTCCTCCTGACAGGTGTAAGGAGAGTTTGCAATTAAGTCATGGTTAAGTTAAATCCATATAAACTCAACTTCACTTATGGAAAAACTCACCTATATGAAAAGCAAATCTCTGGCGCAGGTGACTGATTTTGACCTTAAGCTTTTGCGCATTTTCAAAACCGTGAGCGAGTGTGGCAGCTTTTCCGCTGCTGAAAGTCTGCTCGGCATTACCCGCTCCGCGATTAGCCTGAATATGAGCGATCTGGAAAAACGGCTGGGTATGCGACTCTGCCAGCGCGGCCGGGCGGGTTTTTCCCTGACGGATGAAGGACGCGAAATACTTCGCCACAGCGACAGTATGATGGCGGCGGTTGAAAATTTTCGTCAGCAGGTCAATCAAATGCATAAACAGCTGCGTGGCGAATTCAATATCGGAATAATTAATAATTTGGTCACGCAGCCGCAGATGAAAATCACCCATGCGCTCGATTCACTGCGTGCTAACGGGCCAGAAATACGCATTAACATCAGCATGATGACGGCAGCGGAAATCGAGCGAGGACTCATGGATGGTCGCCTGCATGTTGGGGCGCTACCCTTAACATCACCTGTTTCCGGCCTGGAATACCGACATCTTTATGGTGAAAAATCAAAACTTTACTGCAGTAGCAACCATCCTCTTTTTCTCGCAGAACACGAGCCAGATGATGAAGAGCTGTTGCAATATGACGCCATCGCGCCCAGCTTTCGTATGACGGCAGAAGCGATAGGCATGCATCAAATGCTGCACTGCACTGCCACTGCCTCCGATCGGGAAGGCATTGCTTTTTTAATTCTGACGGGACGCTTCATGGGCTTTCTGCCCGATCATTATGCCGCGCAATGGGTAGAGAAAAGTTTAATGCGTCCCGTGGCGCCGGAAAAAATGCAGTTCTCCAGCAATATCGGTATTGCCACCCGTAACGGCCGCCGGGCAAATGCCATCCTTGAAAAATTCCTTCAGTCGCTCGACCTCTAAATTCCGCCACGCCTCTCTTTATGATGTCGATCACATGCATCTGTGGATCGACGTCAAAGTTTGATCATAAGTAAACCATATTGGTTGACTTTGTTAATTTCGTGCTTCTATTCTCCGAGTTGTTAATGCATACAACTTTGCACACAAACGGGTAGCATACCCAACCGTTCCTGTTCGCAACATCAACGTCTGGACGAGGTTTGTTATGGTCAGTGTTCATTTTTCCGCTCTCAAAAAAATCAGCTGCTGTCTGGCGCTAAGCAGTGCGCTGCTGGCATCGGTCACCTCCGCTCAGGCTGCTGATAATTTCTGGCAGGCCATTCAGCAAAAAGGGGTATTGCGCTGCGGCGCTGCGCCGGCTGCGCCCTATGTCATGCGCGATCCAAAAACCCAGCAGTACAGCGGTTATTTTGCCGAGCTGTGCCGGGATTTTGCTCAGAATGTGTTGAAAGTAAAAGTGCAGTTCGTCGATGCCAGCTGGGACACGCTGGTAGCGGGACTGCAAAGCGACAAGTGGGATCTGGCGATGGCGCTGAATCAGACGCCAGAACGCGCGCTGGCGATCGGCTTCTCCTCGCCGGCACAGGATTACCAGATCTCTTTTCTGGTGAATAAGCAGAACCCGAAAGTTAACGGCCTGGGCAGCAAGATTACCGACTATGACAAAGAAGAGGTGACCTTCGCCGTGATGTCGGGCACCGCGCAGGACAAAGCGCTCAGCGCCGTCATCAAAAAGGGCAAAATCATGCGCATGCCGGGAAATGATGAGAGTCGTTTAGCCCTGATGGCACGGCGTGCAGATGTACTGGTCGATGCCAGCGATACCAACCATCTTTTTGCGCTGGCCAATCCCGACTGGGCGAAAGAAGTGCTCCCCACACCGGCGCTGGCTAAGCAGGGCGTTTCATTCGGCGTACCGCGTTCTGTTTCAGAAGCCGATCTGGATGTGCTTAATATCTATTTAAGCCAGCGTCGCGCCACGGGCGAGATCGACAGGCTGGTGAATCAGGCGTCTGCACAGGCCAACGCGGCGAAATAAAACCCGACTTCACTTATCTACTCGTGTGCATTTCGCACGCAGCGGAGGAAACCATTATGAATGCCTCAACCCATCTGGCGGCGGCCCCTACGCGCCCACAAGATATCCGCCCTTTATTTATCAACGAATTCAATAAAGGGGACTTTATTCAACTGGACAATGTGAGCAAGGCCTATGGCGATTTAGTGGTAATGGATAATTTTCATCTCAATATGAAAAGCGACGACCGCCTGGTGATTATTGGGCCAAGCGGAAGTGGTAAAAGTTCGCTGCTGCGGGTCTTAATGGGTCTGGAGGGCATTCAACGCGGCACGATCAATTTCCAGAAACAGCACTATATCGTTGGCGATAAAAATAAACAGGCAAAAATCGTAGATCATACTATTCAGAAAAAAATAGGAATGGTCTTTCAGCACTACACGCTCTTTCCTCATTTATCTGTATTACAAAACCTGATCCTGTCGCCGGTTAAGGTGCATAAAATTTCAAAAACAATCGCCATCGATAAGGCGCGCGCGCTGCTTGCGCGCTTTGGTCTGGAGAGCAAACTCCACGCCTATCCCAGCCAGCTTTCGGGCGGTCAAAAGCAGCGTGTGGCGATTGCTCGCGCGCTGATGCTGGAGCCGCAACTGATGCTATTTGACGAAGTCACCTCGGCGCTGGATCCAGAAATGGTGACAGAAGTGCAAAATGTCATGCTGCAGCTAGCGGAACAAAAAATGGCGATGATTATTGTCACGCATGATATGCATTTTGCTCGAAATATCGCCTCACGCGTTATTTTCTGTGCTAACGGAAAAATTGTTGAACAGGGTCATCCTGAGAAGGTATTCACCAGCCCAAAAGAGACGCGCACGCGTGAGTTTCTGGAAAAAGTGCTGCACCTTAATTAAAGGGGAAGAGGATGGAATATCAATTCAATTTCCACTTTCTCAGTGGTAATTTCGATGCGTTATGGGATGGATTAAAAATCACGCTGGAACTTTCACTGATGGCGAACGTGCTTGGCCTGACGTTGGGGTTTATTCTGTGCATGATGGCGATAAGCCCCGTGGCCATTATCCGCTGGCCCACGAAATTATTTATTGAGTTTTTTCGCTGCACGCCAGTATTGCTTCAGATTGTCTGGTTCTATTACTGCGTCCCGATGATGTTTAACCTGTTTATCGATCCAATATATATGGGCTTTTTAGCGCTGGGATTAAATCTGGCGGCTTTTAACGCCGAAGCTTACCGCGCCGGCGTACAGGCAGTGCCGCGCGAACATCACGATGCAGGCATTGCGCTGGGGCTGAACCGCCTGCAGCAAACCTTCTATGTGGTGTTGCCCCAGGCGGTGCGCAGCGCGCTGCCCGTGCTGATGACCAACGGTATCTCCATTCTGCAGCAGACGGCGCTGGTGGCGATTGTGGCGATTTCAGACCTGATGTACGTCGGAAAAAATATCGCCACAGAGAGCTATCGTCCGCTGGAAACCTACTCGCTGATCGCGCTGATTTATTTTGCGCTGTCGCTGCCGATTTCTCAGCTGGTTTCCTGGATCGAGCGTCGTCAGGACGCGGCAACATCACGATAGGGCGCAGATCATGACACTCGACTTTTCGCAGGTTTTTTCTTACTGGCAGGTATTGTTACAGGGATTAGGCATCACGCTGGCCTTTACGCTGAGCTGTGCGGTGCTGGGTAGTCTGGCAGGCTTTGTCATCAGTCTGCTGCGGCTATCGCCTTTTGCGCCGCTGCGCTGGCTGCTCACGCTCTATGTTGAGTTCTTTCGCGGCACGCCGTTGCTGATCCAGCTTTTCTGGGTATTTTTCTGTTTTCCGGTGGTTTTCCAGCTCAACATTTCGCCCTGGGTATGCGTCACGCTCTCGCTGGTGATGTACATGGCGGCGATAACCAGCGAGACCTTCCGCGGTTCGCTGAAATCGATTGCCGGAGAACAGCACGACGCCTGCGTAGCGCTCAGCCTGACGCCGGCCGCCCGAATCCTCTATGTCATTTTTCCGCAGGCGCTGCTGCGCGCGGTGCCCACTCTGCTGTCGAACGTGGTCAGCCTGTTTAAAGAGAGCGCGCTGATCTCGTCCGTCGGCGTCGCCGACCTGATGTTTGTTGGCCAGAACATTTCAAACAGCACGGCGCGTCCCGTTGAATTCCTCACCGCCGTCGCGGTGATCTATTTCGTTGTGGCATTCCCCTTAACGCGCCTGGTAGGCGTCGTCGAGTCGCGTTTGTTACGGCGTTATGCCCTTTGATAACTGACTTACAGGAGTCGTAATGATGAAGATGCAAGGCATTTTACCCGCGCTGGTGACCCCGTTTAACGCGCAAGGCAATGTGGACCATGATCAACTGGCCAATATTCTGGAATATCAGCTTAAAGCCGGCGTGAGCGGATTTGTGCCGCTTGGCTCTACCGGTGAATATTATGCATTGACCAATGAAGAGCGCCGTCAGGTGCTGAAGACGGTGAAAACGGTCGTAGGCGATCGCGGCACCTTGATTGCCGGTGCCAACGGCTCCTGTACCCGTGAAGTGCTGGAGCAGGTTAAGCAGACGGTCGAGGCCGGTTACAACAACCTGCTTATCGCGCCGCCTTATTATGCCCTGCCGTCGCAGGAAGAGCTGATCGGTCACTACCAGGCGATTCTGGATACGTTCAGCGACATCAACCTGGTGCTGTATAACTATCCGGTGCGAACCAATGTCGAAGTAGGATTTAGCGTGCTGGACGCTTTTAAAGACCATCCTCGCGTCATTGGCATCAAGGAAAGCAGCGGCAGCGTGCTGCGAGCCGTAGAAATCGGCAACACCTATAAAGAGCATTACCAGCTCTCCTGTGGATCCGATGATGTTGCTTTTGACTTCTTTATGTGGGGCGCAAGCAGCTGGATCTGCGGGCCGGCTAACTGTTTCCCGGATCAAATTTGCGACTTTTACCGCAAGTTCAGCAGTGGGGATCTAACCGGTGCACAGAACGTTATGCGCTCCCTGTTCCCGGTGATGGCAAGCATGGAAGAGGGTAAATTTATTCAAAAAGTGAAATATGGTTGTGAACTGGCAGGATTCAAACCCGGCGAGGCGCGTATGCCTCTGCAACCGTTAACCGCTGAAGAGAAAGCGGATTTCCGCAAAATCTTTGAAGCGTCTCAGGGTTAAAACGATTGGCGCGCAGGCTGGCGAATAGCATACATTTGTCAGCCGCTTAATTGAGTATACGACATGTCGAAACAGCAGCAGTCAGTGGTGATCGGTGGGGGCATAGTGGGCGTCTGTTGCGCCCTCTATCTGCAAAAGGAAGGGCATCAGGTCTGGCTTATCGATCCGGCTGCGCCAGGGGAAAGCACCGCGAAATGGAGCTGCGGGCAGATGGCCGTAAGCGAAATTATCCCGCTCTCAAAGCCGGGCATCTTGAAACGTATTCCAGGCTGGCTGCTCGATCGGACCGGGCCGCTGGCGCTGCGTCCGGCCGCGGTGCCGGCTATTTTACCCTGGTTTTTGCGCTTTGTAGCCAACGCGCGCCATCGTCGAATCGAGACCATATCGCACGCCATGGCGACGCTGACGCGTGAGGTTTATGCCGACTTCGCGACGCTGCTGGCGCTCTGCCCGGATAAAGCTTTGCTTGGCCAGCGGCCGGTCATAGAGGTTTTCGATACGCCGCAGGGGCTGGCCGCCGAGCGGGCGCATCTGCAGCTGCGCGAACAGCTGGGATTTAAGGCAGAGACGCTTGATGCCAGCGCTATTGCCGACCTGGAGCCTGCGCTGGCGGGCAAGTTTTCCACCGGCGTGCTGTTTCCCGACTGGTGCGCGGTCAGCGATACCAAAGGCTTTATTGCCGCGCTTACCGAGGCGTTTATACGGCAGGACGGCGTGCGGGTCGATTCAGAAGCCGCGAGCATCCTCGATGCTCAGGGCCGGGCTTATGGCGTCTCGCTGCGTGATGGCCGAACGCTCTCGGCCGATCATGTGGTGGTCGCCGCAGGCACCGGTTCACGGCGCTTTTTTTCGCAGCTGGGCGTGCGCGTGCCGCTGACCGGCATTTCCGGCTATCAGGCGCTACTGCCCGAGCCGGAAGTCGAGTTCCGTCATTCCGTTATTTATGCCGATGGTGGCTTTTGCTTTACGCCAATGCGGCGCGGCCTGCAAATCGGCGGCACGATTGAGTTTGCCGGCGCAGACGCTAAACCGGATTTCAGACGCGCCGAGATCATTCTACAGAAGGCGCGCAAGCTGCTGCCTCAGCTTAATGTCGCTGACAAAGAGTTTGGCGTCGGCCATCGTCCCTTTTTACCGGATACTAAGCCGATTATTGACCGCTCACGTCGTCTGCCTAACGTGCTGATGGCATTTGGACATGGTCAGCTCGGCCTGACGCTGGGTGCCACCACGGGACGCCTTATTGCTGACCTGGCGGCACAGCGTCCCACCGCGCAGGATCTGACGCCGTTTAGCGCCTATCGATTTATGGAAGGAGACCGCACATGAGTTTCAACAACAAACTGTTTATTAACGGGGAATGGGTAGCGCCAGTAAAAGGCGGCAGCTTTGACACGCTCGATCCGGCGACGGAAACGGCGATCGCGCAGGTTGCAGCCGGGACGCGGGAAGATATAGATCGCGCGGTTCAGGCAGCGCGCGCCGCCTTCGATGACGGTGGATGGCCAGAGCTGAGCGGAAAGGCGCGCGCCGGTTATCTGCGCCGTATTGCCAGCCTGATCCGCGATAAACAACAGATGCTGGCAGAACTGGAGGTTCGCGATAACGGCAAGCCGTTGCCCGAAGCGCTGTGGGATATCGGTGACACAGCATACTGTTTCAATTTTTATGCTGATTTGGCAG
Source organism: Pantoea latae (assembly GCF_002077695.1). GTDB lineage: Bacteria > Pseudomonadota > Gammaproteobacteria > Enterobacterales > Enterobacteriaceae > Pantoea > Pantoea latae. The sequence continues at coordinate 147,564 of NZ_MWUE01000003.1, forward strand.
AAAAGCTGGATGAGGAAAGAGAGCAAGGGATTACCCTCTCTGACGATCGATTTAGCGCCGTGGCGCGTAAAGAGCCGGTCGGCGTGTGCGGCGCGATTATTCCCTGGAATTTCCCTATGCTGATGGCGGCATGGAAAGTGGCGCCGGCGCTGGCGGCGGGCTGCACCGTTGTGCTGAAGCCTTCTGAAGTGACGCCATTAACCGCCCTGCAGCTGGCGGAGATGGCGCGCGAGGCGGAGTTGCCGCCTGGCGTTCTGAATGTAGTTACCGGCTTTGGCACCGAGACCGGCGCGCCGCTCACTGAACATCCCGATATCGATAAACTCGCCTTTACCGGCAGCGTGCCGACAGGCCGCCGCATTATGCAGGCTGCCGCCGCGGATATTAAAAACGTCAGCCTTGAGCTGGGAGGCAAATCCGCCTTTATCGTCTTTGACGACAGCGATATCGAGAAAGCGGTGGAGTGGATCCTGTTCGGCATTTTCTGGAATAAAGGCGAGGTGTGCTCAGCCACCTCACGCGTACTGGTACAGCGAAATCTGTATCAACCCCTGCTGGCGCGGCTGGTGGCAGAGACGGAGAAATTAACCACCGGCAACGGCATGCACGACGGCGTGCTGCTGGGCCCGCTGGTGAATGCTGCCCAGTATGAAAAGGTGCAGCGCGCCATCGCACAAGGCGTAGAGCAGGGCGCCACGCTGCTGACCGGCGGCAAACGTCCGCCTGGGCATGACAAAGGCTATTTCCTGCAGCCGACGATCTTCACCGATATGTCGGAAGAGAGTGACATCTGGCGCGAGGAGATTTTTGGCCCGGTGGTGTGCCTGCGGCCGTTTGATAGCGAAAAGGAGGCGGTCACATCAGCGAACCGTTCCCGGTTTGGTCTGGCCGCGGCGGTCATGTCAGCCGATTCTGAGCGGGCTGAACGCGTGGCGCGTAAGCTGCGGGCGGGCATTGTCTGGATCAACTGTTCGCAGCCCACCTTTACCGAAGCGCCGTGGGGCGGCTATAAGCAGAGCGGCATTGGACGGGAGCTGGGAGAGTGGGGGCTGAATAATTACCTCGAAACCAAGCAGATCACCCGTTACGACAGTGAAGAACCCTGGGGCTGGTACCTCAAATAAGAGACAACTCGATGCGCTGGAAAAAAACGTTACAGCTGATTGATGTGCACTGTGAAGGCGAGATTGGTAAGGTCATCACGGCGGGCGTACTGGATATTCCTGGCGCCACCATGCTCGACAAGATGAATTACATCAATGAGGTCGATGACAGCCTGCGGCGGCTGGTTATGCTGGAGCCGCGCGGCTGTTTACAAATGTCGGTCAACCTGTTGCTGCCGCCAACGGTGCCGGGCGCTCACGCCGGCTTTATCGTTTTGCAGGCAGACAAAGCGCATCCTATGTCCGGCAGCAACTGCATCTGCGTGGTGACTGCGCTGCTGGAGACCGGCATGGTCGCCATGCAGGAGCCGGAAACCACGGTGGTGCTCGACACGCCTGCGGGTGTGGTCACGGCGCTGGCTCACTGCTCAGAGGGTCGCTGCGTTAGCGTGTCGCTGGATATGGTGCCCGCCTTTGTCGAGCATCTCGATCGCGAATTTGATATCCCGGGCGTAGGCGGCGTAAAAGCGGATATCGCCTTTGGCGGTGTCTATTATGCCCTGATCGACGTTGAGCAAATCGGCCTGACCATCGGCCCGGACAATGCGCGCGCGCTGGCCAGTTACGGCGTCGATTTCCGCCACTACATCAATCAACAGATTAAAGTGGAACATCCGCTTCTGCCGCAAATCAACGAAATCGCTTATGTGATGTTTCGTCAGCGCGAAGCGGACAACGTATGGCGCACCTGTACTACGCTGCCGCCGGGTCGCGTGGATCGCTCGCCCTGCGGCACCGGCAGCTCAGCGAATCTTGCCACTCTGGTTGCACGAGGCGAAGTTGACACGGGCGATGAGCTGACTTCGCGCTCAACAATCAACGGCGAGTTCACTATTGAGCTGCGCGGACGAACATGGGTTGGCGACAGGCCAGCGGTCTTGCCGCGCGTCACCGGCCGAGCCTGGATATATGGTTTCCAGCAGCTGGGCGTGGATCCCGACGATCCCCTTGCCGCCGGGTTTATGCTGAGCGACACCTGGGGACCAGCATTGTCCTGACAGGTACGGACCCGCTAACATGCCCTGAAAATTTTTAGCCAGAGAAACGGATAATGACCAAAAAGAGTGAGAAAGAAGAGGGTGCGGGCCGTCGACATGGCGGACGCTATATCTATGAAGAGCTGCGCCGCCAGATCCTGACTCTGCAACTCAAACATGGCGAACAGCTGGATGAAATCTCCCTGGCGACCACCTTTGGCCTGTCGCGCTCGCCAGTACGGGATGCGATGGCGCGTCTGGTTAGCGAAGGGCTGGTCACCATTCTGCCTAACCGCACAGCCATTGTGACGCCGTTTGAAATTGAAGAATTTCCTAACTACATCACGGCGCTGGATCTGGTACAGCGTGCGGTCACGCGGCTGGCCGCACTGCACCGCAATGATGAAGATATGGTGGCTATCGAGGCGGCCAACGACGCCTATATGGAAACGGTTTATAAAGGCGACTTCAGCGCCATGACCGAGCGCAATAAAGAATTCCATCTGGCCATTGCCGCCGCGGCGCGCAACAGTTATTTGTCGAAGTACTACGACAAATTACTCTCGGAGGGGCAGCGCATACAGCATCTGCAGTTTGACTTTATGACGCGTCAGGACGCGCCTTCAAAGCTGGGGCGCGATCATGATGAGCTGATTGCCGCGATTCGATCGGGCGATGCCGATTTAGCGGATACGCGGGCGCACGAACACACGATGTTGTTTCAAAATCGCTTTCTGACGTTTATGCAGCGTAATTTATTAAAAGACATGGAGCTGAATTTATAGTCTCTGCGGCTTTGTCACGCCCGCGAACTCTTGCCGGCATCGTTGCCATCGGCAAAAACCAGCCGGGTCTTTTACAAACTTTTCATAACGAATGATGGGTAAAAGGAGTCACGATGAAGCGCTTTCACAATAAGAATGTCATTGTCACCGGCGGTGCGGGAGGAATTGGCGATGCGGTCTGTCGTCGCTTTGCGGACGAGGGGGCACAGGTATGGATCGTTGACAGCCATGCTGATGCCACCGCCGCGCTGGCAGAAAATATTTGCACCACCGGCGGGAGTGCGCAGTGGCGCGCGGTTAATCTGTCGCAGCGAGATGAGATTGCGGCGTTTGTCGCTGAACTAACCGCGCGGGAAGCGCGAATCGACGTACTGGTTAACAATGCCGGTATAAACCGACGCGGCGCGCTGCTGGAATTAAGCGATGCGGACTGGCAAGAGACCTTCACGGTTAATCTCGATGCGCTGTTTCATATGTGTCGCGCCGTGTTGCCGCAGATGATCGCGCAGGGCGGCGGCGCCATCGTGAATACGGCGTCACAGTGGGGACTCCATCCCGCGCCGGGTCATATCGCCTACAACACCTCAAAAGCCGCTGTAGCGGCGTTCACCCTGAGCCTGGCTCGCGACTACGCGCCCCACAACGTGCGGGTCAATGCGGTTTGCCCTGGCGAGGTGCGAACCCCGATGCTGGAAAGCAATCTCGCCCGTAGCGGCCGCTCGCTTGACGAACTCAACGCGCTGGTGCCGTTTGGCCGCATCGGCGAGCCGGCAGAGATCGCCGCGACTATTGCCTTTCTCGCCTCTGATGAAGCGCCTTATCTGTGCGGTTCACTGCTGGAAATCACCGGCGCGCAAGCCGTCGCCTGATACAAGGAGTAAAGATGCATTCTCTGACAGGTAAAACCGTGCTGGTGACCGGTGCGACAAAAGGCATCGGCAGTGAGATAGTCAAAGCGCTGCACGACGAGGGAGCGAATATTATCGGCCATTATGGCCGTGACAGGCTAAGCGCGGAAAAGATGCTGGCGCGCTTTCCCGAACGTCTGCAGCTGATACAGAGCGATTTAGCGCAGACAGAGGGAGCCAATCAGCTGTGGCAGCAGGCCTTAACCTTAACCGACACCCTTGATGTGCTGGTCAATAATGCTGGCATCTATGTCGCGACGCCGCTGCAGGATCCTGCCGCATGGGATAGCGGCTGGCAGCTGAATTTGCAGGTTAACCTGAAGGCGCCAGCGGATCTGTGCCGCCTGGCGATTCATCATTTCACCCAGCGCGGGGGCGGCATCATCATCAATATGGCGAGCCGCTCGTCTCACCGCGGCGACGGGCCGGAGCATCTGGCTTACGGCGCCGCGAAAGGGGGGTTGCTGGCGCTGACCAAGGGAATTGCCCGCGGATATGGTTGCCAGAATGTGCTTGCCTACGCTCTTGCGCCAGGCTGGGTGCGCACCGCGATGGCCGAAGAGCACATTGCCAGCGTGGGTGAAGAAGCCGTTACCGCTGATTTACCGCTGCGGGAGGTGACCCCGCCGTCAGACGTTGCGGCGATGATTACTTTCCTTGCCAGCGGCAAATGCCGCCATGCGACTGGATCGACCATCGACATCACCGGCGCTGACTATGTGCGTTAATCCATGATTTTACAGCCTTCTGAGCTGGGCTCAGAAGGCTCCCTGCCTCTGCATGCGCCTGTATCCAGCCGATTCCCCCTAACTCCCTGTTAATATGTGGGTAATTTTGCTACTCCCCCTGCCTGATTGCTAATGATATGTGATGCAGATCACATTTATCGTCTCATCGGTAACAATTTAAAGTTATGTAAATGCGTTTCATTGACTTTGTTAATGACAAGGATCTATTCTGCGCCCGCCATTTGTATGCATAAGTGTATGCAATAGAGCGGATAGCATTTACAGGAGGCTTCTACGCGCCATCTCTGACTAACGTAGCGTCTTAACAGGTTTATCAAGTGCCAGCCAGACAGGCTAACTTTTCCTGCTTTTAATACAGCGCGGGAGGAGACGTTATTTGCCTGAAAAGGCACAGGAACAGAGATGGGTTTTGTCGAGCCCCATGTAACGGTGAAAAAGCCTGTGATTGGGTATTTATTCTGAAGGGAAATGATTATGTACGCAGATAAGCCGGGTAAAACCGGACGGACCTGGCTCATGCTGGTGGGGATCGTGACCACGCTGGCAGGGCTCTATTTTATTGGCGGCGGAGGATGGCTGGCCTGGCTGGGGGGCAGCTGGTATTTCTTGATTGCCGGCATTCTGCTGCTGTGCAGCGGTGTTCTGATTACGCGCCGCCGCCTGGCTGGCGCGCTGATGTACGCTCTTACCCTCATCTATAGCGTTATCTGGTCACTGTGGGATGTCGGTCTGCAATTCTGGCCGCTGTTCTCACGCCTGTTCGCGCCTGCAGCGGGTGCGGTGCTGATAGCGTTCTCTGTGCCGCTGCTCACCTCAAAAGTTCGCACCCGTCGCTGGGCATGCAGCTTAGGCAGCGTGCTGGCAGTCGGTGTGATTGCCGCCTTTATCAGCTCATTCCAGCCGAAAGGCATTATTCGCAATGGCGAAGTCGCCGCAAATGACAAAACCGCGCATGACGTTGCACCGAACTCAGGCCCTAAAGACTGGCCGGCCTGGGCGGGTGATACCAAAGGTTCTCGTTTCTCCACCCTGAACGACATCACGCCGGAAAACGTCAAAGACCTTAAGGTGGCCTGGACGGCGCACACCGGCGAAGCCGTCGTACCGGATAAAGGCGACGCTGAAGATCAAAATACGCCACTGCAGGTTGGCGACAGCTTATATGTCTGTACGGCCTATACCTCTCTAATCGCCTATGACATCGATAGCGGTAAGGAAAAATGGCGCTACACGGCTGGACGCGGCAACTCAACCTACCAGCGCTGTCGCGGCACCGGCTATTTTGATGCAACGACAGCCAAAAATGTCGTTTCTCCCAATAGCGCACTGGACACCTCTGTCAGCCCGCAGCGCCTGTTCTTCCCCACTGGCGATGGCCGCCTCGTCGCTATTGACGCGCACACAGGTAAACCTGTCGCAAACTTTGGCGACAATGGCGTCGTCGATTTAAAAGCAGGCATGGGCGAAGTTAAGCCTGGCTACTATCAGCAATCGTCTGCGCCGCTGGTCGCGGGCAACCTGGTGATTGTCGGTGGCCGCGTCATTGATAACTTCGAGACCGGCGAGCCGCCGGGTGTTGTGCGCGCTTTTGATGCCGTGACCGGTAAGCTGGTATGGGCCTGGGATCCAGGTAACCCGGCGGTCACTCGCGAACCGCTTTCGCCAGAAGGTTATACGCGCGGCACGCCCAACGTCTGGGTAGGGATGTCCTACGATGCCGATCTCGGCATGGTGTATCTGCCGACCGGCAACGCGACGCCCGATTTCTTTGGCGGCGAGCGTACAGAAAATGATGACAAATACAGCTCATCTATCGTGGCCGTTAACGTCTCCACAGGCCGTCCGGTATGGCATTTCCAGACCGTACATCACGATCTGTGGGATTTCGACGTTACCGGCACGCCGCTGCTGTATGACATCAAAAACGACGACGGTTCGGTCACGCCCGCGCTGGCTGAAACCTCGAAAACGGGCATGATCTACTTGTTAGATCGCCGAACCGGTAAGCCAGTCGCGCCGATTGAAGAGCGTCCGGTACCGAAGGGTAATTTGCCAGGCGAACGCTACTCGCCTACGCAACCCTACTCATCAATGCCGGGTATTGGTAACGAAACCCTGAAAGAATCGGACATGTGGGGCGCAACGCCATTCGATCAGTTGTTGTGCCGTATTCGCTTTAAATCGAGCCGCTATGAAGGCATCTTCACCCCTCCAGGCCTGGATATGGCTCTGCAATATCCGGGTTCGCTTGGCGGAATCAACTGGGGAGGCGTGTCAGTAGATCCTACAACAAACCTGATGTTCGTAAACGATTTACGCCTGGGTCTGTACTACAAGATGGTCGCGGCCAAAGATATCCCGCCGGGACAAGGCACCAGCGAAGGGATGGGATGGATCGTCCAGAAAGGACTTCCGTTTGGCACGCTGCGTGAACGTCTGATGTCGCCGCTGGGCGTGCCTTGTCAGGCTCCGCCGTTTGGCACCCTGTCGGCGATTAACCTCAAAACCCATAAGCTTGCCTGGCAGGTGCCTGTCGGGACAGTGCAGGATACGGGGCCGCTCGGTATTCCCGTCGGATTGCAGATGCCGCTGGGTATGCCGACGCTGGGTCCTTCTCTGGCGACCCGCTCCGGCCTGCTGTTCTTTGCTGGCACGCAGGATTTCTATCTGCGCGCGTTCAACAGCCATACCGGCGTAGAGATCTGGAAATCGCGTCTGCCGGTAGGCAGTCAGAGCGGGCCGGTTACCTATCGGTCGGAAAAAACCGGTAAGCAGTACGTGGTGATTTTTGCCGGTGGTTCGCCGCACTCCTCTGAACGCGGCGATAATATCATTGCCTATAGCTTGCCATAAGCAGCTGAAATAAAGTCATAATGAGGCCGGAGCGATCCGGCCTCTTTTTTAATGGCCGCCGCCAGGTCACCTTTCTATCATATGAGGTATGCCGTGAAATATTTTCCAGTTGTAATCATTGGCGGGGGAGTTGCGGGCCTGAATGCGGCCCGACTTCTTCACCGCGCTGGCGTTGACTTTGCGCTGTTTGAGGCGCGAGACAGACTGGGTGGAAGAGTGCTGTCGGCAAATCAAGAGGGCGAGCCTGCAGAAAAAGGGTTTGATCTGGGCGCATCATGGTTTTGGCCGCGAACGCAATTGCCGCTGCGCGATCTGGTGAATGAACTGGGTCTCGAAACCTTTCCGCAATACAGCGAAGGCGACGTAATATTTCATCGCATGTCGCGGGAATTACCTCGCCGCTTTAGCGTAGCGCATGACCAGCCTGAGCCGGAAGCGTTACGCCTGGCGGGCGGGAATTATGCATTAATATCCGCACTGGCAGCGACCTTGCCCCTCTCTTCCGTTCACTGCCACACGCGGCTTTCACGGGTCGAACGGGATGGCCAACGCGTAATATCCACGCTCACACAAAAGGATGGCTCAGCGTTTCAGGTGGCCTCATCGCACCTGATTCTTGCGTTACCACCCCGCCTGATAGCGGCGCATATCGCCTTTTCTCCTTCGCCCGATCCCCGCACCCTGCAGCGCTGGAAGAAAACGCCTACCTGGATGGCGCCGCACGCGAAATTCTTTGCGGTTTATCCGCGTCCTTTCTGGCGCGAAGCGGGCTTATCTGGCTCGGCGCAAAGCATGGCTGGGCCGCTGGTCGAGATCCATGATGCCACGACTTCATCGGGCGAAGCCGCACTAATGGGCTTTATCGGCATGCCTGCCGCGCAGCGTAAAAAAGTAGGGCAGCAGGCGATCATGTCCGCCTCAACAGAGCAGTTAAAACGACTTTTCGGCGAACAGGCTTCTGCGCCTTTACAGGTTTTTATCAAAGACTGGGCAGACGATCCCTTTACCTCAACCAGTGAAGATGAAATCGGCAGCGGGCCGATTGAAGCAGGCTGTGGTGACTGGTTCGACAGCGAGTGGCGTCATGTCATTTCGCTGGCGGGCAGTGAATTTAGTCAGACAGAGCCTGGCTTTTTATCGGGTGCGGTGGCGTCTTCTTTACATGCTGTTACGGCAATGCTGAGTAAGCGCCAAAGCTGAAAAGATGAGGCTATAGTGTGGCCTACTGGTTTTCCCCGCACTACTCCTGTCTTGAGGAACGCTTTCAACCACCGGCATCCATGATGCCGGCAACACTAAGCACAGTGGAACAATAAAACCGTCCAGTGAAAAGTTATGTAGCCCAGTAGAGACGGGAAGGGTTATCCACAAAAATCGCCTGTCGAACCCTCTCAGAAGGCAGCCATAAACCGAACGCATTAAGAATAGACATGTCATCAACTGGATAGAAGTACTCAATGCCTTCTTTGGTGCGTTTTTTACCCGGGGCCGGCATGGTGTGCGGCCAGTCAGAGGCCCAGAGGAGGCGTTCAGGTTTGCGGGAAACCAGCGCGTTGATAAACGGGCCAACGTTCTGCCAGGTCGTATCTTTTGTCACCCGATAGAGGGCTGAAAGTTTGATGTAGACGTTGCCAGAATCAAGCAGGGTAAGCAGCTCGCTGAAACCCTGTTGCTGCACCCCTTCCTCTGCTTTCAGCTTGCCGAGGTGGTCAATGACGACCGGAACGGACAGCGTAGTGATTGTGGCGCTCAACGCGGCGATGTCATGCAGAGTGGTATAAATCTGCAGGTGCCAGCCCAGGGCGCTGATCTTATCCGCCATTTTCTTCAAGTAGCTGCCGCTCTCTTCGGCGCTGAGTTTACCCCCAGCGCGCGCCTCCATATTCAGACGCAAACCGCGCACACCCTGTTCGTGCAGCTTCTTTAGCGCCTCAGAAGAAATATCATCATCAACCACGGCCACACCACGCGCCCTTTTCTGACCGAGAACATTAACTGCATTGAGCATGCAACGGTTATCCGTGCCATATGGACTCGGCTGAATCAGCACGACACGATCCATGTGCAGCGCTTTAAGATGATGCTCCAGATCGCTGATGGAAGCATGGTCGGGTGTATAAACCCTTTCTTCCGCATAGGGGAAGTGTTCAGGATCAAACACATGCACATGGCAGTCACAGCTGCATGATGGCGGGATAAACGTAAGCTTAGTGGCAAAATTGTCAGATGAAATAGCCGCAGCCCAGCTCAGTTTTGCCTTGACGCCTGCAGCTACGCCGACCAGCGGCAGGGTTTTTAACAGAGAACGACGCGAGATCATGTGCATCTCCTTCACAGGTACGGAGTAAGTTTTTTAGTTATTTAACGGCCCCACCGCTGTGAGGGCCTGGCCCTCTGCAGTGTCGGTGAACGTCTCAAAATTGGTGACAAACTTGTCAGCAAGGAACAAGGCTTTATCCCGCCAGTGCTGTTCGCTCTCCCAGGATGCTCTTGGGTCAAGGATTTCTGCTGAAAGGGCCTTGAGTCCATGCGGTACGGCAAGGTTAAAAACGGGTAACGTAAAGGTCTCTGCGTTATCCGCTTCACCGCGTAGAATCGCGTTAATGATGGCGCGGGTATCTTTAATCGAAATACGCTTGCCCTGACCATTCCAGCCGGTGTTCACCAGATAGGCCTTAGCCCCAGCTGCCTTCATGCGTTTTACCAACACTTCGGCGTAGCGCACCGGATGCAGGCTCAGAAACGCGGCGCCAAAACAGGCGGAGAAGGTTGGGGTGGGTTCATTTACGCCGCGTTCAGTTCCGGCCAGCCTGGCGGTATAGCCGGAAAGAAAATGGTATTGCGCCTGTTCGTCAGTCAACACAGAAACAGGCGGCAGTACCCCATAGGCGTCAGCGGTCAGGAAAATGATTTTACGGGCATGGCCAGCCCTGGATGCGGGCTTAACGATGTTCTCGATATGATTTATGGGATAGGTTACGCGGGTATTTTCAGTTTTAGACGCATCGTTAAAATCAATGCTGCCATCTTCTCGTACCACCACGTTTTCCAGCAGCGCATTGCGGCGAATCGCCTGATAAATTTCAGGTTCTGCCTGCGGATTGAGATGGATAGTTTTGGCGTAGCAGCCGCCTTCAAAATTGAAGACGCCATCATTATCCCAGCCGTGCTCATCATCGCCAATCAGTTGCCGGGCAGGATCGGTCGATAGCGTGGTTTTCCCGGTTCCGGAGAGGCCAAAGAACAGCGCCACGTCGCCCGCCTGGCCGACATTGGCAGAGCAGTGCATTGAGGCAATATCCTGCTGAGGAAGCAGGTAGTTCATGACCGAGAACAGGCCTTTTTTCATCTCGCCGCCGTACCAGGTGCCGCCAATAAGCTGGATTTTTTCTGTCAGGTTAAAGGCAATGAAGTTTTCCGAGTTAAGGCCCTGAGCCTGCCAGTCTGGATTGGTACATTTGGCGCCGTTCATCACAATGAAATCAGGCGTGAATTTTTCAAGTTCACTCGCAGCCGGCGCAATAAACATGTTTTTCACGAAGTGAGCCTGCCAGGCGACTTCGGTAACAAAACGCACGGCGAGGCGCGTGTCGGCATTGGCGCCGCACCAGGCGTCAACAATAAACAGGCGCTTGCCAGAAAGCTGATGACACACCAGCGATTTAAGATGTTCCCAGATCGCTGGTGAAAGAGGATGGTTGTCGTTTTTTCCTGTGCCTTGATCCGACCACCAGACAGTGTCCCGCGTGATGTCGTCACGCACAATGTACTTATCTTTCGGCGAGCGGCCGGTAAATTCGCCGGTATCCACGGCGACAGCGCCCGAGCGGGTGACCACACCTTTTTCATAGCCGGTAAAATCGGCGCGCGTCTCTTCAGTAAACAGAGTGGCGTAATCAGGGTTGTAAATAATGTCAGCGGAGGGGGTAATACCATAAGCCGCCAACTGCTGGCGTAAACGAGAATGCGTGGTCATCTGCAGGCTCCGGAAAAGTGTGGTGAGCGTTCAGTGAGCATGAGCAAGCCATTGGCGGTGAAGCCAATAGTTTGCGTTTTAATAAACGAGCAGGTCAGGTCAGATGTCTTTCAAAATGCGGATAGTTCGTTCCTGAATAAAATCCTTCACTTTTTCAGCGTAATTTTTCATGTGTGCTGCGGCTGCGTGCTCCTTCAGACAGGTTTCATCACGCCACTTTTCAATAATAACCAGCGTGTCGCAACCGAAGCCGGTAGCGGCTTCAGCTGACAGATCAACCACCGGACGATATTCGATGCAGCCTTCTTCCGCGACAACCGCTGGAATATTTTCCTGAACGCGGGCAATAATTTTATCCCGCATGCCAGGTCTGGCGGTAATTATCGCAATGACATGGATCATTCTTTGTTCCTTATAAAAAAGCGGGCAGCAGCGCCCGCTTCTCGGTTTTACTTGTTGCGTTCGCTGTAAAGCACACCGCCACGCGTCTTATCTGCCGCTTTGGTTTCAACGATGGACACGACGACACGATCTTTATCAACCCCAAAACTCTCAACGACCGCTTCGGTGATTTTTACCATCAGCCTTTTCTTTTGTTCGGCAGAACGGCCTTCTACCGCATACACCACAATCTCTGGCATGTTTATCTCTCACCTTTTGCGTTAATCAGGTGGACGTCCCTGTCCGCGGCCCACATTCTGACCGTCAACTACTGGCTGCGAATCTGCTCGATAACCGCCGTGGTGTAAGCGCTGGTGCCTGTGCTACCGCCCAAATCAACGGTGCGGTGCGCTGGCTCAGCCAGCACTTTTTCAATCGCGTTGTGAATGGTTGCACCCGCTTCTGTCCACAAAGGCAACGCTTTCTTCTCGCCAATCCATTCCAGCAGCATGGCTACCGACAGGATCATAGAGGTCGGGTTCGCTTTATCCTGGTTCTGGATGTCAGGTGCTGAACCGTGTTGCGCCTGAGCACAGCACTGATGATCACCTGCCATGACCGAACCGGCCAGGCCCAGACTGCCCGACAGTTCGCTTGCAAGATCAGAGAGAATGTCACCGTAGAAATTGGTGGCGACCAGTACGTCGAAACGCTCGGGATTACGCACCAGGTGCGCTGTAGAAGCATCGACCAGCAGGTCGTCCAGCTGCACGTCCGGAAAGTCTTTTGCCACGGTGCGCACGGCCTCGAGGAATAGCCCGTCGGTCATATGGAAACTGTTGGCTTTATGAATAGCGGTAACTTTTTTGCGGCGCTTGGCTGCCAGTTCGAACGCACGGCGGGCGATACGCTCAGAACAGTGACGGGTAATTTTACGCGTAGAAAGCGCCATGTCCGGGCTCGGCATCACTTCACCCCAGCCACGGGCCATGTTGCGATCGGGATAAAAGCCTTCCGTCGCTTCACGCATGATCACCAGGTCCATGGTTTTGCCTTCACGTAGGTTACTGGTGATATAAGGACGGGTGCGTGCCGGACGCACGTTGGCGTAAAGATCCAGACCTACGCGAAATGCACCTGAAACGTTGATGCCGCCTTTATCTGGCCTGGGGTAATCGGCGTGAGAAATGGTGCCCAGCAAAATGCCTTCGTAGGTGCGCGCGTTTTCCAGCAGCTCAGGACGCAGCGTTGTGCCATATTTCTCCAGGCTGGCGAAGCCGATCTCCTGATAATCATACTCAATGCCTAAACCGTGCTTCTGGTCGACTGCTTTCAGTACCGCGACGGCTGATTCAATGATTTCAGGGCCGATACCGTCGCCTGGCAGAACGAGAAATTTCATGATTGTTCCTTACGTTAATCTGATTAATTAGCTTTTATGCTCTGCCGCAATCGGCCGCGTCTCGCCCGTTTCAACCAGCGTACGATTAGCATCGGGTGAACCGTACACCCACATAATCTTCATCGGCTCCGTTTCCGAGGCGTTGCGAAAGCGATGCGGAACGCCTGCCGGGATGAAGGTGACATCCTGAGGCTGGATCGCAAACTCCTGCCCGTCGATGTCAAAAATTGCGTTGCCCTCAACCAGCAGCACGCTCTCTTCACAGTTATGGAAATGGAACGGAATTTTCGCGCCGCCCGCAAATTCGGTATAACCGGTAATAAAGGCGCTGGCGCCCATCCCTGCCGTCACCAGAGGCGTTGTGCTGGCGCCGCCGCCACGGTCATGTTTTTTTATATCTGCCGGATGCAGCAGATATGAATTCGATTCTGTTTTAATCATGCTCAGAGTCCTCTTTTTTACTTAGCGGGTCCGATCCACACCGTTTTGACGTTGGTAAACTCGCGGATGCCCAGTTCGCCCAGCTCACGACCATAGCCAGACTGCTTGATTCCGCCAAACGGCAGGCGCGGATCGGAAGCGACAAGCCCGTTAACAAAGACGGCGCCGGCTTCAATGCGGCGGGCGACGCGGTAGCCGTTTTCGACATCGCCGGTCCAGACAGCCGCACCCAGTCCGAACTCGGTGTTGTTGGCCACGGCAATCGCTTCTTCCTCAGACTGCACGCGAATAATGGCGGCCACCGGGCCAAAGGTTTCCTCGATAGCGGCAGTCATCTGCGGCGTAACGTTATCCAGCACCGTTGGCAGGTAGTAATAGCCTTCGCTATCGACAGCGCGACCGCCGGTAACCAGCGTTGCCCCTTCCTGAACGCTGCGCTCAACCTGTGCGTGCAGCGCATCGCGCAGATTTTCGCGTGCCATCGGGCCAATAGTGTTATTTCGATCGGTTGGACTACCGGTTTTCAGCTGGTTGACGCCTTCGACAAACAGCCCAACGAACTTATCTGCAACGGTTGCGTCCACGATGAAGCGCTTGGATGAGATGCAGCTCTGCCCGGTGTTAGAAAAGCGCGCTTTTACCGCCATTTTTGCGGCCAGTTCGACATCGGCATCAGCCAGAACGAGGAAGGGATCGGAACCGCCCAGCTCAAGAACCTGTTTTTTCATCAGGCTGGCCGCCTGGGAAGCGACAATTTTGCCAACCTCCGTTGAACCTGTCAGCGTAACGGCTGCCACACGCTTATCTGCCAGTACGCCCGCCACATCGGACGCGTTGATCAGCAGCGTCGACACCAGGCCTTCTGGCGTCCCGGCTTCGCGAAACAGTTCCTCAAGCTGAATGGCACAGGCGGCAACATTGTTAGCATGTTTAAGCAGGGCGCCGTTACCGGCAGCGAGTGCAGGCGCGGCGAAGCGAATGAACTGCCAGAACGGATAGTTCCACGGCATGATGGCCAATACAACACCCAACGGATCGTAAACGATGCGGCTGTCAGTGGCATTGCTCGACACCTGTGTGTCGCCTAAAAATTTCCCCGCGCTTTCTGCATAGAACTCGCAGGTCACTGCGCATTTCTCAACTTCTGCTTCGGCTTCGGCAATAGGCTTGCCCATCTCTTCGGTGATGGTTGCCGCATAACGAGCTTTGTGACGACGCAGCACTTCAGCCACGTTGTTCAGCAGGGTCACGCGCTCAGAAACCGGCTTCTTACCCCAGGATTTCTGCGCGTCGTATGCGCCGGCAATGCGTTTCTCTACGTCCGCAGATGAGTGCAGTGGATACTCAGCAATCGGGCGACCAGTAGCGGGATTAACAGTAACAATCATGATTCGGCCTTCTTTTCAGTTTCAGAAATCGTAAAGCGCGTAGGCGTTGGTAGTCAGAATGCGGCGGAACAGGTCGTCGTTATCGATCCAGCAGGCAAGGCGATGGAGATCCTGACGATCGTCAACGGCAGCAAAAGGTTCAATATCGCAAATCGAGCCGCTGCGGCGGCCATGGCCGCCCGTGTGAGGCCAGTCTGATGCCCAGATAAGACGGTCGGGCGCAGCGCTGATAAAGCGCTTAACCACGCCTGACAGATCGGCATAACCGGAAGCAGCAGATACACGCCCTGGCGCTGAGAGTTTTATCCAGATGTCAGAGCGATGAAGCAGTGCCGAAATCTGATCGGCCAGCGCGGCGCCCCCGGCAAAGTGATCCAGAACAACGGGAACCTTGCTGTCGCGAATGACTGGCAGCAGCAGGGCTAACTGAGTGGGACTGGCGAAAATCTGCATATGCCATCCCAGCGGGCCGATGCGTTCTGCCGCTCTTTCCATTTCAGCGCGGATGCGGGCGATATCCCCCTGGCCTGAAACGGAAAGGTTCAGGCGAATGCCGCGGACCCCTTTCAGGTGCAGTGCACGCAGCTCTTCATCGGTGACGTGGTCGACATTAATAACGGCGACGCCCCGGGCTCGTTCCGCGCCTAAAACCGTCAGGCCATGCAGGAGCGCCCGGTTATCGGTACCATAGCAGCTGGGTTGCACCAGCACGTTGTGCGTCACGCCCAACATTTCGTTATGAGCCGCTAAGTCAATCACTGTTGCAGAGGCTGGCGTGTAGCGACGGTCGCTGGAATAGGAAAAGATATCGGGCATAAAAAGATGAACGTGGCTGTCGCACGCGCCATAGATATTTTCCGATAAAAATGCTGCTGACATAGCCACCTCATTGGTATCTTGTTTATTCAAAATACCATAAAGTAGGTGTGAAACAATTGTTGTGGTATTTTTTTGTTATCAGAGTCACATTTGCGGGCTGGCTAGAAATTTACGGGTTTAACTCTCTCGGGTTAAAGTTAGGTTTTGGTTTTTTTACAGGGTGAGTCGTGATGCCCCAGACGCTGTCAGCGCAGTTGGTTCAAAGCATTATTCAGTACATTAATAACCAGTCACTTGTTGTCGGCGCGCGTCTCCCTGAGCGCGCGCTGGCTGAGCATCTGCGGGTTTCCCGCTCACCCGTCCGCACCGCTCTGGCAAAGATGGCGGATAAAAAGCTGATTAGCCGCCATCCGGAAGGGGGCTATGTGGTGGCGGAAGGTGCGCTTTCCTGTTCGCCTTTTACCGAGCCGGTGAAAAGCAGTGCGGATGAAATCTATTTCAAAATTGCTAATGACAGGCTGAACGGTGAATTGCCAGAAAAGGTCACTGAGAATGAAATGATGCGCCGCTACGGCATTACTCGTAGCCTGCTCAGTGATATCCTGCTGCGCATTCATCATGAAGGCTGGATCGAACGGCTGCCCGGTCATGGCTGGATGTTTGCAGAGTCGATGTCATCCGGTGGGGCCTATAACGAAAGCTATCGTTTCAGGAAAATCATCGAGCCCGCCGGAATTCTTGAACCCACTTTCAAACTCGACAGGGCCAGCATTCTTCAGTGTCACGAAGAGCAGGAGTGGCTATGCAACGGTGCCATTTTCTCTGTTACGCCGGCCCAAATATTTGATGCTAATACCCGACTGCATGAAGCCATTGCTGCCTGTTCAGGCAACATGTTTATCCTTGACTCATTACGGCGTTTAAACCGCGTGCGTCGCCTGATGGAGTATACGAAAGCGGTGGACCGCGATCAGGCCTTGCGCCGGTGTAAAGAGCATCTGATCTTGATCGGATTGCTACTTGAAAATGACAGAGAGGCAGCTTCCGACTACATGCGTATGCACCTTTCAGATGCTTCTCGTGAGAAACAGGCTAAATAAAAAGCCCGGACAGGGTCCGGGCTTTTTTGATAGAGGCTGAATGTTCAATACATCAGATGCATCAGGATCAGGGCGATCGCCACGGTGATGCCTCCGCCGATACGCGTAGCAATCTGCGCGAACGGCATAAGGCGCATGCGGTTACTCGCGGTCAAAATAGCGATATCGCCTGCGCCGCCCATCCCGCTGTGGGTACTGGTAACAATTGCCGCTTCAACAGGATAGAGGTTGACGAATCGAGCAGTAAAAAAGCCGCCTGTTACCATTGCCAGCACCGTTGCCACGATGGTTATCAGGTTTGCCGGCGCGAAGCCCGCAATCAGACTTTCCCACGGCGTGAGAACCAGGCTGAAGGTGAACAAAATCGGGAAGGCCATTGCCGTCAGCGCAAACTTGTAAACCACCGCCGAGCCCGCCTGAATGCGCGGCGAAATCAGATGGCACAGCATCAGCAACACCGCCAGAAACAGCATCACGACAGGCGCAGGCCACTTCATCAGGTCATGCATTAACACGCCGACCAAATAGAGCATGACCGCCACGATGGCAGCGGCTGCAACGGCGCGAATATCACAGCCTTTCTCTGCTTTTGGCTGTTTGCCCAGCAGATCCTCAGCGCCAGGCTGCAGTACACCGTTACCGCTCAGATGGGGCAGCCGATTTCCCAGATTTGCCAGCAGGCCGGCAAGAATAACCGCCGTCAGGTTGCCGACCATGATGGCAGGCATCACTTTCGCCAGCATTTCCCCCTGGTCATGCCCCAGAATTTGCGAATATCCAATTGTCAGTGGGATCGCACCTTCACCGACACCACCAGCCATAATAGGCACCACGATATAGAAAAATGTTTGGTGTAGGTCAATACCCATCAGCACGCCAACGCCGGTCCCGACAATGCCTGCACAGACTGTGCCTGCAGCAAGCGGAGCAAAGATTTTCAGAAAGCCTTTAATCAGCAATGAGCGATCCATACTCAGGATCGAACCGACAATGACAGCGGCAATGAACAGGTTGAGAATTTTACTGGTTTTAAAGAATTCACCTACGCTGTCGGTCATTGGCTGCGGGATCCAGCCCAGATAACCTAAAAGAGAGGGCACAAAGGTCACCAACACCGCACCGCCGCCAATATTTCTTAATAAAGGCAGGCGATTACCTATCTCACCCAGGGTAAAGGCAAATGTAGCCGCAATGGCAATAACCATTGCCAGTTCTTTGGTTATGCCGTTGATAGCCGTAAAGCTGATCATCAGAATAATCATGAGGATGTAGACCGGTAATGGAATGATACCAATATCGAAGTCCATAAGTTTCCACCAGGTTTTTACCCAGCCCGGCTGATTCTCTATGCCTTTTTCTGCGCCTTTATCTTTGGTTTCAGTGATGTTGACCATCGTCTTTCTCTGCGTTGATTCCAGACCTGGTGTTACGTCTGGATGAGTAAGAGGTAGGGAAATACCCAGGGAGTCATTTACGAATTTTTAACATGAGCAACATCAATCTAACTTCTGACGGTTCTTTAGATCAACAAAATACCATTAAGGCTAACACCTATTTTCTTTAGATGTGATCAGCCCCACACATCATGTTCAGCGTTCTAATTCCCTGTATTTGGCAGGATTAATAAGTGATAAATCGCGAAGTAGGCTGGTTGACTGGACAGCGCAAGTGGCATCAGGCTTAGCCGCTGACGGACAGTAAATTCAGTAAGAAAACGTCTGGCTTTCTATCAGGTGCGGTGGCGTCCTCTTTGCATGCTGTTACGGCGATGCTGAGTAAGCGCCAGAGCTAAAAAATGAGGCTATATACAGCCTCATTGTCATTGAGCTGGGGCAGCGCTTATCGCTACTTCCCACGCTCACTATAAAGCACGCCGCCGCGTGCTTTATCGCTGGCTTTGGTCTCGACGATCGACACCACCACGCGATCGCGCTCTACGCCGAAACTCTCTACCACGGCCTCGGTGATCTTCACCATCAGGGTTTTCTTCTGCTCGGCAGAACGGCCTTCTACCGCATAGACCACAATCTCAGGCATGCTCTTCTCCTCTTTCTTTGATAATGTGCTCCGCCGCGATCGGTCGCGTTTCGCCGGTTTCCACCAGCGTACGGGTAGCCTCCGGTGAACCATAATTCCACATAATTTTCATCGTCTCGATGGCAGACGCATTTCTGAACCGAAGGTGCAGGCGCCGCCGCGCTCGTGTGGCTGAATATCGGCCGGATGAAGCAGCCAGGAACCGGATGCGGTATGCGTCATGCGTTCTCTCCTCGTCGTGTAAGCCTGAGTCAGTCCCGCAGCGGATGCAGCTTCAGCGGATCGACGCGCCCCTGAAGCAGCCTTTCCGCCGCGGTAAAATTGGTGATCACCACGTCTGCGATGCTGAGGCTGTAAAGGTTGAACAGGCCGCTTTGATCGTAGCGGCGGCTGTCTGCCAGCACTACCGTGCGGCGCGACGCCGCGGCCAGCGCGCGATACCAGCGCTGACGATGCTCGTCATGATGCCAGACGCCGCGCTCGCTCCAACTCATCGGCGACAGATAAAGCAGCTCGAAGCTCAGTGAACTGAGCGACTCCAGCGCCAGCGACTTATAGCAGCTATGGTCGCTGCGACTGAGTTCGCCGCCAGTGAAAAAAAGCTGCGCGGGCGTGTCACGCAGGATATCGCCCGCGATCAGGAAGTCGTTGGTCACCGCCGTCATCTCCGCCGTCCAGGGGATCTGCTGCGCCAGCTGGCGACACAGCGCGCCGCTATCGAGGAAAATCACGCGACTCTCTTTAAGATAGCTCAGCGCCGCGCGCAGCAGCGAACGGCTCTCCGCCACGCCCTCGCGGCTGCGCGCGACGGAAGCGAGTGACTTGACCCCACCGCGCACGGCGATCAGCGCGCCAGAGGCGGAAAGCTCGGCGACGTCCCGGCGAATGGTCATCACCGAGACGCGCAGCCGATCCGCCAGCGCCGCAAGGCTAAGACAGGATTCGTCGGCCAGCGCGTCGAGAATATGTTGATGTCGTTCAGCTGGGATCATGGCGTTACACCGGTACGATGCCAAGCAGCATCGCCGCCAGCAGCGCGCTAACGCTCAGGATCCAGACCTTGATCACAGAGTGGCGAATATGCTCATCCACCCGTAAATTGAGCAGACTCAGGCCGAGATGGGTCGCCGGAATAACCGGGCTCAGCAGCAAACCAATCTGTTCAGTGATCAGCATGGCGATGGTGACGTGCAGCGGCGAGACGTTAAAACTCTGTCCCAGTCCTACTGCCAGCGGCAGCAGGGCGAAATAAAACGCGTCGGAACCGATTAAAATCACCACCGGCACGCTAAAGGCCGCCAGAATAAGATAGAGATACGGGCCGAGGCTGTCAGGAAATATCGCTGCCAGTTCACTAACCAGCACTTTGATAATGCCGGTATTCTGCAGTATGCCGACAAAGACACCGATGGTGAGAAAAATGACGATAACCGGAAATATGGTGATCGCGTACTCTTTGATTTTTTGCTGCGCTTTTTTTGCGTCGGGATAATTAATCATGACTGCCAGCGCAAAGGCGATCATAAACAGATAATTGCCTGCCACCCAGCCCGCCACCAGCGTCACGATGGTGGCGATGACCAGCGCAAAATTGAGTTTCAGCAGCCAGGGACGCGGATTCGCCTGCGGGTTGAGCATCTCCTGGCGCATTTGATAGAAGGCTTCAGGCGCCATGCCCGATCCCTTGCGGTTCTCAACGCGCGCCATCCAGGCACAGAGCAGGACGCCCAGCACAAACAGCATCCCTTGCAGCGGCAGCAGCTGATAGTAAACGGCAAGAATATCGAGATGAGTCACCGCGACGGCGCGATTAAGGGATCCGCCCCAGGGCGTGATGCCGGTGACGCCGACGCCCACCGTCACCAGCAGCAGCAGCGTTTTTCGGCTGATGTTCATCTTTTCGTAGATGGGCAGCAGCGCGGGCACGGTGACCAGCAGGGTGGCGTAGGCGTTGCCGTCAAGGCTACAGACGGAGGCGATAACCAGCGTCGCCAGCAGCACGGAAAAGGTCGATGGGGTAACGAAACGCAGGATAAACCGCACGATCACGTCAAATACGCCCGCCTCTTTCATCAGCGTAAAAAACATGGCGCTGAAGGCCACCAGCGTGGCGGTGCCGACCACTGACTTCAGCCCCAGCGCGACATAGTCGCCCAGCTCCCGGAAGCCGAATCCGCACACCAGCGCGGCGAGGGTAGGCAGGATAATAAACAGAATACCTGGCGGGAAACTATTTTTCAGTAAACACCAGGTCTGCACGATAAACATGACGATCCCGGTAATCAGCATCAATGACATGGTCGAATTAACTCTGTTTTTATTTTTTACAGGTACAGAAAGCCCGAGCGATAAATAACTCGGGCGCGTTAAGGTTATTTCATATTAAAAAGGGCGTCTAACTCGGCGACATTTTCCGGCGTCAGCGTATTCATGCCAAAAGGCTTAAGCATAAAATAGAGCCGGGCGGTCTCCTCTAACTCCTCGGCATTAAATACCGCTTCGCGAATATTTTTCCCGGAAATAATTGGGCCGTGATTCGCCAGCAGCATCGCATTGTGCTCAACGGCGAGTTTTTCGACTTCTTCGGCAATCACCGGCGATCCGGGACGAAGGTAACGCACCACCGGCAGTTTGCCGACGCGCATCACGTAGTAAGGCGTAATCGGCGGCAGCGCATTCTCATTATCCAGTCCAGGCAGGCAGGAGAGGGCGGTCAGCCACGGCGAATGAAGATGCACGATGCCGCCGCACTGTGGACGCTGACGGTAGATCGCCAGATGCATCAGGATCTCCTTCGACGCCTTCTCTCCCGCCAGTCGCTCGCCTGTCATGGTCACTTTGCTCAGCGTGTCGGGGTCCAGATCGCCGAAGCTGGAGTTGGTCGGCGTTGCCAGTACGGTGCCGTCAGGCAGCTTCAGGCTGATATTGCCAGCGCCGCCGCTGCTGTAGCCGCGTTGATACATTGAGCGGGCGTAGCGCACCAGATCCTGGCGCAGTTGAGATTCACTCATGGAAAGGCTCCTGTGCTTTCAGGAAGAAATCGCTGTTGCCAAAGTTGCCGGATTTGAGGATCACCCATTTCCGTTCATCGAGAACCTGCGTCCAGGGTACGCCTGGGGCGACGGCGTCGCCGATTACCATGCCGCGAATATGCAGTCCCTGCGTGACGGCACCGGAGGTTTCGCCGCCCGCGACGATAAATTTGTTAAAGCCCTGCTGGCTCAGCGTCTGCGCCAGCTCGGCGAAGAACCCTTCAATCTTTTCGCTCACCCGCGCGGCGCCGTACTTTTCCTGAATCAGAGCGATGATCTGCGGCGGCTGCGTGGCATAAACCAGCGGGGCGAGGGCGTCCTCAGCGTGCTGGCGCACCCACTCCGCCACAACGGGCAAATAGGCCGCATCGTGAAGGATTTTTTCGACGTCCAGCGCCAGCGAAGCGGCGCGCTGCTGATAGAAGTCGACCTGCTGACGCGTCATCGAAGAGCAGCTGCCCGACAGCACCACGCTGTAGCCCGCCGCCTCAATCGTCATGCCGCTGCCCGCGCCGCGCTGCTGCTGCTGCGTCTCGACCGCTGCGATGGCGTAGCCTAGTCCGGCGGCGCCCGTCACCAGCGGAAACGCGGCGGTGGCGCGCGCCACGGTCAGCAGATCGGCGTTATCGAGCACGTCGAAAATCACATAGCGAGCCTGGCTCTTCTGCAGCGCTGCCAGCTGAGCCTGAATCTGATCCGGATGATTTTTTACCGTATCAAGGGTGATATTGCCGCACAGGCCGGTTGACTGCGCCTCCATCAGCTTTTTCAGCGACGACGCTTTCATCGGCGTTACCGGATGGTGCTGCATGCCGCTTTCGTTAAGCAGCTCGCCTTTAACGAACAAATGGCCGTGCACGATGGTGCGGCCGTTATCCGGCACCGCCGGGCACACCAGCGTCATTTCAGCGTGAAGATTTTTCATCAGCGCGTCGGTAACGGGCCCAATATTGCCCTGCGCGGTGGAGTCAAATGTCGAACAGTATTTAAACAGCTGACGCTGGCAGCCCTGCGCCTTAAGCCAGTCGGATGCGGCCAGCGACTGGCTCACCGCATCCTCTACCGCAATCGAGCGGCTCTTGAGCGCGATGACGATCGCGTCCACACCTTCAGAGGCGAATGCCTGCTCGGGCACGCCGTTAAACATCACCACTTTCCAGCCGGCGTTCACCATAAAGCTGGCGATATCCGTGGCGCCGGTAAAGTCATCGGCGATAACGCCTAACCTGATCATACTTTTTCCCTTCGTGCGCAATGAATGGGCACATACTGCTTTTATGTATTTATAAATGCAAAGTACATCCATGTTAATTTGTGGTTAAGATCACAAATTTAATCCTGAGCGCGGGTGATTACTGATTGCGGTAAGCGGGGTAATGAACAGAGATAAAAAGAGGCAGGCCGCCTGGCAATTCTCGTGCCGCTAACTGACTGAAATTTAACAGCCTTGCACAAATGTGATTTTTTTGTGTGATAAATGTGATCTCCATCACCTTGCTTCCAGTGCATTTATTGGTATAAAAATGCAATCGAAACTGACCCACTATTGGAGTGTATATGCGTATTCTGGTTCTGCCTTGTGACGGCATCGGTCCTGAAATCACCTCAGCTGCGGTAACCGTGCTGAACTCACTGGACAAAGCCTATGGCCTGGGTTTTGAGTTCGACTATGAAGATGTCGGCTTTAAAAGTCTGGAGCTGCACGGCACCACGCTGCGTCAGGAGTCGCTGGAAAAAGCGAAAACCTACGACGGCATTATTCTCGGCACCCAGTCGCACGCCGACTATCCGGCGCCGGAAAAGGGCGGACGCAACGTCTCCGCCGGTTTCCGCATCGGCCTTGACCTCTACGCCAACGTGCGCCCGGCGCGTACCCGCCCGTTCCTGACCTCGAATATGAAAGAGGGCAAGACCATGGATCTGGTGATCATGCGTGAGGCGACCGAAGGCTTCTATCCCGATCGCAACATGACGCGCGGCTGGGGCGAAGTGATGCCGAGCCCGGACATGGCGCTTTCAACGCGTAAAATTACCCGCCACTGCTCTGAGCGCATCGCGCGCAAAGCGTTTGAACTGGCGATGCAGCGCCGTAAAAAAGTCACCGCGATCCATAAAGCCAACAGCTTCCATATGACCGACGGCCTCTTCCTGGAAGCGGTGCGCGACGTCGCCAAAGCGTTCCCGGAAGTGGAGCTGGACGATCTGCTGGTCGACGCTTCAACCGCGCATCTGGTGCGTAACCCTGAGCGTTTCGACGTGCTGGTCGCCACCAACTTCTACGGCGACATTATCAGCGACCTGGCGAGCGAGCTGTCAGGTAGCCTGGGTCTGGCAGGCTCTATCATGGCCAGCGACACCCACTGCTGTGCGCAGGCGCAGCACGGTTCCGCCCCGGATATCCAGAATCAGGACAAGGCCAACCCGGTGTCGATGATCCTGTCGGCGGCAATGATGCTGGCGTGGTATGCGGAAAAGCATAACCAGCCGACCTTCCTGAAAGCGGCGCAGGAGATTAACCGCGCCATCGACGAAGTGCTGGAAAATCCCGAAACGCGCACGCCGGATCTGGGCGGCAGCTGCGGCACCAAAGCGTTCGCGGAGCGTGTGGCTGCGGCTATTCGCGCGTAACGGCTGACGTCAGGCTGCTGCACGGGCGGCAGCCTGTTTTCATGGAGAACATCATGAGCCAACGCATTGTGTTGATCCACGCGACGCCGCTGGCGGTGGCGCCGGTCAACGATACCTTCGCGCGGCAGTGGCCTGAGGCAGAGATTGCCAACCTGCTGGATGACGCGCTGAGCGGCGATCGCGGCAAGGTAGCGGCGCTGACGCCTGAATTTTACCGGCGTATTGACGCACTGGTGGAATATGCGCTGTCGATGCGCGCCGCCGCGATCCTCTTTACCTGCTCGGCGCTGGGCGAGGCGATCGACGCCAGCGCGCAGCGACACGCGCTGCCGGTGCTGAAGCCCAACGAAGCGATGTTTGAAGCGGCGCTGGCGCAGGGCAACGATATTCTGATGCTGGCAACGTTCGCGCCTGCCGTGCCGAGCATGGAGGCGGAATTTCACCAGCTTGCCGCCGCGCAGGGCTCGACGGCGACGCTGAGAACGCAGGTGGTGGCTGGCGCGCGCGACGCGCTAAGCGCGGGCAACGTTGAGCTTCATAACCGGCTGGTGGTCGAAGCCGCGCGCCAGAACCCGCACGTCGACGCCATCGTTTTGGCCCATTTTTCGATGGAAGTCGCCTTCGAGGAGATAAAAGCGGCCGCCGCCTGTCCAGTATTAAGCAGCGCGCAATCCGCCGTCGCGAAATTAAAACGCCTGATGGCGTAATCTCTTTTCTAACCGTCAATAATAAAGGCCAGCCGTGAACAGCCACTCTATTAAGGAGGAGGTGAAATATAGCGATATTTCATCTTCGCCGGACAGCCTGTTGCCGGAAAACAGCTGCGACTGTCATCACCATATTTATGATCATCGGTTTCCCTGCGCACCGGACGATACGCGCAATTTACCGGACGCGACGCTTGACGACTATTCGCACCTGAAAAGGCGGCTGGGTTTTCAGCGGCATGTTCTGGTGCAGCCCTCATCCTACGGCACCGATAACCGCTGTCTGCTGGCGGCGCTGGCGCAGGCGGGCGACTGCGCACGCGGCGAAGCGGTGGTGACGGATCGGGTCAGTGATAGCGAACTGGACGCGCTCGGGCAGGCGGGCGTCACCGGCGTGCGTTTCAACTTCGGCGCAGGCAGCGCCACCACGCCGGAGATGATGCTGCCGCTGGCGCATCGGCTGGCGGCGCGCGGCTGGCATTTGCAGATCCACGCCTCCGCCGACCAGCTCTGGTCGCTGCGTGAACGTCTGCTGCAGCTGCCAGGCAATCTGGTGATCGACCATGTTTTCCGTCTGCCGCAGCCCGAGCCGATGGCGCATCCGGCCTGGCGGCTGGCGTGGGAATTGATTAACCAGGGTCGCTGCTGGGTCAAGCTCTCTGGCCTTTACCACCAGTCGCGACGCGACGACGTCTCAGATATGTCCGCCTTAGTAAAAAGCTTTTTACATGAAGCGACAGAACGCGTGTTGTGGGGCAGCGACTGGCCGCACCCCAGCCTGATAAGCGCGAATAAAAAAATGCCAGACGATGCGTTAATTCTTTCGAAAATCTTTCACTGGGCAAGTAATGAACAGGTTCGGCACAAGTTATTTGTGGCAAATCCGGCTGAACTTTACCGATTTAATTAATCGAATGGCAAAAAAGGCCGAAATAATGGATACCTTACACTCCGCACCACGAAAAAATAAGCCGACGCACTATCGTTATATGATTTTGCTGATGGTATTCCTCAGTATTGCGCTGAATCACGGCGATCGCGCCACTTTCTCTATTGCCGGAACGGATATGGTGAAAGCCGCCGGCCTGGATATTGTTGCGCTGGGCTATCTTATCTCTACCTTTACCTGGGCTTACGTGCTGGGGCAATATCCCGGCGGCTGGCTGCTGGATCGCTTTGGCTCGAAAAAAGTGCTGGTCACCGGCGTCTTCGCCTGGTCGTTTTTTGTTTTCCTGGTGGGGTTCAGCACCGCGTTTGACAGCGTCTGGGTGACGCGCGTCATGATGTTCGGCTTTATCTTTATGATGGGGCTGATCGAGGCGCCAACGCTGCCGGCCAACTCGCGCTTTCTTGCCGCCTGGTTCCCGGCGCGCGAACGCGGCAAGGCCTCTGGCTTTACCACCGCCGCGCAATATTTCGCGCTGGTGGTCTTCCTGCCGCTGATGGGCTGGTTTTCTTACACCTTCGGCTGGGAATCGGTGTTCTGGTTTATGGGCGGCATTGGCATCCTGATATCGCTGCTGATGAGCCGCGTGCTGGCGGACACACCAAAAGTCCATCCGCTGGTTAACCACGCCGAGCTGGAATATATTCAGTCCGGCGGCGGGCTGACCAACCTCAAAGCGACAAAAAAAGGGGACACCCGCAGCAAAGGCTACACCAGAAAGCTGTTAACCAGCCGCCTGGCGCTGGGCGTCTATATGGGGCAGTTCTTTTTTACCGTGCTCTCCTATTTCTTCCTGACCTGGTTCCCGGTCTACCTGGTGCACGATCGCGGCATGACCATTCTGAAAGCAGGCTTTGTCGCCTCGCTTCCGGCGCTGTGCGGCTGTGCGGGCGCGCTGCTGGGCGGCGTACTCTCCGACTTTATGCTGCAGCGCGGCTTTAGCCTGTCGGCGGCGCGCAAAACGCCGATTGTCATCGGCATGCTGCTGGCCGTCAGCATGGTGATCTGCAACTACGTCGACTCCGCCTGGATTGTGGTGGCGATCATGTCGCTCGCCTTCTTCGGCAAGGGATTCGGCGCAATGGGCTGGTGCGTGGTCTCTGACTTTTCGCCAAAAGAGGCGGTGGGGCTGAGCGGCGGCCTGTTCAATATGATTGGCAATATCTCCGGGATCTTCACGCCGATTATCATCGCCTACATTATTAAGGACACCGGCTCCTTTAATGGCGCATTGATTTTCGTCGGCGTCTGCGCCTTCCTGAACCTCTGCTGCTATCTCTTCGTCGCCGGTAAAATCCAGCGGTTGAACTTTGAGACCAGCCAGCAGGATCCAAACGACCGCTTCCCGGAGGAACCGCATGTCAGTCATCGCTGATTCAGAAATCCGTTTCGCCATTAATCTTGGCAACGCCGTGCTGGCCACCACCCTGCCAGACGGCGCACCAGGCGGCATTACCGTCGAGATCGCCCGTAAAATAGCGGCCGCGCTCGACACGCCGCCGCGGTTCGTCACTTACCCCACCGCGGGAAAAGTGGTGGACGATGCGCAAAATGGCCGCTGGGATATCGCGTTTCTTGCCGTCGATCCCAAACGTGAAGAGGTGCTGCGCTTTACGCAGCCCTACATTCAAATTCAGGGCACGGTGCTGGTGAGAGCGGAGAGCAGCTGGCAGAGCGTTGACCAGATGGATCGGCCGGGCGTGGTCATCAACGTCGGCAAAGGCGCCGCCTACGATCTGCATCTGACGCGCCAGCTGCAGCACGCGACGCTGAACCGACTCGACTCTTCCCAGGCGGCAATCGATGCGTTTCTGAGAGGAGAAGGGGATATGGCGGCCGGCATTCGCCAGCCGCTGACCCGCGCCGCCCGCGAACAGGCGGGCTATCGCGTCTTGCCGGACAACTTTGGCGCCATCAATCAGGCGATTTGCGTGCCGCGCCAGCAGCCGGCGCGCTATGAACAGATCGTTGAACTGCTGACCCAGTGGCAGCAGGACGGCAGCCTGCAGTCGATCATTGACAGCTACCTGGCTGACGCCTGAGCCCCTCGCAGAGCGTTCTCATTATGAGAACGCTCTCTTATTCAAGGTTCAATTTTCAACGCCCTTCTGGCGTGGCACGTTATCCATCTGAGAACATAACAATGCTGTGATAGCGGAAGGTTTGTATGACATCGCCCTTATCTCTGGAACGCTCAACGCTGGTCATTGATGGCCACCTTTTTCAGTTTCTCGATCTGACCCAACTGCTGCCGCTCGATCGGCTACAGCGCCTGCCGTTCAGCCTGCGCATTCTGCTGGAGAATGTCGCGCTGCGCTCGCCGCAGGCGCTGCCCCATTTTCTGCGTATGCTACAGGGCGAAGAGGCGGCTGGAGAGGTCGCCTTTTATCCCGACCGCCTGATGTTTCACGACACCACCTGCCTGCCTGCGCTGGCGGACTTTGCGGCGATGCGCGATCTCACCGCCGAACTCGGCGGCGATCCGCAGCGCATCAATCCGCATATTCCGGCGGTGCTGACCATCGATCACTCGGTGATCGTCGAAAGCTACGCCTCCGCCGACGCGCTGGAGCAGAATCTGCAGTTTGACTTTCGTCGCAACGCCGAGCGCTATCGCTTTATTCGCTGGGCCGAGCAGAGTCTTGATAACTTCCGCGTGATCCCGCCAGGCACCGGCATTATTCATCTGATGAACCTGGAGGCGATTGCGGAGATCGTCACGGTGGACGCGCGGGAAGAGGTGCCGCTGCTGCACGCCGACTGCATGGTGGCGACGGACAGCCATACGCCGATGATTAACGCGCTGGGCATTCTGGGCTGGGGCGTAGGCGGACTGGAGGGTCAGGCGACGCTGGTCGGCGAACCGGTTACGCTGCGCTTTCCGGAGGTTATCGGCATTTCGCTGTCGGGTGCGCTGGCCGCTGACGTCAGCGACAGCGATCTGGCGCTGCATATCACCCGCCTGTTGCGCGAAAAAGGTGTGGTCGGCAAGTTTGTCGAATTTACCGGCCCGTCGCTGCATCTGCTGCCGCTGGAGTCGCGCGCCACCATCGCCAATATGGCGCCGGAATATGGCGCCACGGTGGTGTTTTTCCCGTGGGACGATCGCAGCGCCGACTATGTGCAGATGACCGGACGCAGTGAAGAGAAGCAGGCCATCGTTCACGCCTATATGCAGCGGCAGCACCTGTGGCGCTCGCCGGAGACCCCAACGCCTGAATTTACCCAGCTGATCGCGCTGGATCTCGGCAGCATCGAACCCTGCATGGCGGGGCCGGTGAACCCGCATCAGCAAATCCCGCTGAGCCGCGCCGCCGAAAGCTTTCGCGACAGCCTGCCGGCTGAAGCGCGTAACCGGCGCTGGCAGCAAGCCGCCTATCCGCAGGAAATTGAGCAGGGCGCCATCGCCATCGCCGCCATTACCAGCTGCACCACCACCGCCAATCCGTGGCTGGTGATGCAGGCGGCGCTGTTCGCGCGCAACGCCGCGCGGCACGGTTTGAAACCCAAACCCTGGGTGAAAACCTCGTTCTCGCCGGGCTCGCGCGCCGTGACCGACTATCTCAGCGCCTGCGGTCTGCTGAGCGAACTGGAGAAGATCGGCTTCGACGTGACCGGCTACGGCTGCATGACCTGCATCGGCAGCTCCGGCGCGCTGCAGCCTGCGATGGAGACGCTGGTGAACGAGGGTCTGCAGGCGGTCTGCGTGCTGTCGGGCAACCGTAACTTTCCC
Source organism: Pantoea latae (assembly GCF_002077695.1). GTDB lineage: Bacteria > Pseudomonadota > Gammaproteobacteria > Enterobacterales > Enterobacteriaceae > Pantoea > Pantoea latae. Next base: position 177,589 of record NZ_MWUE01000003.1, read on the forward strand.
CGTCGTGTCAATCCCAGCCTCGGGCACGGCTACCTCACCTCGCCGGCGCTGGTGATCGCCTGGGCGCTGGCAGGCCATATTTCCCATGATATGATCCACGACGCGCTGGGCTACGACGCGCAGCAGCAGCCGATCCGCATGCGGGATTTAATGCCGACGCGCGAAGAGGTGGAAGAGTGGGTCGAGCGCGCCATGAAGCGGGAATTTTACGTTAAACGCCGCGAGATTATCTGGCAGGGCACACCGCACTGGCAGCAGATCGCCGCGCCGGGCAGCATGCACTATCCGTGGGAAGCGAGCTCGACCTATCTGCGTCGTCCCGGTTATTTGCAGCGTCTGCCGCGCGATCCCTCTGCGCCGCTGTCGCTGCGCGACGCGCGCCCCTTTTTGTGGTTTGGCGACGACGTGACCACCGACCATATCTCGCCCGCTGGCGCGATTCCGCCCACCAGCCTGGCGGGAAAATGGCTGCTGGAACACCATGAGGATCCGCAGGATCTCAACCTCTACTCGACGCGACGCAGTAATCATGAGGTGATGGTGCGCGGCGCCTTCACCAACAAGGCGCTGGCAAACCGGCTGCTGCCGCCGGAGAAACGCGGCGGCGGCGGTTTCGCATGGGATGCCGACCATCAGCAGATCCTGCCCGCCTATGAAGCGGCGCAGAGCTGGCTGGCGCGCGGCGTGCCGCTGGTGGTGTTCGCCGGCGAACGCTACGGCGCCGGCTCCAGCCGCGACTGGGCGGCGAAAGCCCAGGCGTTGATGGGCGTTAAGGCGGTAGTGGCGGAGAGTTTTGAGCGCATCCATCGTACCAATCTGATTGGCATGGGGATCCTGCCGCTGCACTTCTGCGCGGGCGAGGCGGCGCGTTTGCCGGAAATGGACGGCAGCGAAACGCTGGATTTCGCCGGGCTGGACCGCTTACAACCCGGTACAACGCCGTTACAGCTGCGCATCAGTCGAAATAGCAGGCTGCTCGGCGAGTTTGCGCTGACGGCGGTGATCGACTCGCAGCAGGAGCTTGGCTATCTGCTGCACGGCGGCATCTTGCCCTTTGTTATTCAGCAAACCCTGAAAGGCTGACTATGCGTTACGATCTGGTCTCGTTATCTCTCTTTGTCGCCGTGGCGGAAACGCAAAACCTGACCCACGCCGCGCGGCGCAAGCATACTGCGGTCTCGGCGGTGAGCAAGCGCATCGCCGAACTGGAGCAGCAGGTAGGCACGCAGCTAATGCTGCGCCTGCCGCGCGGCATCGAGCTGACGCCAGCAGGCCATTCGCTGCTCTATCACGCGCGTCAGATATTCCGCAATCTGGAGCAGATGGAAGAGGAGCTGAACGATTACGCCGCAGGGATCCGCGGCCATATCCACATCTTCACGATCTCCGCGGCGCTGATGCACTGTCTGCCGCGCGCCATCAGCCAGTTTCTGACGCACTATCCGCAAACCGATATCGATATTGAAGAGCAGACCGGCGTCGGCGTAGTGCAGGGGCTGCTGGAGGGCAACGCCGATGTCGGTATTTTCTCCAGCTGGACGCCCGCGTCCGGCATCGACGTCTGGCCGTGGCAGCAGGATCAGCTCTCCGTACTGGTGTGGCACGGCCATGCGCTGGCGGCGCGCGCTTCGCTGCAGCTGGCCGATCTGCTTGATGAGAAGATTGTCGGGCCGCACCGCGACAGCGCCGTCAGCCATATTCTGGAACGCGAGGCGCGCAGGCTGGGCAGAACGCTGAGCATCGGGCTGCGCGTCAGCAGCTTTGTCTCGATGGCGGAGCTGGTCAGCCAGCAGCTTGGCATCGCCATCCTGCCGGTGAATGAGATTGCGCCCGCCTCGCTGCACCGCGGCGTGCGGGCGATTCCGCTGGCGGAGCCCTGGGCGAAGCGGGAGCTGCTGGTGGGCGTCAAGGCGCATGCGCTGGCGTCGCCCTCGGTAAAAACCCTGATTGAAAGCCTGACCGCCGCCAACAGACGCGGTCAGGAGGAGGAGGGGTCAGGCAGCGTGGTTACGCTGCGCTAGCGAAACAGAGACAGGTTGGGCTGGCCGTGACGATCGTCTGGCCACGCCTGCGCAGCAGGCCGGTTTGCGCATCGACGTCAAACACCTCAATGGTATCGGACTCCTCATTGGCGCTAAAGAAGCGGCGTCCGTCGGGGGAGAGCGCGGTAAAGCGGGGCGTTTTGCCGCCGCACGCCACCCAGTCAATCACGCTGAGCGTGCCCGTCTGCGCATCCACCGCAAACACGCCGATGCTGTCATGACCGCGATTCGCCGCGTAGACAAAACGGCCGCCAGGATGTACCTCAATCTCGCTGGCGTCGCTGCGTGCCGCATAGCCCTCCGGCAGCGCGCTCAGCGTCTGTTTTAGCCTCAGCGCGCCGCGCTGGGCATCCACCTCCAGTACCGTCAGCGTGCTGCTCAGTTCGCTCAGGCCGTACAGCCATTTTCCGCTGGGATGAAAGTCGACGTGCCGCGGCCAGCTGCCGGGCGCGAGCCTGATTTCATCCAGCAGACGCGCTTCATTTTTATGCCAGCGATAGAGCCGGATCATATCGATGCCGTTGCCGGCCGCGCGTCCCTGTATCGGCACGGCGAACAGATCGCTGTTGGGCGCAAAGACAATCTCATGGGGTCGAGAGAAACTTTCCGGCGCCTCGTGCGCGGCGGGATAGCCGGGAATGCGCGCCAGCGAGTGGGGCGGCTGCAACCCATGTTGATCAATGGCGAGCGCCGCAATATTGCCCGCTTCATGGTTGGCGATCAGCAGATGCTGTCCATCAGGCGTCAACGCCGCGCCAACCGGGTTATTGCGCCGCTGCGGATCGAGATCGGGGTGTGAATGACGCGGACCGGTGGTCTGTTGCATCAGCAGGCTCAACAGGCCGCTCTCGGGATTGCGCTGCCAGACCGCAACAACATCACCGTCGCCGTGCAGTGCGTAAAGACGCTGGCGAAGCGGATCCAGCGTCAGCCATGACGGGTTCTCCTGTACCGACTCGACGCGCTGAATAAGCCGCCACTCGCCATCTGGCAGCACCTGATAGACCTCGATTCCTTTTCCACGCGCGCCGCGCCAGGCGGACGTTCGACAACCCACATAGGCAAATGTCATGCAACCCCCCCGAATTAATGCATTTATGTTAATACAAGTGCATTAATCATCCTGTGACGAGCCTCACAGCAGCCTGTAAATTTAGTAAAAAAACCGGAAAAGACTGGCTTTCAGCGCTGATAAACGTGCCCAGCTTCTCAAAGCACTTTTGAGTGCCAGATTGCATTATTGCATTTACATATCTTTAAAAGCATAAATTAGCCGATCCTGTTCACATTTTCGACGCGGGCAGATTGCAGAAAAAGCGGGTACACCGCTTACTGTTAATGCGAAGTGAACGAATGTTAAAAAAATGCATCTGGGAGTAAGGGTATGACCCAACGTATCGCGTATGTCACCTCTGGAATGGGCAGTCTCGGCACGGCAATCTGCCGTCGGCTGGCTAAAGATGGATTCAAAGTCATTGCCGGCTGTGGCCCCAATTCAAAAAGAAAACAGACCTGGCTGGATGATAATAAAAAGCTGGGCTTCGATTTTATCGCCTCTGAAGGCAATGTGGCCGACTGGGACTCTACCGTTAAGGCCTTTGACAAGATCCGACAGGAGATCGGTGAAGTCGATGTGCTGATCAATAATGCCGGCACCGCGCGAAACGCCTTATTTCGCGATATGCAGCCGCAGGAGTGGCAGGCGGTGATCGATACCAATATGAATTCACTGTTTAACGTCACGCGTCAGGTGATCGACGGCATGATGTCGCGCGGCTGGGGTCGCATTATCAATATCTCCTCGCTTAACGCGCAAATTGGCACCGTCGGGCAGGTGAACTACTCCACGGCGAAATATGCGGTGCGCGGCTTTACCCGCGCGCTGGCGCGCGAAGTCTCCGCGCGCGGCGTCACCGTCAATACCGTGTCGCCGGGCTATCTCGCCACCAGCAAGCTGAAAACCGTCACCCCGGTGCAGGTGATCGATAAAATCGTGCAGGAGATCCCGGTGCGTCGCCTGGGATCGCCGTCGGAAATCGCCTCAATCTGCGCCTGGCTCGCCTCCGATGAATCGGGCTACGCCACCGGCGCGAATTTCTCCGTCAACGGCGGTATGCATATGAGTTAATTTTCCCGCGCTGTAAAAAATATAACGACGACAACTTTACTCGCGCCTTTATTTATAAGGGCGCCGGAGGCTCTTATGCTCTCTTTGCTGGGTTACGGCATGATCGTGGTCTTTATGATCCTGATTATGACTAAAAAGCTTTCTGCTCTGGTCGCACTGACAATTATTCCTATTATCTTTGCGTTAATTGCCGGTTTTGGCGGCGAGATGGGCGAGATGATGATTGAAGGATTAAAGAAAGTCGCGCCGACCGCCATTATGGTGATCTTCGCCATTCTTTATTTCAGCACCATGTTCGATACCGGTTTATTTGATCCCATTATTCGCTTCTTCCTGCGAATTATTAATGGCGATCCGGTGAAAGCGGTAATGTGCAGCGCGGTGCTGGCGGCGATGGTATCGCTGGATGGCGACGGCTCCACCACCTATATGATTTGCGTTACCGCGATGCTGCCGCTGTTCAAACGCATCCGCCTCGATCCGCTCTCATTAACCTGCGTGGTGTTCCTCGCCGGCAGCATTACCAATCTGCTGCCGTGGGGCGGGCCGCTGGCGCGCGTGGCGGCCTCGCTGAAGGTGGAGTCGAGCGATCTGTTTATACCGCTTATCCCGTCGATGGTGTGCGGCTTTGTCGGCGTGCTGGTGCTGGCGTGGTATATCGGCATTCGCGAACGACGTCGCCTGGGCAAACTGAGCATTCAGACCCGCGCCGACGGTTCGGTGGTGGAAGAGGACGCGGAGAGCTATCTGCCCGCCATTAATGAGGTGAACGAAGAGTTGCGTCGGCCGAAACTCTTCTGGCTGAACGCCGCTCTGACGCTGCTGTTGATGGCGTCGCTGGTGATGGAGCTGCTGCCGCTGTCGGTGCTGTTTATGGTGGCCTTCGCGCTGGCGCTGCTGATCAACTATCCCCATCTGGATGCGCAGCGTCAGCGTATCGCCGCCCATGCGCCGGCGGCGCTTAATCAGACCTCGATCTTTCTTGCTGCGGGCATCTTCGCCGGGATCCTGTCCGGCACCGGCATGGTGACGGCGATGTCCGGCTCGCTGCTGGCTATTCTGCCGCAGTCGTGGGGACCCTATCTGGCGCCGATCACCGCGCTGATCAGCCTGCCGGGCACCTTTTTCATGTCGAACGACGCCTTTTACTATGGCGTGCTGCCGGTGCTGGCGGAAGCGGCGAAAGCGTATGGCATCGAACCGATTGAAATCGGCCGCGCCTCGCTGGTGGGACAGCCGGTGCACCTGCTCAGTCCGCTGGTGGCCTCAACCTATCTGCTGGTGGGGCTGGCAGGCGTCGAATTTAGCGACCATCAGAAATACACCTTTAAGTGGGCATTTCTGCTCTGCATGATCTTTCTGGCTTCGGGCCTGCTGCTGGGGCTTTATCCCATCTACTCTACCGCGGCATAACAACAAACGGCTCAGGGAATGAGCCGTTTTGCTTTCAGGCTTCCGCGCTGATACGGCGCATTTTTTTATTTTCCAGCGCCACCGCCAGATGCTGCTTCATCATGTAGGAGGCTTCGATACGCTGTCCCGACTCAATCAGCGCCAGCAGGCGCATATGATCGTTGACCTCAGCGTAGTAGCGGCTGCGATCGTCCATGATGCGGTAATCCATCAGCATACGCATGCGGTTGACGTTGCGCAGCGAGATTTCAAAGAAGGGGTTGTTGGAGAAGCCGATCACCGTCTCGTGAAAGCGGTAGCCGGCCAGCTGCAGCTGTTTTGGCGAGAGGCGTTCAATGCCGTTGTCGAGCAGCATCTCCAGCTCGCGGCGGATCTCGTCGATTTTCTCCTGCGGCGCGTTGAAGGTGGGCTCCAGAATCGCCATCGGCTCAATCACCATACGAAAGCTGAAGATGTTTTCCAGCGCCGCTTTGGTTTTCGCCACCGGCAGAAAACGCCAGCCGTAACCCTGCTTGCGCTCTACCCAGCCCTCGCTGATGCCGCGCGCCAGCAGCGTCGAGAGCTGGCTTTTGGTCAGGTTGTAGCGTTTCATCAGGTAGAGTTCGGTGACTTCCGCTTCGATATTGTCCTGCAGCCAGTCTTCCGCCAGCTGATAATACTCCGGCAGATCGCTGCCGTCGGCGGGCGCGGGCGCGTCGTGCTGCTGCGGCGCGTAGTCCTCTCTGACGAAAAATCCGCGGTTAAGCTTTTGCTGCAGAACACCTTTCTGCTCCAGATAGACCAGCGCTTCGCGCACCGGCGAGCGCGAAACGTCAAAGGTTTCGGCCAGCTTCGGCACGCTGAGATGCGCGCCGGGCACCAGTTTGCCGGTGTCGATCAGACCCACGATTTTTTGCGCAAGCCGTTCAGTCAGGGCGCTAATTTTCATTTCATTTTATGGCGGTTGAGAATGAATAGGGGATTATTGCATTTAAATAATTTGAAATGCAATACCCGCAGCACAGCGTGAAAGCTAAATAAAAAAGCCACCCAAACGGGTGGCGTCAACAATAGAGTTTAATACGCATAATAACGATGTGGCAGGCGCTCTTTCCTTGAGTACCGTACCTTGACTATTTTACCCGGCTGAATAATTTATTCTGTACTCTCTTTTTAAGGATAATGTAAAAAAGTGCGGCGTCTTATTCCTGCGAAATAAAGGCTACCAGGTTTTCCCGATATTAAACTGGAATTGCTCTGCTTTATCGCCGCTATATTTTTTAAGCGGCAGCGCATAGGAGAACACCAGTGGGCCGAGCGGCGATTGCCACTGCAGCGCGACGCCGCTCGATACGCGAATTTCGCCTGGATCGCTGTAGTCGGGAATGCCTGCGGCACGCGTCTCTGCGGTGTTCTGCCAGCCGGTATCCCAGACGGTACCGGCGTCCACGAACAGCGAGGTGCGCAGTGCGTCGGCGTAGCGGTCGCCGATAAACGGCGTCGGCATGATAAGTTCTGCGCTCGCCACCGCCATTGCATTGCCGCCGACCGCGTCGCTCGACGATTTCACCGGGCAGGTGGCGTAGCTGCTTTCCGATCCGTTGCAGCGATAATAGGCGGCTTTCGGCCCGATGGTGTTAGAGGAGAAGCCGCGTACCGACGTAGAGCCGCCCGCATAGAAGTTGTCGTAGAAGGGTACCTCTTTTCCGCCCAACCCGTCGGCATAGCCCGCTTTGGCGCGACCCATCACCACCCAGCGATGATCGCTGCTGAGCGGGAAATAGGCGTTGGCGCTGAGGGTGCTTTTGTAATAGCTGTTGGTCGATCCCGGGATCGTCACTTTGGTGTTGAAGCCGGCGCTCAGACCCGACGTGGGAAAGAAGCCGCGGTCGAGCGAGTTATAGTTCCAGCCGATATTCCAGAAGAAATCGTTGGCGGTGTACTTTTCATCGCTGGTGCCGTCATCGTCAACCGTGCGCGTGACGACAGAAGGGTTAACGCCCTGCGAGCCGAGATAGCGCCACATCGCCACCTGCGGCGCCATATTGCTGACGCGATTGTAGACGTAATCCAGTCCGCTGCTGAGATTGCTGTTTTCGCTGATGGGGAAGCTCAGGGTGCTGCCCGCGCCGAAGCTTTTCAGCGTATATTCGGACAGGTCATTATCTTCCGCGCTGTAGTCGTTATAGAACAGCTTTCCGCCCAGGCTGACGCCGTCCACGGTGAAGTAGGGGTCCGTGGCGCCAATTTCGACATAGGTCTGGTAGCTGTTTTTGGTGCCGCTAAAGCTGACGGTGTTGCCGCTGCCCAGCCAGTTATCCTGGCTAACGCCCAGCTGATAGCTGATGCCGCTGTCGGTGCCAAAGCCCAGCCCGACGTTAAAGGTGCCGGTATTGCGCTCTTTGACCTTGTAGACCACATCGACCTGATCTGCGCTGCCGGGCACCGGTTGCGTATCGACATCCACGCTTTCGAAAAAGCCGGTACGGTTGAGGCGCGTCTTGCCTTGCTCGACCAGATCGCTTGCCAGCCAGGCGCCTTCCATCTGTCGCATCTCGCGACGCAGCACCGCATCTTTCGAGGTATCGTTGCCGGCAAAGCGCACCTGACGCACAGAGAAGCGACGGCCTGCGTCGACGTTAATGTGCAGCCTGACCGTCTTATCTTTCTCGTTGATCTCCGGCTGGGTAGAAACCTGCGGGAAGGCATAACCGTAGCGACCCAGCAGGGTTTTGATCGCCGTTTCAGCCTCGCTGATTTTCGCGCCGTTATAGAGGCTGCCTGCCGGAAACGCAGCCAGTTTTTCAATTTCAGCTGCGTGTCCGGCCATATCGCCGCGCAGGCTGACGTCAGAGAGATGATAAACCGCACCTTCGCGAATATTGATGGTGAGATAAATGCCTTTTTTATCTGGCGTCAGGCTAACCTGGGTGGAGTCGATGGCGAATTGCGCATAGCCGCGATCGAGATAGTAGCTGCGCAGCGTTTCCAGATCGCCGGAGAGCTTTTGCTTCTGATACTTCTGATCGGCGGTGAGGTTCCACCAGGGCACATCGTCACGCAGCTGGAAGTGGGAGATCAGCTCATCGGAGCTAAACGCCCGATTGCCGACGATATTAATCTGTTTGATTTTGGCGGAGACGCCCTCGGTAAACACAAAGCGCAGATCGACGCGGTTGCGCGGCAGGGGCGTCACCACTGCTTTGACGCTGGCGCTATATTTCCCCTGGCTGTAGTAGAAATCCGCCAGGCCTTTTTCAATGTCCGCCAGCGTGGTGCGGTCCAGCGCATTACCCACACGTACGCCGGAAGCGTCGAGGTTTTGCTGCAGTTGCTCTTCCTTGATCGCTTTGTTGCCGGAAAAGGAGATGCTGGCGATCGACGGACGCTCTTTGACGTTGATCAGCAGCGCATCGCCGTCGCGCAGCACCTGAACGTCGTCAAAATTGCCGGTCGCGAACAGGGCGCGAATGGTCTGGCGCACATCGTCGTCGCTGACGCGGTCGCCCACGCGCACCGGCATGGTAAGCAGAGCCGCGCCTGGCGCGACGCGCTGCAGGCCGTCAAAATGAATCTCCTTTAGCGTAAAATCATCTGCGCCTGAGGCGGTGGTGGATACGATAAGAAGTAATCCGGTTAACATCTTTTTCATCTGCTATACGCCTGCCGTTTTCCTGTGCCTGCTTCAGTGGCTTTCCCGCGCCGCATCTCATTGAGCTAAACAGCCTGTTCAGCTCGCTATTTGCGGCAATAGTGTGCGGGAGAAGACCGCCGAGTCAGAGGGAAATTCAGCGATTTCGTCGGATTTTCGCTTACTTTACAGAAGGATGAAAAGACACTGCGTAAATATCGGCACCGCGATTACTCTCTGCTATGCGCGGACGAGCAGGCGTGGCGCTGGAGGGCATCTAATATGGGGTGCGTGGCGCGGATGCGGTGTGAAGAACACGCTGTTTTAAGTACGCATAATCATGATTATGTTAAATCACATCTCCTCAGCAGTTAGCACATCCTGTTGTGGCAGATTTTGTGCTCCCTCTTCTCCTTGACGACCTGTACGCCAGCCATCGATAAGTCGCCTGATGATGGCGGCCCTTAAGGCCGCCCGTTGCGAGTCCAGCGCGTTGCTGCGCTCCCCGCCCTAATTAAAGAATTTGATATCCGTCGGCGTGGCAAGTTTCGCCGCGTCCCCGGCCGCTTTCAGTTCGCCGTTACTCGGGTCGAAATGGAACAGGGAAATATTGTTAGAGAAGACGTTGGTCACGTAAAGATATTTACCGCTGCCATCAAAAGAAAAGGCGCGCGGTTCAATACCCTTAGCGCTATAACTCACCGGCTTACCCAACATGCCATCTGCTCTAATTTTAAACACCAGCAATTTATTATCTGAGCCGCGATTTGAGGCAATTACATATTTACCGTTCGGGCTTAATATAATTCCGCCGCCGCTGCGATACTCTGCGCTGCTATTCTCGCAATTTAATTTGATTCGGCCAGCCGGCTCCAGACGATCCTGATTCACATTGAACACCGCAATTTCACCGGCCATTTCAGTGATGACATAGGCATGCTTGCCATCCGGCGTAAACACCATATGGCGAGGACCGGAACCGGCCGTGAAATTCACGTCGCGTGCGCTATCCGCCTCCAGCGGCTGTGCTTTATCCGCATGATAGCGAAAGGCGTGCAGCTTATCGCCGCCGAGGTCAGCGGCGTAGAGAAACTGACCATCCTGCGTAAAGGTGGTGGAGTGCGCATGGCCGCCGTCCTGGCGCCCTTTTACCGCGCCGGATCCCTGCTCAAATGGAAACTGCTGAACCTGCTCGCCCAGCTTGCCATCCTGATGGATCGGGAACACTGATACGCCTGCGCCACCTTTCGCCACGGAGTAGTTGGCGACAAACAGGAACTTACCGTCCGGGCTGATAGTGGCATGGGTAGGCTGCTGGCCGTGGCTGTCCACGCTATTCAACACCTGCACCTGGCCGCTTTTATCCACGCTCAGCGCGGTGACCGCCCCACTGTTCTCTTCATTGGTGGTATAGGCAAAACGTCCGTCGCGGGATTTCACAATCCACGACGGGCTTTTCATTTTGATTACATCGAGTGGCGTCAGCGTGCCGTCGCTGTTCACCTTCAGGCGATATAACCCTTCACTGGGATGGTCAGGTTTTTGTTCTGATGGCGCATCGGGAATCGACGTCCAGGTTCCCACTAATGCCGTTTGATGATCTATCGCGTCATTTGCCATTGCGCTTCCCGCCAGTGAATAAACAGCCAGGGATAATGCCATGGTTATGTTCTTGGCTAAACTGCTGCGCGCGGCTTTTTTATTTCTATTCATTTTAGACCCCACCATAATCGGAATGATTAACGACTATAGAGTGGGTTCCATTTAAGTAGTGTCTGGTCAGAGTGACCGGGTTCACAATACAGAAGATTAAACGTGTCTGGTCAGCCCTTTTGCTGCGTTGCAGGATCGGCAACGCCGTGTCGCTGTAATGTGATTACCTGTAGGCTGAGTCGGCTGATAGGATAAAAAAGGTCTTTCTGCATTCACACCTTCAGGAGCGCTATGGGCATCGTTAATCCAGCCGGTCTTAAAGCAAGAAGCTATTACAATCATATTAAAATCCGGCCCGGCATGCCGGTATTTCCCACGGGTCAGGTGGCATGGGACGAAAATGGCGAGGTGGTGGGCGTCAATAACATGACGCAGCAGGTCGAGCAGGTCTATGCCAATATCGATCGGTTGCTGGCGGGACTGGGCGTCACCAGAGATTCTATTGTCAAAACGACGACGTACGTAACCGATCTTGCCCTGGTATCGGAGATTCACCCCGTGCGGGAGCGATTTTTCTCAGGGCTGGAGTTGCCCGGCAGCACCCTGTTTCAGGTTGCCGCGCTGGCCGAGCCAGAACTGATGCTGGAAATTGACGTGGTTATTATGATGCCGCAGTAATGCGGCATTTTTAGGTGACGAAAACGCCGCGGTTCACGCCTGACTAAGATGACGGAAGCGGCGATCCATATAGAGCAAAGGCGCCGCGTCCGGACGCGGATGCGACACCGCCGTGACCTCCCCGAGAAAAATGCCGTGGCTGTGCCAGTCGACAATCTGCGCCAGCCTGCATTCAAACGCGACCAGCGCTTCTGCGCATACCGGCGCGCCGTTTGTCGCCGTTGTCCATTCACCGGTCCGAAAGCGCTCTGCGCGGCGAGCTGAATGGCTGAACAGATCAACCAGCGGCAGCGCCTCTCTGGTCAGCACACTGACGCAGAAACTGCCCGTCTGCTGGATCAAGGTAAACATGGATGCGCTGCGGTTGATACAGACCAGCAACGTCGGCGGCTCGGCGCTAACGGAGGTGACAGCGGTGGCGATCATGCCGCCCGGTTCACTGTCGCAGCTGGCCGTAATCAGGCAAACGCCGGCTGCCAGCAGGCGCATCCCGCCGCGATACGCGTCAGCAATCGGCGGCGTCTGTGAGGTTTCGCTAGAAAGTCTCATACCCTTTTTACCCTCTGCCGTGACCGGGTGCCGCCAGACATGCTCTTCTGCGGCCCAGATAGCGGGTTTGCGCTCAGGATGGAATAAGCGCCGTCGTGGCGATCTCGACTAAAAATTCCGGGCGCACCATCTCCAGCTTCACGCAGAAACGAGCCGGCAACAGGGTCGGGAAATAGCTGACGTAGATGTCGTTGAATTTATGGTAATCCTCCAGATTACGCAGGAATATCTGATTCATCACCACGTGATCCATACTGCTGCCGGCGGCTTCCAGCACCACTTTGATGCTGTCGAGGACGCGGCGGGTCTGCGTTTCAATATCGCCCACGCCAACCAGCGCGCCATCAACCGGATCGGTTGAAAGCATGCCGGCGACATAGACATGATGACCGGCTTTGATGCCCCAGTTGAGGTGGTTGAGGCCGGTTGCGGTCTTGCCAGTAATCCAGCCTTCCGGGTTGATTGCCTGATTCATTTGCTTCTCCTGTGTCGGGCGACAGCCCGCGTATTTAAAAGGTTTAACGTCCTGAACCGCGCAGGAAAGGACGGCCTAAATCCCCTGGCGCTGCGCCGCCGCGTCCCATCATGATCCAGGCGACGAGCGCGACCACAAAGGGCATGGCCATCAGCAGCGCGGGAGGAATATCAATGCCGAGATACTGCCCCTGAAACTGCAGGGCTTCGAGTAAGCCGAGAAGTACTGCCACCAGCAGCACGCGGCCGGGCTTCCAGCGCGCAAAAAGGGTAATGGCGATCGCCAGGTAGCCGCGCCCCGCGGTCATGTTGTCAACAAAGGTGCCGCCAGAGGCCACAATGCAGAGATACGCGCCGCCCAGCCCCGCCATCAGGCCGGTAAACAGCGCGGCGCTGAAGCGCAGTCCCAGCACCGAATGACCCGCCGCATCGGCAGCGGCGGCGTTTTCTCCGGCCGCGCGCACCAGCAGCCCCACACGGCTAAAGCGAAACAGCGCCCATAACGCCAGCGTGGTCAGCACAGCAAGGTAGAACACCGGGCTTTGCGAGAAGATGGCGCGGCCAACGAGGGGGAGGTCGGAGAGCCAGGGCAGTTTCATCACTGAAACTGAGCGCATCGAACCGGCGGCTGGCGCGCCGCTGAGCCACAGCTGACGGATCAACGAGGTGGCGCCAGCGGCGAACAGGTTAAAGCCGATGCCCATGACGATCTGATTGGCGCGAGCCAGTACCGTGCCGGCCGCCAGCAGCGCCGCCGCCAGCAAACCGCCCAGCGCGCCAGCAACAAGCGCCAGCAGCGGAGAGCCGGTGAACGCCAGGCCGAGTGCCGAAGAGGCGGCGCCAGACAGCATCAGCCCTTCCAGCCCGATGGTGAATACCCCTGCCCGTTCGGAAAGGGTTTCGCCCAGCGCCGCGAGCAGTACCGGCACGCAGAGACGCAGGCCGCCGGCCAGAAACAGCGCCAGGGTTACAATGTTGAATTCCATACCGGCCTCCCTTTAACCAGCATCACGCCGCTCAATACCGCCAGCAGCAAAATGGGCAGGCCTGCCAGCACGTCGGCTAACGCGGCGGGAATCGAGAAGGCGCTTTGCAGCGCCAGCGCGGCGCTGTTAATGGCGCCAAAGTAGATCGAAACGATGACCGCGCCGAGCGGTTCAAGACCGGCCAAAAACGAGACGGCGAGCCCTTCAAACCCCAGCCCAGAGGAGAAGCCGTCAATCAACCGGTACTGCACGCCCAGCACCTCAAAGCTGCCGGCCAGTCCGCCGATCGCCCCGGACAGGGCCATGCTGGAAAGGATCGTTCTGGCGGCAGACTGGCCCTGCAGACGAACGAAACGCGGACTCTGGCCGCTGGCGCGCAGCGTCAGGCCCGCCGCGCTGTGTTTGAGCATCAGCCACACCGCCAGGGCGATCAGCAGCGCAAGAAATACGCCGGCATGCAGGCGCGTGCCGTCAATCAGCGTGTGAAAGACGCCCTCTGCTGGCAGCTGGACGGACATATTGAAGCTAGAGCCGGCCGGGCGCATGGGGCCCTGCACCAGATATTTCAGGCTATAGATGGCGATGAAGTTCATCATCAGCGTAACGATGATTTCATCGATGCCGCGCCAGATTTTCAATATGGCGGGAATCACGCCCCATACCGCGCCGCACAAGGCGCCGCTGAGGATGGCTAACGGCAGCAGCCCCGGGCCGATATTGCCGACCGCCAGAAAAGGCAGCATGGCGCCGATAGCCCCCATCTGTAGCTGCCCTTCTCCTCCCAGGTTAAACATGCCGCCGCGAATGGCGACCAGCGCGCCCAGCGCCACCAGCAGGCGCGGCGTCATAAATACCAGCGTGTCCGACAGCGCCCGAAGGTTGCCAAACGCGCCGTCGACCGCCACGCTTACGGCGGCATGCAGCGGCACCCCCATGGCGCTAATCAGCGCCAGCCCCGCGAGCAGCGACCCGGCAAAGGCGCTAAGCGTCACCCACAGGGAACGCGAGGCGCTAAGCTGAGCCAGCGCTCGTCGCAACGGCATGCTGGTCGCGGTCAGCGGCTTAACAGAATCAGACATACTCAGCTCCTGCTGCCTGCGGCGAAGGGTTGCGCCCAGTGGTCATCAGGGCGCCGATGCGTTCTGGCGTCATGCTCTCGCCGGCCACTTCGCCAGTGATGCGGCCGCCATTGATCACCAGGATGCGGTCACAGAGCCGAATAAGCTCGTCAATGTTCGACGAGATGATGACCACCGTCGTGCCGCCATCGGCGGCTTGCGCCAGCCGCATCAGTACCGATTCGGCGGCCGCCATATCCAGTCCGCGCGTGGGTTGATAAACCACTACGACCGCGGCGGCGGCGTCCAGGGCGCGCGCCACCACGATTTTCTGCTGATTCCCTCCCGACAGCGCGCGCGCCGGGGTGGCATGGGAGTCAGTGCGAATATCAGACTGCGCGATCATCTCCCGCGCGCGGCGAGAGATGGCCGCATGGTTCAGCAATCCCCAGCGCAGATATTCGCCCCGCATAATTTTGGCATAGAGCAGGTTGTGGGAAACCGGCAGGTCAAGCGACAGCCCCTCGTGGTGGCGATCCTGCGGGACAAGCGCAACAGTGACCCTGTCACTGTGACGCGTCACGGCGCCGCGCTCTGGCTGGCGCTGCCCGGCCAGCAGCTCAAACAGCTCTGTTTGTCCGTTGCCCTCGACACCCGCAACGCCGGTTATCTCGCCTGCGTAAAGCTGGAGGTTGATATCGTGCAGCCCTGGCGATCCGCTGGCCGGACGCAAATACGCTGCGGTGACGCGCATCTGTTCTTTGCCCGCCTGGCGCCGCGCGCCGATACGGGTGCCGGTCGCGACGGCGCGCCCGACGATTTTTTCGACCAGATCATGCGGCGTGCAGGATGCGGTCAGCCCGCTGCCGTTGGTCTTGCCGCGCCGCAGAATGGTGTAGCGGTCAGCATGGGCGAGCACCTCGTCCACGTTATGGGTGACCACGGCCACGGCGGTGCCTTTCTCACTGATGCGGCGCAGCGTGTCGTACAGGGCGCCGATCTCATCCGGCGTGAGGATAGTGGACGGCTCATCCAGCAGCAGCACGCGGCTGTCATTCACCAGCGCTTTAAGGATCTCTACCCTCTGCTGCAGCGCCAGCGGCAGATCTTTGACCTTCGCCGCCGGATCGAGATCCATGCCGTAACGCTGCATAAAGGCATGAATGTCGCTCTGCCGTCGAAACATTTTTTGCCGTTCCCCTCGGGCGACCAGCGCCAGATTCTCAGCCACGGTAAACGGCGCCACCAGCCTGAAATGCTGATGGACCATGCCGATACCGTTAGCGATAGCATCGGCAGGCCGCCGGTGGATGACCTGACGGCCGTGCATCAGCACCCCGCCCTCGGTCGGCTCATGTACGCCGTAAAGGATATTCATCAGCGTCGATTTACCCGCACCGTTCTCGCCCAACAGCGCGTGGATCTCCCCAGGAAAAAGGGAGAGAGAGACCTTTTCCAGCGCCATAAAACCATTGGGATAGCGCTTTGAAACGTGGTCGAGTTCAATGACGGGAGCGGGCATGACGTTAATCCTCGATCTTGATTTTACCGGCCTTCAGATCGGCGATGATGCTGAACACCTTGTCCTGCACCTCTTTTCCGACATGGGCAAAAGGCGTGGCAAGGGTCCAGCCGTTGGTGGCGAGATTCTCGGTAATAATGCGATTGCCTAACTGACCCTCAACGAAGTGTTTGCCAATGTCGGCGTAGGACTTATCGAAGTTCATCACCGTGGAGGTCATCACGGCGTCAGGGAAGGTTTTTGACTGATCGGTGTAGGAGCCGAGGGTGAGCGCGCCCTCTTCATCCGCCGCCTGTTGAATGCCGGCGTCAGCGGTATCCGCTGAGGGGATGACAAAATCAGCCCCACGCGCTATCGCGCCGGTGGCGATCTCTTTGGCGCGCGCCACATCGGTAAAAGAGCCGACATAGGCTGAGTCCACCTGGACATGAGGGTTAACGTAGGCGGCCCCCTTTTTAATAAACTGCACGGTGCGTTCAGCGGAGGGGATTGGCTCGCCGCCGATCACCGCGATATGCCCATTTTTACTGGCCGCCGCCGCCAGAGCGCCCAGCACGAAGCCATACTCGTCCCAGTCGACGGACCAGGCTGAATAGTTGGGCAGATTAGCGGTAGCGTTTTCATAGGAGTAGAGCACGAACTGGGTTGCAGGATATAGCGGGGCCACTTCTTTGATCGCGGCTGAATAGCCCGATGAGTGAGCGATAATCAGCTTCACGCCACCTGATGCAAGCTGGCGCAGCACTGAGGGCGCAGATTCATAGCTGGTGTGTTCCAGATAGCTCGGCGCAAAGCCGTCCTGCGCCGCCATTGACTTAAAGGCCGCATAACCGGCGGTGTCCCACGCGCCTTGCGTCACCGTTTGGGTGAAGAGCGCCGCCACCCGCGGTTTGCTCTCATCCGCCTGAACGCCAGCACAGCTCATCGCCGCGCCTATTCCAATAGCCAACATCATGTTCAGTTTCATCGCTCGACTCCTGGCAATCCGCATCGCGGGGAAATGATTAAAATGGCTGAACAGCGCCGTCAGCCTTGTCGTGGTCGCAGTTCAGCTTTGGTTTGCTTTTTGCCAGGCGCGGGCGTGAGTGGACACCCCATTCGCCTCCAGCACCTCCACCACCTCGGTGCCGACGGTGCGCAGGTCATCAATAAAGTCCGGCACAATGACCGTGACGCCATCAAGCTGCGCGCCTTTGATAATCGCCGCCAGCTTGTTGCCGATGGTTTCAGGCGACCCCACCAGCACGGCGCGCGTCATGGCGTTGCGCTGCTCGCCCTGAGAGACGAACCGCTGCGCCATGGTGTTTTGCCTGAAGCTTTTGTCGCCGGAGTACTCGCGTGTCTGGTTATCCAGGGCAATGGTGTCCACCCCGGCGTCATAGCGTGCAACGCGCTCACGCGCCTGCGCGTCTGTTGCGCCCGGCACGATGGTGAACAGCCCGTAGGTTTTGAAGTCGGGCTTGCCCTGCTCAGCCGCCAGCTGTTTCGCGCGCAGGCCCGTTTTTATAAAGTCGTCGTGATCCGAGCCGAGCATAAAGCTCGCCGTGCAGTGCTCCATGGTGAACAGGAATCCGCGATCCGAGGCGCCGGCGCAGATAATGGGCGGCGGCGTCGCCGGTTTCGGGTTCGACATGCAGTCGGTCAGCTGATAATGCTTGCCCTGATGATCGACACGATCTTCCGTCCAGAGGCGCTTCAACACCGTCAGCCATTCGGCAGCCAGCTCGTAGCGCTCGGCATGATCCAGATCCATCCACAACCCCATCTGCCCCTGATCGGAAGGATTGGAGCCGGAAACGATGTTTAGTCCAAAGCGGCCTTTTGAGATCTGATCGAGTACCGCGCTCATTTTGGCCACCACCGCCGGATGGAAAACCATGGTATGCACGGTTCCCCACACGCCGATGCGGCTGGTGGCCTCCGCCAGCCCCGCCATTGTCGTCAGGCTTTCCAGCGTGACGTCCCAGTGGCGCGAAGGGCCGCCGTAACCGCGCCATTTCGCCATTGACAGCGCAAAGTCAAAGCCGAGCTGCTCCGCCAGGATGGCGACTTGTTTGTTGTACTCATAGGTCGCCGGTAGCTGAGGGCTGGTGGTTGAGGTTATCCAGCCGCCATTGCCCACCGGCAGGAACACACCCAACTCAACGTTACGATTCATGGTTAACTCCTTAAATCAATTCGCGTGATGGACCCGGGTCATAAAGTCGAGCGCAATCTGGTTAAACAACGGGGGTTCTGTTTCAGAAAAGCTGTGGCCGCCCTGAGGCACGATTGTCAACTCAGCACCCGCTATTGCGCCCGCCAGCAGGCGCGACTGATAGGGCGGCGTCAGAATGTCATCCTGCGCGCAGACCACCAGCGTGGGAGTGGTAATCAGGGGAAGTAAGGCCGTGGCGTCATGCGCCATAATGGCGTCAATGCGGCTGAGCACCACGTCGCGCTGAGGAAAATGGCGGGCAGACGCCAGCAGCGCAGGCGACAGTCGCTCGGCGTGTTTGCTGAGGTGCTCCGGCGGATAGAGAAAAAGCGCGCTGCCATGCACGTACTCTTCGAGACTGCTGCCGACTAACAGGGCGCGACGCATTCTGAAGCACCAGTTGAAGTGCAAATCGGAACGGGGCCAGCTGGCATAGAGCACCATGCCCGCTAACAGCCCAGGCTGACGCGCCGCCAGGATCTGACCAATAGCGCCGCCGGTGGAGTGACCCACTAACACGGGACGAACCAGCCCGAGTGCGGCGATCAAGGCCTGCAGATCGTCGGCCAGCGTGTCGAGGCTATAGGGACCCGCGGGATGATCTGACCTTCCTGCGCCCCGCTGATCGTAAGTGACCACGGTAAAATCCTGAGCAAACCACGCCACCTGCGGTGCCCAGTAGGCGGCGGTGCCGCCCAGGCCTGAAACAAAAATGATTACCGGCCCCTTTCCCTGTTTCTCGAAATAGGTCTGAATCCCGTTAGTCATGATGCTCGGCATCTCACTACCCTCTTTTCTGACGGCGTCAGGCGTTTAATCACGCGATGACGCATTGATACCACGGGATTCAGGGGCGAAAGTAATGCCGTCTTCAGCACGCCGCGTTGCCGGTTTTGGTACGCCAGAGATCGATTGTGGAAACGGTGGGGAGGCGCAGGAAAAGCCCTACTCAAATTCCTGACAGATATGTTTAAGGAACTGGTGCGCGGCAAAGGAAAGGGAGCGGTCGCGATGCACGCAAATTTCGATGTTGGCGCGCTGTAGCGCCTCGTTATCGACCGGTATGGCGATAAGCGTGTTTTGCTCAATTTCCCGACGGGCAATCTGCACCGGGCCAATCGTCAGCGTGCGGCCAGCAATCGCCATCGCCTTAGCCAGTTCAAGATTGTTAGTGTTCACAATGGATTGCGGATTGAGATGCAGACTGCGGGTCACGCTGTCGAAGGTCTGGCGCATACCAAAACTGGACACCGGCAGGGCGACAGGATAGGAACAGATCTCTTTCAGGCTCACGGCGCGATGCTGAGCCAGAGGATGTTTTAGTGAGACCAGGCACTGAACGGGTGCAGGAAAGCGTTTGATCACCTCAATGCCCGCACGCTCGCCCGTATTGAACACAATACCGATATCAATTTCATCGCGGATAATCGCTTCAAGGGTGCGATCGGATGATTCGCTGTTAATCGAGAAATGTATCGCCGGATAATGCTCATTAAAATGGGTCATAATGCGCGGCAAAATGGTCTGAACCACCGCTTCGATCACCCAGATTTTCACTTCCCCTTCACGTAAGCCCTTCAGGTTTTTGATCGATTCATGAATGCGGTCCAGGTCGCGACACATTTTGCGGGTGAATCGTTCTAACAGGGTGCCTGCTGGCGTCAGGCGAATGCCGGTATTGGTGCGTTCCAGTAAGGTCACGCCCAGGCTGTGTTCAAGCAGCGCTATCTGACGGCTGATCGCCGATGGCGCGATATGCAGACGGTCGGCGGCCCGTCGGATAGATCCGGTTTCAGCCACTTCATTGAAATATTTATAGGTGTTCAGGTTCATTTCTCTCATCCGGTAACGCGCAGGGCGGTAAAACCTTTAAGCAATTTCGATGCCAGATGAGGGTTACAACGGTTTATGTATGAGAATGAAATTCGCTGATTGAACGCCCTACTGACAGACTTCAGCCAGCGATCGCCCCGGCTGAAGCCTGATGGTCAGATTTCTGCCGAATGCGCCTTCACCCAGCGCACCACGTCGGCATGCGTGGCGAACCAGGCGCCTGAGGCTTTCCCCAGCCGCACAATCTCTTCCAGAATCCATATACGCGATCGCGGCGAAATAATGTGCGGATGCATCGTCAGCTGGAACAAACCGCCCTCCCGCTGAGCGTACTCCAGTTCGCGCCGGAAAATATCGAACACCGACTCCGGCGAAGTATAGGGACGCAGCGCCTGAAAACGGTTCATCATAAAATAGACCGCGTCATCGCGTATCCACTCTACCGGCAGCTCAACCACGCCGCTCGCCTCGCCATCCAGCAGCAGCTCATAGCAGTGCTCGTCCGCCATCAGCGACGAGTCATACAGCAGCCCCATCTCTTTCGCTATCCGCAGCGTATGCGGGCTAAAGTCCCATGAAGGGGTGCGCATGCCCACCGGACGCTGGCCCGTCACCTTTTCCAGCGTATCGGCGGATTTCAGCATCAGCGACCGTTCGTCTTCATATGACAGCACGGAATTCAGCTCGTGGATCCAGCCGTGCAACGCGATTTCATGCCCCTGAGCCTGTAGCCTGCCCTGCTCCTCGGGATAAAGCAGCGCGCAGACGGCGGGCACATAGAAGCTCGCCGGCACCCCGGCGCTGCTGAGAATCGCCTCAATGCGCGGAATGCCGACGCGCGTGCCATATTGCCCCCAGCTCATGCGCCCATAGGAGTTGCCTCCTTCGCGCAGTTCATTGGTTTCATGATCGCTGTCGAACGAAAGGGCGATGGCGAAGGGTGCATCGCCGGGCCAGCGGCGCGGCTTCAGTGTCCGGCCGGCGCGCACGTGGTTGACCTTCTGCTGCCAGGTTTCATCCGGCCACTGCCAGGGTTGCTGTTCAGATTCGCTATGCTGCATAGGTTTAACTTCCCCCATCTACTGAGATAATTTGTCCATTGATAAACGACGACAGGTCGGAAGCGAGGAAAACCGCCGCGTGCGCGATATCCTCGACGCTGCCGAGGCGTCGCAGCGCAATGCCCTGTAGCAGCTGCTGCTGGCGCGCTTCGCCGAAGTTTTCCCACTGCTTTCTGGTGGCGTCGTTGGTAAACACAAAGCCGGGCGCAACGGCGTTAACGTTGATGCCGAAGGGGCCAAGCTCGTGCGCCAGCTGTCGGGTCAGCCCGAGTACGGCATGCTTTGCGGCGCAGTAGGCCTGCACGCCGGTCAGCGAGGCCTTCAGGGCGGCGCCCGAGCTGATATTGATAATTTTTCCCTGACCAGCCTGTTTCATCAGAGGCGCGACGGCGCGGCTTAGCGCAAAGGTGGCGTTCAGATTGATATCGATTACGCTGTCCCATTCGGCGTCGCTTACCTGCGCAATCGCTTTGCCCTGCTGGCCCGCCACGCCGCCCGCGTTATTGATCAGCACGTCGATCGCCCGCGCGCCTTGCCTGCTGACCGCGTCGATCCATCCAGCGGCGGCCTGCCTGTCGCAGAGGTCGACAACCGCGGTGGCGATGCCCGCCTCGGAGAGATCCTGCATCGCTTCGGCGCGGATATCGCAAACGTGCACCTCCGCGCCCAGCGCCTGAAACTGGCGCGCCATCTCCCGACCGAAACCAATTGCGCCGCCGCTGATGGCAACGCGTTTTCCCGCAAATGACAGCATCATGGCAATAGCTCGCTAAGGTTGTGATCGGACAGGGGACGCTCTCCCGCCTCTATCTGGTGGATCAGGGCGATAAGCGCATTCAGAGCGGGAGAGGAAAGGTGGCGTGCGGCGGCCATCGCGGCCACCACGCCCATCTGCCCGTCAACCTCGGTGGGCCGCTTGCGGATCGCCAGATCGCGCCAGATGCCGGAGTGGGTTTTGCTGTTGGGCCGATTAAAGGCCACCATCTGCTCGAAGGTGCGATCGATGCGGTCTGCGCTGGCGTTGGGGCGAAACGCCTCCGGGTCGAAACCGTTAAAGCCGCGCAGCGGAATGGCGTATGCGTCCGCCACCTGCACAACCTCGCCCGCCAGCTGGGTCAGCACCGGGCGGATATCGCGGCGCGCCAGGCAGTCGGCGATGCCCTTTTCCCCTGTCGCCTGGGCAAACAGCAGCGATGCGTAGGCGAGCTTGCCCCACAGCCACGACGATAGCGCGTCTGACTGCATCACGTCGGGTTCAAAATGGCGCAGGTCCTGATGCAAGGCCGCCAGCCGGGGCGTCATCTCGCCATGCAGTTCGCCAATCACCGCCGCGCCGCGGTTGGAGTAGTGAATTTCGCCCGGCGCAATCCAGTCGGCATAAAAGTTAATAAACGCGCCGATGGTGCGATCTTCACCGACAACAGCGGCAATGGCCGACTCGCACAGACCATTTTGCAGAGATAACACATAGCCATCCGGCTGCAGAAAGGGGGCCAGCTGCCGCGCAGCCTCCGCCGTATGATGCGCCTTTACCGCAAGGAAGATACGCCGCCAGCGCCCGCTCAGTTCAGCGGGCGTAAACGCCGGTGCCGTTACGGTAAACTCGTCCACGCCGATGATATGCAGCCCGGCGTCAGGATCCTTGATGCGGCTGACGTGCGCGCCATCAATGTCGACAAAGGTGACGTCATAGCCTGCCCGTTTAAGCCATGCCCCTACCGTGCCGCCAATGGCTCCAGCGCCCCAAATCAAAATATCGTTGCTCATTATTGCCTCCGGTAAATTAGCGCAGCGCCTCGCGCGCCGTCTCACGCAGCCGCATGATCACCAGCCCGGATACTGCGCCCGCCAGCATCAGGTAGAAGGTCGGCGAAATCGGCATACCGGTCACATCGATCAGGCCGGTGGAGATAAAGGGCGCAAAACCGCCGAAGATCGCCGTCGACAGGCTGTAACCAATTGAAAGCAGCGTGGTGCGCGAAGCGGTAGGAAAGATTTCGCACAAGGCGGCTGGGGCGGCGCCGGAAAAGGCGGCGATAAACAGATTGAAGACAATCTGCACTGCCAGCACCACGTAAAAGGTTTTCGCGGACAGCAGCAGATAAAATAGCGGATAAGGCAGAATAACGAAGGCGGCGCAGCAGGCCAGCAGCAGCGGTTTGCGCCCAATGCGGTCCGAAAGCGCGCCGAAAAAAGGAATGGTGGCCACCATGATCGTCAGGGCAATGGCGTTAGAGATCAGCGCCTGCGTCTGGCTGAAGCCGACCTGTTTATTCAAAAACGTCGGCATCCAGGAAAGCATGACGTAATAGGAAACCGTCCAGATAATAGCAAAGCCGAAGGTCTGGCCCATCATGCGCAGCGCGGCGTTAAGCGGCACTTTTTTGCTGGCGGATGAGGCTTCCTGCGCGGCGATAAAGGCCGGCGTCTCTTCCAGATTGCGGCGCATATAGACGCCGACCGGCAGCAGCACGACGCCAAGCAGGAAGGGGATGCGCCACGCCCAGTCCACCATCTGCTGCTCGCTAAAGATCACCGTCACTATCGCCACCACCAGACTGGTGACCAGCTGAGCAGAGGCGATAGCGGCCTGCCCCAGCGCGCCGAACAAACCGCGTTTGCCTGTCGGCGCGGACTCTACCACGAAGGTGGTAGCCGTTCCCCATTCACCGCCTGCGGCCAGTCCCTGAATCAGCCGGATGATCACCAGCATCACCGGGGCGAGAATGCCGGCCGTCTCATAGGTGGGCAGCAGGCCAATACCGACGGTGCCCAGCGCCATGCCGTAGATGGTGATTTTCAGCGCCACGCTGCGGCCATATTTATCCGCGATGCGGCCGATAACGGCGCCGCCAAGCGGTCGCGCGAGAAATCCGACGCCAAAGGTCGCAAAACTGGCGAGCAGGCCGGTTGAACCGTCTCCCTGGTAGAAGTTGCGGGCGATCAGCGAGGCCATATAGGCGAAAATGATGAAGTCATAGTATTCAAGTACGTTGCCTACCATGGCAGCAAACAGCTGGCGACGTTTGCGACGGGCGGGCGTCTCGGCTGAATAATGATTTAACTCCTGGGTGAACTGGTCTTGGCTCATAGTCAGGCTCTCAGTCAGGGCGGCAGGAAAAAGCATCGTTGTTCATATATATGAACACTCGTTTTCATATATGAATTTAACCTGACACAGTTTTTCACCGCGATCCAGTGGGCGGATCCAGCCAACGTCATGACGCGTCGATAGCAATAAATGTCTTTTTTATGCGCGAAAGGCAGTGCAAAAATCACACAGAATAAACGGGCAGGTGTTTTTTAACCGCCAGTAAAACGTATGACGCTATAACTGGCTGGTTAAAAAAGAGGTCGAAGAGAGGATTTTTTGGCTAAAAATAAGAAGTTCGTATCATCAGAGGGCACGATGATAAGGCCTGGCTTATACCGCGGCTCCGCCTGAGGCCAGCCGATCCGCAAGCTGCTGACCCTGCTCCAGCACCGCTTTGATGATGAGGTTTTTTTTATCGCCGAAGCGCGCGGAAACGCAGGAGACATTCAGCATTGCCAGCGGCGCGCCGCTGGCGTCAAGAATGGGGGTACAAACGCCGGTGCCGCCAATATCTACCTCGTCGGCAGAAACCGAGTAGTTTCTGGCAGCCGCTTCCTCAATTAATGCCTCCAGCTGTGCACTGTCGGTCACGGTATATTTCGTCCACGGCGAAAGCGGATAGCGCGCCAGCAGCGCTCTGCGCTCTTCCGGCGTCTTGAGGGCTAAAAACATTCTGCCCATAGCGGTGCAGTGTATGGGCAACTGCGTGGACATCGGCATTTCGTAACGAATCGGCTGAGAGGAGAGCGCCTGATGCACAAGGCGAATCTTCCCTTCTGCGGTCAGCACGCCAAGGGTGATGGTTTCTCCCAGCTCGCTGGCCATCTGTGTCATAACGGGTCGTGCGAGGGTGAGCAATCGAGTCAATCTGGCTCCGCCCCAGCTGAATCCCTGAATGCGGAACGTCTCGTTAAGCTGGTAAAGCCCCTGCTCATCTTTTTCCAGATAGCCACGCACGCAGAGCGTCCGCAGTAGCCCCAGCGCGCTACTTTTCGGCAGGCTAAACGTCTGGGCTATGTCAGCCAGGTTGGTCCTGGTTTCGCCATCGCTAAAATATTCCAGCAGATCCAGCACGCGCGCCGCGGAACGTACAATTTCGCTCATCATTATTCCAGCAGAGTAGAGAGTTCATATATGTGAACTATAAGCAAATGTATTCATAAATGCACCTGCGCTGGCGCTAGCGATCTCATCTGTTAGCCCGCGTGCTGTTCCCCTACAACCGCTGCCCGCCGCTGGCATCAATACTCTGCCCGGTGATCCATCCTGCTCGCGCACTGGCGAGAAACGCCACCACCTCCGCAATATCCTGCGGTTGGCCCACGCGGCCCAGCGCAATCTGTTTCGCCGTTTCCGCCGCCTGCCGCGGATCCTGCGCGCCAGGGTTCATGGCCGTAGCGGTTGCCCCTGGCCGCACCGCATTAATCGTAATAGCGCGCGCGCCAAGCTGCGGCGCCAGCAGCAGCGTCAACGCTTCCAGCCCGGCCTTGGTCGGCGCGTAGGCAGCCATCTCTGGCCAGGCGGATCGCGTACCAATCGAGGAGATATTGATAATACGGCCGCCGTCGCGCAGCAGCGTCAGGCTCTGCTGAATAAGAAACAGCGGCGCGGTCAGGTTGATTTGCAAATAGTGGGCAAACTCCGCTTCCGTCAGCGCCTCGAGCGGCATCCTGCCGCCCTTGCCCGCGTTATTCACCAGAATATCAAGGTAGGGCGTTTTCGCCCGCACCACGTCAATCAGCCGCGCCGCCGCGCCAGGCTGGGCGAGATCGCCCTGCACCACCTGCGCTGCGCCGCCCGCCTCGCGGATGGCAGCGGCGAGACGCGCTGCGTCATCCGGCTGGCTATTGGTGTGGAGCAGCACGCTGGCGCCCGCCGCCGCCAGCGTCCGGCTAATCGCCTGGCCGATACCGCCGCTTGCGCCCGTCACCAGCGCCACTTTGCCGCTTAGCTCAGCCATGTTGCCACTCCGGTTCTGACGCTTCCCAGCGCTGCTGCTGCTCCAGCGTTGCCGCCAGCTGGCGCAGCGCGTTGCGATCGACCTTATTGGTGGCTGCCCAGGGTAACTCGGTAACAAAGGCGATGCGGCGCGGGTGCTGATACGCCGGGCCGTGAGCCAGCGCGTGCTGTTTCAGCGCCTCGCGCGTCACCGCTTTGTCCGCCTGCAACACCACAAAAGCCACCGGCACCTGGCTGCGCTCCTCGTCCGCCAGCGGCACCACGCTCGCCTGACGCACCGCCGGATGGGACTCCAGAATCTTCTCGACTTCGCCGGGATAGATATTTTCACCGGAGCAGACAAACATGTCGTCGGCGCGCCCGACAAAGAAGTAAAAGCCGTTTTCGTCGCGACGCATAACGTCGCCGCTGTAGTACCACCCCTCCTGCAACACCTGCGCGCTTTTCTCCGCCAGACGATGATAGCCGGGCGTCACCGCCGGATTGCGCATCATCAGCACGCCCTCATCACCGCTGTGGCCGTCTGCAAATTTCACTTCGCCCGCCGGCAAGGGATAACCGAGCGACAGCGGCGGCGTTGGCAGACCCTCTGGGTGTGGACCGAATATCGCCGGTCCCGCCTCGGTGGTGCCATAACCGTGGGTAATGGTCACGGCGGGAAACGCCGCCCTGATACGCGCCAGCAGGCCGAGCGTCATCGGCGCGGAACCGAGCATCACCTTTTGCAGCTGGCTGAAGTCGTAACGCTGAATATCGGGATCGCGCAGCAGCCGGGCGAACATGGTGGGCACCGCCGTGACGATATTGATCTGATAATGTGACAGCGCATGCAGATAGCTCTCTATGCTGAATGCGGGCAGCACCACCAGCAAACCGTTGGCGGCAAAGACGCGCTTAGTGAGAAACAGCCCGTTCATATTGAACAGCGGCTGCGCCACGATATAGCGCGCCTGCGGCGCATCCGGTTCGACGCCGCCAGTGCGCGTGGCGTCGAGCGCCCAGCGATGTCCGGCATGGGTCAGCGGCACCCCTTTTGGGCGGCCGGTCGAGCCCGAGGTATAGAGCATCATGGCGACCTCATCCGCTTCCGGCGTGACGCTGATGAAAGGCTCCGGGACAATCCGTTGAGCAAAACCGTTTTCGCCGTCGTCATCAAAGCTGACCACGGGCACCACCTCATACAGCAGCGCCGCGCGCTCGCCATCGGCGAACGCCAGCTGGATCGCCGCGTCCTCGACGAAGTAGTGCAGCGTATCGCGCGGCACCTTAATATTGAGCGGCACCGCCACCATGCCGGCGCGCATAATGCCGAAGTAGGCGGCAATATACTCCGCCCGGTTTAGCGAGGCGATGGCGATGGCGCTGCCGCGCGCAAAGCCCTGCCGCAGCAAAAAATGCGCCACGCCGCCTGCCAGCTCGTCTATTTGCTGATGGGTGTATTCGCGCGGCTGCGCCGCATCGCGCAGGTCGATAATCGCCACCCGCGACTGCGGCAGCGCGCGATCGATCAGATCGCCAAGATTACTCAGAGTGTGCATATAACGGTTCCAGTGTCAGCTCAGGGAGAAATGGCAGGCGACCTGCCGTTCTGGTGAAAGTGCTTGCAGCGCGGGCCGCTGCTGACGACAGATCGCCTGCGCATAAGGACAGCGAGTATGAAAGGCGCAGCCAGGAGGCGGCGACAGCGGGCTGGGCAGCTCGCCCTCCAGCAGCGCGTCGCTGCGCGAATGGCGCGGGTCAGCCACCGGCGCGGCGGCCAGCAGCGCGTGGGTATAGGGGTGCGCCGGGCTGGCCCAGATTTGCGCCGTTGGCCCGCTCTCGACCACGCGGCCGAGGTACATCACCAGCACGCGGTGGGCAATGTATTCCACCACCGAGAGATCGTGCGAAATAAACAGATAAGCCACCTGAGAGCGCTGCTGAATATCGCGCATCAGGTTGATCACCTGCGCGCGCACCGAAACATCCAGCGCCGACACCGGCTCATCGCAAATCACAATGCCCGGCTCCAGCGCCAGCGCGCGAGCAATGCCGATACGCTGGCGCTGCCCGCCGGAAAATTCGTGCGGGAAGCGCGTCGCCGCCGAGGCGGGCAAACCGACCTCTTCAAGCAGCTCGCTGACGCGAGCAGCGATGGCGCTGCGCGACCAGCCCGCCACCTGCAAGGGACGCGCGATGCTGGTGCCGATGCGCTGGCGCGGGTTCAGCGATCCCTGCGGATCCTGAAACATCATTTGCACCTGACGGCGAAACGGCAGCAGCTTGCGTCCCTCCACGCCCAGCACATCGCTACCGTTGAGCCGCAGCGCGCCCTGCGCCGGGATCAGGCGCATCAGCGCTTTACCAAGCGTGGACTTGCCGCAGCCTGACTCGCCCACCAGCCCAAGGGTTTCACCGGCGCGCAGTTC
The DNA here is from genome assembly GCF_002077695.1 of Pantoea latae. Classification (GTDB taxonomy): domain Bacteria; phylum Pseudomonadota; class Gammaproteobacteria; order Enterobacterales; family Enterobacteriaceae; genus Pantoea; species Pantoea latae. The sequence continues at coordinate 206,254 of NZ_MWUE01000003.1, forward strand.
AAGGCTCACTTCGGACACCGCGTGCACCCATCCCGCTTTGCCGGGATAGCGCACCGACAGGTTCTCCGCCTCAAGAAGCGTGCTCATGGTTCTCCTCCTTATCATGTTGCGCGGTGACCAGCAGGCAGGCCGCATGGTGACCGGGACGCTGCGCAGTCATAGCGGGCACCGCTTCGCTACAGGCCTCGCGCGCCAGCGGACAGCGGTTGCGGAAAGCGCACCCTGACGGCAGCGCCGTGAGCGGCGGTACTCGACCCGGAATGGCATAGAGCCGCTCGCCGGGCTGGCCGCTGGTGGGGGTGGATCGCAACAGGCCCTGGGTGTAGGGGTGCGCCGGGCGGTCAAACAGGCTGAGCACTGACGCCTGTTCAACAATACGTCCGGCGTACATCACCGCGACGCGCTGCGCCATCGCCGCGACGACGCCGAGATCGTGCGTAATCAGCAGCAGCGCCATGCCGGTTTCGCGCTGGATGTCGCGCAGCAGCTGCAGGATTTGCGCCTGGATGGTAACGTCCAGCGCGGTGGTCGGCTCATCGGCAATCAGCAGATCGGGCTCGCAGGCAATCGCCATCGCGATCATCACGCGCTGCGACATGCCGCCGGAAAGCTGATGCGGATAGTCATTCATTCTTCGCGCCGCGTCGGGGATCTTCACCTTTTCCAGCAGAGCGATGGCCCGTTCGCGCGCGTCGCGCCGCCTTAGTCCGGCATGCACCTGCAGCACTTCCATCAGCTGATCGCCCAGCGTTTTCACTGGATTAAGGGCGCTCATCGCATCCTGAAAAATCATCGCGATACGCCGACCGCGCAGCTGCCGATACTGTTTTTCTCCCAGCCGGGCCAGATCTTGTCCATCGAAGTGGATAGCGCCCTGTGTAACGCGCGCGCTGTCGGCGGGCAGCAGACCCATAATCGCCAGCGCGGTCATCGATTTGCCGCAGCCCGACTCGCCCACCACCGCCAGGGTTTCGCCCGCCAGGATATCGAACGAAATCTGGTTGAGCGCGGTTACGCTTTTGCCGCCGCTGCGCAGCGCCACGCTCAGCTTATCCAGCGAGAGAACCGTCATTCGCGCCCCCGTAATTTTGGATTCAGCGCGTCGTTTAAGCCGTCGCCCACCAGATTGAGCGCCAGCACCGCCAGCATGATCGCCACGCCGGGCACCGCGCAGATATACCAGGAAGAGCGGATCAGCGTGCGGCCTTCCCCCACCAGACGCCCCCAGCTGGCAAGGTTGGGATCGCCGAGGCCGAGAAAAGAGACCACCGATTCATAGAGGATCGCGCCTGCCACCACCAGCGACGCCATAACAATCACCGGCGGCAGCACGTTGGGCAGGATCTCCCTGATGACGATCTGGCTGCCCGCCATGCCGCTGGCGCGGCAGGCCAGCACGAACTCGCGCTCGCGCCAGGAGAGAAACTCGGCGCGCGTCAGCCGCGCGATCGGCTGCCACGACACCAGCGCCACCGCAATAATGATGTTGCCCATATGCGGTCCCAGCACCGAAACAATGGTCAGCACAAACACCACGTTAGGGATAACCTGAAACAGTTCGGCAATGCGCATCAGCGTTTCGTCTACCCAGCCGCCGAACCAGGCGGCGCTGGCGCCGACGCTCACGCCGATCCCCGTTGCCGTCAGGCTCGCAGCCAGGCCGATCAGCAGCGTGGATCGGGCGCCGTGCACAATAAGCGCGGCGATATCGCGGCCCAGCGAGTCGGTGCCAAGCGGATAGCGCGCGTCGGTAAACGGCCAGATCTCCGGCATCGCCACAATACGCAGCGGATCTTTGGGATAGAAATAACCTGCGCTCAGCGCCATCGCGAGGATCAGGGCGAGGATCAGCGCGCCGCATACCGCGCCGGGATGGCGTGCGAACTGGCGCAGCCAGCGCGGCGGCGACAGACGTGAACGCGAGCGCCAGGCGGCGATATATTCACTCATCAGCGGCTCCTGACGCGAGGATCGAGGCGCGAATAGGCCACGTCCACCACGATGTTAATGACAATCACCAGCAGCGAACTCAGCACCAGAATGCCCAAAATCAGCGGGAAGTTGCGGCTCATCACGCTGTCGAACAGCACCTGTCCAATGCCCGGCCAGCTAAACACCGCCTCAATGACGATGCTGCCGCCCAGCACGGTGCCGAGCTGCAGACCCAGCAGCGTGACCACCGGCAGCAGCGCGTTGCGCAGCTGATGGCGCAGCACCACGCGCGTCCGGCTCAGCCCTTTAGCCTGCGCGGTGCGCACATAGTCCATTTGCCCGACCTCCAGCATGGAAGCGCGCATCACGCGGGCATAGGTCGCGGCATAGAACAGCCCCAGCGTGATGGCGGGCAGCGCGAGGTGATGCAGGATATCCAGCGCCTGGCCCCAGGGTGACAACGTCACGCCGATACTCTCCATGCCGCCGACGGGAAACCAGCCGAGCTTCACGGAAAAGAGGATCACCAGCATGATGCCCAGCCAGAAGCTGGGCGCGGCGAAGCAGATCACCGCCAGCGTGGAGATCAGCGTGTCCCACAGACTATTGACGCGCATCGCCGCCAGCACGCCCGCGCCGACGCCCACCAGCACCGCCAGCGCGATGCTGGCCAGCATCAATATCAGCGTGGCGGGCAGATGTGCGAGGATAACGTCGAGCACCGGCATGTTTTGACGGAAAGAGAAGCCGAGATCGAGCCGACAGACGGACCAGAGATAGTGGAGCAGCTGCGTCAGCACCGGCTGGTCCAGCCCGTACAGGTGGCGCAGCCGTTCGATCATCGCCGGATCGGTGACCTGCTGTTCGGCGGTCATGACATCCAGCAGGCTGCCGGGCACCATTTTCATCAGCGCGAAGTTAATGACAATAACGCCGAACAGCAGCGGAATGCCCTGCAGCAGGCGGCGCAGGATCAGTTTCATCAGTTACCCCAGCAGCCAGATGTCATTGAGCGAGGTGCCTTGCACGTTGGCGTCAGTGGTCACGTTCTGCACCTTTTTATGCGCCAGGGTATAAGACTGCATCTCAATCAGCGGCACGAGCGGCACGTCGGTGCTGGCGAGGCGCGCGAACTGGTGCACCAGACCCTTGCGCTTCGCCTCATCAGTTTCGACGGTGATCGCCGCCACCAGCTGGTCCATCTGCGGATTTTGATAGCCGGTGGCGTTGCGAAAGGCGCCGCCTTTGACAATGCCGTCAGAGGTGAAAAACTGCGTCACCGTGGGCACCGGCTCGATAGGCGCGGTGAAGTTGGAGATAGCGATGTCGTAGTTGTAGTCGCTGTAGATGCGCTTCAGCGCCGTGGCGCGATCCACCGAGTCAAGCTGCACCGCAATACCGACATCCTCCAGCGCCTGCTTAAGGTACTGGCCCAGTTTGGCGTTCTCTTCAAACCAGGCGGCGGCCAGCAGGTTCACGGTAAAGCGGCCGCCCTCTTTTTCCGGCAACCCGGCCTGATCCAGCAGCTGTTTTGCCTTGTCCGGATCGAAGGCGTAGGTCGGCACGTCGGCGCTATAGAACAGGCGGTTGCTGCTGAAGATCGGCGACGTTGCCGCTTTGCCGCGCCCAAAGTAGATGGTGTTCAGGATAAAATCGCGGTCGATGGCGTGCAGGATCGCCTGGCGCACTTCCCGTCGCTTCACGTTATCGCGCCGCTGGTTAAACTCTACCGTCACGGTCCAGGCGGAGTTTTCGTAGCCGCGCGTGTCGAGCGTGATATTACCGCTTTTTACCAGCCGGTCGATTTCCCGTGCCGGAACGGGATTGGAGTAGCCAACCTGTAGCTCGCCGGTCTCCAGCGCGGCGGTGCGCGAGGCCGCGTCGCCCCACCAGCGGACAATCAGCTTATCAATATAGGGCTGCCCTGCGCCCCAGTATTGCTCATTGCGCGCGTACTCCACGTGGCTGCCGCGCACCCAGTTGCCATATTTCCACGGGCCGGTGCCGACCGGACGGTTGTTAAGCGGATTAGTCAGAATCGGCTGACCGGCATAGAGATGCTTCGGCAGCACCAGCTGATACTGTCCGGCCAGCGTCGATTTCAGAAAGAACGCCGGCACCGGCACGGAAAATGTCAGCTTCACGGTATGGGGATCGACCGCCTCGGCTTTCTCCAGCGACTTCAGGGCGATCCCGGCTGAGATCGCCTTCCAGTGCTCGGTCACGTTGAATACCACGTCATCGGCGGTAAAGGGCTGGCCGTCGTGCCAGCGCACCCCCTGCCGCAGCGCCAGGGTATAGCTCTTGAAATCGGCGGCGGGCGTCACGCTCTCCGCCAGCGCAGGCTGAAACTGCAGGTGGTTATCGAGCTTTAACAGCCGTTCTAGGATTTTCGTCGAGGTCTGGAACGGCGCGGAGCCGCCGCCGCCCGGCACCAGCAGCGCCTGCGGCTCCAGACCGCCCCAGGAGATCACCAGGGTTCCGCCGCGCTGCGGCACTGCGCCGCTCTGCTCTGTCGCGGCAAACGCGCCGCGTATCAGGTTGAATCCGCCCGCGCTGGCTGCCGCGCCGAGCGCAGCGCCCTGCGCCGCCAGCGTCAGCAGGCGGCGGCGTTGTGGGTTAAAGGTCATAAGGGTTTCTCTGGTGTGATCGATAAGGTGGCGTAGCTGGCGCGGCCTATCGCCACCAGCTGCCCGTTCTGATTTAAAACGTCGACATCCGCGACGCCCACGCTGCGGCCTGCCCGTCTGACGCGGGCGATGACCTGCAAATCGGTGTCGATCGCCGGGCGCAGATAGTCGACGCGGAAGTTGATGGTAGGGAGTCCCTGTCCCAGCAGCATGCCGAGCGCAAAGTCGCCGACGGTATCGATGACCGATGCCAGCGGGCCGCCGTGCCACTGGCCGCTGTTAGCTTTACGCTCAAACTCGGGACGCATCGGCACGCTGACCCTGAGCGTCTGCGCCTCATAATCAATGGCGTCGATACGCAGATTGAGCCAGTGGATAAAGGGCGACGCGGCGAAGATCGCCTCCAGCTCGGCCTGATTGAGGGTTTTGCTCATGCCACCACCACTTTGCCGACCACCTGACGCTGCTCCAGCGAGGCGAGCGCCTCTGCGCCCTGCTCCAGCGGCCACTGACGGTCGATCACCACCTTCAGTTTCCCTTGCTCGACCGCCGCCAGCAGCGCGTGCAGATCGTCGCGCTCCCAGCCGTTAGAGCCGCGGATTTGCAGCTCGTAGGTCCAGATGTAACGCAGATCCTCCTTCGGAGCGAAGCCCGCGGTCGCGCCGCAGGTCAGCACGCGGCCGCCGAGGCGCAGCACGCGCAGCGACTTCACCCAGCTGTCGCCGCCGGTGAAGTTGACCACCACGTCGACGCCGCCTGGCTCGGCGCTGCCGCGACGGCGCGCCGGTTTGCCGTAGCGCTGGAATACCGCTTTAACAAAGTCTTCCTGCTGATAGAGGATGATGTCATCCGCCCCCAGCGCGCGCAGACGCGCCGCTTTCTCTTCGCTGCCTGCACAGGCGATCACCGTTGCGCCCGCCAGCTTCGCCAGCTGCACACAGCAGACGCCCACGCCGCCGCTGGCGCCGAGGATCAGCACTTTTTCCCCAGGCTGAATTTGCCCAATACGCTGCATCATGCGCCACGCGGTGCCGTATGCCACCGGCAGCGCGGCAGCGTCGGCAAAACTGACGCCGTCAGGCAGGCGGATAAGCTGATGCGCCGGCACGCGGCAGCGTTCGGCAAGGCCGCCGTGGGTGGTTTCGCCCACCAGTCCACCGTCGATGCGGTTGATGGGATCAACCACGACGCGGTCGCCGATTTTCCAGCCGCTGACCTTGCTGCCCACCTCAATAATTTCACCGGCCACGTCGAGTCCGATAATAATGGGAAACGGCAAGGTAATGCCCGGCATACCGCGGCGGGTAAAAATATCGTGATAATTTAGCGACGCGGCTTTGACGGCAATGACCACATCATTTTCACCGGCGACCGGATCGGGAAATGCCGGATTAAATATAAATTTTTCGTTTTCCCCGTGCTCTTCTAATACCAGTGCTTTCATTATTTCCCCAGCGTTTGTTATTGATCAAAATAAAATAGCCCTGTCGCCGCGCGCCCTGCACCGCCAGGGCTGCCGGCATCCTTTAGCACAGGAGCAGGGTATGGCAACAAAATAGCCTGCACTTTTTTTATCATTAAATTTCCATAGGGCGAAAATGACAAAATCACCTTTGCAATGCCATAAACCAGGATTATTAACAGCGGAGGAAAATTATTATCTGCGGGTTTCACTATGCGGAACAAATAAGAGGTGATTTCAGCGCGCTATTATTTAAATAAAATAACCGATTCGCGTTCAGGAAAAGCTTATTTCATTATCTGGCAAAGAGGTCATCGACGCAAAACGGCGACGTATTGCCGCTACTCGAAGAGAGAGCAGGCACGTTCGCCTGCTCTCCTTCATTACTCAGAAGGCGGGATAACTCACAGGCGTGATTGCGCTGTGATCGAGTCTGTTGCTCAACGCCCGCAGCGCCGCCTTCATCGGACACAGCGTGCCGACATCCGTGATGCGACAGCCCGACTGACGCCACTCCTCATTTAACAAAGGATGGGTTTGATCAACCGCCTGCAGGTTACGCAGATCGTTCAGGCTCTGTCCCTGAAAATAGACGCGCAGGAATCGCTCGCCACTGCTGGTATCGCGCCAGCGTTCAAATACCAGGCTGCTGCCAGGCGGGATATTGCCGCGCGTGTACCCGGTCAGGGTCCAGCTAAAGTTCATTAGCGTACGTACCATAGCAATATTGGTGTCATGGGCCACCAGTAGCAGCCATTTGGTATCCGGTGTGGCATCCGCGGTGTTGTTAATTCCCTGTTCGACCCCCTGAATCATCGCATTCAGCAGAATCGATCCCCGTTTCTGCGCCGTATAGAGCACGTCATTGCCCAGATCGTAGTTCGCCGTCAGTAGGGGAAGAACAGCGGTGATTTGCGCAGAAGCGGTGATATTTCCCCAGGCCAGCTGGCTCAATGGCAAATTTTCACTCCAGCCGAGCCGCAGGGTTTCCACCATGTTAGCCAGCACGCTCAATCCTTCAACCGAGGTTTTACCACTTTTCCCCTGTTTGATTTGCCAGGGTTTATCAAAGAACGCGCAATCCGCGGCAGGCGGGCAGACGGCCGTTTTCAGCGCGTTCACCGCCGGCTGCAGCGCCCGCTGACGCGCGGCTAAATCGCCCGCTGTCTGTTTCACGGCCGCCAGCTGCCGCGCGGGATCGGTGTTTGTTGCCGCAAAGGCCTCTGTCTGGAACAGCGGATCGTCTTCCCCTTCAACACGGTGGACAGCCACGCCGCAGCCGGGAAATGCCCCATCCACCAGCGCTTCGGCGGTGGCGCGGGTACGCTGCAGCGGGCTGGCCCGCACATAAATATCCTGTGGCTGGGGACAACCTGCGGTCAGTAAGCCAAGCTGGCGGTAACGATCGCCTTCCCAGCGGCCTTTATTGACCACCGCAGCATAGCCGTGGCCGGTGAGTTCTCCATCGTGCGTCGTCCAGCGGGTCCAGGGGCGCTGGGTAGCGGCTTCAATATCTTTCCGGTTTCCCGGCGTGGGTGGGCGAATGCCGTGACGGCTGAGTTCAACCACTTTCTCCAGCTGATATTGCGCCTCCGCGTGCGCCTGCATTACGCCTGACCACAGCGCGCCGGCTATTAACAGGCGCGCAGCAACCTGATGTCTGCGTAGCATCATAATCTCTTCCTTATTGGGCTAGTTAAGAGGAAAGAAGGGTGCGGTGTTCGCTGGCGTGACGTCTGGCCACCATGACGGCAGTGACGAAGCACAACAGCGCGGAAACCAGACCGGCTGCCACCCAGAACAGGGACAACGTGTGAAAATCGTAGAGCTTTTTACCATTTTCAATCACCGAGGTTTTATCGATGATGATCCCTGTAAGGAATTCGCCCAGACCTGCCCCGGCGTAGCTGACGATGCCAATGGTGCCGAGCGCAGCGCCCGCCGCCTTACGTGAAGAGATATCGACAGCCAGCAGGCCACCCAGGAAACAGGTCAGCGCACCAATGGTGGCGCCAAAAATCACCATGGAGAGGATATCGGCATAGTAGCTGTGCGGGGACCACAGCATCAGCGCAAAGCCGCCGGTGTTCAGCAGGCTGATAAACCCGGCCATGATACTGCGGTTGCGGGCAAAAAAGCGGTCTGACAGGATGCCGGCCAGAATCGTGCCGACAATACCGGCAATCGCGTTCACGCCAATAATGGCGGAGGCCTCAACGGTGGTGTAACCCTTGCCCTGCTGCAGAAAGAAGATGCCCCACGAATTCACGCCGTAGCGATCGATATACATAAAGGCCGAGGCCAGCGCCAGCGTCCAGAGGGCCGGATTGCGCAGCGCCAGCAGCTGATTTTTCAGAATCGAGCTTTTGGCCTCCTCCTCCTCCATCGGTTCATGGCTGATCTCATGAATAGAGGGGAAACCGCAACTCTGCGGCGAATCACGCATCAACAGCAGCATGATCGCGACGCCTGCCGCGCCCAGCGCCGCAGTGGAGAGATAGCCCATATGCCAGCCGTAGCCGGCAATCACGGCGGCGATCACCATATAGGTCACGGCTTCGCCGATGTTGTGCGCCGTGGACCAGATCGAGTAGAAGGTGCCGCGCTCTTTGGTGCCATACCAGCGCGCTAAGGAAACCGCGCACGGGCCCACGCCCATCGATTGCGCCCATCCGTTAATGCCCCAAAAGATCGTCAGCAGCATGGCATTGGTGGTCATGCCCATCATCAGATTCATCCCGGCGCTAAGCAGCAGGCCCAGGCTCATAAAGCGCACCACGTTGGCGTGATCGGCCAGAAAGCCGTTAACCAGCTTGCCAATGGCATAGCTGAAGAACAGTGCGGAACCGATCATGCCCAGTTCCGAAGGCGAAATGCCGAGATCGACCAGCGCGCTTTTGGCAACGGTAAAGGAGAGGCGGCACACATAAAAGGTGACATAGGCTAGCGTCATCGCCAGAAACGTCTGCCAGCGGAGCTGGCGGAACCGCTGCGGGTTAAAAACGCCCGCCGGTTTCTCCGGGCTGGCACGAAAAAAACTGAGTAATCCAGACATGATCTTATCTCCGATCGACGGAGGCGCTGCTGATTGCTGTTGATCATCCCTTATGGCCAAATCCCTGTTGTTGTGTAGAGTACAGAATCAGACGCCCGCCCGTGCAGGTTAGCGCAAAGGTTGTTTAACCCATTGTTGTAGTTGCGGATAAAGCGTTTTATTTGCCAGCAGCACGGGGTTACCGCGCGCGATGCCCTCATCCGCCAGGTAGTCGTTGGTGGCGCCGCCCGCTTCGCGCATCAGTACCAGGCCAGGTAACCCGTCCCACGGGTTCATATGAGGTTCGTAGTAGCCGATCAGGCGTCCGGCGGCAGCCCAGGCGCTCATCAGCGCACCAGAGCCGTTGCGAATAAACATGCCGCCGTGCTGCAACAGGGCGTCGAGGAACGGCAGAAAATCTGCGCATGACACGCGATGGGAGGTGCCTACGCCCATAACCCCGCCAGCCACCGTTGACGCCGAATGTGGCTGAATCGGGCGATCGTTCAGCCATGCGCCCTCTCCTTTGTGGGCGTGGAACAGTTCATGATGGTTAGGATCGTACACCACCCCGGTGACCGGCTCGCCGTCGACAACAATCGCCAGTGAAAGACACCAGGTATGCAGCCCGTTAAGAAAGCAGCTGGTGCCATCAATGGGATCGACAACCCAGAGCACCGGGTTATTGGCATCGCTCGTTCCGCTCTCTTCCCCTAAAAAACCATCCTCCGGGAAAGCCTCAGCGATGCGCGACTTTATAAAGGTTTCAACCTCACGATCGGCCATGCTGACCACATCCTGCAGGTCGGTTCCCTTATGATCGATCTGCAGCCTGTCACGCCGCAGGTAAAATTCATGTGCCCGTTTCCCTCCAGACTCAGCGAGCGCGCAGGCGAAGCGGTAGCGCGCCAGCAGTGAATCGTTATCCAGGATAGCCATAACCTCTCCTTAAAATGCACACGTGTGCAATATGTGGCGAAAAATAAGCCCCGCAGGGCAGAAAGGAGTGTGGCGATATTACCGCGAGCAGTCTGTGACCCGGCCCGCATAAAATTAATTTTCCATTACGCACTATTACGAACGATTAATTTCACCGGTACCGCACGATGGCGCGAAGGCAGATCAAACTGCGCAATACGGGTAACCAGCAGGTCGACGGCCTGCTGCGCCAGTCCATCCGTATCCTGTTGAATAGTGGTAAGTTGGTAAGGATCCCAGCTCGCCTGAGGGATGTCATCAAAGCCAATAACAGCGGGAGTCGGATGGTGGCTGCCGAGCGAACGCAGGCCATCGATCGCCCCAAGCGCCAGCATATCGGTGGCGCACAGCAGCGCCTGGCAGTGGCGAAGTTCGCATGAGGCAGCGCGGCCAGCAGCATATCCGCCTGCCGTCATAAACCGGGTCGACAGCGAAAAATCTTCAGCCGCAGAAAGCAGCGCTTTATAACGCTCACCGGTGCTGAAATTGTGCGCATCCTCGCCGATAAAGCCGATATTTGTCCATGCCTGCTGACGACAATAGGCCGCGATGAGCTGCATCCCCTGCTGATTATCGCTGGCAACGCGATCGCAGCCTGCCAGATCGGCGTGACGATTAATCAGGGTAACGGGAATTTTTCGCTGCAAATATTCTTCAGCCAGAGAAAGCGGCGGTGCGCCGGAGGTAATAATGACGCCCGCAACATGGTAACTCAAAAGCTGTTTAAGCGAAGGCGCCAGCTGATCAGGATCGTCAGCGTTCATCAGCAGCGGCATAAAACCATGCAGTGCCAGCTGATGAACAAGGGGAGAAAGCAGTTTACTGCGGAAGGGATTATCAAAGCCCGCGGTGACGATACCAATAAAGTTACTGCTGCCGGTGTTCATGGTGCGCGCGATAATATTCACCTGATAACCCAGCTGCTCGGCCGCCTGCATTACTCTGGCGCGCGTTTTCGCCGCAACCGATGCGCCGGGCGTAAAGGTGCGTGAAACGGCTGACCGCGACACGCCCGCCAGACGCGCGACATCTTCCGCTTTTACCCAGTTCTTTTTATTGTCGCTCATGCTGCATCCACGCTGATTTTTCTCCTCCCTAGCTTATGCATCCGGCACGGCATAATCCAGCGCTTCAGCCGCGGCGCACCGAACCGCGCCACACCACGCTGGCTTCATAGAGTAAACGGCTGTTTTGCTGCTCCGTGCGGGGTCGCAGCTCGCCATTATGCTGCTCCTGGGCGATAAGCCACTGCACCGCGTCCCGCGCAAATTGCTCGACCGGCTGCGCGAAAGTCGTCAGGTTATAAGATGACCAGCCGCTTTGCGGGATATTGTCATAGCCGACGACGCAGAGATCGTCCGGGATGCGCAGCGCGAAGCTATGGCGCGCTTCGTCCATAAAGCCGCACGCCACCAGATCGGTGACGCAGAAGACCGCATCAGGCCGCTGCGGACGGGTAAGAAGCCGATGCGCCAGGATGCGTCCGCTCTCATAGGAGGTGCTGCCGAAACGCTCCACGGTGACCGGGATGCCTGCGCGCGACGCGGCGGCCAGAAAGTCCCCTTCGCGCTTCATCAGGCTGGGCGTGCCCGCCAGCGAGTTGGCGAAGGCGAGGTGACGACAGCCGGCACGCAAAAAAGCCATCAGGGCGGTTTCCGCCGCGTGCGTGGAGTCCAGGTTAATACTGAGCGAGCCCGGCAAGGTTTCATCGCGGTTGATCAACATCAGATGCTGGCCATGCTGATAGCACAGGTGAGTGATCCCGCTGTCGGGCATGCCGGAAAGAATGATTGAGGCATCGGCGCGGAAATTGATCGCCTGCTGCAGCGCCATTGAGACGCTGCTGTCAGAGCGATCGGTATTGATAATCATCGCCACTTTACCCGCCTCCTGCAAAAACTGCGTCATCCAGCTGACCAGGCTGGCGCGGTAAGGCGTGGCCACTTCAGAGACGATCAAACAGACAATACCGCTGCGGTTACGCACCAGGCTGCGTGCCAGATGGTTGACATGGTAGCCCAGCTCTTCTGCCGCCTTCATCACGCGGGCGCGCATCGCTTCCGAAACGCTTGCGCCGGGCGTAAAGGTGCGGGAAACGGCCGAACGTGAAACTCCGGCGCGCCGGGCAACATCTTCAGCACTGACAACGGTTTTCCCCTGGCTCATGTTTCTCCTCGTCATGGCAACAGACTCAAAAGGAGTCTCTATCAGATTGCACATCTGTGCAAAAGGCAAGCCCGATTAAATGTTGCAATTTTGTGACATGGCTGAACAATTGCGTCGCATGATAATTGACAGGCTATTTTTTGTTCTCTACTAATTTGCACACATGTGCAATAAAACCCGATGCCAGTGTAGCATCGACTCTGAACCCCAGGAGAACACCATGCGCTATACCCTGCTGCTCCCAGCCATAACGCTGTGCTGCTCGACCCTGCCGTTAACCGCCCGTGCGGCCGGCGATCTCAATATGATCTGCTCCGCCGATGTGGTGGTATGCGAACATATGACACGCCTGTTCAGCCAGTCACACACCGATATCAAGGTCAACATGGTGCGACTCTCTGCCGGCGAAGCCTATGCGCGCATTCGCAGCGAGGCGCGCAATCCGCGTACCGATATCTGGTGGGCGGGAACGGGCGATCCGCATATGCAGGCGGCGGATGAAAAGCTCACCCAGCCTTATCACTCTCCGCTGCTCAGCCAGCAGCATGACTGGGCGCAGAAGCAGGCTGAAATCTCCGATTTTCGTACGGTCGGGATTTATGCGGGCGCGTTAGGATGGGGCTATAACACAAAGCTACTGGCGGAAAAGAAGCTTAAGGCCCCGGCCTGTTGGTCCGATCTGCTCGATCCCGGCTTTAAGGGCGAAATTCAGATCGCTAACCCTAACTCTTCCGGCACCGCCTATAACACGCTGGCGACGCTGGTGCAGATCATGGGCGAAGACCACGCCTTTGATTACCTGAAGAAACTCAACGCCAATATTTCGCAATACACCAAATCGGGCTCGGCGCCGGTCAAAGCCGCCGCGCGCGGAGAAACCACCGTCGGCATCGTCTTTATGCACGATGCAGTGGCGATGGAGGTGGACGGTTTTCCTGTTAAAACGGTGGCGCCCTGCGAGGGCACCGGCTACGAGATTGGCTCGATGTCTATCGTGAAGGGCGCGCGCAATCTGGCCAATGCCAAAGTCTGGTACGACTGGGCGCTCAGCGCCGACGCGCAGTCGCATATGAAAGAGGCGAAATCCTTCCAGCTTCCCTCCAACACCAAAGCGGAAATCTCTCAATACGCGCCGCGCTTCGAAAACATCAAGCTGATCGATTACGACTTTAAAACCTACGGCGACTCCGCGAAGCGCAAGGCGCTGCTCAGCCGCTGGGATAAGGAAATCGGCGCCAGCGCCCAGTAATCCGATTCTGCCGGCGCGACGCCCGGCTATTTAACCAGACGGCGGTGGCGTAAGCCTGATGTCCGCTTCAGCCTGAACGCTCAGGTCGAGGTGATTCATGAATGCAAATAACCGGCGCTTAACCGGCGCGCTGGGTCTGGGAGCCGCGTCGTTAACGCTGCTGCCGTGGTACAGCCTGGAGACGGGCTTTTTCGATTTCTCATGGCTCGCCGCGCTCTGGCGTGACCAGGCCACGGCCCCCGCGCTGTGGCAAATAGTAGACTGGCAGCGGCCGTGGCTTGCTGTCATCGTCGGGCTGTTTTGTCTGGCATTGCTGGGTGGAGTCGTCAAAAACCGCAGATGGCGAAGCGCATTGCTGTTGAGCGCCAGCGCCGCCGGCGTGCTGTTTATCATCGCAGAGGGCCATGCCATCGGTTACAGCGGCTGGAGCTGGGCGTGGCTGGATAATCTGCTGGGGCCGCTGGCGCAAGGCCAGCCCGCGATGGGCGCCGGCGCGCTGCTGATGCTGACCAGCTTTCTGCTGCTGTTCGCGTTTGCCCTGGCGGAACGCGGGGTACTGAGAGGTGACGCCTTTGTCGTCGCCGCTATCGTGCTGCTGGTGGCGCTGGTCACCACCTTCGTGCTCTATCCGGTGCTGAGTCTGTTTGTGGTGTCGGTACAGGACGTGGACGGCAGCTTCAGGCCGGATGGCCTGCTGGCGAATATGAAGGATCCGGCGATATGGAGCCTCTCCTGCGTAGTCGGCGGCACCTGCGGCACCGCCTGGCGCACGCTGATACTGGCGCTGATGACCGCAACCGGCTCCACGCTACTTGGCCTGGCCTTTGCGCTGGCGGCGACGCGCACCGCGCTGCCGTGCAAAAAAGCGCTGCGTCTGCTGACGATTCTTCCCATCATTACGCCGCCGTTTGTCATTGGGCTGGCGCTGATCCTGCTGTTTGGCCGCGCCGGCGTGGTGACCAGCGCGCTGGCGACGCTGTTCGGCATTGAGCCTGGCCGCTGGCTATACGGCATGACCGGTATCTGGATCGCGCAGGTGCTCTCGTTTACGCCCGTGGCGTTTCTGGTGTTGATTGGCGTCGTTGAGGGGATCAGCCCGTCGCTGGAAGAGGCTTCGCAGACTCTGCGCGCCAACCGCTGGCGCACCTTTACGCGCGTGTCGCTGCCGTTGATGGCGCCGGGGCTGGCAAATGCTTTCCTCATTGGCTTTATCGAAAGCATGGCCGATTTCGGCAATCCGATGGTGCTGGGCGGCAGCCACGGCGTCCTGTCGACCGAGATCTTTTTTTCCGTGGTCGGCGCGCAGAACGATCCCAGCCGGGCAGCGGTGCTGGCGATGATCCTGCTCTGTTTTACCCTGTGCGCCTTTATCATTCAGCGCCTGTGGCTGTCCGGCAAAAACTTTGCCACCGTGACCGGCAAAGGCGATGGCGGCAGCCATAGCGCGTTGCCGAAGCCGATGCGTATCGGCGTTTACGGCGTGGTGATCCCGTGGGGAGCGTTCACGCTGGTGGTCTACGGCATGATCATGGTCGGCGGGTTTGTTCAGTCATGGGGGCTGGATAACAGCCTGACGCTGCAGCACTACATTCACGCCTTCCGCGTCACGCTGCAGGAGGGTCATCTGGTCTGGAGCGGCGTCGCGTGGAACTCCTTCTGGACCACCATAGAGATCGCCCTGATCGCCGCGCCGCTTACCGCTATCGTCGGGTTACTGACCGCCTGGCTGATCGTGCGGCAGAAGTTCGCCGGACGCCAGGCGTTTGAATTTGCCCTGATGCTGAGCTTTGCCATTCCCGGCACGGTCATTGGCGTCAGCTACGTCATGGCCTTTAACCTCCCGCCGCTGGAGATCACTGGCACCGCGTTGATTCTTATCGTCTGTTTTGTTTTCCGCAATATGCCCGTCGGCGTGCGCGGCGGCATAGCGGCCATGAGCCAGCTCGATAAAAGCCTGGATGAAGCCTCTCTGACGCTGGGCGCGACCAGCTTCCGCACGCTGCGCAAAGTGGTGCTGCCGCTGCTGAAACCGGCCATTAGCGCCGCGCTGGTCTACGCCTTTGTGCGCGCTATCACCTCCATCAGCGCCGTGATTTTTCTGGTCAGCGCGCAGTACAACATGGCGACATCCTACATCGTCGGGCTGGTGGAAAATGGCGAGTATGGCGTGGCGATAGCCTATTCCTCTGTGCTGATCGTCGTGATGCTCGCCATCATTGCGCTCTTCCAGCTGCTGGTCGGCGAGCGGCGCCTGCGTCGAACCGTTAACAGCCGCGCCATCGCCGCGGCGCCGGCCGCCCCCACCTCGTTAACTCAGGAGAATGCCGTATGAGCACTGCAACAGCAGGAACTGTGGTCTTTGAACATGTGGCTAAACGCTTCGCCGGGTTTACGGCCGTGCCGGATCTCTCGCTGACGGTTGAAGCCGGCACGCTGGTGACGCTGCTCGGTCCGTCCGGCTGCGGCAAAACCACCACGCTGCGTTTGCTGGCCGGTCTGGAGCATCCCTCCGCCGGGCGCATTTTTATCGGCGGCAAAGATGTGACGCACCTGCCCGCCAACGAGCGTGACGTTGCGATGGTGTTTCAGTCCTATGCGCTGTTTCCGCATATGTCGGCGCTGGAAAATGTGAAATATGGCCTGCTGTCCGGCGGCATAAGCCAGCGTGAAGCGCGGGATCGCGCGCGGGAGGGGCTAAAACTGGTGGGCCTGGAAAACCAGGGCGACCAGCTGCCATCGGAGCTTTCCGGCGGCCAGCAACAGCGAATTGCGGTGGCGCGTGCGCTGGTGCTGGAGCCGCAGGTGCTGCTGCTGGACGAGCCGCTATCCAATCTGGATGAGCGGCTGCGCCGCCGCGTGCGTACCGATATTCGCGATTTGCAGCAGCGTCTGGGCTTTACCGCGGTGTACGTCACGCACGATCAGGAGGAAGCGCTGGCCGTTTCCGACAAAATCATCGTGATGCAGGAGGGAAAAATCGCTCAGCAGGGCGCGCCCGAAACGCTTTACCGTTCGCCCAATTCCGTTTTCATTGCCGATTTTATGGGCGAGGCCAACATTCTCGCCTGTGAAGTGGAGTCGCTGGAGGGTGACGAGGCGCTGGTACGCCTCGGCAGACAGCTTTACCGCGTGCCCGGCAGCGGCGCGGTGCCCGGAAAAGCGCAGCTTTCCGTGCGGCCGCAGTTTATTACGCTGCATACCTCCGGCGAAGGTGCGCTGCCGGGCGAAATCCTCCATGCCACCTGGCTCGGCGATCATATTGAATATGAGGTGAAAACGCCTCTGGGATCGTTGTTTATTGTGGATAACCAGATGGAAAGCAGGCTGCCGCTCGCGGCGAACGTCAACGTCGATTTTAAACCGCAGGGACTGGCGCTGATCGCCCCCTGAAATCCGGCAATGAAGGAAATAATATGAGTGAGATTGATCGCAACGCATTGATGTCGCGTCTGGCGCTGGCAGAAGAAACGGCGCGCGACGCCGGTAATCTTGCGCTTAGCTGGTTCCACCAGCGCGACAGTTTAGTGGTTGAAACCAAAAAAGACTTACAGGATGTCGTTTCCAGGGCCGATCGCGATGTCGAGCAAATGATTGACGCGCGTATTCGGGAGCGCTTCGCGGCAGATGGATTCTTAGGCGAAGAGTTCGGCCTGCAGCCTGGCTCGTCGGGCTATACCTGGGTGGTGGATCCCATCGACGGCACCAGCCCGTTTCTCAACGGCATGCCCAACTGGTGCGTTTCCATTGCGGTGTTGTATCAGGGCGAACCGGTGATTGGCGTGATCTTCGCGCCATGCTTTGACGAATGTTATGTCGCCGCCACTGGACAAGGCGCGACGCTGAATGGTCGCGTCCTGCAGGTCGATCCTGCCAGAACCCTGCAAAACCATGTGGTGGGTTTTGGCGCGAACAGCTATGTCACTCCGCAGGCCGTAGGCGAACTGCTGACCGCACTGCTGGCGGCGGGCGGGAATTTTATTCGCATCGGATCGGGCGCGTTGATGCTGGCCTGGGTCGCGGCCGGGCGCGTGGTGGGCTACGTTGAGCCCTATATGCACGCCTGGGATTGTCTGGCGGGTTATTGCCTGGTGCGTGAAGCGGGCGGCTGGTATCTGCCCTTTAACACTGAAGGGGATCGCTTAACCAAAGGCGCGAAAGTGCTGGCTGTTGCGCCCGGCGCCCGCGATGAGCTGAAGAGAATAGCCGGCGTTGAGTGTGAATAGCTCTTCCCTGGTTAACCGAACCCGCCGGTTTTCACGGGTTCGGTTGTTTTGAAACCGGGAGAAAGCGCCCCGTCACGCCGGGATCCACGGCCCCTGCAGCTGCACCTGCGGAAAACCCGCAGTCAGAATACGCAGTTCGGCATCGCGCGGGGTGTTGTCGCCCTGCCCCTGAATGCTGACAATATCCTGCGGGCAGGCTGAGAAGGCGACAAAGCACTCCATCTCCGCGCGCAGGACAATGTAGTCGCCCGGCTTAGTCACCACCGGCAGGGTTTTCAGCGTGATGCCGTCCGGCTGCACCTGAATGTTCATGAAGATATTAAACGACGCCAGATTGCCGTGCGGCAGCGCGACGTCCAGCTCGCGCATGGCTTCAAACAGGTTGTCGTGACAGTTGCGATGGGGTTCGGTGCAGCCCAGAAGTTCATAACGGCGCGCATCGCACGCCGCCATAAAGGTGTCGTGCACGCCCGGCGAGGTATCCGCCACCAGCGTCAGAATCGGATGACGCTGGCTGGTGATAAAGCTATCCCCAACCTGCGGGTTAAGGCGCTGATTCCACACCCGCGTGGCTTCCATGCTCATATATTCGCTGACGTCATGCGCGTTATAGGCCCAGCAGTCCACCACCTGGGTGCCGTGCAGGTTGATCACCTGCACCGCTTCTCCTTTCTTCAGGCGCACCGCTTTGCCGTAGCGCGCGGGAAGGGTTAGCGCTTCGCGATGCTGAAATTCAGCTGACATGTTGTTCTCCTGGTTAATGCTGCACAGCGCGACGATAGCGCGTCATGCGAGATTCAAGGCTGCGGGCCAGCCAGTCGATAAGGCTGTTGAGCAGCCAGTAACAGAGCGCCACCGTCAGATAGATCTCCAGCGGCGCGTAGGTATCCGAAATCGCCTGTTTAGCGGCGTACATAAACTCCTGCACCGAGACGATCGACAGCAGCGCAGAATCCTTAATTAAACCGATCATTAGCCCGACCAGCGGCGACAGCATCTGCGGCAGCGTTTGCGGCAGCACCACGTCGCGCAGCTGCTCGCGGCGGCTCAGGCCTAATACCCGACCCGCTTCCCACTGCCCTTTGGGAAGCGCATCGATGGCCGCCCGGATCACCTGGGCGATGTAAGGCGCGTAGTAGAGCGTCAACGCCAGCACGCCCACCACCGGGGACGACAGGGTGATGTCATACTCGGGCAGCACAAAGTAGAGCAGATAGATCACCACCAGCAGCGGCAGCGCCAGGGTTAACCCGCTGTAAAGATGGAGCAACCGCAGCCAGAACGGCGAGGCGCGCATCAGCAGCAGCGCCATCAGCGCGCCCCAGCTCAGCGAGCAGAGCGCCGCGACAAGACAGAGTTGCAGCGTGGCGAGCATGCCGTCACCCAGCGAGGGCAAGGAAGAGAGAATCGCCTGCCAGTCCATTACGCTCTCCTCTTTTTAGTTTCAAGACGTCTTGCCGCGGCAATCAGCGGCATGGCGATCAACAGATAACCCGCCGCCACCAGCAGCAGCACCTGGGTCGCTTCATAGGTGCGCGCAATAACAATTTGCCCGGCGTAGGTGAGTTCCGTCAGGGCCACCACCGACGCCAGCGGCGTGGTTTTCAGCAGAATCGTGAACTCGTTGACCAGCATCGGCAGGCTCGCCCGCATCACCTGTGGGTTAACCACATACCACCAGGTTAACAGCCGGCTTAAACCCAGCGTACGCGCCGCTTCCAGCTGGCCGCGCGTCACCAGCGAGCGGTTAACGCGCAATATCTCCGCGACATAGGCCCCGCTGTTGAGGCCGATGGCGATCACCGCAGCCAGCATCGGCTGGCCGCCCAGCCCAAGGCGCGGCAGGGTAAAAAACACCACAAACAGCTGCACGATGGCGGGCGTGCCTCGCATCAGGCTGACATACAGCCGGCCAATCGCGCGCCAGATCCCACCACGACGCAGCTGCAGGAAGCAGCCAAGCTGCCCCATCACCACGCTGACCAGCGACGCGAGCAGGGTCAGCACCAGCGTCATCAGCAGGCCGTGTCCGAGTTCCGGCAGCGCGGCCACTACCTGTGGATCCAGCCCCATGCGCTACTCCGCGTTAAAGTCGTGCAGGTTTTCCGCCACCGATAACAGCAGCGGCGCCGGACGATCGTTGCCCTCAATCCCGGTGTTGCATGCAGAGACGATAAACTGCGTGTCCATCACGACGCGACAGGTGATGCTGTCGCCCGCTCTGGTCAGGTTTGGCTCAGGCAGAATCTCGCCGGCGCGTGTCAGCCTGACGTGCATAAACAGGTTGATCGGGTCCGGCAGCTTCGGCACCGTCATATCCAGCCGCGCCAGCTCGCTCTTCACCGCTTCCAGACAGCCCTCTTCGCCCTGATAGCCGCGCCCGGCAAGAAACGCGCGCGTCGAGGCGGGCAGCAGCAGGTCGTGACGCTTCACGCTGTCTTTGCCCAGCACCATCATTGGGCGACGACGGTTATTCACCAGGCGCATCCCGGAGCCGAGCAGATAGCTGTTGCTGAAGACGCGAGTGTGATGCACAGAGAGCCACACCGCCGGATCGGCCAGGCTAAAGCCGAACAGCGAGGCCACCGCGCCGTCGCCCTGCGCGGTAATACGCAGCAGCTGGCCGCGCAGCACCCTGATGGCTCCGGCGCTGCCCGGCTCGACCGTGACGGATGGCGCCTGGGTGCGCAGCGCGGTCTCGCTATAATTTTCACGCATTAACAGCATGATGCATCTCCTCTGCGTGGAAACGGTCGCTCACCACGATCTCGATGGGCGTAACCTGTAGCCCGTTGCCGGGAATAATGTCCTGCGGGCAGGACGACACCGCGCAGATCAGGTCGCACAGCGCTTCAAACGTGATACTGTCACCCGCCTGGCTGTTGGGGTCGGTCACCTCCATACGGCCATCGGCCGTTACCGGGCCGTTCTGGAACAGGTTGAACGGCTCCGGCAGCGAGAAGTAGGTCACGCCAAAGGCCTTCAGCCCTTCAAGCAGGTTATCCACGCAGTTGCGATGCCCTTCAACGCCGAAATCCACGCTGAAACGGGTGCGATCGCAAGCGGGCACGTTGGCGTCGTGAATGCCGATGCTGTCGGCCAGAATGCGCAGCATCGGACGGTTTTCACTCGACCAGAGCGCGTCGCCCGGCTGAAAGAACAGCGAGCGCAGCTGCTGACGGGTATGCACCGGCGACAACTTTTCGTTGAGGTCGTCAGCGTTAACCGCGACAAAATCGGCCGCCTGCTGCCCTTCACTGTCAATGACGGTAATAAACTGCCCTTTACGCACGCGAAAGGTCTTTCCGTGGCCCGCAGGCACGGTCAGGTTGCACTGGCACATAGTTACTCCTGAGGAATGAAATCGCTGGCGGGCACGGTAAAGGTGGTGCCGAGATAGTGCTGCTGCAGCGTTGTCAGCTCGCCATTTTTCTGCATGGCCAGAATATGGTCGCTGATGGCTTTGTTCAGGCTGCCGTCCTCTTTGCGCGTTGCCCAGCCCATCCACTGCGACGGCCCCACTTCGCCTGCCTGCGCCACTTTGCCGGCATATTTTTTCGCCACGGGCGCCAGTACCGAGATGTCGTCATAGACGAAATCAGCGCGCTTGGTCATCAGGGTGCTGACCGTCTGATCCAGCGAGTCCACGTTGATGATAGCGATCGGTTTTTTGCCCTCTTTTTTCAGCTGCTGGTTAAAGGTTTTCAGCAGCTGCTCCGGCACGCTGGAGGTTTTCACGGCGCCACGCAAACCAGAGAGGCTTTCCGGACTGAGGGTTTTACCGCTGAACGCTTTCGCCGCCTCTTCACGCATCAGCACGCCGTTAACGGTTTTGCTGTAGGGCACGGTGAACAGCACTTTTTTGGCGCGCTCAGCGGTGAGGTTGAGCGAGGATCCTTCGGCATTGAACGAGCCGGAGATCAGGCCAGGCAAAATGCCGCTGAAAGCGGTTTTCTGGAATTCCACTTTCACCCCGAGATCTTTCGCGAAAGATTGCATAATCGCCACGCTGTAGCCGGTGATCTCCCCTTTGTCGTCGGTGTATTCGTATGGAGGAAAGGTTGGATCGATGCCAACGGTGATTTTGCCGCTGCTTTTGATGTCGGCCAGGGTGTCGGCTTGCGCCTGCGCCATGGTGCCAACAGAGAGAAGTACGGCGATCAGCAGTGCGTTTTTTTTCATTGTGGTGTTTCCCTGGTGTGGTGAAATCTCTTTTTCTACTGAGCATGTTTTGTGCCAGATTTTTCACTCACCCGATGACGCATTGAGAGAACAGGATGCTTTAGTTAATAAAATCAGTGAGAAACAAATGTTTCTTTTATTTAAATTTATATTTCTTAAATTTCACAGGCGGGAAAACGGGACGCCTGCGCCTGGGGAGGGTTGCACCGTTTCGGCGCGATGACTGGCGCGGGATGCGCCAGAAAGGGGCGTTATTCGAGTTCGTCGAGAGCCTGATGCAGGGCTTCAACCTGCGCCAGGTGATCGTTGCCGGTTTTGCCCATTTGTCGGGCCACCAGCGAGCAAAGCAGATTGCACACGCCGGAGAGTGCGGTGGTGCTGTCGAACAGTAGGCTGCTGTCGGTGTGGCAGCGCACCACCCACTGCGCATGCCGCGCCGGTTTGCCGGAAAGCACATCGGCGATATAGAGCATCGGCACTTCTCGCTCCGCCAGCGCGTTCATCGCCGCTTCCAGCGCCGGCATACGGCGGCGCAGCCCAACGCAAATCACCACGTCCTGCTGGTTAAGCGCAGCAAGATGCTCTGCCAGTGAATCACCGGGCCGCGGCAACAGGCGCACATCAGGATGGATATGCACCAGGTCGCGGTAGATCAGCTGGGCGATGGTCTGGCTATGGCGCCAGCCCATCACCACCACGCGTCGCGCCTGGGCAATGGCGCTGACGGCCTGCTGGAGCTGGTCGCTGTCCAGCGTGCGATAGCTGTTGACCAGATTGGCGATCTCTTTTTCCAGATGCTGCTGCATGATGCTGGCGAGGGGCGACGCCGTCGGCACCGCTTGCAGATAGAGCGGCGATCCGCTGCTCTGCATCTCCCGCGCCTGGCGACGCGCGGCTTCGTAGCTTTCGTAGCCGAGATGGCGAAAGAAGCGGGTAGTGGTAGCTTTAGAGACGCCCGCGCTCTGCGCCAGTTCGGTGGCGGTGTTCATCGCCAGTTGCCCAGGCGCTGCCAGCAGTACGTCAGCCAGTCGCTGCTCATGGCTGGAGAGGCGATCCCATTGCTGTCGAATCCGACCCTCTAACGTTGCCGCTTTTGCACTCATGGTGGTTCCCTGAAATGAAAAAAAACATCCTGCACAGAGCATGCCGGGTTGTCATCCGGAATTTTACAATTCGCCACAGCAAAAGAGCCACGTAAAGTGGCTCTTTCCCATCACAGGCGGTGACTCCACGGCCAGAGGGCGTCAGAACGGTCCCCAGTTGATGGCCACGCCGATTAACAGCGTCACCACGCAAATCACAAACCAGATCGCCACCACCGGCGCGACAAATTTGATCCATTTGCCAAAGGAGATATTGGCGGTGGCCAGCGCCGCCATCAACACGCCGGAAGTGGGACTGATGGAGTTCACGATCCCCTCGCCCAACAGCACCGTTTGCACCGTGACCTGCCGCGTCAGCCCAAGATTGTCGCCCAGCGGTGAAAAAATGGGGATTAACAGCGCCGACTCGCCCGATCCTGATGAAATGCCGAAATGCATCAGGGCGGCGCTCACAAACATGCCGACGGCGGCAATGGCGGGATGAACCGGCGCCAGCAGATCGGATAAAAAGCCCACGATCGGATCGAGGATATTTCCCTGCTGCAGCACAACCGAAATGGCGCCCGCCATCCCGACGATAAAGCCCCCTTTCACCAGCTGGGAACAGCCCGCGAGGAAGGTATTGGCAATGGCGGAACCGGACATGCGTCCGATCATCCCGACCACGATCGACAGGATAATGAACATCGCCGACATTTCATTGGTCGCCCAGTGCAGCGTTACCGTCCCCGCCATAAAGGCCAGCAGCGTGACCGCGCAGGCTATCAGGATCAGCTTGTGCCGTCCGGTAATCACCAGCTTAGTGTCGCTTTGCACCATCTGTTCTGAGCGCACCTGGCCATCCGCACGCAGTCGCTTCACCTGAATGATGAGGTAGACCATCACCGTGATGACAAACAGCAAACAGGTGATGCCGCGCAGCAGCATGCCTGAAAACAGGGGCAGCTGCGCCAGATGCTGCGTCAGTCCGGTGGTTGCCGGCCCTAAGACAGAGACATTGAACCCGGCGGCACAGGTCAGGTAGACGAGAGCCGTGCCAATCATCGGGGATAAACCCAGCGAGCGGGCGACGAGCAGGCCGATGGGCACAAAGGCCACCACCGAGTTCTGCACCACGCCGGTGGTGCCAAGGATGGCGAAAATCACGCCAAAAATCAGTATGACGCGCGTATCGCTAATTTTGGTGCTGCGCGACAGTGAGTTAAGCGCGGTGGCAATCGCCCCCGTGGCTTCAATCACCGCCAGCAATCCTCCGGTAAAAAGAATGAGGAAGATAATCGGCGCGGCTTTGATCACGCCCTGCACGATGGCCATAAAGATTTCGCCAGGATAAACACCGGAGCGGGCCACCTCATGCAGGCTTCCCTTTACCGCGAAGGTGATGCCATTGCGGGTTTCATGATCGAATTTGCCCGCCGGAATAATCCAGGTGGCGACAGCGGCCAGCACCAGAATAATAAACAGCAGCAGGTAAGGGCTTTGCTCACTCCTGGCCGCACCGGGCTGGACCGCGCCTTTTTGCTCAATATTAACCTGAGACATGCGTGTCGCCCTCTTTACCCGCATCCGCCAGGATCAGACCTGCAACCAGCGCGGCGCGCGGCGCGATATCGGCCACAAGGATGTGCTCATGACGCGCATGAATGCCTGCGCCCGTGGCGCCGAGTCCGTCCAGCGTAGGGATGCCTGCCGCAGCGGTAAAATTGCCGTCACTGCCGCCGCCTACGGCTTGCCCTTCAACAGCAAATCCAAGCTGACCGGCAATAAGACGGGCGCGATCCATCAGCACGCGTGACGCAGGCGTCTGACGCATCGGCGGACGCGACTGCGATCCGCTGATCTCGAGCGTAATCCCCGGCAAACAGGGCTTGATGCTCATAATTTCAGCGTCGATGCGGCTGGCCTCTTCTTCGCTGGTCACGCGTGTATCAATGCCCAGCACCGCTCTGTCCGCCACCACATTGATACGGCTGCCGCCCTGGGCGATGCCCACATTGACGGTGGTGCCGCGCTCCGGCGCATTCAGCGCGTGCAGGAACAGCACCTGATGCGCCATCTCCTGTACCGCGCTGATCCCCTCTTCAGGATTATTGCCCGCATGGGCGGCGAGGCCGGTGATGGCGATTTGGTACTGGCCGGTGCCCTTTCTGGCGATTTTTAAGGCGCCCGATCCGGCCACGGCGGGCTCGACAACCAGAACCTGCGCCGATCCTGCTGCATGCTGACATAGCCAGTCTCTGGAACTGGGGCTGCCGACCTCCTCATCGCTACCGCAGAGAAAGACGATGCGTTTCTCTCCGAGTAAATCCTGTTCTTTCAACGCGCGAGCGGCCCAGATAGCCTGAACCAGACCCGCCTTCATATCCAGCACGCCAGGGCCATAGAGCCTGCCTTCCTCTTCGCGCAGCGCCAGCTCGCCCTGGTCCCAGACGGTGTCAAAATGTCCCAGTAACACCGTCTGCTCAGGGCCTGAACCCAGGGTAAATTTCAGATGGTTGCCATAAGTTTCCTGCTCATCAATTTCCGCATCAATACCCAGACGTTCAGCAAACAGCGCGCGCAGCACGTCACCGCAGCGATCGACCGCAGCCTTGTTCATCGAGGGGGATTCTGCCTCTACCAGTCTTTTGATATCAAAGAGGATTTCATCTGCGTGCTGCTGTAAATAATTTATAATATTTTTCATTAACCCGGTCCTCACAGTGTGAATTCTGGAGTATGAGGATAAAGTCGGGCTTAAAAAATGGGCGTAAATCGCTATTATTGTTGCCTTAATATCAACAGATATAAAGAACCTATGGCTATGCAGCTCTATCCTGAAAGATCGATAAGATATTTGTATGAAGTCGGCATACATGGCGGTATTCGGCGGGCGGCGGAGGCGCTGGATGTTGACCCGGCCGCGGTCAGCCGTCAGCTTTCCCAGCTGGCGCGCGATATGCAGTTGCCGCTGTTAGAGCGACGCGGCCGCAATGTGGTGCTGACAGAAGCGGGTAAATTGCTGGCAGAGGACTACGCTCAGACCCGTCAGCGCAGAAGTCAGTTAGAGCGGCAGCTAAAGGATTTGCGCCATAAGCGCGGCGGCTCAATAAGCCTGCGTGTGGGTCAGGGCATGGTCGACGAGGTAGTGAAGCATGTGTTACAGCCCTTTTCACAAACCTTTCCCGAGGTGTTTATCGATATCCTGTCGGGTGACATGCAAACAACAGTGACCCTGATTACCAAAGGGGATGTTGATATGGGCGTGGGCTTCGGTCCGGCGGGTCCGCCCGGCCTGAAATGCCACAGTTTTAACCGTGGCCCCATCTGCGCCATTGTCCGCAGCGATCATCCCATCGCGCAAAATGAACAGGTGGACGTGGCGGAACTGGCCCGCTATTCCCTTATCAGCATGAATAAAGATTTTGGCATCCAGAGTTATATGAACGTTATGTTCAACCAGGAGGGTCTGGTATTCAGCCCGGCGTATAACTGCAATCTGTTCAGCAGCGCTATTGCGTTGAGCCAGGCGGGAATGGGGATCGCCTTTATGACCGCAAAAGTGGTGGAAGAGGTATTAGCCTCACGAGATCTGGTGGCCGTCCCGGTTCGACATCGCATCGCGCGCGAAAGCCAGTGTCACCTGTTACGCAGCGCCGATCATCGCTTTACGCCTGCCGCACAGCATCTCTGGCAGCTGCTGATGCAATTTTTTGAGCAAAGTACGGCGGCGTAGCCGGCATCCCTGCACACAAAACGGTGCCAGGAAGCGTTATCAGGCGGAAACAGCTTCAGCTGTGATTAACGTTGTCTCCGTCCCGATTGCTGCTGACAACAGTTGTCGAGTATAAGCGTGTTGCGGGTGACGCCATATTTCGCCCGCTTCGCCCGTCTCAACAATCTCGCCCTGGTTCATCACCATAATACGGTCTGACATATAGCGCACCACCGCCAGATTGTGGGAGATAAACAGGTAACTCAGCCCCATCTCCTGTTTCATCTCCAGTAGCAAATTAAGGATTTGCGCCTGTATCGAGACATCCAGCGCGGATACCGCTTCATCGCATATCACCAGCCGCGGCTTCACGATTAACGCGCGCGCGATGCCGATACGCTGGCGCTGACCACCAGAAAATTCATGGGCATAGCGGTGGAGCGACTGACGCGGCAAGCCGACGCGGTCCAGCATGGTATGAATGCGCCGCAGGCGTTCCGCTGCAGGCGCAGGATCGTGCAGCCGCAGCACCGAATCGAGGAGGGTGAAAATAGTCTGGCGCGGATTGAGCGAAGCATAGGGATCCTGAAAAATCATCTGTACGCTTTTACGCAGATTTTTCAGCGCGGGCTCAGGCTGCTGAGCAATATCGACGCCATCCAGCAACACCTCTCCGCCATCAGGACGCAGCAGGCGCAGTATGGTGCGCGACAGCGTTGATTTGCCGCAGCCGGATTCACCTACCAGACCCAGCGTCTCGCCAGCATAGACATCAAAGCCTACCCGTTGCAGCGCAGGCTTACGCGTGCCGCCCTGACGGTAGCTGACCTCCAGCGCCTTAACCGACAGCAGCGGCGTGTCAGCCTGCCTGTTGCGCAGCGGTGGAAACGGCAGCATTGGGGGGCGATGAAGGCGAAACTCTCCCGCACCCTCGTGGCGAATTTCCGTTAACAGGCGCTGGCGGTAGTGCAGATCGCGCTCGTCCAGCCACGCCGCAGCCATCAGCCCGCGCGTATAGTCGTGGCGAGGCTGGCGGAAGAGCTGTGCCGTTGCGGCCTGTTCCACAATCGTGCCGTTATGCATGACGGCCACCCTGTCCGCCCACTGAGAGACCAGCCCGAGATCGTGCGTAATCATCAGCACGCTGAGTGAAAGCTCTCTACGCAGCCGATCCAGCAGCGTCATGATGCTGGCCTGTACCGTGACGTCTAATGCCGTTGTCGGCTCGTCGGCAATTAACAGCCGGGGTTCACAGGCTATCGCCATTGCTATCATCACGCGCTGGCGCTGGCCGCCCGACAGCTGATGGGGAAAATCATCCACGCGACGGACGGGCTCGGGGATATTGACCAGCGCCATTAGCTCAATCGCGCGCGCGCGCGCCTGTTGACGGCTCAGGTGCTGATGTATACGCAGGGTTTCTGCTATCTGCGCGCCTACGCTATAGACAGGATTGAGTGAGGTCATCGGCTCCTGAAAAATCATCGACAGGCTATTGCCTCGTAGCTCACGCAGCGCAGGCGCCGACAGCCTGAGCAGATCCCGTCCGTTAAACTGCACGCGACCGCTGACCTCTGCCTGTTTCGGCAGCAGGCCCATCATCGCTAACGCGGTGACAGATTTACCGCTGCCTGACTCGCCAACCAGCGCGACCATCTCACCCTTTTCCAGCGTAAAGCTCACCCCTTTTACTGCGGCATGATGGCCGAAACCAACCTGTAAATTCTCTACGGAAAGCAGCGGTTGCATTAGCGTTCCCTTAATCTTGGGTTCAGGGCATCATTTAGCGCATCGCCCAGCAAATTCAGGCCCAACAGCGTAATAACCAGCGCCAGCCCCGGTTCGGCAGTCAGATACCAGGCGGTACGCAGCATCTCGCGACCGCTGCCGATCAGAAAGCCCCAGCTCACGACGTTGGGATCGCCTAACCCCAGGAAAGAGAGCGCGGCTTCCATCAGGATGGCCGACGCCACCATGACTGAAGCGGTCACAAGAATGGCAGGCAGTGCGTTAGGCAGCATTTCCCGCGTCATAATGTGCCAGGCTGAAAATCCCTGGCAGCGCGCCGCCAGGACGAAATCGGATTCGCGCAGGCTGCGAAACTCAGCTCGCACCAGACGCGCGATAGTCGGCCAGGTGGTTACGCCAATACTCAGGGTGATTAACTCTGCCGATGGCGTCGAAATAGCCAGAATGATGATCACCAGCAGAAACGCGGGCATGGTCTGAAACAGCGTGGTGATGCGCATCAGGATATTGTCCGTCAGGCCGCCAAAATAGCCGCTCAGGCCGCCAATCAGCATACCGGCAATCAGGCCAGTCAGCGTGGCGCCGACGCCAATCAGCAGCGAGACGCGCGCCCCATGAAAAATTGCCGCCGACAGATCGCGGCCCATCGCGTCGGTTCCCAGCGGCCAGGCGCGATCGGCGCCGGGCGGCAGCAAAGGCGACGCCACCATATCCAGCGGATCGCCTGGATAGAGCCAGGGCGCCGTCAACGCCATTACCACCACCAGCAACAGGATCATCAGGCCGGCCACACCTGCCGGGTTGCGCAGCAGCTGGCGCAGGGCGCGATGAGAGACAAACGGCAGGGTAACTGGCGTCGGTAAGGTCGACATTTAGCACCTCGCAATACGGGGATCAAGCCAGGCGTGGATCACATCCACGAGAAAGTTGGCAATCAACACCATCAGAGAAGAAAAAAACAGGATGCCCAGCAGAATATTGACGTCTCGCGCCATTACCGCGTCCAGCGCCAGTCGGCCAAGACCCGGCCAGGCGAACACGGTTTCTACGACGGCAGCGCCGCTTAGCAGCGTGGCGATATGCATGCCGCTGACGGTCACCAGCGGGATCAGCGCGCAGCGCAGCACATGCACCAGCGTCACGCGCAGCGGCGACAGCCCTTTGGCCACGGCAGTACGCACAAAATCCTGATGGGCGATTTCAAGCATTGCTGCACGCGTCAGACGGGCATAAATAGCCAGAAAAAAGCTCGCCAGGGAAAACACCGGCAGCAGCGCATGAGCAATAAGATCCTGTAACCAGGCCCAGCCCTGTAAATGGGTGCCGATAGTCATATTACCGCTGCTGGGCAGCCAGCCCAGCTGCACAGAAAACAGCACCAGCAACATTAAGCCGATCCAGAAGCCAGGCAGAGAATAAAGCAGCAGGCTGACAAATGAGAGTAAGCGGTCAGGCCAGCGTCCAACGAATAACGCCATAATGACGCCGAACAGCACGCCCATAATTAATGCCACGCCCTGAGCGGCGACCATTAATAGCAGCGTCGCCGGAAGCCGGGATAATATCAGCGTGGTAACAGGGGTATTAAAACGCAGCGAATAGCCCAGGTTGCCCTGAACAAGCTGGCCGCTCCAGTTGAGAAACTGCTGCCAGGCGGGCAAATTCAGACCATATTGCTCGCGCATTAGCGCCATGCTGCTGGCGCTAGCGCCTCCTGACTCGCCAGCCAGCACGTCTACCGCGTCGCCGGGAATCGCTTTCAGGATAAGAAACATAATCGCTAAAATCCCGATAAACGTTGGCACGACCTGAAGCGCCGTTCTGATAATCACTGCGATCAGCCAGTGGCTTCTCTGCTGCATAGCCAGCGTCCTTCCATCACCCTCTTTTGGAAGAGGGGAAACTAACAGGCGCGCTTTTTTAATCTTAATAATATTTCCGGCAATCTTTTGCCGCTGCGGAGATATTCAGACGCACAGGCTTCTTATGCCTGTGGCGCATGAACTAACCCGAAATACTCAGTAGTCAACGCAAAGCCAATCCTGGTTAATGACGCCCTCACGCTTCAATTATCTGTAAAGGCGAAGGTATGTCAGAACGACCTGAAGTTAAACCTGTTAACCGGGTGGCCGTTGATGTAGGCGGTACATTCACCGATATTGTGATGCTGCGAAATAGCGCCCAGTTCTCAGCCAAAATATTGACCAGCGCGGCGGCGCCAGAGCGCGCGGTGATCGCCGGCATCAGCGATGTACTGGAGCAGGCCGCCATTGGTTTTGGCGATATTGACCTGCTTATTCTCGGCACCACGCTGGCAACCAATGCGCTAATTGAGCGTAAAGGCGCGCGCACCGCGCTGATCACCAGCGCAGGATTCCGCGATCTGGTCGAGATTGGTCAGGAAGACCGCTTTGCCCAGTATGATGTCTTTCTGCAAAAGCCCCGTCCGCTGGTCGAACGCCGGTGGCGCTTCACAGTTGAAGAGCGCATCGATGCGCAGGGAAAGGTGCGCATCCCGCTAAACGAAGCGCAGATTATCGCGCTGGCTGATGAACTTCGCGCGCACAATATCGAAAGCGTTGGCATCGGCTTTCTGCAAAGTTTTATCAACCCTCAGCATGAACAGCGCACCGCAGACATTCTGCGCGATCTGCTGCCGGAGGTGACGTTTTCTCTCTCCAGCGATGTCTGTCCGGAAATCCGTGAATATGAGCGTCTCTCAACCGTCTGCGCCAATGCCTATGTTCAACCGCTGGTTGCCGGTTATCTGCAACGCCTGCAACAGCAGCTCCGCGCGCACGGGCTGCGGGTGGAGCCCTGCCTGATGACCTCTGGCGGCGGTATTACCACGCTGGAAAACGGCATCAGCGAACCGGTGAGGCTGGTGGAATCAGGCCCAGCGGGCGGCGCCATTCTCGCCAGCAACATTGCCAGTCAGCTGGCGTTGAGCAAGGTACTGTCGTTTGATATGGGCGGCACAACGGCAAAGATCTGCTTTATCGATGATTTCCAGCCGCAAATCTCTCGCAGCTTCGAATTTGGCCGTGTCCATCGCCATCAGAAGGGCTCTGGCCTGCCCATCCGCATTCCGGTTATCGATCTGGTGGAGATTGGTGCTGGCGGCGGTTCCATTGCGCGTATCGACAATCTGCGTCGCCTGCAGGTAGGGCCAGACAGCGCAGGCTCCTCGCCGGGACCGGTCAGCTACAATCTTGGCGGCGAGCTGGTCACGATCACCGATGCTAACGCGCAGCTGGGTCTGCTGGATCCAACCCGCTTTGCTGGCGGCAAGGTGGAGTTAAACGTCAGTAAAGCCGCGCAGGCGCTGAATGTGCAGGTCGGCGAACCGCTGGGGCTGGCGATCGACGATGCGGCGCTGGCGGTAACGGAGATCATTGCCGAAAACATGGCTAACGCGGCGCGCGTTCATGCCAGTGAATCAGGGAAACAGGTAGACAGCTACACGCTTATCGCCTTTGGCGGCGCCGCCCCCTTACACGCCGCACGACTGGCGAGCAAGCTGGGTATTACCCGCGTGGTGATCCCTCATGCGGCAGGTGTAGGCTCGGCGCTTGGCTTTCTCTGGGCGCCGGTCTCTTATCAGGCGGTGCGCAGCTTTTATCAGCGGCTGGACAATCCCGATTTTGCCGCAGTTAACGAGGTGCTGGATAGCCTGAGCGAACAGGCACTGCATATTGTGCAGCAGTCTGACAGAGCGGCAGCGGTGTCACTGCAGCGCAGCGTCTATCTGCGTTATGCCGGTCAGGGACATGAAGTCGCCATTGCGCTGGAAAATAACCGTTTTGATGCCCAGGGTCTGGCGGCGCTGCAGCAGCGTTTTACCCAAACCTATCGCCAGCTTTATGGTCGCAGCCTGGATCACGTTGCCGTCGAAGCCATCAGCTGGACGGTGACAGCCGCCGCGCCAGCACCCGCCATCGCCTCAACCGCGCCCTACGGCGACGCGGAGAGCCAGAACGAAAACCCTGCCCGCACGCTTTACTCATTTCACCAGCAGCGCCGCATTCAGGTGCCGGTGTACGGCCGTGCTGAGCTTAAAGATTTAAACCTGCGCCCAGGCCCCTTGCTGGTGGTCGATCCCGAAACCACCACGCTGGTGGATGAACACTTTTCCGTGCGCAGCACGCCTGAAGGGCATCTGCTGCTGGAACGGCAACACTCTGCAGGAGAGGCGCAATGAGCCAACAGATTATTCAGCATCAGGTTATCTGGAACCGACTGATTTCGGTGGTGGAAGAGCAGGCGCAGGCGCTGATCCGCACCGCCTTTGGCACCGCAACCCGCGAGGCGGGCGATCTCTCCGCTGGCGTTTTTCTACCGGATGGCCGCATGGTGGCGCAGGCGGTGACCGGCACGCCGGGGCACGTAAACTCGATGGCCGAATCGGTAAAACACTTTTTACGCGTGTTTCCTGTTGAGACCTTGCAGCCGGGCGATGTGCTGGTGACCAACGATCCCTGGAAAGGCACCGGGCATCTCTATGACATCACAATGGTAACGCCGGTGTTTCATCATCAGCGTCCGGTGGCGATCTTCGCCTCCACGCTGCATGTGATCGATATTGGCGGTCTGGGGCCTGGCCCTGACGGGCAGCAAATCTGGCACGAAGGGCTGTTCCTGCCCATTATCAAATTCATTCATGCCGGGAAGCTCGACGAAACCGTACTCAATATCGTCAAAGCCAACGTGCGTGAACCGGCGCAGGTCGAGGGCGATTTTCTGGCGCTGGTGGCGTGTAATGATGTGGGCGCCAGACGACTCCTCACGCTGCTGGATGAGTTTGCCCTGCCCGATCTTCAGGCCGTTGGAGAATATATTCTGACGCGCTCCGAACAGGCGATGCTTGAAGCGGTGCGCAGCTGGCCCACAGGCAGCTGGGAAAGCGAGCTGTGGGTTGACGGCTATGACGCTCCTTTGCGTCTACAGGCGAAGCTGACTATCGGCCATGACGGCATTCACGTTGATTTTGCCGGCAGCGCGGGCTTTGTGGCCAAAGGCATCAACGTGGTGAAAGCCTACACCGACGCCTATACCTCTTTTGGTATTCGCTGCCTGATCGGCGCTGATATTCCCAATAACGCCGGATCGCTGGGCGTCATCAAGATTGATGCGCCGGAAGGTTCGATCCTTAACGCGCCCTACCCGGCAGCGGTCACCTCGCGCCACATTATTGGGCAGATGCTGCCGGATGTGGTGTTTAACTGTCTGCGCCAGGCTCGCCCCGGCGAGGTGCCCGCTGAAGGCGCGTCCTGCCTGTGGAACATTCAGCTCTCTGGCGGCCATATTCTGCCGCAGTACGACGCCAGTCATACCCTGACGCAGCCACGCTTTTCTATCACCAGTTTCTCTACCGGCGGCACCGGCGCCCGCCCGCTGCTGGACGGCCTCTCCACCACCTCTTTTCCCAGTGGCGTACGCAATGTCTCGCTGGAGATTCTGGAATCCATCAGCCCGGTGTTGTTCTGGCGCAAAGAGTATCGACAGGATTCTGGCGGTGCCGGCACGCAGCGCGGCGGCCTGGGCCAGGTCATTGAACTTTCGCACAGTCAGGCGCTTCCGATGGAACTGGGCGCCGCCTGGGATCGCATTCACTTCCCTGCTCAGGGCGCGGAAGGCGGGCTCGCCGGCGCGCCGGGACGCGTCACGCTCTCTAGCGGCGAGACGCTCTCCGGCAAAGGACGCCAGGTGATCCCGCCAGGCAGCCGTTTGATCGTTGAAACCCCTGGCGGAGGCGGGCTGGGCAAGCCGGTAAACCGCCCGGAAGCCCTGGTTGCGCGTGATATCGCCAACCAGCTAATCAGTAGTGAATCCGCCGCTGAAATCTATGGGCACGATGTCCGACTGACTTATAAAACGGAGTAAACCATGCTGCCACTTTTTCGCCGCTCGCTGTTAGCGGCTGCACTGGGCGTCTCGCTGCTTAGCGGCGGCGCGCAGGCTGCGGAACCCCAGACGGGCGGTACGCTGAACCTGGTGCTGAACTACGAACCGCCCGCGCTTATCGCCCTGACCACCGTTGCCACGCCCGCGCTCAGCGTCAGCGCCAAAGTGACCGAAGGGCTGCTCAGCTACGATTACGATCTTAACCCGCAGCCGCAGCTGGCGACCCGTTGGGAGATCAGCGCCGACGGCACGCGATATACTTTCCATCTGCGCCCTGGTGTTAAATGGCATGATGGCCAGCCGTTTACCTCGGCAGACGTCGCATACTCCATTGAGTTGCTGAAAAAGGTGCATCCGCGCGCATCCAGCACCTTCGCCAACGTCACGAAGGTGGAAACGCCCGATGCGCTGACCGCCGTGCTGGTGCTGTCCCGGCCGGCGCCCTATCTGATCAAAGCGTTTGCCGCGGCGGAATCGCCCATCGTGCCAAAGCATATCTATGAAGGGAGCGATCCGCTGACCAACCCGCACAATAATGCACCGGTGGGTACAGGCCCCTACATTTTTGATAAATGGGTGCGCGGCAGCTATATCCTCTACCGGCGCAACCCCGACTACTGGGATAAGAACCGGCCTTATCTCGATCAGCTGGTAGTAAAATTTATTCCGGATGCCGCTGCGCGCTCCGTCGCCTTTGAAACGGGCGATGCCGATCTGGGTTATCGCACCCCGGTCGCGCTCAATGACATCGCGCGTCTTAAGCAGCTGCCCCAGCTGGGATTTGAGACTAAAGGGAACAGTTATTCCTATAACGTCAGCTCGCTACAGTTCAACCTCGACGACGCGCATTTCAAAGACCTGCGCGTGCGTCAGGCAGTGGCGCACGCCATTAACCGTAATGTGATTTTGCAGGTAGCTTATTTCGGGCTCGGTCAGGTAACCGCTTCACCTATAGCGCCGGGCATTAAGGCTTATCACGATCCTGCACCCTCGCCGTATGCGTTTGATATTGAAAAAGCCAATGCGCTGCTGGATCAGGCGGGTTATGCAAAAGGCAGTGACGGCACGCGCTTCAGCGTGACGCTGGATTACAACCCGATAGCGGAGGATTTGCGTAAAACTGCGGAATATACTCGCTCGGCGCTGGCAAAAATCGGCATCAAAGTCACGCTGCGCGCGCAGGATCTCTCCAGCTTCGTGCGCCGTATCTATACCGATCGCGACTTTGCGTTTACCCTCAATGGCCACAGCAATCTGTATGATCCAACAGTTGGCGTGCAGCGCATCTACTGGTCGAAAAATTTCCGCAAAGGTGTCCCCTTTTCTAACGCTTCGGATTATCACAACCCGGAAGTCGATCGCCTTCTGGAGGCCGCGCAAACGGAAAACGATCCGCAGAAGCGCGTCGAGGAATTTAAAGCGTTTCAGAAAATTGTCGAACAGGAGCTGCCTGATATTAATCTGATTTCGCCGCAGTTCATTACTCTCTATAACCGCCGGGTGCACGATCACTCCGTTACCGCTGACGGCATAGAGGGTAATCTCTCTCAGGTGTGGCTGGATAAAAAGTAAATCTACAGGAGGAGCCGAGGCTGACGGCGCCTCCTGCCATTTTTATTAGCACGCTAAGCTTTGCATAAATCGATCTAATTGTTCTCTGCGGATTGCTCTATGTTGGGAGGCTGTTCGGGATACGTTTCCCTGTTTATAGCCGGAGTGAGAACTACAGACTATGCATCTCGCCGCTTTCCTCAATGCGGGCCCAATGGGCACTTCGGGATGGCGCCATCCTGACGCCGATCCCGGATTTTTGACCGCAAACTACTATCGCCATGTGGCAAAACTGCTCGAAGCGGCCTGCTTTGATCTGGCCTTTATTCCTGATGCGCTCTCTGTGCCGCGTTCGCTTGGCAACTCTTTTGCGCCTGCGGTGCAGTGGGGATCGGGAACGCCTCGCCTCGACCCATTGGTGATCCTTGGCGTGATGGCGGGCGTCACGGAGCATCTGGGGCTGGCTGCTACTCTTTCGACGGGCTATCACGAACCTTTTCACCTGGCGCGTGCGCTGGCGACCTTTGATCATGTTACAGGCGGTCGGGCAGGCTGGAATATTGTGACCTCGTTTCAGGATGCGGAAGCGCAAAACTTTGGCCAGCCGACGCTGCCGCCAAGGGAGGCGCGCTATGCTCGCGCCGAAGAGGTGGTGAGTGCCGCGGCTCAGCTATGGGACAGCTGGGATGATGAGACGCTACAGCAAAATAAACAGACCGGTGAATTTGGCCTTGCGTCAAAAGTCCGCTCGGTTGATTTTCGCGGCGATTTTGTCACTACGCAGGGACCGCTTAATGTTCCGCGCATGCCGCAGGGCTATCCGCTGCTGATCCAGGCGGGCGCATCGCCCAGCGGCCGCGATTTTGCCGCGCGCTGGGCAGATGTCATTTTCTGTAGCCACGAATCCCTGGCGTCGGCCACCGCGTTTTATCAGGAAATGAAGCAGCGCGTCACCGACCACGGACGCGATCCGCAGCAGGTACGCATTTTGCCTGCCGCGACCGTTGTGGTGGGCGACAGCGATACGGATGCACAGCAAAAGCATCGTGCCTTCGCTGAACGGGTGCATCCACTGGCGGGACTCTCTCGTCTGGCCTATCACGTGAATGTCGATCTGACTCGGTACGATCTTGACGGCCCGTTGCCCGAACTCGGCGAGGTGGGCGTGCAGGGTCATTATGATGAGGTGCGGGAGTTTGCCCAGCGTGAGAAGCTGAGTATCCGCGACATCGGGCGCTGGTACGGCGCACGCACTGAGGGCAACATGATCGGCTCCGTTTCCTCTGTTGTCGATACCATGGAGCAGTGGCTGGAACAGGGCGCCGCCGATGGTTTTATGATCCAGGCGACCCACCTGCCGGGCGCGTTTGAGGAGTTTGCCCGCTACGTGGTCCCGGAGCTGCAGCGTCGGGGGCTTCATAAAAGCCACTATCAGGGCACGACCGCACGCGAGCACTTTGGTCTGGAACGCCCCAGCCGGGACGCGTGGCAGCAGCGCGCGTTGCGGAGGTGACGATGACCGTGACCTTTCCATCCGGGCCGTTAGTCTCCGCAGCGTGGCTGGCGCAACATCATGCGCACGTCATTATCCTCGACTGCTCCGTCGACCGTTCGTTAGATAGCAGCGGTCAGACAACCTTTGCCTCCGGCCATGAGCTATTCACGCAGCAGCATATTCCTGGCGCGCAGTTTGCCGACCTCTTTGGCGATTTTTCTCAGCCGGACGCCGCTTATCTGTTTACTGCGCCCGGCGCGCAGCAGCTTTCGTCTGCGCTTCAGGCCATCGGCGCTAATCCGCAAAGTTTGCTGGTGGTGTACGACCAACTTAATGGCGCATATGCTGCGCGCGTCTGGTATCTGCTGGTCGCGCTCTATGGCTGGTCAAACGTGCGCGCGCTGGATGGCGGCTTTGCCGCCTGGCAGCGTCTTGCTCAGCCGGTGGAAAGCGGGGCCGCGCATCCTGTGGTTCGCGGCAGCGTACAGCTCGGCATCGCACGACCCGCGCTGGTTTCGACGGAATCTGTGGCTGAGGAGCGGCAGCGTCCGCTGGTTTGTGCGCTACGGCGCGAGCCTTTTCAGCAGGCGCATATCCCCGGCAGCGTTAATCTGCCCTATCCCGAACTGCTTGATGAGGATGGCCTGATCGATACGGGCCGCGTAGCGGCAGCGCTGCGTTCCGCACGGATTGCGCCGCCTGAGGAGTTAGTGCTTTATTGCGGCGGCGGTATTAACGCCGCAGGTCTGGCGCTGGCGCTGGTGGCCGCTGGCTACCCCCTGCATGCCCTTCTGCTGTATGACGACTCGCTCAACGGCTGGTTGAGCGATATCTCACGCCCGGTTGCCAGCGGTGCTGGCAGATAATCTGTTAATAAAAGGAAACCGCTATGCAGGCATTAAGCTGGCGCGATCGTGCGGTTCGCGACGCCCTTCGCCATATCAGGCAGAACAAACCCTTTTGCTATGGGTTAACTAACTATATTGCCGCCAACCTTTCCGCTAACGTGTTGCTGGCAGTAGGCGCCGGCCCGGCGATAGGCGCCGCGTTAGACTGGCAGCAGGCTTTTGGCAGCCATGCCAGCGCGGTATGGATTAACGCGGCCTGCCTGATGAGCAATACGCCCCATGAGGTGCGTCAGGCCGCGCGCGCGGCGCATGAGGCCGGCGTGCCTTGGGTGCTGGATCCGGTCGCGGTTGGCGCAGGCGCCAGCGAATACGATCGGGTGGTGCAGGGACTGCTGGATTTCAGACCCACCGCTATTCGCGGCAACGCCTCGGAACTGATCGCGCTGGCGGGCGGCAAAGGAGGCGGTAAAGGCGTGGAGACAACCCTGACGTCACAGGACGCGCTGCCCTTCATTGACGACTTTTCCCGTCGCCTCGGCTGTATAACGGCAGTAAGCGGCCCAGTGGATTTCATAACTGATGGTCGTGAAACGCTGGCGGTTGAGGGCGGCGATATCCGTTTGACGCAGGTAACGGGCGCTGGATGCAGCCTGGGCGCGCTAACCGCCGCGCTGCTGTCAACGCCAGCGGATCCTTTGACGGCCGTTGCCGCTGCGCATGTCTTTTATGCTGAAGCCAGCCAGCGCGCGTCGTCTGCGCGCGGCACCGGAAGTTTTGCCATTCAGTTCCTGGATGAGCTGTCACTGCTGGATGCGGATGAAGCCTGAACCTGCGTCCCATCAGGGACGCTGCACTCTTTTGATTCCCGTGCGCGCCGCCTACCCTTTCGCTACGCCAAAAGAACGGCTAACCCGGCGCGCTTTGCCCTATAAATAACGCTGCCGCCTGCACGCGATATTATTTTTTTGCGGCACCTTTATTCCACGCTTAATTACTCACCTGTCGTGACTGTTGCGCCTTAACTTAATCGTTCATGCTATCCGGCAAAATCTTTTCAGTTTCCTGCCAAAAAAGTGCTAAGTTGTGCGGCCTTAGCAGGACGCCCTGCTAATTATGCGCACTTTCTACACAATTTTAAAAATAACAGGTCAACACAACGTGAATAAAGTTTTGCCACTGGCACTGTTTACCGCGCTTAGCGTAAACGCTGCCTTCGCCAGTTCCGGGCTGGAAAACAATGGATTTATCGCAGACAGTCATCTGAATATGCTGCTGCGCAACGCTTATATCGATCGTGACTATAAAGATCAGGGCGTCCGCGATCGCGCGGAATGGGGCCAGGCGATTATCGCCACTTACACCTCTGGCTTTACCCAGGGTCCGGTCGGCTTTGGCGTCGACGCCATCGGTCAATACGCGGTGCGTCTGGATGGCGGACGCGGACGCAGCGGCGCGGGCGGCATCGACTTCTTTGCGCAGGATAATAGCGGCCGCGCCCGTTCCGATTTAGCGAAATTCGGCGCCACGGCGAAAATGCGCTTTTCCAACACTGTATTCAGCTACGGCACGCAACGCCCGGTGCTGCCGATTTTGTATGCCGACGAATCCCGTCTGCTGAATGAAACCTTTACCGGCTTTATGCTGGATTCAAAAGAGATCGACGGGCTCGATATTAGCGCGGGATATTTCACCGCCGAGCAGCAAAAAAGCGACGACAGCCATGACACCGGCCTGAATAGCCTGAGCTTCGCCGGCGCGAGCTACCAGTTTAATCCGCGTTTCAGCGGCGCCTTTTATGCCTCCAGCGTTCAGGACGTGATTAATAAACAATATCTGGGCATGAAATATCAGCAGCCGATCGCTGACGATCAGCGCTTCGCGCTCGATTTTAACGGCTATAACTCACGTCTCGATCAGAATTACGCGCAAAGCCTGGATACTGGCCGCAGTAACACCATCTGGAGCCTCGCCGCGAGCTATATCTGGGATATCCATACTTTTAAACTCGCCTATCAGCAGAGCAGCGGCAGCACCGGCTACCACTACGGCGGATACCGTAATCAGGGCGGCGTCGGCGACGGCGGCAACACCATCTGGCTGGCTAACTCCTACTGGTCAGATTTCAACGGCGAGGATGAGCGCTCCTGGCAGCTGGCCTACTCTGTCGATCTCGGCGGCGTGATGCTGCCGGGCCTGAGCTACGACGTGGCCTATGTGCGCGGCGATAACATCAAAACCTCGGCGACGGATAATGGTCATGAACATGAGTTCTTTAACCAGATCCAGTACAAAGTGCAGGATGGCCTGGCGAAAGATCTGCGCCTGAAGCTGCGCTACTCGGTGCTGCGCGTCTCGTCGGACGCGGCGGATTATAATATCGGCGGCAATGAAGTTCGCGTCTTCGTGGAATATCCGTTCGGGATATTCTGATGGCGCGTCTGCTCTGAAAAATGTGCTGATTAAACCCGTGGCGGCCCCGCCGCCACGGGTTATGCAAACCCTCTCCCGCCACGTCTGAAAATATCCCCATTAACCAGAAAAAAATAGCCGCTCGCGTAGCTTATCCATAAGAAAAAATTATCCCCATCTGGTGCATAAACTGCACTCTTATGCAGCAGCATAAATTCCGACACAAATAAATATACCTGTAAAACATCAAGTTATATTAATGGCACAGCTTTTGCTGAGTGTATTCCATCTTGTATACCAGCTGGAATTCACTATGGCCTCAACCTTTGGCTTTACCCTGAAAGCGTGGCAGGCGTGTTATCACGATAACCCGCGCCAAATAAGCGACATCCTGCGCGCCCACCTCGCGGATATTCCTGCCGAGGACAACGCCTGGATTTACCTGATCTCTCCCGAACAGTTACAGGCGCAAATTGAACCGCTGCTGGCGCGTTATTTAGATAATCCGTCGGCGATGCCGCTGTTCGGCGTGCCTTTTGCGGTAAAGGACAATGTCGACGTTGCCGGCCTGCCCACTAGCGCCGCCTGCCCGGCGTTGACCTATACCGCCGAGGCGGATGCCTTTGCCGTTGCGCAGCTGAAAGCGGCCGGCGCGGTGATGATAGGCAAAACCAATCTGGATCAGTTTGCCACCGGCCTGGTTGGCACCCGATCGCCCTATGGCGCCGTTAGCAACACCTTTGATCCGCGCTACGTCAGCGGCGGCTCCAGCTCAGGCTCGGCGTCGGTGCTGGCGCGTGGGCTGGTCGGCTTCTCGCTCGGCACCGACACCGCTGGCTCCGGGCGCGTACCGGCCGGCTTTAACAATATCGTCGGCCTGAAACCAACTAAAGGCTGGCTCTCGGCGCGCGGCGTGCTGCCCGCCTGCCGACTCAACGACACACTCTCCGTGTTCGCGCTCACCGTGGAAGACGCGTTCGCCGTCGCCACGGTCGCAGGCGGCTATGACGAGGACGAAGCCTACTCCCGTCGCCACCCGAAAAACGTTCCCGCCAGCATCAAGGCGCAGCCAACCTTCGCCGTTCCCGCCGCGCCGGAATTCTTTGACGACAAACAGGCCGAAGCGGCCTGGCTGGCGGCGCTGGAGCAGCTGAAAGCCGGCGGCGCCGTGTTGCAGCCGATTGACTTCACCCCTTTTCAGCAGCTGGCGGAGCAGCTCTATTACGGCCCGTGGGTCGCTGAGCGCACCGTGGCGGTCGGCGAGATGCTTAACCGCCCGCAAGAGATGGATCCGGTGGTGTATGAGATTGTCAGCAGCGGCCTGAAATACAGCGCGGTAGAGGCCTACCAGGCGGAATACCTGCGCGCCGAGCTGACGCGCCAGATCGAGCAGGCGCTGGCGCCGTTCGATGCGCTGGTGGTGCCGACCTCACCCACCATTCATACCCTGGAAGAGATGCAGCAGGAGCCGGTGCGCTATAACTCGCAGTTCGGCACCTATACCAACTTCACCAATCTGGCCGACCTCAGCGCGCTGGCGCTGCCTGGCCCGTTCCGCGCCGACGGCTTACCGGCAGGCATTACGCTGATCGCGCCCGCCTGGCACGACCGCGCGCTGGCGACCTTTGGCCTGCGCTGGCAGGCGCAGCTGGGCCTGCCGCTCGGTGCCACCGGCAAGCCTTGCCCTGCTCAGCCTGCGGCGCTGCCTGTCTCTGCCGATCACGTGCGTGTGGCGGTGGTTGGCGCGCACCTGACCGGCATGCCGCTCAATTTTCAGCTCACCACCCGCCGCGCGACGCTGGTGGAAGAGACGCAAACCGCCAGCAGCTACCGCCTGTTCGCCCTGCTTGACGGCCCGATTAAAAAGCCGGGGCTGCTGCGCGACGCGCAGGGCGCCGCCATTACGGTTGAGCTGTGGGATATCCCGCTGGCGCGCTTCGGCGAATTTGTCGCGGAGATCCCCGCGCCGCTCGGCATCGGCTCGCTGACGCTGGCGGACGGACGCAGCGTGAAGGGCTTTATCTGCGAGCCGGCGGCGCTGTCGCAGGCGCTAGAGATCACTGAATTCGGCGGCTGGCGCCGCTGGCTGGCGTCACAGGAGAACCACTAACCATGTTCAGCACCGTTCTGATTGCCAACCGCGGCGAGATCGCCTGCCGCGCCATCCGCACCCTGAAGCGCCTCGGCGTCACCAGCGTCGCCATCTACTCAGACGCCGACCGCAACGCGCGCCACGTTAAAGAGGCGGACATTGCGATTGCCCTCGGCGGCGACAAGGCGAGCGACAGCTACCTGCGCATCGACAAAGTGCTCGCCGCCGCACGGGAAACCGGCGCGCAGGCGATCTGGCCGGGCTACGGCTTTCTCTCGGAAAGCATCGCCTTCGCCGACGCCTGCGAGCAGGCGGGCATCGTGTTTGTCGGCCCGACGGCGCAGCAGATCGGCGAGTTTGGCCTGAAACACCGCGCGCGTGAGCTGGCCGCCGACGCCGGCGTCCCGATGACGCCCGGCACGCCGCTGCTCGACTCCCTCGACGACGCCCTGCGCGCCGCCGCGCAGATCGGCTATCCGGTGATGCTGAAAAGCACCGCGGGCGGCGGCGGCATCGGCCTGACGCGCTGCGCGGACGCCGAGGCGCTGCGCAGCGCCTGGGAGAACGTGCGCCGCCTCGGCGAGCAGTTCTTTAGCGACGCGGGGGTGTTTCTCGAACGCTGCATCGATCGCGCGCGCCACGTTGAGGTGCAGATATTCGGCGACGGCAGCGGCAAGGTGATCGCGCTCGGTGAACGCGACTGTTCCTTACAGCGCCGCAATCAGAAAGTGGTGGAGGAGACCCCGGCGCCGAACCTGCCGCCGGCCACGCGCGACGCGCTGCTCGCCTCAGCCGTGCGGCTCGGCGAACGGGTCAACTACCGCAGCGCGGGCACGGTGGAGTATATCTACGATGCCGATCAGGATGCGTTCTACTTCCTTGAGGTCAATACCCGCCTGCAGGTGGAACATCCGGTGACCGAGTGCGTCACCGGCCTCGATTTGGTGGAGTGCATGCTGAAAGTGGCCGCGGGCGATCCCCTCGACTGGGCGCGTCTGCAGCAGGCGCCGCAGGGCGCGTCGCTGGAGGTACGGCTCTACGCCGAAGATCCGCTGAAAAACTTTCAGCCGAGTCCCGGCGTGCTGACCAGCGTGGTGTTCCCCGAGGGCGTGCGCGTCGACAGCGGCATCGACAGCGGCGCCGAGGTTTCCGCCTTTTACGATCCGATGATCGCCAAGCTGATCGTCCACGCCGAGACGCGCGACGCGGCGATCGCGAAGCTGCAGCAGGCGCTTGATGCCACCCAGCTGCACGGCATCGCCACCAACCTCGACTATTTACGCCAGATTATCGCCACTGACGCCTTTCGCCGCGGCGAGGTATGGACGCGCTTTCTCGACGCCTTTACCCCCGCCGCCAGCGCGATCGAGGTGCTACAGCCCGGCACCTTCAGCACCATTCAGGACTATCCCGGCCGCCTTGGCTACTGGGATATCGGCGTGCCGCCGTCAGGTCCGATGGACGATTTTGCCTTTCGCCTGGCGAACCGCATCGTCGGCAACCACGCCAGCGCCGCCGGGCTGGAGTTTACCCTGCAGGGTCCGACGCTGCGCTTCCACTGCGACGCCACTGTCGCGCTGACCGGCGCGGACTGCGCGGCGGAGCTGGACGGCGAAGCGGTCGCCTGCTGGCAGCCGATCGCCGTGCGCGCCGGGCAAACCCTGACGCTGGGCCGGGCGCAGAGCGGCTGCCGGACTTATCTGGCGGTGCGCAACGGC
This sequence comes from Pantoea latae, assembly GCF_002077695.1. GTDB lineage: Bacteria > Pseudomonadota > Gammaproteobacteria > Enterobacterales > Enterobacteriaceae > Pantoea > Pantoea latae. The sequence continues at coordinate 250,673 of NZ_MWUE01000003.1, forward strand.
CTCGACGTGCCGGAATACCTCGGCAGCCGCGCCACCTTCTCTCTCGGCCAGTTTGGCGGGCACGCCGGGCGCACGCTGCGCGTGGCCGATATGCTGCCGATCTCCCAGCCAGCGCTGGCGGCCTGCGCCACGCCTGCGCCGGTCAGCGCCCCTGAAGCGCTGGATCACGCGCTGGTGCCGCACTACGGCAACGAGTGGCGCATCGGCGTGCTCTACGGGCCGCACGGCGCGCCCGACTTCTTTACCCAGGCGGCCATCGACGAGTTCTTCGCCAGCGACTGGCAGGTGCACTACAACTCCAACCGTCTCGGCGTCCGCCTCGTGGGGCCGAAACCGAGCTGGACGCGCGCCAACGGCGGCGAAGCGGGGCTACATCCCTCCAACGTGCACGACTGCGAATACGCCATCGGCGCGGTGAACTTCACCGGCGATTTCCCGGTGATCCTGACCCATGACGGCCCGAGCCTGGGCGGCTTTGTCTGCCCGGTGACGATTGCCAAAGCGGAGCTGTGGAAAGTGGGCCAGGTGAAACCCGGCGATCGCATCCGCTTCCACCCCATCAGCGCGGACGAAGCGGTCGCGCTGGAGAAAGCGCAAGCGCACAGCATTGCCACGCTGCGCAGCGCCCATGCGCCCGCCTTCCCCGTGCCCTCGCTGGCGGCGAGCGCCATCGGCTCCGCCACGCTGCTGGCGGCGCTGCCGGCAACGGCCACTACCCCGGCGGCGAGCTATCGCCAGGCGGGCGACAAATATGTGCTGATCGAATATGGCGATAACGTGCTGGATCTGGCGCTGCGCCTGCGCGTGCATCTGCTGATGCAGGCGCTGCGCGAACGCGCGGTGCCGGGCGTCGAAGAGCTGTCGCCGGGCGTGCGCTCGCTGCAGGTGCGCTACGACAGCCTGATCCTCAGCCAGCAGCAGCTGATGCGCCTGCTGCTGGAGCTGGAGGCGAATCTCGGCGACGTCAGCCAGCTGCAGGTGCCATCGCGCATCGTCTGGCTGCCGATGGCGTTTGAAGACAGCGCCACCCTCGGCGCGGTAGAGCGCTATCAGGAAACGGTTCGCGCCAGCGCGCCCTGGCTGCCCAACAACGTCGATTTTATTCAGCGCATTAACGGGCTGGCGAGCCGCGAGGCGGTGCGTGACACCCTGTTTGAGGCCAGCTACCTGATCCTCGGCCTCGGCGATGTCTATCTCGGCGCGCCGTGCGCCGTGCCGATCGATCCGCGTCATCGCCTGCTTAGCTCTAAATACAGCCCGGCGCGCACCTTTACCGCCGAAGGCACGGTCGGCATCGGCGGCATGTATATGTGCATTTACGGCATGGATTCGCCGGGCGGCTATCAGCTGGTGGGCCGCACCCTGCCGATCTGGAACAAGTTTCTGAAAAACAGCCAGTTTGCCGCGGATGAGCCCTGGCTGCTGCGCTTCTTCGATCAGGTGCGCTTCTATCCGGTCAGCGAAGCGGAGCTGACGCAGCTGCGCGACGACTTCCGTGAGGGACGCGCCGCGATCCGCATTGAAGAGACGCTGTTCGATTTTGCCGCCCATCAGCGCTTCCTGGCGGAGAACGCTGAGCCGATCGCCGACTTCCGTCAGCGCCAGGCCGCCGCGTTCGAGCGCGAAGTGGCGCTGTGGGCGCAGGAAGATCAGAGCGCGCCGCCCGTGGCTGACGCGGCGCCAGAGGCGAGCGAGAGCGAGGAGCACGGCGTGGCGGTGCGCGCCGATATGAACGGCAACATCTGGAAGATCCTCGCGGCGCCGGGCGACAGCGTCAAGGCGGGCGAGACGCTGATCGTCGTCGAAGCGATGAAGATGGAGCTGGCGATTGTCGCGCCGCAGGACGGCACGGTGGCCCGCATCGCCTGTCAGGCGGGACGCCCGGTCAGCCCCGGCGACGCCCTGCTCTGGCTGGAATAAGGAGAGGTTATGGAACATCGCCCCCGCAGCAAAAACCGTCCCGAAGCGCTGGCCGAGAAGGTCTATCAGGCGCTGAAGCAGGATATTTTTGCCTTCCGCCTGATGCCGGGCGATCGCTTCAGCGAAAACGAGATCGCCGAGCGGCTGACGGTCAGCCGCACGCCGGTGCGTCAGGCGCTGTTCAGGCTGGAGCGCGAGGGCTACGTCGAAGTCTGGTTTCGCAGCGGCTGGCAGGTAAAGCCGTTCGATTTCGACTACTTCGAGTCGCTGTACGACTTTCGCACCGTGCTGGAGCGCGAGGCGGTGCGCCGCCTCTGCGCCCTGCCACCGGCGCAGTGCGCCGAGACGCTGGCAGCGCTGAACAGCTTCTGGATCGAGGCGGCGCCGCTGGAGGAGGGCAGCGCCGTTTCCGCCCAGGATGAGGCGTTTCACCTCACGCTGGTGGCCGCGACCGGCAATCCCGAAATGGCGCGCGTGCACGCCGAGCTGACGGAAAAGATCCGCATCATCCGCCGCCTCGACTTCACGCGCGAGGATCGCATCGACGCGACCTATCAGGAACACGCCCGCATTTTACGGGCGATTTTTCAGCAACGCACCGAGGAGGCTCAGCGCATTTTAACCGACCATATTGCCGTCAGTAAGGCCGAGGTTCGCAAGATCACGCTGCATATGCTGCACCAGGCCCGACTTCAACCCATTGAATAAAAACAGATAACACATTTAGGGGTTTACGAATGAAAAGACGCTCGCTGCTTAAAGTTTTCGCGCTCTCCGCCTCTGTCGCCAGCATGGGATTCGCCTTCGCAACGCAGGCGGCGGAGACCATCAAGGTCGGGATTATGCATTCGCTCTCCGGCACCATGGCGATCTCTGAAACGCCGCTGAAAGATGTGGCGCTGATGACCATTGACGAGATCAACGCCAAAGGCGGCGTGCTGGGGAAAAAGCTGGAGCCGGTGGTGGTCGATCCGGCGTCCAACTGGCCGCTTTTTGCGGAAAAGGCGCGTCAGCTGCTGACTCAGGACAAGGTGGCGGTGGTGTTCGGCTGCTGGACCTCGGTGTCGCGCAAGTCAGTGCTGCCGGTGTTCGAAGAGCTGAACGGCCTGCTGTTCTATCCGGTGCAGTATGAAGGGGAAGAGATGTCGCCGAACGTCTTCTACACCGGCGCGGCGCCCAACCAGCAGGCGATCCCGGCGGTGGAGTATCTGATGAGCGAAGATGGCGGCAGCGCGAAGCGCTTCTTCCTGCTCGGCACCGACTATGTCTATCCGCGCACCACCAACAAGATCCTGCGCGCGTTTCTGCACAGCAAAGGGGTGCAGGACAAGGATATTGAAGAGGTCTATACGCCGTTTGGCTACAGCGATTATCAGACTATCGTCTCCAGCATCAAAAAGTTTGCCGCCGGCGGCAAAACCGCGGTGATCTCGACGATCAACGGCGATTCCAACGTGCCGTTCTATAAAGAGCTGGCGAACCAGGGCATTAAAGCCACCGACATTCCGGTTATCGCCTTCTCGGTGGGCGAGGAGGAGCTGCGCGGCATCGACACCAAACCGCTGGTGGGCCAGCTGGCGGCGTGGAACTACTTTGAGTCGGTGGATAACCCCACCAACGCGGCGTTCGTCGCCGACTACCGCGCCTACGCCAAAGCGCACAAGCTGCCCAACGCCGACACCGTGGTGACCAACGACCCGATGGAAGCGACCTGGGTCGGGCTGCATATGTGGGCGCAGGCGGTGGAGAAAGCGGGCACCACCGACGTCGACAAGGTGCGCGCGGCGATGGCCGGTCAAACCTTCAAGGCGCCGGACGGCTTTACCCTGACCATGGACCAGACCAACCACCATCTGCACAAGCCGGTCATGATCGGCGAGGTGGAAGAGAACGGCCAGTTCAACGTGGTCTGGCAGACAGAGCAGCCGGTGCGCGCCCAGCCGTGGAGCCCCTATATTCCCGGCAACGACAAGAAGCCCGATCATCCGGTGAAATCAGCGCAGTAAGCGCGCCGCTTGCCTTTACCCTCGCCTTAACCGGGTAAGGGCAAGCGCCATCAGGCCCTTCCCGACAGGATCATCACTATGCTAATCCGCCCTGTTATCCTCTGTTTGCTGCTGCTGCTGACCCGGCAGGCCGTCGCGGGCGACGGCGCTGACTTCGCGGCGGCGAGCCGCGCTAAGCAGGCCGCGCTGCTACAGCAGTGGGCCGCCGCGCCGGACGCTGGCCGCCTGCCGCTGCTGCAGGCGCTGCGCCAGGAAAGCGTGGTTATTGACGAGAAAAAACAGCCGTTCAGTCATGAAAACGGCGCTCTGACGCCGCTCGACAGCGCCCGGCAGCCTGAGGGCAGGACGCAAAAAATCTTTATGAATAACCGGCTGCGGGTGCTGATCGCCAGCGCCCTCGCCGCCCACCAGCTGGTCAGCAGCGACGCCCAGCTGCGGCTGCAGGCCGCGCGACAGCTGCAAAGCGACGCGGCTGCCGATCAGCTGCCGCTGATTGAAAAGCGGCTGGCGAGCGAACAGGCGCCGGAGGTGCGCACAGCACTGGCGCTCGCCGCCGCGAATCTGCAGCTTGCCAGCCCTGAAGCGGGTGCCCGTCTGCAGGCGGTGAGGCTGCTCGGCGAATCGGGCGATCCCGCCGTGCAGGCCAGCCTGAACCGTTTGACCCAGCCCGACAGCGAGCCCGACGCGCAGGTGCGCGCCGCCGCCGTCAGCAGCCTGAAGCAGATCAAGCAGCGCCTGATGTGGGGCGATCTGCTCGGCCAGGCCTTTACCGGGCTGTCGCTCGGCTCTGTTTTGCTGCTGGCGGCGCTGGGGCTGGCGATCACCTACGGCCTGCTCGGGGTGATCAATATGGCGCACGGCGAGATGCTGATGCTTGGCGCCTACGCCACCTGGCTGGTGCAGACGCTGTTTCAGCACTACGCGCCGCAGTGGCTGGCGTGGTATCCGCTGCTGGCGTTGCCGGTGGCGTTTGGCGTCACCGCCGTGATGGGGATGCTGCTGGAGCGCGTCATTATTCGCCACCTCTATGGCCGCCCGCTGGAGACGCTGCTGGCGACCTGGGGCATCAGCCTGATGCTGATCCAGCTGGTGCGCATGCTGTTCGGCGCGCAGAACCTTGAAGTGGCCAACCCGGCGTGGCTGTCGGGCGGCCTGCAGCTGCTGCCCAATCTGGTGCTGCCCTACAACCGTCTTGCGGTGATCCTGTTCGTCGCGGCGGTGCTGCTGCTCACCTGGCTGCTGCTGAATAAAACTCGCCTCGGCCTCAACGTGCGCGCCGTCACCCAGAACCGCGCGATGGCGGACTGCTGCGGCGTGCCGACCGGGCGCGTCGATATGCTGGCGTTCGGGCTGGGCTCCGGCATCGCCGGACTGGGCGGCGTCGCGCTGTCGCAGCTCGGCAACGTCGGCCCGGAGCTGGGTCAGGGCTATATCATCGACTCGTTTTTAGTGGTGGTGCTGGGCGGCGTCGGCCAGCTGGCGGGAACGGTGGTGGCCGCCTTCGGCCTCGGCATCCTGAATAAGGTGCTGGAGCCGCAGACCGGCGCGGTGCTGGGCAAGATCCTGATCCTGATGCTGATTGTGCTGTTTATCCAGAAACGGCCGCAGGGGCTGTTCGCCGTTAAAGGGAGGGTCATCGACTAATGACGCAGCCAGTTACCTTAACCCTCGCGCGCAAAGCGCCCCGGCTGGCGCTGAGCGCGGGCGCGGCCGTCGCGCTGCTGCTGCTGGCGCTGCCGTTCTGCGCCCTGCTGCCCGCCGCGCATCCGCTGGCCATCTCCACCTACACGCTGACGCTGGTGGGGAAAATTCTCTGCTATGCCGTGGTCGCCGTAGCGCTCGATCTGGTGTGGGGCTACGCCGGGCTGCTGTCGCTCGGCCACGGCCTGTTCTTCGCCCTCGGCGGCTACGCCATGGGCATGTATCTGATGCGTCAGGCGGCGGGAAGCGGCCTGCCGGCGTTTATGTCGTTTCTGTCGTGGAACGAACTGCCCTGGTTCTGGGTCGGGACGCAGCACTTCGCCTGGGCGCTCCTGTTGATCGTACTGGTGCCGGGGCTGCTGGCGCTGCTGTTTGGCTTTTTCGCCTTCCGCTCAAAGATCAAAGGCGTCTACTTCTCGATCATGACGCAGGCGCTGACCTACGCCGGGATGCTGCTGTTTTTTCGCAACGAAACCGGCTTCGGCGGCAACAACGGCTTTACCGGCTTCACCACCCTGCTCGGCTTTAGCGTCACCGCCACCGGCACGCGCATCGGGCTGTTCGTCGCCACCGTGCTGCTGCTGGCGCTCAGCCTCGCCGCCGGTTTCGCGCTGGCGCGCAGCAAGTTTGGCCGCGTGCTGACCGCGGTGCGCGATGCAGAAAACCGGCTGATGTTTATCGGCTACGATCCGCGCGGCTTCAAGCTGTTTGTCTGGGTGCTCTCCGCCGTGCTGTGCGGCCTGGCGGGCGCGCTCTACGTGCCGCAGGTGGGCATTATCAACCCGGGCGAGATGTCGCCGACCAACTCTATCGAGGCGGCGATCTGGGTGGCACTCGGCGGACGCGGCACGCTGATCGGCCCACTACTGGGCGCCGCCATCGTCAACGGCGCCAAGAGCTGGTTTACCGTGGCGTTCCCCGAATACTGGCTTTTTTTCCTCGGACTGATGTTTATTCTGGTCACGCTGTTCCTGCCGCGTGGCGTCATTGGCCTGCTGCGCCGGAGGCGTGATGAGTGATCGCTTGTTTACCCAACCCCAGCCGGCGGATCGCTACCGTCATCAGCGCGATCCGCTGCTGCAGCTGGAGAAGATTAACGTCTCTTTTGACGGCTTTCAGGCGCTGACCGATCTCTCGCTGACCATCGGCGTCGGCGAGCTGCGCTGCGTTATCGGCCCCAACGGCGCCGGTAAAACCACGCTGATGGATGTGATCACCGGCAAAACCCGGCCAGACAGCGGACGGGTGCTGTACGATCAGGACACCGATCTCAACCGGCTCACACCGGTGCAGATCGCCCACGCCGGCATCGGCCGCAAGTTTCAAAAGCCCACGGTGTTCGAGGCGCTGACGGTGTTCGACAATCTGGAGATCGCGCTGAAAAACGATAAATCGGTCTGGGCCTGCCTGCGGGCGCGGCTAGACGGCGAGCAGCAGGATCGCATCGACGAGGTGCTGAAGCTGCTGCGGCTCGGCGGCGAGCGCGGACGCAAAGCCGGGCTGCTGTCACACGGACAGAAGCAGTTTCTTGAAATCGGCATGCTGCTGGTGCAGGAGCCGCATCTGCTGCTGCTCGACGAGCCCGCCGCCGGCATGACGGACGCGGAAACAGACTATACCGCCGAGCTGTTTCGCAGCCTGGCCGGCAAACACTCGCTAATGGTAGTCGAGCACGACATGGGCTTTGTGGAAACCATTGCCGATCGCGTGACGGTGCTGCATCAGGGCCAGGTGCTGGCCGAGGGATCGCTGCGCGAGGTGCAGGCGGACGACAGGGTTATCGACGTTTATCTGGGGCGCTGAGATGTTACAGGTAGCTGAACTGAATCAATATTACGGCGGCAGCCATATTTTGCGCGGCCTATCTTTTGACGTGAAAAGCGGCGAAATCACCTGCCTGCTGGGCCGCAACGGCGTCGGCAAGAGCACGCTGCTGAGGTGCCTGATGGGCCTGCTTCCGGCGAAGTCGGGCGAGATCCGCTGGCAGGGCAAGGCGATTAATGCCCTTAAGCCGCACCAGCGCGTCCAGGCGGGTATCGCCTACGTGCCGCAGGGACGGGAGATCTTCCCGCGCCTGACGGTAGAAGAGAACCTGCTGATGGGGCTGGCCCGCTTTGCGGGATCGGAGGCGAAAAAGGTGCCGGAAGAGATCTATCAGCTGTTCCCGGTGCTGCGCGACATGAAGGCGCGGCGCGGCGGCGATCTCTCCGGCGGGCAGCAGCAGCAGCTGGCGATCGGCCGGGCGCTGGCCTGTCGGCCGCAGCTGCTGATCCTCGATGAGCCGACCGAAGGCATTCAGCCCTCGGTGATTAAAGAGATAGGCGCCGTGATACGCCAGCTGGCGCAGCGCGGCGATATGGCGATCCTGCTGGTCGAGCAGTTTTACGACTTCGCCGCTGAGCTGGCTGATAGCTACCTGGTGATGTCGCGCGGCGAGATCGTCCAGCGCGGACGCGGCGCCGCGATGGAGCAGGATAACGTCAGGCGGCTGGTGGCGATCTAGTCGGCCGCCTGTTTCAGCTCACCGTTAACGGCGCGGTAGCGGCGCTGATTGTCCGGGGCGAGCAGCTCGCTGACCGGCTGCGCCAGCTGGACGGCGCGGTAGTCCCCTTTTACCGCCGTGTAGCTGGCGGCGTCATTCTTATCCCCTTTCCCGCTGTAGCGCGCGATATAGGGGTAAGGGAAGACCGGACGGGTGTAGCGCGTTTTTTGCGCCGCCGCCGCCACGGGCAGGCTCGGCTTCTGCACGCCGTGGAACTGGGCTGATGCGTCTTTCTCCGGCGCGGGGCCGCCTGCTGGCGGCATGCCCGGCATAGCGTCGGCCTGCGCCGATTTACCCACGATAAGGCGCGCCGGCGCCCTCTCCTGCTCCGTCCAGTTCATCAGCGCCGTCAGCAGGTCCACCTGATCGGGACCTTCTCCGTTGCCGCAGTGCGCAACGCCCGGCAGCAGAAAGAGACGCATAAAGCGATCGACCTGAGCGTCGCCCATCCGCTGCTGCACGCCGCGGAACCAGGCGAGCGTGCCCGCCGGCGAGATAGAGTCATCGGCCAGCCCGTGCCAGACGATCAGCTTGCCGCCTGCCGCCTGAAAGGGGCTGAGGTTGGTGTTGGTGGCATCGTAAAGCGGCGCCAGCGCGGCAATTTTCGCGAAGTTCTGACGGTTAAAGGCAAAATCGGCCACGCGGGTGAGCGGCTGTTTACCACCGGGCAGCAGCACGTACTGAATGGCGGGCAAGGCCATCATTTCCGACATCGAATGCCCGGTCGCCGTTGCCGGAACCGGCCAGCGCAGCTCGGAACCAATCGGCAGGCCGCCCGGCGCCAGCGACTCTCCCGCGCTGTCGCGCGCGCCGCGATAGAGTTTTTCCACCACGTCCAGCTCTTCCGCCGTCAGGCACGTTTCCTGCTGCTGGCCGGGCGCGCACTGCGCGATCCAGCTGCGTGAGAAGGTACAGGCATAGGGGTTTTGCAGGATGCCGTCATTGATGCCGGAGAGCGTCGGGCAGTGCGCCAGGGCGGCCTGATGGATCAGGGCCAGGCGGTTTTGCAGCAGGATGGGCGTGCCGTCGGCGCGCAAATTAGCCACCACGTTCCAGCCATGAAAAAACGAATTCTGCACCGAGAACCAGGCGGCGGGCGCGCCTGCGCTGATGCCGTTAAAGTCGTGAGGATAACGCTGCGCTTCCACCAGCGCTTCACGGCCGCCGTCTGAGCACCCCATAAAGTAGGCGTATTTCGGCCGCTGTCCGTAGTAGGCCGCCGTCAGCGCTTTGGCGAACTGCGCGGTAACGTGGTTGGCGCGGTAGGCAAAATCGATGCGCTTCTGTGGATCCTCCGCCCATGAGGCGTCCATCATGCTGCCAGCGTGCCCCATATTGGTCGCCGCCACCACAAATTCGCCGTTCATGGCGGGCACGCAGCCGCTGGCGTTAGAGAGGCTGAGGTTGATATTGCCGCACAATCCACCGCAGCCCACCTGCAACAGTCGCTGCGTCCATTTCGCCTGCGGAAGCGCCACCTCGACGCCAATATCGGGCGAGAGCGTGGCGCTGACTTTGCAGAAGGCGCCCTGCGCGGTTTTTAACTCTTCAGCACCGGTGATCCTGACCTCGGCGTCCACGCCCTCGCCAACGCTAAGCGCGGCCAGCGCGGCGCAGGAACGTACCGGCTGAACCTCGTCCAGCGGTAACGCCGCCCGCGCCGGTGACAGCAGGCTAAAAAACAGGCCAACGGCGAGGATCGCCGGGATAAAAGTGAAATAGCGGCACTGGCGCGGCATAACGGGTTTCCTTCTCTGTTTCATTTGCCCTATTTTAGCGGCTGTTTGCCTGAAAGCGGGACAGCACGGCGTTAAGGACGTGTGAATATAGCGAAAACAGCCGCGACGGAGAGGCCGGGGAAAAGTGCCCGGCTATGCCGTCATGCCTGGAGAGCGTTCAGACCTCATTTGCCGCCAGCAGCAGCGTCGCCAGCAGCACGTTGGCGCCTTCCTCAGCCCACTGCGGCGAAATACGCTCCGCCTCGTTATGGCTGATGCCTTTGACGCAGGGAATGAATATCATCGCCGTGGGCGCGACGCGGTTGATGTAACAGGCGTCATGACCCGCGCCCGACACCATCCTGCGCTGTGAATAGCCCAGGCTGTGAGCCGCTTTTTCGATGCGCGCAATGCACGCTGGGTCGAACTTAACCGGCGGGTAGTCGAAGATTTTCTCGGATGAGATCTGGAGGTGACGCAAACGAATAGCCTCTAGCGCCAGCATCAGCTGCGCCTCCATCTCGTCGAGCGCAGGCAGCGCAGGATGACGAAACTCCACGCTGCAGAAAACCGCGCCCGGCACCACATTGCGCGATCCGGGCGCGATCTGCGCCATGCCCACCGTCGCCCGACCGTCATCGCCATACTGTTGCCCTATTTTCTCTACCGCCAGCACCAGTTCGGCAAAGCCGCACAGGGCATCGCGCCGCAGATCCATCGGCGTGGTGCCGGCATGGGCGGCAAAACCAGTAAGGGTGACCTCAAACCAGCGCTGGCCCATCGCGGCGTGAACAATACCGGTGCCAATCCCCTCCTCTTCCAGAATCGGTCCCTGCTCGATATGAAGTTCGTAACAGGCGTGCAGCGGCTGCGCGCGGGCGGGGCGCTCGCCTGCGTAGCCGATATGGCGTAGCGCTTCGCCCACGCTGATGCCGTCGCGATCCCGACGCCCCAGCGCATAGTCGCGTGAGAAAACGCCCGCCCACACGCCCGACGCCAGCATCGCGGGCGCAAAGCGCGCGCCCTCTTCATTGGTCCAGTTCACCAGTAAAATATCGCGCTCGGTCTGAATATCGCGATCGTTCAGCGTGCGCAGCGCCTCCAGTCCTGCCAGTACGCCATAGATACCGTCATAGTTGCCGCCCTGCGGCTGCGAGTCCCCATGCGAGCCGATCATCACCGGCGCCAGTTCTGGATGAATGCCGGGACGGCGCATAAACATATTGCCGAGTTCATCGACTTCACAGTGAAATCCGGCCTGCTGCGCCCACGCCAGCAGCGTATCGCGCCCCTGCTTATCCTCCTCGCTCAGCGCCAGGCGCGTTACCCCACCGCCCGACGTCGCGCCGAAGGTGGCAAAAGTCTGCAGCGTCTGCCAGAGACGCGACGCGTTGATGCTCACGGCAGCTGTCATGACGGCTTCTCTTTCTTGACCTGATAGCGAAAATCGCAGCGCTTCGCGCCCGACATAATAGTGGTGGTGCGCGTTAGCTCGACATCCGGCGCGTAGCCGACGATAAATTTATCGTCGCGCGCGCAAGAGAGCAGATGCCCTATCTCGCCCAGCCCCATCTGCTGATACATCTCCGCATAGCGGCAGCGGGTAACGTCATAGTTGTAATGGTCGCCGTCGTCGTCCAGCACCCGCACCTCCAGGGCGTTATCTTTTTCCCACAAATACTGCAGCGCGACAAAGCTGCGCAGATCCGCCTTTTGCGGCTCGCTGGCGGCAAAGCTTTTGCCCGCCTCAATCGCCGCCTGCTCGATAGCCTCGCCAATCACCGCCTGCGCGCGCGCTTTACCTATCTCGCGCACCAGCACGTCATAAATCGGCTTGATAATTTCAGCTTCAATTTTGCGGCGGGCCAGTATGCCCAGCTCAGGTTGTTGACCACAGCTCATCTTTGCCTCCTGTTACTGCGCCGAGCCGCCCAGAACGGTCTGCGGCTGCCATTTACCCCCTACCACTTTATAAACGGTAAAGGAGGGGTTTTTAAGATTGCCCTGCGCGTCAAAGGCGATGGTGCCGGTGACGCCGGAATAGCGAATGGCGCGCAGCGCAGGCAGGTAGCGTTCGGGATCGGCAGAGTCCGCTTTTTGCATCGCGGCGATCAGCACGCGCGTGGCGTCATAGGCGAAAGGCGCGTGCAGTTCGATATGGGTGTGATAGCGAGACTGATAGGCCTGTTCGAACGCTTTGCCGCCCTGCATTTGATCCACCGGCAGGCCCGGTTCCAGTGCGACCACCCCTTCGCCCTCTTTCTGCGCCAGCGACAGGAAGGTCTGGCTGACAAAGCCGCCAGCGCCCATCAGCGTCGCGTTCATGCCGAGCTGTCTGATACGGCGCGCCAGCGGCGCGGCCTGGCTGTCGACCCCGCCGAAAAAGATCAGGTCCGCATTTTTGCTGCGTATCGCGGTCAGCACGGCGCTAAAATCCACGGTTTTATCGTCTACATACTGTCGATCGACAATCTTTACGCCCTGCGCGTTGAGCGACTTGATAAACTCATCCGCCAGTCCCTGCCCAAACGCGGTCCGATCGTCAATCACCGCGATACGGCTCGCCTTAAGGGTGTTGACGGCGTAGTTGCCAGCGTAGTTGCCGCCGTCGTCGTCATGTCCCATCACGCGAAAACTGGTATCGAACCCCTGCTGGGTATAGGCGTGTCCGGTGGCCACCGGCGCCACCTGCGCGATACCGGCGTCGTGATAGATGCGCGCCGCCGGAATGCTGGTGCCGGTGTTCCAGTGCCCAACCACGCCAGCCACGCCGCTGTCCACCAGGCGCTGCGCCACGGCGACCGCAACGCGCGGGTCGGACTGATCGTCCTCAGACTGCAGCTTAAAGGTCACCGCTTTACCCGCCAGCGTCGGATGCGTTTTGTTAACGTCATCAATTGCCAGCTGCGCGCCATTCTCCAGATCTTTGCCGATGCGCGCCGACGGCCCGGTAAGCGGCCCCGCCAGGCCGATCAGCACGGTATCGTCAGCCTGCGCGCCGCCGATGCCATTCGCGAGCAGAACCACTGCGCTCAAGGCGCCGAGTGTTATTTTTTTCATTAGCGTTTCCTGATGTTGGTGATGATTAAACGGGCAGTTCGCCCAGGTAAATTTGTTGGATGCGATCGTCGGTCAGCAGCTCGGCCGAACGGCCTTCGCAGGAGAGCGTGCCGCTTTCCATCACCCAGGCGCGATCGGTAACCTCAAGCGCCAGGCGTGCATTCTGTTCAATCAGTAAGGTGGTGATGCCGGTCGCGCGCAGCGAGCCGATAACCTCAAATATTTTCTCCACCATGATCGGCGCAAGGCCCATGGAAGGCTCATCGAGGATCAGCAGCTGCGGCTGACTGAGCATGGCGCGGGCCAGCGCCAGCAGCTGCTGCTCTCCGCCCGACAGCAGCCCGGCCAGCTGGTTTTGCCGTTCGCCCAGCCGCGGGAAACGCGCGCACAGCGCGGCGATCTCCGCCCTGACGCGCGCGGCGTCGCGGCGCAGCCAGGCGCCCATTTGCAGGTTCTCCAGCACCGTCATCCGGCTGAAAATGCCGCGGCCTTCCGGCACCAGTACGATGCCGCGCTGCAACAGCGCCTCGGGTCTGAGGCCTTTGATCGACGCGCCGCGCCACAGAATGTCGCCGCTATAGGGCTGTAGCCCGGCGATGGCGCGCACCGTCGAGCTTTTCCCGGCACCGTTGGCGCCAATAAGCGTGCCGTGTTCGCCTTCCCTCAGCGACAGGCTGATGTTGCGTACGGCCTGAATACCGCCGTAGTGAACGCTGAGATCGTTGAGTTGCAAAAGCGCGTTATGCATGGTTTTCGCCTCCCAGCCAGGCGCGGATAACGTCGGGATGGCGGCGCACCGCCTGCGGCGTTCCTTCGGCAATCACGCGTCCGAAGTCCAGCACCGACAGTCGATCGCAGAGCGCCATAATCAGTCTGACGTCGTGCTCGATAATCAGCAGGGTTGTGCCGTCGTCGCGTATGCGCCGCAGCAACGCGCCCAGCGCGACTTTTTCCGCCGCGTTCATGCCGGCGGCCGGTTCATCGAGCGCCAGCAGTTGAGGCTCCGTCGCCAGCGCGCGGGCGATTTCCAGACGGCGCTGATGCCCATAGGCCAGGTCGCAGGCGCGATAGTGGGCAAACTGCGCGATGCCGGTATACTCCAGCCAGTGCCAGGCAAGACGTTCCGTCTCCGCCTCCTCCGCGCGGGCGCGGCGGTGACGGCTGAGCGCGGCCCACAGGCCGTTACGCGTACGGACATGACGCCCGGTCATGACGTTTTCCAGCACGCTCATCTCGCTGAACAGACGAAGGTTTTGAAACGTCCGGGCGATACCAGCCTCGGCGACCTTTTCAATCTTATGCGGCGAATAGGCGGCGCCGTTCAGCGCAAAGCGGCCGCTGTCGGCGCGATACAGACCGGTAATCAGGTTAAAGCAGGTGGTTTTGCCCGCGCCGTTTGGTCCGATTAAACCGTAGATTTCGCCCTGGTTGATGGTGAGGCAGACGTCGTTGACCGCCACCACGCCGCCAAAGCGTTTTTGCAGATGACTCACCTCCAGCAGGCTCATGCTTGTGCCTCCTGCCGACGCGCGGGCCACAGGCCATGCGGCCGGAACAGCATCACCATCACCAGCGCCAGTCCGTAAAACAGCTGGCGCAAAATTTCAGGATCGATCACCACCGAGCCGAACAGCGCCTGCTGCAGCGGCACCGCCTGGCTGCGCAGCACCTCCGGCAGCGCCGAGAGCAGCACCGCTCCCAGGATGACGCCCGGCACGTGGCCAATACCGCCGAGCACCACCATCGCCAGCACCACGATGGATTCGTTGAGGGTAAAGGATTCAGGAGAAACAAAGCCCTGGAACGAGGCGAACATCACGCCGGCGATGCCGCCAAACGAGGCGCCCAGCGCAAAAGCGAGCAGTTTGTAATTGCGCACGTTAATGCCCATGACGCGTGCAACTTCTTCATCTTCGCGGATCGCATGCCAGGCGCGGCCAATACGCGAGCGCTGTAGCCGAACGCAGGCGATAACGATCGCGACAATGAGCAGCGCAAAAAGGTAATACCAGAGGTAGAGAGCCGGGATCCTGACGCCCGCCAGGTGAATCATCCCTTTAAACGGCAGACCAAACAGGCTTAACGTATCGATGCCGGAGATCCCTTTCGCGCCGTTGGTGATATTGACCGGACGATCGAGGTTACGCATCAGAATGCGGATAATCTCGCCGAACCCTAGCGTCACGATCGCCAGATAGTCGCCACGCAGGCCAAGCGTGGGCGCACCCAGCAGGATGCCGCACGCGCCGGCTATCAGCGCCGCCAGCGGCACCAGCAGCAGATAAGAGGTGTGGAGCCCGTGAGGCAAGAGCGCCTGCAGCGCGGGAAACGTTTCCAGCAGATGGGGCGACGCCAGCAGCGCGGCGAGATAGGCGCCGACCGCATAGAAGGCGATAAACCCCATATCCAGCAGGCCGGTGAACCCCACTACAATGTTCAGCCCCAGCGCCAGCATGATATAAAGCAGCGTGAAATCGATCACCCGCACCCAGTAATTGCCGCCGGCCGCCGAGGCGAGCCAGGGCGCGAGGATCATCCCCGCCGCCAGCAGCAGCACGCCGCTGTTGATCCTTTTTCTGGTCGGCTGTTCCGACAGGATTGCACTCATCTCTTTCTCCTCAGGCACGCTGTGCCACTCGTTCGCCCAGCAAGCCGGCAGGACGGAATATCAGCACCAGAATCAGCACGATAAAGGCAAAAATATCCTGATAGTTGCTGCCGAACAGGCCGCCGGTCAGCTCGCCGAGATACCCCGCGCCCAGCGACTCGATTAACCCCAGCAGCAACCCGCCCAGCATCGCGCCGCGCAGATTGCCGATGCCGCCCAGCACCGCGGCGGTAAAGGCTTTAATGCCCGGCAAAAAGCCCATGGAGAAGCTGGCGCTGCCGTAATTGCTCGCCATCATCACGCCCGCCAGCGCCGCGAACAGGCCGCCGATCGCGAAGGTCAGCGTAATGATGCGGTTGGGGTTGATGCCCATCAGGCTGGCAACGCGAGGATTTTCCGCCACGGCGCGCATGCCGCGGCCAAGACGCGTGAACTCCACCAGCAGCCACAGTCCGGCCATCGCCAGCAGCGCCAGCGCCAGGGTGACGAGGCCGGTGACGGTAATAATGGCGGGAGGATGCGCAGCGCTGCCGTGCGTCACCGCGATCGGGTCCATCGGCAGCACCTGCGGGAACATCAGCGGGTTGCGGCTCCAGATCATCATCGCCGCCGTCTGCAACAGCACCGACAGGCCGATGCCGCTAATGAGCGGCGCCAGCCGCGGCGCATTGCGCAGTCGACGGTAGGCGAAGCGTTCAATGCCCATCGCGAGCAACGCGCATACCGCCATCGCCAGCAGCGTGGCCGCCGTTAGCGCCGCCAGAGGAGATATCGCCGGGAAATACCGAGTTAGCGTCTGCATGCCGGAAAGCGCGGTCAGCGCGCCGACCATTAACAGATCGCCGTGCGCGAAGTTAATGATGCGCAAGATGCCGTACACCATGGTGTAGCCGAGCGCGATAAGGCCATAGATGCTGCCCAGCATCAGGCCATTAATAAGTTGTTGAATCAGTGTATCCACAAGAGTTTTCCGGTTTCAGGCGTTGCGCGCCTACCATCCGGTAAATGATCTCTGTTGTGAAATACAGAGTTAATCTTACTTATGGAGAAATGAAATTTATTTAATTCATTGATTTTAGTTATCTTTGTGCAACCTGGTTTCCGCCTATTTTTAAATAAAAGCCTCTCATATGAAAAAAACAGAACAGTTTCCAGCTGATACTTCTTTGCAGGAGACTCACTCTCCTCTGGATCCACCGCTGCGCGCCGTGCGGGTGTTTGAAGCGATCGCCCGCCTGGGTAGCCTGAGCGAGGCAGCCGCTGAACTGATGATTTCCCCCTCTGCCGTCAGCCACCAGCTTAAGCTGCTGGAAGCCTTCCTTCAGCAGCGTCTGACGCATCGTCAGGGACGGAGACTGATGCTCAGCACTGCGGGACGCGAGTATTACCGCTCGATTCGCTCTGCCTTTACCGTTATTCGCCAGGCGACGGGCCATCTGCGCGATCAGGCATGCTCTCGCCAGGTGACAATTAGCCTGATCCCGCTGTTCGGCATGAGCTGGTTTATTCCGCGCCTGTCGCGCTTTATCCACGCGCATTCAGATATCGAGATCAATGTGGTTTATGCCAATCATCGAAATTATCTGAGCGACGCCTCCGATCTGTCGATTCGCTTTGGCAGCGGACAATGGACCGGCTATCGCGCCGAAAAATTGATTTCAGGGGAAATGATCCCGGTGGCCAGCCGGGAGTTTATTCGGCTGCGCGGCTATATCGACTCGCCTGCGCTTTTAGCCCAGAGCAACCTTGTGCATGACGAAGAGCGCGTTTCCTGGCAGCAGTGGTTCGCCGACCATGACATCAGGCACTTTCGCCGTGACGGTCCCCTGTTTGAAGATGGTTTGCTGACGCTGGCGGCCGTGCGCGCGGGGTTGGGGTGCGGACTGATGCGCGAACCGATGATCGCCTCCTGGCTCGCTTCCGGGGAATTAGTGAAACTGTTCGATCAGGCCGTCGATGACGGCAGAGATTATTACCTTTGCGTCAGGCAGGATACCGAGCTTAGCCCGGAGGCGTTGGTGCTGAAAAGATGGCTGGTGGATGAGGCGAGCCGTCCTCTTGCGTGACGTATCTCGCCTTAATTCATTCAGGACCGGTTAGCGTGACTAACGCCTTTTTTACCCTTTGAAAACGGGTAATAAATCCAGCCAGCTTAGCGTCCAGGCAAGAATATTCAGCACGCCGAACCCCATCACGGCAGCTGGCAGCAGCCAGCCGGTGCCGTTCGGCGCCGCAAACCGTTTTTGCGCCTTAAGGTAGAGCAGCGCGGGCACGATAACCGCCCACAGCGTGGCGAACAGCCCGGCAAAACCGATAGCGGCTAAAAAGCCGTTCGGCAATAGCAGCGAGGCGCCTAAAGCGGGCAAAAACGTCAGGCAGGCCACCTTGAAGCGCGCCAGCGGGCTGGCGCCCAGCTTCAGGCGATCGGCGATAAAGTCGAACAGGCCCGCCGTTACGCCGAGAAACGAAGCGATAACCGCGAAATGGGAAAACAGCGTCATCATAAAGGTCAGCGCGCCGACGTGAAGGCGATCGCGCAATGCGGCGAGCAGCGCGGCGATATCGCCTCCCGCTGCCACCACGCCTGGAAAGGCGGCGCGCGGCAGATTGCCCATGGTGACAATCAGCCAGAACAGGTAGATCACCAGCGACATCAGGGTGCCGAGCACCAGCGCGCGGCTGACCTGCTTCTGTTCGCCCGCATAGTAGCCGATCAGCCCGGTGATATTGCCGTGATAGCCAAACGACGCGAGGCAGAACGGCAGCACGCCCAGCGCATAGGGCCAGTAGGCGCCATCGTCGGCGCCGGCGTTGGTCAGTGTCGGCAGGCTTACCTGGGTCAGAAGCCCGCCGAACAGCGACACCAGCAGCAGCAGCTTCGCCAGCACGCAAAAGGTCATGATCCTGCTGACCCCTTTGGTTCCCAGCCAGACCACGGCGGCGACGCACAGCGTCAGGATCACTTTTGCGCCCGCGTTTGAAACCGGCAGACCCGCGCTGTTCAGCGAATGCTGATAAACCGGGCCGCTTGCCGAGATATAGGCGTAGGTCAGCGTGCCCAGCACGAACAGGATGCTCAGGCCGTTGAGGGCCGCCCAGCGGCGTCCCAGCAGGGCGCGGGTTAGCGTGTCGTAGCCCGAACCGGCCGGAAAGTAGCCGCTGGCGCGCAAAAACATCAGTCCCGACAGCAGCATTGACGCCCAGCTCACCAGCAGGATAAGCAGCGACCAGCCGAACCAGGCGCCCGCCATCACCACCGGTAAGGTAAACATCCCTGCGCCGACCACGGTTCCGCAAATGATCATCGCGCCCCACCATACTGAAGGGCGAGGCTGCGCTAGTGCTCTTTCTGTCATTAATTGTTCCGCTAAAAAGGTGGATGGATCGCTATCAGTAAGCTGACGCCGGCTTCCTGATAGCGATCGCTGAAAAGAGCGGGAAAAGATACCAGATAGCGCAGAAAATTCACCTTTAGCCGCGTTGCGGCTGAGAAGAATGCTGAGAGCATAGAGATCAACAGAGGATTTCGCTGCAGGGCATGGCTTATAAATAGCCGGATGAGATATATCTTAAACTGGTTAACCGTTCATAATATGAGCTAAAATTTAAGTTATCTTAAATTAAGTCACACACGAGCATCGCTATGAGCAACTACACCATCCGGGTCGAGCTGAAAGAGCAGACCGAAAAAAAACGTATTGAGCTACTGTTTACCATGCTTGAAAACGGATTTTCACGCAGCGTGGTGTGTGAAAGAGGCTTAACCTACGCACTGCCCACCAACGAGTTTCTCTACGTGGGCAATGAAAAGATTGCGAGTTTGATGGAGCGTATTGTTGCGCTGATCAGCGGCATCAGCGAAGAGCCCTCGGTGCTGGTGACGCGCTCGGCGGAACGAAGCTGGTCAGGGCTGCGCGTCGTCGACCTGGAGTAAAGTTCAGCCCTGTCATCAGGCGCTATCTGCTGTTGATTTAACAAGGATCTAACAGCGGTGTGCGGTTATGATTGACGCTTTATCATGGATGAGCAGGGAAACAAGGGTGAAAACCGCGATAACATTAGCAGCGCTTGGCCCGCGCATCTGCATTATGGGGCCGTCCAACAGCGGTAAATCAACGCTCGCTGAGGCTATTTCACGCAAAACGTCGCTGCCTGCGATCCACCTTGACCAGCTGCATCATCTTCCCCAGACCAACTGGATCCCACGCGAACATGCGGACTTCCTCCGTTTACACCGTGAGGCGATTGAGCGGGAAAAGTGGGTCATGGATGGCAACTATACAAAATGCATAGCGGAACGGCTCGAGCGCGCGACGGGGTTAATTCTGCTTGATGTCACGGTCACGGTGGGCCTGCTGCGCTATATCCGCAGATGTTACTCCTCTTCACCGAGGATTGGCGGGTTAAAAACCGGCAGGGAAAACGTGAGCTGGGAGATGGTTAAATACATCACCCGCGTCGCGCCGCAGAACCGCCTGCGCCATCAGGCGCTGTACGATCGGGTGAACCTGCCTAAACTGCGGTTAGCCTCCCCGCGCGACGTGGCTGCCTGCTTTGAACAGTGGGATTTAAGCCGGTCAGAACAGGCTAACCCAGGATGAAGACGTGTCCATATGGCGTTTTTCGACTAGCGCCAGCTTTGGCATAATGGCGTTCAGGCGCCCTTTTCTCTACTCTGCGCCAACAGTGGCCAGCGGAAACAGCACCCATGACGGAAACCAGCTCAAGAGGAAGACCTGCCAAACCTGAATCAGAACTCAGGGAGGTGTTATTTGCCGCTATGCTTGCCATCCTCGATGAAAAAGGGGCTGGCGCGCTTTCAGTGGATGAAATAGCCCGAAAAAGTAAGGTCGCTAAAAAGACCATCTACAAATACTTTGCTAATAAAGAGACGTTGGTTGAGGCGATGATCGTGGCCTGGACCTCAACCGAGGTGCTTCCCGCCCTCGCCCTGCCCGCCAGCAAAGAAGAGGTGATAGCGCAGCTGCGTCTCTTTTTTGTCGCGCTGGCCGCACGCGTTCTTTCACGTGAGTCGGTGGCCATCTACCGATTTTTGCAGCATGACTCAGAACCTAAGCAGCCGCTGATCGCGCTCTACCGCAAGCACGGCATTGAGAACGCCACCCGCATGCTCGACGAGTGGTTTCACGCGGTTCGTGAAACCGGTTTGCTCAGTGCGGCCTGGCCAGAGAATGGCGGTTACTATTTACAGTCGATGATCGTCACGCCACTGCTGCGGGATATTTCGCTGGGCATGAGCGCCAGCGGCGCAGAAGCGCATATCTCCGCTGTCGTCGCCCGCGTGCTGAAGGATTTTACCCCGCTGCTGCTGTCGCGCTGACACAGCTGCTTGCCATTGCTTACCTTTTGCCGCTTTTGCCATCGCGACCAGTTCGGCGGCGCTCGCTATATTATTTTGGAAACGGTATTCGTTTCTTAAATAACAGAGTGGAGAAGTTGCATGTCAGATCGTCGTGATTTTCTGCGCCAGGCAGCCGCCTCTGCGGTGGCAGGCAGCGCGTTGCTGGCGGGCAGCAGCCTGAGCGCCGCCGCCGCGCAACCGGCGTCCGTCCCGGCAAAGCCAAAACGCATTATTGCGCTGGAAGAACATTTTATGCTGCCGGAATTTGAGGGCTACCTGCATGAAACACAGCAAAACCTGAAGAGCGGCCTGGTGGATAAAGTCATCGCGCCGCTCTCAGATTTTGGGCAGCGCAGGCTGGATTTAATGGATGAGCACGGTATCGACTTTGTGGTGCTCTCGCTTTCCGGCCCCGGCGTGCAGATTGAACCGGATACGCAGAAAGCGATACGGCTGGCAAAGTACGCTAACGACAGGCTGGCGGAACAGATGCAGAAGCAGCCGACGCGCTATGGCGGTTTCGCGCATCTGGCGATGCAGGATCCCGAGGAAGCGGCAAACGAACTGGAGCGCTGCGTGAAAACCCTTCATATGCAGGGCGGAATGATCAACGGCGAGACCAACGGACGCTATCTGGATGACCGTCGCTACGATGTGTTCTGGCAGCGCGTTGAGGCGCTTGGCGTGCCGATCTATCTTCATCCCGGCAATCCGCCCGATGCGCCGCATATGTACAGCGATCATCCTGAGATGTGGGGACCGGTCTGGAGCTGGGCGGCCGAAACCTGCTCTCACGCGCTGCGGCTGGTGTTCAGCGGCACCTTTGACCGCTTCCCGGGCGTCAGGATTATTCTGGGACACATGGGCGAAACGCTGCCGATTCAGCGCTGGCGTCTCGACAGCCGCTATCAGATCGCCAACACCCGCTATCACATCAAACGGCCGCCGTCGGACTATCTGCGTCAGAACATCATGCTGACCACCTCCGGCGTCTGCGATGACGCGGCGCTGCGCTGCGCGCTCGATTCGATGGGCGAGAACAACGTGATGTTTTCGGTGGATTACCCTTTCGAGGACACCAAAACGGCGACCCGCTGGATCGCCCGCGCGGCGCTGTCGGATCGGGAACGCAATGCGGTGGCATGGGAAAACGCGGCGAGACTGATGAAGCTGCCGCTGTAGGTGACGTGCAGGCTGCCGGGCATCCGGCAGCCTCTTCTTTATTTCCCGGCGAGTTCCCGGCGCACGATCTCGGCGCCTGCGCTTAACGCATTAAGCTTGCCTGTCGCGACATGGCGCGGCAGCGGGATCATGCCGCAGTTGGTGCAGGGATAGAGCTTATCGGCGTCAACGAACTGCAGCGCTTTGCGCAGCGTCGCGGCGACCTCTTCCGGCGTCTCAATGGTGTTGGTGGCGACATCAATGGCGCCCACCATCACCTTTTTGCCGCGGATCAGCTCCATCAGCTCCATCGGCACGTGCGAGTGCTGACACTCCAGCGAGATAATGTCGATGCTCGACTTTTGCAGTTTCGGGAAGATCTCTTCATATTGACGCCATTCGGAACCCAGCGTCTTTTTCCAGTCGGTATTGGCTTTAATACCGTAGCCGTAGCAAATATGCACAGCCGTTTCACACTTCAGCCCTTCCGCAGCGCGCTCCAGCGCGGCGATCCCCCAGTCGTTCACCTCATCGAAGAAGACGTTAAAGGCAGGTTCGTCAAACTGAATGATATCGACGCCGGCAGCCTCAAGATCTTTGGCTTCCTGATTGAGAATTTTGGCGAATTCCCAGGCGAGTTTCTCGCGGCTTTTATAGTGGTTGTCATACAGCGTATCGATCATCGTCATCGGACCCGGCAGCGCCCATTTGATCGGCTGGCTGGTCTGCTGGCGTAAAAACTTCGCATCCTCCACGAAGACCGGCTTCTGGCGACTGACTGGCCCCACCACCGTCGGCACGCTGGCGTCATAGCGGTCGCGAATTTTTACGATCTCGCGCTTTTCAAAATCGACGCCGTTCAGGTGCTCAATAAAGGTGGTTACAAAGTGCTGACGCGTTTGCTCGCCGTCGCTGACGATATCGATACCCGCTCGCAGCTGGTCGTCCAGGCAGAGACGCAGCGCATCATTTTTACCGTCGTTTAACTCTTCATTCTGCAACTTCCAGGGTGACCACAGCGTCTCTGGCTGCGCCAGCCAGGAGGGCTTAGGTAAGCTGCCGGCGGTGGAAGTCGGTAATAATTTTTTCATCACAGGTGACCTTGTCTTTTTGGTTAATCAAAGAACGGGAGCAGTCCATTGTTCAAGCACGGTCTGGAAGGGTTTAATAAAACGCTCTTCGGTAAACCGTCCCTGCTCGATTGCCAGCTGGCTACGTTCTTCGCGATCGTAAACAATGCGGGTTAATGAATAATCCTGATGCCTCAGGTCGGGCTGATAGATTCGTCCAGCGGCGGAGTTGGCGTTGTAAATTTCAGGACGATAGATTTTCTGGAACGTCTCCATCGTGCTGATGGTGCTGATCAGCTCAAGATTGCTGTAATCCCTCAGCAGATCGCCATGAAAATAGAAGGCCAAAGGCGCAACGCTGCCTTCCGGCATAAAATAGCGCGCGTGCAGTCCCATTTTGCCGAAATAGTGATCGGTTAATGACGGCGCATCCTGCTGATATTCAATGCCTAACACCGGGTGGATATTACCCGTGCGATAGTAGGTGTTTTTACTCGACACGCTCAGGCAGATCACCGGAGAGGTAGAAAAGTGCTTCTGATAGACGGCGGAATTGACGAACTGCTTAAAGATGTTGCCGTGCAGATCGCCGAAATTATCAGGAATGCTGAATTCAGCGCGATGTTCATTATGCTGCGGCAATACCACGCTGAAATCGTAATCTCGCACGTAAGAAGAGAAGTTATTGCCTACGATGCCGGCAAAACGCGTCTGCGTCTGGTGATCGACCACGTGAGTTTGCAGTATTTCGATTACCGGGAAGGCGTCGCTTTTATCGGCGACGCTGACATTCAGCTCAGCGGAGATGATATCCAGTTCAACCGAATAGCGGTCACTTTTCGGGTTGTCCCAGTGCGCAAGTGAATTAAAGCGGTTATTAATCATCACCAGCGCGTTATGCAGGTTTTCCTGACGCTTTTGCCCGCGGGCCAGATTAGCGAAATTAGTGGTGATACGCGTATTTTCTGAGGGGTTATAGTTTTCGTCGAAACGAAGGCTCTTAATAGAGAAGGTAAATTCGTTATTCATTTTAATCTGGTATCCCACTGTCTGCTATTCACCCGGCGCGCTCTTACGGCTTTCAGGATGCCCTAATAGGCTGTCTTGTTTAGTCGGTGTGACTCAAAAGTTATCTGTTGTTAAACATTATGCATACTTTATGCCTGAGTCGCAGAGTGAGGAAAAGTGATTTGTTTTCAATGAACATGAAGCAATTTCATGATCAAGATAGATGTCTGGACCGCCAAACGCGCCTAAGTCTCGCTTCTGTAAGGCCTTGTGGCTGCTAAATGGCAACGAGTATGAAGGAAAGGTATATCGCGCAGTGGCGTGAAAAATTTTTATCTGGAGGTGGGTAAAGCCTGATAAAAACCTGGCCGCTAACGGCGGCCAGGTTGGTAAAGGGATCCGCGGCGAAGCGCGCTTCAGGTTATTTCTGCTCCTGCTGCTTCTTTTCCGCCTCTTTCTCTTTTTTATGCGCCATATGATGGCCCACCGCGCAGCCGGCAGCGGCACCCGCGACGCCATGGTTGGCGACATGACCGGCGACGCCGCCGACCGCCGCGCCCTTTAAGCACCCTTTCGCTTCAGCCTGCGAACTCATCGCCAGCAGCAGACCCGCAGTAACAACGACAGCTGATAATTTTTTCATCTTATTTGCTCCCTGATTTATAGGTAAGTACCCAGTAACGCTTTTAAGCGTAGCCAAAGAACAGCAGGGAGCCGCTTAGGGCGAACATCTTCGGATTATTTACCGGAAATTGATGATTTAATCAGCAAAAGCGTCATAGCGAATGACATTCTGGCGCTGCCGAAAGCGGATCTTCGTCAAAGCTCTTCCCATGTAGGAAGCTGTTTTGCTTTAAGACGCCACTTGTAAAACGCGGCCATCATCAGGCCAAAAAGCAACCTAGCGCCGGCAGCCACAATCAAAGCGGTCAGCGGATGATAGCCGCGGGGCTGCCAGGTGCTAAACCACATGAATATTCCCCAGAACAGGGCAAAATAACCGCCCGACAAAAGCACATTGACGCTAAAAGTGTTAAAGGGCAGCGGCCGAAGCTTCATCCCCATGCGCCATAATAGCCAATAGAGTGGAGGTGCATAATTACTGCGCCACATGCCTGTGCCTGACAATATTTCAAGCGCCTTTTGTTTTTTGCGCTCAAATTCGACGTCCCTTTTCATGCAGTCTCCTCCCTGTTTTATGGCTAAAACGTAAACGACCCAAGAGTCATTTTCATTGATTAAGTGAATATAAAAAAAGCTCGCCTGCATCTGACGATGCTGGCTAATTTTATGTCCTTAATATAAGCGGGGAAACAGAAACAGGTCCGGTTAAAGAAAATTTTTTATTTTCAAATGAGACTCTCTTCAGACCCGATCCAGACTTTTCAGGTAAGCCGTAAATCGATGCCGTAGCCGCCGCAGTTGAAAACGTATTTCAGCCCAGGCGTAGAGCGGCGATTTAATGGCTATTTTTCGCTCGCTGGCGCGGATCTGCGCGCATTTTTCACAGTGAATGCAGCTGTCGTAAAACCAGAAGTATTCGTCGCGGCTTAAAAGCGCGCGGCAATGCCTGCAGTAAGCTCCCATAGATTCCTTATTATCTGATGCGTTCGCCAGCGACAGATATCTGAATGGGTTGCTTCGCACCTGATTAATCTCTGGCACTACGGCATTCAGCCTATTCTGCAAACTGGGGGTTGGCTACAAAGTACGGGGAGAACTGCCTGCGTAGCAATGAGATTTATTCTCAATTATTCGTTTCTGCGGACATTAATGCGCCAGTTGCATTGACAAACGCGTATCACAGCCCCCTGAACCAACGGCGTCCGAGGAGGAAGGGAGATCCGGCAGCCAGCAAAACAGGCGCGTTTATAAAGTGAGGAGAGGAGAAAAACCCCTCCGCGTCGCGCGCGAAGCGGAGGGTGAGCTGTTAGCGTTTTTTGCGTCGCCACCACAGCAGCGCCAGCACCAGCGCGATGCCTGCCGCCGCCATGCCGATACGGGAGATCGCCATCAGCGGTGACGCCTCGCCGCCGGCGCGCAGCGTTTTTACCCGCTCTGGGCTGATGCGCACCGGGCTATGCCCCATATCCTGCATCACATAGTTGGTGACCGCTGCAATCTGCGCATCGTTCAGCGATCCGGAGAACCCGATCATGCCCTGCGCTTTTTCCGGCCAGACGCCCTGCAACACCGCCATCGCCACGTTGTCCGCGGTGGGTTTCTCCAGCACGGGATGGCGCTGCAGCGCCGGCAGTCCGTTCAGCCCCTGGCCGGAGAGATTATGGCAGGAGGCGCAGTTATCGCGATAGACCTGCTCGCCCTCGCTGAGCGCCGCCAGCGTCTGCGGCAGATCATTTCCCCTTACCGGCGTCAGCCCTTTTACCGCAGCAGGCGCGGCATCGGCGGCACCGTCAGCGGGCAGCAGATAAGTGGCAATCGCCTGGCGATCCTGCGGCGTCATGCGCGAAAAGCTTTTGTCGATCGCTTCCAGCATCGGACCACCCGCCGTGGCGCCGTTGTCTGCATGGCCGGTTGCGAGATACGCCGCCAGCCTCTGGCGCGTCCAGTGCGCACCCTGCAAGGAGGCGGCGGTGATGTCCGGCGCGAACCAGGTGCCGAGCGACGCGCCCTGCATACTTTTCGCCTGCTGCTCCGCCATCAGGAAGTTGCGCGGCGTATGACAGGTGCTGCAGTGGGTTAAGCCCTGCACCAGATACGCGCCGCGGTTCCACTCCGCCGTCTGCGTCGCGTCCGGCTGATAGACCTTGCTGTCGGCGAACAGCAGGTTCCACGCCGCCATGCTAAAGCGCAGGTTGAAGGGAAACGGCAGCGCGGTCGCTTCCGGTTTCGCGTCCACCGGCTGCACGCCATGCATAAAGTAAGCGTAGAGCGCCGCCACGTCCTCGTCGGTCAGCCTGGCGTAGGCAGTATAGGGCATCGCCGGATAGAGCTGGCTGCCGTCTCCGCGCACGCCTTTGCGCAGCGCCGCCGCGAACTGCGCTTCGCTGTAGCTGCCGATACCGGCGCTTTTCGACGGCGTGATATTGGTGCTAAAGATCGTGCCGAGCGGGCTGGCGATGGCGTGGCCGCCGCTGAACGGCGCTTTGCCCTCTTCCGTATGGCAGGCGCCGCAGTCCCCCGCAATCGCCAGATATTCTCCGCGCTTGATCAGCGCCTCTTGCTCTGCCGCGTGAGCCTGAGCGCAGGACGCCAGCAGCGCGCCTGCCGCCAGCAGCGTTCTCCAGGGCTTAACCATGTTGCGTCTCCTGCAGAATTTTGTCGGCGGTGCGCAGCGCCAGCGCCATAGCGGTCAGGGTGACGTTGCAGGTGCCGACGGTGGGCATCACGCCGGTGCCGACCATAAACAGGTTCTGATGGTCGTGCGCACGTCCCCACGCGTCGGTGACGCTGGTGGCGGGATCGAGGCCCATCGACAGCGTGCCGGTAATATGCTGACGGTTGGAGAATTTGCCGCTGTTGCTGTGCCTGACGTTGGTGGCGCCGAGTCGGGCCGCGATGGCGTCGTAGCACTGGCGCGTTTTCTCGGTGCCTTTTACCACGTAGTCGTTGATATCCCAGTAGAGTGACGGCGTCGGCAGGCCGAGCGCGTCTTTATTGTTGCTCAGGGTGACGCGGTTATTGGGATCCGGCAGCTGTTCCAGCGCGTTTTTAATGCTGAGTCGACGCGCCGCGCGGAAGCGGATCTCCTGCTGCAGCTTACTGCCGAAGTAACCTTCCGCCAGTACCTCTTTGGTGACGGCGGCGACCTGCGAGGCGTTAGAGATATCGATGCGGAACGGCGCGTGTTCGCGGCGGAAATCGCCGTCGCGGAACTGGCCGATAGAGCACGGGCTAACCGGCCCGCGGCCTGGCCAGATCTCTTCGTCGACGTCGAAGGTGACGCCGATTGCCGGATGATCGCACAGGTTGCGGCCGACGTTGTCGCGCGCGTTGGCGATGCCCTGGGGAAATTTATCGCTGGTGGAGATCAGCAGCAGCTTCGGCGTTTCGATGGCGTTGGCCGCCAGCACGAAGGTTTCGGCGGTGACGCGATGACTCACTTTATTCCAGTCATAGTAGTTCGCCGCCGTGATACGCCCCTGCGCGTCATGCTCGAGCTGATAGACCACCGCCTCGGTCACCACCTGCACACCGCTGTTTTCCGCCTGCTGCGCGGCAATGCCGCCATGATACTGGGCGTCGATTGGGCAGACCGGCATGCAGTTATTGTTGCCGCAGCAGGCCGGGCGGCCATCGAAGCTGCGGCTGTTACGGCCGGTGCTGTCGTCCAGCACGGTGAAATCGGGCGCCAGACGCGCGGTAACGCGCTGCTGCAGCCACGACGCCGGAACGCGCTCCATCGGAAACGGCCTGCTGCGCGGCGAACCGTTGTCCGGCGAGCCGCCGACGCCGGCTATCGCCTCGGCCTGATAGTAATACTCCTCCAGATCGTCGTAGCCGATCGGCCAGTCTTTGCCGACGCCATACTGGCTGTGCTGCCTGAAATCGTTCGGCACAAAGCGCCACAGCTGCGCCGCCCAGTGCCAGCTGGTGCCGCCGAAGATGCGGATATACTGCGCGGCGAAGGGATGCGGCCCCGCCTGATGCAGATAGTCGTTCGGCTCCGGCGTGTAGCGCGGTTGCGGCGCCATCGGCGAATAGGGATAAGGGGACATAAAGTCCGATTTAAAGGCGGAAGCGCGGAAACGCGCCACCAGTTCATCGCGGCCAACTTTCGGGCCGGATTCCAGCAGCAGCACCGACTTGCCGGCGTTAGCCAGACGGGTGGCGAGCAGCGAACCGTTGACGCCGGCGCCAATCACCACTACATCTGCGGAAGAATGTTTATTCATTAACGACATGACTCTCTGAATCAGGGCTGTTGCGCCCAGCTACCTATTTGACCGTACGAAAAACTCGGCGGCACCAGCTTGTCGCTGACCAGCTCGCTGGCCAGCGTATTGACGTAGGTGACATACAGGGCGCGATCCCCTTTGCCGACCACGCCGTTGTACCAGCCGCCAAGGATAGCCTGGGCCAGCTTCTGGCTCTCTGC
This sequence comes from Pantoea latae, assembly GCF_002077695.1. Taxonomy (GTDB): domain Bacteria; phylum Pseudomonadota; class Gammaproteobacteria; order Enterobacterales; family Enterobacteriaceae; genus Pantoea; species Pantoea latae. The sequence goes on from NZ_MWUE01000003.1 coordinate 279,888, forward strand.
GTCCGCCTCGGCAAACCGCAGACGATCCTGTTGCAGCAGCGCGGGCTGGCTTTGCAGCAGGCTGTTTAACTGCGTCAGGGCGCGGGCAAAGCCTTTTTGCGTCTGGCCGAGCGCCAGCATCAGCGCGTGCGCCACGGTGGCGTTAAGATTCTCCTGCTGGGTCAGCAGGCGCGAAACCTGCATAAAATCATCCAGCCCAGGCAGCGGCGCGTCCGGCTGCGCGGCCCGCAGGCGCGGCAGCGGCAGCAGCTGACCGGCGGCGCTGGCGATAGCCACCAGCCCCGCCATCTTCAGCACGCGGCGGCGTGAATAGTGCGTCATGGTATTTCCCTGTTAAAACGTCGCCCGCCGTGCAGCAGGAGACAAAATTAAATGCTGTTGCGACGGCGCTGACGACGTATCGTCAGCCAGATCAGCAGCACAATCGCCGCCAGCGCGCCCGCGCCGACGCCTGCCTGCGCGAGCCACACCAGCGGCGACGCGGGGCCGCCGCGGCGGATTTCCGCCACCTGCTCAGGCGTCACCGCGGTTTCGGCGTTGCCGTAGCGCTGCAGGATCCAGTTCGACAGGGTCGCTATCTGCCCATCGTCGAGGTGGTTCAGCGCGTTCGGCTGCGCGCCGAACGGCGGCATATAGACATCGCCCTCGGCGGTATGGCGCTGCACGCCGGTCAGAATGGTGGCGATCAGGTTGGAAGGGTTGTTCTCCGCCGTGGCGCTGTTGTGAAACAGGCTCGGGTAGAAAACGTCGCGCGTGCCCTCGCCGCTGCTGCCGTGGCAGGAGGCGCAGTTGCCGGAGAAGAGGCGCGCGCCTTCGTCGCTGACCGGCGTGGTGAACGGCACGCCGCGCAGCGCGCCGACATTGCTGGAGGCGTTGCCCTGGTTGAATCGCGACGCGCCGCTGGCGGGCGCATGGCTGTCGCCGATGCTGCCCATATACTCGGCAATCGCCGCCAGATCCGCCTCTGACAGATGCTGGAAGCTGTGGGTAATCGCCTCCGCCATGCTGCCTGCGGCCTGCGCTTTGCCCGCCAGCCGCCCGGTTTTCAGATAGGCGATCAGATCCTGCTGCGACCATTCGCCGATGCCGCTGACCCGGTTGGCCGTGATGTTCGGCGCGAACCAGGGGCCGACCTGGGCACCGGTAAAGGCCTCATCCTGCTTTTCCTGCATCAGGAAGCCGCGCGGCGTGTGGCAGGTGCTGCAGTGCGCGGCGCCGTCGACCAGATAGCGGCCCCGGTTCCAGCCGGCGCTGTGCGTGGCATCCGGCGTGTAGCCTGGCGCGTTGAGAAACAGCGCGTTCCAGAACATCATTGAGAAGCGCAGGTTGAGCGGAAACGGCAGATGCGTTTCTGCCGGCATACTGTCTACCGGTTTTACGCCAGACATAAAGTAAACGTAGAGCGCGTGCACATCCGCGTCGGTCAGCGTGGCGTAGGCGGTGTAGGGCATCGCCGGATAGAGCCTGGCGCCGTCGGCGCGGATGCCCTGGCGCAGCGCCGCCGAGAACTGCGCCTCGCTATAGCCGCCGATGCCGCCCTTTTTAGACGGCGTAATATTGGTGGCGATGATCTCCCCGACCGGCGAGGCGATCGCTTTGCCGCCGGCGAAAGGCTGGCCGTGTTCCGCGGTGTGACAGGCGGTACAGTCGGCGGCGACCGCCAGATACTCGCCCTGGCGCACCAGCGTCTCATCGGCGGCATGGACGCCGCCGCAGGCCAGCGCCAGCGACAGCGCCATCTGTTTTAGCTTGCGCATTTTCACGCCTCCTGCGCCTGTTTGACGATGGCGTCGCTCGCTTTCAGCGCCAGCGCCACCATGGTCAGGGTACTGTTGCCGCAGGCGGTGCTGGCCATCGCCCCGCCGCCCGGCAAAAAGAGGTTGCGGTGATCGTGCGCCCGACACGCTTCATCCACCACCGAGCTGGCCGGATCCCGGCCCATGATGGTGCCGCCCATAATGTGTTTGCTCTGATTAAACTGCTTAGAGAAGGTCTTGCCGATAGCGCCCATCGCCTCCGAGATCTGGTTGGCGATCGGCATCGAGTACTCCCTGAGCGAACGGCGCACGTAGTCGCCGACGTCGTAATGGATCGCCGGTTTAGGCAGGCCGAGCCAGTCTTTCTGGTCGCTGAGCGTCAGCCGGTTGTTGGCATCCGGCAGGATCTCATGCGCCAGCACGATATCGGCGGTGCAGGCGGTCATGCGGCGGATCTCTTCATCCAGCGCTTTGCCCACCAGCCCTTTTTGCAGCGCGCCGAAGGTGACGAAGCGGTTGCGTGCGAAGTTGTTAAAGCGAAAATAGGCGCCAGCGTGCCGAGAGCGGAAATCGCCCTGCGAGGTTTCCATAATGCCGCTGTTAACCACCGGCCCCACGCCCGCCCAGTACGGCTCCTCCAGCGTGACGGTCATGGTGATTTGCGGATGATCCATCATGTTGCGCCCCACCTGATCGGAACGGTTGGCGATGCCGTGCGGATTGCGCGCGTCGGCGGACATCAGCAGCAGTTTCGGGGTTTCCAGCCCGTTACAGGCGATAATAAACAGCTTGCCGCTGACGCGATGGCTTTGCCGCTGCGGATCGTAGTAGTGCACCGCTTCGATATGGTTGCGGCTGTTGGTTTCGATACGCCACACCACCGCGTTGTCGAGGATGGTGGCGCCTTTCGCCTCCAGGCGCGACAGCGCGGTGGCGCCGTCATATTTCGCCCCGATCGGACAGACCGGCACGCAGTTGTTATTGCCGCAGCAGGCCGGACGATCGTCATAGCTGGTGCCGCTGTTGCGCGCCTGGGCGGTAGGAATGTTATGCAGCCCCAGCTTGTCACGCACCACCTCGGTAAAGCGCGCTTCGCCGGGGCCAAAGGGCAGCGCCGGCATCGGATAGGGCCTCGAGCGCTGGGGCGGCCACTGCAGCGCCGGGTCGTCCGGACCACAGATGCCCAGCAGGTACTCGGCGCGGCTGTAGTAGGGCTCCAGCGTATCGTAGCTAAACGCCCAGTCGCGTCCGACGCCATAGCGTGAGTGCAGCTGCATATCGGCCGGCGTCAGTCGCCAGCAGGTGCCCGCCCAGTGCCAGGTGGAGCCGCCCGCATAGCGAACATAGCTTTGCGCGTAGGAGTCCGCCCCGCTGAGCTGCAGGTAGCCTTTGCCCGCTCCGGCCGGTTCAGGATGGGGCGCCCACGCGCGCGAGGGATAGCACTCGATGGGGTTGCCTTTCGCGGCCAGCGGCAGGTTACGGTAGTTTTCCACGATTTCGGCGCGGGAAACGCGCGGCCCCGCTTCCAGCATCAATACCGGAATACCGGCGTCGAGCAGCTGCTCCGCGATCACCACACCGACCACGCCGGTGCCAACAATCACCACGGGTGAATGAGAGGTGTCTGTCATATTTTTTCTTTATCAGATTAGAACTGCGGGAGAGGAAGGACCGGCGCGTTCGCGCGCTGCCAGCGATTGGGACCACTGATGCCATAGGATGGAATGGTGATCTGGTCCTGGGTGACGCGCCACGTCAGCGCCTGCTCGAAGGCGAAGCTTTTTGCATCGCGCGTCGGCGCCAGGCTACCGGTGTACCAGCCGAAGATGATACGGCGAGCGAGATCCTGCGCCGGGCCGGCGGGGATGGCCGGGAAGAAATCTTCCACTACTTTCGCCTGGTGCGCTTTGGCGATCGTCAGCAGCTGATTAAGGAGGTTCGACAGGTCCGGCTGTTCCGCTTCCAGCAGCGCCAGCATGCGCTGCCCTACCACGTCGTCGAGGCGATGATTAACCAGCAGTCGAGAGACCTGCATAAAGGGCATAAACTGCAGCGATGAGTCGGCAAAGGCGCAGCGCGGCAGCGTCGAGGCGATCAGGCCGCCTGCTATGATCACCGCGCCGGAGAGCAAAACCTGACGGCGTGATAGGTTGACCTGGCCAGACGACAGGTCGTGCGAAGCACTCATGGTGTATCCCTGTAAAAGACAATGCTCAACCTCGTCAAAGAACGAGGTGAAATAAATTATTTAATAAAGTGATGCAGCCACTGAGTAATAATCACCGAGCGTGATAATAGTTGCATCATTTATTATTACTATAGTTATAATGATGTTAAATGAAACCTAAACAAAACCTATACAAAATTAACTTTTTATCATCATCTTTCCCTTTTTGGGAAAAGGGGTAAGAAACAGATTCGCTGCATTTAATTAGATGTAGTGATAATCACCAAAATAATATTCACACATCGCCAGCTTATTTCCCGCTATTTTCGCGGCCGAACGCTGTAAATAACCCCGGCGATAAGCCTAATACTTGTCAGTTAAGATTATGTTCAGGTAAGGCCGCTGTTTTCTTAAAAGGCGGCCTTTTCTTAAACGCGAGTGAGCATGCTGGTGCGGGCCACCGCACCTCCTCTGCTGCCGGGCCGTCCTCGCGCCGCTTCGCGGTGCCTTCGGCTGCAACGCCGTGCCGGACGGACCGTTCGGGTACGGCCATCCAGGCCTACCCGAACTGCCTGTCGCATCCCTGCGACCGGCTCCTGGCACAACGTTTCCGCCTCAGCGCTGCGAATAGCCCTTTACAGCAGAGGAGGCGCAGTGGCCTCAGACAGGGTGCGCTTTGTCGCAGTAAAATGCCCTCTTATGCCCTTTTCAGCAGCTCGCACATAAGCTGGCCAGCAGGCTGGTGCCGCTCAGGGGCGGGCATTTCGCAGCGCTGAACAGAATGAGTCTGCCAGGAGAGCCCGCAGGGAAGCGGGCGAAAGGTGGGGCTGGAACAGGGATGTTCCATCCCCACCGGTCCGTCAG
>NZ_MWUE01000030.1 GCF_002077695.1 Pantoea latae
AAAACCTTGGTATTAGCGAAAAATTTTCCGGGCGCTTCCTTAACCGGCAGATATTCACCACGCCAGGTGCCGTCAGCTACAAGCCCTCGGCTGGAACGAAGCGTATCAAAATCATTATGACCGGCGGTGGCGGCAGAGGCTACGGCTTCCTTGGCTGGGGCAATGGATTTCGTTCGCGTGGCGCAGGCGGTGGAGCAGGCGGCACCACAATCGCCTGGCTAACGGTTGATGAGAGCAAAACGTACGCAGGCGTTGTTGGTCAGGGAGCAGATGAGACGTCAGATTCATCAAGCAGTTCGTTTGATGGGCGGTTAACGGCAGGCAATGGTGTTTCAGCAAAGGGCGATGCGGGCGGCGGCGGCGGCAGCGCGGTTGGCGGCGACTTAAATATTCGCGGTGGCGACGGTAGTGATTCGCCTGGCATTGTCAGCGATTCAGCTAACCCTTACTTTGGCGGTTCTGGCGATGGCGGCGCAAGTTACTGGGGCGGCGGCGCCCGCAGCGGTGAAGGTTCAGCATCAAATCGTGCGCCAAGGTTTGGTGCGGGCGGCGGCGGTAACACTCGCACCGATCCTTATGTTGGGGCTTTTGGCGCGCACGGCGTGATCTATATTGAGGAGTTCAGCTAATGAAAAATTATGCCCGAATTGAGGATCAGCACGTTGCAGAGATAGTTTCGCTCAGCGTTCAACCCTCAGAGATATATCATCCATCGCTGGAGTGGATCGATATTACCTCTCTAGCCGAGGCGCCTGAGGTAGGTTACTTTTACAATGACGGTCATTTCGCAGTTCCAGCTGTTGAACCTGAAAATGCTGTTTTAGTGGCAAAGGCTACACAGACTATTTTAATGGAAGAGGCAAGCAACGCTATTGCTCCGCTACAAGATGCCGTTGATATTAATATCGCAACGGATGAAGAAGTGACACGATTAGCCGAATGGAAAAAATACCGAGTCCTTCTCAGCCGCATTAATATGCAGGACGCGCCAGATATAGAGTGGCCAACCAAACCCGCATAATAAAACTGCACCTGAAGATTTTGCTACTTCAGGTGCAGTCACGAGAATATATGCCGTCATTAAGAGTGAATAAATTTACATGTTTTGGTATCAATCATGCCAGTCATTCACTGAGCGGGTACTTCTGGCCATTCAATATCTGGCGCAGCGCTACTGTCAATTTTTTGTAGCGCTTTAATGTAAGACAACCAGTCTGTCAGCTTAGCTTTATCTTCATTATCAATAATGCCCAGCTGCAATTCAGTTTGCCAGATACTGATTTTTACCTGCGCCTCTGCCAGTAAGGCTCTTCTCCTGGCTTCTGCAACTTTAATTTGCGCGATATTCATCGCATCCCTATCCGTGACCCACTTTTCTCCATCCCATTTATCAAATTCGGTTGCAGGCTTTAACGTTGTGGTTCCGGCTGGATAATCACCTAACTCAGAGACTTTTGTCACTGCACCGTCTTCAGTTTTGTAGATGCTTTCACCACGATGATCGGCAAGTATATGCCAGTCATCTTTGCAGAAAATAGCCGCATTACCTGCCTTAACAACCGGAGGCGCAACGGTAGTTGCATTTGCCGGCACGCCAACACCTTGCGGTAAATACTCTTCGACCATATTTATATACTCGCCACTTTGCGAATCATAATTATATACGGTTACATTACCGGGCTCGCTTGCCAGGCCGTTTACATCGAAAATAAAATCAACCATTATGCAGCTCTCACAATCATATTGAATGCGACGTTGCGTGGTCTGTTCTCACTAGCGGTCGGAACAGTTCTTGAAGCATCAAAATATATTTTTTCACCATGAGAAGCCCCTCCTTCTGAAACATTGCCTACAGGTGGGCCATCATTTATTTCAGTTCCATCGGCGTAAACACCCTCATTTGAGTTCTTTCCGTTGTTATAAAAAACGCCAGTCGAACTACCATTGTAAGCAACAACAAGTGACTGTTCGCCTATAATATTTCTAATCGCATCACCTTGTGCTGATAATAATAAACGTTCACTATCCACTCCGCGCCCGTCATCCCAGCCACGAATAAACTCCCCGCGCAGATCGGGAAGCTTCAACGTCGGGTACGCTTTGGCCAGCAAGGGATAGGTCGCAGCAGAAAAAGCGGCTCCGTTACACTTCAGCCAGCCCGCAGGTGGCGTTGCTGACGGCCATGGAACCGGTACGCCGACCGGTAGCGCCGAACCTTCTCCC
>NZ_MWUE01000031.1 GCF_002077695.1 Pantoea latae
GTCTCGGTCGCGACCGCGCCGCGATCGAACGCCACTTCAACTTCGCTTTCGCCGGTCTGCACCAGCCAGGTTTCACGCTGGAAATGGGTGCTAAACAGCGGCTGCAGGCGCGCCTGCAGCGCGGCGACATCGGTACCCTGCGGCCAGACCTCGGCGGGCAGCCGGGCAATATCCAGCGTGGCGTCGGGCAGGTCGATATTATATTCCGCGCGCTGATGCAGGCCGCCGAGGCTTTTTCCGGCGGTTTTCAGCGTCATTTCGTAATGACCGTCTACGCCGCGAATGCGCAGGCCCATATCCCAGCGACGCAGCTGGTTGTCGTCGGTTTCAAAATAGGTGTTGCTTAGCGCGCGCGCGGCCTGATGCTGATGGGGAAAATCAGCGAGGGTTTGCGCCAGTTTGCTGGCGGCGTCGGGCGTGGCAATGAACTTTAATTCGATTTCGATGGTCATAATTTTTTATTCAATACGCTGCTGGCACTTACGAGGATTATCTGGCGAAGAGTAATGCACAGAAGGCGGGCTGTCTCTGCTTTCTTTGCGCTTTCGCTACCCTTTTCGCAGGGAAATGAGACCAGGATAGTTCTCATTCAGATTTATGCGAGGCAGTTCCAGACTGTGCCGGTAAATTTACAGACCCCAAGCTAAAACGACATCGAATGAAAAAAATTGTAATCGCAGGCCTTACCTTGCTGACTCTCAGCACGCTCGCTCCAGCTCATGCCGACGAAAAACGCTACATCTCTGACGAATTATCCACCTGGGTTCGCACCGGGCCGGGCGATCAGTATCGCCTGCTCGGCAAGCTGAACGCGGGCGAAGAAGTGCAGCTGGTGCAGACCAATAATGACACCCACTACGGCCAGATCCGCGATTCAGAGGGCCGTACCGCCTGGATCCCGCTGTCCCAGCTCAGCGCCGAGCCGAGTCTGCGCACGCGCGTGCCGCAGCTGGAGCAGCAGGTCAAAGATCTCACCGCCAAGCTGGGCAATATTGATAACAGCTGGAACCAGCGCACCTCAGAGATGCAGAACAAAGTCGCTAACAGCGACAGCGTCATCAACGGGCTGAAAGATGAAAACCAGAAGCTGAAAAACGAGCTGATCGTGGCGCAGAAAAAAGTCAGCGCCGCCAACGTTCAGCTGGACGACAAGCAGCGCACCATCATCATGCAGTGGTTTATGTATGGCGGCGGCGTGCTGGGCGTCGGCCTGCTGCTGGGGCTGGTGTTGCCGCATATGGTGCCGCGCCGCAAGAAAAAAGATCGCTGGATGAACTAAGCCTTTCTCCGCGTGACGCGTTCAGCAGCCTGAGGGCATCCTTTGATGCCCTTTTTGTCATGCCTGCAATCTGGCGATTGTGTGCAACAATAGAGCAACAGGCGCGCTGAATAATTTTAGGCGGCGCGCCTTCATTTTTATCTCTGGAGTAGTTGAGTGAAGACCTATTTAGTCGGCGGCGCCGTTCGCGATGCGCTGCTAAACCTGCCGGTTAAAGACCGGGACTGGGTCGTGGTCGGCGCGACGCCTGACGCGCTGCAGGCGCAGGGCTTTCAGCAGGTGGGCCGCGATTTTCCGGTTTTTTTACATCCTGACAGCCGTGAAGAGTACGCGCTGGCGCGCACCGAGCGCAAAAGCGGCAACGGCTACACTGGCTTTGTGACCTGGTCCGCGCCGGACGTGACGCTGGAGCAGGATCTGCAACGCCGCGATCTCACCATCAACGCCATTGCGCAGGCGGACAACGGCGATCTCATCGATCCCTTTCAGGGAGAGCGCGATCTGCAGGCGCGCCTGCTGCGCCACGTTTCCGACGCCTTTAATGAAGATCCGCTGCGCGTGCTGCGCGTGGCACGCTTCGCCGCGCGTTTTGCCCATCTTAATTTCCGCATCGCTGACGAGACGCAGGCGCTGATGCGCCAGATGGCGGCGAGCGGCGAGCTCGGCCACCTTACCGCCGAGCGCGTCTGGAAAGAGACGGAGAAAGCGCTGACCTCGCGCAATCCGCAGGTCTATTTCCAGACGCTGCGCGACTGCGGCGCGCTGGCGGTGCTGTTTCCGGAGCTTGACCGGCTGTTCGGCATTCCCGCGCCGGCGAAGTGGCACCCGGAGATCGACACCGGCGTGCATACCCTGATGACGCTGACGCTGGCGGCGTCGCTGTCGGACGAGGTGGAGGTGCGTTTCGCCACGCTGTTCCACGACGTCGGCAAGGCGCTGACGCCGCCGGAGAAGTGGCCAAGCCATCACGGCCACGGCGCGGCGGGCGTGCCGCTGGTGGAAGCGCTCTGCCAGCGCCTGCGCGTGCCGAACGCCATTCGCGATCTGGCGCTGCTCGTCACGGAATTTCACGATATCGTGCATACCATTGAGCGCCAGAGCGCCGACGCCTTAGTGGCGCTGTTCGACCGCATCGACGCGTGGCGTAAGCCGCAGCGGGTTGAGCAGATCGCCCTCACCAGCGAAGCGGACGCGCGCGGCCGCGCCGGGCTGGAGAGCATGGCCTATCCGCAGGGCGATTACCTGCGACAGGCGTTTGCGCTGGCGCAGTCGGTGCCGACCAAAGCGGTGATCGAGGCGGGTTTCAAAGGCGCAGAGGTGCGGGAAGAGCTGACGCGGCGTCGCATCGCTATCGTGGCGCAGGGCATTGCGGAGATGCGGCCAGCCTGATGGCCGGCCGCGCGGGCGTTACATAAAGAGCGCGTACACTGCGGCCGCCACGATAAAGCGATAGATGGCGAAAGAGACGAACGAGATACGTTTAATCAGCTCAAGGAAGGCCTTGATGGCAATCAGCGCCACGATAAAGGCGGTGACGAAGCCGACGGCGAACATCGGGAAGTCGCTCATGGTCAGGAAGCCGACGCTTTTATAGAGGTCGAGCACGGTGGCGCCCATCATCATCGGCACGGCGAGGATAAAAGAGAACTCCGAGGCCGCATAACGGCTGACGCCCATCAGCATGCCGCCGGAAATGGTGGCGCCGGAGCGAGAGAAGCCCGGCCAGAGCGCAAGGCACTGGAAGCAGCCGATCATAAAGGCCTGACGATAGGTGATGTCGTCGATGCCGACCGCTTTCGGCTGTTTCGGCTTCAGGTATTCCGCTGCCAGCAGCAGCACACCGCCGACCACCAGCGCATACATAACGTTAATCGGGTTGAACAGCGTTTTGATCTGGTCATGCAGCACCAGCCCGATCACCACCGCCGGGATCATCCCCAGCAGGATGTGGATCAGCGTCAGATGCCCGCGGCCTACGCCTTCGTGCTTCACTTCGCCGAAGTGAATGCCGATCAGGCCAAAGAGACGACGCCAGAACATCACCACGACGGCGAGTATCGATCCGAGCTGAATCACCACTTCGAAGGTTTCTGCTTTATCCCCTTCGAAGCCCAGCAGGTGGCCGACAATAATCATGTGCCCCGTTGAGGAGACCGGCAGAAACTCCGTCAGCCCCTCCACGATGCCCAGGATTGCAGCCACCCAAAGCTGATGAATATCTGCCATCACATTTTCCTTATATCCGTTTCAAACCCATTAAAAAGGCGGTCGCGAAGATGCTTCCGCCTGAAATTTTGCCATTGTCTGCCTGAGGGAAACCTTAAGGCTTCAGGCGACGTCGCGTTTCTCAACGCAGCGGCGCCAGTTATGACAAGCAATAATTTGGTTTGGTTTCATTGTGATGGCAATCACATCTATCCTATTTAGGAATTGTCCCGCGCGTGATGCGCACGCCAACCTGCGCCGCCTGCGCCACCGCGCCCGGTTTGGCGACCTTGATACGCACGCCCGGCGTGTTGAAACGCGTCATCAGCAGATCGGCGATCTCTTCCGCCACGCGCTCTACCAGCGCGAAGCGCGTGCCGCTGAGGTGGGTCAGGATCGCCTCAGAGACGTCGGCATAGCTCAGACAGTCGTTTACATCGTCGCTGCGCGCCGCCTGGCGATTGTCCCACGCCATTTCGACATCGAGCACCAGCTTCTGCTGAATGCCCTGTTCCCAGTCGTAAACGCCAATGGTGGTGTACACCGTGAGTTGTTCGATAAAAACGATATCCATGATAGCAGTCTCTGTTTTTGGCTAAGCCGGATACCACTTCCGGCATATAATGCGTATTATCCACGGTTAACGAAGACAAAACGACCCTATAGGAAACGGTACGGTAATATGAGTGCTATCGCGCCTGTTATGATTTTTTTCGCGTATCTTTGCGGTTCGATTTCGAGCGCCGTTCTGGTGTGCAAAGTTGCCGGACTGCCCGATCCGCGCACTCAGGGTTCTGGCAATCCTGGCGCGACCAACGTGCTGCGCATTGGTGGCAAAGCCGCAGCAGCCTGCGTTTTGGTTTTCGATATTCTTAAAGGCATGGTGCCGGTCTGGCTGGCCTATCTGCTGCATCTCGCGCCGCTCTATCTTGGCCTGACCGCCATCGCCGCCTGTCTCGGCCATATCTATCCGCTCTTTTTTCGCTTTCGCGGCGGCAAAGGCGTGGCCACCGCGCTGGGCGCTATCGCGCCGATCGGCTGGGACTTAACCGGGCTGATGACCGGCACCTGGCTGCTGACGGTGCTGCTGAGCGGCTACTCGTCGCTGGGCGCCATCGTCAGCGCGCTGATTGCGCCTTTCTATGTCTGGTGGTTTAAGCCGCAGTTCACCTTTCCGGTGTCGATGCTGTCATGTCTGATTCTGCTGCGTCATCACGACAATATTCAGCGGCTGTGGCGCGGACAGGAGAGTAAAATCTGGAAGCGCAAAAAAGCGCGCGAAGAGAAAAAATAAAGCCGGCGATGCCGGCTTTTTTCCATCAGATGGCAGGCAGTTCCGCCAGCGGCCAGCGCGGCCGTACGCTGACACCCAGCCCGCCGCGTGTGCCCCCTTTCAGACGCACCATGCCTGCATAGGCGATCATCGCGCCATTGTCGGTGCAGAACTCCGGACGAGCGTAGAACACCTCGCCGCCGCGCGCCTGCATCATCTGCGCCATGCGCTCGCGCAGCGTGCGGTTGGCGCTGACGCCGCCCGCGATCACCAGCCGCTTGAAGCCGGTTTGATCCAGCGCGCGCTTGCACTTGATCATCAGCGTATCAACCACCGCATCCTCGAAGGCGCGGGCGATATCGGCGCGCGTCTGCGCGTCGTCCGCATTTTCGCGAATGGTATTGGCGGCAAAGGTCTTCAGGCCGGAAAAGCTAAAGTCGAGCCCGGGACGATCGGTCATCGGACGCGGAAAGGTGAAACGCCCCGCGACGCCCTGCTGCGCCATCTTCGACAGCATCGGTCCGCCGGGATAGTCCAGCCCAAGCAGCTTGGCGGTTTTATCAAAGGCTTCGCCCGCCGCGTCGTCGATGGATTCGCCCAGCAGCGTATATTCGCCGATGCCGGTGACGCCGATCAGCTGGGTATGTCCGCCAGAGACCAGCAGCGCCACGAACGGGAACGCCGGTGGGTTCTCTTCCAGCATCGGCGCCAGCAGATGGCCTTCCATATGGTGGACGGGAACCGCGGGCACCTTCCACGCAAAGGCGAGCGAGCGGCCGATGGTGGCGCCGACCAGCAGCGCGCCGACCAGACCCGGCCCCGCCGTATAGGCGACGGCGTCGATCTGCTGCGGCTGCAGGTTCGCCTGTTTCAACGCCGCCTGAATCAGCGGCACGGTTTTGCGCACGTGATCGCGCGACGCCAGTTCCGGCACCACGCCGCCGTAATCCGCGTGCAGTTTCACCTGGCTGTAAAGCTGATTGGCGAGCAGGCCCGCTTCGTCATCATAGATTGCGATGCCGGTTTCATCGCAGGATGTTTCAATACCCAGAATTCGCATAGCGCTTACCTCTTACTTGCGGCGCGCAGTGTAGCATAGCAACACCTTTGTCCGTCGACGCTTTCGCTGCAAAAAGTGATTTCGTGGCGCGCAAAGAGTGCGCTATACTCCGCACCCTTGAAAAAAACCCGCAGCCGCATCGGCAAACGCTCCTGTTGGTTCTTAATTGTCCATGGTGCTTTACAAACCGACTCACGTTGGAGTAAAATGCTGCACCATTTTGAAATGTGCTGGCGCCGCAGTCAGCAGCAAAAACCGAATTTTATCGAGGTGAGAGTTACATGCCGGTAATTAAAGTACGTGAAAACGAGCCGTTCGACGTAGCACTGCGTCGCTTCAAGCGTTCCTGCGAGAAAGCAGGCGTTCTGGCTGAAGTTCGTCGTCGTGAGTTTTATGAAAAACCGACCACAGAACGTAAGCGCGCTAAAGCGTCAGCAGTTAAGCGTCACGCCAAGAAACTGGCTCGCGAAAACGCACGCCGCACTCGTCTGTACTAAGTTCTTCCGGAGGTTCGCCTCCACCGCGTGTTAAGCGCAGACAGAGTCACGTAAGAGGCCGTGCTTTCCGAAAGGAAGCGCGGCTTGTTGCCGTTTATGAGCTGAAAATTTGGGGCTTATGGCTGGAAGAATCCCACGCGTCTTTATCAATGATCTGCTTGCCCGCACGGACATCGTGGATCTTATCGATGCCCGCGTTAAGCTGAAAAAGCAGGGTAAGAACTTCCATGCGTGCTGTCCTTTCCATAATGAAAAAACGCCCTCTTTCACCGTAAACGGCGAAAAGCAGTTCTATCACTGCTTCGGCTGCGGCGCGCACGGCAACGCCATCGACTTTTTGATGAATTACGATCGGCTGGAGTTTGTCGAGAGTATCGAAGAGCTGGCGACGCAGCACGGTCTGGAAGTGCCCTATGAAGCGGGCAGCGGGCCGAGCCCGATGGAGCGCCATCAGCGTCAGAGCCTTTATCAGCTGATGGAGAGCCTGAACGGTTTTTACCAGCAAAGCCTGACCCAGTCCCATGCGCGCGCGGCGCGCGACTATCTCAGCAACCGCGGCTTAAGCGCCAAAGTGATTGAGCATTTCGCCATCGGCTTCGCGCCGGCTGGCTGGGATAACGTTTTAAAGCGTTTCGGCACCAGTAAGGACGATCGCGACTCTTTGATGGAGGCCGGCATGCTGGTTTCCAACGACAAGGGCCGCACCTACGATCGTTTCCGCGAGCGCGTGATGTTTCCCATTCGCGATAAGCGCGGGCGGGTGATCGGTTTCGGCGGTCGCGTGCTGGGCAACGACACGCCCAAGTACCTTAACTCGCCGGAAACGCCCATTTTCCATAAGGGTCGTCAGCTTTACGGCCTGTATGAAGCGCAAAAGAATCATCCGCAGCCTGCTCGTCTGCTGGTGGTGGAAGGCTATATGGATGTGGTGGCGCTGGCGCAGTTCGGCATTGATTATGCCGTCGCCTCGCTGGGCACCTCAACCACGGCGGAGCATATCCAGCTGCTGTTCCGCAGCACCGATACGGTGATCTGCTGCTACGACGGCGATCGCGCGGGTCGTGAAGCCGCCTGGCGCGCGCTGGAAACCGCATTGCCTTACATGAATGACGGACGTCAGCTACGCTTTATGTTTTTGCCAGACGGCGAAGACCCGGACACGCTGGTGCGCAAAGAGGGTAAAGAGGCGTTTGAAGCGCGTATGGAGCAGGCGATGCCGCTCTCCTCTTTCCTGTTCGACTCGCTGTTGCCGCAGGTGGATCTGAGCACGCGCGACGGCAAAGCGCGCCTGAGCACGCTGGCGCTGCCGCTGATTACGCAGATCCCAGGGGAGACCCTGCGCATCTATATGCGTCAGGAGCTGGGTAATAAACTCGGCATTCTTGACGATAACCAGCTAGAGAAGCTGATGCCGAAGCAGGCCGCCAGCGGTGCGGCCCCGACGGCGCCGCCGCTGAAGCGCACCACCATGCGCGTGCTGGTGGCGCTGCTGGTGCAAAATCCGCAGCTGGCGACGCGAGTGCCGACGCTTGAAGGGCTGGCGCAGGTGAAAATGGCCGGCTTGCCGCTTTTTGCTGAATTGGTCAGCCGTTGCAATGAGAATCCTGGATTGACCACCGGACAGCTACTAGAGTTATATCGCGGGACAAATTTTAGCCAGACGCTTGAAACCTTAGCCACGTGGAACCACATGATAGTGGATGAGGAAGTTGAAGCGGTGTTTCACGACTCGCTGGCGAGTATTTACGACGCCGCGCTGGAGCAGCGTCTGGAAGCGCTGATCGCACGCGATCGCACCCAGGGTTTGAGCGCGGAAGAGCGCCGCGAATTCTGGACCTTAAGCCAGGCGCTGGCGAAAAAGTAGATTTTTCAGTGGGTCAGAGTGTTGCGGGTAGCCAAAAGCGCATCTCTGACCCATTCGTTTCTGGGGCGATGCGCCGCAAGCCGAGGCTGAGCGACGCGATAAGCCAAGCCGGAGACGTAACGCATTTGGCATTACGCAGTGCGCACGGTTAGCACGACTGTGGCGAAAAAGCCTACCGTTCAGAGCGCAAGGTAGCAGGGCCGTCGGCGGTGAAGCCAGACAGTCCAGAACGCACAGTAACAGAGGCGTAGCCGTCGCAGCCAGTTTTCGTTCTGCCAGCGCGCAGCACCCGGAGCGTACTGAAGTACGCGAGGAGTGCGAGCACTGCCAGAACGGAAAATGGCAAGTAAGGTAGCCTCGAACAGAATACAAAGCGGCTTAAGTGCCGATATACGAGGGGCAAAAGCCCTGGCCGCGACGAAGGCAGCGGCAATAACACAACGCCTTCACTGTTATAGTTGGCTCGCTGCCGACCGACACCAATCTAATTAACAGAAGTGTGGATACCGTCTTATGGAGCAAAACCCGCAGTCACAGCTTAAGCTGCTTGTCACCCGTGGTAAGGAGCAAGGCTATCTGACCTATGCTGAGGTCAATGACCATCTGCCGGAAGATATCGTCGACTCCGATCAGATCGAAGACATCATCCAGATGATTAACGATATGGGCATTCAGGTGGTGGAAGAAGCCCCTGACGCCGACGATCTGATGCTGAATGAGAACAGCGCCGATACTGACGAAGATGCCGCGGAAGCCGCCGCTCAGGTGTTATCCAGCGTTGAATCTGAAATTGGCCGCACCACCGATCCGGTGCGCATGTATATGCGCGAAATGGGTACCGTTGAACTGCTGACGCGCGAAGGCGAAATCGACATCGCCAAGCGCATCGAAGACGGCATCAACCAGGTACAGTGTTCGGTTGCGGAATATCCGGAAGCCATTACCTATCTGCTGGAGCAGTACGACAAAGTCGAAGCGGGCGAATCTCGCCTCTCCGACCTGATCACCGGCTTCGTGGATCCAAACGCTGAAGAAGATCTGGCGCCTACCGCCACCCACGTCGGCTCTGAGCTGTCTGAAGAAGACCGCGACGACGACGAAGATGAAGACGAAGAGAGCGAAGACGACAACTCCGACGACGATAACTCTATCGATCCGGAGCTGGCGCGCGAGAAATTCGTCGAGCTGCGCACGCAGTATGAAACGACCCGCACCGTCATCAAGAGCAAAGGTCGCAGCCATGCTGACGCAGTAAAAGAGATCCAGAACCTTTCTGACGTCTTTAAGCAGTTCCGCCTGGTGCCGAAGCAGTTCGACTACCTGGTTAACAACATGCGCGAGATGATGGAGCGCGTGCGTACGCAAGAGCGCATCATCATGAAGCTGTGCATTGAACTGTGCAAAATGCCGAAGAAAAACTTCATCACGCTGTTCACCGGCAACGAGACCAGCGAGAGCTGGTTCAAAGCCGCGCTGGCCATGAATAAACCCTGGTCAGAGAAGCTGAAAGAAGTTGAAGAAGATGTGATGCGTTGTCTGCAAAAACTGCATCAGATCGAAGAAGAGACCGGCCTGACCATCGAGCAGGTGAAAGATATCAACCGTCGCATGTCTATCGGCGAAGCGAAAGCGCGTCGTGCGAAGAAAGAGATGGTCGAGGCGAACCTGCGTCTGGTGATTTCCATCGCGAAAAAGTACACCAACCGCGGCCTGCAGTTCCTCGACCTGATTCAGGAAGGCAACATCGGCCTGATGAAAGCGGTTGATAAGTTTGAATACCGTCGTGGTTACAAGTTCTCAACCTATGCGACATGGTGGATCCGTCAGGCTATCACCCGCTCTATCGCCGACCAGGCGCGTACCATCCGTATTCCGGTGCATATGATTGAGACCATCAACAAGCTCAACCGTATCTCGCGCCAGATGCTGCAGGAGATGGGCCGCGAGCCGACGCCGGAAGAGCTGGCTGAGCGTATGCTGATGCCGGAAGACAAGATCCGCAAGGTGCTGAAAATCGCTAAAGAGCCGATTTCGATGGAGACGCCGATTGGTGACGACGAAGATTCGCATCTGGGCGACTTTATCGAAGACACCACGCTGGAGCTGCCGCTCGACTCTGCGACTTCCGAGAGCCTGCGTTCAGCCACCCACGACGTGCTGGCGGGTCTGACCGCGCGCGAAGCCAAAGTGCTGCGCATGCGTTTCGGTATCGATATGAACACCGACCATACGCTGGAAGAGGTGGGCAAACAGTTCGACGTGACGCGTGAGCGTATTCGTCAGATTGAAGCGAAAGCGCTGCGTAAGCTGCGTCACCCGAGCCGTTCAGAAGTGCTGCGTAGCTTCCTGGACGACTAATCCGCTCCACGTAAAAAAACCCCGGCCTGCCGGGGTTTTTTATTGCCGTTATAACGGCGTCAGCCCTTTGTCGCGCATCATGGTCTTCGCCTGATCGCTTTGCAGATAGCGGACAAATTCTTCTGCCGCCTGCGGCTGTTTGCTGGAGGCAGTCACCACCGCGCCATACAGCGTATCCTGCTGCACCGCCGGCGGGATAAGGCCGACGATAGTGATACCCTTCACCGCCTTTAGCTCGCTGTTCTGCTGAAAACCAATCGGCGCCTTGCCCTGCGCGACCGCTTCGCCAACCGGCGTCGCGGGAACGACCACCACCTTTTTCGCGGTCTGATCGCCCAGGTTGAGCTTCTTCAGCATTTCGCTGCGGATGTAGCGTCCGCTGGCGCTGTCGGAAACGGCGATGGTCGAGGCTTCCGTCAGAACCTGTTTAAACTTCGCGACGCTGCTGATATCGGGCATCGGCCTGCCCTGCCTGACCGCCATCGCGATATAAGAGTGCGCCAGCACCTGATGAGTGTCCGCCTTCACCTGCTGCCCCAAGGGCGCGATGGCGTAGTCGACCATCACCAGCACGTCGGCGTCGTCATGCCGTTTCAGGCGGTTCGGGATCGCCTGCGGCGTATCGCCCATCGATGGCGCCGCCTCCAGCGTCAGCTGATTGCCGCTGCGCTTTTCATAATCGGCCTTCAGGCTTTCCACCACGGGATACATCCCGCCGGAACAGAATACGCGCAGCGTTTCGCTCCATCCCGGCGCGGCAAACAGCAGCGCCGCTACGATAATCAGGTACTTTTTCATGCCACTCCCCTTTTATTGTCCAGCACCTGGTGTAGCCAGAAACCCGACGGGGAACAATCACCAGCCAGCAGTAAGCCGAGCCTGCTCACGTTTTATTAGCCGTTTTTATGTAACGCATCATGAAGTTGCCGATAGGACTCGACGATCTCCTCCAGCGAGGCGCGGTTAAGTCCGCTGGGATTGGGCAGCACCCAGACCTGAGTTTTGCCCATAAAGATCCCCTGTAAGCCCCACTCCACCTTGCGCTGATTAAAGGCACGCTTAAAGGCGTCTTTGCCAAGGATCGCCAGCACGCGCGGCTGATAGTTCAGCACCTTATCGGTGAGGCGCGCGCCGCCGTCGCGCAGCTCTTCCGCCGCCAGCTGGTTCGCCTGCACGGTGGGTCGCTCCACCAGCATGGTGATGCCGCAGCCGGTTTCCAGCAGCCGCTGCTCCTCTTCGGGTTTCAGCTGCTGGTGAGTAAAGCCAGCCAGATAGAGCACCTTCCAGAAGCGGTTGCCGGGATGCGCGAAGTGATAGCCGGTGTGCGCCGTCGAGTGGCCGGGATTAATGCCGCAGAACAGCACGTCGAGACCGGAGGCAATAATGTCGGTAATGTTGTGCTCACTCATGCCGCCTGCTCCCGTCCGGTGCGCTGCATAATTGCCTGACGGCTGCGCGCCAGCATCGCCGCGGAGAGCGCCTTATCGGGACAGGCGCGCGCCAGCGCCAGCGCACCGACCATTTCCGCCAGCAGGCTGCTGGCGAGCGTCTCGGCGTCGCGGTGTCCCAGCTCGGCAAGCAGCTCGCTCAGCCGTTTCAACATCGACGACACGCCCTGGGTAAAAATGGCTTTCGCCTCGTCAGGAAGATGGCTGACCTCGCTGACCAGCGCGGGCACCGGGCAGCCTTCGGCACGGCAATCGCGATGCGTTTCGGACAGGTAGTAATCAATAAGCGCGCTCAGTCGCTCAGCCGGATCGGGCTGCTGCCACAGCGATTTCATCCGCTGCGCGGAGTCTGTAAACATCTCGGCGATCACCGCCTCTACCAGCGCCTCGCGCGAGTCGAAGTGGGCGTAGAAGCCGCCGTGCGTCAGCCCGACGCGCTTCATTAGCGCCGCCACGCCGATGCTTTCCGTGCCGCTTTCGCGCATCACCCGCGCCGCCTCTTCCAGAATGCGCTGCCGCGTGCGCGCTTTAGGGCTCTGTTTATCCATCGCTCTTTTCTCGCTGATATGTTCTGCCGTTCATAGTAATTATTACGACCATCATATTCTACCTTGACGGCAAATATTACGATCGTCATATTAACTACAAATATGACAACCATCATACGTAAGGGGTTCACTATGTCAGCATCATCAGCAGGCTCGGCTTTAATCACTGGCGCTTCAAGCGGTATCGGCGCGACCTATGCAAAACGGCTGGCGGCGCGCGGCTACGATTTAATCCTGGTGGCGCGCGACGAGACGAGGCTGGAGACACTGGCGCAAACGCTGCGGCAGCAGCATCAGATTGAGGTGCGCGTGCTGCGCGCCGATCTGACCGACGCTGAGGATCTGCTCCGCGTGGAGCAGGAGCTGCGAAACAACGCCGTGATTACGCTGCTGGCGAACAACGCCGGCATGAGCGTAGATGGCGAGTTTATCGATGCCGATATCGACCGCATTCAGACCATGCTGGCGTTGAACATCATCGCCCCGACCCGCCTGGCACACGCGGCGGCCAATGCGTTTCGCGCGCGCGGACGCGGCGTCATTATCAATGTCGCCTCGGTGCTGTCGCTGATGCATGAGATGTTTAACGGCGCCTATAACGGCAGCAAATCTTTTGTGCTGACGCTGACCCGTTCTATGCAGCGTGAGCTGGAGAACAGCGGCGTGCAGGTGCAGGCGGTTTTGCCTGGCGCCACGCGCACCGAGATTTTCGACCGCTCCGGCAAATCAATCGATGAGCTGCCGGCGAATATGATTATGGAAGTGGAGGATATGGTGGATGCCGCGCTGATGGGCCTGGAGGCGGGTGAAGCGGTGACCATTCCGGCGCTGGAGGATCTGGCGCTGTGGCAGGATTACGATCGGGCGCGCGGCGCGATGCTGCCCTTCTTATCGCTGAGCCAGCCGGCGTCGCGCTATCGCGATGGAGGTTGACGTGGTTATGGGCTAGTTTGCCTGCTTTGTTTAAAGAAGATGGGTAAAACAGGGCCGTATGTTCTGGAAATGTGTAGTTTAATCAAGCACTCATGCGCTGGAGAATTTTTCAGCATCCGGCGGATGAGTGCTGGATCGCTCTAAACAGATACATTATAATCCCCGCTCCGCTGGCCCCTTAGCTCAGTGGTTAGAGCAGGCGACTCATAATCGCTTGGTCGCTGGTTCAAACCCAGCAGGGGCCACCAAATTATCTAAGTAATAAAATTCATTTAAGCCGCTGTCGAAGCGATTTTTTTGTATCATTCGAACAGCACCACGCTAATTACATCCTCTAAATGACCACTGTGACACAACTCAGCACTGATATCACCAAGTGCACCAGACGATGCGCGAGAGGAAAGAACTGTGCAACTTTAGTAACCTGTTCATATACGCGCCGGATGACATTAGAATATTATCGCTCAGCGAGATAACGACTAAAGACGGCTTTTTCATAAAGAAGGCCATGAATGACAACTGCCTTAATACGCATCACAATCTGGCATAGGTGATGAAAATTATTTCGGATACCACGAGTTGATTCGTTAATGTAATGAAAGCTGCGCAGGGGTTTTGTGCGTAATCAACTGGCGCCATTATAATAGTTAATAAATACTTAAATTTAAAAGATATAGGGCATTAAGGAAAAATCGGCCAAAGGGCCGATTTTTATAATCACTCCTTTATACAACCCCAGTGGCTATAAGTTTTTTTGCTGTATCATACAAACACTCAGCCCTCAATTTAATAAATTCAGAATATGGTTTCGATCCATCGCGGACTGAACTTGGTATCAAAGCAGCATCAAATGCCGAATCTTTTATTGAGGAATTTATTTCATTAAAATATATACTTGGTGACTTATCAGTGATTCTCAAATTATCATCTGCAGTAAGAAAGCATATATTAGCTATTACATTTGACTCATGAAACTGTATTCCAACCTTTGATAAATATGCTTTAGGATAAACATGATGAAACTGCCGTGAATTATAAGCGGACATGGTTTGCCCCAAGTCTACGGCCCTTCCCGTAACGAAACTTTTAGGATTTAACTGGGCTAATAAACAAATAGCTGCCTTTGCTGCGGTTGAATTAATTCTCCATGTTTTAAGAAATAAGCCAACATCAATTTTAGACTCATCGAAAGAAAGAACTGTAGAAGCATCTATTGCAAGCTGATTCATTGTTTTAACATCGTCCACAACAAATGTGTTTGTACCAGCTTTATATCTTTGCAAAAATGAGCACGCCCAAAACCATCTTCTAAGCATTATCAATTGGTTTGCATTAGGCTTTAGATTCTTTGAAAAAAATGATACCAAAGGAACCAGCATAATTGGGAAAGGTAAAAAAACAATATTTTTTATCTTAAGTTCTGATTCTAAAAAATCTATGGCCGCATAAAGCGATTGTTTAAGAGTATTCATGCTTTGAATAAGGGTAGCTGGCGGAACATCAACTAATGAGTCTGAATCTATTCCACCATTAACTATTGAAGTGAGGCAACGCATCAATAGTGTTTCATCCAACTGTTCGTATCCTCTCTCTGCCACACTATCGAGTAATATTTCTATTTCATTCCTTAAATTGAACTCCTCAGACCAAGTCCATGCGGAAAGTAATTCTAAAGTACTCAGGCTTGTACCAGATGAATTTATTCTTTGGAATACCCGACAAACTTCCTGATTAGTCCTATCCTTAATGGTAACAATTGGAAACTCATAGTCTTTAAATTTTTTCCGTTAAAGCAGCAATTTCTTTTTGATCTTCAGTGCTGAATTTTTGCATTTCTGGAAGAAGTTTAGTTGTATCTAATATTGCATTTAAATTTATAGAGTTGGTAGGATCTGCAACTGAAGCATGAACGAATTCTTTAGTTGATGGAATAAAGCATACATTAAAACGTGCAGCTAACTCTTTATCATTCGTGTCTTTGTCAGAGTTAAAAACTCCAAAAAGCGTTGTCAACCTTTGTTGTCCATCCAAAACATAACTTACTGGATATTCATCGGCAAGGCTAGGTAAATTGAAACCTCCAACATTTCTTTCATGCTTTAATTCTTCTCTTGTAGACCATAAAAGTAATGAGCCTACTGGATAGCCGCAATAAATGGAATCCAGCAATCCCATTATTTGTTCATCAATCCATACATAATCACGTTGAAAAGCTGGTATTTTAATATTACCTCTTTCTACATCAGAAAGTAGAGAAGCAAGCCTTGGATTGCTTGACATTATTTTGTTTGCACCTGCCATTTTTAATCCTTATTTAAATAGAGGTAAGAGTAATTTGATGTAAAACACATATTGATTGCTTAAGCGTGGTAAAAACTTACTACTAAAGAACGTAAAATCACAAGTTTTTTTTAGGGATTTTCCTAAATTGAAATGGTCTACATGTTTTCTGCCTGCTAACGATGCCTATCAAGCCATATCTGCTCACTTTATACATAGCTTTCAATGCTGTGGCTTCAGACAACAGAAACGAAGCCAGCACTGGCTCCGCCGCATGTTTTTAGGTGTAGTAATCGCATCCAGATCCATACACGACTAACTGCAACTTAAAATTGTCTGCCAGCCTTAGATTGAAGATGCTTTGTCGTCTAGGCTGCTTAGAAAAAAGATGTCCTGATGAAGTGAAACGGGCTAACGTAGCTCAATGATGAATTCGAAATCATAAGTTCCTCCGAGCCAGTAACTACCGCCATTCTCGTTTTTTCACGATGTTCAATCGATTTCATAAAAGCTCTACGGCAGGTTCGAATCCTCAGATCTTACCTACCCCCCCATACACTTATCGCCAGCACTCCAAGAGGCGGCGCTGCCGCCATAAAAAAACCCGCTGACGCGGGCTTTGCACTTCAAAAGATCAGGCGCGAACCTCAGGCTGCTTCTTGCCTGTCGCCACCTTCTCAACGTTACCCGGCGTCACGATCATGCCGGTCACGCTTTCGTGCGTCTTGAAGGTACAGCTGCAGTTGATGTTCTGACACTGGTTATAGCGCTCTTTGGTTTCGTTAGAGATGTAGCGGCTACTGCGCGTATGGGCAGCGCTCTGACACAGCGGGCAATGCATCATTTGTGAGTTCCTCAGTAGTTGACGTCGCAATTATCGCTCCACTTACTCACAAAAAGCAAATTAATTAACTAATAGTTAGTTAACCACTTCATATTCCACGCCTGCGATGTCGTTCTCTAGCTCCAGCGTCGTGGTAAAGCCGCCTTTCGCGGTCAGGCTGTGCGTGACCTTGCTGATTATCCAGACGCTGGCGTCGATGACGGTTTTAAAACCGCTGACCCGCACCGGCGTTTCCGGGTAGAGATCCGCGCGTCCTGCCGCCAGCTGGAAGGTAAAATGGACGACGCCGCGCTGGATCTCATTCCACTTCGCCTGCGCCGCCTGCATCGCCATCTCTTCGCTGTTGAAGACCTCTGGCAGCACAAGCAGGCTATTCTTCTGGCCAGAAAGATAATCTCCCTCTTGCTTGCCGGTTGGCTGCGGCGCGCTTTGCGCATCGGGGTGCGTTGCGGCGTCAGCACTGGCGGCTTTTTCCTTGCGCTGCAGCTGAAACAGATGGGTTTTCGCCTCCTTCGTAGAGAGCCATTTCGCCTGGACGCCGGTATAGGTGGTACGATCGGCCACGGTAAAATTATGCTTATCGCCATCCTGACGCGTCAGCAACACCGTCGGAATCGCTTTACCGCTGGCTAACTCGCCGCTGCCGGGACGCAAAAACAGCAGGCGCCCCGCTTTAATCACTGCGATGGCGCCATAGCGTTTCGCCAGCCGGGTGACAAAAGCGGGATCGGTTTCGTGCGTCTGATCGATATGATCGATGTTGATCCCGGCGAACCCTTCCGCCATCTGTAAAATCAGCCCGCAGCGCTGGGCAATCTGCGTCACGATGCTGCCCAGCGTCGCGTCGTGATAAGAGAGGTCACGCGCCTTGTTCAGCTCGCCGCGAAAATCGACGCTGCGCGCAACAATGGTCAGCACATCGGGCGCGCCGCCGTGGCTGACCTGATCCACCGTATAGTCGCCCTTGTTGTGCAACTGCCCCACCCAACCGAGGAACAGCGACACCAGGGTGCCGCGCTGCGGCAGCTGCAGCAGGCCGTCGCTGTCGTCCAGTTTAAGCGTCAGCGTATCCGCCTCGAAGCCGCGATTATCCTCGAGGTTGAGGGAGATCAGCCGATTGCGCAGATTAGATGTTACGTCTTTGCTGCCGATCCACAGCATAAAATCGGGCGCTCTCTGGCTACCCGCCTTCACCGCCATCACGCCGAGATCGCTCACAGTGAAAAGCCTCCCGCCGCGATGCCTGAAGAGAGCGAGCCCGCCGCCGATTCCGCTTTCGCCCACAGCTCGCTGCCCTGCTGTTGCAAGTCGCCGAACATCGAGACCAGCGACTCGTCGACGCGCAGCAGGCTGAGGGTAAAGGCGATCACCCGCGCGCTGCCGTCGGCGTAGAAGTCGCTGTGCGTGGTCTTAAAGCTCTCGATAACATACATGCCGTAGATGGTGCCGTCGCCGCCGATCAGCGGCCAGGCGCGCCCTTCATCAGCCAGCAGCTGAAACGCCAGCGCCTTAACCGGACCACCGGTAAGCTCCGGGCGCAGCTCACCGCTCAGCGTAATCTTGTCGTTGCCCTTGCCGGTGAACTGCGCCGCGGGGCGCGTGCCGACGCGGCTGTTATTGGCCCAGCTCCAGCTGCTGTCGCGCATCAGCTGGCTATAGGGCAGCGTCTGCCGCATAAAGGGCAGCAGGCCGTAGATCATCATCATGGTTTAAAACACTCCTGTCATGGCGCTGCGCTGCCGGTTTTGCTGCTCGAACTGGTGCTGATCCAGGTGCTGGCGCACTGCCTGACCGAGCTCATTAGCATCCATGCCGGGCGGCGCATTTACCGTGGTGTTGTAGGTGACGGTGTTCTGCTGCGTTGCGCCGCCGCCCGCGCCAGGCGTAATTACCGGCCGATAAGGCGCGTTGCCGGCCGGCACAGTGGTTTGCAGCCCGCGAGCCGTTGTCGTTGTATCGCCCACCGCGTCTGACGGCAGATCCGCCTTCAGCTCTTTGCTTTTACTGCTGGCGATGCCGAGCTTGTTCAGCACCCAGTCAATGCCGCTGGTAAGCTGCTCCAGCGCATGACCGGGAATTTTCAGCGCATCGGCGATCATCGTGCCGAACTTTTTCCCCATATCGCCAGCGGCCGCCAGCTGCTCCTGCGTCGATTTCACCGGCTCCAGCAGCTGCGTAAAGCCGTTCCACACCGCCTTAATTTTGTCCGTAACCCACGCAAATACCGGCTGCAGCGGCGTAAAGGCGTTGCTGATGGGCCCCATCGCGGCGGAGAACCCCTGCGCGACGCCGCTGATAAAGGCGCTGATCGGCTCCCAGTACTGGCGGATCAGCAGCGCGCCGCCGACGATAGCCGCGACGATGGCCACCACCGGCAAGGTGATGGCGCCGATGGCGGTGACGATAGCGCCGCCCACGACCGTGAACAGGCCGCCGAGGATCTCGACGCCGGCCATGATGGCGCCGACGCCGCTGACCACCGGCCAGACCGCCATGCCGATAGCGCCCAGCGCACCGACAAAGGTCAGCGCCACCGTCGCCGCCGTTGCGATGCCGCTGGCCAGCGTCGGGTTGTCCTGCAGCCACTGGTCGACGGTCTGCAGAAACTGCGTGGCATCCTGCGTCAGCGTGCGCAGCGTGCCGTCGAGCGGCGCGTAGAGATCGACGCCGATAGCTGCTTTTGAAGCGTCCAGCTTTTGCAGGTCTCCGCCCAGACTATCCTGCTGCGCCTGCGCCATACGCGCCGTGCCGCCGTCGGCGTGCTGTACTGTGGCGGTGAGCGTCGACAGCTCGCCGCTGGCCGCCCCCTGGGTCAGCAGCGCGGCCGCCGGGGCTGCCTTGTCGCCGACGAGGTTTTTCAGCACCTCCGCCTGCTGCGCCGCGCCCATGCCTTTTTTGGTGAACGCGGTCTGGATATCTTTCAGCAGCGGCATGATCTGACGCGCGTCGCCGTTTTCATCGCGGGTCGATACGCCGAGTGCGGCGATGCTGCGTTCGGCAGCAGGCGTCTGCAGGCGCGTCACTACCGCGGCGACCTCCTCGCCCGCCGCCGCGCCGGTAATGTGGTTTTTCGCCAGCAGCCCCAGCATGGCAGAGGTCTGCTCGACGCCAACGCCAGCGCTTCTGGCGACCGGCGCGACGCGGCTCAGCGCGCTGCTCAACTCCTCGAATGTTATGCCGGTCTGATCGAGCGTAGCGTTCAGCACATCCCCCAGATGAGGGAGATCGCCGCTGTCGAGGCCAAAGGCGGTTTTTGTTTCCATCAGCAGGCCGGCGTTCTCCTGTGAGGAGTGGCGGTTAACCTGCGTCATATTCAGCGCCACCGGCGTCGCGGAGGCGATATCGTCAACCGAGCCGCCCGCCTGGGCGAGGTCGAGCTGCGTCTGCGCAACGGCCTGCGCCGGAACGCCCGTTTCCACACTAAGGCGGCGCGCCTGCTTATCCAGCGCCATAGCCTGAGGCGACGCCTTATTCAGGCCGGTCGCGGCCTGCAGCGCGGCATCGGTGCGCGCCAGCTCGTAACCCGGACGCAGCAGCGCGGCGCCGGCGGTGAAGCCCGTTTTCGCCACGCCGATGGCCGCTGCGCCGCCGCTGCGGATCTTGCCCGCCAGCGCCTGGCCTTTGCGGTATTGCTCCGCTATTTGGTTATGGCGCGCCTGCTGCTGGCTCAGCTGTTGCAGCTGCTGCTGTTGACCGCTGAGGTTGAGGTTGGCCTGCGCGGCTGAGGCTTTCAGCCGCAGCTGTTCGCTGCTCAGGCTGCGCGTAGAGATGCCCGCGCTGTTCAGGCTCTCGCGCTGCTGCTGCACGGAGAGACGCAGGTTTTGCGCCTGGGTTTGCAGCGCGGCGGTTTGCTGCCGCGCCCTCTCCAGCGCGCGGCTCTGTGCGTCGGTTGGCTGACCGCTGCTGCGCATCGCCTGCGCCAGCGCCGCCGTTTCCGCCTTCGCCTCTTTCAGCTTCTGCTGGGTGTCGCTCAGCTCGCGGCTGGTGGCGCGAAAGCCGTCGATTTTCGCCGACTGCGCCTGCAGCGCCGCAAGCTTCTGCTGCGTGTCGGCGATGTTGTCGGTCACCTGTTGCGTTTCATTCTGGAGGGTCTGTAGCGGGCGCAGCGCCTGATTAACCGCTTTCAGCAGCGCCTGCAGTTTGAGGTCTTCACTCATCCGTATTTGCTCCGCTGCGGATCAGGGCTTTATGCCGCCAGTCGAGCAGCTCGGCCAGCGGCAGGTCGTTCATTTCAGAAAGGGGCCAGTGAAAAATGGCGGCGATGTCGGCCATCAGGTCATTGACCGTCAGTCCGTCAGGCCATTCGACGCGGCCGACTTCGACTGCAAAAAACCGATCACCTTGCCGCCTAGCGCGATCAGATCCACCGGATCGAGGCTGTTGCACTCCGCTTTGGTCAGCGCAGGCAGCGTGATGCGCGGCAGCACCGTCAGCAGCGCATCGACGTCGCTTGATGCGAGATCGGCAAGGCGCACGCCGCGCAACGAGCCGGCGTTCGGCTTAATCAGCTCTACCTGCGCGATGGCACCATCGCCGCGTTTCAGCGGGGTTTCCAGCGCAACGATATTTTCTTGCTGTTCCATGTTTATCTCTCTCAGACAGGTAAAAAAGCCAGCGCCAGGCGCTGGCGTCAGGGTTAAGCCAGGCCGAGATTTTTACGGCGCTGCTCAAGGCGATCGGTGCCGTTCACCTTCTCCACCATGTTGACGGTGTCGATCTCAATCAGCTCTTTGCCGTTCCAGGTGAGCTTGAAGTAGGTGTTTTTGGTGGTGATTTTGGTTTCAGTGTCCTCGCCCTGTTTGGCTTCGCCAAAGTCGAACGCCTGATGACGGCCGCGCACCTCAATCTCAACCGCGATCTCTTCGCCGGTGTCGTCACGCTGGTAAGAACCGGTGAAGCGCAGCGGCACGGCGGAACCGCCCCACTGCGACAGCGCCAGGTCGTCCATGCCGGCGATAGTCCACTCCATATCGAGCGCGTCGTCGTCCAGGCCGTTATCGATAAAGGCGGCGCCGTTCATGCCGCCGCCGCGATAGGCGTCCAGCTTGCGGGAGAGCTTCGGCAGGGTGACGGAAGAGACAACGCCCTGATAGCTGTTTGAATCGTTGAAAAGGTTCAGCCCTTTCAGTTTGCGGGGTAGTGCCATTTATCCGGCTCCTCAGCTGTTAACGGATGCGGCGAAGTTCGCCAGATAGGTGTCGGTGATGCGCTGGCGCAGGGTGAGATCTTCCAGCGGCGGCACCGGCGTGTAGTCGTAGTCGATGGCGAGTTTGCCCGCCTTCAGGCTGGCGACGTCGTTGGCGCTTTCGTCGTACCAGGCTGACGCGCCCAGCAGGTAGCCGGCGTTGACCAGTTCGCGGAATTTGGCGTTGATACCCGCCACGATTTCACGCACCAGCACCGGCGTCAGCGGTTTGTCGTTGGCCCACATGTGCGCTTCGGCCATGGTGTCGGCCAGCACCTGCGCGGTGCGGGTGTAGTTTTCAAACACAAAAAGCGGATCGTCGCTGCAGGTGCGGTTGCCCCAGAAGCGGAAGCCATCTTTGCGGATCAGCGTGGTGACGCAGGCTTCGTTCAGCAGGTCGGCGTCGGTCCCGCTCTGTTGCAGATCCCAGAAGACCGATGAAGAGATGCCGGTAACGCCGTTGACGCCGACGTTCGACAGGGTTTTATGCCAGCCGGTGTCATTGTCGATTTTGGCGCGCAGACCGAGCGCGCGCGCCGTGGCAAACGCGGTTTCAGCGATGCTGGTTGCGGTGTTCCAGGCGACGAAGTCGGGCCAGATCACCATCAGTTCGCGCTGGCTGAAGTTTTTGCGGTAGTTCATCGCATCGCTGATGGTTTTGCAGTTCCAGGCTGACACATAGGCGAAGGCGCGCAGCTGCTGCGCGATGCTCGCCAGCGCGGTCGCTACTTCCTGTGAGTCGAGCCCCGGCACGCCGAGGATACGCGGCTTGACGTCGAGCTGGGTCTGCGCGGTCAGCAGCGCCTTCATGCCGGTGTACTGGCCGTTTTCATCGGTGGTGCCGATAAGGTTGGAGATCGTTTCCGCTTCGGTCGCGCCTTCGGCGACGCGCACCACGACGGTAACCGGCTTCGCCTGGTCGGCAATCGCCTGCAGCGACGCCGCCAGCGTGCCTTTGCTGCCGGCTTTGGCGATAGCGGCCTGCACGTTGGTCAGCAGCACCGGGGTGTTGAGGGGAAAAGCCGTGGAGTCTGCGTCGTCTGCGGTGCAGACCAGGCCGACTACGGCGGTGGATACGGTAGAAATGGTGCGCGTGCCGTCGTTGATTTCGACAACGCGTACACCGTGATGATAATCAGACATCTGATGCACTCCGTGTTGAGGGTGCGCTCAGATTGTCAGGTCAGGCGAGAGAAATCATGCGGTTGCGGTTTGCTGAGGGCTGAGCGGACAGCAGGCTATTTTTGCCTTCTGCCGCCACAAAATTATGGCGCGTTCGCCTCTTCCTGCGTCTTTACGGGAAAATATTTATACAGGGTGGATAGCCCGACGCCGTAGATGATGGCCAACTGCTGTCGGCTATGGCCTTGCGCCAGCAGCCGGCTGGCTTGCTCGCGTTCCTGTGGGTTCAGAGCCTGAGGCCTTCCGCCCGTGCGCCCTTTCGCCCGGGCCGCCGCCAGCCCAGCCAGCGTGCGCTCAACGATCAGTTCGCGCTCCATCTCCGCCAGTGCGGACATCACATGGAAAAAGAAACGTCCCATCGCACTGCTAGTGTCGATACTGTCGGTCAATGAGCGGAAATGCGCGCCGCGGTCATGCAGCGCTGAAATCAGCGCGATGAGATTCTTTACGCTGCGCCCAAGCCTATCCAGTTTCCAGACGACCAGCGTATCGCCTTTATTAATGTGCTTAAGCGCCTGCTTAAGGCCAGGGCGGCTTGCCACTTTCCCGCTAATTCGATCTTCAAAAATGCGGTCACATTTTGCGCTTTTGAGCGCATCCCGCTGTAAATCGCAGTTCTGGTCAATTGTTGACACGCGAATATAACCAATGACGGCCATAACCTTTTCTCTTCAGCTTATCAGGGACGGATTTTTGCGGATTTTGTCATGTATGGCGGGTTTCTCAAAAACCTTGGTATTAGCGAAAAATTTTCCGGGCGCTTCCTTAACCGGCAGATATTCACCACGCCAGGTGCCGTCAGCTACAAGCCCTCGGCTGGAACGAAGCGTATCAAAATCATTATGA
>NZ_MWUE01000032.1 GCF_002077695.1 Pantoea latae
GGCATTTCGCAGCGCTGAACAGAGTGAGTCTGCCAGGAGAGCCCGCAGGGATGCGGGCGAAAGGTGGGGCTGGAACAGGGATGTTCCATCCCCGCCGGTCCGTCAGGCAGGCGAATGGCGTGAAGGTACCGCGTCAGCGGCGCGAGGACCGCCCGCCTCTGAGCGGCCCCAGACTGCGTTATCCCCCCATGCTTAACGGGTAAGTATTACGCCTGATAAGGCGGCCTTTTTCACACTCAGGGTTACAGCCCTTTATGCGGCCCAAACACTTCATAGTGAATGCGTGACGCCTCTACGCCCGCGTCGCGCAGCTGACCGGCGACAAACTGCATAAAGCCCACCGGTCCGCACAGCCAGAACTGCGTGCGCGCATCCTGTAACCGCGCGGATTCGCTGGCCAGATCCATGGTGCCTTCGGCATCGAAACGGCCTGCGTCAGCGGCTTCCGGCACGCGATACCAGACGCGCTTAGTGAAATCGCGCAGGCGAGCGCCGGTTTGCGCCACTTCATCGGCAAAGGCGTGCTGCGCGCCGTTTTCCGTGGCGTGCAGCCAGGTTACCGGCGCGGCGTGCTGCTGCTCGGCAAGCGCGTGCAGCATCGCCAGCGTCGGCGTGACGCCGACGCCCGCCGAAATCAGCGCCACTGGCGTATCGGTTGCGACATCCATAAAGACGTCGCCGTGCGGCGCGGTCAGCTCCAGCACATCGCCCACCTGCGCCTTCTCATGCAGCCAGCCGGAAACGCTGCCCTGCGCGTCGCGCTTCACCGCGATACGGTAGGTTTTGCCGTTGCTGGTGTGGGTCAGAGAGTACTGGCGGTTCTGCTGAAAGGCGAATTCCACAGGATGCAGCTGCACGGTGAGATACTGGCCTGGCTTAAACGGAGCGACAGGGCCGCCATCCACCGGCGTCAGGGTAAAGCTCTTAATCACCGCGCTCTGCGCCTCGATGGCGCTAATGCGGAAGGCGCGCGTGCCGCGCCAGCCGCCCTGCAGTTGTTCGGTTTCCTGATAAATCGCCTCTTCGCGCTGGATAAACACATCCGCCAGCACGCCATAGGCGCGTCCCCATGCCGCCAGCACTTCCTCGCCCGGATTCAGCAGCTCTTTAATCGTCGCCAGCAGGTTTTCGCCAACGATGGCGTACTGCTCTGGCTTAATTAGCAGACTGGTATGTTTCTGCGCGATTTTTTCTACCGCCGGCAGCAGCGCCGCCAGATTATCGAGATTCGCCCCGTAGGCGCAGATGGCGTTGAACAGCGCTTCGCGCTGATCGCCGTTGCGCTGGTTGTTCATATTGAACACGTTTTTCAGTTCGGGATGCTGAGAGAGCATGCGGTCATAGAAGTGCGCGGTCAGTTTTGGCCCGACGGCTGCAACGGCGGGAAGGGTCGATTTCACGGTAGCGATGGTTTGGGCGTCAAGCATGGGAAGATCCTCGGGTTACTTAAAGTTGTATTTTAAATGCATGTTATAATCGCGCATCAAAGCTTGTAAATAACCCACAGGGAAATCAGGGGTTGCCGGTGGCAAGCTTTAGGTACAAATTGAAAAAATCTGCGTCACAACCTGAGGAAAAATCGTGGTAATGCCAGCAGGCGGAAAAGCGTAAAAAACCTTTGCCAGCGGCGAGCCAATCGTTTGCGTGCCAGGGCGAATTGGCGCTACCGTCCCCTGGCAAAACGGTTTACACTGTTGGCCTTTGCTCCTTAAGGGAGCCTAAACCGCCGTTAAAAAGTTAGCTGAGTCAGGAGATGCGGATGTTAAAGCGTGAAATGAACATTGCCGATTATGATGCCGAGTTGTGGCAGGCGATGGAGCAAGAGAAAGTGCGTCAGGAAGAGCACATTGAACTGATTGCTTCTGAAAACTACACCAGCCCACGTGTAATGCAGGCGCAAGGTTCGCAGCTCACCAACAAATACGCGGAAGGGTATCCGGGGAAACGCTACTACGGCGGTTGTGAATATGTCGACATCGTTGAGCAGCTGGCTATCGATCGCGCTAAAGCGCTGTTCGGCGCCGATTTCGCCAACGTGCAGCCGCACTCCGGCTCACAGGCTAACTTCGCCGTCTACACCGCGCTGCTTCAGCCGGGCGACACCATTCTCGGCATGAACCTGGCGCACGGCGGTCACCTGACTCACGGTTCGCCGGTCAACCTCTCCGGCAAGCTTTACAACGTTGTGCCTTACGGCATCGATGAGAGCGGTAAAATCGACTACAACGAACTGGCCGAACTGGCGAAAACCCATCAGCCGAAAATGATCGTCGGCGGCTTCTCAGCCTATTCCGGCGTCTGCGACTGGGCGAAAATGCGTGAAATCGCTGACAGCGTCGGCGCTTACCTGTTCGTCGATATGGCGCACGTAGCGGGCCTGGTCGCCGCTGACGTCTATCCGACGCCCGTGCCGCACGCGCACATCGTCACCTCGACCACCCATAAAACCCTGGCGGGTCCGCGCGGCGGCCTGATCCTGGCGAAAGGCGGCGACGAAGACCTCTATAAGAAACTCAACTCTGCCGTCTTCCCGGGCGGGCAGGGCGGTCCGCTGATGCACGTTATCGCCGGTAAAGCGGTGGCGTTCAAAGAGGCGATGGAGCCGGAGTTCAAAACCTACCAGCAGCAGGTGGCGAAGAACGCCAAAGCGATGGTGGAAGTGCTGATCGAGCGCGGCTACGACATCGTCTCAGGCGGTACCCATAACCACCTGTTCCTGATCGATCTGGTAAGCAAAAACCTGACCGGTAAAGAAGCGGATGCCGCGCTGGGCCGCGCCAATATCACCGTCAATAAAAACAGCGTGCCGAACGACCCGAAAAGTCCGTTCGTCACCTCTGGCGTGCGTATCGGGACCCCTGCCGTAACCCGTCGCGGCTTTAAAGAGGCGGAGGTGCGCGAGCTGGCTGGCTGGATCGCTGACGTGCTGGACAACGTTAACAACGAAGCGACCATCGAACGCATCAAGCAGAAAGTGCTGGACGTCTGCGCACGTCTGCCGGTTTACGCCTGAGCATTTAGCGTGTGACCGCGATAAAGGATGGCCTCGGCCATCCTTTTTTATTGCCGTTTTTAGGCTAAAGTAGCGCGCAATTCTCATTATGGACGTTTACTGCGGGAGGCAGAATGGCGATCGGCTCGGCAAAATGGCTCGGTCTCGGCTATTTCACTTACTTTTTTTGCTACGGCATCTATTTGCCTTTTTGGGGCGTCTGGCTAAAGGGCATTGGACTCGACGCGGAAAAAATCGGTCTGCTGCTCGGTTGCGGCATGGTGGCACGCTTTATGGGCAGCCTGCTGATCGCATCGCAGGTCAAGCATCCGGCGCAGCTAATTACCGCGCTGCGGCTGCTGGCGCTGATGACCTGCCTGTTCGCCGCCGGCTACTGGGTCGGGCAGCAGTGGCTGTGGCTGCTGCTGGTGATGGTGGGCTTTAATCTCTTCTTCTCGCCGCTGGTGCCGCTCAGCGATGCGCTGGCCGCCACCTGGACGCAGCAGATTGGACTGAAGTACGGCCCAGTGCGGCTGTGGGGCTCGCTGGCGTTCGTCATCAGCTCGGCGCTGACCGGGCTGCTGGTGAATCACTGGTCGTCGCAGGCGATTCTGGCGCTGCTCTCCGTCGGCGTGCTGGCGATGCTGGGCGGCATGCTGTTGCCGCCGCTTACCCAACCGCAGGGGGAAGAGCGCCACGGCGCGGCCGGCGGCGGCTGGCGGGCGTGGCGCGATCTGCTGCGTGAAAACAGCGTATGGCGCTTTATGCTGTGCGTCACGCTGCTGCAGGGGGCACACGCCGCCTATTACGGCTTCAGCGCCATCTGGTGGCAGCAGAGCGGCTACTCCTCTTCGGTGGTGGGCTATCTCTGGTCGCTTGGCGTAGTGGCGGAGATTGTGGTGTTCGCGCTGAGCAATCGCTTGTTCCGTCGCTGGCGCGCGCGCGACCTGCTGCTGCTCTCTGGCCTCTGCGCCCTGGTGCGCTGGTCGCTGCTGGGGGCAACAACGGCGCTGCCCTGGCTGATTGTGGGACAGATCCTGCACTGCGGCAGCTTTACCGTCTGCCATCTGGCGGCGATGCGCTTTATCGCCGCGCGCAGCGGACCAGACGTGATTCGTCTGCAGTCGATCTACTCGGCGCTGGCGATGGGCGGCGGCATCGCGGTGATGACCATGATCTGCGGCGTGCTGTTTACTCCGCTGCAGGGCCACCTTTTCTGGCTGATGGCGCTGGTAGCGCTGCCGGCGCTCTTTTTGCGTCCGCGCGCGGCTTAAGCTTCCAGCAGCGCCCGAATACGCTGCTGCTGATGTTCGCTCAGCGGCAGCTCGGCGTGGATCAGCGGCGGTGAATAGAGCGGCAGCGAGGTTGCGTAAGGGGAGATCACCAGCGCAATCTCGCGCGGCGCGCCGTCGCGCTGGAAGTCCGCCATATCCTGATACTTGATATTAATCGGCAGCAGGGAGATTTCGCGGATCTGCTGCTCTAGCTGCTGTTCAAGGCAGGGATCGTCGCCGGTCAGCAGCAGCACCTGCTTCTCCTGCAGCGCGCTCTCCTGCATCAGCCAGGCGCCGAAGATCACCGCAATCAGGCTCACCTCTTCCTGACTGAAGCGCAGATTGTAATGGGCCTCAAAATCAGTCAGCGCCTGCTGCGTGGTGCGCAGCAGGCGCGGATAAAGCTTCGTCACCTCCAGCGCCACGCTGTTATCAATGCCGATACCGAAATGAGAGCGGTCGAGTGCCTGCGCCAGATGAGTATAGAGCTGCTCTGTCAGTTCCTGAGGTTCGGCGAAGCGCAGCGCCGCAAGCTGTTCGAACGCGGCAATAAGCCGCTGCGTTGCCTGCATCAGACGCTGGCTGGCAGGATGATGCAGCGTATCGGGACCCGGCGCGTGGATCAGGCTGAACAGCAGCGTCCAGAAGTCCGCCTCGCTGATATGCGGCGCCAGATGGCAGCGCTTTTGCCAGTGAAGAATGACATCCATCGCCGCCTCGCGCTCATATTTTTCCTGTAGCCAGGCGAGCTGGCGCGCGTTGAACAGAGCGGGCTGGCGCTGCATCAGGCCGTACTTCATAAAGATTTGCAGAAACAGGCGATCGCGCGCGCTAAAGTCGCGCGACAGCTTCAGGCTGCAGTGCTGGATCAGCGCCTGGAGGTTGATCTCGTCGTAGAGCGCCTTCTCAATTTTCATCACCTTGAGCCGCTGCCGCAGCGGCGCGGCAAAATGGTCGCGTACGAAAGCTTCAGACAAGCGTAGCCCGCGCCGCAGCCAGTGCAGCAGGCAGAGTCGCCGATCCAGCTCGGTGCCGTGAATACGAAAGCTGCCGTCCACCATCTGGTGCAGTTCCAGCTGGTGATAGCGCTGTATCTCCTCCCCGACATCTTCGATATCCTGTCGGGCGACGGCAGCGTCAACCCCATTCAACTGACAGAGTTTTTCAAGCGTGAGCGCGGGCGTGGGAAGATATAACAGCAGCAGCAAATGGCAACGGCGCTGTGATCGGGTGAAGAGTGGTGCCGAAGAGGGAGCAGAACTCATCAGTCTAGATTCCAGCGGTCCGGTATTGCGCTAAGAATAGCCAATGGCGAAAAAGCCTGCGGCTCTGGTCTGGTTTTTTCTGCAATGCTTCAGCACGGGTCACAATTTTTTGTTACTTATATGCGCTTTCAACGAGGAATGTAACTTTATAACATTATGAGAGGCCTTCTTTTAACGCTACTGCTGCTGATGAGCGCGGCCAGCTCCGCCCATCCGCACAGCTTTATCGACATGAAAACCGAACTGCTTGCCGACGGCGAGAGATTTACCGGACTGAAAATGAGCTGGACGATGGACGAAATTACCTCAGCCGACCTGCTTTATGACGCGGGCAACGCGAAGCCGGGCAGCGAGGCGTGGAAAAAGCTGGCGGCAGAGGTCATGGCGAACGTGCTAGGACAGCACTACTTTTCCGAGGTGTGGCACAACGGCCAGCGCGTCAAATTCCTTAATTTGCCGACCAGCTACGGCCTGTCGCGCAGCGGCAACAAAGCGGTGCTGGACTTTACCTTGCCGCTGGCGGAGCCACCCTTGTTAGCGGACCAGCACTTCGAGATCCTGACCTTCGATCCCACCTATTTCGTCGATATGACCTATGAGAACGCCCGTGCGCTTAGCCTGTCGAAGGAACTCCAGGCGCGCTGTCAGCTTGCCCTGCAAACGCCGAAGCCGGACGATAACCTGAAGCAGTACGCGCTGTCGCTGGACAAAGCCGACGCGCCGCCCGAGCAGATGGACCTGGGGCGACAGTTCGCGCAAAAGGTGACGCTGACATGTCGCTAACGCTTTCCGCTTCCCGTGCGCGGCGCGTCTGGCCGCTAGCGCTGCTGGCCGTGGCGCTGGCGGGAGCCGCCTTCGCGCTGTGGCAGCACTGGCCGCAGATCCTGCTGCAAAGCGTTATCTGGCAGAAAGGGCTGCATCAGCAGATGACTCAGCTGCTGCAACAGGTCAAAACCGATCCCCGTCAGGCAGGCGCGATGCTGATGCTGTTCAGCCTGGCCTACGGCGTGCTGCATGCGCTGGGGCCGGGCCACGGCAAAGTGGTCATCACCACCTTTCTCGCGACGCATCCGGCGCGTCTGACGACGACGCTAAGGCTGACGTTGCTGGCGTCGCTGCTGCAGGGCGCCGTGGCGATTGGGCTGGTGACGCTTATGCTGGTGATATTACAAACCTCCTCGCGCCAGCTGCATCTGAGCAGCTACTGGCTGGAGAAGAGCAGTTATCTGCTGGTGATCGGGCTGGGTCTGTGGATCGGCGCGCGGGCAATAAATAGCCTGTGGCGCCAGCGGCAGCCGCGCGCGCCGGTGACAATCCATCGTCTGCGCGCCGCGCATCAGCACGACGCGTACTGCGGCTGCGGGCATGCCCATGTGCCGAGCGCGCAGCAGGTTGCCGGCGCGGTCAGCGTCAAAACCCAGCTGCTGCTGGTGGCATCGATGGGGCTGCGTCCCTGTTCGGGCGCCATCATGATGCTGCTCTTTTCGCGCGTTATCGGCGTCTACCTGTGGGGCGTGTTGTCGGCTGTGGCGATGGCGCTGGGCACGGCGCTGACCATTTCGGCTATCGGCCTGCTGGTGCAGCGTTCGCGGGCGCTGGCGCAGCGGCTGGGCGCAAACAGCGGCGCGGCTTCCACGGCGGCGCTGGCAATACCTCTGCTGGCGCTGGTCGGCAGCGCGCTGCTGATCGCGGCAGGCCTGGCGTTATGGCAGAGCGCCGCGCCCGGCATCGGCGGCGGCCTGCGCGCTTTCGCCTGAACGATATAGCAAGCGAAGCAGATAAAGTATTATTTTTTGCCTTTGCTTTATCGCGCTTTGCTTATCGCATGCTTTGCGCTGCGCTAATCGCACTATATTGCTGCGGATGGTGGTGAAAATAGTTTTCTCGTCTACGCTAAATAACACAACCGGATGTTATGTCCCTTTAATAATATTGATTATTTAACGTTGTCTGTTGCGAGGAGAACTACCATGCATGAAACCCGGATTAATAATGGTACAACAGAAACCATTACTGAAACGCACGCGGGATTACCGTTAAAACGTATTTCCTGGAGCGCAGTATTCGCTGGGGTAATTGGCGCGCTGATTGTCCATATTTTACTGACGCTGCTCGGCACCGCCATCGGCGCTACTACGGTCGATCCGCAGCAGGAACAAAACCCGCTGCAGCATCTTGGCACCGGTGCCCTGATCTGGACCGGCGTCAGCATGTTAATCGCGATGGCGGTGGGTAGCTACCTCGCGGGCCGTCTGGCGCAGCGTGAAGGCGCGCTGCACGGTCTGCTGATGTTTGGTCTGAGCACCTTATTTACCATCTGGCTGGCGGTCTCTTTAGCCAGCAGCCTGATTGGCGGCGCGTTCAATATTATTGGCGCGGGTTTCCAGGCGGTGGGCAGCGGTATTTCCGCCGCGGCGCCAACGGTCACCGATTATGCCAAACAGAAGCTGCAGGAAAATAATATCAATCTGGACGATCTGCAAAATGAATTGCAGACCACGCTGCGCCAGACCGGCAAACCTGAGTTGCAGCCTGAGAATTTAAAGCAGGATGCGAACAACGAAGCGAATAATGCGGAGAACCAGGCGAAAAACACCGCGCAAAATCCGCAGAATGCTGATACCGATATTACCAACTGGATTAGCGGCGTGATGAATCGTCATGCTGATACGCTGCAGGCGGCTGACCGCGACGCGCTGAAAAATATTATCAAGGCGCGCACCGGCAAAAGCGATCAGGAAGTTGAGCAGATCGTTAGCCAGACCGAACAGAGCTATCAGAAAGCGATGCAGCAGTATCAACAGCTGAAGCAGCAGGCAGAACAGAAAGCGCGCGAAGCGGCGGAGCAGGCTGCTGCGGCAACCGCGAAAGCGAGCTGGTACGCCTTCTTTATGCTGCTGATTGAAGCGGTGCTGGCAGGGGTGATGGGACGCGTAGGTCGTCGCACTCAGCCGCGTCAGGTACTGAGTCACGAACGTCGTTAAGATTGAGATGTAGCTAATAAAAAGGCGGCTGAAAAGCCGCCTTTTTTTATGCAAATACGCACTGATTCTGAAACGGGGGTGGCATAAACCGAAGAGCAAAGCGTCCCGCGCCATGGATGGCGCGGGCCGAGCGGTCAGGGATGACTCAAGCGACTTTGCGATCGGTTTATGCCGCCCACGTGGGCACGGAATCTATTTGAAAACAGCGGCTGAAAAGCCGCCTTTTTCATTTTAGCGCTTCAGCGCTTCGCTCAGCTCGTCACGCATGCTGGAGAGCAGCGATTTCACCACGCGCGGATTGCCCGCCACGATGTTGCCCGAGTGCATATAACCGTGGCCGCCGGTAAAGTCCGTGACCAGACCGCCCGCTTCGCGTACCAGCAGTTCGCCTGCGGCGAAATCCCACGGCTTCAGGCCGATCTCAAAGTAACCGTCGACGCGGCCGGCGGCGACATAGGCCAGATCCAGCGCGGCGGAGCCGGTGCGGCGGAAATCAGCGCACTGGGTAAACAGCTTCGCCACCAGGTTAATATAGGCAGGCGCGTGCTGCTTGGTCTTGAACGGGAAGCCGGTAGCGAGAATAGTGCCGTCGAGGTCGCGCGCGGTGCTGCCGCGCAGACGATAGCCGTTAAGCTGCGCACCCTGACCACGTACCGCGGTAAAAAGTTCGTTGCGCATCGGATCGTACACCACGGCCACTTCGGTGCGGCCTTTGATGCGTACGGCGATAGAAACAGAGAAATGCGGCAGGCGTTTGATAAAATTGGTGGTGCCATCCAGCGGATCGATA
Source organism: Pantoea latae (assembly GCF_002077695.1). GTDB lineage: Bacteria > Pseudomonadota > Gammaproteobacteria > Enterobacterales > Enterobacteriaceae > Pantoea > Pantoea latae. The sequence goes on from NZ_MWUE01000032.1 coordinate 9,306, forward strand.
ACCCATTGAATGTCCTGATCGTCGCCCGGCAGTTCGCCACTCTCTTCCGTTACGATAGAGTGCTGCGGGTATGATTTGCGAATCACTTCGATAATCAGTCGTTCTGCATCACGGTCAACATTGGTAACAAAGTCGTTGCTGCCTTTCTGGCTCGCTTCGACCGCGTCCGGGGTTTCATAATTCTTGGCAATCAGGTTGCCGGCCTTGCGCGCAGCGCGCACGGCGATGTTGAGCATCGGATGCATCGGTATCTCTCACTGGATGTTAAAGAACGAGGAAAAACGGCGCGGAGTATAGCAGCGCGTTCTTTAAATGTCTCGACTTATGTTAGCATGCTGCCCATCATTTCCTCACTGACGCCAATCTATGCTGCATAACATTCGAATCGTACTGGTGGAAACCTCTCACACCGGCAACATGGGCTCCGTGGCCCGCGCCATGAAAACCATGGGCCTGAGCAATCTCTATCTCGTTAACCCGCTGGTCAAGCCTGACTCGCAGGCGATCTCCCTGGCGGCGGGCGCCAGCGACGTTATCGGCGATGCCCAGATCGTCGATACGCTTGACGAGGCGATCGCCGGCTGCAGCCTGGTGGTCGGCACCAGCGCCCGATCCCGCTCGCTTCCCTGGCCGATGCTCGATGCGCGCGAATGCGGCGTAAAAAGCGTGGAAGAGGGCCAGCAGGCGCCGGTGGCGCTGGTGTTTGGCCGCGAACGCGTCGGCCTGACCAACGAAGAGCTGCAAAAGTGCCACTATCACGTCGCCATTCAGGCCAACCCGGAATACAGCTCGCTCAACCTGGCGATGGCGGTGCAGATCATCGCCTATGAAGTGCGTATGGCGTGGCTGACGGCGCAGGAGAAGGCGCAGCCCGCGCCAGAATATGCTGAATCGCCCTATCCACTGGTGGACGATCTGGAGCGCTTCTATCACCACATGGAGCAGATGATGCTCAACAGCGGATTTATCCGCGAGGGCAATCCAGGCCAGGTGATGAGCAAGCTGCGTCGCCTCTACACGCGCGCCCGTCCCGAGCGCGACGAGCTGAATATCCTGCGCGGCATGCTCGCCTCGTTTGAAAAGCGCAAAGGCGAGAAAGAGTAGTTGAGTAAATTACTCGGTTAAATAGTTGAGCAAAATAGTAGGTTAAATAGTTGACCAAAACACTCGGGAATGTCAGACTTCGGCTATCTTTTGCTAATCCTCCGATAACCGGACGCTATTGAGGTAGTACGCTATGAGACTGACATCCAAAGGACGTTACGCCGTTACCGCCATGCTGGACGTTGCCCTGCATTCCCATGAAGGGCCGGTTCCGCTGGCTGATATTTCCGAGCGTCAGGGCATTTCGCTCTCCTATCTGGAGCAGTTATTCTCGCGTCTGCGCAAGCACGGCCTGGTGGCCAGCGTGCGCGGCCCAGGCGGCGGCTACCTGCTGGGCAAAGCGTCGAACGCCATCGCGGTGGGTGAAGTGATCACCGCCGTCGATGAGTCGGTTGACGCCACCAAGTGTCAGGGCAAAGAGGGTTGCCAGGGCGGCGAACGCTGCCTGACGCACGTGCTGTGGCGCGATCTCAGCGTGCGCATCAGCGAGTTCCTCAACAACATCACGCTGGCTGAACTGGTGAATAACCAGGAGATCCTTGACGTGGCCGATCGTCAGAATACCCAGGACAATCGTCGCTTCCAGAACAATCGCGTTCAGGAAATCAACGTCAATCTCCGCGCCTCCTGATCCCCCGCTTTGCGGCCCTTACTGCTAACGCGGTCAGGGCCGAATCTGCTATAAAGACGTATGATTTTCGATACGGAGCTTTAGCGCAATGAAATTACCGATTTACCTGGATTATGCCGCTACCACGCCGGCCGATCCGCGTGTGGCCAGCAAAATGATGCAGTTCCTGACGCTGGACGGCACCTTTGGTAATCCGGCTTCACGCTCGCACCGTTTCGGCTGGCAGGCGGAAGAGGCGGTAGACGTTGCGCGTAATCAGATCGCGGAACTGGTCAACGCCGACCCGCGTGAGATCATTTTCACTTCCGGCGCCACCGAATCCGACAACCTCGCCCTGAAAGGCGCCGCCCATGCCCAGCGCGCGCGCGGCAACCACATCATCACCAGTCAGACTGAACATAAAGCGGTGCTCGACAGCTGCAAACAGCTGGAGAGCGAAGGCTTTAGCGTCACCTATCTGGCACCGCCCGCTAACGGCATCATTACGCCGGATGCGGTGCAGGCGGCGCTGCGCGACGACACCGTGCTGGTGTCGCTGATGCACGTCAATAATGAGATCGGGGTGATCCAGGATATCGCCGCCATCGGCGAAATCTGTCGCGCGCGCGACATCCTCTTCCACGTCGACGCCACCCAGAGCGTCGGCAAACTGCCGATCGATCTCAGCGAACTCAAGGTCGATCTGATGTCGTTCTCCGCCCACAAACTCTACGGGCCGAAAGGCATCGGCGCGCTCTACGTGCGCCGCAAACCCAAAGTTACTCTCGACGCGCAGATGCACGGCGGCGGACACGAGCGCGGCATGCGCTCCGGCACGCTGCCGGTGCATCAAATCGTCGGCATGGGCGAAGCCTTCGCGCTGGCTCGAGAGGCGCGCGACAGCGAAATGGCGCGGCTGGCGACGCTGCGTGCGCGCCTGTGGCAGGGACTGAGCGCGCTGGACAACGTGCAGCTCAACGGCGATCTGGCGCAGAGCACGCCCACTATTCTTAATGTCAGTTTCGCAGGCGTTGACGGCGAATCGCTGATTATGGCGTTAAAAGACCTGGCGCTCTCATCGGGTTCGGCCTGCACCTCCGCCAGCATGGAGCCCTCTTACGTGCTGCGCGCCATCGGGCTGGACGAGGCGCTGGCGCACAGCTCGCTGCGCTTCTCTCTTGGCCGCTTCACCACGCAAGAAGAGATCGACTACGCGATTGCGCTGGTGCAAAAGGTGGTGACCCGCCTGCGCGCGCCCGTGTCCGCCGCACGATAATAGTCGCGCTGCTGTCCGGTGAAGGCCGCTAACGGCGCGCCTTCCACCGGATCCGCTGGCGTCACCCGACAATATCTGTTATCAGGTCTGACGTTTAACCGCTAAAGCCTGCGCTTCTGGCTGGACGATACTTATTACGCATACGGAGTTTCGCGATGACAACACAACCGATGAACATTACGCTGAGCCACCAGCCCGCTGATGCGCGCTGGGGCGAAAAAGCGATTCTGACCAGCAACGACAGCGGCCTCACCATTCATCTGAGCGGCGCGGATCAGCTCACTACCATTCAGCGCGCGGCGCGTAAAATCGACGGCCAGGGCATTCGCCATGTGGCGCTGAGCGGCGAAGGCTGGGATCTCGAGCCGTGCTGGGCGTTCTGGCAGGGCTATCGCGGGCCGAAAGGGCAGCGCAACGTGGTGTGGCCTGCGCTCAACGAGCAGGATCAGGCGGAATTTTCCCGCCGTCTGCGCATTATCGACTGGGTGCGCGACACCATTAACCTGCCGGCCGAAGAGCTGGGTCCGGAAGATCTGGCGCACAGCGCGATCGATCTGATCCGGGAAGTGGGCGGCGACGCGGTCAGCTATCGCGTCACGCGCGGCGACGACCTGCGCGCGCAGGGCTATCTTGGCCTGCACACCGTGGGTCGCGGCTCCAGCCGTCCGCCCGTGCTGCTGGCGCTGGACTACAACCCGAGCGGCGACGAGAGCGCGCCGGTCTTCGCCTGCCTGGTGGGTAAAGGCATCACCTTCGACACCGGCGGCTACAGCCTGAAGCAGAGCGCCTTTATGGACTCGATGAAGTCCGATATGGGCGGCGCGGCCACCGTGACCGGCGCGCTGGCGCTGGCGATTGCGCGCGGCCTTAAGCAGCGCGTGAAGCTGTTCCTCTGCTGCGCCGACAATATGGTCAGCGGCAACGCCTTCCGCCTCGGCGACATCATCCGCTACCGCAACGGCAAATCGGTCGAAGTGATGAACACCGATGCGGAAGGGCGCCTGGTGCTGGCCGACGGCCTGATCGACGCCAGCGAACAGCAGCCGACGCTGCTGATCGACGCCGCGACGCTGACTGGCGCGGCGAAAACCGCGCTGGGCAACGACTACCACGCGCTCTTCACCTTCGACGACGTGCTGGCGCAGTCGCTGATGGGCAGCGCCACCAGCGAGAACGAGCCTTTCTGGCGTCTGCCGCTGGCGGAGTTCCATCGCAGCCACTTGCCGTCTAATTTCGCCGATCTCAACAATATCGCCAGCGCGGCGCATGCAGCGGGCGCCAGCAGCGCAGCGGCGTTCCTGTCGCACTTTGTCAGCCGCTATCAGGAGGGCTGGCTGCACATTGACTGTTCGGCGACCTACCGCAAAGGCGCGGTGGATCAGTGGTCGGCGGGCGCAACCGGTATCGGCGTGCGCACCCTGGCGAACCTGCTGCTCAAGTAAAGGATCTGGCGACGGCGCGCGCCGTCGCCTTAGCGAGAAAGGCAAATCATGAACCGTCTTGAAGAAGTGCTGAAGCTGGCGGCGACCGAGCCGGCGCACCGTCCGGAATTTTTTCAGCTGCTGCTGACCGCCGACGTCTGGGTGCCGGGCGAAAGCACCGAAGCCCAGTTCGCGGCGGATACGCCGGTCGAGCTGCAGCACTGGGAAAAAGAGGATGGCCGCAGCGTCATTCCGTTCTTTACCTCGCAGGAGGCGATGAGCGAAGCGATTGCGGGCGAGCAGGCTTATCTGCGCCTGCCGGTGCGCACGCTGTTTGAGATGACGCGCGGCGAAACGCTGTTCCTCAATCCCAAACTGCCGGACGGCAAAGAGTTTTCTCCGGCGGAGATTGCGCATCTGCTGGGGGAAGAGGGCGACGCCCTGAGCCAGCAGACCGTGCTGGAAGGCGGCCACGCGCTGCTGCTGTCGGAGGTGGCGACGCCACCCGCGCAGATGATCGACTCGCTGACGCAGCTGTTCAGCAAATACAAACAGGTGCGTCGCGCCTTTGTCGCCAGCATCCGCGAACGCGCGGACGAGCAGCCCAATCTGCTGATCGGCATCGAGGCGGAAAGCGACATCGAGGCAATTATCCAGGCGGCGGGCCGCGTCGCAACAGACACGCTGCCGGAGGACGCGCCGATCGACATCTGCGAAGTGGTAGCGGACGAGAAGGGCATCAGCCACTTTTTTACCGCCCACATCACGCCGTTTTACGAGCGTCGCTGGGGCAGTTTCCTGCGCGATTTCAAAGGCAGCCCGCGCATTATCTGATTCGGGTGCGGCGTCCTGCCGCACCTGCTGTTTACTTCTCGATCGGCAAATCGTCCCGGCTGCCCCATTCGCCCCAGGAGCCATCATAGAGGGCAACGTTGCGCGCGCCCAGCACGGTCAGCGCCAGTATCACCACCACGGCGGTCACGCCTGAACCGCAGCTCGCCACCACCGGCTTATCCAGCTTCACGCCCGCGCGGGCGAAGATTTCGCGCAGCTCCGCTTCCGGCTTCAGCGCGCCGTTCGCCACCAGTTCGTTCCAGGGCAGGTTAAGGCTGCGGGGAATATGACCGCGATGCAGACCCGGACGCGGCTCATCCACCTCGGCGTTAAAGCGGTTCGCCGCGCGCGCGTCAACGATCTGCGCGCCGCCTTCGTGGCTGATCAGCAGCACATCGGTCAGGCGTTTAACCTGGGTCTCGTCGAAGGTCGCGTCGAATTCCCCTTCCGGCAGCGCGACCGGTCCGGTGGCCAGCGGCAGATCGGCCGCTTTCCAGCCCTGCAGGCCGCCCGCCAGAATCGACACCTGTTCCACGCCGAACGCGCGCAGCATCCACCAGGCGCGCGGCGCGGAAAACAGGTTGCCCTCGTCGTAGACCACCAGATGCTTATCGCTGTTAACGCCCAGCTCGCGCATCGCCACGGCGAAACGCTCGGCGCGCGGCATCATATGCGGATAGGGGCTGGTGTGATCGGAAAGCGCTTCGATATCGAAAAAAGGCGCGTTCGGCAGATGACCCGCCAGATACTCCGCCGTGATATCGCGCACCGCCTCCTGGCCAGGGGGGAGCATGCGGGCGTCCAGCACCTGCACGCTCTCCTCGGCGTAATGCTCCTGTAACCAGTCGGCGGAAACAAATATGGCTGTCATAGCAACCTCTTCTTATCGTCAGGAAAAGCCCAGTGTCGGGGAATGTGAAGGCTATCTCAAGGGCGGCATTGCTAAAATTGCGGGTTTGCGGTGAAATTGCGCGGCGAAATTATACCATCTGGGACGGGTAGGGGATTGACCATGGAAAGAGCTGTTAAACGCCTGCTCTCTGGCGTCGTGCTGGGCGCAGCGCTGCTGGGCGGTGCCACCTTTATGCTGACCGCCGCCGAGCCGACCGCGCAGCAGGCGGCGAAAACGCTGAGCGTGATCGACTTTTCTGAGCTGCAGCTGGACGGCGCGGCCGCGCTGGTACTGACCTTCAACGCGCCGCTCGACGACAAGCAGGATGTCGCCGCGCAGGTCACGCTGGTTGACGACAGCAGCGGCAAGGTCGACGGCGGCTGGGAGCTGGCGCAGAACGGCAAGTCGCTGCGCTTTCGCCATCCAGAACCTTCGCGCAAGCTGACGGTCAACGTTGCGGCGGGCGTGCGCGCCGCCAGCGGCGCCACCTTAGCCAGCCCCTTTAGCCAGTCCCTGACCACGCGCGATATCCAGCCGATGGTCGGCTTCGCCAGCCGCGGTTCGCTGCTGCCGCTGCGCCTGACGCAGGGGCTTCCCGTACTGGCGCTCAACGTTTCCAGCGTCGACGTCGATTTCTTCCGCGTTAAAAGCGCCGCGATGAACGATTTCCTCGCGCAGTGGAACTACGGCAACAATCTCTCTTACTGGCTGTCGCGCGAGCTGCTGAAAAACGCCGATCTGGTCTATACCGGCCGTTTCGACCTCAACCCGGCGCGCAACACGCGCGAGAAGCTGCAGCTACCGCTGGCGGATGTGGCGCCGCTGAAGCAGCCGGGCGTCTATCTGGCGGTGATGAAACAGGCGGGCGCCTATAACTACACGCTGCCCGCGACGCTTTTTACCCTGAGCGACATCGGCCTGTCGCTACACCGCTTCCCCGGTGAACTGGAACTCTTTGCCCAGAGCCTGGCGAGCGGCACGCCCCTTGCCGACGTCAGCGTGCAGCTGCTGGATGAGAAGGGCCGACAGCTGGCCAGCGGCGTCAGCGACGGCGACGGTCATCTGCGCCTGCCGGCGCAGGGGAAAGGCAAACTGCTGCTCGCCACGCAAAAGGGCCAGACCTCGCTGATTGACCTTAAGCTGCCCGCGCTCGATCTGGCGGAGTTTCCCGTCGCCGGCCCGCAGGGCTACGACAAACAGCTGTTTGTTTTCGGCCCGCGCGATCTCTATCGTCCCGGCGAAACGGTGATCGTCAACGCGCTGCTGCGCGATGCCGACGGCAAGCCGCTGCCCGCGCAGCCACTGAAGGCCGAGGTGGTGCAGCCCAACGGCGAGGTGGCGCAATCCTTTGTCTGGCAGCCGGAGAACGGCTTCTATCAGCAGCGCTTCGCGCTGCCCGCTTCGGCGATGACCGGCGACTGGACGCTGCGCCTCAACAGCGGTGACGGCCAGCCGCGCAGCTGGATCTTTCACGTCGAAGATTTCCTGCCAGAGCGCATGGCGCTGACGTTGCAAAACAGCGACAGCCCGCTGTCGCCTGACGACGACGTCGTGTTCGCTATTGAAGGTCGCTATCTCTACGGCGCGCCCGCGGCGGGCAACGAACTACAGGGGCAGCTGATGTTGCGACCGGCGCGTGAGGCGGTCGCCGCGCTGCCGGGCTACCAGTTCGGCGACATCATGGAAGAAGAGAGCAAACGCAACCTGGATGATATCGACGACACGCTGGACGACGAAGGCAAGCTGCAGCTGACGGTAGAGAGCGAGTGGGCGCAGATCCATTCGCCGCTGAACCTGATCCTGCAGGCGAGCCTGCTGGAGACCGGCGGGCGACCAGTCACGCGCCGCGTAACCCAGGCGATCTGGCCCGCGCCCGCGCTGCCCGGCATTCGTCCCTTGTTCAACAGCGAATCGGTCTATGACGACCGCTACGATCGCTACACCCAACAGCCGACGGTGCCGGAAAACAGCGTCGCTGACTTTGACGTGGTGTATGCCAACAGCAAAGGCGAGAAGCTGGCGGCAGAGGATCTTGAGGTGCGGCTGATCCGCGAACGGCGCGACTACTACTGGAGCTTCTCCGACAGCGAAGGCTGGCAGATGCGCCACGACGAGAAAGATCTGCAGGAAGAGGCGCAGCGTATTTCGCTGGCGGCGGGCAGCAGCCGGAAGGTGAGCTTCCCGGTGGAGTGGGGATCCTATCGTCTTGAAGTGCAGGCCGGGGAGAAGATCGTCTCCAGCGTCCGCTTTCGCGCAGGCTACTGGTGGGAAGACAACACCAACGGCACCGGCGCGCTGCGCCCGGATCAGGTGAAGCTTAAACTCGACAAAAGCGTCTTGCGCCCCGGTGAAACCGCCCATGTGCAGGTGGAGTCCCCGGCGGCGGGCAAAGGCTATCTGATGGTGGAGTCGAGCAGCGGCACGCTCTGGTGGCGGCCGATTAGCGTGCCGGCGGGCGGCGCGACCATTGACGTGCCGCTCGACCCCAGCTGGACGCGCCACGACCTCTATCTCAGCGCCATTGTGGTGCGCGACGGCGATAAAGCCAGCGGCGCGACGCCGAAACGCGCCGTTGGTCTGCTGCATCTGCCAATGGCGACCGAGGCGCGGCGTCTCGACCTGACGCTGGACGCGCCGCCGAAAACGCGTCCTGACCAGACGCTAGAAGTTAAGGTGAAGGCCAGTCGCGCCGGCGGCGAACTGCCGCAGCGCATTCAGGTGCTGCTGTCGGCGGTGGACAGCGGGGTGTTAAGCATCACCGACTATAAAACCCCCGATCCCTGGGAAGGGTTCTTTGGCCGCAAGCGCTATAACGCCGATCAGTATGACGTTTTCGGTCAGCTGATTGAGGGCGGCGGACGCCTGGCGGCGCTGCGCTTCGGCGGCGACGGCGACGATGACTCGGCTTCGCGCGGCGGGAAAAAGCCGCTGACCCAGGTCAATATCGTGGCGCAGCAGCTGCAGACCCTGACGCTGGATAGCAACGGCGAGGGCACGCTGGCGCTGCCGATCCCGCAGTTCAACGGCGAGCTGCGGCTGATGGCGCAGGCGTGGAGCGACGACAGCTTTGGCGCGGCGGATCGCAAAGTGGTGGTGGCCGCGCCGCTGATCAGCGAGCTGGCGACGCCGCGCTTTATGGCCAGCGGCGATCAGGCGATGCTGGCGCTCGATCTCACTAACCTCACCGACGCGCCACAGTCGCTGAAGGTCGAGGTGCAAACCCAGGGGCTGCTGGCACTGAGCGGCGCCGCCTCCCATCGCGTTCAACTGGCGAAAGGGGCGCGCACCACGCTGCATATTCCGGTGAAAGCGCAGGGCGGCTTCGGCGAAGGCGCGGTGCAGGTGCGGGTCTCCGGGCTAACGCTGGCGGGCGAAGCGCTGGCCGACAGCCAGCGCAGCTGGACCATCGGCGTACGTCCCGCCTATCCGGCGCAGACGCTGAGTTTCGACGGCGAGATGCAGGCCGGGCAGAGCTGGCAGCTGCCCGCCAGCGCCTTTAGCGGGCTGCAGCCTGACACGCTAATCGGCCAGCTCTCGCTCAGCAACCAGCCGCCGCTGAACATCGCCTCCTATATCAGCGCGCTGTACGCCTATCCCTACGGCTGCCTGGAGCAGACCGCCAGCGGCATCTGGCCGTCGGTGTTCACGAATCAGGCGCAGCTTCGCGCCATGGGCATTAAAACAGGCAGCGACGAGGCGCGCCGCGCCGCCGTCGATACCGGCATCGCGCGTCTGACGGGCATGCAGCGCGGCAACGGCAGCTTCGGCCTGTGGAGCAAAGAAAGCGAAGAGGAATTCTGGCTGACCGCCTATGTCACCGATTTTCTGCTGCGCGCCAGCGAAGCGGGCTACGGCGTACCGGCCGAGACAATCGCCCGCGCCGACGAACGGCTGCTGCGCTATCTGCAGGATCCGGCGCAGATCGACACGCACGGCAGCAGCGACGAAGAGGCGCTGCGCTTCAGCGTGCAGGCCTACGCGGGTATGGTGCTGGCGCGTCAGCAGCAGGCGCCGCTTGGCGCGCTGCGCGCCCTCTACGAGAAGCGCGACAAGGCGAAATCGGGACTGGCGCTGGCGCAGCTTGGCGTGGCGCTGAAGCTGATGGGCGATGCGCAGCGCGCCCAGCTGGCGCTGGCACAGGGCGTTGGCCTGACGCGCGCCTCAGACAACTGGCTGGGCGATTACGGCACGCCGCTGCGCGACCGCGCCCTGATCCTCGCGCTGCTGGCGGAGAATCAGCTGATGCCGGACGCGCAGCGCGCGCTGATGAACGATCTGGCGAAAGAGGCGCGCGGCCAGCGCTGGTTCTCAACCCAGGAAAACAACGCGCTGTTTCTCGCGGCGCGCACGCTGCAGCAGCATAAGGGCGAAGCCTGGCAGGCGACGCTGGCGGGCGAGGCGCAGCCGCTGGAGAGCAGTGCACCGCTGACGCAGGGATTGAATGAGAGCCAGCTGCAGCGCGGCGTGACGCTGACCAGCCGCAGCCAGGCGCCGCTCTACGGCGTGCTCAACGTAACCGGCTATCCGCTCGCCGCGCCGACGCCGATGCACAACGTGCTCAACATCACCCGCGACTACTTTACGCTCGACGGCAAACCGGCGGATCTCGATAACCTCAGCAGCGGCCAGCTGCTGGTGGTGCGGCTGAAGATTTCCGCCAGCAAACGCGTCAGCGACGCGCTGGTGGTGGATCTGCTGCCGGCCGGTCTGGAGCTGGAAAACCAGAACCTCAGCGACAGCAGCGCCAGCCTCGGCGACGGCGCAGATGCGCTGAAAGAGAGCATGATGGATATGCAGCAGGCGGATATCCGGCATATCGAATTCCGCGACGATCGCTTTGTCACGGCGCTGGCGCTGAGCGGCTACAAAACCGAGACGCTGCTCTATCTGGCGCGCGCCGTGACGCCGGGCAGCTACCGGCTGCCGCCGCCGCAGGTCGAGTCGATGTACGTGCCGGAGTGGCGCGCGGTCGGCGCGACGCCGGAGAAAATCAGTGTCCGGTAAGCGATGAAGCAACAGGGCGGGAAAACGCGGTGGCGCTGGCTGCCGCTGGCTTTTTTAGCGCTTCTGCTGGCGCTGTTCGGCCTGGATAGGCTGTTTCCGCTGCCGCTGCGCGAGGTGCAGCCGGCGCGCGTGGTAGTGGCGGAAGATGGCACGCCGCTCTGGCGCTTCGCCGATCAGCAGGGCGTCTGGCGCTATCCGGTCACGCTCGACGAGGTGGCGCCCGCCTATCTCGAGGCGCTGCTCAACTATGAAGATCGCTGGTTCTGGCGTCATCCAGGCATCAACCCCGTGGCGATTCTGCGCGCGGCGGGGCAGAACCTGCGCGCGGGCACCATCGTTTCCGGCGGCAGTACGCTGACGATGCAGGTGGCGCGTCTGATCGATCCGCAGCCGCGCACGCTGCGCGGCAAGGCGGTGCAGGCGTGGCGCGCGCTGCAGCTGGAGTGGCACTTGTCGAAGCGTGACATTCTGACGCTCTACCTGAATCGCGCGCCCTTTGGCGGCACGGTGGAGGGGGTGGGCGCGGCGAGCTGGATCTGGCTCGGCAAGCCGCCGTCTCAGCTGACGCAGGGCGAAGCCGCGCTGCTGGCGGTGCTGCCGCAGGCGCCCGGCCGGCTGCGACCCGACCGCTGGCCGCAGCGCGCCGAAGCGGCGCGCAACAAGGTGCTGCGGCGGCTGGCGGAAAACCGCGTCTGGCCGCAGCAGCGGGTCGACGAGATCCTGCAGGAGCCGGTCTGGCTGCCGCCGCGCCAGATGCCGCAGACCGCGCCGCTGCTGGCGCGCCGTCTGCTGCAGCTCTCGCCGCAGAACAAGATTGTGTCGACGATCGATTTTTCACTACAGCGCGAGCTGGAAAGCCTCACCGCCGCGCTCAGGCCACAGTTGCCGCCGCGCACCTCGCTGGCGATGCTGGTAGTGGATCACACCGATATGCGCGTGCGCGGCTACGTCGGCTCGGTGGATCTGCGCGACGACAGCCGTTTCGGCCATGTCGATATGATCGCCAGCGTGCGCTCGCCGGGATCGCTGCTGAAACCCTTTATCTACGGCATGGCGCTCGACGACGGCCTGATCCACGGCGAATCGCTGCTGCAGGATGTACCGCGCCGCTTTGGTGACTACCGGCCCGGCAATTTCGACAGCGGCTTTCACGGCCCGGTCAGCGCCAGCGAGGCGCTGAAGCGATCGCTGAACCTGCCTGCGGTGCAGCTGCTGGACGCGCTCGGACCGAAAAGCGTAACGGCGCGGCTGCGCAACGTGGGGCTGAACCTGCGCTTCCCGCCGGGCGCGGAGCCTAACCTGTCGCTGGCGCTGGGCGGAACCGGCACGCGTCTGGATGAGCTGGTAGCGGCCTACAGCGCCTTCGCCCGTCAGGGCAACGCCGCGCAGCTGCGCTGGCTGGCGGACCAGCCGCTGCAGCAGCGTCGCCTGCTGTCGCCGGGCGCAGCCTGGATCGTACGACGTATGCTGGCGGGCGAGGCGCAACCCTCGGCCAGCGGCACGGCGGGCGACATCGTGCCGCTGGCGTGGAAAACCGGCACCAGCTACGGCTACCGCGACGCCTGGACGATTGGCATTACGCCGCGCTATCTCATCGGCGTCTGGGTTGGACGACCGGACGCCACGCCGGTCGCCGGGCAGTTCGGCTTCGCCTCGGCGGTGCCGGTGATGCATCAGGTGGCGAATCTGCTCGCCGGACATATGCCGGCCGGCGGCACGCCGCGCGATCCGCGTCCCGCCTCGGTCAGCGCGCAGAGTATCTGCTGGCCGGGCGGCCAGCCGCTGCCTGCTGGCGATGAGAACTGCCGCCAGCGCCGTCAGAGCTGGGTGCTCAACCAGACCGTGCCGCCGACGCTGCTGGCGCCAGGTCAGGAGGGGATCAACGGCCTGCGGCTGCGCTACTGGCAAAGCCCGCAGGGCGCGCGCGTGGCGGCGGACTGCCCCGACGCGCAGAGCCGCGAGCGGCTGATGTGGCCGCTGCCGCTCGAGCCCTGGCTGCCGCAGGCCGAGCGACGCGCGCAGCGCCTGCCGCCAATCGATCCCGCCTGCCCGCCGTTACAGCAGGGCAACGCGCCGCCGATGATCGTCACCGGCGTCATCAACGGACAGCATCTGCAGCCGCTGCCCGGCAGCGCGGTGCTGCTGCTGCCGGTGGCGGTGCAGGGCGGCCAGGGCGCGCGTCGCTGGTGGTTTTTAAACGGCGAACCCGTGGAGCAAACGGAGGCATCGAACCGCGTGCAGCTGGCGCTGCGCGAGGCCGGCCCCTGTCAGCTGGTGGTGATGGATGAGGCGGGACAGCTGGCCAGCGTCGCCTTTACCCGCGACTGAACCGCGGCCTGTTGCACAAAATTTGCCTGCCTGCACCGACGAAAATCAATAAATTTCCATAAATCATACGATAGCTAATAGGCAACGCCCGTTGATCTCCCTATAATCGGCGCGTTTTCTTACCGGGAGCGGGTTCCCGGTTTCTTCAGGATGCTAAAGACAGAGGTCAACATGGCAATCGAACGTACCTTCTCCATCATTAAACCAAACGCCGTTGCTAAAAACGTGATTGGCGCCATCTACAACCGTTTTGAGAGCGCAGGCTTCAAAATCGTTGGCGCTAAAATGCTGCAGCTGAGCAAAGAGCAGGCTGAAGGTTTCTACGCTGAGCACCAGGGCAAACCGTTCTTCGACGGCCTGGTCGAGTTCATGACTTCTGGTCCGGTTGTGGTGTCTGTGCTGGAAGGCGAAAACGCCGTTCAGCGTCACCGCGATCTGATGGGCGCCACCAACCCGGCTAACGCCCTGGCTGGCACCCTGCGCGCTGACTACGCAGACAGCTTCACCGAAAACGCCACACACGGCTCTGACTCTGCCGAGTCTGCCGCGCGTGAAATCGCCTACTTCTTCGGCGAAAACGAGATCTGCCCGCGCACGCGTTAATCGCGTCGAGGCCAGCTGGAGCGCGCGCTTTACAAATTTGTTGCTAGCGCGTTGCCCTCTACCCTGGCATCACACCGCAGATGTTGTACAATATCGCGCCCTTGTTGAGCCTGGCTCAGCAAGGGCGTCTTTTTTTCCTATCCTTAACCAGAGCCATAACGTGTAATAACGAGGCCAGAGAACATTATGTCCGAACAGATTGTGACGCCGTCGTCCGCTTCCCCCGTTGTTGTCGCCCCTAAAAGCGAAAAAATTAACCTGCTCGATCTTAATCGCCAGCAGATGCGCGAGCTTTTCCTCTCGATGGGCGAAAAGCCGTTCCGCGCCGATCAGGTGATGAAGTGGATGTATCACTACTGCTGCGATGATTTCGAGCAGATGACCGACATCAACAAGGTGCTGCGCAACAAGCTGAGCCAGATCGCGGAAATTCGCGCGCCGGAAGTGGCGGAAGAGATGCGTTCCAGCGACGGCACCATCAAGTGGGCGATCCGCGTCGGCGATCAGCTGGTGGAAACCGTTTATATTCCGGAAGACGATCGCGCCACGCTCTGCGTCTCCTCGCAGGTGGGCTGCGCGCTGGAGTGTAAATTCTGTTCGACGGCGCAGCAGGGCTTCAACCGCAATCTGCGCGTTTCCGAGATCATCGGACAGGTGTGGCGCGCGGCGAAAATCATCGGCGCCGCGAAGGTGACCGGCCAGCGTCCTATCACCAACGTGGTGATGATGGGCATGGGCGAGCCGCTGCTCAATCTTAACAATGTCGTGCCGGCGATGGAGATCATGCTGGACGACTTCGGTTTCGGCCTGTCGAAACGTCGCGTTACGCTCTCGACTTCTGGCGTGGTGCCGGCGCTGGATAAGCTGGGCGATATGATCGACGTCGCGCTGGCGATTTCGCTGCACGCGCCGAACGACAAGCTGCGCGACGATATCGTACCGATTAACAAGAAGTACAATATCGAGATGTTCCTCGGCGCGGTGAAGCGCTATCTGGCGAAATCAAACGCCAACCAGGGACGCGTCACCATCGAGTACGTCATGCTGGACCACGTCAACGACAGCACCGACGACGCCCATGAGCTGGCGGTGCTGCTGAAAGAGACACCGTGCAAAATTAACCTGATCCCGTGGAACCCCTTCCCAGGCGCGCCTTACGGCCGCAGCTCCAACAGCCGGGTTGACCGCTTCGCGAAAGTGCTGATGGAGTACGGCTTTACCACTATCGTGCGTAAAACCCGCGGCGACGACATCGACGCGGCATGCGGACAGCTGGCGGGCGACGTGATCGACCGCACCAAGCGTACGATGCGTAAAAAAATGGCGGGCGAGCCCATCTCTGTGAAGGCGCTCTGAAAAAGGGAAAATAGCGATTTTACCGGGTCGTGACGCGTGGCAGTCTGCCTCCACGCGCCCTCTTCGCGACCAGGAGAATCGACATGGGTAAGGGATTGCCGGCCAGCCTGCTGGCCCTGATTGTTGTAACCGGGTGTGTCAGTCGCAGCCCGCAAACGGGCGCGGCGGAGACCCGTCTGACGCTGGGGATGCACTATCTGGCGGCGGGGGATTTCGCCGCCGCGCGCCGCAACCTCCAGCGGGCGCAGGCTGCCGCGCCGCGCGACTATCGAATGGCCCTGGCGCTGGCGCGGCTGGCGCAAAAACAGGGGCGTCGCGATGAGGCGGCGCGCCGCTTTCAACAGGCGCAACGGCTGGCGCCGGCAAATGGCTTTGTCGCTAACAATTACGGTGCGTTTCTCTGCGCTTTAGGGCAGTATGACGAAGCGCATCAACAGTTTAAGCGGGCGAGGGATGCGTCGGAGAGCGAGGCCCGCGCCGATGCGTGGGAGCTGTCGGGATATTGCTATCTCCAGGCGGACGACACGCTGGCCGCGCGAGCGGCGCTGAGTCGGGCGCTCGAGGCGAATCGCGCAAAAGGCGATGCGTTGCTGGATGAGGCGGAAAAACAACGTGTACTCTATCCGGCGCGTGCTTTACTGTTAACTGAGCTTTATCAGCAATATCTGCCTGCTACGGCGCGCAGCTTAGAGTTACAGATACGTTTCGCCGCGCAACAGGGAAACGCTGCTGACGTTACACGTTATGGCGACCGGTTGGCGCGAAGTTTTCCACAATCGATACAGTACCAGCGTTATTTAGCTAATGAATACTGAAGCCACTCAAGACAACTCTGCAGTACATTCCACAGGCGAACGCCTGCGTCTGGCCCGTGAGAAAATGGGGCTGACCCAGCAAAACGTGGCTGAACGCCTGTGCCTGAAACTTACGACCGTACGCGATATCGAAGAGGACAAAGCGCCTGCCGATCTGGCGTCGACCTTTTTGCGTGGATACATTCGCTCCTATGCCCGTCTGGTGCACATTCCTGAAGAGGAACTGCTGCCGATGATGGCGAAGCAGACGCCGGTGCGCGCGGCCAAAATCGAGCCGATGCAGCACTTCTCGCTGGGCAAACGCCGCAAGAAACGCGACGGCTGGCTGATGATTTTCACCTGGCTGGTGCTGTTCGTGGTCATTGGCCTGACCGGCGCCTGGTGGTGGCAAAACCATAAAGCGTCGCAGGACGATCTGGTCTCTATGGCCGATCAGAACGGCAGCAGCGGCGACAACAGCCAGTCGATTCCGCTCGACGGCGGCAATGACGCTGGCGACCAGACCGCCGCGCCAGCCGCGCCGGACGAAACCAACGGCGCAGACGTCAGCGCGGCGGCGCCAGCCGCCAGCCAGCCCACCAGCACCGCCCCTGCGCAAGCCAGCGGCAACAGCGCCGCGCCGGCCGCAACCTCGGCAAACAACGCTGTGGTCTCGCCGAGCCAGGCGCCTGTGGACAACGCCGCCAGCCCGTCGGCCACCGCCGGCCAGCTGCCGACCAGCGCCGCCGCCGTTGGCGAAGCGGCCGCCGATCCCAACACCGTGGTGATGAACTTCAACGCCGACTGCTGGCTGGAAGTCTCGGATGCTACCGGTAAAAAACTGTTCAGCGGAATGCAACGTAGCGGTGGTAAACTCAGCCTTTCCGGCACCGCTCCCTATCGCCTGAAGATTGGCGCACCGTCTGCGGTGCAGGTGCAATACCAGAATCAGCCTGTTGATTTAAGTCGTTTTATCCGTACTAACCAGGTTGCTCGCCTGACATTGGGTGCGCAATAACGCAGCATCGCGCCCCGGGCAATTGTGGAGAAAGAATATGCATAACGAAGCACCCATTATCCGTCGTAAATCAACCCGGATTTATGTCGGCAAGGTGCCTGTCGGCGACGGCGCGCCTATCGCCGTCCAGTCGATGACCAATACCCGTACTACCGATGTTGACGCCACGGTCAATCAGATCAAAGCGCTTGAGCGCGTCGGCGTCGATATCGTCCGCGTCTCCGTTCCCACCATGGACGCCGCTGAAGCCTTTAAGCTGATCAAGCAGCGCGTCAACGTGCCGCTGGTGGCGGATATCCATTTTGACTACCGCATCGCGCTGAAAGTCGCCGAATATGGCGTCGACTGCCTGCGCATCAACCCAGGCAATATCGGCAACAACGAGCGTATTCGCCAGGTGGTGGACTGCGCGCGCGACCACAATATTCCGATCCGTATCGGCGTTAACGCCGGTTCGCTGGAAAAAGATCTGCAGGAAAAGTATGGCGAGCCGACGCCGCAGGCGCTGCTGGAGTCAGCGATGCGTCACGTCGATCATCTCGATCGCCTTAACTTCGATCAGTTTAAAGTGAGCGTGAAGGCGTCGGACGTGTTTCTTGCCGTCGAATCCTACCGCCTGCTGGCTAAGCAGATCGATCAGCCGCTGCACCTCGGTATCACCGAAGCGGGCGGCGCGCGCGCAGGCGCGGTGAAATCCGCCATCGGCCTTGGTCTGCTGCTTTCAGAAGGGATTGGCGACACGCTGCGTATATCGCTGGCGGCCGATCCGATCGAAGAGGTCAAAGTTGGCTTCGACATCCTGAAGTCGCTGCGCATTCGCGCGCGCGGCATCAACTTTATCGCCTGTCCCACCTGCTCGCGTCAGGAGTTCGACGTTATCGGCACGGTGAATGCCCTTGAGCAGCGGCTGGAAGATATCATCACGCCGATGGACGTTTCGATTATCGGCTGCGTGGTCAACGGCCCTGGCGAAGCAACGGTGTCGACGCTGGGCGTGACCGGCGGTAACAAGAAAAGCGGCTTCTACGAAGATGGCGTGCGCCAGCGCGATCGTCTCGACAACGACGATATGATCGATCAGCTTGAAGCGCGCATCCGCGCGAAAGCGACCATGCTGGACGAAAATCGTCGCATCAACGTTCAGCAGCTGGAAAACTAAGGGTCGGCGCGCGCAGCGCGACTTTGTTTAATGAACCTGTGCGGTTTCATCCTCATAAGGTATGATGCCGGACAGGTTTTTTTGCATTAAGAGATTTTAACGTGGCGAAGAATATTCAAGCTATCCGCGGCATGAACGATTATCTGCCGGCGGATACGGCTCTCTGGCAACGCATTGAAGGGTCGCTCAAGCAGGTGCTGGCCAGCTATGGCTACAGCGAAATCCGCATGCCGATCGTCGAGCAGACTCCGCTGTTTAAACGCGCCATCGGCGAAGTGACCGATGTGGTTGAAAAAGAGATGTACACCTTTGACGACCGCAACGGCGAAAGCCTGACGCTGCGCCCGGAAGGCACCGCAGGCTGCGTGCGCGCCGGCATCGAGCACGGCCTGCTCTACAATCAGGAGCAGCGCCTGTGGTATATGGGACCGATGTTCCGCTACGAACGTCCGCAGAAAGGCCGCTATCGCCAGTTCCATCAGCTGGGCGCCGAGGTGTTCGGCCTGAACGGCCCGGACGTGGACGCCGAGCTGATTATGCTGACCGCGCGCTGGTGGAAAGTGCTGGGCATCGCCGATCATGTGCGTCTGGAGCTGAACTCCATCGGCTCGCTGGAGGCGCGCGCGCGCTACCGCGAGGCGCTGGTGGCGTTCCTGGAGCAGCACAAAGAGACGCTGGACGAAGACAGCCAGCGCCGTATGTATACCAACCCGCTGCGCGTGCTGGACAGCAAAAATCCTGAGATGCAGGCGCTGCTTAACGACGCGCCGCAGCTGATGGACCATCTTGACGACGAATCACGCGAGCATTTCCAGGGCCTGTGCGCCCTGCTGGACGACGCGGGCATCGCCTATCGCGTCAACCAGCGCCTGGTGCGCGGCCTCGACTACTACAACCGCACCGTTTTCGAATGGGTGACCGAGAGCCTCGGCGCGCAGGGCACGGTATGCGGCGGCGGTCGCTACGACGGTCTGGTCGAGCAGCTGGGCGGGCGGGCCACGCCAGCCGTCGGTTTCGCTATGGGATTAGAGCGTCTGGTGCTGCTGGTGCAGGCGGTGAATCCGCAATTTGAACCGACGCGCGTTGTTGATGTCTATGTTATCGCTTCGGGCCAGGGCGTTCAGTCCGCTGCGATGCAGCTGGCGGAAAAACTGCGTGACGAAGCGCCAGAGCTGAAGCTGATGACTAACTTTGGCGGCGGCAACTTCAAGAAGCAGTTCGCCCGCGCCGACAAGTGGGGCGCGCGCATCGCGCTGGTGGTTGGCGAAGATGAAGTGAAAGCGGGTCAGGTGGTTATCAAAGATCTGCGCAGCGGCGATCAGCAAACGCTGGCGCAGACAGAGGCTGCTGCTGCATTGCGCACGCTGTTGCAGTAAGCGTGGCACGGCACCAACCAGAAAAGGAGAGGGATCGCGTGGAAGTCTATAGCAATGAAAACGAGCAGGTCGACGCGTTACGCCGCTTTTTTGCCAATAACGGCAAGGCGCTGGCGGTCGGCGTGATCATCGGCATTGCCGCGCTGGGCGGCTGGCGCTACTGGGCCAGCCATGAAGATAGCTCGTCAAAAGCGGTCTCTGCGCAGTATCAGCAGGTGACCACCGCGATGAAAGCCGATCAGCCAGCGACGCTGGATGCGGCGGCGAAGTTCGCCAGCGAAAACAGCAATACCTATGGCGCGCTGGCGGCGATGGATGTGGCGAAGCAGTATGTCGACGCCAACCAGCTGGATAAGGCCGCTTCCCTGCTGGAAAACGGCCTGAAAAACACCAGGGATGCCAATCTGCAGGCGGTGATCAACCTGCGGCTGGCGCGCATTCAACTGCAACAGAATCAGGCGGACGCCGCCCTTAAAACCCTCGACGCTGTCAAGGGCGATGGCTGGACAGCCATTGTGGCGGATATCCGCGGCGAAGCACTGCTGAGCAAAGGCGACAAGCAGGGCGCGCGCGCGGCGTGGAGCAAGGGCGTCGACTCAGACGCCTCTCCGGCGCTGAAGCAAATGATGCAGATGAAGATGAATAACTTAAGCTAAGCCAGTCAAGAGAGAGCGCATGGAATTACGTAAATACCTGCTGCCAGGGCTGATTTCAGTCACTTTGCTCAGCGGTTGCTCGCTGTTCAGCGGCGAAGAAGATGTAGTGAAAATGGCCCCGCTGCCGAAGGTGGAAAACCAGTTTACTCCTCAGGAAGTGTGGAGCACGTCGGTTGGTGACGGCGTCGGCGACTTCTACTCTAACCTGCATCCGGCATGGCAGGACAATACCGTATTTGCGGCGGATCGTTTCGGCGTGGTTAAAGCGCTGGACGCCTCCAACGGCAAAGAAAAATGGAAGGTCGATCTCTCAGAGAAAACCGGCTTCTTCTCGAAAAATATCTCAGCCTTGCTCTCTGGCGGCGTGACCGCGGCGGGCGAGCATCTCTATATCGGCAGCGAGCGCGGTCAGCTTTTCGCGCTTAACAGCAGCGATGGCAGCATCGCCTGGCAGACTAAAGTCGCCGGCGAAGCGCTGTCGCGTCCGGTGGTCAGCGATGGCCTGGTGCTGGTGCACACCAGCAACGGCATGCTGCAGGGCCTGGATCAGAGCAGCGGCGCGGTGAAGTGGAGCGTTAACCTCGACATGCCTGCGCTGTCGCTGCGCGGCGAATCTGCGCCTGCGACCGCGTTCGGCGGCGCCATTGTCGGCGGCGATAACGGCCGCGTCAGCGCGGTAATCATGAATCAGGGCCAGATTATCTGGCAGCAGCGCATCTCTCAGCCGAGCGGCGCGACAGAGATCGATCGTCTGAACGACGTCGACACCACGCCGGTGATCGTTAACGGCGTGGTCTATGCGCTGGCCTACAACGGCAACCTGACCGCGCTCGACCTGCGCTCTGGTCAGATCCTGTGGAAGCGCGAAATCGGCGGCGTGAAAGATCTGATCGTCGACGCGGGCCGCATCTATCTGGTGGATCAGGATGACCGCGTGATCGCGCTCAACGCCGACGGCGGTGTTGCCATCTGGCGTCAGAGCGATCTGCTGCATCGCAACCTGACGGCGCCGGTGCTGTTTAACGGCTACCTGATCGTCGGCGATAGCGAAGGCTATCTGCACTGGCTCAACACCTCGGACGGGCGTTTCGTGGCGCAGCAGAAAGTCGACAGCGACGGCTTCCAGACCGAGCCGGTGGTCGCCAGCGACAAGCTGATCATTCAGGCCAAAGGCGGTGAGGTTTACGCGATTACGCGTTAATCTGCTATCGGAGTTAGCCTTCCGTTTAACGGCTCCTGACGCGTCAGGAGCCGTTTCGTTTTTAGTCAGGCATGATATTCTTAGCGCCTTCAGCCTGAACCTCGCGGTTAAAACCGTTATAATCACGCCATTCGGGCGATACATTTTTTTTATTGAGGCACTGTTATGATACCTGTGGTCGCGCTGGTTGGGCGTCCCAATGTGGGGAAATCCACGCTGTTCAACCGGTTAACGCGCACTCGTGATGCGCTGGTGGCGGATTTTCCTGGACTGACTCGCGATCGCAAATATGGTCGCGCCGAAGTGGAAGGGCGCGAATTTATTGTTATTGATACCGGCGGTATCGACGGCACCGAAGAGGGCGTTGAAACGCGTATGGCGGAGCAGTCGCTGCTGGCGATTGAAGAGGCCGACGTGGTCCTGTTTATGGTCGACGCTCGCGCGGGCGTGATGCCGGCGGACAAGCAGATCGCCAACCATATCCGTTCGCGTCAGAAAGCAACGTTCCTGGTGGCCAACAAAACCGACGGTCTCGATCCCGATTCGGCGGTTGTCGATTTCTACTCGCTGGGTCTGGGCGAAATTCACGCTATCGCCGCCTCGCACGGTCGCGGCGTCACCAGCCTGCTGGAAACCGCGCTACTGCCGTGGATGGATGAAGTCGATCCGCGCGAAGTAACCGAAGAAGACGAAAACGAAGCCTACTGGGCGGCGCTGGCGGCGGAAGAGAACGGCGACACGCAGGAAGAAGAGGAAGAAGAGTTCGACCCGACCGGTCTGCCGATCAAGCTGGCAATCGTCGGCCGTCCCAACGTCGGCAAGTCTACCCTGACCAACCGCATCCTCGGCGAAGATCGCGTGGTGGTGTACGACATGCCGGGCACCACGCGCGACAGCATCTATATTCCGATGGAGCGCGACGGCCGCGAATATATTCTGATCGATACCGCTGGCGTGCGTAAGCGCGGTAAGATCACCGATACGGTAGAGAAATTCTCCGTGATTAAAACGCTGCAGGCGATCGAAGACGCCAACGTGGTGCTGCTGGTTATTGACGCGCGCGAAGGCATCTCCGATCAGGATCTGTCGCTGCTCGGCTTCATCCTCAACAGCGGTCGCTCGCTGGTGATCGTGGTGAACAAATGGGATGGTCTGACGCAGGAAATTAAAGACGAAGTCAAAGAGACGCTGGATTATCGCCTCGGCTTTATCGACTTTGCCCGCGTGCACTTTATCTCTGCGCTGCACGGCAGCGGTGTCGGCAACCTGTTCGAATCGGTCACCGAAGCCTATGACTGCTCGACCAAACGCGTCAACACCTCAATGCTGACGCGGATCATGAACATGGCGGCCGAAGACCATCAGCCGCCGCTGGTGCGCGGTCGCCGCGTGAAGCTGAAGTATGCTCACGCCGGGGGTTACAACCCGCCTATCGTGGTGATCCACGGTAATCAGGTGAAGGATCTGCCGGATTCCTACAAGCGTTATCTGATGAACTACTTCCGTCGTTCGCTTAACGTCATGGGCACACCGATCCGTATCCAGTTTAAAGAAGGCGACAACCCCTTTGCGGGCAAACGCAATCTGCTGACGCCGACGCAGCAGCGCAAGCGCAAGCGTCTGCTTTCGCACCTGAAGAAAAACAAGCGTTAATTAAAAAGGGGACCGTCAGGTCCCCTTTTTTATGGGCTGCAGAAAGGTCGCCACACATTTGCTTACGTCTGCGAACAAGGTAAAAGGCGCTGCACGAAGCGTGCAATTTGAGACACTTAACGCCTTATTTGTAGCAAAAATGCTATTGCCACGTTTAGTTCCCGTTATAGATGTTCACCTCATTATGTACCAGGTGGTACAATCCTGGCGCGCATTGTCATGGTGGCAGAAAATTCTTAATGCCTCCTCGCTCACAATGCCTGCAACCCGGACCCAGGTCCGTACCATTACGACGTAAAATAAAGCTAACCCTACGCATCAGATGTCGTGACGCCTCAGCGCGGCTAACCCACGTTGAGGCGCGGGTGCTTTATTTTTTCAGGAGAGTTTGTGTTATGGCTGAAACATCATCCCGATCCGGCAAAGGATTGGGTATCTGGTCGATTTTGCTAGGGCTGGTACTGCTGGCAATCGGCCTGTTCTTTGCAATCGGCGGCGGCAAGCTGGTCTCGCTTGGCGGCAGCTGGTACTTCCTGATTGCAGGCATTGTCATGCTGCTGTCGGCGATCCAGTTCTTCCGCCGCAAGTCCTCTGCCGTTGTGCTGTTTATTCTGGTCTTCGTCGGCTCGCTGATTTGGGCGCTGGCGGATGCGGGCTGGACCTTCTGGCCGCTGGTGTCGCGCCTGATGGTGCCGTCGGGCCTGATGCTGCTGGCGTTTCTCACCTGGCCTGCGCTGCGCAAGCGCGAAGGTAAATCCTCGCTGGCGAAGGTCTCTTACGTGCTGTCAGCGGTGATCGCCGTCGGCATGGTCGGCACGCTGGTGCAGATGTTCCAGCCGCATCCCACCGTGGCCTTCACCGGCAAAGAGCTGCCGCTGATCCCGGTTGATAAGAGCAAGCCGCAGCAGGACTGGAATAACTACGGCCGTACGCCGGGCGGCGACCGTTTTGCCGCTATCGACCAGATCACTCGCGACAACGTGAAAGATCTTAAGGTCGCCTGGACATTCCACACCGGCGATACGCCGATCAGCCCGACCGGCAACGGCGCAGAAGATCAGCAAACGCCGCTGCAGATTGGCAATACGCTCTATCTCTGTACGCCGCACAACAACGTGATTGCGGTGGAAGCAGACAGCGGCAAGCAGATCTGGAAACGCGAAATCAACGCGCAGGCGGAAGTCTGGCCGCGCTGCCGCGGTCTGGCCTACTTCGACGCCACTAAACCGCTGACGCAGCCGAGCAAGCCGGGCTCAACGCCAGTACCGGCGCCGAGCATTGCGGCGGGCGACAGCTGCCAGCGTCGCATTCTGATGAACACCATTGATGCGCGCCTTATCGCCATCAACGCCGACAACGGCGAGTTCTGCGAAGATTTCGGCAACCACGGCGTGGTGAACCTGAAAGAGGGCCTGGGCGAAGCGCAGGATCCGAAATATCAGCTGACTTCCGCGCCAACGCTGGCGGGGACGACGGTTGTGGTTGGCGGCCGCGTGGCGGATAACGTGCAGACCGATATGCCTGGCGGCGTACTGCGCGGCTTTGACGTCATCACCGGCAAGCAGCGCTGGGCGTTTGACCCAGGCAACGTCGATCCGAACGCCGTGCTGATGCCGGGTCAGGATTACAAACGCAGCACCCCGAACTCCTGGGCGCCGATGTCTTACGATCCGGCGATGAACACCGTGTTTATCCCGATGGGCAGCTCATCTGTCGATCTGTGGGGTGCCAACCGTACCGCGCTCGATCATAAATATGGCGCTTCCGTGCTGGCGCTGGACGCCACCACCGGCAAAGAGAAGTGGGTTTACCAGACCGTGCATAACGATCTGTGGGACTTCGACCTGCCGATGCAGCCGAGCCTGGTGGACTTCCCGATGAAGGATGGCACCACCAAACCTGCCGTGGTGATCGGCGGTAAAACCGGCATGATTTTCGTGCTGGACCGCGAAACCGGCAAGCCGCTGACGAAAGTCGAAGAGCTGCCGATGCCGCAGGGCCATATCCCGAATGAGCAGTACACCAAAACGCAGCCGCACTCGACCGAGATGCCGCAGATTGGCAACCAGACGCTGAAAGAGTCGGACATGTGGGGTGCCACGCCGTTTGACCAGCTGGCATGCCGCATCGCCTTTAAATCGATGCGCTATGACGGCCTGTTCACCGTGCCGGATACTGACAAATCCCTCAGCTTCCCGGGTTCGCTCGGCGGCATGAACTGGGGCAGCATGTCGTTCGACCCGAACAACCAGTATATGTTCGTTAATGATATGCGTCTGGGCCTGTGGGTGCAGATGATCCCGGCCGATACCAGCAAAATCGCACGCGGCAGCAACGGCGGCGAAGCAATCAACACCGGTATGGGCGCGGTGCCGCTGAAAGGCACGCCGTATGCGGTCAACAAAAACCGCTTTATGTCGCCGCTGGGCATTCCGTGTCAGGCACCGCCGTTCGGCACGCTGTCGGCAATCGATATGAAGACGCGCAAAATCGTCTGGCAGGTGCCGGTCGGCACCGTGCAGGATACCGGCCCGTTCGGGATTAAAATGCGTGCGCAGATGCCAGTCGGCATGCCGACGCTGGGCGGTACGCTGGCAACGCAGGGCGGCCTGGTGTTTATCGCTGGCACCCAGGACTACTACCTGCGCGCCTTCGACAGCTCGACCGGTAAAGAGGTGTGGAAAGCACGTCTGCCGGTGGGCAGCCAGGGCGGTCCAATCAGCTACGTGTCACCGAAAACCGGTAAGCAGTACATCCTGATCTCCGCAGGCGGCGCGCGTCAGTCGCCGGATCGCGGCGACTATGTGATTGCCTACGCGCTGCCGTAACGGCTAAGCGTAACCCATCAAACCCTGCGCTCCGGCGCGGGGTTTTTTATTTGGCGCACAGGAAAGTGTAAGCGTGGCGGCTGTTGCAAAAGCCTTTGAGAAGCAGGTCGCTAAGTCGCGGTACGGCAGTTGGGCAGGAAAGCGGAGCGGGTATAATCGCGGCGGCGCTTGAGGTTTCTGCCTTGAGCGATCGGCAAGCTGGTTGTGAGGCAGAAAAGAGAAAGCCCCGTAGTTAATTTTCATTAACCCACGAGGCTGCCCCACTGTCCGAACAACAGCAGGGTAGCCTCTTACCGCGCTCTGCGCAAGGAGGAGTGACCATGAAATTGCCACAGCTAACGCTGGTTTGTTGCGTATTACTGGTGTGTCTCACACTTTTAATCTTTACCTGGCTGACGCGGAAATCGCTGTGCGAGATCCGCTACCGGGACAACCAGCGCGAGGTGGCTGCTTCGATGGCTTACGAATCTGGTAAGTAGCAACCGGAAGGCGGGGAATCTCCCCGCCTTTACCGGCTGTTGGCTGGACAGCGCTTAAGCGCCTTCATAAGGCCGCCACGGATGTGGCGGCCTTTTTTAATGGGCGCCCTCGTCGCCGTCGCGCCACAGCGCCTCCAGCTCTGGCGGCGCAACCTGTTCCGGGATCAGCAGCACGATAGTGCCGATTCCACGGTGGGTGGCGTAGCTAATCTGAATGCGGAAGTAGCGCTGATCGCTGCGCCCAATCTGCGGTGCTTTATCTTCTGGCTCGCCCAGCGGCAGCGCCTGCTCCAGAACCTGACAGACGCGCTGTTTTTGCGGCTGCGGCAGCTGGGCCAGCGCAAAGCGCCGCGCCCCGCGCAGGCCGGGAATAAAAGCCAGTCCGCCTTCGCGCTCAACTTCTATCACCGCGTCGTCGGTCAGTTCGGGAAGGGAACTCATAGCACGCCGACCTCCTTCCATGCCTGTTCAATTGACTGCGCGACCGAGCGGTTAAAGCGGCGCTCGCCGTGCTGCACGGTCAGGCGGGCGAAGGTGCTGAAGTCGGCGTCCTGCGGCAGGGATTTGTCGCACACCGTGTCGTACCAGGCCTGGCCCGCCAGTTCCCAGGCATAGCCGCCCAACGCTTTCGCCGCCAGATAAAAGGCGCGGTTGGGAATGCCGGAGTTAAGATGCACGCCGCCGTTATCTTCGCGCGTCTGAATATAGTGATCCATATGGGCGGGCTGCGGATCTTTGCCCAGCATCGGATCGTCATAGGCGGTGCCTGGCTCTGCCATCGAGCGCAAACCGCGGCCGTTAATACCGCTGGCCAGCAGCCCTTCGCCGATAATCCAGTCCGCTTTATCCGCGCTCTGCTTCAGATGAAACTGCTTCACCAGCGAGCCAAACACGTCGGAAAGGGATTCGTTCAGCGCGCCAGCCTGCTCAAAGTAGATCAGTCCCGCTTCTGTCTCGGTAACGCCGTGCGCCAGCTCGTGCGCCACTACATCAATAGCGATGGTGAAACGATTGAAGATTTCGCCGTCGCCGTCACCGAACACCATCTGCTGACCGTTCCAGAAGGCGTTTTGATACGCTTTGCCGTAGTGCACGGTGCCAAGCAGTTTCAGCCCCTGATTGTCGAGCGAATTACGCTGATAAGTTTGCCAGAAGAAGTCATAGGTGACGCCAAGATAATCCCACGCCTCTCTGGCGGCGACGTCGCCCGTCTCAGGTTGACCTTCGCTGCGCAGCAGATCGCCAGGCAGGCTTTGGGTGTTTTTCGCATCGTAGATTTCGCGATCGACATGACCGCCCGCCGCCGTCTGCGGCGCCACCGGCTTCTGCCAGTTCTCCGCCATCAGATGCTGGACGTGCACCAGCGTGCGGCGCGCATAATCTTGCTGCGGGCCAGAACCGTGGGCCACGATGTTGCGCAACATATAGGGAGGAATAACGCTGTAGGACATACCCGACTCCTTGGCACAAGTAATGTGTCAAAAAGTATAGTCTTTGTTCAGGATGGAGTTTTACGGCGTCGCTTTTTTTCCGGCAGCACGCTGGTCACCTGACTTTCCACCCAGCCGTCGTCGAGCCGGGTGCGTAGCATATCGCCGCTTTGTAGCTGAGCGGTTTTTTTCACCACCTGGCCGGAGAGATCGGTGGTGACGCTGAAACCGCGCGCCAGCGTCGCCAGCGGGCTGACGCCTTCCAGCTGTGCGGCGAGCGTCGCAAAGCGCTGCCTGTCGTGATTAAGCCTTTTTTCCAGACTCTGCTGCAGGCGGTAGCGCATCTGCTCCAGCTGGCGCTGCGCCTGGAACAGACGCGGCTGCGGCTGGTGCGCGGCGAGCCGCTGTGCCAGGCGATCCTGCTGGCGCATCGTCTGACGCAGCCGGTTTTCCATCGCCTCGTTCAGCCGCTGCTGCAGACGGAACAGGGCGGTCTGCTGACGCGCCAGCCGTAGCTGCGGATGCTGCTGCTGCAGGCGGTGATTGAGGCGCGAGAAGCGGCGTTGTTGCTGCGCCAGATAGTAATCCATCGCCATTTCCAGCCGTTGTTGCTGTGAGAGCAACTGTCGCAGCAGTTCTGTCTGATTTCTGCTCACAATTTCAGCAGCGGCGGAGGGCGTCGGCGCGCGCAGGTCGGCGACAAAATCGGCGATGGTGACGTCGGTTTCGTGGCCGACGGCGCTGACCACCGGAATGCGGCTGGCGAAGATAGCGCGCGCGACGCGCTCCTCGTTAAAGCTCCACAAATCTTCCAGCGAACCGCCGCCGCGCCCGACAATCAGCACGTCGCACTCCGCGCGCTGATTGGCCAGTTCGATGGCGCGCACGATGGCGGCTGGCGCGTCGGCGCCCTGAACCGGCGTCGGATAGATCACCACCGGCAGCGAAGGATCGCGGCGGTGCAGCACGCGCAGCACGTCGTGCAGCGCGGCGCCGGTCGCCGAGGTGATCACGCCCACCTGCTTCGCCGGCTCAGGCAGCGGCTGTTTGTGCTGCTGGTCAAACAGGCCTTCGCCTGCCAGTTTCGTCTTCAGCAGCTCAAACTGCTGCTGCAGCGCGCCTTCGCCAGCTGGATGCATGCTTTCGATAATCAGCTGATAGTCGCCGCGCGGCTCATAAAGCGTGATGGTGGCGCGCACCAGAATCTGCTGGCCGTGCTGAGGACGGAAGGTGACGCGGCGGTTGCTGTTGCGGAACATGGCGCAGCGCACCTGTGCACCGTCATCCTTTAGCGTGAAGTACCAGTGGCCCGACGCGGGCTGAGAAAAGTTAGAGATCTCCGCGCTCAGCCACACCGATCCCATCTCCTGTTCCAGCAGTTGACGCACCGTGGTATTCAGGCGAGTGACGGTAAAAACATTAGCAACTGGCGGTAGCGACATGTGATGGAGATCAAATAGTAAATCAGAGGGTTAATTAACCGATACTACATGGCTGATAGCGAGGATCAAGAGTTTTTCGAAAATAATGCTGGAGGCAAACGATTACGGCCTGTATAATGCCGCGGCAATATTTTATCTGTTCTCATTCACCCCAGGTTGAGATATTGCCATGCTAAGAATCGCTAAAGAAGCCCTTACTTTCGACGACGTTCTGCTCGTTCCTGCTCACTCCACCGTTCTGCCAAACACGGCCGATCTCAGCACTCAGCTGACGAAAAACATTCGTCTCAACATCCCGATGCTCTCCGCCGCTATGGATACCGTAACCGAAGCGGGACTAGCTATTGCGCTGGCGCAGGAAGGCGGTCTGGGCTTTATCCACAAAAACATGTCGATTGAGCGCCAGGCGGAAGAAGTTCGCAAGGTGAAGAAGCATGAAAGCGGCGTGGTAACCGAACCGCAGACCGTGCTGCCGACCACCACGCTGGCGGAAGTGAAAGCCCTGACCGAGCGTAACGGCTTTGCCGGCTATCCGGTGGTAAACGAAAGCAACGAGCTGGTCGGCATCATCACCGGCCGCGACGTGCGCTTTGTTACCGATCTGACCCAGCCGGTGACCGCAGTGATGACGCCGAAAGCGCGTCTGGTCACGGTGAAAGAGGGCGAGGCGCGTGACGTGGTGCTGCAGCGCATGCACGAAAAACGCGTTGAAAAAGCGCTGGTGGTGGACGACAGCTTCCATCTGCTCGGCATGATCACCGTAAAAGACTTTCAGAAAGCCGAACGTAAACCTAACGCCTGTAAAGATGCGCAGGGCCGTCTGCGCGTGGGCGCGGCGGTTGGCGCAGGCGCTGGCAATGAAGAGCGCGTCGACGCGCTGGTTGCGGCGGGCGTGGACGTGCTGCTGATCGACTCCTCGCACGGCCACTCTGAAGGGGTGCTGCAGCGCATCCGCGAAACCCGCGCGAAATATCCTGACCTGGAAATCATTGGCGGCAACGTTGCCACTGGCGCAGGCGCGCTGGCACTGGCGCAGGCGGGCGTGAGCGCGGTGAAAGTCGGCATCGGCCCTGGCTCAATCTGTACCACCCGTATCGTCACTGGCGTCGGCGTGCCGCAGATCACTGCGGTTTCTGACGCCGTCGAAGCGCTGGAAGGCACCGGCATTCCGGTGATCGCCGACGGCGGTATCCGTTTCTCCGGCGATATCGCCAAAGCAATCGCCGCGGGCGCAGCCGCCGTTATGGTCGGCTCGATGCTGGCCGGCACCGAAGAGTCTCCGGGCGAGATTGAACTCTACCAGGGGCGCTCGTTCAAATCCTATCGCGGCATGGGATCGCTGGGCGCGATGTCTAAAGGCTCCTCTGACCGCTACTTCCAGAGCGATAACGCCGCCGACAAACTGGTGCCGGAAGGCATCGAAGGCCGCGTCGCCTATAAAGGCCGCCTGAAAGAGATCGTTCACCAGCAGATGGGCGGCCTGCGCTCCTGTATGGGCCTGACCGGCTGTCCGACCATTGATGACCTGCGCACCAAAGCGGAGTTTGTGCGCATCAGCGGCGCGGGCATCAACGAAAGCCACGTGCACGATGTGACCATCACCAAAGAGTCACCGAACTACCGTATGGGATCCTGATCCCGTAAGATTTATCGCCCGGCTTAAGCCGGGCGCTTTCATTATCTAGTTACCCGTTCTGGAAACGCCTCAATGACGACGGAAAATATTCATAAGCATCGCATTCTGATTCTCGATTTTGGTTCTCAATACACGCAGCTGGTCGCGCGCCGCGTACGCGAGCTGGGCGTGTACTGCGAACTCTGGGCATGGGATGTCACCGAAGAGCAGATCCGCCAGTTCAACCCGAACGGCATCATTCTTTCCGGCGGCCCGGAAAGCACCACCGAATTCAACAGCCCGCGCGCGCCGGAATATGTGTTCAATGCGGGCGTGCCGGTTCTCGGCGTCTGCTACGGCATGCAGACCATGGCGATGCAGCTGGGCGGCAAGGTCGAAGGCTCTAACGAACGTGAGTTCGGCTATGCGCAGGTTGAAGTGATGACGCCGAGCGCGCTGATCCGCGATATCGAAGACGCCATCAGCGCCGCCGGCAAGCCGCTGCTCGACGTCTGGATGAGCCACGGCGATAAAGTTACCGCTATTCCGTCCGACTTCGTCACCGTCGCCAGCACCGAGACCTGTCCGTTCGCCATCATGGCAAATGAAGAGAAGCGTTTCTATGGCGTGCAGTTCCATCCGGAAGTGACGCACACCCGTCAGGGCCTGCGTATGCTGGAGCGCTTCGTGCTCGACATCTGCGAATGCGAAGCGCTGTGGACGCCGGCGAAAATCATCGAGGACGCGGTTGAGCGTCTGCGCCAGCAGGTTGGCAACGACAAGGTTATTCTTGGCCTGTCAGGCGGCGTCGACTCCTCTGTGACCGCGATGCTGCTGCACCGCGCCATTGGCGATCGTCTGACCTGCGTGTTTGTCGACAACGGTCTGCTGCGCCTGAACGAGGCAGAGCAGGTGCTGGATATGTTCGGCGACCACTTCGGCCTGAATATCGTGCACGTACCGGCGGAAGCGCGCTTCCTTGACGCGCTGGCGGGTGAAAACGACCCGGAAGCCAAGCGTAAAATCATCGGCCGCGTGTTCGTTGAAGTGTTCGACGAAGAGGCAACTAAGCTCACTGACGTGAAATGGCTGGCGCAGGGCACCATCTATCCTGACGTGATCGAGTCCGCCGCCTCCGCGACCGGCAAAGCGCACGTGATCAAATCGCACCACAACGTGGGCGGCCTGCCGAAAGAGATGAAGCTGGGCCTGGTTGAGCCGCTGAAAGAGCTGTTCAAAGACGAAGTGCGCAAGATTGGCCTGGAGCTGGGCCTGCCGTACGATATGCTCTATCGCCATCCGTTCCCGGGCCCGGGTCTGGGCGTGCGCGTGCTGGGCGAAGTGAAAAAAGAGTATTGCGACCTGCTGCGTCGCGCCGATGCGATCTTTATCGAAGAGCTGCGCAAAGCGGATCTCTACAACAAAGTGAGCCAGGCGTTCACCGTCTTCCTGCCGGTGCGCTCCGTGGGCGTGATGGGCGACGGCCGTAAATATGACTGGGTAGTCTCGCTGCGTGCGGTGGAAACCATTGACTTTATGACCGCGCACTGGGCGCACCTGCCGTATGATTTCCTCGGCCGCGTCTCTAACCGCATCATTAACGAAGTTAACGGCATCTCGCGCGTGGTCTACGATATCAGCGGCAAGCCGCCAGCGACCATTGAGTGGGAATAGGCCTCATAAGTAATTGATTTAATAAAATTAAACTATGCCATTAATGATATATTTATCATTAATGGCATTTTTTTCAGGTTGAAAGTATATGTTGGAAAAATATCATTTTTGGACGAATAATTTTTATATGTATTTGATTTATTATTTTTCAAAGCTTTAATGGTTATGTTATTAATACTTTCTTTACAGTTGTTTCTGCTTTGGTATGGAATGTTATATTGAATACCTTTTCCCTGCTTTTCTGTACTTTGCATTCAGCATCTCATACATCCGATACAGGCTGATTATGCTGAAATACACGTAGAAAATGTTGGGAGTTAGCGAAAACTGTGCGAGAGGTAACTTTAGTTCCTGACATCGTGATGTTGAAATGATGTTTTCTATCTGAATTTTCTTCAGGTTCACGAAATAGAAATTTTATTTAAAACGCGATTTTGGCTCCCACATGCATTGCATCTTCAAAATGACGTTTATCAAATTATGAGACGAACATTGGCTCTGCCGCCTTCGTAGTGATTTTTGTGATAATACCTATTGCTAGAAGCGCCAAAAATTCTGCCGCGACTTTTTTATCGGGTTTCCAAGAGTTCTTACGTTTGACGTTCCTGTGAAAATAGAA
This sequence comes from Pantoea latae, assembly GCF_002077695.1. Lineage (GTDB taxonomy): Bacteria > Pseudomonadota > Gammaproteobacteria > Enterobacterales > Enterobacteriaceae > Pantoea > Pantoea latae. The sequence goes on from NZ_MWUE01000032.1 coordinate 42,678, forward strand.
ACCTCTTTTTTCGACTAGATGATTAATAACGTCATCTGCATTTGTTTCCGTCAACATGAGCTTCGCCGTATCCGAGTTCCGATCTTTCTTTAAAGGAATCAAATCTTTGATTGCAATCTCAACAATATTACTAAATTCTTGGTTTGATTTTAGTACAGCTTGCAAGCCTTAATTTTTTAAATTGACCCTTCCTATACAGAGATTCGAGCAGCAGGAATGAGTAGGGAAAGGAATTTATGAAACCCTGATTTTTGAGCACCTTGCGAGAATTTGTAAAAAACTAGAAGACCTAATTACGTATCGTGAAAATTTTTGATGTGTATGGTATCTATCAAACTTATTTTATTATTAATTTTTTTGTTTTTTATAATGAATTTTTTGAATTATTAATAATAAAATTAGTATCTATGTTCAATCTAAAAAAATGGTATGACAAATTTTAAATAACATTTGATTGCGCTTGGTGGTTTGTTGTGTTTATTGGGTGATTGAGGTTTACGGATATTTTCCAGTGTTAAATGCTATTTGTTTGTGATAATTAATTAGTGAGGTTAATTGGTGATACTATAGATTTAAATAGGTGTCCATACTGATAAAATATGCTATTAATTATCCAGTTTGGGTTACATAAGCTTTAGTGTTCATTTTTATATTTTTAAGCGTGATTTGAAATAAAGATTGTATATAAAAATTTTTTATTAAATAAGTTTATATAATTCGGTCGATAAACTAAAACTTACAAGTCTAATGATTATGATATCTTCTATCACGTCACTACTATCAAAATATTCATCTATGTTTAATATAAACACTGAGCTATTAGTAGGCAATATATCATTACCTTTTATCTCA
>NZ_MWUE01000033.1 GCF_002077695.1 Pantoea latae
CTCAGGGGCGGGCATTTCGCAGCGCTGAACAGAATGAGTCTGCCAGGAGAGCCCGCAGGGAAGCGGGCGAAAGGTGGGGCTGGAACAGGGATGTTCCATCCCCACCGGTCCGTCAGGCAGGCGAATGGCGTGAAGGTACCGCGTCAGCGGCGCGAGGACCGCCCGCCCCTGAGCGGTATCAGCCTGCGTTAGCACCCCATGCTTAACTGACAAACATCAGGCAATAAACCGGGTTTAGCGGGGCAAGAGATCTGAGTAAGACTCAGCGTCGACGCGCGGGATTAAAACCCTTCCAGCACAATTTTACCGCGCGCCTGATGGCTTTCGATCAGCGCATGGGCGCGGCGCAGGTTTTCTGCATTGATAACGCCGTAGTGCTCGCCTTTGGTGGTGCGTAGCGTGCCGTCGTCGATCAGGCGGCGCACCGCCTCGAGAATTTCATGCTGGCGCGCCATATCGGGCGTCTGGAACAGCGAACGGGTGAACATCAGCTCCCAGTGCAGCGAGATGGCTTTGCGCTTCAGCGGCATCGCGTCGAGGGATTCCGGGTCGTCAATCAACGCCAGCCGACCCTGCGGCGCCAGCGCTTCGACAATTTGCTGATAGTGCTTGTCGGTGTGCGTCAGGCTGGCGACGTAGCGTACGTTCTCAACGCCGATGTCGCGCAGCCCTTCCGTCAGCGGTCGCGAATGATCGATCACGTCGTGTGCGCCCAGTTCGCGCACCCAGTCGGCGGTTTCCGGGCGTGACGCGGTGGCGATGACGCGCAGGCGAGTCAACTTGCGCGCCAGCTGGGTCAGAATCGATCCAACGCCGCCGCCCGCGCCGATAATCAGCAGCGCCGCCTCTTCATCCTCTTTAACTTCCAGCCGATCAAACAGCAGCTCCCAGGCGGTCAGCGAGGTCAGCGGCAGCGCGGCGGCGTCGCTGTCGCTCAGGGTCGCGGGCTTATGCCCGGCGATGCGCTCATCGACCAGGCCATATTCCGCATAGGAGCCAGGGCGATCGATGGCGCCGGCGTAATAGACCGCGTCGCCCGGCTTAAACAGGGTCACGCTCTCGCCTGTTGCTTCCACGGTGCCCACCGCGTCCCAGCCTAAAATGCGCGGCTCGCTGGTGGGCGCGCCGGCGCGCACTTTGGTGTCGACCGGATTAACGGCAATCGCGGCGATTTTCACCAGCAGATCGTGCGGGCCAGGCTGCGGCTTTGTCAGCGTGGTTTCATAAAGGGATTGCGCATCGGCGATGGGCAGGCCGTTCTGACTGTAAACGATAGCTTTCATAAAAATTTCCTGTATCAGTAATGAAAAATAGCAGCGGGTTGATAACAGGATAGGCGGCCTGAGCCGGGTGAAAAAGCCGCTGGCGGCAGCAGCACTTTCACTGCTGGAGTGAAAATGGTGCCGTTTGCGCCGCTGGCGATACTCCGAAAACAGCGTGCGCGGCCCGCGTGGTCGCAGACGAGGCGAAACTCACAGAAAGCGGGTTAAATCAGGTAAATCGCAATCAGACAGTGCCGTTAAGCGCATAAAAGCGGGCGAAAATATTACATATTGATACATATGTTATTTATTTTTTACAAAGAGCATTTTGCGCTGCAACGATATCAATGTAATTTCGTTATCAATAACTTAAGCGCCTGGCGCGCCGGATAAACGAGCCTCGTTATGGTTGATACTGTCTATCTTTTAGACGATGACACATCGATTATCGCTGCGGTAAACAACCTGCTCAGTTCGGCAGGCTTTAGCGTCGCCGCGTTTACCTCTCCGCAGGCCTTTCTGGCCCAGCCTGACTTCAGCGCCCCCTCCTGTTTGATCCTCGACCTGAATATGCCGGGCATGAACGGCCTTGAAGTGACGCAGCGGCTGCGCGAGCGCGGCTTTACTATTCCCGCCATCTTTCTTACCGGCTTCGGCACTATTCCCATTAGCGTCAAGGCGATGAAAGCGGGCGCCTGGGAGTTTCTCACCAAGCCAGTTGCGCCGGATACGCTGCTGCAGGCGGTGACCGACGCGCTGGGCGCCTCGCAACGGCAGCTGGCGCGCGCCAGCGAAAAGCGCGACGCGACCCAGCGCTATCAGTCGCTGACGCCGCGCGAGTCGGAGGTGATGCTGCTGGCGGCGCGCGGTCTGCTCAACAAGCAGATCGCCGCTGAACTCGGCGTCAGCGAGATCACCGCCAAAGTGCACAAACGCCGGGTGATGGAAAAAATGGGCGCACGCTCGGTGCCGGAACTGGTGCGAGTCGCCGAGCGGCTGGCGCTGTTGAAGTAGCGGCGCGCTACTGCTCTACCGGCAGCGTAAACTGAAACAGGCTGCCGTGCGGCGCGGCGCGCCTGGCGGTCAGCCTGCCCTGATGCCGTTTGATAATGCCCTGGCTAATCGCCAGCCCCATGCCCATGCCGGTGGCTTTGGTGGTGTAAAACGAGTCGAACACCTTTTCCAGCACCGCGTCGCTCATGCCCGTGCCGCTATCGGCGACGGAGAAGGCAAGCGTCTGCGCGTCGGGATTGGACGAACTCAGGGTCAGATGGCGCGGACGATCGCTGACGGCGCTCATCGCGTCCAGCGCGTTGACGATCAGGTTCAGCAGCACCTGCTGGATTTGAATGGTGTCGCAGAAAATCTGCGCGTTGCGCGCCTCGAACGCATACTCCACCGTAACCTGATGCCGCTCCAGCTCGCTGCGCGACAGCGAGATAATATGGTGCGCGATGCGATGCATATTTTCACTGTTGAACACCGGCTGATGGTTGCGCGTCAGCGCCTGCAGGCCGTGAATAATCTCGCCGGCGCGTTTGCCTTCGCCGACAATCTCTTCGAAACTGAGCCGCACCTGTTCAGCCGCCTCCGCGCCCCGGCTGAGCCAGCGGATCCCGGCGCCGGCGTTAGCGACAATCGACATCAGCGGCTGGTTGATCTCATGGGCAATGGACGCCGTCAGCTGGCCGACGGTGGTAACGCGCGTGACGCGCGCCAGTTCCGCCTGTGCAATGCGCGCCGCGTCCTCAGATTCGCGCTGGGCGGTAATGTCGCTGATGGTGCCGAAATACTCTTTCAGCTCCGGCCAGTTGGCCACCGGCTCGCCAATGCCCTTGATGTAACGAACCTCGCCGTCCGGGCGCATAATGCGGAATTCCGCCTGCATCGGCGCGCCTTTGCTAACGCTGAGCGCCACCAGCTCGTGGATGCATGGCGCGTCGTCAGGATGGACGCGCGTCATAAAGTCCGCCATCGACAGCTGTTTTTGCCCGGCGGGTAGCCCCAGGATGCGCGTGTACTCCTCGGAAAGCAGCATGATGTCCTGCTCCAGATGCCAGTGCCAGGTGCCGGTGTGGCTGATCTTTTCGCCCAGCATCAGCGACTGCTGGCTGTCACGCAGCTCTTTCTCGACGCGCCGCCGCTGGATGTTCTCCTCCAGCAGCTCGGCGTAGAGACGTGCAGTTTCCAGCGACACCGCCGCCTGCGCGCCCAGCAGCTTGACGATGTGCGAGTGCTCGGCGGTGAAGGCGTCCGGCATCAGGCGGTTCTCCAGAAACAGTACCCCCACCAGCCTGGCCTGCTTGTACATCGGCACGCACATCACGGCGGCGCCGGACGCCACCAGATAGGGATCCTGGCTAAAGGGGCTGTAGTCTTCTGGCTGTCCGGTGCGGATCTCTTTGCCGGTGCGGATCACCGCCGAGAGCACCGACAGCGGCAGATCGTCCGCCTGCGGACGGCGCGCGGCGATATTGACCCGAATGCCGTCGGCGGTGGTCTCCGCCGCCGCTTCGGTTTGCGGAATGTTGCCCTCAAGGATGCGGATCAGCAAACAGCGCTGCGCCCCTGCTCGCTCCAGCAGCATGCGCATCAGGATATGGATCAGGCGGTCCAGGTTAATCTCTTCCGTCAGCGCGCGCACGGCGGTCACCATGCTCTCCAGATCGCGCAGGGTTTCATCCTGAGTCAGGGAGAAAGCGGCGAAGGCGTTGTGCGGCCCCGAGGTCGCCAGGTGCGGATAGTGCTGTTCGATGAGACGCGCCCGCGCCGCCGCGCCCCAGTTATCCCAGCCGGCGATCGCGTTGCGCATAAAGCCGTCCGCGGTGACCTCCATCTGGGCGGCTCGGGCGCAGCGTCCCGCCAGTTCGTGCGCCAGCGCGTTAATATGGGCGTAGCTCTCTCCTGCCGACAGCGCGATCGCTTTTTCATACTGCACCAGCGCGGCGCCGACATCGCCCTCCAGCCGCGCCAGCTCCGCCTGCAGCAGCGCCGCCTTATCGGCAAAAAGCGCCGGATTGAGCGCCCCCCAGCGCGCTACCCTCTCCAGCCGCCGCCGCAGCTCACGCACCGAGTCAGGCGCGCAGCTGTGGGCACTGAGCGGCAGCGAAATCGACAGCGCGCCGTAAAAGCAGAGATCCAGCAGGTAGATATAGCCCGGCACCGCGCTTTCCAGCCGTTCGGCCTGGCTGAAGCAGCGCAGCGCGCTGAGATACTCCTCCGCGTAGAAGTGCGTCATGCCGCGGTAGAGCCAGTTCCAGAACTGCACCATCGCTTTCGGGCCCGAGGTCAGGCCCGGCTCGCTGCCGGTGAGCGGCGGCGGTTCGCTGGCGTGGCGGCTGTTGCTGCTGCGCAGCTGGCTCACAAACCGCTTCTGCATCAGCAGCACGTTTTCGACGTCGGGATAGAATGCTTTGCGCGTAAAGGCGAGCCCGCGATCCAGCGAGATCAGCACCGCGTCGAGATGATCGCCGCGCGTCAGCATATTCATTATCTGATGGCGCAGCGCAAGACAGGCGAACGAGCTGTCGCCCTGCGCCACCGCCACGCGAAAGGTCTCTCTGGCGTAGCCGATGGCGCTGGCGAGCGGCTGCGTCCAGATCGCCACCTGATCAAGCGGCAGCAGGGTGCGCGCCTTAAAGCGGGTAAAGTCATGCTGCTGCGTCAGCGTATTTGCGAGCTGCCCGCAGCGAAACGCCAGCTGATGCGCCTGATAGCGATCGCTAATCAGCACGCTAAACCAGGCGAGCCCAAAAGCCGATGCGCCGGTCAGGCCGTGATCCAGCGTAATCTCAATGATTTTGCACGACAGCAGCAGGTGCAGCTGCGGGCAGTCGTAGGAGGAGGCGAAGATGGTGCTGGCGATCAGGTTCAGCACCGACTCTTTTTCAATATCCTGGATCAGCGGCAGTGAACTGAAAAGGCGCTCCGGCGCGTCGCCCAGCCGCTGTCTGACCGCCTGAAACGCCGCGTCGCACGCCGCCTCGTCTGGATAGCGGTTAAAGTGAATGCCGAACACCGCCAGCCAGGCGAGCGCCGTCTCCAGTGCCAGATGGTTGTCGGACTGACGCATATGAATTTCTGCCGACAGGCAGGCGGCGGCCGATTTCTCCCCCAGCGCGCCGGGCATGGCGATCAGCGTGGTGCAGAGCTGCTGGGCGCGCGTCAAATTGCCCTGCAGAAACTCGCACTCCGCCTCTTCCAGCGCCAGCGTAAAGCCGTGTCGGGCATCGATAAAGCGACGCGCGGTGGTCAGGTAGCGCAGCGCGGAAATATAGTCCCCGGTGCCTTTGGCGCGCCGCGCGGCGCGCAGGCTGAGCTGGCCGTAGCGGCGCGCCTGGGTCGAGGTCAGCGGCGCGTCCGCACTGCGGGCGATATGGTGGACCGCGCGAAACAGCGTCTCGTTGCCGGTCGCGCGGTCGGCCGCACTGGCCAGCAAACAGGCGGCCTGCTGGTGCAGCCGCAGCGTCTGATCGCTGGTGACCAGCGAAAACGCCGCGTCGTGCACGCGGTCATGGGTAAAGGCGTAGTGGGTCTGCGCCAGGGTAATGAATTTCCCGGCGATGGCGGGCGCCAGCTTCTGTGTTATCGGCTCCACGCCGAGCTGCAGAATATCGCTCAGCAGCGTCAGCTCGCCGCGGCTGCCCAGGCAGGCAAGATGGCCCAGCAGCAGACGCGTCGCGACAGGCAATTGCGCCAGCTGCCTCACCACCAGGCTCGCCACGTTCTCGGTGCAGGCGCGCGTCGCCAGCGCCGCGCGATCGTAATGCCAGCGCTGCGGATATCTCGCCGGCACGATCAGCTGCTCCTCCAGCGCCTGACGGAAAAAGTTGCGTACGAAAAGCGGATTGCCGCCGGTTTTCTCATGGACCAGCGCCGCCAGCTCGCTGGTTTCGCCGGGCCGCGCGTGCAGCCGCTCCGCCAGCCAGCGCGCGATCGCCTTCGCCGTCAGCGGGTTGGGCGCGATATCGCTTACTCGCGCCGCCGAGGTGCGGATACGCGCGAGAAACTCGGTCAGCGAGTCGTCAGGCGGCGCATCTGTAGCGCGATGGGCCAGCACCAGCATAAAGGGCAGATGCTCGCTGCGCAGAAAGAGATTTTCCAGCAGGCGCAGGCTCGCCTGATCGGCCCACTGCACGTCGTCGAGCAGCATTACCAGCGGCCGGCCCGGCATGGCGAGCGCGCTGACCAGCGTGCAGGCCATCTGGCTAAAGCGCGCGCGTGAGTCGAGCGCGTTGGCTCTGCCGATCGCCTGCGGCGGCACGTTTAGCAGCTGTTTCAGCTCCGGCACCAGCTCCACCGCCAGCCCGGCATATTCGCCCAGCGTCTGCAGCAGGCGCGTGCGCCAGGCAAGCATCTCCGCCGCTGACAGGCCGAGCAGATAAAGGGTAACGGCGCGAAACGCGGCGGTCAGCACCCCATAGGATCCGACCGTGGCGTGGCGATCCGCCTTTGCCAGCGTCAGCAGCAGATTTTTGTGCTGCAGGGTTTTCAACGCCGACGCGAGGATGGCTGATTTGCCCGCTCCTGGCGCGCCGCTAATCACCACCAGACTATGGGTGCCGCTGCGCGCCGTCTCTTCGGCGGCGCTGAGCAGCAGCTGCGCCTGCGCATGGTCGGTATAGAGCGTTTCCGCGCGATAGCTGGCGGTAAAGCTCTCCTGCAGACCCGGCGTAAAGGGCGCGATGGTATTGTCGCGCGTCAGCGTCGCCTGACAGCGGCGCAGATCCGCCAGCAGCCCATCGATGGTCTGATAGCGGTTGACCGGCGACTTCGCCAGCAGCCGCAGCAGAATATCGGCGAGCATCGGCGGCACCGTCAGGTTGCCTGCTGTCGGCGGCCGCGGCGCGGAGGCGATATGATGATGGATCCAGTCGGCCGGCGTGGCGTCCGGCGTGCCGAACGGCAGCCTGCCGGTCAGCAGCTGGTAGAGCACCACGCCGAGACTGTAGAGATCGCTCAGGCTGTTCACGCCATGCGGCGTGCGCCCGGTGTGCTCGGGCGACATATAGGGCAGCGCCTCGGCTGACACCGGCCAGGCGCCTCTGGCGGCGACATCGGCGTTAGCCAGCGCCAGACCGAACCCGCCGAGGCGCACGGATTCATCGGCGGCGTTAAGGACAAAGCGCCTGGGCTGGATATCGCCGTGAACGATCCCCTGCCGGTGCGCCTGGCTCAGCACGAGCGCCAGGCTAACGGCGCGCTGCAGAAAGCGCGCGATGTCTGCGTCGGGGGTAGTGATAAGGTCGGCAAGCGGCGTAAACGCGAAGGAGGGATAGAGCAGCGCATAGCGGTTACGATAGCGGGTGTGACCGAGCGGCTTGATCGCCCAGCTTGCACAGAGGCGCGAAGCCAGGCTTTGCTCGTTTTTCAGCCACTGGGTGGTCTGAAAGGCACCGTCGTCGCTGCTGGCGGTCAGCAGCAGCCGCGCCTCATCCTGCGGCTGGTGACAGTGTAACCAAATCAGCGGGCCGTCGTGCGCCAGCGGCGTAAAGTGGCTATCGGCCGCCAGGGTGATGCTCTCGCCGTCGGCATCGTCCGGCATAACAGAAACCATGCTCATTAACGTCTGTTCTCCGCAAGTTCGCGATGAATCAGCTCGAGAAGCCCGTCTACATCCAGCGGCTTATGCATAAAGGTGATCGCACCCAGCGAGATCGCCTGCCACAGCACGCTCTCTTCCGCATCGGCAGAGATAAACAGCACCGGCGGCGGCGCGCCCCTTTTTTTCAGCGCGGCCACCAGCTCGAAGCCGCTCATGCCCGTCAGTCTGACATCCACGATCAGCATCGCTGCGCTGCGTAAAACCGCGTCGTTTTCCAGCAGCGACTCGCCAGAGGCGTAACAGTCGGCGGCGTAGCCCGCTGACTGCAATAAGTTGCTTAACCCCTGCCGCACGGCGCGCTCGTCGTCGACAATTACAATACGCTGCGGCAGCGTCATGCTCTTTTCCTCAGGCATGTTTACAGATGCCTTCTGCTGGTTTTATTGCTGCCTGATGTGGCTGGCCTGATGACAGGCTCGCTCTTCAGAAACGGCGAAGCGACCGGTAACCAGTCTGCCTGCAGTGTACGAGTCTTTTCGCTCCCCGCCTATTATCTACAGGTATAACTATACGTTTGTATAACTAGACGCTGCGCTGAGGCGCTGACCATAATCCCGCCACTGACTCACCCTCCCTGAAGCGCGCGCTGCGGCGGTCGCTTCCCGTTTCGCATCTGTTTCTTACTACTGCAAGGAAAAGAGAATGAGCACAATTACGACTGCCGATGGTACACAGATCTACTTTAAAGACTGGGGCACGGGCAAACCGGTTCTGTTCAGCCACGGCTGGCCGCTGGACGCCGATATGTGGGACAGCCAGCTTAACTATCTGGCGGAGCGCGGCTACCGCGTTATCGCCTTTGACCGCCGCGGCTTTGGCCGCTCGGATCAGCCCTGGACAGGCTACGACTATGACACCTTCGCCTCGGATATCAATGACCTGATCACCGCGCTGGATCTGCAGGAGGTGACGCTGGTCGGCTTCTCGATGGGCGGCGGCGACGTGACGCGCTATATCGGCCGCTACGGCAGCGCCCGCGTGGCGGGCCTGGTACTGCTCGGCGCCGTTACGCCGATCTTCGGCAAGGCGGCGGACTATCCGCAGGGCGTCGACGCCTCGGTGTTTGAAGGCATTGAGGCAGGTCTGCGTAAAGATCGCGCGCAGTTTATCAGCGATTTCGCCGTGCCGTTTTACGGCACCAACGCCGGTCAAACCGTGTCGCAGGGCGTGCTGACCCAGACGCTGAACATCGCGCTGCTGGCGTCGCTGAAAGGCACCATTGACTGCGTCACCGCCTTCTCGCAAACCGACTTCCGCCCGGACGTGGCGAAAGTCGACGTGCCGACGCTGGTGATACACGGCAGCAACGATCAGGTGGTGCCGTTTGCCACCACCGGCAAGGTGGCGGCAGAGAGCATCCCCAACGCCATCCTGAAAGTCTACGACAACGCGCCGCACGGTTTCGCCGTGACCCATCAGGACCAGCTGAATGAAGATCTGCTGAGCTTCTTGCAGTCGCTGTAACTGCCTTGCCCCGACCCGCTTCATGCCGAAGCGGGTCTCAAATGAGACGCGCAAAAAAGCCGCAAACGCGCCGTTATGGATGTACAGACGTCTAGATGTAGATTATAGTGCGTTCCCTACGACAAAAGGGATCGGGTTATGAACAAAAAAGTGCTTTCTCTTCTGCTGGCGGCCTCTGTGACGCTGCTCAGCGCCTGTAATAAAGACGACGACAGCAAAATCAAAGTCGCGATCAACACCGGACCAGACCAGACCTTATGGGACACCGTCAAACAGGTGGCGCATGATAAATATCATCTGGATGTCGAGGTCGTGGCCTTCAACGATTATGTGCAGCCGAACGAAGCGCTGTTTAATAAAGATGTCGACGCCAACGCCTTCCAGAGCCTGCCCTATCTGGAGATGCAGTCTAAAGAGCGCGGCTACCATTTCGCCGTGATCACCAACACCTTCGTCTTCCCGATTGCCGGCTACTCGCGCAAGATCAAGTCGCTGGACGCGCTGCCGGACGGCGCCACCATTACCATCTCCAACGAAGCCACCACGCTGGGCCGCAGCCTGCTGCTGCTGCAGGCGCAGGGGCTGATCAAGGTGAAACCGGAAGCGGGCCTGCTGCCGACCACGCTGGATATCACCGCCAACCCGAAAAACCTGAAGTTTGTCGAGGTGGACACGCCGCAGCTGGCGCGCACGCTGGATGACCCGCAGGTTTACGTTTCGATTATCAACAATAATTTCGCCGCGCTGGCGAATCTTTCCGCCTCACGTGACGGCATGTTTATGGAGGGCAAAGCATCGCCCTACGTTAACGCCATCGTCGCGCGCGAAGATAATAAAGAGAGCCCGAATATTCAGAAGCTGAAAGAGGCCTTCCGCTCGCAGGAAGTGCTGGATAAAGCCAATGAAATTTATAAAGGCGATATTATCAAAGGCTGGTAACGCCCTCTTTGACGCCTCCGCCGTTGCGCGGAGGCGCTTCTCCCCTACGCTGGCGAGGTCATGACAAACGCCGCCAGAATGTAATCAAATGAAAATATCCTCCTTTAACCTTCATTAAGTTATCTGGCTTTATTTCTATAACATCCCATTAGCAATTAAAGCTAAAACGCATAACAACATCTGCTGTTTATTACGCTTGTCGCCATCAATATTTGATCGGCTAACCGTGCGTTATTTCCCTTAAGGAGTCAGCTTATGAAAGAGTTAGTGCAGGATGTGTTATCTATCTTTTCTCCGCAGAGCGTGAATCCTGTTTTAATTCGCGCGGGCCTCTCACAGCGCGAGATCGCCTCTATTCAGCCCTTCGGCACCACCTCAGTGAGCTGGGCGACCTCGATGGAAGAGCTAAACGCGGCCTGCGCGCAGAAGGCGCGCGAGGCAGGCGCCGTGGGCTATCACATCACCGACGTGGAGTCTCACAAGCCGGGCAGCGATGGCCAGCCGCTGCTGGCCGCCAAAGCGACGCTGTACAACATCCCGGATGAGAGCGGCAACGATCAGCTTACCGCCGGTTTTATTCTGTAAAGACGCAGAGGCCGACAGCGACGGAAATCGCCTGTCGGCTTTATTGTGACAACGTCACATAAAATCGGGTCTGTCAGGCCTTGTCAGGTAGGATGCTGATGAAGTGTTAATGTTTCAATTAAAAGTATGTTGTAACTATGACGCATTACAGCATTTATCCTGATGCGCCATTTAGCAACATAATACACTTTGAGTTAAATCAATATCAGCGTTAATCGCCATTGAAACACCAACAGGCAGATGCTATAACTGCGCCGTGTCTGTTACTGGAGAACAATCCGTCCACCGATGAGAAGCAACAGCGTGGATGTCTTGTGTAAATTATGCGCAAAGCTCTGACTCGTCATTTATTAATTACCTGCCCTCTTCCTGTCTGGAATATCGCTGACCAGCACTGGCGCAGCGCCCTGTAGCCCCGCCTCCTGAACGTTTGAAAAAAGCACCTTGCGCCAGTCTGGTGCAGGTCGGTTAGGTTGTGGCATCAGGAGCACGTTATGTTTGCCTGGGTTTTATTATTACTCGCTATTTTTAGCGAAATTATTGGCACGCTGGCAATGAAATGGTCCAGCGTTGATGAGAGCGCGACGGGATACTGGATCATGCTGGTGATGATCGCCTGTTCCTATATTTTCCTGAGTTTCGCCGTGAAGAAGATTGCGCTGGGCGTCGCCTACGCCCTGTGGGAAGGTATCGGTATTTTAATTATCACGCTGTTTAGCGTGCAGCTGTTCGGCGAACCCTTGTCGCCGATGAAAATCGCCGGACTGTCGACGCTGGTGATCGGCATTATGCTGATTAAAACCGGCACCCGGCAGAAAAAGGAGGCGCAGCATGTCCGCAGCTGAAATCTCCCATTTGCTCTGGCTGGGTCTGGCGATTTTGCTGGAGATCGCCGCCAACATCTTCCTGAAATATTCCGACGGCTTTAAGAGGCCGTTAATGGGCATCGCTTCGCTGGCGTCGGTGCTGCTGGCGTTTAGCGCCCTGTCGCAGGCGGTAAAAGGCATTGACCTCTCGGTCGCCTATGCGCTGTGGGGCGGATTCGGCATCGCCGCGACGGTCGCCGCAGGCTGGGTGCTGTTTGGCCAGCGGCTCAACGCCCGAGGCTGGGCGGGACTGAGCCTGCTGCTGGCGGGCATGATCCTGATTAAGCTGGCGTAAGTGCCGCTGAGCGCCGGCCGACGCTCAGGGATCGACCCGCGCGGGAAACATCTCCTGCAGCCAGCTAATAAATACCCGCAGCCGCTGCGTAACGTAGCGGTTTTGCGGGTAGACCACGTGGAACGGATAGCGCGCCGGCCGCCACGGCACCAGGATCTCCACCAGTTCGCCGCGACGAAGATAGGGTTCGGTGGCGTAGGTAAAGGTCTGTACTATCCCCAGCCCCGCCAGCGCCGCCGCCAGATGCGCGTTGCTTTCGTTCACCCCGACGCGATACTCCGCCTTAATTTCACTTTTTTCCCCCTCGCGCTCAAAGCGAAAAGGAAACGCGCGCCCGGTTTGCGGCGAAAGATAGCTGATCAGCCGATGGCCGTTTTTTAGCTCATCAGGATAGGCGGGCACGCCATAGTGTTTGAGATAGCCGGGCGTCGCGCAGGTGATCAGGGTCGCATAGCCGATATGCCGGGCAATCAGCGACGAGTCGTTGAGCGGGCCGCCGCGTATCACGCAGTCTACGTTGTCACTAATCAGATCGACGGCGCGGTCCGCCACGCCGAGATCGAGGCGAATATCGGGATAGCGCGCGATGAAATCGGGCAGCGCCGGGATCAGCACGTCGCTGGCGGTCGAGCCGCCGACGTCAATGCGCAGTGTGCCGTGAGGCTTGCCGCGCGCCGCGTTAAAGGAGGCGTCGATATCCTCCAGATCGCGCAGGATGCGCTGCGTTTTCTCATAGTAGGCCTGCCCTTCCGGGGTCACCGTGACGCGGCGCGTGGTGCGCTGCAGCAGGCGAATGCCCAGATGCGCCTCCAGATCCTGCACCAGTTTGCTGAGCGTGGCGTTCGGCATATCGAGCGAATCCGCCGCGCGGGTAAAGTTGCCTGCCTCTACCACGCGAGCAAAGGCGCGAATGGCCATCAGCTGATCCACCGTTTTCTCTCCTACCAGATTATCCACACACAGGAATAGTGATTTCCATTTTACAGGATTTTTCGGTAAATGCGGACAGGATAGAGTCTCTTCACGCGCTGCAGCACACCGTTGCAGCTTTACTGACGCAACTGAGAGGAAAAAAACATGACCACGACGCTTCATGGCAAAATCGCACTGGTTACCGGCGGCACCAGCGGTATCGGCCTGGCATCGGCGCAGCAGCTCGCCGCACAGGGGGCGCGCGTCTTTATTACCGGCCGCCGCCAGGATGCGCTGGACGACGCCGTCGCGCTGATTGGCTCCGCCGCAACCGCCATCCGCGCCGACGCCTCGGTGCTGGCCGATCTCGACAAGGTGTACGCGGAGATTGCGCGCAGCGCCGGTCATCTCGACATCCTGTTCGCCAACGCCGGCGGCGGCGATATGCAGCCGCTGGGCGCCATTAGCGAAGAGCATTTCGACCGCATTTTCGCCACCAACGTGCGCGGCGTGCTTTTTACCGTGCAGAAGGCGCTGCCGCTGCTGGTTGACGGCGCGTCGGTGATCTTAACCTCATCCACCACCTCGGTGCAGGGCACCGCCGGGTTTAGCGTCTACAGCGCCAGCAAGGCGGCGGTGCGCAACTTCGCCCGCTCGTGGGCGCTCGATTTGAAGGAGCGCGCCATCCGCGTGAACGTGGTCAGCCCCGGACCGATCCGCACGCCAGGCTTGGGTGAGCTGGTGGACGAAGCGAGCCGTCAGGGTCTGTTTGACGCGCTGGCGTCACAGGTGCCGCTGGGGCGTCTGGGCGAACCCGAAGAGATCGGCAAAGTCGTCGCCTTCCTCGCCTCTGACGCCGCCAGCTTTATCAACGCCGCAGAACTCTTTGTCGATGGCGGTATGGCGCAGGTTTAACGAGAATGGCCCTGCAGAATGGTTGCTGCGGGGCTATGATATTTACGGAAGTTGTACAAGAGAGAGTGTATAGCTATACAGGTATTTCTGGCTGGTGCAGGCCCAGATACAAAGGCTTAGCGGGAAAATTCTCATATGGGAGCACTTTTTGCAAAAACGTTAATGCAATTTTTTTGCATATTTCTGTACACGTTCTCTTTCGATGTACAACTTGTCAATTTTTGACTGATCATCGTTTAACTCATTTCGGGGTAAAATTATGCGTCAGAGCAGCAGCCTTCTCTCTTCTTCTGAAGATATCGCACGTTACTTCCGCGAAGCCAGCCTGCCTTCACAGCAGGAAACGCTGGGCCAGATCGTGGTTGAGCTTCTCCGCGCAGGTAAAAATGTTAACCGCAAAGGTATCTGCACTAAGCTGGTAAGACGACTGGAAGTCGCCTCAACTGCTGAAGAAGAGAAACATTTTCAACAGCTGATCGGCTTGCTGCTGGGCCGTTAATACCCGATTTTGATTTCCGTTTTTGTGGCACGGCCTTAAGCTTCACGCAGGTTTTCGCCGGCTCCGTGCCGGCCCCAGCCAGGTGCGCTGGTTCTCTCTGTAGTCAACCGCACCTCAATCCTGCCCCGATGTCAGGGGCGTGCAGCGGGACACAGAGTAAATGATATGTATAAAAGCAATGACGAAAGATTGACCGACATTCTGATTGGCGAAGCGATGCTCTCGCTGCTCCAGTCAGGTAAAGCCGTTTCCAGCCGGGCGCTGATGGACGCACTGCAGCGCATGGCGGAACAGGAAGAAGATGAAGATCGCCAGCAGGGACTGCTGCGCGCCATTAATGAAGTGCAACAGAATCTTAATGTCCAGACCGGACAGACGCGCGTGACGCTGCGCGATCGACATAATGGCGAACATCATTTCAAGGGCGAGCCTGTTCCCGGCGACAAACGCAAACACTGATCGCCATTTCCCTAAGGAACGTGCTATGCATATTGCCTGTCTCGGTTGGGGCTCGCTAATCTGGAAACCGGGCGATCTGCCGGTTGAGGGAAACTGGCATCAGGATGGCCCCACCCTTCCCATCGAATTCTCACGCACCAGCGACGGCGGCGAACTGGCGACCGCGCTCTGCATCAACGCGCCGCCAGTGCCGGTGCTCTGGGCGCGGCTGGCGACCCAGGAGCTGGGACAGGCCTGCATTCAGCTGCGTGAGCGAGAAGGCATTCCCGACGAGCGCGTCGATGGCGTCGGCATTCTCACCGTCACCCCGCACTCGCCGGGCATACTGGCCGACTGGGCCCGTCAGCGCCAGCTTGACGCGCTGATCTGGACCGCGCTGCCGCCAAAATTCGGCAGCGTCGAAGGGCTTATCCCCACGCTAGCGCAGGCGATAGCCCATCTGGAACAGCTCACGGGCGAGGCCTCCGCCCACGCCCGCGACTATATCCGGCAGGTGCCTGCGCAAATCGACACACCCTACCGGCGCGCCATCACGGCTCAGCTGGGGCTGGATCAATAACCGCCTCTGCCAGCGCATAATCATAAAGGCGCTGGCTGGCCAGGTTCTTCATCTTCACCTCGCACATAATATCGAAGGCGCTGAATGAGAGCGCCCAGTCGTTCAGCGTGGCGTTGAAATAGTAATCGGAGTGGGCGCGCAGTTTGGTTTTTGCCACGCCGAGGCTGTTCTGATCGGGGTAGCCCTTTTCCGGTATCAATCCTTCCTGAGAAATCGAGTAGTGCAGCACCGGCTGGACGCCGCGCCAGGAGTCGAGGATCGCGGCGATGCGCGTGTCGTCGGGCTGAATAAAGGCGTTCTCTTTCACCCAGTGGTGATGAATATCCAGCACGATGGGGCAGAGCTTTTGCGCCTGCAGCACATCATCCAGCGAACAGGAGATCTCGTCGTTTTCCACCGTCAGCATCCTGCGTGCCTCCGGCGTGAGCCGCCCGAACGCCTGGCGAAACCCATCAAATCCCCCTTTGCCATTCATATGAATATTGATTTTGAAGTCTTGAAAACTTTTGCCGTAGCCCATCAGCACGGCGCAGAGCGCATGGTATTCCACATCCTCAATTGCCCGCTGCACCACGTCGGGATTATCGGAGGCCAGCACCGAATATTGTCCCGGATGGAATGAGAGGCGAATATTGTGCTGACGCGCCAGCGCGCCGCAGTGCGCAAACAGCGGATAGAGTTCCGGCAGAAATTCGTTATAGAGCGGCGTGGCTTCGGGCACGGTATAGAGCGGCAGCAGATCGCTGCCGATACGCATCATGCGCAGCGTCTCCGGCTGGTTCGCCAGCACCTCCAGCAGACCCGCCAGGTTAGTCAGGTTCAGACGCGCCAGAGAGGCGATCAGGGTAATCTGCTCTGCCCGCTTCAGGCTCAGAAAGCGCGTGCGGGTGGTGCTTTTAAACGGGAAATGTTGCTTGCCGTCTCCATCCAGATATTTACATGCGAAGCCTAATTTCATATTTCCCCCTGTTAAACACAAACAGTAAGTTTAACAGTTATTTGAAAACCGGCCGGAGAGGGAAGCGAACGCCTGCGCCAGCGCGCAGGCGTGACGATCAGCGCGACGCGCGCGCGGGCTTATTGCTGCTGTAGATAAAGAACAGCGCAATCGCCAGACAGACCACCGCCGCCAGACGGCTCGGCGAAAAGGCGATCGCCGCATTGCCCAGCCAGCCGAAGTTGTCGATCAGCATGCTCATCGCCAGCTGGCCGAAGATCACCGCCACCGTGGCCACCGCCGTGCCGATGCGCTGCACCGCCAGCACCATGATAACGATATAGGGCACGCCGCACAGCGCGCCGAGCAGCTGCCACTTCGGCACGTCCAGCAGGCTGTGCGGCTGAGGCGGCGCAAAAAAGAAGATCAGCAGCGCGGTCACCACCGCGCCGAGCGCGAAGGTCAGAAAGGCGCAGCGGAAGACCCCGACTTTCGCCCCAAGCTGGCCGTTGATCGCCGCCTGAATGCTCAACAGCGCGCCGCCCAATACCGCCAGACAAATCATGAAAATAGTCATATTACCCCTTAGCTACCAGCGCCAGCGCGATGATGATAAATAGCAGCGCGATAATGCGTTTGCCGTCGATTCTGCGATGCGGTGTCCCCAGCAGGCCAAAGTGATCAATCACCAGGCTTTTGAACACCTGGCCGGCCAGAATGCCGATCATCGTCATGGCGATGCCGATTACCGGCGTCGCCAGCGTCAGGATCACCACGTAGCCCGGGCCTAAAATGCCGCCCAGCAGCTGCCAGCCTGGCTGCGCGAAAAACGACGGGCTGTTACGCGGGCTGAAAAACAGCATCAGCAAAAAGGTAAGCGCCGCGCCAACGCCGAAAATGCTGAAGGTCGCCCAGAGATCCCCAACCTGCTGACCCAGCGGCCCAAGCAGCCCCGCCTCGACCGACAGCCCCATGCCGCCAGCGATAACCAGAAAAATAAAAATCAGTTGCATATCCGTTTCCTTTAAATCGAAGCGGAACAGCATAATGGAGTCGATTAAGATGAAAAACGCTATAGTGTGGCAAACACCTTTGCAGGATTTGCATTAATGGACAGCACCGGTTCAATCGATCTACGCGCGCTGCGCTTTTTCCTCAGCGTTTTCGACGCGCAAAGCTTTTCGGTGGTGGCGCGGCGCGAAGGCGTTTCCGCCTCTGTAGTGTCGCGCACCATTCTTCAGCTGGAAGATGCGCTGGGCCAGCAGCTGTTTTATCGCAACACGCGTGCGGTGATCCCGACGGAAGCGGGTCGGCTGTTTGTCGACTACGCGCGGGCGATCGACAGCCAGTTCAGCGACGCGCGGCTGGCGCTGCAGGCGCGCGCGTTACAACCTTCCGGCCTGGTGCGGCTTAACGCGCCGGTTTTTTTCGGCCAGCGCCATATCGCGCCCTGGCTGGCTGGCCTGGCGGCGCGCTATCCGCAGCTGGAAATTGAGCTGACGCTGACCGATGACTATGTCGATCCTCATCGCACCGCCACCGACCTGATTTTTCGCATCGGCACGCTAACCGACTCGTCGTTTCACGCGCGCGTGCTGGGCCGCCAGCGCTACTACCTCGCCGCCGCGCCAGAATATGTCGCCGCCGCGGGCGCGCTTACCTGCCCGGAGGCGTTAGGCGATCATCGCTGCCTGGTCTATCGCGGCTCCGCCGGCGCCAATCGCTGGCTGTTTCGACGCGGCGACCAGCCGTGGGTGCACTATCCGGTGATGCCGCTGCTCTCGTCAAATAATGCCGAAAGCCTGCTGACCGCCGCGCTGGGCGGTATGGGCGTGGTGCTGTTTCCCGACTGGCTGATAGGCGACTACCTGCGTTCAGGAAAATTAGTTCGGTTACTGGAGGAGTATGAAGCGGGGATCAATCCTGCGCCGCAGCAAATCGCCGCGATCTATCCCAACACGCGTCATCCGCCGCTGAGCGTGCGCGCCGTCATCGATTATTTCGTTGAGGTATATGGCGAGCCGCTCTACTGGCAACGCGCCTAAAGCAGATAAATGGCCGCCAGCGTCATAAGCAGCAACAGTACGGCGGCAAGGCATAACGCTTTTTCGATTAGATCCGGTTTGCTGTTCATAAACATCTCGTCTGAATAGCAAAAAAAACAGCCATCCTGTCCGATGGCTGTTATTTAAAGCGAAGCGGCTATGCCTTAAGAGTAGAGCTGGATTTCTGGCACAAACCGCCACCCCTTTCCTTTATAGATAAAAAGCATTTCATATGCAACTTTATAATCAGCTAAAAGCGAGCCGTGCACGTTTTTTTACCGCGAAGAAAAGCAGCGCGCTTTCAATACGTTATTAAGCGTTATGCATTGCCCAAAAGTAAAACCGCCGCGCAGAGTGAATTAAGCGAAGCGGCGGTCATTTCAGTCCGCTATTTAAAATTAACCGGTCGGCACCACTATTTTTTTATTTCTAAAAAAAAGCGCTAGACAATACCAGCGCGACCTCTGTTAATGTGTGCCTCACAAAAGCTATGAGTGGAATTATCCATGCTGACAACCATCATTTACCGCAGCCATCTTTCGGACGACGTGCCTGTAAAAACGCTGGATAATTTAGCGACAGCTGCCAATAAAATTAATGAAACTTTCGACGTCACCGGCATTTTGCTGTTTGACGGCACCCATTTTTTCCAGCTGCTGGAAGGATCCGACGAGGCGGTGTGCGCTATTTACGCGCGCATCTGCGCGGATAGCCGTCATCATAATTTAGTCGAATTAATGTATGACTACTCACCGGCGCGCCGCTTCGGCAATGTTGGTATGGAGCTTTTTGACCTGCGCAAGTATGACAAAGAGACGGTGCTGCAGGCGGTGCTCGATAAAGGCACCTCGAAATATCAGCTCACCTACGATGACCGCGCCCTGCAGTTCCTGCGCACCTTTGTCGAGGCGCGAGAAAAAGCTAACTATTTTGAGATCCCGTCGACCGAAACCCTGAATTTCGTGGTGGAAGAAGCGCTGGAAAAAGCGATCGCGCCGCCGGACGCCGCTGACTGCAGTTTCGCTTTTCAGCCGATTATCGATCCGCTGATGCAGCAGATCGTTTCGCTGGAGGCGCTGATCCGCACGCCGGACGGCAGCGCGCCTGGCGACTACTTTGCCCAGTTCCCCGGCGACGCCATCTACGCCGCCGATATTAAAGCCAAGGGCGTGGCGTTCGCGCTGGCGAAAGAGCTGGATATTCAGGGCCAGACGCTGTCGGTCAACCTGCTGCCGATGTCGCTGGTGATGGTGCCGAACGCGGTGCAGCTGCTGCTTGATCAGATCCGGGAAAACGGGCTGGTGCCGGAGCAGGTGGTGGTGGAAGTTACGGAAAATGAAGTGATCTCACGCCTTGACGAGTTCACCATCGCCGTGAAGCAGCTGCGCGCGGCGGGCATCAGCATCGCGCTGGATGATTTCGGCGCGGGCTTCGCCGGTCTGTCGCTGCTGTCGCGCTTTCAGCCGGACAAAATCAAAATCGACCGCAATCTGATTACCGACGTGCACAAGAGCGGGCCCAAGCAGGCGATTATTCACGCCATTTTGAAGTGCTGTTCGTCGCTGGAGATCAGCGTGATCGCCGAGGGCGTCGAGAAGCCGGAAGAGTGGATGTGGCTGGAAGCCGCCGGCATCAGCAATTTCCAGGGGTTTCTGTTCGCCAGACCGCAGCTTAACGGCATTCCCGCCGTTGCCTGGCCGGAAATTCAGTAGCGGTTCGGGCTGGTCCCGCCGTCGGGGCCAGCCTGTTTTCCTCAGCCGCGCCTTTAGATCTCGCCGTTGGGCGGGATGGCATTTTTCCCCAGCTTCACTAAAAAGCTGCCGTCCACGCGCTTGATTTTGGCGCCGCGATCGCCCCAGTACATGGCGATGCCAAAAAACTCGTCGGCGGAAAGCTCATAGCCGATCACCACTGCTTTATGCTGCCCGCTGCTGAGCAGATCGTTCAGCTCGTCCAGATCTCCGGCGATAGGGTAATCCATCTTTCACTCCTGGTGGTTAAGGGTAAACAGTGTTGCCAAAGCTTAACCATACGCTATCCCGGTAAATCCGCCATCTAATCCGCGCCGCCGCCGCGGGTGCAGCATGGCGCTATGCGGCAACCGCCAGGGCGTTTCGTCAGGAGAACCCGCTAGCCGGTGAGTGCGCCCAGCGGCCAGGCGCTTAGCCCCTTAATCTCCTTCAGCACGAACATGCTCTGCATCTCTTTTATGCCTGGCAGCCGACGCACCACGCCCATGGCGAAATCGGCATAGCTGTCGAGATCGGCGGCGACCACCTGCAGCAGAAAGTCGCTGTCGCCGCCGATGCTGTAGCAGGCCACCACGTTGTGCAGCGCGATCACCTCCTGCTCAAACTTGCGCGCCTGCGCCTCGCTGTGGCTGTCGATAATCACGCGTACGAAGACCATAACGTTCAGACCGATTTTTTTGCGGTTGAGCACCGCGCGATAGCCCTCGATCACCTCATCGCTCTCTAGCTTGCGCACCATCCGCCAGCAGGGCGAGGCGGACATGCCTACCTTGTCCGCCAGCTGCTGGTTGGTGATGCGCCCCTCTTGCTGCAGCTGCGCGAGAATTTTGACTTCTGCCTTGCTAAGCGACATGTATGACAACCTCTGCCTTGTAAACAGGTGAAAAGGAAAGATTCTGCCCAGATTAGCCTGTTTCGCGCCCTAATTCGACAGCACTTTTCCGCCGCCAGCGGGCATACTTTTCCCCTCTTTCCCATACTGCTTTTCAGGAGAAACCTATGCGCTTCGATAGCGAACAACACCGCTGCACTCTGATCGTCGACCAGGATTTGCCGCCAGGGCTGGCGATGAACGCCGCCAGCGTCGTCGGCGTCAGCTTTGGACGTGCGCTGGAGAATCTGGTCGGCCCGGCGCTGAGTAGCCAGGACCGCCTGATTTTTCCCGGCGTCATTACCGCCCCGCTGCCGGTGCTGCTGACCAGCGGCGCCCATTTGCGCGAGCTGCACCAGCGCTGCGCCGCCGACGATACGCTGGTGGTGCTGCCGTTCAGCGCGCTGGCGCAGTCGTGCAGAAGCTATGAAGAGTATGAAGCGCGGCTGCGCGACGCCAACAGTTCCGCTATTGAACTGGTGGCGCTGGGGCTGGCGGGACCGAAAAAGGCGATTACTCGCCTGACCGGCAACCTGAAGCTCTATCGCTAGAGTGGCGCGTTACGGCAGCGTAATGCGCGCCACGCTATCCGGCCCTTTGGTGGAGTTATCCTTGTTGAAGTCCTGCTTCAGCGTGACGTAGAGCACGCGGCCGTCCGGGGAAACCAGCAGGCTGTTGGGATGGCTGTCGAAGGTCCAGCTCTGCTTCACCGCATAGCTGGCAGCGTCGAGCTGCAGCACCTTTTTCGACTCGCGCTGGCTGATATAGATCTCATTGCGCGCCGGGTTGAACTTAATGCCCAGCGCATCGCCGTCGAGTCGCTTAATCACCTTGCCGGAGCGCTCGTCAAACACCAGCGTGACTTTGGCTTTCGAGTCGTCGGTAACGAACAGGCGGCCGGTGGCGGGATCTTCCGCCAGGTTCAGGAACAGATACGCTTTGCCGTCGCCAGGAGAGAGACGTTTTTCAATGCGATGGGTATGGGGATTGATCACCAGAATTTCACCGCCGCCGTTGGCGGCATAGACGCGGTCGGTCAGCGACGAATA
Source organism: Pantoea latae (assembly GCF_002077695.1). Lineage (GTDB taxonomy): Bacteria > Pseudomonadota > Gammaproteobacteria > Enterobacterales > Enterobacteriaceae > Pantoea > Pantoea latae. The sequence goes on from NZ_MWUE01000033.1 coordinate 22,013, forward strand.
TATGATGCCGGTGACCCATTTCCCTGCGTTGGGGATGCGCTTTTTCAGCGTCATGTTTTTGGCGTTCACCACCGAGATAAAGCCCGGATCGGCCACGCCGCCGACAAAGAGTTCGTCGTTGTGGAACAGCACCTCGCGCGCGCCGACCGGATCGCCCTCTTTATCCTTGCCTGCAAACATCAACCGCTGCAGCACCTTGCCGCTCTGTACATCCACTTTCGAGACGCCGCCGTCAAGGGTGTTGGTGGCGTAGAAATGCTCTCCGCTGCTGTCTGCCGCCATGCCGAAGTTTTTCAGATCGGTATGGGTGACGCCTTTCGTCGCCAGCGTGGTCGGATCGAGACGATAGATCACGCCGCCATTCACCCCATTAAAGCCCTGGGCGCTGGCGACGAATAAGGCGTTGGCCGCGGGCGCGTACGCCATCTCGTAAAGCCCCTCGCCCAGCTCGCGCTGCGTCAGATTAGCGTCGGCGGGTTTAGCCGTCGCAGCCGCAGCGGGCGCCACGTTGTGCGTCGGCGTCTGGCAGGCCGACAGGGACAATGCGGCAAGGATAGCAAGCGTAAGCGCGCCGGCGCGCGGGCTGAACAACGATTTCATGCAGGACTCCATCTATGAGTAGGCGTTTCCCGTCAGGCGCTGCCGCAGCGGGATTTTAAAAATAATGAGAATCATACTCATTAACATGCAAGGCGTACAGGCGTGTGCCCTCTACGTCGGATCAGGAGTGATGCAGCCGCAGCGCCTGACACAGTTTGCGCGCCTGAAGCCGCCTGTTTTGCGAGCGGTTCTCTTTGCTCACTCTGCCCTGAACAAATACAAGTAATTGATAAATATCATATTTACATTTCATTACAATTAAAATGCAACTTATGCGCGACGAAATAAAGCAAATAATTATCATTAACATTCTCATTCACGTCCTGCTCTGTGGGTTTACCCGCCGCTGCGCTCGCATTTGCCGCGCGTCAGCCAGCAGCAACGACGCTATAACAATACTTCCTGATGGAAAAAATTATGTCTTTCAGTGGCAGGGAAACAGGCGCGGCAGCGCGCGCATCACGATCGTTAACCACTTTTACGCTCTCTTTACTGGCGCTGGCGATTCACGCCGGCGCGCACGGCGCCTGGGCGGCAGAGAACAACGCCTCGCCCCAACAGCTGGTGGTTGACGGCAGCGCGACGGACGGGCCGGAGAACAGCGAGGATTATCAGGTCACCACCACGCGCGCCGGCACCAAAATGCTGCTGACGCCGCGCGATGTGCCGCAGTCGGTTACCGTGGTCACCCGCCAGCGGATGGACGATCAGAATCTCCAGACGGTAGATGATGTGCTGACTAACGCCACCGGCGTCTCATCGCAGCAGGATGACAGCGAGCGCAGCTATTACTACTCGCGCGGCTTTCAGATCACCGACTTCTCCTATGACAATATCCCTACCACCACGGGCGACACCTGGAACTATGGCGACGCCGCAGAGGATACGGCGATTTACGATCGTATTGAGATCGTGCGCGGCGCCAACGGATTGATGACCGGCGCGGGCGATCCTGGCGCAACGGTCAATATGGTGCGCAAGCATGCTGACAGCAAAACTTTCACCGGCAACCTCAGCGCCAGCTACGGCAGCTGGAACGCGCAGCGCTACGTGGCGGATATCTCGAGTCCGCTTAACGCCAGCGGCAGCGTGCGCGGCCGCGTTATTGCTGGCTACCAGAATCAGGAGAGCTGGCTCGACCGCTATCAGAAGACTAAAAAATTCCTCTATGGCGTGGTGGATGCCGACCTGAGCGACCACACCACGGTTTCGCTCGGCTGGGATTATCAGCAGCAACACACCGGCAACCCTACCTGGGGCGGCTTGCCGAGCCTGTTCAGCAACGGATCGCGCACCCGCTACGATCGCAGCACCAACACCTCAGCCGACTGGACAAACTATGCGGTGGAATCGCGCAAGGTGTTTGCCGGCGTGACCCATAACTGGGACAACGGCTGGACCTTTCAGCTAAACGGCACCCACGGCGAGCAGACGCTGAACGACAAGCTGCTCTACATTATGGATTACCCGGACGAGGAGACCGGCCTCGGCGCCAGCGGCTTCGGCAGCGAGGATCGCGGCAAGCGCACGCTGGACTCCTGGGACGCCTACGCCAGCGGTCCGTTTGAGCTGCTGGGCCGCCAGCATCAGCTGATGGCGGGCCTGAGCTACAGCCGCCAGCACAACGCCACCTGGAGCGCCGACGGCCCGATCGACAGCGAACAGCTTGGCGTGTTCAGCAATAGCTGGGACGGTTCCCTCGCCGAGCCGGCATGGGGAGACTGGTATCTCAACAGCGACGATATCGTGCGGCAGAAATCCGCCTACACCGCCGCGCGCTTCTCGCTGGCCGATCCGCTGTCGCTGATCGTCGGCGCGCGCTATACGCAGTACAGCACCGACGGCAGCAGCGGCGACATGCGCAAAAACAACATCACCCCTTACGGCGGCCTGGTGTATGACCTGAGCGAAAGCCTCTCCGCCTACGCCAGCTACACCTCGATCTTCTCGCCGCAGACCAAACGCAGCGCCGATGGCGCCTGGCTGTCGCCCGTTACCGGCAAAAACTATGAAACTGGCCTCAAGGCGGACTGGATGAATGGCCGTCTGACCAGCAACCTCGCGGTTTTCCGCATCGAACAGCAGAACGCCGCCGAGGCGGTTGACGGCGTCTTTGTTAACGGCTCAAGCGAACAGGCCTACCGCGCGACGCAGGGCGCGGTGAGCAAAGGCGCGGAGCTGGAGGTCAACGGCGCGGTAACCGACAATCTGCAGCTTACCTTCAGCGCCACGCGCTACGTGGCGCGTGACAGCAGCGGCCGTTACAACAGCTTTGCGCCGCAGACGCAGCTCAAGCTCTTTAGCCGCTATCGCCTGCCCATGCTGCCCGATTTAACGCTGGGCGGCGGGGTGAACTGGCAGAACCGCGTCTATCAGGATGTTACCGGCCCGAGCGGCGAGACACAGCGTCTCTATCAGGGCAGCTACCCGCTAGTGGACCTGTTTGCCCGCTACCAGGTGACAAAGCAGCTGGCGGTGCAGGCGAATATTCATAACCTGTTCGACCGCGAATACTACTCCTACCTCGACAGCTCCGCCGTCTATGGCGAGCCGCGCAATATGTCGGTCAGTGTTAACTACAGCTTCTGAACCCGCTCCCCGGCGCCTCGCCGGGGAGAATTCCCGCTCTCTTTCCCCACGCGCGCTTAATCACAGAATTTTAATGCCATCACATAACCGCTATTATCGCGCCATCTTTTTGTGACATCTCACTCAACCTTGCAACATTACGCTGCCCTAAAAAAAACAGGCAGAGATAATTAGTTGTACTCTGTACATAAGAGTTTTACACAGTAAAACAACCTCCTCCCGCAAGGTTGCGCTTTGCCGGAGACGACTTCCGTTACGAGGTAGATCATGTCTGAAAAGATGCACGCTACAACCGCGCCCTCAGAGCTGGAAAAGCAAACCGTCAGGCGCGTCGTCTGGCGCATCCTGCCCTTTTTGATCCTCTGTTATCTGATCGCGATCATCGACCGGGGCAATATCGGCATGGCATCGCTGCAAATGAATGAGGATCTTGGGCTATCGAAAGCGGTATTCGGGCTGGCGAGCAGCCTGTTTTTCGTCGGTTATTTTCTGTTTGAAGTGCCAAGCAATCTGGCGATGCAAAAGATCGGCGCCAAAATCTGGATCTCGCGCATTATGGTGAGCTGGGGCGTGGTTTCGGTCTGCACCGCCTTTGTCGAAAGCAGCGAAATGCTTTATCTGCTGCGCTTCCTGCTAGGCGCGGCAGAGGCGGGCTTCTTTCCCGGCGTGATCCTCTATCTCACCTACTGGATCCCGGCAAAATATCGCGCGCGCGTGATTGCGACCTTTATGGTGGCAATCCCGGCCGCTAACTTTATCGGCTCGCCGATTTCCGGCGCCATCCTCTCGCTGGACGGCTGGTACGGCATGCGCGGCTGGCACTGGCTGTTTATTCTGGAAGGCATTCCCGCTGTGCTGCTGGGCATCGCCGCCTTTTTTGTGCTGAGCAACCGTCCCGACAGCGCCAGCTGGCTTAGCGCGGAGCAGCGCAGCTGGCTCTCTTCTACCCTGGCGGCGGAAAATGCCCAGCGCAAAGCCATTGGCCATATCTCGCTGTGGCAGCTGCTGCGCCATAAGCATATCTGGGTGATGGCGCTGATCTACGCGGGCGCTTCCGCAGCGGGATCGACGCTCAGCGTCTGGTCGCCGCAGCTGCTGAAGTCGTTTGGGCTGGATAACTTCACCACCGGCCTGGCGAACGCGATCCCTTACGGGCTGGCGTCGGTGCTGATGATTGTCTGGGGACGCAGCTCCGACCGCACCGGCGAACGCCGCTGGCACACCGCGCTGACGCTGTTTCTGATCGCCGGCGGCCTGCTTTCCGCCTTTATCAGCCAGTCGCTGACCGGCAGCGTAGTGATCCTGTCGCTGGTGCTGATTGGCGCCTATTCGATGAAAGGGCCCTTCTGGGCGCTGGCGTCGGGCTGGCTCTCCTCGTCAACCGCCGCTGCGGGCCTTGCCGCTATCGGCGCCGTCGCCAACCTGATCGGCGGCGGCCTGATGGTGAACGTCTACGGCATGATCAACCAGGCCACCGGCAGCCATACATTAGCAATGGTGCCGCTGGCGCTGCTGTGCGCTGCGGGCGGTATCGCGGTGCTGATGATGGGGCGAAAGTCGCAGCTGCGGGTTGAGGTGGAAGCGCAGCCGCGCTGAGTTAGTAAGGGCAATAAAAAAGGCGCCTGAGGCGCCTTTTTTATGCTCCGCGCTTACGGCAATGTCGCCGCGATCCGCCCGGGCTGCAGCACGCTCAGCACGTTGCGCGCCGCGCCGCAGCCCATCTTCACGTAGGAGGTATCGCTCACGCCGCCGATATGCGGCGACAGGATCACATTGTCCAGCTGCTGCCAGCGGTGCGGCGCGGTCAATGGCTCTTGCGCAAAGCTGTCGAGCGCGGCGCAGCGCAGCGTGCCGTCCTGCAGCGCGTTTGCCAGCGCCTCTTCCTCAATCAGGCCGCCGCGCGCGGTGTTGATCAGCATCGCGCCAGGTTTGAACTGCGCCAGCGTGGCTGAATTGATCATGGCGCGATTCTGCTCGGTGAGCGGACAGTGGAGCGACACCACGTCGGCCCGACGAAGCAGCGCCTCCAGCTCGACCGCTTCGCACCCTTCCGGCAGCTGCTTCGCCCAGGGATCGTAAGCGATAACCTGCATGCCGAATGCCGCGCCCGCTTTTGCCACGCGGCTGCCGATAGCGCCTAGCCCAATCAGCCCCAGCGTGCGCCCCTCCAGCTCGATCGATTTATGCTGCGCTTTGTCCCAGTAGCCAGCGCGCATTCGGCCATCCAGCGTCACCACCGATTTGGCACAGGCGAGGATCAGCGCCCAGGTGTGCTCCGCGACGGCGGCGGCGTTGGCGCCGACCGCGGCCAGCACCTGGATATCGCGCTGCGCGGCGGCGTGCTGATCGATAACATCAATGCCGCTGCCGTGCTTGGCGATAACGCGCAGCGCGGGCGCGGCATCCATGATGCGCGCCGTGATTTTGCCGTAGCGCACGATAATAGCCAGCGGATTATGCTGCTGGCACAGGGCGATCAGATGCGCTTCGTCCGGCTGGCGCCCGGCGTAAATCAGCTGGTAACCCTGCAGCAGATCGCACGCCTCCTGCGCCAAATCGCTGCCGGTAATAATGATGCTCTGCCTGTCGTTCATTACAGCGTCTCCCCATTTTCCAGCATGCCCGCCGCGCGCAGCGCCGCCTCCAGCCAGGGCGCGCGAATATCGCCCTGACGAATCGCCTGCAGACGGCGGTTCTCGCCATCCAGCTTTTGCTGCGCCAGCACCAGCAGCGCGGCGACCTCTTCACGCGGCAGTACCACTACGCCGTCCGCGTCGCCGATGATGAGATCGCCCGGCTGGATCGCCGCGCCCGCCACCGATACCGGATGGTTGACGCGCCCGGCGATCGATTTCGTCGGGCCGCACGGGTTCAGGCCAGCGGCAAAGACGGGAAAATCGCCCTGCGCCAGCGCATCGGAATCGCGCACCGCACCATCGATAATGATGCCGGCGATGCCGGCGGCGTGCGCCTGGGTCGACATGATTTCGCCGATCAGGGCGCAGCTGAGATCGCCTTTACCGTCGACGACGATGACATCACCCGGCTGGGCAATCGCCAGCGCCGCATGGATGGCCAGGTTATCGCCAGGACGCACCTCGACGGTAATTGCCGGTCCGGCGACCTTCATACTGGCGGCGAGCGGCTTAACCCGTCCGTGCAGCGTGCCGCGACGGCCTGCCACATCCGCCAGGATCGCCGCCTGAAACTCCGCGGCGCGCTTAACCTGCTCGGCATCAACGCGTGTAATGGCGCGCTGCAACATGGAAACACTGTTTTCTGTCATGACTCTCGCTCCGGTTGTTTTACTTTGTAAAACACAGTTGTACTATATACAACAACTATAGCCAGCCCGCTGTCGGCATGGCTACCCTTAGCGCGCCCTTTGTGATGTAAACACGATGTAAATCACAAATTGCAGGTTACAATCCGTAGCGCCAAAATCAGGAGGATCAGGATGGGAAACGAAGGCGTAGTTGCCGTAGAAAAAGCGCTGGCGCTGCTGGACTGCTTTAAACCGGGTGAAGAATCGTTAACGCTCACCGCGCTGGCACAGGCGTCCGGTCAGCATAAGACCACGGTTTATCGTCTGATGAATTCGCTGGAACGCATGCACTATGTGATCCGCCGGGAAAACGGCAGTTACTCGCTGGGGCCGCGCCTGCTCTATCTCGGCAAACTCTATGAGCAATCTTTTCATCTGGCGCATATCGTGCAGCCGGCGCTGCACGCGCTGGCGGCGTCGACAGGAGAAAGCGCCTCCTGGTATGTGATCGAAGAGGGAGAGCGGCTCTGCTTGTTTCGCGCCGAGTCGTCGGAAGGCCTGCGGGAGACCCGTCTGGCGGGCAGCTCGCTGCCGCTCGATAACTCCGCCATTGGTCAGGTGCTGCGCTACTGGGGCTTACAGGAGCCGCTGTTTACGCAGCCACCCGCGCTGCCGCTTTACACGTCTGGCATCCGCGACCCGCATATCGCCGCGTTCTCACTGCCGGTGTTCGGCGAAGGGGATACGCTGGCGGCCGCGCTGGCCATTACCGGGCCCGTCTCGCGTCTGACGCCGGACCGCACCAGCCGCGACGTGGCCGAGGCGATGCAGGAATCGGCGTATCGCCTCTCCACGCGGCTGGGCGCCAGTAAGGGGTTTTGCGACCGTTTTTATCAACGCTGAAAGATGTTCTGACTGTAGAGCACCGTGACAGATGTAACGGTGCTCAGCAATACCGAGCGTTTTTAGCGGAATAGTCTATGGCAGGCGTTCTGTTTAAAGATGTGCCAGCACGTTAAGCGTGTCTGGATTTTGTTGCACCATGCGAATCAGCAACACGGCCTGGGTATTAGGCTTTGCGCGCCCCTGTTCCCAGTTCTGATAGGTGGTCTCGCCTGTATGGAGATAATGAGCAAATACGGCCTGAGAAAGATTGAGTTTTTCACGCACGCTACGCAACTCTTCTGGCGCAATCGTGACAGGCGCGCGTTTTTCAACCTTGTACGATTTCAGCGTTATTTTCCCTTCCTGATGATCTTTTAACTCCTGCATACCCGCCATCAGTTCATTAAAGATATCGCGTTCAGCCATTTCTCAGCCCTTTTTTAATCGCATTCAACGCCTCAGCAAGAGCGTCGCGCTGTTGTTTGGTTAAATCATCATTCTGGTCTTTGTCATAGAGCGTAAACAGAATGAACTGGCGCATTCCGGCCGCCCAGTAATAGATCACCCTGATGCCGCCTCGGGTGCCTTTGTTTCTGCGTTCGTCCCTGAAGCGAACCTTGCGTAACCCGCCGGTATCAGGAATGAGGTCGCCCTTCTCAGGATCCATTAGTAACATATTTTGAAACTGCCGAAATCGATCGTCTGTAAGATACTCAGCACGATATTTCTGAAAGCTGGCAAGTTCGATAAAAGTCGCGTCCATGACATCTCCTGTCCCCAACCTGGGTACAAAATACCCCCAGGCTGGGGACACTTCAAGCGCTTTTTTAGATATCAATCCTGTCCGCTGACGTCGAATTTTTGCTTGAAACTGCTCTTATCTTAAGAAGCATTCGCCTTATGCAGCGTGCTCAGCGCCTGGTCCAGCGCCTGCACCTCAAGCTGGCCCGGCGCGGAGGCGTCGCCCAGCGTGCCGAAGGTCAGGTTGCTGCCGAAGATCTCGCCCGACATACGCGTCACCGCCCCCAGGCCGCCCATCGCCATGGTCAGCAGCGGCTTCTCGCTGCGCTGGCGCATCTGCCAGGTGACCTCGGTCAGGCGGCTGACGTCCTGCGGCGTCTTTGGCATCACCGCGATTTTCAGAATGTCCGCGCCGTGCGCCTCCTGCCACGCCAGTCGCCGCAGCATCTCGGCGTTCTCCGGCGTCTGCTGAAAATCGTGATAAGAGAGGATCACCGCCACATGGTGCTGATGTGCCTCTTTGACCAGCTGCTTAACCGGCTGCGCGCCGATGCGCATTTCGATATCGATCAGATCGGCGAAGCCCGCCGCCAGCCACTGCTGATAAAGCGCGATATAGCGGCCATCGTCGGGCGACAGACTGCCGCCCTCGGCTTTGGTGCGCAGGGTCAGCAGCAGCGGTTTGCCCGCGAGTTCGCGGCGCATCTCGCGTCCCAGCTGCGCCACCCGATCGACATCGGTAGCGAAATCGAGCTTGTCGACGCGCAGCTCCACCACCTGCACCGCCGCGTTTTGCGCCGCCTGGCGCGCCAGCTGCAGCGCACTCTCGCGATCCGCGCCGGTGGTTGAGACGATAATTGCCGGTTTGCCCTGCTGGATGGTCAGATTGCCGATCTGCAAAGGTTGAACGTGCGGAGGAGCGGTTTCCGCCGCCGTGGCGGAAACCGTCATCATCATCAGTAGCGCTAAAGGTGCTTTGAGCATAAAACCTCTCCCTGTCAGGAATAAATCACAGGGTTTAAGATCTAGCTCACACTTTGGTCGCCAGCAAGCCGAACTACTGCGCGCGCTGCTGCTGCGGTGCGGCTAATTGCGCGCCTTTTTTATGAAACAGCAGGTAGGCGCTGCTGGTCACCACCAGACTGATGACCCAGGAGATATCGGCGCCCGGGATCAGATGCGCGTAGGGTCCGGTGAAAAAGGCGTTCTCGACGAAGGGGATCTGCACCACCACACCACCGAAGTAGATCAGCAGCGCGTTGGCGTTCACCAGCCCATAGCGACCGCCGTCGGCGCGGAAGATTGAGGGGATGTCATAGCGCTGCTGCTTCACCACGTAGAAGTCGAGCAGGTTAATCACGCTCCAGGGGATCAGCACGCCGATCAGCGCCCAGATCAGGTTGAGGAAGAAGGAGACGAAGTTGGCTGAGGCCGCCAGCGACACCAGCACGCCGCCCACCAGCACCAGCGCCGAAAAGATCACCCGCACCCGCGCTGCCGGCAGCCATGCCGGACGAAACGTCTGCACGGCGGTGATCAGCGACAGCACCGAACCATAGAGATTCATCGAGTTGTGACAGATGATATTCAGCAGGAACAGCACCATCAGGATCGGGCCGAGCCAGCCGGTCGCCTGACGCACCGCCGCCATCGCATCGCCCTCGCCGCCCACCAGATTCACCGCCACCACGCCAAACAGAAACGCGAGGATGGTGCCGCAGCAGGCGCCGAGCCAGGTGCAGATAAAGGGCTTAAAGACGCCGATATTGGCGGGCAGATAGCGTGAATAGTCGGAGGTATAGGGCGAAAAGCTAATCTGCCACACCGCGCAGATGCAGAAGGTGGCGAACCAGCCGTTAAGGGTAAAGCTGCCGCGCTGCCAGAAATCAACCGGCAGCGGGCTGCCCAGCATCACTATCATGCCCACCACCAGCGCAATGCCCATCACCCAGGCGCCGACCTTGTTAATGTGGTGAATAAAGCGGTAGCCGACGATGCCGATCAGCGTCGCCGCGATAGCGCCAAGAATGGTGGCGCTGTGGATCGGCAGCGCCGGAATGACGTTATTAATCACCTTGCCGGACAGCGTCACGTTGGAGATAAAAAAGCCGAGATAGATTGCCGTGGTGAAGCAGATCACCAGCAGCGAGCCGTAGCGGCCAAACTGCGCGCGGCTCTGCACCATCTGCGGGATGCCGACGCGCGGCCCCTGCGCCGAGGTGAGCGCTAGAAACAGCCCGCCAAACAGATGCCCGGCGATAATCGCCGTCATCGCCGAGAGGATATTGAGATGATACGTCTGGGTGGAGATCGCGCCCGTCACTACCGCCAGCGGCGCGATGTTGGTGCAGAACCACAGGGTAAACAGGCTGCGCGCCTTGCCGTGCCGCTCGTTTTCCGGCACATAGTCTACCGATTTATTTTCTATCACGTTGTTTTGAGACATTTTTTATCCTCCGCACTGGGGACTTTTATTTTGTGATTTGTAGGGTTGGTCAGCTGAACTGCGGCAAAGCCTGGCCGGAGGCCGTCATGGCCCCGACAACAAACGGGCTTTTGGGTTAATCCGTTACAGCAGGCGCGACGCCGACATCCGTGCGGCGCGCGCCTGCGGGTAAGGCCGTCTGAGACCTCTTTTCCTGGTGTGAAAAAGGGATTAGCGCATCACGAAGGGATCGCCGATCGGCTCGTCGCTGGTGCGCAGCCACACCGTCTTGGTGGTGGTGAACTCCAGCGCCGCCTCCATGCCCCCTTCGCGGCCGTGGCCAGAGAGGCCGTAGCCGCCAAACGGCGCCAGCGGCGACACCATACGGTAGGTGTTGATCCAGACCACGCCGCTGCGCAGCGCCTTCGTCACGCGATGGGCGCGCGCCAGGTTCTGGGTGAAGACCCCGGCGGCCAGGCCGTAGGCGCTGTCGTTGGCGAGGCGGATGGCGTCCGCTTCGTCGCGAAAGCTGACCACGGAGAGCACCGGGCCAAACAGCTCGTTCACCACGCTCGCCGCGCGCGGCGTCTCGGAGCAGTCGAGAATGGTCGGCGGATAGTAGAAGCCGGGTCGGTCGACCGGGTAGTGGCCGGTCAGCAGGCGCGCGCCCTGGTCCAGCGACTGCGCGACCAGCTGCTCGATGCGGCTTTTCTGCTGCGCGGTGCAGAGCGGACCAAACTGCGTCGCCATCTCCTGCGGCGCGCCGATAACGATGCGCTCCACGCGTTCCACCAGCGTCGCCAGAAAGCGATCTTTCACGCTTTCCGCCACCAGCAGGCGCGAGCCAGCCACGCAGCTCTGGCCGGAAGCGGCGAAGATCGCCGCCACCTGGGCGTTGGCCGCGCTCTCCAGATCGGCGTCCTCGAAGACGATAAACGGCGACTTGCCGCCCAGCTCCAGCGTGGTTTTGCTCAGGTTTTCCGCGCTGTTGCGCACGATATGGCGCGCCGTCTCTGGTCCGCCGGTAAAGGCGATATGCGCCACGTCGGGATGGGTGGTCAGCACCGTGCCGCAGCTTGCGCCAAAGCCGGTGATGACGTTGCAGACGCCGGGCGGAAAGCCCGCTTCGGCAATCAGTCGCGCAAAGGCCAGCAGCGGCGTCGGCGCGCTTTCGGCGGCTTTCACCACCAGCGTGCAGCCCGCCGCCAGCGCCGGGCCGATCTTCACGGCGGAGAGAAACAGCTGGCTGTTCCAGGGAATAATCGCCGCCACCACGCCAACCGGCTCGCGCCGCGTCCAGGTTTCGGTGTCGGCCTTGTCGATGCTGAGCACGCGCCCTTCCATCTTGTCGGCCAGCCCCGCGTAGTAGCGGTAATACTCAGCAACGTAGGCGATCTGCGCACGGGTTTCGCGGATGATTTTGCCGGTGTCCTGCGTCTCCAGCCGCGCCAGCTCATCGGCGTTCTGCTCCACCAGATCCGCCAGCCGCATCAGCAGCTTGCCGCGCGCCGAGGCGGTCAGGTCACGCCATTCCGGCGCGGTGAAGGCGCGATGCGCCGCCGCGACGGCGCGATTGACCTCATCCGCGCGCGCTTCGGCGATGGTCGCCCACGGCTGGCCGCTGGCGGGATCCAGCGAGTCGAACGTCGCGGCGCCGGACTCAAACTGACCGTTGATAAAGAGTTTGAACGATTCCATTTTTGCACCCGTTAATGAAATTCAGGCATCACCTGGTTAATAAAGCGCGTCAGCGATGCTTTTTTGCGTTCGAAGGTCATGCCGCTGTCGATCCAGAGCGCGAATTCGTCATAGCCCAGCGCTTCATAGTGTTTAAGGCGCGTAATCACCTCATTGGCGCTGCCAATCGCCAGGTTTTTACGCATCGCTTCGGCGGAGTAGTAGGTATTGGCGGCGATCTCGGCCTCGCTCAGCGGCTGGATCAGCCCCTGAGTGACCGGACGCTCGTTTTTGAACCAGGCGCCGAAGTAGTTGTAGAAGCGGTTAAGCTCTTCCGCCGCCTGCTGCGCGTCCGCTTCGTTCTCCGCCACGTAGCCGTGCTGCAGGAGCATGATTTTCAGCGGCTTTTCCGGCGCCAGGCGCTGGCGCGTTTCGTGGAAGCAGTTTGCCAGGCGCACAATCTCTTCGTCGCCCTGATGCAGCGGCGTAACCTGCACGTTGCAGCCGTGGGTGACGGCAAACTCATGGCTGTTGGGATCGCGCGCGGCGATCCAGATGGGCGGATGCGGCTGCTGTTTCGGCTTCGGCGACGAGGTCGAAAGCGGGAACTGCCAGAATTCGCCGTCGTGGGCGTAATCCCCTTCCCACAGTTTTTTCACCGCCGGCACCAGTTCGCGCATGCGCTGTCCCGCATCCCAGGCGGTCAGGCCCGGCATCATCCGCTCATATTCATAGCTGTAGGCGCCGCGCGCGATACCCAGCTCCAGACGGCCGCCGGTGATGATGTCGGTCATCGCCGCTTCGCCCGCCAGGCGCAGCGGATGGTTGAAGGGCGCGATCACCGTGCCGGTGCCGAGGCGCACGTTTTTGGTCCGGTTCGCCAGATCCGCGATGTTGATTAACGGGTTCGGCGCAATGGTGAAGTTCATGCCGTGATGCTCGCCGGTCCAGATGGCGTGCATATTGGCGTTGTCCGCCATCTCGCACAGCTCCATCATTTCATGGTAGAGCTTGTCCTGCGGCTCATCGGGCGAGATGCGTTCCATATGGATAAAGAGTGACAGTTTCATAGGGTACCCCGGTACGAGTTTCAGCTAGCGAATTGTTTTATTGAACCGTTGATTTCATCGCCGTAATAGATGCTGTAATTGCCGACGCTATTCTCTCTGACGAAGCGGTTCATCAGCGATTTCAGTGCCGAATCTTTGATGGAAAGCGCAGAAATTTTTTCCAGATCGAGCCATTCGCCCTGCTTCAGTGCCGCGCGCGTGGCGTCGGTCGGCAGCGCGCAAAGAAAAACGATGTGCTGCTTGTTGCTCTGACGATCTTCATAAATCGAATAGACGAACCCAGGCGTAGCGTTGACGCCCAGCTCGGCGATCAGCGCGTTCAGGGTATCGCTGACGCTGCCGTCGGTGACGTGGCGCGAAGGCAGGCTGGCCGCGCCCGCGTTTTGCACCATAATCGCGTGTCCGTTGCATTCGATCAGCGCACTGACCTCAACGCGCAGGCGGTTGATCAGCGTCTCCGCATTCTGGTACGGCGTAAAGTAGGCGCCGCGGTAGTAGCCGAGCCCGGCGGTGGCCTGCGAGTCAAAGCCCTCGACCCTGCCGATCAGCAGCGCATGGTCGCCGGCGTCCACCACCTGATGCAGCGCGCAGTCGAACCAGGCCGAGCTGCCGTCCAGCAGCGGCGTGCCGTTTTCACTGCCGTGCCACGCCACTAACGCGAAGCGATCCTCGACCTTCGAGGCGAAAATATTCGAGGTCTCTTTCTGCTGCTCCGCCAGGATATTCACCGCAAAGTGCGAACACTCAGTGAAGTTGGCGAAGTTAGCCGAACGCTTGTCAATGCTCACCAGCAGCAGCGCCGGATCGAGCGACACCGACGTGAACGAGTTGGCGGTAAAGCCGATCGGCTGGCCCGCTTTGTCGCGGCTGGTCACCACGGTGACGCCGGTCATAAAGGCGCCGAACGCATCGCGCAGCTGCCTGCGTTTATCTGTCTGCATGAGAAACTCCTGCCTGTGCGTTGATCTGTTTTCCCGCCACGACGGGCGCGGTTAAAAAGGCGATGATCTCCTGATTGACGCGCGCCGCGTCCGTCAGGCTCACCATATGACGCGCGTTGGCGATAATCACCGCCTGACCGCGCGGCGCGGCGTCGGCCATGGCACGCGCCATCTGCGGGTTCGAATTGGCGTCCAGCTCGCCGGTCAGCACCAGCACCGGGCACTGCATCTCATCCCAACGGTCGGCGTAAACTTCGTCGCCGCCGGCAAAGGCCTGATAGGCAGCGGCGTAGCCCTGCAGGTTGACCTGCTGCAGCCAGCCGCCGACGCGATCGCGCAGCGCCGTTTCACGCGCGTCGTCGCCAAACCAGCGCGCCAGCGGCGAGTCAAGCTGCGCATCGCCAGCCGCCAGCTCCTCAGCGCGCTGCAACACCGCCCGGCGCGCCGCCTCGCTGCGGCGATAGACGCCGCTCATCACGATGGCGTGGCTCACCTGTTGCGGATGATCGATCGCCAGCCCGGCGGTGATCAGCGCGCCCATTGAGTGTCCCGCCACGGCGAAACGCGTCTCCGGCCGCTGCTCAAGGAATTCCGCCAGCCAGGCGACATAGTCCGGCAGGGTGACCGGACGGCTGAACGCCTCGCTCTCGCCGTGACCGGGCATATCCACCGCAATCACGCGGAAGTGCGCGCTCAGCGCCTCGATCTGCGGAAACCAGGATTCGGCGTTCATCCCAACGCCGTGGATCAGCACCAGCGGCGCGCCCTCTCCGGCTTCGAGATAGCTGACGCGCATCTGGCTGTTACACAGCCGCTGGGTTTTTCGCATCATGGCCTAACTCTTTCAGGTCGGAGTAACGGTTGCCGATACGGTGATGCGGACGGCCGCCCAGCGCCGCGCCCAGCGCGATGACGATCTCGTCGTAGCGCGGCGCGTCGCCGATATTGAACTGCATGGTCAGGTAGTGTTCGCGGCTGCCTTCGTCGTTTTTGTGCATCATCGGGATCAGCACCGGCGTGTTGGCGGGACCGCGCGTGTTGTTGAAAGCGAGATAGCTCTTGCTCTGCACCGCGCTGCGATAGTGGTTGCCGAAGTGCAGCGTGTGGATCAGCGCCGAGGCGTGCTCCAGCTCGCCGTCCAGGCCGACCACGGCGCTTTTGCCGAAGGCCTCCACGTTTTCGCCGCTGCCTGCCTCTTTCAGGATCAGGCGGGTCAGCAGTTCGCCCAGCACCGGCGCGAACTCGCGGATCTGCGGCGCCAGATCCTCAACGTAGCCCTGATCGGCCCAGGGATTTTTCACCACGGCGGCGGCGGCGATCATCACCAGCGGTTTTGCGGCGGCTTTGCCACCGTCAACGTACAGCGTTTCGGTGGTCACCAGCGTTTTACGAATGGCGGGATGCATAGCTCTCTCCTGAAAGTTAACAAATTGCTAAATGAATGTTTCGGGAGTGGTATAGCATTGCGGAAAATGCCATGTCAAAATATGGTATACCATCATACGATATGGTTGTATCTGACATATCGGAATGCCGCAGCGAGATATAAGCGACTGATTTAATAACTTTTATTTCAACATAGTGCTGATGAGGTTGTGCTGAATCTGGTTAGCGCTTGATAGAGGTGACAACAAAGAAAAGCGCGCTTCATCAAGGCATTGCGTGGCAAGAAAACTATTTTCGGTCACTGTTGAAAAGTGTGAGGCGGGCCGAATTTCGCCGCTGGCATCCCTGCCGTTCAGCGGTGCGGTCGTTGCGGATGGCAATCGTTAAGTGCTAATAGTAAGTCATCTTTCGGCGCAGTCGGAACCGCGTCAGTATTACTCATCTACTTGAATACAGAGGGATTTGATGGTTGAACACCATTCTCTGAAAATCGAAAACGCGCCGGTCACCCTGCGTGAGCTGGCGTTAAACAAGGTACGTCAGGCGATTATTGCGGGCTATTTCAAGGCCGGAGATCGGCTGGTGGAACGGCAGCTGACTGAGCAGCTCGGCGTCAGCCGCAGCGTGGTGCGCGAAGTGATCCGCTATCTGGAGGCGGAAGGGTTGATTGAGATCCTGCCGAAAAAAGGCCCGATCGTGGCGGTGTTAACCTGGGAGATCGCCGAGCAGATTTACAACATTCGTCTGCTGCTGGAGCAGGAAGCGGCGGCAGACTGCGCGCTGCGCGCCACCGAGGCGGATAAAGCGCTGCTGCGTCAGCAGCTACAGCAGATTGCCCAGGCGTCGCGCGAGCATGACGATATCCGGCGCGTCGAGGCGTCGCAGGCGTTTTATGAAACCCTGTTCAGCGTGGCGAAACACAGTATCGCATGGGAGATCGTGCAGCGCATGAACAGCCGCATCAGCCGTCTTCGCGCGCTGACGCTCGCCTGGCCGCAGCGCGAGGTCGCCGGTTTCGAACGCATGTCGCGCATCTGTCAGGCAATTGAACAGAACGATGCGCCGCGCGCCCGAGAAGCGGTGTATGAGCATCTTACGGAAGCCGCCAGCCTGGCGAAGCAGATCCTTTCACAACCGGAGTAAATCATGGCCGCCTACTGGATTGCCCACGTCACCATTCACGACCCGACGCAGTATCGCCACTACATGGATCTTGCGCCCGCGGCGTTTCAGCAGTTCAATGCGCGTTTTCTGGCGCGCGGCGGCGACGCAACAACGCTGGAGGGCGCCGCCTTCCAGAAGCATGTGTTAATTGAGTTTAGTGACTATCAGAGCGCGCTTGCCTGCTATCACTCCGACGCCTATCAGCGCGCCCGCGCCGAACGCGCCAGCGTGGCGGAGGCGATGATTACCATCGTCGACGGCCTTCAGGCCTGACGCCGCCTTTTTCAGGCATAAAAAAACCGGTCAGCGACCGGTTGTAAACAGCGTTAATTCAGCTCGCCTCAGGCGGCGACGCCTTTGGGCTGCGTGGCGATATGTCCCGCCCACAGGCTGGCGACCCACTTCACCCCTTTGGCGGTAAAGCGCGCCTGCGAAAACGCATGCTGATTTTCACCCACGCCCGAGCGCAGCGTGAAATAGCCCGCCTGCATATGATGATGCTGCGGCGTCAGCGTGCCTTTGTCGCGGTACATGATATTGCGCTCCAGCAGAAACTGGCGAAACTCCGGCTCTTTCACCTTGAGCATTTTGCACAGCTGACGAAAGCCGAGCGAGTCGGTTACCTCGACAAAGCGGTCAAAAAATTCCGCCTTTGGGGCAGAGAGCGCCAGCTGTTCTTCGGCGGCGCGGCGCTGCTCGAACTGCTCCGCCCAGGCGCGCGCGGCTTCGGCGGGGTTGGTGAAATCGGGCAGATGCGCCACTTTTTCACGCTCCTGCCATTTATCCAGCAGATCGGCGGTAAAGCCCGGCGACAGGCGCGCGACCGCTAACAGTGAGTCGCGCTTGTTCAGGCAAAACTCCTGACGCATCTCTCCTTCATGCTCGTAAAGGTTGATCGTCAGCGGCTGTGAAAGCCGCTGCGCGGTTTCCAGGCTTTTAATCAAACGTTTTACTTCGCCGTGGGTAATGCCGGTCAGTCGGGCGATTTCACGGCTGCTCATCAGGACAGAAGCGTTGAGAGCAGAAAGATTTTCAGTAGAGAACATCATCAGCGTCACCTCATGCAAACGTACGCAGCCGTTCGGGCTGTTGAATAAGTATACAGGATACTGTTGTTATATCCAGTATTTTTTTTAAGCGTTTTCGTAACGGATCGCCGTCTCGCCTGATTGCGCAACTGCCGTCGCGCTTGCTTAACCGGAATCTGCGGCCAGGCTTAAACCACTCCCTCCCGCCACCTCAGCGGGAACGCGCGCGCCACCGGCGTGACATTTTTGTGTTGGGTCATGGCGACCGGCACAGCCATCAAGTAAGGACATTGATATGAGAGCACTGACCTATCATGGCCCGCATCGGGTTCGAGTTGAGACCGTTCCCGACCCCATCCTGCAGGCGCCGGACGATATTATTTTGCGCGTCACGGCCACGGCGATTTGCGGCTCTGACCTGCACCTCTATCGCGGCAAAATTCCCGGCACGGAGCATGGCGAGATTTTTGGCCATGAGTTTATGGGCGAAGTGGTGGAAGCGGGCGCGGAAGTGACCAGCGTTGCGGTCGGCGATCGCGTCGTGGTGCCGTTCGTGATCGCCTGCGGCGACTGCTTCTATTGTCATCTGCATCAGTATGCCGCCTGCGAAACCACCAACAGCGGACGCGGCGCCATTCTCAACAAAAAGAATATTACGCCGCCTGCGGCGCTGTTCGGCTTCAGCAACCTCTATGGCGGCGTGCCGGGCGGCCAGGCGGAGTATGTTCGCGTGCCGAAGGCCAACGTCGGCCCGTTTAAGGTGCCGCTGGCGCTGCCGGACGATAAAGTGCTGTTTCTCTCCGATATCCTGCCGACCGCCTGGCAGGCGGTGCAGAACGCTGGCCTGCAAAAAGGCTCCAGCGTCGCCATCTTCGGCGCTGGCCCGGTCGGCCTGCTGAGCGCCGCCTGCGCCCGTCTGGTCGGCGCGGAAGAGATTTTTATGATCGATCACAATAACTACCGGCTGGAGTTCGCCCGTCAGCGCTACGGCGTCACGCCGATTAACTTTGACGATATCGACGATCCGGCGGCGTGGATTATCGATCACACCAAAAATCATCGCGGCGTTGATGCGGTGATTGACGCCGTTGGCTTCGAAGCTAAAGGCAGCCTGACGGAAACGGTGTTAAGCAATCTCAAACTGGAAGGCAGCAGCGGCAAGGCGCTGCGCCAGTGTATCGCCGCGGTGCGACGCGGCGGCGTGGTGAGCGTGCCTGGGGTCTATGCTGGCTTTATTCATGGCTTTATGTTTGGCGACGCCTTTGATAAAGGACTGACCTTTAAGATGGGGCAGACGCACGTTCAGGCCTATCTGCCGCGCCTGCTGTCGCTGATTGAGCAGGGCCTGCTGTCGCCAGAGGAGATCGTCACCCACCATATGTCGCTGGAAGACGCGGCGCACGGCTACGAAATTTTCGAGAAGAAAAAAGATGACTGCCGTAAGGTGATTCTGGTGCCGGGGATGGCGTCGCAGCACGCCGCCAGCTAAGAGGGCTAAGTCAGGCTGCCGCGGCAGCCTGACCTCGTTTAACGCACGATATCTTCGTCGCTGTCGTTGAGTTCCGGCAGCGAAATTTCACGCGAGGGGGCGTTATCGAGCCGGTCACCATATTCGCCGCGCACATCCGGCAGGCTGGTGAACTGACCGTCAACAAATAAAAAGCTCAGGTGCTGCGCCACATCCTCCAGCATCTGATCGGCCTCGTTTTCCGAGGTGCCTTTCGCCTCTTTACCATCCAGCTCCCAGCGAAGTTTTCCGCCAACCTGCTCGGCCCCGCCGATATCAACCACATGACCGTCAATATTCTCCACCAGCAGACGAGACTGGCAGTAATAGAGTAAGTAAGGCATCAGGTCTCGTTTATTTTCAGACATCTTTTCTCCTGCGGCAGACTTTTTCTGCTGTTAAAAATGGAAATAATAACGTAGCGCATAGATCGCCCAGTAAATGGCGTTCGCCGCCAGATAAATCCAGCATCCCCAATACGCGACAGGCTCGCGTCTGGTGCGAAGTTTAGGCAGAAAAGCCAGCAGATAGCCGGCGGCGGCAATAAGCGAAACGAAATAGAAAAACTTCATCTTCCCTCCTGAAAGTCGTTTATTTACTAAAAGGATAGTCAGGTTTCAGGGGTAATACCTGCGCAAAGCGTAAATAGATTTTAGCGAAGATATGGCGTTACGCTTACTGTACAGCCAAAGTGTCAATAAACGCTGCCGGGGAAAATGTGTGAAGTGAGTTCTATTTTATTAACGTTATGGCAAAAATAAACTACCGCCTAATAAGAAAGATGTATTGAGTGAATGGAAACGCCACGCGAACCGTATAATGGCTGTCAGTTAAGATTGTGTTCAGATAAGGCCGCTCTTTTCTTAAAAGGCGGCCTTTTCTTATACGCGTGTGAGCATGCCGGTGTGGGCCACAGCGCCTCAGACAGGGTGCCCTGTGTAGCCGTAAAAACGCCGCCATCCTTTTCCAGCAGCGCATACCGAAGCTGGCCAGCCTGCGTTATCACCCCATGCTTAACTGATAAACATTACACGCAACGCGCAGCGTTTTTGTTATAGCAGACGCATCAGGAGGCTTTTTTCAACAGCCGCGGCAGCTGGTTATCCAGCTCAAGCAGGCAGGCGTCCATCATTTTCTCTGTCTCCTGCGTGACCTTTTGATAATTATTCGCTCGCCACTCTGCCAGCGGCGCGGTTTTCACCGCGGGCGCGCAGTCGGCCGTGGTAAAGGCGCTGAACATGTTGCCGCCTTCCGGGCGTTTATAGAAGATGACACGGTAGGAGAGATCGTAATTGCTGTTGGCGCTGGAGAGATCGCTGTAGACCAGCGACCAGCGCGAAGCGGCGATATAGAGCGTGTTTTCATAGGCGGTTTTTCCGCCCTGCTTGCTGAGGAACTGCGCGATTTTCACCTCGGCTTTCGGCGTGAAATAGCGGCTGGTGAATTCCGGCAGCTCATCTACCGACGAGCCTTTGTAGCTGTTCTTATCAAACATATCACTGCTAAAGCTGAAGCTTCCCAGCATCGCGCCGGCAGCGGTCAGGCCTGCGGCCAGTCCAGTCACCGCCGGGCTAACCACGCGCAGATGGGCATCAGCGTAGCGGTTTTGATTCATGTCGGTTGACGCCAGAATCGAGCTGACCTCCAGCGTGCTGCCATCCGTGCCTTTAACGATGGTCGGTTTTTTGCCGCCTGCGCAGCCGGTCAGCAGCGTAACGGCGAGCGCGCCTGACATAAGAGTGGTTAATTTCACTGGTTTTTCCTTTGTTAATGTCCTTTAACCCCTCTCGTACCGCCTGCCTGAGTTTAGTGGCGAAACAAGAGAACCCGCCTCTATTAACGGCCGCTAACCGGTAAGCTTTAGTAATGAATTCATGCGGCTCGCACCCTTAGCTATGCTTAAAGACGGAGGTAACAACTATGTGTGGACGCTTTGCGCAGTACCGCAGCCGGGACGACTATTTTGACGCGCTCGGCAGCGACGACGAGACGCTGGTTTACGATCCTGAACCTGTCGCGCGCTACAATGTCGCGCCAGGCACCCGCGTGCTGCTGCTCAACATGCGCGACGAGCATCTGCATCTCGATCCGGTTTACTGGGGCTACGGGCCGGAATGGTGGCACAAGCAGCCGCTGATCAACGCGCGCAGCGAAACCGCGCCGACCGGGCGCATGTTCAAGCCGCTGTGGCAGCATGGCCGCGCCGTGGTGCCGGCCGACGGCTGGTTCGAATGGAAAAAAGAGGGCACGGGCAAGCAGCCCTTTTTTATCTATCACAAAACGCGCGAGCCGCTGTTCTTCGCCGCTATCGGCAAAGCGCCTTTCGATAAAGAGCACGGACAGGAGGGGGTTGTTATCGTCACCGCGGCCAGCAACAGAGGCATGGTGGATATTCACGATCGTCGTCCACTGGTACTGCGCGCCGACGCGGTTGCCGAATGGCTAAGCGAGGAGACCTCGCCCGAACGCGCGCAGCAGATCGCCGAAGAGGCGGCGCTGCCCGAGAGCGCGTTTGCCTGGCATCCGGTGAGCAAAAAGGTCGGCAATATCCATAATCAGGGCAAAGAGCTGATTGAGGAGAGCGCGGAGGCGGAGTAAGAGCGGCTGTTGTGCGTCAGAATGTGACAAAGCGGGACGTGAAAAACGCTTTGCAGTACACTTTAGCCCTCTTTTTTCCTCTGCAGTGAATGATTGTGAACAACGAAGCGCACTCCTCGGTCAATGTTCCCCAGTCCATCCCGGCGCGTAACCGCATGTTCCGGGCGTTGCTCAACCGTGATAAAACCCCTGTTGCGGTGCTTATCTCCGCCGCGCTGGTCGGCATCATCGTCGGCCTGGTCGGCAGCGCCTTCGCCAGGGCGGTCGCCTGGGTGCAGCACTGGCGGTTTAGCCACGCCGATCCGGCGCTGCTTTCCGGCTGGCCCCTCTACGCGCTGGCGTTTCTGCTCTCCGCGCTGCTGGCGATGGTGGGCTATTTTCTGGTGCGGCGCTTCGCCCCGGAAGCGGCAGGCTCTGGCATTCCCGAAATCGAGGGGGCGCTGGAGGAGCTGCGGCCGGTGCGCTGGTGGCGCGTGATCCCGGTAAAATTCTTTGGCGGAATGGGCACGCTCGGCGCCGGCATGGTACTTGGCCGTGAAGGGCCGACGGTGCAGCTCGGCGGCAATATCGGCCGCATGGTGCTCGATTTGCTGCGCATCCGCAGCGACGAAGCGCGTCATTCGCTGCTTGCGACCGGCGCAGCGGCAGGTCTGGCGGCCGCCTTCAACGCGCCGCTGGCCGGCATTCTGTTTATTATCGAAGAGATGCGGCCGCAGTTTCGCTACAACCTGATTTCGATTAAGGCGGTTTTCACCGGCGTGATTATGGCGAGCATCGTGTTTCGCCTGCTGAACGGCGCGCAGCCGGTGATCTCCGTTGGCAGGCTGGCGGACGCGCCGGTGCAGACGCTGTGGCTCTATCTGGTGCTCGGCATGCTGTTTGGCGTGGTCGGGGTGCTGTTTAACCGGCTGATCTTTCTGTTTCAGGACGCCTTTGCGCGGCTCTATGCCGGGCGCATCTGGCGCGTGGTCGCCATCGGCGGCCTGCTCGGCGGCGGCTGCGGCGTGCTGGCGCTGTGGTTTGCGCCCGGCACCGGCGGCGGATTCGAGCTTATCCCACAGGCGGCGGGCGGCCACTATACGCTGGGCGTGCTGCTGCTGATTTTTGCCGTGCGGCTGTTTACCACGCTGCTCTGCTTCAGCTCCGGCGCGCCGGGCGGCATTTTCGCGCCTATGCTGGCGCTCGGCACCGTGCTCGGCACCGCCTTCGGCGTGCTAATGGCGGAGATCTTTCCGCTCTATCATCTGCAGCCCGCCACCTTCGCCATCGCCGGCATGGGCGCCCTGCTCGCCGCCTCGGTGCGCGCGCCGCTGACCGGCATCGTGCTGGTGCTGGAGATGACTGATAACTATCAGCTGATCCTGCCGATGATCGTCACCGGGCTGGGGGCGACGCTGCTGGCGCAGTTCCTCGGCGGCAAGCCGCTCTACTCGTCGATTCTGGCGCGCACCCTGGCGCGCCAGCAGACGACACACGACAAGGCTTAACGCACCCTGCCGCGAAACACCCAGAAGGCCCAGCTGTGGTAGATCAGCGTCAGCGGCATCACGATAGCGCTGCCGATCAGCACAAAGCGTTGCGTCACCGCTGAGGCGGCGCTGCGATGCAGATCCTGCTGCCAGGGGATCAGCCAGGGATAAAAGCCGCAGGCGACGCCTGCGAATACCGCGCTGATCAACCCCAGCGTCAATGCCAGCTGCCAGGTGGGCCGTCCGCGCCACAGCGCCAGCAGCTGAGCCAGCCAGAGCAAAGCGATCAGCCCAATGGCGACTTTGCCCGGCCAGCGCTGCCAGCTGGTGCGCCAGATATCGCCATTGAGCAGCAGCACCGAGAGAAAAATCACCAGCGACAGCACCCAAAACAGCCAGGCCAGCAGGCTTGCCTTTTCATCGGTATCCTCACCGATGCGCCAGCGGATCCAGCAGCAGCCCAGCAGCAGATAGATCGCCACCAGCCCCAGCCCGCACAGCAGCGGCGTCAGGGCGAATCCTGTCTCAAGACCGCGATGCGGCTCGGCGCTGAATACCACGCCCGCGCACCAGCCCTGGAGAAAAGCCGCCAGCGCCGAACTGGCGCACATCAGCCGATCGAGCCAGTGACGAAAGGCCTCCTGCGCCTGCGCCCGATACTCCAGCGCCAGCCCGCGCAAAAACAGCGCCAGCACCATGGCGAAAACCGGGCCGCACAGGGTGTTGAACAGCAGGCTGTAAACCGGCGGAAACAGCGCGAACATGCCGCCCGCCAGCAGCACCAGCCAGGTTTCATTGGCGTCCCAGATGGGCAATAGCGAATGCACCATACGCTTGCGCTGCGACTCCTGGTTGAACAGCAGCAGCAGCATGCCGACGCCGAGATCGGTGCCGTCGAGCAGCACATAAATCAGCATGGAGAGCAGCAGCGTCAGCGCGGCGAGATCGGCAATGGTCATGGCGTGGTCCTGATCTCTTGCGTGACAACGTCACCCTTTGGCTGCAACGGCGCGGAGACCAGCCGCAGCAGATAGCGCAGCCCAAGCGCGAAGCTTAAACCGTAGACCAGCAAAATAGCGGCCAGGATCGCCACGGTGGTAGAGAGCGACAGCGGAGAAAGGCTGTCAGCGGTGCGCAGCATGCCGTATACCGTCCAGGGTTGACGGCCGATTTCCGTTACCAGCCAGCCGGCCAGCATGGCGACAAAACCCGCAGGCGAGAGCCACACCAGCATGCGCAGCAAAGGACGCGACGCGACAAGCCGACCGCGCCAGTGCTGCACATTGGCGATCAGGCTGGCAAGCAGCATCGCGACGCCCAGCCCCACCATCAGGCGAAAGGCGAAAAACACCGGCGCCACCGGCGGAATATCCTGCGCGTCAAACTCGCTCAGGCTTTTGATATGGCCAGAGAGGTTATGGCGCAGATAGAGCGAGGCGATATCCGGGATCGCCAGCTCCAGCCGGTTGCGCTGCGCCTGCTGCTCGGGAATGGCGAACAGCCGCAGCGGCTCGCCGTCACCCGGCGCGGGGGGATGCCAGCTGCCCTCAATCGCCGCCAGCTTGGCGGGCTGATGCGCCAGGGTATTTTCGCCGTGCAGATCGCCGACCAGGATCTGCAACGGCACCGCGACCAGCGTAAACGAGAGCGCGGCGGTGAGCATGCGGCGCGCCGCCTGCTCCTGGGCGTCGTGCAGCAGCCGACGCGCCGCCACGCCGGCGATCATAAAGGCCGCCGCGATCAGCGACGCCAGCAGCATATGGCTGAAGCGAAACGGAAACGACGGCGCGGAGAGCACCATCGCCCAGCTTTCCGGCAGGAATCGACCGCTCTCGTCGCGGCTAAAACCGGTGGGCGTCTGTAGCCAGGAGTTGGCGGCGAGGATCCAGAACGCACTCAGCAGCGCGCCCAGCGTCACAAAGCCGGTGACGATAAAGTGCACGCCTGGCCGGATCTTTCCCATACCAAACAGCATCACGCCAGTCAGGCCCGATTCGAGGAAAAAGGCCACCAGCACTTCATAAAACAGCAGCGGCCCGATAACGCCGCCGACCTTCTGCGACAGCCCGGACCAGTGCGTGCCGAACTGCACCTCCATCACCACGCCGGATACCGCGCCGATCGCCACCGTCAGGGCGAAGATCTTCAGCCAGAAGCGCAGCGCCTCGCGCGCGCCCGGCTGCTTTCCCCACAGCCAGCGCGCTTCGAACCAGAGTAAAAAAGGAGCCAGACCCAGCGTCAGCGCGGCCAGCGTAATATGCATCCCCATAGTAAGCGCGAACTGGCCGCGCGACAGCAGCAGCACCCACTCGGCGTCACTCATTGCTCGGCTTTCCGCTATAGCGGGTTATCGGCTTCTCCTCCTCGCGCTGCATGCCGGCGGAAAACGCCTCCAGCGCGGCGAACAGCGGCCGCAGTCCCTGCCACAGCTTTTCGTCGCCGAGCAGATGCAGCACGCCGCGCAGACCGGGCGCGGCGTGGCCCTCCTGCTGCGCGGCGTCGCTGGCGGGCTTCATCGCCATCGCCGCGTCGCGCAGCGCCAGCAAAATATGATTCAGCCGCTCCGGCGGAATGGTGCTCAGCGTCATCAGGATCAGCGAAATATTCTGCATTGCGCTCTGCGTGCCTGGCCGGTTCAGCCCGGAAACCAGAAGTTTGCCGATATCGTTATTGGCTTTGATGGCATCGTTCGCCAGGCGCAGAAAACCGTGCTGATGCAGGTTCTCTACCAGCTCGTCCATCGCTTCCTGCGCGGTTTTTTCGGTGCGCGTCGGCGGCACGGTGTAGGAAAGTCGTTCGGCCATTAAAATTTCTCCGGGTGTTCAACGTGTTCAGGCGGCTCGACATAGCCCTCCTGCTGCCACTTCTGCTCAATGGGCAGATGATCCAGCGGCGTGCGCCGACCGTGGCGGAAATTGTGGCGCGGAATAGGGTTCGGCTGCGGCCTGCGCGCCAGTTTGGTCATGCTGACGGCGATCTCTTTGTAGGCCGGCGTGTTGACGTCGGGATCGTGATGCTCGCCGGTCAGGCCGTTTACGCCGGGCTTGCCGTGATGGATGGGAATAAACAGCACGTTGCCCGCTACGCGATCGGTCACCACCACCGGCACCTCTACCGTGCCGCGCCGTGATTTAAGTTCGACCCACTCGCCCTCTTTCAAATCGCGCGCCTGCGCCAGCTGCGGCGAAATCTCCACAAACCAGTTGGGCGACAGCGACATCATGCGGCCGCCCTGGCCGGTCTGGTTGGTAGACTGGAAATGCTCCAGCATGCGACCGTTATCCAGCATCAGATCGTATTCGGCGTCCGCCTCTTCCATCGGCCGCTGCCATTCCAGCGGATAGAGCCGCGCTTTGCCGTCGGGGAATTTGAATTTTTCGGTATAGAGCAGCGGCGTGCTTTCGCCGTCCGGCAGCACCGGCCAGATCTGCGACTGCCAGCCCACCAGCCGCTCATAGCTGACGCCGGCGAAGATCTCGGCGATTCCCGCCGCTTCCGCCATAATCGCCCCAGGGTTAGGGTAGTTCCAGTGATGGCCGAGGCGCGCGGCCAGCTCGGTGAAAATCCACCAGTCCGGGCGGCTGTCGCCCAGCGGGTTCATCGCGGGAGAGAAGTGCTGGATGCGGCGTTCGGTGTTGACGAAGGTGCCCTCTTTTTCCACGCTTGGGCAGCCTGGCAGCACCACGTCGGCGAACTCGGCGGTGCGGCTCATAAAGATATCCTGCACCACCATAAAGTCGAGACGGCTAAAGGCCTCATGCACTTTGGTGGAATCGGCGTCGGAAAACGCGGTCTCTTCGCCGGTGATGTACATGGCGCGCAGTTTCCCTTCGTGGGCGTGCTGCACCATCATAAAGTTATCCGCGCCAGCCTGGTCGGAGAGTTCCTCTGGCGTGACGCCCCAGGCACGCGCCCATTTCTCCCGTATCGCCGCGTCAGTGACCTTTTCATAGCCGGGATAGACGTTGCTGAGACAGCCAAAATCGCTGGCGCCCTGCACGTTGTTGTGGCCGCGCATCGGATAGCCGCCGGTGCCCGGACGCCCGTAGTTGCCGGTCACCAGCAGCAGATTAGAGAGCGCCGTGCTGGCGTCCGCGCCGTGGCTGTGCTGAGTAATGCCCATCGCCCACAGCAGGCAGACGCTGCCCGCCTGGCCGATCATCTCCGCTGCCGACGTCAGTTCTTCCACGCTCAGCCCGGTGATCTCGCTGGCAAATTCCAGCGTAAAGGGCGCGAGCGAGGCGCGATAGGCTTCAACCTGATTGACGCGCTGCGCCAGAAACGCCTCGTCGGCGTAGCCGTGATCGAACATATACTTCGACATCGCCGACGCCCACACCATATCGGTGCCGGGCTTGATGCGCAGGAACTGGTCGGCGCGCTCCGCCATTTCGTGTTTGCGCGGATCGACCACCAGCAGCTTCTGCCCGCGATGCTTGTGGCTCTGCTTGATGTGCGAGGCGATCACCGGATGGTTCTCCGCCAGGTTGCTGCCAACGGTGATAATCAGCTCGGTTTTCTGCAAATCGCGAATGGTGCCCGCGTCGCCGCCGTAGCCGACGGTGCGGAACAGTCCTTCGGTCGCCGGATTCTGGCAGTAGCGCGAGGAGTTATCGACGTTGTTGGTGCCAAAAATCAGCCGGGCGATCTTTTGCGTCAGGTAGGCCTCTTCGTTGCTGGCCTTGCTGGAGCCGATAAAGCCGATGGCGTCGCCGCCGTGCTGGCGCGCCACGTCGCGCAGCCCCTGAGCGACGCGATCCAGCGCCTCGTCCCAGCTGGCTGGACGAAAGCGGCCGTTTTCGCGGATCAGCGGCGTGGTGAGACGCTGCGGGCTGTTGACGAAATCCCAGCCGAACTTGCCTTTTACGCAGGTGGATATGCCGTTGGCAGGCGCTTCCGCCACCGGCTGCACCTTGAGGATATGGCGATCGCGCGTCCAGATTTCAAAGCTGCAGCCGACGCCGCAGTAGGTGCAGACCGTTTTCGTGCGTTTGATTTCCGCCTGGCGCAGCGCGTCATCGATCAGCGAAATGCCGGTGATCGGCTCCATGCCGATGCTGTTCTCCAGCGATTTGACGAAGTCGATCATCGGACGCTTCAGCCCTTCGTCCATGGCGGTGAACGGCCCGGCGTCGGGCTGCATGGTTTTTTCCAGCAGCGCGTTGCACGGGCAGACCGTGACGCAATGGCCGCAGCTGACGCAGCTCGATCCGGCAATTTGCGTGCCGCCGTCCCACAGCACGCGCGGATGCTCCTGGGTGTAATCGATGCTCAGCGTCTCATTCACCTCGACGTTCTGGCAGGCTTCCACGCAGCGTCCACACAGGATGCACTGGTCGGGATCGTAGGTGTAAAAAGGGTTAGAGTGATCTTTGCTGGTGGGTTTGCGCTGATAGGGATAGTACTGAATCGGAATATGCATATCCGCGACGGTGTTGTGCAGCGTGCAGTCGCCGGTGTTGTGCTCGCACACCGTGCAGTAAAGCTCGTGGCGGTTGAGGATGCGGTCCATCCCTTCCTGCTGCGCGGCGCGCGGCCACTCCCCCTCGCTGTTGATCTCCAGCCCTTGAAAGGTGCGCAGCGTGCAGCCGCGCACTTTTTCGCCGTTGGCCTCTACCCAGCAGACGTCGCAGCTCTCTAAAGGTTGCAGCGCCGGGTGGTAACAGACGTGAGGCAGTTTTTTTCCCTGCTCGGTGAGAAAGTCGATCAAGGGCTGATTAATGGCGCCCACCAGGGGTTCGCCATTATAAATAATGGTACAGGTTTTCTCTGACATTTAACGCCTCGTTCTCGACATTGCAATTGGCTTCTTGCCAGCGTGCTTTTGTTTGTTATGTAAAGTTATGTTTTGAGCTTAGCGGCAATTAAATCGCCTGCAATCTGGCGGCTGCGCTTATTAACATCCAGTTGATTAAAACGTCCGCGTTTCGTCTGATTCCCTGCCATAAAAACCTCGGTATTTCAGTGAGCTAAAATTGTTTACGAGAGAGATCCCAAAAAGTGTTAATCATTGCAACCCGCTGCGCTTATTTAACGGCCGGGCAGAATTTCAGCTGCTTTCTATACTTTTTAGTCCGGCTGGTTTCCAGCAAACGACATCAACGGCAGAGGTAAATAATGAAAGCACTGGTCTGGCACGGCGTGGGAAATATCCAGCTGGATAACGTTCCCGATCCGCAAATCGAGCAACCGGGCGATGCTGTCATTCGGATTACCGCCTCGGCAATTTGCGGCACCGATCTGCACTTTATTCGCGGCACCTTTAGCGATATGCAGCCCGGCACCATCCTCGGTCATGAGGCGGTCGGCATTGTGGAAGCGGTGGGCGACGAGGTGCGCAACTTTACGCCCGGCGATCGCGTCGTGGTCTGTTCAACGGTCTCCTGCGGCGTCTGTCCGCCCTGCCGCGCCGGCCACACCGCGCAGTGCGACAACGCCAATCCCAACGGTCCGGAAGCGGGCACCTGTTTCTTCGGCGGCCCCAAAGCCACCGGCCCGGTCAATGGCCTGCAGGCGGAGAAAGCGCGCATTCCCTTCGCCGCCAATACGCTGGTGAAAATTCCTGACGGCGTCACCGATGAGCAGGCGATTTTGATCAGCGATATTTTCCCGACCGCCTGGTTTGGCGCCGAGCTGGCCGATATCACGCGCGGCGATATTGTCGTGGTATTCGGCTGCGGCCCGGTTGGGCAGTTTGCCATCGCCAGCGCGCTGCTGCTGGGCGCGGCGCGCGTCATTGCGGTGGACAGTCATGAGGATCGGCTGGCGATGGCGCGCCGTCAGGGCGCGTTCCCGATCAACTTCGAGCAGGAAGATCCGGTTGAGGTGATCAAAAAGCTGACCGGCGGCACCGGCGCGGACTGCGCCATCGACGCGGTCGGCGTGGACAGCCAGCATGCGCATCACGGCCCAGCCAGCGCAGAGGCGGAAGAGAAAGCGGATAAATTCGCGCAGGAAGTGGCGCAGGTCGCGCCGGAGACCCATCCTCAGCACGACAACTGGATCCCTGGCGACGCGCCGACCCAGGCGCTGGAGTGGGCGATTGCCGGGTTAAAGAAAGCGGGTCGCCTCAGCATTATCGGCGTCTATCCGCCGACCGCCGAGATTTTTCCCATTGGCAAAGCGATGAACAAAAATCTCACTATTAAGATGGGGAACTGCAACCACCATACCCATATCCCCTACCTGCTGGAGCTAACGCGCACCGGCGCTATCGATCCCGCCGGCGTGCTGACCAACGTAGAGCCGATTGAGAAGGTGATGGAGGCCTATGAGGCGTTCGACAGGCGCGAAGCGGGCTGGGTGAAGGTCGAGCTGGAGATTTGACAGAGCACCGCCTCTGGCGCGCGTTGAGCAGCTCGTTGAGTATCAACGTCCTGTTTCATGGATCCCTCCGCAGCCTGTGCCCTGCCCGGATGCTGTTTTTGCTTTACGACTGATGAAACATTCGCCGATAAACCGCTGGCGTTATCCCGGTGCGCTTCGCAAAAGCGCGGCGCATCACGTCGCCGCTGCGGTAGCCGCAGGCTTCGGGGATCGCCTTGAGCGGGAGGCGGCCCTCTTCCAGCAGCGCCCGCGCTTTCTCAATGCGGGCGTTTTCCAGCCAGCTTCCCGGCTGCATATCCAGCTGCTGACGAAACAGCCGATTCAGATGGCGCACGCTGAGATCCATATGCGCCGCCAGGTCGGACACGCCGCCGATGGTGGGCAAATGCGCCAGCGCCCAGCGCTGCAACTCTTGCAGCGCGGCGCGGCCCGTCAGCGACAAACTGTCGCGTCGGGCAAAGTGCCCCTGATTAACCGGTCGACGAAAGAACATCACCAGACTCGCCGCGACCTCCTGCGCAATGTCGCGACCCAAATCCTCCTCTACCAGCCGCAGCGCCAGATCCAGCCCGGCGGTTACGCCCGCCGAGGTGCGCAGCGGCCCGTCGGCGACATAGAGCGCGTCCGCTTCGACCTGCGCCTCTGGACAGCGCAGCGCCAGCAGATCGGCGCAGGCCCAGTGCGTCGTGACGCGCCGTCTTTGCAGCAGCCCGGTTTGCGCCAGCAGCAGCGCGCCGCTGCAAACGGATCCATAGCGCTGGCTGCGCGCGCACAGCACGCTGAGCTGGGCGCACTGCGACTCGCTCAGACGCTGCTGCTCCGCGTTCGGCGCGCCCGCGACCAGCAGCGTATCCGTCACATAGTCCAGCGCCTCCTCCAGCCACACGTCGGCGCCGATGCGCACGCCGGAGGAGGCGGTAATGACGCCTGGCTCTGCCGCCATCACGTTCAGGCGATAAAACTGGCGCCGCAGCGCGCGATTCGCCTCGGCAAACACATCAAGCGGACCGGAAACATCAAGCAGCTGCACGCCAGGCAGTGCAAACAGGGTAACTGAGTGAGACATGACAGAGGGGC
The DNA here is from genome assembly GCF_002077695.1 of Pantoea latae. Taxonomy (GTDB): domain Bacteria; phylum Pseudomonadota; class Gammaproteobacteria; order Enterobacterales; family Enterobacteriaceae; genus Pantoea; species Pantoea latae. The sequence goes on from NZ_MWUE01000033.1 coordinate 53,761, forward strand.
GTCCTGATTTGCCGTTATGACCTGAATCGTCGTTATAAGTTAATTTAAGACATTCGTCATGCGTTTTATGCTCACTGTCAGTTAACCCACAGGAGAAGACTGATGAGCTTTCAGATAAACGGCGTCGCCATTCCCGATACGCAACTGGCTCGCGACGCCACCGCCTTTATTCGCGACAATGAATCCGATCTGCTGTTTCACCACTCCAGCCGCGTCTATTACTGGGGCGCTCTGGCGGGCCAGCAGCGCGGACTACAGGTCGATCGCGAGCTGCTCTATGTCGGCTGCATGTTTCACGATATCGGCCTGACGCATGAGCACTGCAGCTGCGACAAGCGCTTTGAGGTCGACGGCGCGAACGCGGCGCAGGCCTTTCTCGCCAGCTATGGCATTGCGCAGAGCGACATCGACAAGGTATGGACCGCGATCGCGCTACACACCACGCCCGGCATCCCGGAATTTATGGCGGCGGAAATTGCGCTGGTGACCGCAGGTGTGGAGATGGACGTTCTGGGCATAGGCTACGATGCGTTTAACGACGAGGCGCGCGCGGCGGTGGTGCAACAGCATCCGCGCGGCGCCGCCTTTAAAGAAGAGATTATTCAGGCCTTCTACGACGGTATCCGACACAAACCGCAGACCACCTTCGGCAACGTTAAAGCCGATGTGCTAGCGGATAAACAACCTGATTTCGCGCCGCTTAATTTCTGCAGCATCATCCGCCAGTCGCGCTGGCAAGGCTAAGGTGATAACCCAAAAAAAGCAGCCTTCTGGCTAGTTAAGGTCATTTACAGGTAAGGCTGCTATTTGCTTAAAATAGCGGCCTTTTCTTATGCGCATATGAGCTGTTGGTGCGGGCCACAGCGCACACGGAAGCTGCCCAGCAGGCTGGGGCCGATCAGGGGCGGGCATTCCGCAGCGCTGAACAGAGTGAGTCTGCCAGGAGAGCCCGCAGGGATGCGGGCGAAAGGTGGGGCTGGAACAGGGAGGTTCCATCCCCACCGGTCCGTCAGGCAGACGAATGGCGTGAAGGTACTGCGTCAGCGGCGCGAGGACCGCCCGCCTCTAGTCGGCACCAGACTGCGTGATCTCCCCGTGCTGATATTCCTTAACCATTGTCCGTGAAGCGGTTGAACAGTATATTTTCTACCCTATCCTGAACCCTGTTTGGGCGTGATCATGAATCGATACCACGTTTTCGGCAGCGAAGGCCAGTATGCGAAAGACTCAGGCGATCGTGTTCTGGCTAATAAGCTCGGTATTACCGTTACTCATGAAATTGATGATGCTGAACTGGTTCTTCTTGAGCGCCTCTACCATTCTGTTTTTGAAGACCATTTCCCTACCGGCCAGCTCACCATAAAGATAATTAAGGAGTGGCACCGTCGCTGGTTAGGCAATATTTATGAATGGGCGGGACAAGAAAGAGGCGTCAATATCAGCAAAGGTGGCTTTATGTTTGCTCCTTCTGCACGACTGCCTAAACTTCTTGCTGATTTCGATAACAACATTCTTTCCCGCTATACACCCTGTACAGCAATGAATGAAGAACAGCTTATCGAGGCTATCGCAATAACTCATGTCGAGCTGATACTTATTCATCCCTTTCGAGAAGGGAATGGTCGCTTGTCGAGATTATTAGCCGATGTGATGGCGGTTCAGGGAGGATACAAATCGCTGGATTATCAAAGCTGGGAACAGCACCGCCCACAATACATCTCTGCTATTCATGCAGGTCTGTCGCTGGACTATGAACCCATGAAATACTGGGTCCGTAATGCATTAAGAAAGAATCAGGCAAGGTGAAGATGCGCGTATTTCTTGCGGGCCGCTTCTAGCGAAGCTTCAACTTTAGCCGAAGGCTGACCGGTTTCAACTGCGGTTGATGTCGCTATAGAGCGCGCCATATCCGCGCGAGAGGGTTTCATATAATCTGACTGGGTTTTGTTATTACCGCTCATTTTCTTCTCCCATAACGTAAAAATCTTAGCCTGTAGTTTATCCGGCTTTATTAAAAACTTCACACCATTCCATTATATTTTGCTGCCCTGATCGGCTCAACCGTGCTGTGTACGTTAAAAAAGAGTCTCCTGTAGGGCAGGAGACTCTCGGGGGGTATTGAATAATTTTAGACGGCTTGCCCCTCCAGCCGGAACTGGGCCACCGACTGCGCCAGCTGCGAAGATTGATCCTCCATCGCGCTGGCGGCGGCGGAAATCTCCTGCACCAGCGCGGCGTTCTGCTGCGTCACGCTGTCCATCTCGTTAACCGCGATGGAAACCTGGCTGATGCCGCGGCTCTGCTCGTCGGACGCTGTGGCGATCTCTGCGATAATCGCCTGCACCGAGGTCACCGCCTGAGTGATCTCCTGCATGGTGTCGCCCGCATGACGCACCAGGCTGACGCCGCTGTCGACGCGCTGGGTCGACTCCTCAATCAGCGAGGCGATATCCTTCACCGCCGCGGCGCTGCGCTGCGCCAGGCTGCGAACCTCAGAGGCCACCACGGCAAAACCGCGCCCCTGTTCCCCTGCGCGCGCCGCTTCAACCGCCGCGTTTAACGCAAGGATATTGGTCTGAAACGCGATGCTGTTAATGATAGCGGTGATATCGCCGATCTTGCGCGCGCTGTCGTTAATCTGCGACATGGTCTGCACCACCTCGCCCACCAGCGCCTCGCCCTTGCGCGCGGTCAGCGAGGCGTTCTCGGTCAGCGTCGTCGCCTGATGGGCGTTGGCGGCGTTGTGTTTTACCGTCGCCGTCAGCTGCTCCATGCTGGCTGCGGTCTCCTCCAGCGCGGCGGCCTGCTGTTCAGTGCGCGACGCCAGATTGATATTGCCTTTGGCGATCTCCTCTGCGCCGTCGCGCACCGAGGCGCTGGTCTCTTTAATATGGCTGACCATCGCGCTCAGCCGCGCCTGCATGGTATGCAGCGCATAGAACAGGCTGCGCTGGTCGCCCGCTTTTAGCGGAATGCGCGTATTCAGCTGCCCGTCCGCCACCGCCAGCGCAAAGGCCGCCGCGTCAGCGGGCTCGCCGCCCAGCGGACGCAGCACGATGCGGCTGAAGACCACACCGAGCAGCAGGCTCACCAGCACGATGCTTGCCAGCATCATCCATAAGGCGTTGTGCAGCTGCTGACGCGCGGCGCTCATCACCAAATCCAGCGGCGCGGCGACGCCCAGATACCAGACGTTGCTGCTGTTGCCGATGGCGATCGGCTGCCAGGTGATCAGCGTTTTTTCACCGAGCAGCGCATCCTCCTGCTCTGTCACCGCGGCGGTCAGGCGGCTTTTATCACCCTTCCACAGCTGGTTGTTTTGCGCTTTATCAGGAGAGGAGACGATTTTGCCGCCGCTGGAGAGCAGCATAGCGTAGCCGGTGCCCTGCCAGGGCTTGATCTCATTGACGCGCTGCTGCAGCGTCGCCAGCGAAATATCGGAGGTCACTACGCCCCACAGCTTGCCGCGATCGATAATCGGCGTGGCGATAGAGGTGACCAGCGTCGGCACGCCGTTGGAGACGTAGCTGTAGGGCTCGGTAGAGAGATCCTGGCGCGTGCGCTGCGGCACCAGATAGTAATCGCCCTGGCCCGGCGTCAGATAGGTCATGAGCGGGTGCATGTTGTAAACCCCCGCCTTATCCACGTCCACATACCAGGCGTAGCGCCCTTGCGGCGGCTGGCCGCTCTGCGTGGCGAACTCGGCGTCGCGCCCGTCGAAGCGATCTTTTTCCAGGATCACCGACACGGAAAGGTAGTCGGGATTGCTGCGCAGCGCGTACTCGGTCAGCTTATCGATGGCGCGACGGTCATGGATGCCGGCGTCCGGCAGCGCGATGATACTTTGCCCCAGGCTCTGCGCCACGTCGCGCGCATGGTTAAGGGTTTTTTCCACTTCCAGCGCCTTACTACGCGCAATCTGTTGCAGATACTCTTCCGCCAGCGCGCGCTGCGCCTGGCCTGACTGCCAGCTCAGCACGCCGATGGTGATGGCAAAGCCGGTAGCGATGGTCAGCGCGCCGGTCAGCAACATCATGGCGCGGGTGCTTACTCTCCGTTTCGCAGCGCGATCCGTTTTCATTATTGGTGTTCTCCCCACTTTTATTGTTTTCAGGTACAGGCGAATAAAACAGCAAGGCTGTTATCAACCTTATCGGCGTGGGGTTTTGAAACTTAAGTAAGTAACGCTGGAGAGAAGGCGAACGCACCGGCGTTCGCCTCTGGAGGAGAAAAATCAGGCGAGTTTATTCAAGGCGTTAACCGCCAGCTGCGCCAGATACTGCGCGGTGGGGAAAAGCGCTTTATCGTCAACGCGGAATTTCGGATGATGCAGCGCCCAGGGCCCGCCGGAGCCGACCATCATAAAGGTGCCGGGGATCTTCTGCTGATAGAAGGCGAAGTCTTCACCGATCGGGCTGGCCTCAATGCGGCGCGCCTCGAAGCCGACGTCGCTCGCCTGCTCCAGCGCGAAATCGACCCACTCTGCGGTATTGACCACCGACGGCGGGCCGGCATGCCAGAGAAACTCGATTTCCGCACCAAACGCCACGGCCAGCCCGTCCAGCAGCGCGCGGAAGCGCTGTTCGATCAGGGCACGCGCCTCGGCGCTAAAGGTACGTACCGTGCCTTCCAGATAGGCGGTGTCCGGGATGACGTTCCAGGTGCTGCCGCTGTGGATCTGCGTAATGGAGACCACGGCGTTCTGATCCGACGGCACGTTGCGGCTGATCAGCGTCTGCACCGCGCTGATAATCTGCCCCACGATAATAATGGGGTCGTTGCCCTCATGAGGTTTTGCCGCGTGCGCGCCCTTTGCGGCGACTTTGATTTCAAAGCGATCGACGCCTGCCGTCAGCGCGCCCTCTTTGCCGCCCACCACGCCAACCGGCAGCGTCGGGTCGTTATGGATGCCGAAAATCACCGCCGCCTCATCCAGCGCGCCGGTGGCGATCAGGTCGGGGGCGCCCAGGCCGGTCTCTTCGGCCGCCTGGAACAGAATGCGCACGCGGCCTTTCAGCGACGCCGCCTGCTGCTGCAGCAGAATGGCGGCGCCCAGCGCGGCGGAGGTGTGGAAATCGTGGCCGCAGGCGTGCATCACCCCGGCGTTTTCAGAGGTAAACTCGACGCCGGATTCCTCTTCAATCGGCAGGGCGTCAATATCGGAACGCACCACCACCAGCGGACCTGACGCCTCGCCCACCTCGGCGATCAGGCCGGTTTTCAGCGGCAGATCGAGAATGCGGATGCCCGCCGCGCTCAGCGCCGCGCGGATTTTTTTAGTGGTTTCGAACTCCTGATTCGACAGCTCCGGAAAACGGTGCATATCGTGGCGAAACGCCTGGATCTGACTGGCAAGCGCTCGATCCTGTTCGCGGATCTCTTTCATATTCATTCCTTCCCATGCGGTGGCCTGCGGCAAAGTATGCGGCGGCGCGCTTAAATATTGAAATCTTGATTGGTGTCGATGTTAGTCATCTGGCGCAAAAAGCGGCGCGTGATCGGGTTGTCGGAGAAGCTGATCACCTGCTCTGCCGGCCCCTGCTCGACAATATGGCCATCCGCCATAAAAATGACGCGATCGGCCACCTCTTTGGCGAATTGCATCTCATGGGTGACGATCACCATGGTGGTCTTCTGCTGCGCCAGGCTTTTCATCACCTGCAGCACCTCGTGCACGCGCTCGGGATCGAGCGCCGAGGTCGGCTCATCAAACAGGATGGCGCGCGGCTTCACTGCCAGCGCGCGCGCAATGCTGACGCGCTGCTGCTGGCCGCCGGAGAGCGTCACCGGATACTGATGCGCCTGCGGCGCCATGCCGACCAGCTCCAGCAGTTGCATCCCGGTCTGGTTCGCCTGCGCTTTCGCCATCTTCTTCACCATGATCAGCCCTTCGGTGATGTTCTCCAGCGCGGTTTTGTTGCGAAACAGGCTGTAGTTCTGAAACACCATCGCCGTCTGGCCGCGCAGCGCATGCTCCTCTTTCGCGTTGTAGCTGGCGGTGTCGAGCGCCACGTCACCGATCTGAATTACGCCGGACTCCGGCTTTTCCAGCAGATTAAGGCAGCGCAGCAGCGTCGATTTGCCGGAGCCGGAAGGGCCGATAATCGCCACCACTTCGCCTTCGCCAATGGTCAGGCTGATATCGTCCAGCACCACTTTGTCGCCGAAACGTTTATTAAGCTGTTTTACACTGATCATAAGAGCCTTAGCGTTGCAGTGAGTGACTGAGTTTTTTCTCCAGCAGCGCCTGCAGGCGGGCGTAACCGATAATCACCAGCCAGTAAATCAGACCTACTACGAGGAAGGTTTCGAAGTAGCGCAGCGACTCCGCCGCGATCATTTTGCCTTCGGCGAACATCTCCGAGACGCCCAGCGCAAACGCCACCGAGGTATCCTTGATCAGCGAGATAAAGGTGTTGCCGGTGGCGGGCAGCGCGTTAAGCAGCGCCTGCGGCAAAATAATGCGGCGATAGATCTGCGTGCGACGCATGCCGATTGAAAGCCCCGCTTCCATCTGGGTGGGATCCACCGACGCCAGGCCGGCGCGGTAGATCTCCGCCATATAGGCCGAGGTCTTCAGGCTGAAGCCGATAATCGCGGCGGTGGTGGCGGACATCCCGGTCAGCGCCGGAAACAGCTGCGGCAAACCAAAGTAGATAATAAACAGCTGCACCAGCGACGGCATGCCGCGGAACAACGAGATGTACAGCTCGACCAGCTTGCTCACCAGCGGCGATTTGCTGTTGCGCAGCAGCGACAGCCCGAGGCCGATCACCATGGCGCACGCCATCGACACCACGGCCAGCATCAGCGTGACCGGCAGATAGCTGAGGATCTGCGGCGAAATTTTTAGCAGATAATTGAAATCAAAATTCATAACAAGCCCTTAACGACGTTTGCCACCCAGCGGTGGCAAACGTTGACAAGCCAACTCAGGGTTAGTGAGACGGCTGCGCGGTGATATCTTCGCCGAAGTATTTTTCCGAGATCGCCTTCAGGCGGCCATCTTTACGCATCGCCTCGACCTCTTTGTCGAACGCGGCGCGCAGCTTGTCGCCCTTCTCGTCCTTATGGAACGGGAAGCCGACCGACTCGACCACCAGCGGCTCGCCGACAAATTTCAGCGGCAGCCCTTTCTGGTTGATCTCCGCCAGCAGAATCGGCCCGGAGTTAACGTAGCCCTGTACGCGATTGTTGATGGCGTCGTTCATTGCGCCGTCACGGCTCTCATAGGTGCGGATGGTCACGCCGTTGTCGCCGAACGCCTTTTTCAGGTTAGCCAGATGGTTGGAGCCGAGCACGCCGGCGATAGTTTTGCCGCGCAGGTCGTCCAGCGTGTTGATACTGGCGTTGCCTTTGTTGGTGACAATCTGGCTGCCGTAGTAGCTGTAAGGGGTAGAGAAGTTATATTTCGCCTGGCGCGCCGGGGTGATCGCCACCACGTTCGCCACCGTATCCAGCTTGCCGCCTTCCAGCTGGCCCATCAGGCCGCTGAAGTCAGAGGTGACCCATTCGATGTTGTAGTTCAGGTCTTTGGCGATGGTTTCGGTCACTTCCACATCGAAGCCGGTCAGCTTGCCATCTTTTTTATAGGCGCCGGGAAAGCTCAGGCCGGTGGCGCCGACGCGGATGGTGCTGGCGTCGGAACCGTTCTGGGCCGCTTTGTCGTTGTTGTCGCAGGCGCTAAGCAGTGAGGCCGCCATCATGACGGACAGTGCGATTAACCCTTTTTTCATGGTGATCTCCCTGGTTTTTTCTGTGCAGCCGCGCTTAGCGGGCGTGCTGTGCATCGAGGTTTTTTTTCATATAAACGGTGATGTGGCCCTTGCCGAGATCTTTTTTGCTGACCTTCTCAAAGCCCATCGCCTCATAAAGCTGAATCAGCCACGGATGGCTTTCGGCGGTGCCGAGCGAGTAAGCGGGCGCGCGCAGCTGATCGCGCAGCACCGCCTGTTCCAGCCAGTCGAGCATCTTCGCTCCCAGCCGCTGTCCGCGCAGGTGCGGCGCGGTGGCGAACCAGCCGATGTGCGGCAGACCGAAAGGACCCGGCAGCGGCCCCCAGGGATAGCGCAGCGTCACCGACGCCACCAGCTCGCCGTCGCGGAACATGCCGTAGACGCCGTGCGTGGCAATATGACGCTGCATCTGCGCCGCATCGGCGGTGGCGGCGTCGAACTTAATGCCCAGCTCGCGCGCGGAGGCGTAGGCCGCATGCACCAGCGGATAATAGGCGGCGGTATCCGCCTCGGTCAGTTGACGGTAGCTGTCGCTCATGCTCGCGTCTCCAGCAGGCCCGACGCCTGCGCGGCGGCGATCACCTCATCGACCTTGCGCGGCGCCGAACCGAGGTAGTTCACCGGATCGAGCCAGGCGTTGAATTCATCGTCGCTGATGCTGTTGTCCATCTGCGGATGGGCGCGCAGCGTCTCTTTAAAGTCGCGCTGCTGTTCGTAGGCCTGCATGGCGCATTCGTAGACCACATGGTGCGCGGTCTGTTTGCCGAGCTTTTTGCCCAGTTCGAACATCACTTTTTCCGACAGCAGCAGGCCGCCCTGCATATCGAGATTGCGGCGCATGCGCGCCGCGTTCACCGTCATGCCGCGAATAATGGCGATAGCGTTTTGCAGCTGCGCCGAGAGATAAATGCAGATTTCCGGCAGCGCGATCCACTCTGCGCGCCAGCTCATGGCGTCGCGCTCGTGCTCGACGTGCATCGATTCATAGATCAGCGCGGCGCTTTTTAGCACCGGCGCGGTCAGGCTGGCCAACCCTTCCAGCGCGGCGGGGTTGCGCTTGTGCGGCATAGTGGTAGAACCGATTTTGCCGGCAGAGAAGGGTTCTTCAATCTCATTGATTTCCGAACGCATCAGGTTGTACAACTCGTTGCCGATTTTGCCCAGCGTGCCGCTGATCAGCACCGCGACCGAGGCGAACTCAGAGAAGCGGTCGCGCGCCGACTGCCAGCCGATGGTCGGCGTCGCCAGCCCGAGAATATCCAGCGTGCGCTGTTCCACTTCCGGTCCCAGCGGGCCGAAAGAGGCGTAGGTGGAGATCGCGCCGTTGACGTTGCCGGTCAGCGCGCGCGGTTTGATTTCGTTCAGGCGCGTCAGGTGGCGCACAAACTCATCCAGCCAGACGGCGACCTTGAAGCCGAAGGTGGTCGGCAGCGCCTGCATGCCGTGGGTGCGGCCCACCATCGGCGTATGCTGATGACGTCTGGCGACGGTGGCGAGTTCATTCGCCAGCTGGGTCGCATCGCGCTGAATGATGGCGAACGCATCGCGCAGCTGCAGCACGGTGGCGGTATCGACGATATCCTGGGTGGTGGCGCCGTAGTGGATGAACTCCCCCGCCTCGCCGCACTGTTTTTGCAGCGCGATCAGCGTCGGCATCAGCGAGTGCTTCATCTGCGCGCCCTGCTGCGCGATCTCATCGATATTCAGCTGCGACGGGTCGGCGCGCTCGACAATCGCTTGCGCCGCTTCCTGCGGGATAACGCCGAGTTCGCCTTCCGCCTGCGCCAGCGCCACCTCGACTTTTACCTGCTGCCTGAGTCGGTTTTGCTCCGACCAGACGTTACGCATTTCTGGTGTGCCAAAGTTGTTGCCAATTAAAAGAAAATCAATAATATGTGACGCCATATTTATGTCACTTATGCTGTTTTAGAGAGTGTTAAAATAGCACCTCTAAACTGGCCTCACTGATATCGTAAAGGCATATGTTATAGCTGTAAGTTATAACTGGGTGGCAAAAGCGCTGCAATACGCGGCCTGCGACTTCAGGCGGCAAAACAGTGAGAACCCTTGCCCCGCAAGGAAAGCACGCAGCGCCAATAACAGAAATGTAAACAAGCCTCGCTCTTCTTATTGCTTTTTTGTTATAAACAAGCAGCGCCGCGCCGCTCTTTTCAGAAAAGTTGGACTGTTTTCCTCATCATCGGGAAACAGGGTTAATACCGATTTCCAGCACGTTATCTGGATCTGTTGAAACGCAAATCACTGCGGCAAATCGAGCCTGCCCGCTTCCGCCCCAAAGTAGACCTCTTCGATCGCACGAAATCCACGGCTGGATTTCGCGCAACCTTAAGTGAGATCACGCCTTGTTATCGAGCTCAGGGATACCGCTGCTTCGGTCTGCATATGCAGCCTGGAAAGCTGGACGCTGCTGCCAGTGCTGCCAGTATGCGTCCAGGAACTCGAAACGTTCGTCCAGCGGCGTAGCATTCACCGGGAACTTTGAGAACGCGATCGCGGTTGCCAGCGTGATGTCAGAGAAAGTCGGCTCGTCGTCCCCCAGCAACCACTGGCGTCCGTCGGCAAGATGTTTGTTGACCAGCGCAGCATGGGCCAACGCTTCTTTGCGGCAGTGTTCCCCCCAGGCCTCATTCTTCGTCAGTTCAAGCTTGAAGCCGAGGCCGGTATGCAGAACGTGGAAAGCCGTGACGATTCGATACAGGATGTGAACCCAGATGCGGTTATCCCACATGTTGTCCAGGCCTTGTTCCAGCGGCGTCGCTCCCATGATCTTGCGGCCGGGGTAGGTCTGATCCAGGTAACGGACGACCGCGGCAGTTTCGGAAATATAGCTACCGTCAGCCAGCTCGAGGGTCGGCGTCTCACCCCAGGGATTCATTTTCAGGTGACGCCATCCACGCTGTTCGCCCACTGGCGTCATGTCGTAAATCGTCTCCTGGAATTGATCGGCAATCCCCTTTTCATGCATGAACAGGCGCAGGCGCTGTGGGTTAGGGAAAGCCGAAGGCGATGTGTAAACGTTCAGTTTGCTCGTCATGGTGTTACTCCTGAAAGTATGTCGCGGTGTAGGCCAAAACCGTGCACTGCTTGAGTCGCGCGGCCCTGACACGTTGTTGCTGAAGCACTGGACGTACTGTAATGCGCTGTCCGTGGTTGATAAACCATGTAATAATCAATTCATTTATTACAAATGGTAATTAATATGGCAGCGGGAAACCCCCTTCAGCCGGGCGGCATTGAACAGTTCTGTAGAGCAGCGGAGACCGGCAGCTTCACCAGCGCGGCTGAGAGTCTCGGTTTGACGCCGGCCGCCGTCAGTCGGTCGATTAGTCGGCTTGAGCAGCGTCTCGGCGTACGCCTTTTTATACGGACCACCCGCGCCGTCAGGCTTACAGCTGAGGGCGAGCTTTACTGGAAAGAATGTCATCAGGCGCTTGAGCAAATCGCCGAGGCTGAGCGAGCGATCACGGGTTCACAAACCGTTCCTAGCGGACCGCTACGCATCAGCGTTAGTGCGGCTTACGGCACGTTTCGCCTGTTACCCTTGATGCCCAGGTTCACTGCACTTTATCCGCAGATCGACATAGAGATCAGTCTCTCGGACAAAATAATCGACTTTGTTGAGGAGGGCTTCGACCTGGCAATCAGGCTAGGCATTCCGCAAGATTCGCGGCTTGTCGCCTTCAAGCTTGAGGAGGCCTCGCTTGGGGTATTCGCAACGCCGGCATACCTTGCAAAAAAAGGGGAACCCAACCGTATTGATGACCTCAATCAACACGATTGCATCCAGTACATATCGCCGAATACAGGGCGCCCGCTGCAGTGGCTGTTCACTGATGAATCCGGTAATTCAGTCGAGAAGCCGATAACCAGCCGGATGCGTGTACTTAATGATGCGTTAGGGGCTGTCGCCTGGGTTAACGCAGGCGGAGGCCTTTATCAAACCTATCGCTTTGCAGTGGGAGACGCGTTAAGGCGGGGAGAGCTGGTAGAGGTGCTGCAAAAATATGGCGGCCGCTCTCGCCCGTTTTCGATTCTCTATCCCCAGAATCGCCATCTGTCGGCGCGCGTACGCGCATTTGTTGAGTTTTTGCGCTCAGCAGTGAAGACATGACTGACAGGATGCGCTTGATATCGACGTCGTAGCTTTTAGCACTATCGGCGGTTTTCTCAGCGTCTGCTTGTGGCCCAGATACAACTAGCAGCCGATTGTGCCTTAAGGTCCGTTTTTCGTTCAAAGCAGACAATGCGTCCCTGCCTGGTCGCCAGCTGCCAGAAGCTGAATGAGCACATGACTCGGCAGATAACCTATTACAGAGCGTTTATATACACATTTGAAGTCAAGGATCTGGCAGTTGAATCTTTTCGAATTACGCCAGTCAGATACGGCAAACTCGGGCACGAGGGCACTGCTCAAAGTCCGCTCCTCGCTCCTTCCTCTCCTCCCTGACTTCTTGCAAGGCAGCTTCATGCAACCAGCGGATGTTGCTACCCCTGGGGAGTTCCAGGGCTCCGATCACACCACCATCAGGACATTGTCCTTCTTCTTCATCATGGATTCATCAGCTTTCATTCTCTTTGTTATATAAACAGGATGAAATGGCTCATCGTCTGTGATAAATATTTAAAAACAAATTCAAAAGGGAAATTTGTAATGCATATCGATGAAATTCCTGATTATTTCTTGCAGCATCACCGTTTTTACTTGATTGCTCCGGCGCTAAGCTATGTAGAAAAAATGCAGCGTAATCTGAATGAATTCAATTCGCTTCACCATGAGTTTTTACTCTGGTCTCCGGGCTTTCACACCCTGGACTCTGTTGAGAAAAATATGGTGGATTCATCTGAAAAATTTTTAAATGACAGAGAAGAATATAAGTTTTTGATTATTGAGCGTGAGTCAGATGAACTATTAGGCTGTATAAGCTTATTTATCAGGAATCACTCTATTCCTTACTTTGAAATCGGCTACTGGCTTGCCTCAAATGTGATGGGTAAAGGCATAATGTCCGAAGCATGCAAGCTGATCACCAATCTCGCTTCAAATTATTTTCACGCTAAAAGAATTGAAATTCGTACGGCTGGACGTAATGTGCGCAGCCAGTCTGTTGCGTTAAAGTGTGGTTTCAAACTTGAAGCAATATTAGCTAATGAGCGACTGGATAGTGGCGGGATGATTGACGACACCTTTATCTACCGATATGACGGCTGATTATACTGTGGAAAGGTCCGCTTTTTGCGCATAGCGGACGTTGACTATCACCGCAGCCGCTATTCTCAACATACTTAGTTGAGTTGGAAACTTCCTTCGCTAACCCTATGAAATGTATTGCGCCAGTCCGCTTCGTGCCAGAAGCGGACGTATAACAAGGCAGCTCATTCTTTTTTTAGCCAGTCGATAAAAAACTCACTGAATGCAGTCACCTGTAAAGGCTGAAGCTTACGCTGTGGGTATACAAACTGCAGCCCAACATCTTTGCGATCGAAGCGGCTGAACCCAATAAAGCTTTCTGCAAACAGGACACAAAGCCTTCCCTGTTCTACATCTTTTTTTACATCCCACCAGGATTTGCAGGCAATTCCCGCGCCATCAAGAACCCACTGACGCAGAAGAGCGCCATCGTCACACACCATGGCAGGATTCACGCGAATAGTTCTGCTGACACCTTCTTCTTCAAATCGCCATTGATTTATAACAACACCGTGTAGCTCCAGAGCCAGGCACCTGTGATCGTGAAGAGTGTCAGGTGTAGGGGGCATTCCAAAGGTTTGAAGATACGTGTCTGATGCGACAAGCACCCTGTGGTTAGGTGCGATATTCCTGACGATCAGGCTGCTGTCCGGCAAATTACCGAAACGGATACTCAGGTCTAATCGGTTAGCAATCAGGTCCTCAACGCGCTCCCCCAGATACAGCGACGTATTTACATTAGGATGGAGGAGGGAAAAATCCAGTATCGCAGGGCTGAGATATTGTCTACCGAAATCAGATGGGGCAGAAATACGAATGTTCCCGCTGAGTACTCCCTCTCTATGTATCAGCAGCGATTCTGCGTGTCGTGCTTCGTCCAGTACCCGAAGAGCGGCATGGTAAAAATTCTCTCCAGCTTGTGTCAGCGTGATGGCACGTGTTGAACGATGAAAAAGCCGCGTCTGGTAGCGCTCTTCAATTGCTTTCAGCCTTGCCGTCATTGAAGCTGGCGAGAGCGAAAGACGTCGCCCGGCGGCCGACAGCCCGCCGGTCTCGGCCACTTCGACAATAAGCGCCATGTCCTCAAGCTTCCCCATATTTCATCTGTTCCGAAAAGTAATTGCACTTTTGCTGTCATTATCAAAAAAGGGCTTAGTAAGTAAAGTGCTTTCAACATCCCTTTTCGGAACCTGTTTACAGATTCCCATATTTTGATAAACATGAGGAATAAAGCTGATGAGTAAAACATTAATTATTGGCGGCGCGTCAGGCATTGGTTTTGCTGTGGCCAGCGCACTGGCGGAGCATGAAAACGAACTTATCCTTGCAGGACGAAATAATGAGAAGCTGGAAGCCGCACGCCAGTTGCTTAATCTAAAGCCAGCAGATGTCAGGACATTAAAACTGGATGTCAGTAACGAAGCAGAAGTCGTTGCGCTGAGTAGTTCGCTGGGTGATGTTGATAATATTGTGTTTACGGCAGGCTCACATGCACCCGGTGGATTTCTTTCTGAAATGGATCTCAGCGCGGCGCGTCTGGCTTTTGATACCAAATTCTGGGGCAGCATCTATACCGCCAGGCATCTCAGCAGAAATATCCGGCCCCGTGGAACGCTTACGCTGACCAGCGGCTTTGTGGCACGACGGACTCTGAGCGGAACCATTGTTAAATCAACGATGAATGCTGCCATTGAATCAGCCGCAAAGGTACTGGCAAAAGAACTCTCTCCGCTGCGCGTGAACGTGGTAAGTCCGGGACTGACCGATACGGAGGCGTACGCAGGTATGGACCCCGTTGCACGTGAAAACATGCTCCAGATGGCTGCTGCAAATCTGCCGGTGAAAGCATACGGCCGCGCACAGGACATCGCTAAAGGCTATCTGTTTTTGCTGGATAACCCGTTTGTCACCGGCACGGTTATTGATATTGAAGGCGGAGCGCTCATTAACTGACCCATCATAATGAAGTTACAGCTTACCGTGATGCCGAATGAATTGTCTTCGGCATTCACGAAACTGTACTGAGGATGTACCCCCGCGAGTTAATCTCAGTACTACAGCATGAAGCTCAGCGCCAGGGGCTAACAGCGTCTGAAAAGCTTTAAGCATTATGCCCGAAAAAGCATCACATCCTCTTTCGCCAGCATTTCTGTTCGCCGGCGGTACTCGCCCGGTGTGCAGTCAAACTCCCGCAGAAAAGCTTTATGAAATGAAGACTCACTGGCATAGCCCACAGCCAGAGCAATATTGATTACCGGTGCGGAATCGCGCGCCAGTTGCTGAGCGGCCAGCTGCAGGCGAATAGAGGTCAGCACGGCAAGCGGCGTGGTTGCGCTCAGCTGGCGGAACAGCTGCGCAAAAGATGCGCGAGACATGAAAACGCGCTGTGCCATTTCTTCCACGGTCCACGGCCGTTCCGGCGCCTCGCACAGCTGGGCAATCAGCGTACCGACCCGAGGATGGAGTGCCAGGGCCAGCAGACTTTTATTCTGCAGCGTCTCAGAAAGGCCATTGCGAACAGCAAGGGTAAACATCGCGCTGATTTGATGACTGCGCAGCGCCTCGTCGCCCGGTGCATCGGCGGTATCACTTTGGGTAAGTAAAGGCAGAGCTGCGGCCAACCAGCGCGCTTCATGACTCTCCACCGCTGGCGCCAGCATCAGCACTTCCGGCAGCGCCGTAAGAAAAGCCTGAGCCGACGCGGGTAATTCGAGCATCCCGCATACCAGTTGCGTTGGCAACGTACTCTGTTGATAAAGGCGGTGCGCGGTATTTTGCGGCAGGAATAACACGCTGCCGGAAGAGAGCTCTATTTTCGTTGAGCCTGGCATATCCAGCATGACTGAACCACCGACCACGGTGTGCCAGCGCACCGAACACAGCTGCCCTGCCCGATGCGGCAGCTGCCATTCGCCACTCAGTACACAGTTTTTGTCGATGCTGCCCTGTGGGTTATGTAGTAACAGCAGGTGACTCAGTGGATCCATGCTCGTCCTCTGTTTTCCATTTCTCATTCTCAAATCGGGTATTTCAGACGCAAAGACAAAAAAGCCAGCGTTGCGGCGTAAAAGCGCGTCGCCGTCAATCGTAAGCTGATGGTGTTGACTATTTTTACAGCTTTTTAAACCGGAGAGCATTATGAACCATTATCAGGCAGCGATTATCGGATTTGGTAAAGCAGGCAAAACGCTGGCCGCCGCTCTTGGGCGTGCCGGCTGGCGCGTGGCGATCATTGAAAAATCAAAAGAGATGTATGGCGGCACCTGTATTAACGTCGGCTGTATTCCCACCAAGGCGCTGGTGCACGATGCGCAAACCACCGCCGACTTCAGTGAAGCGATGCAGCGCAAAACCGCTATAGTCGAGCTTTTACGTGAAAAAAATCACCTGAACCTGGCCAATATCGCGCAGGTTGAGGTGATTGATGGTCATGCGAAATTTATTGACCCTCATACGCTGAAAATCACCACCGAGCAGGGGAGCCATCAGCTCAGCGCCGATCGCATTTTCATTAATACCGGCGCCGAGGCGGTTATTCCGCAGATTGACGGCCTAATCCCCGGGCCACGCATTGTCGACAGCACCGGCATCCTGAATTTATCCAGCCTGCCAAAACGGCTGGCTATTCTGGGTGGGGGTTATATTGGCGTCGAGTTCGCTTCTGTTTTTGCCAGCTTCGGCAGTGAGGTCACCCTGTTTGAGACCTCATCGCAGTTTCTGGCGCGTGAGGATGCGGATATCAGCGCGGCGATAAAAACCATTCTGCAGGACCAGGGGGTAAAAATTGAGCTGAACACCAGCGTGCAGTCGGTTACCAGTGACGATAACAGCGTGACGCTCCATACGGGTCACGGCAATCGTCAGGCAGATGTATTACTGGTGGCAACCGGGCGCCGTCCGGCAACGCAGACCCTGAAACTGGAAAACGCTGATGTAACCACGGATACGCGTGGTGCCATCCTGGTTGATAAGCATCTGAAAACCTCAGTGGACCACATATGGGCGCTGGGTGATGTCACCGGTGGCCCGCAGTTTACCTACATTTCGCTGGATGATTTTCGCATTGTGCACGATCAGCTTCTGGGTAAAGGAAAGCGAACCACAGACGATCGCGTGAATATCCCCTATTCCGTATTTATGACGCCAACGCTGTCGCGCATCGGCCTCACGGAAACGCAGGCGCGTGAACAGGGCAGGAATTTTCAGGTGGTGTCACTGTCCGTGGCGGCCATTCCACGTGCTCGCGTTATTAACGATACGCGAGGCGTCCTGAAAGCGCTGGTAGACAATGACAGCAAAAAAATTCTTGGCGTGGCGCTGCTGGCAGCAGACTCTCATGAGGTGATCAATATTGTAAAAACCGTCATGGATGCGGGCTTGCCGTACACGGTGCTCAGGGATCAAATTTTCACGCATCCCACCATGAGTGAATCGCTTAATGACCTGTTCGGGCTGGTAAAACAGGCGTGAAGAAACGATAGGTGCCAGCAGCAGAAAGATGACCGGTGCGAACGCGCCGGTTTTTTTCAGGCGCGTCGCGACGCTATTCCCTCAACGCTAGCCGCTCTTTTTCCTCTTCAGGCCTGAGCCAGACTTTTGACTGTCAGAGTCTGATGCTGAGTCTTAAAAAAGCCTGGCGACCTCATCTCCATTTTATCTTTTCAAGATAAAGTCCTGACCCCGCCAGTCGCTTTTTCATCTCTTGCAGCCGCAGTACTGTACTCCTGAATTCAGCGCGACAGAGTCTGATAAGCCAAAAGACTCTGGCACCTGCTCCCCTACCCGTAGATAAAACAAGGAGTTGACTATGAGCCGTTTACATACCATCACAGAAAGCGACGCCACAGGCAAAACCGCCCAGCTGTTTGGCGCGATCAAAGGCAGCATGGGGAAAGTCCCCAATGCCTATCTGACCATCGGCAGCAACTCGCCTGACGTTCTGGGCCAGATGCTTCAGCTCAATGCCGCCCTGCACAAAGGCAGCCTGAGCGCCCGTGAGCTGGAGGCGATTAATCTGGCGGTTAGTGAAGAGTCGGGCTGCGACTATTGCCTGGCCGCTCATACGCTGATGGCTAAAAAGGCGGGTTACACCGACGAGCAGACGCTGGAACTGCGTGAAGCCCGCTTCAGCGGCGATGCGCGTATTGATGCGCTGGTGCAGTTCGTTCAGTATCTTGTTTCCACACGTGGAACGGTATCAGCCGATCGCGTTGCCTCTTTCCGCGAGGCCGGATTCAGCGATCAACAGGTTGTGGAAACCATTGGTGCCGTCAGCGCCATTCTGTTTACCAACATGGTGAACCGGGTAAACGACACCGTCGTTGACTTCCCTAAAGTGAGCTGATGCTCAGGACGCCAGTGGCGCAGAGGCGGGAAATAAAGCGCCGCTTCTGCTCCCTGCCCTTATCTCTGAACCCGTTAAGGAGAAACTGATATGACGAATATCACTGAGCAGAAATCAGCGCGCTTCAAACCGGCCGAAATCGCAAAAAACCTGCCGGAGTCGGCCAACACGATGCTGGCTGATATCTATTTAACCGACCGCCCGGATGCCAGCAGTCGTGTGTTCCGGGCTTACCGGGGTGTTCCCCCTCACTTTCATCGCGAATGCGATGAGTACCTGTACGTGCTTTCAGGCCGCGGAACGTTCTGGATGGAAGATGCGTCGACCGAGGCCGAGTTCGGACCCGGCGATATGCTTTTTTTCGAGCGCAACGTTGTGCACGCGCTTCCCGTTCTGCTGGAAGAACCCGTGATTTTCCTGACGCTGGACACGCCCTGCCGCTCACCCGGTGACGTTGTGTTTATCGACCCGGACGCCGGCTCTGCCGGTACATTTATGGACAGAAACCGCTGAATCTTCCTTTAGTGGTTATAGATTGTCGGCAAAAAGCCCCGTACGCAGCGCGTCGGGGCTTTTAACATTTCCCGGCGCCTTCACGCATACGGCAGGGCTGGCGCCTTTAGGGACTGACATGAGGAGAACCGTTCATCCCACACCTCTGTTTTAACCTCCAGGCTCGAAAGCTTTTCTGCAATCACCGGGGAGGCAAGCCTGATACGGTCTGAGTGAGCAAAACCATCAGCTGCCACAAACCCGCTCCCGGGTGAAACTGATGGAGCATATTACCTGCAGCAATGCCGACAAGCACCTGCTCTCTCTGATGAGGCCTGATTCAGGCGACTGTCTTTGTCCGCTGTGCCGGCGCCCACCTTCATGAGGTAACAGCTGATTATCGCCTCACATTACTTTTGGCGAAATGGCGACAGGGTAGGAAGGCAGGGCTGTCCGTGATTAGGGGAACGTTGCCTCTTCAGGCTGGTGTAAAACAGGGTGTTAAAACCCGGCTCAGAAAGAGCATTAGCGTATTAACGAACACCCTTTCACGGTCTGATGTATCTAATCCAGACGAAAGCCCTGATGGCCCAGGCAGAGATTTGCTTAAGGCTGAAAATTTTGCGGATGCTCTCGCAGGAAGTTATGGAAATCCGGGAAACCAGAGGAGGAGGCAGAAAACCCGGCGCATGTAAACTTCGTCACGGACACGCCGGGTCTGACGGCAATATCAGTAAGTTAACGCGTTTGTCACCGCTTCGGGCATAAATGGCCGGCCATTGAAAAGGCATGTGGCGGTGAAGGTCGCTTCAGCGCAGGTCACGCCTTCAACCCGGATTTGCTGGTAGAAATTCACGCGGTTGCGCTTCACATTTTTTTCCAGCTGGCAGGTCACCTCCATTCTGTCTCCCTTTTTCAGGCTCTGACGGAAACGCAGGGAGTACTCCAGCACCATATAAATGCGTCCCTGGCTGAACTCCTCTTCAATATCAATCCCCAGCGCTTCTTTCATGAAGGCGTGACGGGCCCACTCCATATAAAACGGGTAGTAAAGCCCATCGACCACCTCCTGAAAATCAATGTGGTCTTCATCAACGTCATATATTTTACTGAACATGCCTTCTCCTGATAGCGGGGGCCCCGGGCCCCCTGATGTAGAGTGATTTAGTGCGTTGGTGCGGGTGCTGCATTAATTTTGATGCGTAACAGGGCATAAGGCTTCTGGCGCAAATCCTTACCGCCGTGGAAGCCAGGCTGACGGTTCAGCTGATTCGTGGTGAAGTACAGGTAGCCATCCGGTCCGACGGACAGGGTATCCGGCCACAGAATCTCAGGACCGTGCGCAATGGTTGTCCACTCTCCGCCTGCCGGCAGCTTACGGATAGCATTACGCTCATAGTCACCGGCATAAACGGCTCCTTTCGCATCGCTTTCCAGGCCGTCTGACGCCCCTTTTTCACCCAGGTCCTTCACGGACGCCGAGAGCTGAGACTCTGTGACGGCCGGATCGCGAAGCAGCGCCGTGGAAACGGCATACAGATGACGCCCCGAGAGCGGGCTGTAGTAGAGCGTTTTACCGTCCGGAGAGATGGCAATGCCGTCGGAGGCCACGCTGAACGGCGCGGTTGTTCCATCCGCGTGACGCTGAAGCAGCGTTTCGCCCTCTACGACAGGTGAAAAGCCCGCCTCAGGTGACGTTGTGCGGTCGCCTTCCAGACGGCGCAGCGCTTTGCCGGTGTCCAGGTCAATGACGATAATCGCGCCAGTACCGGACAGTGAAGAGTCGGTCACGTACGCCACGCCGGCTTTACCGATGCGAAAATCAAAGCGCATATCGTTGACGTAGGTGGCGGGTTTGATCACGTCAGCCGGGAAAACAATGGTTTTCTCAACCTGATTTGTTTTCAGGTTAACCGCGACAAGCTTTGCGCCGCCTGCAACCGGTTTTGAAAAGCCCGGCGCGGCGGTATCGAGTATCCAGACCCGGCCCCGCCCGTCGGCCACCACGCTCTGTACGCTCAGCAAATGCGTACGGGGAGCAGAATTGTCAGCGATATTTATCGCGGCGTCCGGGTAGGGCACCAGCCGGTTCCCTTTTACCTCGGCCACGGTAAACGGAACGTCGTCACCCCAGCGCGGGAAATTCACAAAAATACGGCCCGTTTCGGTAACGGTGACCCCGGTCGGCATGGCGCCGCTGAACGTCGCCACCACTTCAGGTTTGCCAATTGCGCGGTCCTGAGCAAGCTCGCTGAGGGCAGGTAGCGCGTGGGCGTCTGCCGCAAGCGCATTCAGGGCATTGCTGCCAGCCGCCAGAGCCACAGACAGCGCTAACGCCGTTTTCATCATACGTGTTTTCATCATTGCATCTTCCTGAGATATTGAATGGGCCAGCCAGCCTGTGGCATGACTGGCAGGGAAATCAGAAACCTTCCAGCACGATTTTTCCGCGCGCCCGTCCGCTTTCGATAAAGGCGTGCGCCCGGCGAAGGTTTTCCGCGCTGATTTTTCCGTAGTGCTCACCTTTAGTGGTACGCAGGGTACCGTCCTCGATCAGGCGGCGTACGCTCTCCAGAATCTCGTTCTGGCGGATCATATCCGGCGTCTGAAACAGCGAGCGGGTGAACATTAGTTCCCAGTGCAGGGAAGCGGCCTTACGCTTGAGCGGTAAGGCATCCAGCGTTTCCGGATCGTCAATAACAGCCAGCCGGCCCTGAGGCGCCAGCGCTTCGACAATCTGCTGATAGTGTTTGTCGGTGTGCGTCAGGCTCGCGACGTAACGTACGGAAGAGACACCGATTTCACGCAGGCCCTCCAGCAGCGGACGGGAGTGATCGATGACGTCATGCGCGCCAAGCTCGCGCACCCATTCCGCCGTCTCCGCGCGGGAAGCGGTGCCGATAACGCGAAGACCGGTCAGCTTGCTGGCCAGCTGAGTGAGCACCGAACCCACGCCGCCGCCGGCACCAGTGATGAGAATGGCGTCGCCGTGTCCTTCCTTCACTTCAAGACGGTCGAACAACAGCTCCCAGGCGGTAAGGGAAGTGAGCGGGAGCGCAGCCGCGTCGACATCGCTCAGTGAAGCGGGCTTATGAGCGGCAATACGCTCGTCAACCAGACTGTATTCTGCATACGAGCCCGGGCGGACAATGGAGCCAGCGTAATAGACTTTGTCGCCAGGCCTGAACAGGGTGACGCTCTCACCGATAGCCTCCACTATGCCCACGGCGTCCCAGCCAAGAATGCGCGGCTGCGTCACAGGCGAGCCCGCACGAACTTTGGTATCCACCGGATTCACCGAAATCGCGCTGATTTTTACCAGCAGATCGTGCGCGTCCGGGCGAGGTTTCGGTAATTCAGTTTCGTAAAGAGACTGCGGACTGGTAACCGGTAATCCGTTCTGGCTGTAAACAATGGCTTTCATGTTGTGGTCCCCGTTTGTTATGGCGTGAGCAGTATCGCTGTCGATTCGTTGATGAGAGATTACGGGCTCAGCGCGTGCAGAAAAACGGGGGAAAACCATCAGCACTTTCACTCCTGCAGTGAAAGTAAGGTCCGCGCGGGCTCATCGATGGTTAAATGAAAAGCGGAGCCTGGCAGGCTCCGCGGAGACATTACAGCAATGTGTAGGCAGAAGAGTCAGTTACGCGGGCTTCGGGATTAGAGATCGCATTATGCAGGAGACCTATAACCCTGCCTCCCTGAACAAGTGCAGGCACATCATGGCTGGGCAGCATAAAGCGGACGCCGGCCAGGGCTTTTTTGATCGCGGTCTTCTCCTCAAGCGTCGACATTGCCCGGTTGCCGGTAATGGTCGGTTCGCCAGGGTTCAGGCTGTCGAGGAAGGGATCGATAAGACTGCCCTGCAGGTTGTACACCACATCGCCGCTGATATTGGCAATGCCCTCGGCGGTGTCCACCAGCACAGAAATTGAACCTGGCGTATGACCGCCGCTCAGGCGCACCGTCACCCCCGGGATAACCTCCTCTTCATAGCTACCGTCCACATCGAACAGGCGCAGCGCGCCTCTGGTATACAGGCGGTCAAGCAGATGGCGGGTATCTTCAAGCGCATACATTGCCGGCCCCATAATGCCGGAGGCCGCGAATGACAGCTCACGTCTCGACAGGCAAACCGTTGTGGTCATGGGAAAAAGATAATCCCCCCCTGCATGATCAACATGCGCATGCGTATGTATAACGTAGCGAATATCGGCAGGCTTCAGGCCATGCTGGGCAAGCAGCCATGTAAGGGTCATCTCGCGCGTCTGTTCAGCCTCAAATCCGAACTGACGGTAATATTCCGTTGAGCGCGAGCCGGTATCAACCAGCACCGGATACTCACCGCCGGTGATGAGGAAACCCAGCGTGGGGATCGTGGTTTTCACGCCCGCATCCTGAAATAACACCAGACCTGATTTATCGAGCGTAATATTGCCCAGGTTGAGCGGATAGATGTTTAAGGACATTGTATTCTCCTGAATTTCGGTAAAAGAAACCTGTAGCGCTGCATGACATCTCAGCGCCGGTGAGTGGTAAGAAACGTTTCAGATGTCGGCTGCAGAAAGCCGGTTTGTGCTGCGCAGCTGAAATAAACCAAGAATAATCAGCACTGCACAGATGAAAATAAGGATCAACGCGCCGGTGAACACCGCCACCGCCAGGTTCAGCTGTGTGGCCATTTTGCCGAGGACAACGGCGAGCCCGCCGGTAAAGAGATAGGCAAAAACGAACAGCATAGACATGGCGCTGCCGCGATCCGACTGCCGTGCCTCGCGCGCAATCAGGCCCAGCCCGCCAAAGGTCATAAAGGCATAGCCGGCGCCGGAGATAAGTGAGGCGCTGATAAAAAAAAACAGACTGTGTTCAGATACGGATATACACAGGCTGACCATACCCGTCGCGGAGACAATCGATCCCGTTATGACTGAACGGCGAGCCTCAATCTTTCTGGCAAGGCTTCCAGCGATCCCCAGCGCCACGGGAAAAAGTGCCAGCGCCACGCTGTTAATCCACGGGCTGGGTGAACCGATGAGCGAACGCGCAATCTGAGCGCCTACAGATGATATGAGCACCCCGTGGGTATAGGCTCCCGTTACCGCCAGCGCGGCATAGATGAAAGTGTGGCGCAGGTATACTGGCACGTCAGGGCGGGCCAGCAGTCTGGAAGGCATCCCCACAGGACGGTCGCCCGGGATGAACAGACAAAGAACGATCAGGACTATGAGCAGCGCAAAGAGAACATAAAAACTCAGGCGCGTAGGCACCGGTGCCCACGTGACCAGCGCCCCGGCCAGTAAAAGGGCAGCGGCGAACCCCACCGACTGCGCCCCGAGCGTCACCGCACCTGCGCGCGCTGAGCCGCCCTGACCGGCGTAATCTACCAGTGCCGCGGCCGAAGGCCCTGCTGATAATCCCACGCCTATTCCCATCATGACCCGCCCCGCCAACAGGACAGCTAGGCTGTCTGCAGCCGCAAACATCAGCACGCCCGCAGCAGAGCTGAGCAGGCCAGCGAGCATGACATATTTTCTGCCTGCTCTGTCAGACAGACCCGCAAACAGCAGCATCGTCACCACGACCGTCAGCGGATAAACGGCAAAAATCACCGTTACAAGAGTAAAGGACAGGTGCCATTGTGCGGCATAGAGCGGATAGATCATTGCGGGTGCTGCGCTGGTCCAGAGCGTATGGGCCACCACGGCGGCACTAATCCAGAAGGCATATCGGGCTGAAAGCGATTCGGTTTTCATGTTAGAACTCTGTTTTAAACTGTTCGTTTTAAAACTAGTCGTTAATGCCGGGAGAAAGCAAGCGGTTTTGAACCAATCAGTTTTTTATTTTTATCAGGCTGGTAATTTTTGCGGGTAAGATGCATATTAAAATGATTGGTTTAAAACGGAGGTTCTGATGGCCAGACCGAGGAAAATAAGCAATGAAGACGTTCTGAGTCGCGTTATTCCTGTCTTCTGGAAGAACGGGCTGGCTGGAACCAGCCTTGGCCAGCTTGAAGAAGCGACGGATATTAACCGCTCAAGCCTGTACGCAACCTTCTGCAGCAAAGAACAGCTTTTTGTCAGCGCGCTTGAACACTATGTCAGTAGCGCGCCTGCCCAGTTTCTGTTACAAAAACAGCCGTATGGCTGGCAAAATATTGAGCAGTTTCTGCTGGCTGCGCCGTTTAATAATCCTGCGTTTAACGGCTGCTTCATAATTAACTCCACGCGGGAAGTTGCCGTTCTGCCCGCAGCTGCGCTGGAGATCGTGCGCGACTTTCGCGGAGCGGTCATCGAACAGATACGGATGAATATCCCGGTACAAAAAAATGCCGGCGTAATGGCTGAAATTATCTGGTCTTTTCTGGTTGAGGCCTGTCTGGAAGCGAATGACAGACTTGAGCCGCAGGGCTGGCAGGCGCGCGTCACCGCCCTGCTTGGCTTTATCAGATCTTCTGATAGCCAGTAATGTCTTAGCCTGACCGGATCCGAATACGTTTTGCATTCTGGAGTCTGAATGATACGTCTTGAAGATGTTACGTTGTTCGTCCGTTCCGCCGCGCTGGGCAGCTTTTCCAGTGCAGCCCGTGAAGCCGATATTCTTCCGGGGCAGGTCAGTGCCGCCGTCAACCGCCTGGAGCGCGACCTGAATAAACGATTGTTTGCGCGATCCACGCGCAGCCTGCGCCTTACCGCAGAGGGAGAAACCTGGCTTCCTTATGCACAGGAAATGCTGACCATCTTGCAGGCAGGCGCCGAGCGCCTGCTGGGCAGTGAAGATGAAATGCAGGGTGAACTTAAAATTGCCATTCCGTCAGACATCGGGCGAAACATCATCCTGCCGGTGATCACCGCTTTCTGCGAAAAACATCCCAAAATATCCCTTCGCCTCTTTCTGTCCGATCAGGTCAGCGATGTTTTTCGCGATCCGGTGGATGTGGCCATCCGCTATGGCACGCTTGAAAACAGCAGTTATGTAGCGTTGCCGCTGGCCGAAGATAACCGGCGCGTGCTCACCGCTTCGCCCGCCTATATCAACAAACACGGCAGGCTGCAGCACCTTGATGATTTGCTCAGGCACCACTGTCTGCTCTATACCCTTAACGGGCACGCTTACGATAAATGGTCATTTCCAGAAAATGGCGTTCGGCGCCAGCTGACGGTAAGTAGCAGGATGTTGTGTGATGATGCCGATCTGGTGAGGCGTTGGGCTGTAGCGGGAATGGGCATTGCCTATAAATCATGGATAGATGTCAGCACCGATGTGCTGGCTGGCCGGCTGGAAGTGCTGCTTCCCGAACAACCTGGGGAAGCCGTGCCGTTAAATCTTATTTGCCCCCACCGTAAACAATTTTCGCCAGCGATCAGGGAGCTGCACGGCCTGCTGCGCGAACATCTCAAGTCTATTACGGCGTTAATGCGTACCCATCCGGCTTTCGTGCTGGGAACGCAGTCTGTATCAGCCGCCAACCAGAGCGCCTGAATTAAAAGGGCCATTTCACTGAAATGGCCCTTCCCGACTCAACTTATTTATGCAGCGTCGCCGTCATGTGTACCTGATTACCTGAATAGCTTTCGGTAATTTTATAAGTGGCTCCTGCTTTCTGAGCCTGCTGCGCAATATGAGATTCAGCGTCATCAATTGTCGAACCTGTCGCAGTAATGCTTTGCGCGAAACCAGCGAATGAAACAGCAGTAAGAGCGATTGCAATCAGTGCGGATTTTACAGTTTTCATTTTTCATTTCCTTTAAAAGTAGTCGTGATGTCAGGTCAGTGTTTTAAGGTAGCCTTTTAATTCGACCGCCTTGTATGAGTTAAATATTAATAAACACTCCCGTAATGAAAAAGAGACTTTTTCGGGAAAGACTTTCACGTGTGGAATGAAGATAAGCTGGAGTTACCTTACCTGCTTCAGCTCTTAAATAACTATTTCTGATAAAAGCAAAAGGTTAAGCGCAGGCCCAGGCTGATTTTGAGTATAAAAATTTTTAATCAGGCAAATAAAAACACACAACTTGTTGATAGATAATGATTTATAGGTATTCTCTTGACGGAAAACTTGTCAATGATGTCACTGCTGAAGGAGCGAGACGGGTTTATAGCGGCGATTTCTTGAAAGGCTTAAATAAAAGAATGACATGTGAAATATAAAAAAGGCCACTCAGATAAATGGCCATTTTCATCGTTTTATATTTACTTAATCAGCTCTGCCGTCATGTGGAACTGGTTTCCGGCATAGCTTTCGGTAATTTTATAATCAGAGCCTGCTTTTTTAGCCTGCTGCGCAATTTGTGACTCCGCTTCATCCAGCGTCGAACCCGTTGCGGTCACACTCTTAGCAAAGCTGCCAAATGAAATGGCGGTCAGGGCGGCAATAATCAGAGCAGATTTTACAGTTTTCATTTTCATTTCCTTAATCAGTGATTGAGATGTTCAGGGTTATTTATCAGGGCAGCCGGTTATTTCCGCTGCCTTGTGTGAAATGAATAATAGTGCGGACATCTGCTGTAAAACAGGTGCAATAACAGCAAACACTTTCACGTGAAAAGTGAAGATAGAAAGTCCGGTTCTGCAGGAGGATTGACGCACACTTAAAAAGTCAGTACGTGAAGCGTCTTATTCAGGGTATTGTTAATGCTCAACGTTTTCAGCGATACCGGCAACCCAGACGGTTCCGGCGCCAGGCTGTAACAGGAGAATATGATGCATCGGGTAGGCTTACTGATTTCTGATTACTTTCAGGTTTTAGGGTTGTCCACGCTGAGTATCTTTGAGTTCGCCAATCAGGTTAAGGGTGAACCTTTCTATGATTGCGCGGTTTACTCTGAAAGGGGTGGATCCGTTTTATCTTCGTACGGCTTCAGCGTCGACAGCAAACCGCTTGATGCGGACGCGCCCGTTGATACCTGGCTTATCGCCGGGGTGCTGACGCCGGTTGAACTGCCGGCAACGCCCGGCGTGGTGACCTTTTTGCAGACCCATGCGCTGAAAGCGCGCCGCGTGGCCGGTATCTGTACCGGCGCCTTTGTGCTGGGCCAGGCGGGACTGCTTGCGCAGCGCCGCGCCACCACCCACTGGATCCACGCGCAGACCCTGAAAACGATGCACCCCACCACCCGGGTGGAGGAAGATCGCATTTTCATCATCGATGACCACGTCTGGACGTCCGCCGGCTTAACCGCCGGTCTCGATATGGCGCTGGGCATGGTGGAGAAGGATCTGGGAACAGAGGTCGCGCGCAGCGTGGCGCATCTGCTGGTCATGCACCACCGCCGCTCAGGTGGGCAGACCCAGCATTCGGAGATGCTGATGCTCTCGCCGCGCAGCGATCGCCTGCAGTCTGCGCTGGAATACGCGCGCAAAAACCTCAGCAAGCCTTTAACCATTGAAGAAATGGCGGATGCGGTGCACGTCAGCGCGCGCCAGCTCAGCCGTCTGTTCCGCTCTGAAACCGGCAAGTCGCCGGCGAAAGCGGTGGAGGCGTTGCGTCTCGAAAATGCCAGGCTGCTGATTGAGCAGAGCAGGCTGTCAATGGAAGTGATTGCGCGTGAGTCAGGATTTCGCGACCGGCGACACATGCGCGAGGTCTTTATGCGTGGCTATGGCATTCCGCCGCAGTCTATACGCACCGGAAAAGCCTGACGCCCCCGCCTCTTTTCCTGCTTCTTCCATCATGATGTCCATTAATCCGGCCATCATGATGTCCTGAAACACACCCTTTCTTGTCAGCCGCGCCTGTGCGTGGCTGCGTACTATGAATTCACCAACCCGATAACTGACAAGGTGAACATCATGACGCAGCAGACACACACCGACCGCGGCACCGCCGTTGTCACCGGCGCCTCCACCGGCATGGGCGCACTTTACGCCGGCCGCCTGGCACGCATGGGCTATGACCTGATTATCGTGGCACGTAACCACAATCGCCTGAACCAGCTGGCAGAGCATATCACTACCGACAGCGGCCGCAGCGTCGAGGTTGTCGCGGCTGACCTGGCCGATTCCGCCCAGCTTGCCAGAGTGGAAGAAAAGCTGCGTCAGGACGCCAGCATCACGCTGCTGGTTAACAATGCCGGCATCGGCACCTACACGCCGCTGCTGCAGAGCAGCGCAGAGCAGATGACCGCCATGATCAACCTGAACGTCACGGCTCTGACCCGCCTGACCTACGCCGTGGTACCCGGATTTGTTGACCGCGGACGCGGCGCCGTCATCAATATTGCCTCTATCGTCAGCGTCGCGCCCGAGTTGCTGAACGGCGTCTACGGCGGCACTAAGGCCTTTGTTCTGGCATTTACGCAGTCGCTGCATCACGAACTGGCCAGCAAAGGCGTTCAGGTGCAGGCCGTACTACCTGGCGCCACCGCCACGCCTTTCTGGGATAACGGCGGCCTGCCTGTCGGGCAGCTCGACCCGAAAATCGTGATGAGCGCACAGGAGATGGTGGATGCCGCCCTGACCGGCTTTGCCCGCGGCGAGCTGATCACCATTCCGTCCCTGCAGGACGAAACCCTGTGGACCAGTTACGAGCAGGCGCGCCAGGCGATGATCCCGCACCTTGGCAGCGACGCACCGGCTCCACGCTATCAGCCTGTTTCTGTGCACTGATTTACCCTGACGGCTCAATAACCTTACAACTCATTATCTGAAGGAATATGACCATGAAACTGACTAACAACACTGTCTTCATCACCGGCGGCACCTCTGGCATCGGCCGCGCAATGGCAGAAAAATTTCATCAGCTGGGTAACCAGGTGATTATCTCCGGACGCCGTGAGGCGCTGCTGAAGGAGGTGACCGCTGCCAGCCCGGGCATGGATTATGTGGTGCTGGACGTGACGAGCGCCGACAGCATTAAAACCGCCGCGCAGAGCGTGCTGGCGCGCTATCCGGCGCTGAACGTGGTGATCAACAACGCCGGCATCATGCCTTTCGACAACGCGGCCGGCGAGCTGGACGATGCGCAGGCGGTCACCCTGCTGGATACCAATATTCTTGGGCCGGTGCGCGTCAGTGCCGCCTTTATCGAACACCTGAAACAGCAGCCTGACGCGGTGCTGATCAACAACAGCTCAGTGCTGGCGTTTCTGCCCCTGGCAACCAACGCGCTCTACTCCGCCACCAAGGCCGCCATTCACTCTTATACCCTGTCTCAGCGTTTCCTACTGCGCGACAGCGGCGTACAGGTGATTGAAATTTCTCCGCCATGGGTTGATACCGACCTGATTTACAAGAGCGGTGATCCGCGCGCCATGCCACTGGAAGACTTTATTCGCGAAACCTTTGACAAGCTCGGCACCGACACCATCGAAGCCATTGTCGATCGCGTGCTGCCGGTGCGCGATAACCCGGGCGCAGACGAGCATACACTGGTGAACCAGTTCAACCAGTCCGTGGCGGATAACCCAATCCCTGTTCAGTAACATCATCAGGGGCCTCAGGCCCCTGCTCTATCTGGAGCTGAATCATGAACGCTGCTATCACGTCTTCCCAGCGCCGCGCCTTACGCGCACTAAGCATCGCTTACTTTGTACAGGCTACCGGTGCGCTGTCTGTCGCCGGCAGCCTGCCTGCTATCTCTGCTGCCTGGCAGCTGACTGATGCGCAGAGCGCGCGCTTACTGAGTATATTCGGCCTGACCTTTGCGCTCGCCGCCCCGCTGGTTCAGGTCATATTTGGCCATCTGCGCCGTCGCCAGCTGGTACTCACGGGCATCGGGCTGTTTGGTCTGGGCGCCTTCGCTTTTGCGCTGTCTCCGGCCTACGGTGCGCTGGTTGCCTCCCGCATACTAATGGGCGTAGGTGCAGGGTTTATCGGCCCGGTGCTGGTTGCGCTAGGTTCTGAACTGGTACATGAACAACAGCGCGGGCGGGCTATCGGCATGGTGTTACTCGGGGTGTCGATGGCGAGCCTGGCCGGTATTCCGCTTGCCGCGTGGATTGCTGGCATGTGGGGGGCGAAGGCATTGTTTTTACTTGTCGGACTGGTGAGCCTGCTGAGCGGGCTGAACGTCCTGCTGACGGTGCCGGATGAAAGTGTGGGTTCGCGTATCCGGCTCACCGAGATGGCGGGCGTGCTGTCTGAGGGGAAATACCTGACGGCCTTCCTGGTGGTATTTTTCATCACCTCCGGGGTCTACAGCTTTTACTCTTTTATCGCCCCGCTTATCCGCGACACCTATGCCGGCGGCACGCATGCGGTCTCTGCGGCGCTGGCGGTGCTGGGCGTAGCCGGGGTGCTGGGAAACCTCTGGGTCACCCGAGCGGCCACACGCTTTACATCTGAAAAGCTGCTGCTGACGGGCATGATACTGCTCATCACAGATACGGCGCTAATTGCCCTGCTGCCGAAAGCGCTGGGGGTGCTGCTTGCGGCGCTGGTCTTCTGGGCCTTTGCCACAGACCTGCTCTGGCCCAGCCAGCAGCGCAGGATCGTTGAACTGTCGTCTACCCGGCATCGCGGCATTGCGCTGGCGTTGACCAGTGCCTTTATGTTCGGGGGCATAGGCTTTGGCTCAGCGGTGGCCTCCTGGATTTATCCGGTGGCAGGATTTTACGGGCTGGCCGGGATGTCGGTGGCCTTCATTGTACTGGCGCTGGTCAGCCTGCAGCTGTCCGAGAAACTCAGGAAGCCCGTAGCGACTGCTGAGCCATGTCAGAGTGAAGCCTGACGGGCAATCCTCCCGGTACCGCTTGCCGGGAGGCGCGTTTATTCCGATCGGATCATTTTTTCAATCATGCGCTGCAGCATATTTCTGATGTCATCGGCCGGCATGTTATCGCAGAACGTCCCAAACGGACTGGCGGCGGACCACGCGGTAGACAGCGCAATGATGGTAATCAGCAGAAACGCCGGCGGAAAGGCTTCGCTCACCTGCCCGGCGGCCTGCGCCTGCTGAAGGGCTGCTATCTTGCTGTCAAAAGAGGCATTTCTGCCGCTGATGCCCGTGGCGCGCTGCTCAAGCGAATACCAGGCCATCAGCCTCATAATGCGCGGATGGCTCTGCGCAAAGTCGAAAACATCTGACGCATAGCCGGCGAGGTCGTCGGGCCTGAACGGCAAGCGGTCATATACCGCTGTCAGGTGTGTCTCCAGCACGGTCTGAAATAAAGTCTCTTTGTTTTCAAAGTAGATATAAATCAGGTTTTTGTTGAAACCTGCCGTCCGGGCTATACGCTCAATCCTCGCCCCCGCAATGCCCCAGGTGGCAAATTCGTCCGTTGCGGCTTCCAGGATTTTTGCCCGACTCGCCTCAGCATCTCTCATCTCTTTTCCCTGTACCGTTAAATCTTGGCTCAGTTTACTGATTGACTAACCGGTTAGACAGTTATAAATTCACAACTAACTAAACGGTTAGTTATAAGGGTGAGCATGTCTAATAAAACGTGGTTTATCACTGGTATCAGCAGCGGTCTTGGCTTGGCGATAACCAGGCAACTTCTGCTGCAGGGCGATCGGGTTATCGGAACGGTCCGCAGTCATCAACCCGTTAAGGCACTGGCTGCAGAGTACCCTGACACTCTGAGCGTGCTTAAACTCGATCTTTCACATACGGATTCCGTTGAAGCTATGGTCAATCAAGCTTTCCGGGATGCAGGGCGCATCGATGTTGTTGTGAACAACGCAGGATATGGACTGTTCGGACCCGCAGAGGGCCTGAGTACTGAACAAATAAAACACCAGCTTGACACCAATCTGCTCGGCCCTGTGCTGGTGACCAGAGCTGCGCTTCCT
Source organism: Pantoea latae (assembly GCF_002077695.1). GTDB lineage: Bacteria > Pseudomonadota > Gammaproteobacteria > Enterobacterales > Enterobacteriaceae > Pantoea > Pantoea latae. Next base: position 86,273 of record NZ_MWUE01000033.1, read on the forward strand.
TTCCTGCGCCAGCAGGGGGGAGGGAAAATAATTGCGATTTCCTCTTACGGCGGCCAGGCGACACATCCAGGAGCATCGCTTTATCACGCCAGCAAGTGGGGGCTGGAGGGATTCTTTGAGTCACTGGCCAAAGAAGTCGTGTCGTTCGGCATCTCGGTCAACATAGTGGAGCCGGGGTCGGCGCGCACGGCGTTCCGGAGTACCGCAGGCGAGCAAATGGGGGCGCTTCCGGATGCCTACAGAGACACGCCGCTGGGGCAGATGCTGGGTCGTTTAAACGATAACGGATATACCGCCAAAGGCGCACCTGAAAAGATGGCCAGCATGATCTTAAAACTTACTGCAATGGAATCGGCCCCTCTGCGCCTTGTTCTGGGAAGCGATGCCTACGCCTTTATGGAAACTGCATTAGAAGAGCGCCTCATCAGTCTTCGAGAGCAGCAGATTCAGGCCCCTGCCAGTGATACTGAATAGCTATATTACCTAGCGAAAGCTGGTTTAAACATTACTGGCCATAAAAGGTACCTTCGTCAGCAGAGCTGTGTCCGGTCCCTCAGAATTGCTGCGGTTATTCTGGCACGGAACGTCCGCTATTCGCTCATAGCGGACCTTGTCTTGTGCGCATGTCTGCTCTGTGCCAAAAGCGGACTCCCATCGTCGCAAATCACTGGCAGGCAAAGGTTGCATAGCGAGGTACAAGCAGCGCGGCTTTTTTCTGTCCGTAGTATTTGCATTGTTAGACGCCGCTGCTCGCATGGCTTGGCGCCCGTCATTTTTACACGCAGCGCCTTCGAAAATATTCATTTATTCGCTGGTAACGAGCATCTTGCCCAGGCTGTTTATCAGCTTGTACGATTTGATTTAGGCATTGCCCCAACGCCTGGATCAACCGGGATAAAGTAAGGCGTAACGCGCATTAACGTCATCCCGATGACTTCTGCTTATGTGATAGGGACATGACGACCGTTTATCTTCTCAAAGCGGAGCGTTGGAGGCTCGGTATCCAGAATGGCCACTGCCTTTTGCCTCGCCTTTCACACATTGAGTTCAGACTGAAAGCTGCGCTCACAGGCCCGGAAGACGTTGGGTAACCCCTGTAGTTTTGGCAAACCCCTCAAGCTTGAGAGAGTGAGGCGGCCCGCTATCCCCACGCCCTGAACCCGAGAATAACGGCCGCATAGAGGCTTATTGCGATTATGCTGACGCAGGTCCCGCAGGTAATAGGTCTTGCCGATTTACCTGTGCCCAGGTAGTGCGTTTCCAGCACAATGATATTGGCCGCGGGTGGCAGCAGGCAGAACAGATACAACGTCTCCGGGTTCTCTGCGATGAGCCTGAAATTGAGTGAACTAGCCAGGAGCAGCAGCAGCGAAACCAGAACGGCCATAACGACAGACTTGAGCAGAAACGGCTTAATCTCACGCAGGAGATCGCTTGCCGAGAGCCTGATTTTCGACAGCCAGATTCCCAGCACCGCCATGCCCAGAAAACTCATCATAAACTTCGAAACGCTATAGAGTTCGGTCCCCCAGAGGCTGACATCCTGACCGAAAGGGATGAGTATCGCACCGGCAAACAAGGCCAGCACAGGGGGTGTCTGAACCAGTTTCAGAAGATTAAATCGGCTGCCTGACAGCATACCTGCACCCACTGAATTCCCCACGATGGAGCTGCCGACGTAGGCGGCAATGATGATAGTAGAAGCATCATTGCCAAACAGTGCACTGGCAACAGGAAGCCCCAGCCACCCAATGTTGAGATAGCTGAAGCACAGGCTTTTCACCGGATCACACATAATCCGCTGGCAAACTACCAGCATGGCCAGCATAAACATCGCTGTTGCAATAATGATGGTACTCATACTGCCAAAGCGGGTGGATATGTTGAAAATAATCACAACAGGTATCGCGATACGCGTTAATACCCACGATGCCGCCGTTTTGAAATCCAGCGAGGTTTTGCCCACGAGCCAGCCAGCGAAAAGATAAATCAGAGGAAAGAAAATACTCACGATTCTTCCTTTATGTCTGCCGAACAGAATTTTACGGCCCATTGTTTGGCCCAGGTCTCCGCACAGCGTGCGTTAAACCAGAAGGCATTGGTCGAGAACAGGCTTCCTTTACTGAGCGGCCCGATATTAAACAGGCCATTCACCTTACGGTTATTAACCTGGCACTGGAAAATCAGCGGGTCGGTATTGATGCCGCCACAGGGTTGTCCTTCAATCAGCGACTGGCTCAGCAGGTCCTGTAACAATGGGTGTGTCGTTTGGCCAATATCAAGCCTGCCTCCCGTTGCATCCCAAAAATGACGGAATGAAAGCGTTTCTGACCGGGTTTGCAACACATAACGGCTGTCAGTCTGTTCCGGAGCAGCAAGCGCCTGATGAAACCTTACCCTCTCATGAGCAGAAGCCTCGATTAGTTCACCAAACACCTCCTGAGGTACCGGATGACGCCAGGCGGCCCACACCGCACCGTACATTTTCATAAATCGCAGCTTTTGTTCGGATGTGAATGCGTTCCAGAGCTTGTGCATATACGGCCGCGTTGAAACCAGAACATCCTGCCAGGGCAGATCACAGTTCTCCGCACGCGTAAGCAGCATGCGGAAATACTCGGTCTGCCGCTCCTCACGTAACAGCTTCATAGCAGGCCGGAATTCCCCTTTTTCTCTGAGAAGGTAAAACTCTTTTCGAAGGAGACGGGAGAATACGTTCAGCATGTCTTCACTTTCCGCAGTGGCAGACATGATTTTACGCCAGGTCAGGTGAACGGGTGTATAGCGGTTACTGCTCGTAAGGCAGGTCGGAACATAACCGCTGCGTGAAAAGAGATGGATTTTCACCTGACTTTTGCCAAACGCATAGCGAAACGCATCAACGGCCGTGAGACCGCTACCGGCGATGAGCAGCGGCGCAGCAGAAGACTGATCGAACTGCGTATAATGCGAAATAAAACCAGGCTTTCCGGCGAACGCCGGAAAGGCGCTTTCAGATAATGCCCCAGGCACATCACAACGTTACGGGCGAAGATTGAGTTTCCGCTGTCATCGCACAGGGAGAACGATGCTCCCTGCTTCCTGATGCTCACCACGCTGTGGTGGAATTCATCAATTTTCAGTATCCCGGCCTGCTTAACGTCACGGTAAGTCTGGCGGATAAAATCTGAGTATCTGAGGCGCGATGGCCAGCGTTCACGGGAGTTAAAGGTGGAATGCAACCAGTGACCAAACAGTTCTGGTTCAGTTGCCGTCACTGACATCAACCCCGGCGGGGTATTGACCTTGTGTATGGCATCAGCATCACCAAACGCTTTTCCTTTTGCAAAGCTGGCAGGGGGGTTGAAAACGGCAATTCGCGGCTGAGCCGTTCTGATGTTATAAATTTCATCCTGTAGCTGGCTGAGTAAACTGGTTCCTGTCGCCCCCAGCCCTACAACTGCAACGTCATACATGACCAATACGTCCTGTTAATCATTTGAAGTGCTTATATAACAACAGCCGCGGATAAAGGTAAACAAATCTCATTTAATGTAAAGTTATATAAGTATATCACGTAACTTGTTAATATAAATCATAATAAAAGCAGCGCAGAAAGTATCGACTGTAATAATCTTGTATTTCGGAGTTTCGCAGTGCGCCCGCTATTGATAAATTTTAACTCCTTAATGAGTTCCTTCGCAGGGCCTCACAGCCAGTGACTCAGTGCCATTCAGTGAGCTTTCATGGTCAATGTCATGCGATTAAGAGCGCAGCTAAACTGAAAAAGCAGATTGAAGTTTTTGCTCTGTATCCTGCCGGTTAACTGAAACTTTCTCCCATGCAGTATCATCACAGTATGCCGGGCAAAATGAGGGAGGTGCGCCAGCCAAAGTGGTGAAATCGGTAATGAGTTTGTGATCGCTCTGTAAGATCGCCTTTTTCGGGCCATTGGCCTGATGCTCAGCCATGTTGATTCAGCATAGTAATACGTCAGCATCACCGAATCTGGACTGCCAGGGTTCGCCATCAGACCCCAACCGCCAGGCCCGAAACGCAGCCCTTTGCGGTTTGGCGTAGCTTGTCAGCCAGCCGGCCAGAGCTGACGACCCGGCTTGCCGGGAGCCGGTGTTAACCGGGGATTAGTTGAGAATAATGACCGCTTTGTGCCAGAAGCGGACGTAAAATTGCTAGTGCAATTAATTAGTGGTTAAAAAGATGGCATAATGAAGTAAGAATGTGCCCATATTGCTGAGGTTTAAAGGGATTAAGGGGCAAAAAATGGAATTGTCTAAAACCGTAAACAAAATCGTTATGCTAACCATTATTGTCAGCCTGGTCGCGGGATGCGCGCCGTTGCATCCTTCCGAATGCCATAAGACCACAGCTACAGGTAATTGCAGTTCAGGGCGCTGGGATGATCAGGATGAATGGGGTGCGCAAGCACGGGCAATCAGGGCGGCAATAAATAACAAACTTGATGTGTCACAGAACTGGAAGGGGAAAAAATGCAGGTTGCATATTGAATTTGCTCAGGATGGTACGGCTTTAAATATATCAACCAGCAATGGTAATAAAGCCTATTGCGAAGCGATTGAATCAGCAGCCCATAAAGCTAATTTCCCGGCCTTCAACAATCCAGAAGTCTACAGAGATTTTCAAAAATCTGGCTTTAATATGGGCGGATAGCAAGTCAACGCCTATCTAAATGTCCACTTTTCGCTCATAGCGGACTTTGTCCCGCACACATGTCAGTTCTCTTCCAGAAGCGAAAGTTGTTGTTTTGGATTCATCAATGCGACTAGTGGCGTTCGATTGTGTTAAAAAGTTGTTTCAAAGCAGTTATGTCAGCAACTTAATGGAACAGAAATTAGAATGCAAAAATGATGCATGGGTTATGTGGCCATCGTGGTCGACGACTATGACTGCGCAATTCAGTACTATACCGACAAGCTGGGCTTTACGCTGGTAGAAGACACGCCGCAACCGGGTAAGCGCTGGGTCGTTGTGACGCCCAATCCGGATAGCGACTGTAATCTTCTCCTGGCACGTGCTTCAAACGAGCGACAGGAAGGCTTTATCGGCAACCAGTGCGGTGGGCGGGTATTCCTGTTCCTGCAGACCGACGACTTCTGGCGCGACTTTAACGCCATGAAGGAAAAGGGTGTTAACTTCTGCCAGGAACCGCGAGAGGAGGAGTACGGGATGGTCGTTGTGTTTGAGGACATCTACGGCAACCGCTGGGATCTTTATCAGAATAAGAAAAATTAAAGCTCCGAGGGCCAGGTTTTTAACACGTAACCGGTGCTGATGCCACGTCCGCTTTTCGCTCAAAGCGGACTTTCCCTCATAGATACCTTTGGTAGACCCCGGCTGCGCAACGGTGCGCCAACAAGCCCTGGCTAAATTTTATCGACCGCCTTTGTGAGCTTCATTAGTTTTGTATCACACTGTATCCGCCGGCTGAACACATACACCCCGTTGCACAACCCGCCGTTTTGCACATATCCCCTCTACATTGCCGTGTTCTTCTTTACGCATCACATCACTGCGTGGAGAGACCCCGATGTTAACCCGACTGTTGATTTCATCTTTGCTGATGGGCGCTTCGGCAACCTGTGCCTGGGCCGACAGGCTCGGCGACCTGAGCGCCGGCGCTGTGCTGGGGCCGGCTGCCGTCGCGCCGCTGGAAACCCCACAGCCTCCGGCGAAATTGATTGTGGATGCGCCGCTGGCCGGCCCGCTGCGCAAAGGCGCGGTGTTTATTCAGTACCGGGCCGAGAATCTACGTATCGAGCCGATATTTGGCCCAAAGGCGCTGAACATCACCCCGCGCGTTGGGCATATTCACGTGATTGTTGATGACAATCCGTGGCACTGGGCAGACACCAGCGGTGAACCCGTCATCCTGGTCGGGCTGCCCGCCGGGAGACACAAGGTGACCCTTATTCTGGCCGATCCTACCCATAAGCCGCTCGACAGCAAAACCGTCACCTTCACCGTACCCGAGCATGCCGCACATCACTAACACATTGAGGAACACCGCTATGAACGCTTTTTTTCGTCCGTCACTGCTGGCCGCACTGGCGCTGAGCGCCGCGACCTCTGCCTTCGCTGCCTCGTCAGAAACCGACTATGCCGCCGCATTTAGTCATATTCATCAGGTCAAAGCCGGTGTGCTTAACGTCGGTTATGTCGATATTGGTCCTCGCGACGGGCAGCCCATTATTCTGCTGCACGGCTGGCCCTACGATATCCAGAGTTATGCCACGGTAGCGCCGAAGCTGGCGGCCAAAGGCTATCGCGTTATCGTGCCCTGGCTTCGCGGCTACGGCAGCACGCGCTTTATCTCAGACAGCACGCCGCGCAACGGTCAGCCGTCTGCCATGGCGGCAGATGTGGTGGGGCTGATGGATGCGCTCAACATCAAACAGGCCGTCTTTGGCGGATTTGACTGGGGCGCACGCACGGCTGATATCGTTGCCGCGCTCTGGCCCGAACGTGTGAAGTCCCTGGTGTCCGTCAGCGGCTACCTGATCAGCAGCCAGACGCTGGGCCAAAAACCGCTGCCGCCGAAGGCGGAACTGCAGTGGTGGTATCAGTTCTACTTCGCCACAGAGCGTGGCCGCCAGGGCTATGCGCAAAACACCCATGATTTTGCCCGCCTGATCTGGCAGCAGGCCTCACCCGGCTGGACATTCAGCGAGGCGACCTTTAATCAATCCGCGAAAGCGCTGGATAACCCGGATCAGGTGGCCATCACGATTAGCAATTATCGCTGGCGTCTGGGTCTGGAAAAAGGCGAGCAAAAATATGATGCTTATGAGAAAAAGTTAGCGACGCTGCCGGTGATTAGCGTGCCCACCATCACCATTGAGGGCGATAATAACGGCGCGCCTCATCCGGCTCCAGAAGCATACCGGGCAAAATTCAGCGGAAAATATGAACACCGGACCTTCACCGGTCATATCGGGCACAATCCGCCGGCTGAAGATCCAGAAGCGTTTGTCAAAGCCATCACGGATGCCGCGGCCATGTAACGGCACTCTTATATACAGGATCGACTCTCACGATCGCTGCTGGCGTATGTCGCAGAAAAGGAGGATGTTTTGGAACACATCGATCACATTCTGGTCGTTGACGATGACCGCGATATACGCGAGCTGGTCACCCACTACCTGGAAAAGTCCGGCTACCGCGCAACCGGTGCCGCTAACGGACGTGAGATGCGTGCGGTGCTGGCGTCGCAGCATATCGATTTAGTGGTGCTGGATATCATGATGCCGGGAGACGACGGCCTGACCCTCTGCCGCCAGTTGCGCAGCGACACGCAGCGTAATCTGCCGGTGCTGATGCTGACCGCGCGCAGCGAGGAGACCGATCGTATTCTCGGACTGGAGATGGGCGCGGATGATTATCTGATTAAGCCTTTTGTTGCGCGCGAGCTACTGGCGCGCATCAAAGCGATCCTGCGCCGCACCCGGGCGCTGCCGCCTAATTTACAGATTACAGAAGCCGGACGTCTTATTGCGTTTGGCGAGTGGCAGCTTGATACCTCTGCGCGCCATCTGATTGACAGCAGTGGCGTCATCGTGGCGCTGAGCGGCGCCGAATACCGTCTGCTGCGTGTATTTCTCGACCATCCGCAGCGCGTGCTCAACCGCGATCAACTACTGAACCTGACTCAGGGGCGCGATGCCGAGCTGTTCGAACGCTCTGTCGACCTGCTGGTCAGCCGACTGCGTCAGCGGCTGCGTGAAGATGCGCGCGAGCCGGCTTACATCAAAACGGTGCGCAGCGAAGGCTATGTGCTGGCCGCGTCGGTGGTGATTAAAGAGGCGTATGAATGACGCTCTGGCCGCGCTCGCTGCTGTCGCGCCTGCTGATTATTGTGCTTGGCGGATTGCTGCTGGCCAACGCCTCCACGCTGGTCAGCCTGATGATAGAGCGAATGAGCAGCGCCAAAACCGTTATGCTGGGCAACCTTGAATATGATGTGGCGACCAGCGTGGCGATCCTGGATCGTTTGCCTGCAGCGGAACGTCCTCAATGGCTGGCCAAGCTGGCGCGCGGCAACTACCGATATCAGCTGTCGCCAGGCGAGCCGGGGCCTTATCCCAGCAGCTGGCGGGCACGCGACGCGGTGCGCTCCTTACAGGAGACGCTGGGCGGACGTTACCAGATGAGCCTCCACGCCATCCCTGGTCCGCGCGAGCATATTCAGATGCACCTGACGCTTCATGATGGCGCCCCGCTGACGCTCGACCTCTGGCCACGCATGCCTGCCATCGCGCGCTGGCTGCCGCTGGTGCTGACGGGTCAGCTGCTGCTGCTGCTTTTCTGCGCCTGGCTGGCTGTACGCCAGGTGGTACGCCCTTTTATGCGCTTCACCCAGGCGGTCGATGCGCTGACGCCAACCGCCAGCACGCCGTTGATGGCAGAGAACGGCCCGGCGGAAGTGCAGCAGGCGGCTCGCGCGTTTAATGCCATGCAGACGCGTATACAGGATCACCTGAAAGCGCGCGCGCAGATCCTGGCAGCCATTTCTCACGACCTGCAAACTCCCATCACTCGCATGAAGCTACGCGTGGAGATGGCAGAACAGCCAGAGCTGCGCGACAAGCTGCTGAGCGATCTCGACCATATGAGCCAGCTGGTGCGAGAGGGTATCGCCTATGCGCGCTCTTCTGAGGTACGAGAGGAGAAGCGGCAGAACGTCAGCCTGAATGCGTTTCTCGACAGCGTAGCCTGCGACTATCAGGATATCGGCAAAGCGGTGACGTTTATGCCCTGCAGCGGACAGGATACCTTTGCCATCCGGCCGCAGGCGTTGCACCGTATCATGACCAATCTTATCGACAATGCCCTGAAGTTTGGTGGCGAAGCGGAGATCCAGCTTTGCGCGCCCCATGAGGAGAGCGTCACGATTCACGTTCTGGATAACGGGCCTGGCATACCCGAAGCGGAGCTGAAGGCGGTGCTGGAGCCGTTTTACCGCGTGGAAAGCTCGCGCAACCGCCACACCGGCGGAACCGGACTGGGGCTGGCGATTGCCGCCCAGCTGGTCGGCCAGATGTCCGGCACGCTGCGCCTCAGCAATCGCCCCGAGGGCGGGCTCGATGCGTGCGTCACGCTGCGACAAACCGATTTGTAGCCTTTTGTATCCCCCGGTCGGTTACACATACAAACCGACAAAACTGGCAATAGCGGAAACAGGCTGAACACATGCGGTGGGTTTAATAAAGGTACTGCCAGCAGGCAGACGTTCATCCACCGTTATGAGGTTTACTATGAAAGCCGTTGTCCGTTTTTTCTCCCTGGGCCTGCTGGCCCTTTCTGCCGCTCCGTTGGTACACGCCGACGAAATCCACTCTGTCGTGCTGGTGCACGGCGCCTTTGCCGACGGCAGCAGCTGGGATCGCGTCATTCCACTGCTTCAGGCGAAAAATTATGAAGTGATTGCCGTGCAGCTGCCGCTGACCTCCCTGCAGGATGACGTCACCGCCACGCAGCGCGCGATAGCGCGGGCGAAGGGCGATGTTGTGCTGGCTGGACATTCATGGGGCGGCACCGTCATCACCGAAGCCGGCAACGATGAAAAGGTCAAAGCGCTGGTCTATGTCGCCGCTTTCGCGCCGGACAAGGACCAGACGACCGCCGCCCTGGCCGACAGTTACCCCGCGCCTCCGGGCAGCGCGAGCCTGACAAAATCCGCTGACGGCTTTCTCTCTCTGCCGCCGAGTGCGCTGGCCGATGATTTTGCGCCGGATGTGCCTGCCGCCCAGCAAAAGCTGATGTCAGCCACCCAGGGGCCGATCCGCGCCGCCGCTTTTGGTGACAAGGTGGCGCAGGCAGCCTGGGCGCAGAAGCCGAGCTGGTATCTGGTCAGCACGCAGGACCGCATGATTAATCCCGATCTGCAGCGCGCCATGGCGCACAAAATCCACGCACAGACGCGCGAGGTGGCTTCCAGTCATGTCTCGATGGTCAGTCACCCGGACGACGTGGCGCGCATGATCACTGCCGCCGTGCAGGCAAAGTAAGGAGCTGATTATGTTACTGTTTATTGCTTTTCTGGCTGGCATGCTGACGCTGCTCAGTCCCTGCACGCTGCCGGTCATTCCGTTTGTGTTCGCCAGCGTGCGCGGGCGCAACGGGCAGCTGCTGGCGCTGCTGAGCGGCATGGTCATTATGTTCACCTCTGTGGCGTTGCTGGCGACGGTGGCGAGCCAGTGGGTTGTTCGCATTACCGCCGCCGGACGCTGGATTGCGCTGCTGTTTCTGACCCTGACGGCGCTGACGCTGCTTTCTTCGCGCATAGCGCAGTTCATTACCCAGCCAGTTGTCGCGATGGGAAACCAGCTGAACAGCGCCAGTCACCGCAACAGCGGTCTGCTTGCGGCCCTGCTGGCGGGGCTGGCAACCGGCCTGCTCTGGTCGCCGTGCGCAGGCCCGGTGCTGGGCGCCATTCTCAGTCTGGCGGTCGTGGCAAACAATCCGCTATCGGTCAGCCTGCTGCTTGCTGCCTACGGCAGCGGCGCGGCCATCATGCTGGGGCTGATCGGGTTCGCCGGACGCAGCCTGATCGCGCGGCTTCGCCCTGGGCTGGCCTTCACGACACGCCTGCGGCAGGGAGCCGGTGCGCTGATGCTGGCCTCGGTCGCGCTGATCGGTAGTGGGTCTGTGAGCCTGCTGCAAAGCACGCCAGCCTTTGCGCAGAATCTTGAGCAGCGCATGAGTCAGTGGATGGCAAAACCGGAACCGGCTGTCCGCCTCGAACCCGTGGCGATGCCGCAAACCAGCAGCGCGCTGCCCTCGCTGGAGGGCGGGACGTCGTGGCTGAACGGCGCGCCGCTCACGCCTGAAAAGCTGAAAGGTAAAGTGGTGCTGGTCGATTTCTGGACCTATGACTGTATCAACTGCCAGCACACCCTGCCCCATGTTCGCGACTGGGCAAATAAATATCAGGCACAGGGACTGGTGGTGGTCGGCGTGCACACGCCAGAATATCCCTGGGAGCGCGATAAGCAAGCCGTGAGCCGCGCCGTCAGAGAGTGGCGGCTGCCTTACCCCGTGGTGGCAGATAATGATTACGCTATCTGGAATCGCTTTGGTAACCAGTACTGGCCTGCGCACTATCTTTTCGATGCGCACGGTCAGCTGCGCTATAGCGCCTTTGGCGAGGGAAACTACGCCGAACAGGAGAAGGTGATTAGGCAACTGCTGAAGGAGGCCAGAGCGTAGCGGCAACCATTCTGGGCGGGGCTTCACGCTTCATCTTTAAGGTCGCCATCAACGGCGACCTTTTTATCTGTTGATGATGAATATTTTGTCAGCGGACAGGCCAGCGTCACGGCACAGGGTTCGAGAAAGGCGGTAACGCTGAAGAGCGTGGGTCTAACATACCAGCGCTTATTTAATTGAAATAATCACCGGCGCATGTGATAACAGGTCATGCCCGCATCCAGCGTGCACGCGGCTAAAAAGGAGGTGTGATGAAAAACTCTGCTCCTGAACAAAAAGCAGTAACCATTGAGACGGTGCTAAAACATTTTCCCAACTGGTCTGAAGAGGCAAAACAGCGGCTCAGGAACATTGGTGACGCAGACTGGGCTGACAATGACAAAGCCACAGTGACCTTTACCTATTCATCCACTGACGTGAACATTCAGTTACAGCTCGCTGCTCCCGCAAATTATCTGTTTAAAGGCCAGGCGATAAATACGCTTAGCCCTCCTCTGAACGATCCGGGTGGTGCCGGTACGCTTTTTTATGACAATATCGATGAATTACTGGCTGAAGGCACCGAGTTTCATGTTTATCCAAATACCGATGACGGGCTTTCTTCGCAGTTCTTAGTTATTTTATTCTGTGATCCTAACGACCTGTATGGGCTATTCACCTATACAAATATTCAGTCATTCGAAGGTAATGCAGTACAGGGGGCCGGTGTCTGGAGTTAATGCCTGAGATCACGCTGCCCTCTCTTCTCTCTACGGGATTGGTACCTGAATTCAGCGGGAAGGAAAAGCGGGTGTCCTGGTTCTGGAGAGTAAACGTTGGGGCTGTGATAGGGCACAGCTGAAGGCTACTGATTTAGCTGACACTGAAAAAAAATGGAGAAGATAAATGACCATTGACTGGATTGCGCTTTCTGCTATTGGTGTGGCTATCACGATCGGCGCAATGAGCCCGGGAGTGAGCTTTCTTCTCGTTGCCCGCACGGCCATGTCCAGTTCGCGACGGGCGGCATTATTTGTAGCAGCGGGTATGGGTTTTGGCGCGCTGGTCTTTGCTGCCATCGCGTTAGCGGGTCTTCACACCTTACTGACGTTGATTCCATCACTTTACACCGCGCTGAAAATTGTCGGCGGTTGCTATCTTCTGTGGCTGGCGTTGAAAATGATCCGTCGTCCTTCAACCCGGTTTAACGATCCTGGCGTTTCACAGAACCTCAGCGCCTCGAAAGCTTTTATTACCGGTGTCTTCACACAAATCAGCAATCCCCATACCGCTCTGGTATTTGCCAGTATCTTTTCTGCGGCGCTTAGCAAAGATATTCAGCCGGTTATGTATATCATTCTGCCCATCATGGCCTTTGTTATCGATGTACTCTGGTATGCCGTCGTTGCATGCCTGTTATCCACTGAAGGGCCGCGCCAGGCTTACATTAAATACCGTAAATTTTTAGACAGGCTAAGCGGAGCCGTCATGGCCTTGCTTGGGATTCGACTGCTGTTAAAGTAAGTCAAACGAGTCGATTTTAGTTTATGGATACGCAGCTGACTGCCCTATACACCGCTACCCACCATAGGTGGGTAGCGGACTTACTGGATAAAATGGCATTACAAAAAGCGATGAAGTCAAAAAAGAACGCGGAACTGTCAAGTCAAATAGTCATACAAGCATAATTATCTTCCAGTGATTTAGCAGTAAGGTCCGCTTTGAGCGAAAAGCGGACATACAATTGCGCTCACGTTTTCAATTATGTCATCTTAGGAAGCTCTAAATAGCCGAAAGTCTTTGGCAACGCCTGTAATAATAACGCTAAGCAATAGTTAATATGAGGAGTAATAATGCCTGGAATAACTCTCACACTGTCTGGCACTAAGAATGAAATGTTAACCAAAAAGTGCGTACTTTTAGCCACTCAAATTACGTGCGATGTATTAAAGAAAAACAGCTTTGAAACAATGGTTATAGTGAGACATATAGATAAAGACGACTGGTTTATTGATGGTAAAAGTTTGAATGAATGGGGGAAAAATTCGTTTAGACTCGAAGTTACAGTCGTAGATGAAACATGTAGCAAAGATCAGAAAGCGGCGTACCAAAAAGCAATTTACAATGCTATGGACCAGGCCATTGGTAACTTACATCCTCAGTCGAACGTGCACGTTATTGATTGCAAAGCTGCGTCATATGGATATACAGGGATAACCCAAGAATATAGGTATCAGCATAAAGAGGAGTTTTACTAAAAATAAGTCTGGCTGCTATACCGTTAATCTGTCGTATCTGAGTTTTACTCTTAAAACACTAACGTCCGCTTCCGGCACAAAGCGGACGTTATGCCCGCGTCTCATTGCGATTGATCAGTGTGCTGAATGTTAAGCTCATAAACTACGCAGGTTGTGTCGTAATGCCACTCTATAGCTTTGTAAGTCATCCCTAGCCGCTGCATCACTTTCTGAGAGGGAATATTTTCAGGATCGGCAACAGCCACTAAATACGTGGCGCCTGTCTGCACTGCTGCGAATGCAATAATTGCTCTAGCCGCTTCTGTTGCATAGCCTTTGCCATTCTGTTCCGGCACGAGCCGCCAGCCAATCTCTAAAGGTGCACCCTCAACGTTTGCCAGATGCTGAAGGCATGCTGCGCCAACGACAATCTCAGAAGCCTTTTCTTTAATAGCCCACCACGAATACCCGTAACTTTCCCAACGCGACTGAACACGCCTTATACTTTCCCAGGTCTCTTCGGGGGTTTTAACAATCCCTTTGTTGATATAACGCATCACGCGGGAATCGTTATCCATCATCCTCAAACCCTCATAGTGTGAGTCATGGAAGGGTTCTAGCCTCAAACGCGCAGTTTCTAAATCCATCTGACGTCTCTTTTTACATGAAGGGGATAGCATGATGCCCTCCCTCTATCACTGGCACTGAACCTGTCACGCCGTGAAGGCGACAGGCTGTAACCTTTATCGCTGAATCTTCTGTCAGGACTGGCTCTCTTCGCTCCGATTTTCCTGGCATACTCGGTGGCAGACTCGTCCTTCCACGGATAGGGATAAATGCGGTTACCCTTATCGGCAGACAGGCCCCATTCAAGGCGAATCTCGTATTTATCCTGACTGAACCATTGCACGATGCTTTCTCCGTTACAGGTTGCCGGTGAGACCCTGAAACATTACCGTTCTGCCCGACGCTGCGCCATCTGAATGGCAAACATCTCCTCGGCCGCGCTTTGCCCTGCGGCCCCCCTCCATTACACTGTGCCCATCGCGTATCACCTGTATGGATAATGAAATGAGAATTGAAAAGGCGGATGAACCCTTCCTGCACACCTTTTTCGGCGACGCCGCAACGGCTATCGCGCCCGGCTCCGCGCAGGCGGAAGATCTACGGCAGGCGCTGTTGAGCGCCCGCGCGCAGCGCATGGCTGAAGTGGAAGGAGACTGGAAGCGCAACGCGCTGTTTCTGGCGCTGTTTGTATTTCTGTATGGCGCACTCGGCGCTTCGCTGACGCTGGATCTCGCCACCCACAGCACCGGCCATAAAAGCCTCGACTATGCGCTGCAGGCGGTGCCGGTGCTGATCGCCTTCTCCGGCTTCTTCCTGTCGCTACTGTTTCTGTTCGTCACCCGCAGCAGCGCCCGTCGGCTGCAAAACTGGGAGCGCGCTATCGTGCTGTTGGAGAAATACAGCGGCGGCAACCTCTATAAGCAGATCCTGGATTTGGGGGCGCGCACCACGCACTACTCGTTTTCCGCCATTAACGTCGCGCTGGCGCTGTTTATCTGCCTGACCTGGGTGGTGATGTATAACTTCTTCACCTTTACCACCAGCGGGGTGATCGGCAGCGTGATTTCGCTGTTTATCACCACCATGACCTATGTAATCCTCGACATTCAGCTGCTGAAACCGCACAGGCTCGACCATGAGGAGCCCGCCGGGCTGGAGAAAGAGCCAGAGAAAAAGCAGGACGACAAATAAAGAAAAAGCCCGACGCAACAGCGTCGGGCTTTTTTTCAGGCGTTAGCGGCTCGGGTGGTTGACCTCAACCGGACGCAGATCGAACAGCAGCACTTCAGCATTATCGCCTTCGCTAAAGGCGAGGCTTTTCTCGTTGCGCACTCGCGCGCCGTCGCCGGCGTTGAAGCGGATGCCGTTAACCGTCACGCTGCCGCGCGCCACGTGGATATAGGCGTAGCGATCCTCATCCAGCGTGAACGTCTGCGCTTCTTCCCCATCGAACAGACCGGCATAGAGCCGCATATCCTGGCGCACCGTCAGCGAGTTGCCCTCGCCTTCCGGCGACACGATCAGACGCAGTTGACCGCGTTTTTCGCTTTCCGGCACAGAGATCTGCTGATAGCCCGGCTGGGTGCCTTTTTCCGCCGGCACAATCCAGATCTGCAGGAAGTGAACGCCGTCGCTTTTCGAGTGGTTGAACTCGCTGTGCGTTACGCCGCTGCCCGCGCTCATCAACTGCACGTCGCCGGGAACAATAACGGAGCCAGTGCCCATAGAGTCTTTATGCTCCAGCGCCCCTTCCAGCACGTAAGAGAGGATCTCCATATTGCTGTGCGGATGCGCGCCGAAACCGCGTGAAGCCGCGACGCGGTCGTCGTTAATCACCAGCAGGTCGGAGAAGCCGCTCTGTTTCGGATCCCAGTAGTTGGCAAATGAAAAGGTGTGGCGTGAATGCAGCCAGCCGTGGTCACCGAGGCCGCGCTGCTCTGACAGACGTTGCTCAATCATGGTGTGCTCCTGTGTTGTAAGGGGGAAGCGCCGTTGCCCTTCCGATGGAACAGATAATACCGTAAACTAATCCCTTTAAAAACAGGCCGAAATGGCAATCACTGTCACAAATAAGTGGACACTATGCTGATTGAAGACCTTCGCATTTACGTCGCCGTTATCCATGCCGGCAACTTTACCGCTGCGGCCGACCAGCTGATGTTATCCAAGCAGTACGTCAGCCGCCGCATGGCCGCGCTGGAGGCGTCGCTGGGATCGCAGCTGCTGATCCGCAACACGCGCAAGCTGTCGGTTACCGAAGCGGGCATGCTGTTTTTGCCGCATGCGCAGCGCATTCTCGACGATATCCGTGAGGCAGAGCAGGCGATGTCGACGCGGCGGCAGGAGCTGCACGGCACCTTCCGTATCAGCATGCCGATGTCGTTCGGCATGAGTCACCTGTCGCCGCTTATCGCGCAGTTTCTGGCGCAGCACCCGGCGCTGCAGTTTCATATCGAGCTGGCGGATCGCTACGTCGATATGATCGGCGAAGGGTTTGATATGGCGATTCGCATCGGCGCGCTGGCGGACTCGACGCTGATTGCGCGACGCCTCGGCGAGCAGCGACGTCTAATCTGCGCCAGCCCTGCCTACCTGGCGCGCGCGGGCGAACCCCACACGCCGGACGATCTGGCGCAGCACGCCTGTCTGCGCTACGGGCGGGAAGCCCTGAGCGGCTGGGAGCTACAGCAGGCGGGTAAACGCAGAAGCGTGATGGTGCAGGGGCCGATGCTGAGCAATAACGGCGAGGTGCTGCGCGATGCGGCGGTAGCGGGGCTGGGGCTGGTGCTGCTGCCGGCGTTTATTGTCGGGCCAGCGTTACAGCGCGGTGAGCTGGTGAGCGTGCTGGAACCGTTTCAACCCGCACCGCTCTGCCTGAACGCGGTCTATCCGCAGCATCGCCAGCGCAGCGAGGTTAACCGCGTGCTGCTTAATTTTCTGCAGGCGCAGCTGGGAGAGAAAGCGGGCTAACCAGCCCGCTCGCGTTTACAGCGTCACGTAGAGGTGCAGCACGCGCACCAGCTGCGTCACAAAGCCATACTCGTTATCGTACCAGGAGACAGTTTTCACCAGCTGCACGTCGCCCGCTTCGCTGATCTCGGTCTGGGTCGCATCGAAAATCGAGCCGTAGGGCACGCCGATCACGTCGGTCGAGACAATCTGATCGTCGGTGTATTTAAACGACTCGTTATTCTCGCAGGCGCGCTGCAGAGCGGCGTTGATCTCGTCGACCGTGACCTTTTTCTCCAGAATCGACACCAGCTCGGTGACCGATCCGGTTTTGGTCGGCACGCGCTGCGCGTGGCCCTTCAGCTTGCCGGTCAGCGCCGGGATCACCAGGCCGATCGCCTTGGCCGCGCCGGTGCTGTGCGGAATGATATTTTCCGCTGCCGCGCGCGAGGAGCGGAAATCTTTGCCGCGCGGCCCGTCTACCAGCGCCTGAGTGCCGGTGTAGGCGTGAATGGTGGTCATGGTGCCGACCTTGATGCCGAAGCTGTCATGCAACGCTTTCGCCATCGGCGCCAGACAGTTGGTGGTGCAGGAGGCGACGGAGATGATCTTGTCCTCCGCGCTGATGGTGTCATGGTTGACGTTATAGACGATGGTTTTCATCTCGCCGGCGGGCGCGGAGATCAGCACCTTGCCCGCGCCGGCGTCCAGATGCGCCTGCGCTTTTTCCGCCGAGGTATAGAAGCCGGTGCACTCAATCACCACGTCAACGCCCAGCGATCCCCAGGGAATGTTCTTCGCCTCTTTCTCGGCAAACACCGTAATTTTCTTGCCGTTGACCTGCAGCGCGTTGCCCTCCACGCTGACCTCGCCGTGGAAGGCGCCGTAGTTAGAATCATATTTCAGCAGATAGGCGAGCATTTCCGGCGAGGTGAGGTCGTTGATCGCCACCACCTCCACCGCTTCCTGCTGTTCCAGAATGCGCCTTAAAACCAGGCGGCCGATACGGCCAAAGCCGTTGATGCCAATTTTCTTCATGGTGTTCTCCCAAATCCAGTCACACTGCGCGTTGAGGGTTGATCTCGGATTAACCTGGGTACCCAACCCTTTATGGCATCGCCAGGTTGCACTGCGGTGAAGCCACGGAGTATAGCCTGCGCGGAAGGGGTAAAATTGTCAGCAAGAGGCGTGACGGGGATAACCATCAGACAGAAAAAAACCGCCGCTGGCGGTTTAATCCTTGAAGCGTTTACGCCTGAACATGGCGTTCTGTTTGCTGCGGTTCACTTTTCGTTTCGCATACGCCATCACGGTGGTCCAGTCGGGATCGGCGGTATTTTTCATGTAAAAACTGAGCGCATCCGCCAGTTCGCCCCATTTTTGCACCTGAATCTGTGCGTCGCTGGTGAGCGTCGTCTTTAGCGTCTCGATCACGCTGTCGACCTTCTTTTTCACTTCCGGCAATGTTTCGCCAGTCTGATACCCTGCTGCAATGCGCCGCAATTCCAGCGCGTAATGACCAATATCGACCTTTTTTATAAACAAAAATACCTCTGCTCTTTATGGCCAGGCTATTAAGCATAGCGGGTATCGCCGCAGGCGGGGCGCAAAAGCGAAATTTTTCAGGCTGTTGCTTACGCCGTAACCGGCTGGGCAGCAGCGAGGCCAGGCTGGCCCCGCTGCTGATTACTCACCGTTTTATTGTGTGCGGAAGACGGCAACCATATGACGCAGCTGTCCGGCGCGTTCCGCCAGATCGCCCGCTGAGGACGCCGACTGCTCCACCAGCACCGCATTCTGCTGCGTCACCTGATCCATCTGGTTAACCGCAATATTCACCTGCGCGACGCCGCTGCTCTGCTCCGCCGACGAAGAGGAGATATCGCGGATCAGCTGAGAGGTCTGCTCGATGGCGCTCAGGCTTTGCTTAACCTTATCGCCCGCGCTTTGCGCCATGCCCATCCCTTCCTGCGCCTGACTGACAGAGTGCTCGATCAGGCTTTTGATCTCTTTCGCGGCGCTGGCGGAACGCTGCGCCAGCGCGCGCACCTCGGTCGCCACCACGGCGAAGCCTTTGCCCGACTCACCGGCTCGCGCGGCTTCCACCGCGGCGTTAAGCGCCAGGATATTGGTCTGGAACGCAATGCTGTCAATCACCGAGGTGATCTCTTCAATTTGTCCGGAGCTGCCGCGAATTTTGCGCATCGCGTCCATCACCGCATCCATCGCCTCGCCGCTCATCAGCGCCGCCTGAGTGGCGGAAACGGCTTTATCTGACGCAAAGCGGGTATTGTCGGCGTTCTGCTGAATAATCGACGCCAGCTGCTCCATGCTGGCAGCCGTTTGCGCCAGCGAAGCGGCCTGCTCTTCGGTACGGGAAGAGAGATCGCCGTTGCCCTGCGCAATCTCTTCCGACGAGGTGGCGATAGTCGACGCATGGTTTTTGATATCGGATACCAGCCGCGCCAGCTGCTGCTGCATTTGCATTAAGGCCTGCAGCAGCGCCGCCATCTCATTGCTTCCGGTAATATGCAGGCGCGAGGTTAAATCGCCCGCCGCCACCTGGCTGGCGAGGCTAACCGCCTGCTGCAGCGGACGCGTAACGGAGCGGCTGATCATCAGGGCCACGAAAACCGCCACCAGTGCGACCGCCAGCAGACCGGCCAGCAGCAGATATTGCGCATGACGACGTGCATCGATTTGCGTTTGCAGCATCTGCGCCAGCCGATCGCCGTTTTGCTCGCCCAGCGCGCTGAACTGATTAATCGCCTGCGTGAACACCCGCACATACTCCACTGGAGCAACGCTGCTGTTTCGGCTAATGAAGATGCCTCCGGCGAGCTGCAGCGCGCTCAGCGCCTGCTGATTCGCCTGCTGTGCCGCCGCGCTAAAATCCGCCGCGAGCGCCGGCTCGATGGCGAACACCTTATCCAGGTTGACGCTGAACTGTTCCAGCGCCGTTTTGCCCGCGTCGATCTGGAACGTCATGCGGCTATAGTCGCTGTCAGTAATGGTGCCGGAGGCGATCAGCGAGGCGCCGGCGGCTCTGATCTGCCCCAGCGTCTCGGTAAGCTGCGGCAGGCGGTTAAAAATGCTGGTAATCAGCTGGTAGGTGTTGAGATCGCTGTCCAGCGACATGCCGTAAAAGTCCAGCACGTCGAGATTGGCGCTCAGCATAATTTGAATCAGGTGAGCATGATCGGTGAGGCTGTCGGCAAACGAGAGCGCGTTGCCGTTGATGGCGCTCTGCAGCTGCATCCAGGCCTGATCCAGCTTTTCGAGCCGCTGTAAGGGCTGCGCGCCTGCATCCTGCGCGCGAAGCGCCGACTCGATAGTCGCTGAAAGGCGGTTTATCTCCTCAACCAGCGCGAGACGCGGCGGGTTATCGGGCTTTTTCAGCGCGATGGCGATGGCGGTCTCCGCGCGATGGCGCTGCAGCAAATTCAGCAGCTTCAGCATCTGTTTCTCAACCGGTACGCCGCTCAGCTCGCGCTGTTTGGCATTAATCAGTTGATTACCCGTCTGAATAAATAGCGTTGTCGGTAATATAAACAAAATCAGGGCGAATAAACCCAGAATAAGAAATTTGGCTGGCAGGTTAATTTTATCGAGTATGTTTTTCATCACTTTCCATTCTGTGTAGTCAAACTGGTGGGTTAACGCAATGCGCGCAAAATATAAGCCGCCTTATTTTTTCCAGGCGGGTTATCGCCTGGCTGCAGGGTTTATAGCGATATTTACCTGCTCGCTCTGACAAAAAAATATTCAGCAGAAATGGATTATAGGTTGCTAACGGTGATTTACCACGTCATACACAGGCGATTTTTACTGGAGATCGATATTAAGTCAAATCACTTCATTTCCTTATATATCAACTAGATAAGCAAAGCCATCTTCTATACTTTCTTCCTCATGATAAGCAACGCTACTGGGTGGATTTTTATTACTGCTAAAATGTAAAGTTTATCGTCTGTCTGCCGATATCCCGCCGCCTGTGGGTTAACGGTTATTATCAGGATAAGCGAAAGCGCATTTTTCGCGCGGACGTAATGGCTTTAAAAATAACCAAAAATTAAGAGGAGAATTATTTTTTCCGGAATGACTATTCGCCCGATAATCAGGCGTGGGGATTAAACGAGTGGGTATTTATTACACGTTAACGCATTAAAAAAAGCAAAAGCGATCGCACTAGCTAAGGAGTCAGTTTGCTGCGGGCAAGCCACGCCTTCCAGCGGTTTTCCACCAGGTGATAGCGGTAGCCGCGGAAACTGTCGCGCCGCAGCCAGCGCTCTTCAAAAAACTCATCGCTGCGGATCCAGCGTTCAAACTGCTGACGCTCTAACTCCTCATTCATTCTCGCCCTGCCTCTCTCACTCCCGCTTCGTTTAGGGGATGAGTATAGCCGACGAATGTCGCATTTTGTGCGCTGCGCCCAGCCGGTTAAAGCTATCCTTCGCTGCCGTGGGTTATCAGCGCGCTGTTCCGCTTCAGGTTCACCTTTCAAACCAGAGAGAAATGCTGCGCTAACTAAAATCCGCACGTAAATGACTGGTGAGGATGTGATTTCATTCACGGATCGGGATTTTTTGTAAATGTGTACAGTGGATAACGAAGTGTACAAAAAGAAAATTTAAGTGATGCAATATGAATAAATTAGGCGCTCTTTTCTTTAAGTCGTTATTAATCCTCATTAAAAATTAAATTTTCACCCTGAGTTTTCGCATTGAAATAACCCGCTGCTGATTACATAGTTCTTTTGTCTGTGGTGAATCGTGATAACGCGAGGTGACGATATGTTTCAACGACGCAGCGGTGGCAGTGTCAGCGACCATCCCGAGCGAGCCCGCGAAGCGGAACGCAAAAGCGGCAATAGCAAAAATAGCCCGGAACGCGCGATTGAGGCGGGGCGAACCGGCGGCAAAATAAGCCGACGTCCACTCGCTGAAAAAGCCGCGCCATAGCTGTGGCAGCGTCCATTACCCTTTAGCGCACAGCGCGATGCGGCGACTGAAACGTTGCTATCCCCCTTTAACTGGAGGAAACCATGCCAGATAACCGTAGCGAAACGCCTGATCCAGCGGTGAGAAGCCCTTCTCTCCACGACGAAGCCGCGATCCGCTACCTGACCATCGGGCGGATCGTCTGCGAACTGATGAATAGCGATCGGCCGATTAATCGCCAGGCGATATGCTGCAAATTATTAAAGCGGCTGGAGCAGGCGCAGTGTCGGGATGAAAAGCGAGTTTATCATCGGCTTCTTCGCATGCTTTTTGGCCGACATTAAGCGTTTATTTAGCCGTGCCGTCGGCACCTCTTTTTTGCGTCACGCCAGGGAAAAAAACAACAAAGAGTGAATTTGTGATTCTGTTAGCCCGCCGCCGAGCGGGCTTTTTTTTGCCTGTGATGCGGCCGTTTGGCGCTACTCCTGTCTGTCGCCCTGTTTGTGCTTTTGTGCATTCTTTCGTGAGCGCCCTCGCAAAACAGATTTTTCTCCCGCTCTTCCTCTTGTGAAAAAAAATCGCAAGCGTATAAAAAATACTACTTCACATAATTTTGTGAAAAAAGAAAGTACTTCACAATTGGTTTAGGGACCTCACATGTCGGAATTAAAATTCGCAACACGCCTGAACTCTTTTGCCTCTGGGGCGCATCGTTACTGGCCGGATCTGCAGGGCAAGCCCTCGGTATTGCAGATGATCGCACGCGCCGGAACCGTCAAAGGCCTGACGCATCTCGACCTGAACTACCCGCAGCACATCACGCAGGATATCCCGTCGATGCGGCAGGCAATCGAGGATGCCGGCCTGGCGGTGAACGGGATGCAAATGCGCTGGGATGCGCCGCAGTTTAAAATCGGCGCCTTCACGCATCCCGACGCCGCCGTGCGTCGCGAAGCCATTGAACTCACCAAGCGCGGCATCGACGCCGGACGCGAATTCGGCGCCAGCCTGATGACGCTGTGGATGGGACAGGATGGTTTCGACTACTGCTTCCAGGCAGATTACAAAAAAATGTGGGAAGACGCGGTGAGCGCCGTGCGCGAGGTCGCGGAGTATGCGCCCGATATCGACGTCAGCATCGAATATAAGCCCAACGAGCCGCGCGCCTACAGCATCTTCCCCAACGTCACTACCTGCCTGCTGGCGGTAGAGGAAGCGGGCAGCCCTAACCTCGGCATTACGCTCGATTTCGCCCATGTGCTCTTCGCCAACGAAATTCCCGCCTGGGCGGCGGCGATGGTGGCGCGTCGTTCACGGCTGCTGGGACTGGATCTCAATGACGGCTGGGGCAAACGCGACGACGGCCTGATGGCGGGATCGGTGAACCCGCGCGCCACGCTGGAATTTCTCTGGCAGATGCAGCGCGACGGCTATCAGGGCGCCTACTACTTCGACACCTTTCCCGACGCCAGCGGGCTCGATCCGGTGCGGGAAGCCGAAACCAATATCGCCACCGTGACGCGCCTGCTGAAGCTGTGCGATCAACTGCACGACAACGCTGCGCTGCACGACGCTATCAGCCGCCAGGATGCGGTTAGCTCGCAGCAGATCGTTAATGACATCATGCTTGCCCGCTAGCCAGACATTCGCACCCGCATCGCTCCCTACTACGAGACCGCAGGATAATAAAATGAAAAAACTCTTACTCTCTGTACTCGCCTCGTCGCTGTTTTGCAGCACGCTCTACGCTGCCGAACTGGCGCCGCTGCAGTCTGACACCGAGCCCGACCGCACCGACTGGACGCAGCTCGACAGCAAATATGGCGCGCTGCCAAAAATCGACAGCAAACTGAAGATCGGCGGCGTGTCGAAAACTCTGACCAATGAGTACTGGCGCTCGCTCGGCGAGGGCTACCAGAACGTGGCGAAGCAGTATGGCTTTACCGTCGCCTACCAGGCCGCCGCCAATGAAGATGACCAGCTAGGGCAGCTCTCTATTGCTGAGACCCTGATTTCGCAAGGATTCAACGGCCTGCTGGTGTCGCCGCAGACCGATATCAACCTCGAACCCGCGCTGGAAAGCGCCAACAGCAAAAATATTCCGGTGGTCAACGTTAACGACGCCGTAATGCCGAACGCCCGGTATTACGTCGGCAACGTGCAAAAAGATAACGGCGTGCGCGTGGCTAAGTGGTTTATTCAGCACTATCCGCAGGGCGGCAAAGTCGCGGTAATCGAGGGCCAGCCCGGCGTCTACGCCGCAGGCCAGCGCACGCGCGGCTTCAAAGAAACGCTGCAGGCCAACGGCAAATTCAATCTGGTGGCCAGCGTCCCCGCCAACTGGAGCCGCGAGCAGGCGTTTAACGCCGCCTCAACCATTCTGCAGCAGCATCCCGATCTGATCGGTTTCTACGCCAACAACGACACCATGGCGCTCGGCGTTGTAGAGGCGGTGCGCTCCCTCAATAAATCCGAGCAGACCAGGGTGTTCGGCACCGACGGCATCTCTGACGCCTACGCCTCGATCAAGCGCGGCGAGCTGACCGGCACCGTCGACAGTTTTCCGGTGCTGACCGGCGAAGTGGCGATGGACGTGATGCTGCGGCTGGTGAACGGGCAGAAGCTGTCGCGCGTCATCTCGACGCCGCAGGCGCTGATCACCAAAGAAAACGTCGAGGCGTTTTCCACCAAAGACAACAGCAAGCTACGCCAGCTGTTAACGCAGCAATAACCCAGGCGGAGGGGATATGGAAGAGTATCGCTTAATGATGCGCGGCATCAGCAAAACCTACGGCAGCGCCGCCGCTTTACAAAATGTCGACTTTTCCGTGAAGCCGGGTGAGGTGCACGCGCTGATCGGCGAGAACGGCGCAGGCAAGTCGACGCTGCTGAATATCCTCTCCGGCGTGCGTCCGGCGGACAGCGGCGAGATCAGCGTCAACGGCGCGACGGTGCAGATGAAAAATCCGCTCAGCGCGCGCCATGCTGGCATCGCCATGATCCATCAGGAGCTGCAGCACGTACCGGAACTCTCCGTGGCGCAAAATATGTTTCTCGGCCGGCCGCTGACCAAGGCCGGCGGTCTGTGGGTAGATAAGAAGGCGCAGCTGGCGCGTGCGGCGCTGCTGCTGAAACAGCTCGATCCCACTATCGATCCCGCCGCGCCGATCAAAAGCCTGAAGGTTTCGCAGCAGCAAATTGTCGAAATCGCCCGCGCCCTGCTGGATGACGCGAAGATCATCGCGATGGATGAACCGACCTCCAGCCTGACGCCGCGCGAGTTCGATCGCCTTGCCGAGCTGATCGCCGACCTTAAAGCGATGGGCGTTTCGCTTATCTACGTTTCCCACAAGATGAACGAAATTTTCCGCGTCTGCGATCGCGCCACCATCATGCGCGACGGCCGCCAGGTCGGCGTGGTCAATATCTGTGATGAAAACGAAGAGAGCATCGTCGCGCGTATGGTCGGACGCAAAATCGACAAGCTCGCCCATAACGCCTGGGTGACCGATCGCGAAGTGCTGCGAGTGGAGGATCTGGCGCGCGGCAGCGATATTGCGCCAGCCAGCTTCAGCGTACGCGCCGGCGAGGTGCTGGGCATTGCCGGGCTGGTCGGCGCAGGCCGCACCGAGCTGCTGAAGCTGATTGCCGGACTCGACAAACGCAGCGGCGGCAGCGTGTTTGTTAACGGTCAACCGGTGCGCAACCACAACGTCAGCGCGGCGATCCGCGCCGGCATCGGCCTGGTGCCAGAAGACCGCAAAAAAGAGGGCATTATCAAAGCGCGCGCGGTAAAGATGAATATGGCGCTGCCCTCGCTGCGCCAGTTCACCCGCGCAGGCATCGTCAATCAGCAGAAGCTCAACCAGGCGGCGCACAGCGTAATGAGCGACTTAAAACTGCGTCCGCTCGATATTGAGAAAACCATCGGCACTCTAAGCGGCGGCAATCAGCAAAAAGTGATTATCGGACGCTGGGTCGCCGCCGATGCCAACGTCTTTTTATTCGACGAGCCCACTCGGGGAATTGATATAGGCGCCAAAGCGGAAATTTATAATTTGATTGAAAAACTGGCGCAGGCTGGCAAGGCTATTGTTGTGGTCTCGTCGGAGATGACCGAAATTATTCGCATTGCCGATCGGGTGCTGGTGATGCGCGAAGGGAAAATAACCCAAGAATTAACTGACGACGCGATAACGGAAGAGAATATCGCCCGTTACGCCATTAACGATCTTGAAGCCGTTTAACCTTTTCACCTGCTGAGTTAAAAAGGTCCTGACTATGATGACGCAAACTACCCCACACGCGACGGCGATCGCCTCGTCGCGGTTAAAATTTAATCTGCGCGACGCAGGCACATTAATCGGGCTGCTGATAATTATTATCACCTTCTCTTTTTTGTCGCCGGTCTTTTTTACCCTGCCGAACCTGTTGAATATTTTGCAGCAGTCTTCGATTAACGCCTTAATTGCGCTAGGCATGACGCTGGTAATTATTTCCGGCGGCATCGACCTCTCCGTCGGGCCGACGGCGGCGCTCTCTGCGGTGCTGGGCGCAACGCTGATGATCGCCGGCGTGCCGGTGCCGCTGGCGATCCTTGCGACGCTCGGCATCGGCGCGCTGTGCGGCATCTTTAGCGGCTCGCTGATCGCCTACGCCGGCCTTCAGCCCTTTATCGTCACCCTCGGCGGCCTGTCGCTGTTTCGCGCTATCGCGCTGATCTACACCGGCGGCAGTCCGGTATTCGGCATTCCGCTCTCGTTTCGCAGCCTGATTAACAGCACGCTGTTTGGCGTGCCCATGCCGATCGTGATCGTCGCGGTGATTGCGCTGGTGCTGTGGACGGTGATGAACAAAACCCCGCTGGGCGAATATATTCTCGCCATCGGCGGCAATGAAGAGGCGGCGCGCGTGGCGGGCGTGCCGGTCAAGCGCACCAAAGTGACGGTCTACGTCATTTCCGGCGCGCTGGCGTCGCTGGCCGCGCTGATCCTGATTGGCCGTCTGGGCGCGGCCGAACCCACCATCGGCAACCTCTGGGAGCTGGACGCCATTGCGGCGGCGGCCATCGGCGGCGCCTCGCTGATGGGCGGCAAAGGCAGCATCTTCGGCACGCTGATCGGCGTGATTATTCTCGGCGCCCTGCGTAACGGGTTGACGCTGCTAAATATTCAGGCTTTTTATCAATTGCTTGCCACAGGTCTGATTATTATCATAGCGATGTTGATCGACAGAGCGACCCGAGGCAATTAATGAAGCTAGATCCGCGAGCCATTGGCGCTCAAATCCGCATGCGCATTCCTCAGCTGACGCCCCTTGAGCGTCGCGTGGTGGAAGCGATCCTTGCACGCACAGACATCAGCGAGCGCACCTCTCTTAAAGAGATTGCGCAGGAGAACCGCGTTTCCGAAGCGATGGTGGTCAAGATCGCCAAAAAGCTTAACTTCTCCGGATTCCGGGATTTCAGAAGCGGGTTAATTTATTACAACGACTCTGAAGTGGCCGGGCTGCATGCGGAAATCGAACCAGACGACTCGTCGGAACAATTACTGGCGAAAGTATTCAGAACCTCTATTCAGGCCATCGAAGAGACCATGTCGATCCTGGATATCTCTGAATTCAATCGCGCGGCGGATATTATTTTCAAAGCGCGGCATATCGATCTCTATGCGGTGGGCGGATCGGCAGCGGTCGCGCGCGATCTCTCGCACAAAATGCTGAAGATCGGCATTAAGTCCACCGCCTACGATGATGCCCATATCATGCTGATGTCTGCCGCCGTCTTGTCCGATGACGATGTTGTCATCGCTATCAGCCATTCCGGCTCCACGCGCGCGGTAAACGACCCGGTAAAACTGGCGGCGCGCAATGGGGCGAAAGTGATTGCCATCACCAACTACGCTGAGTCGCCTGTGGCGCGCAACGCGCATGTGGTGCTTAATTCAACCTCTCAGGGATCGCATCTGCTCGGGGAAAACGCCGCTTCGCGTATTGCGCAGCTTAATATTCTTGATGCCTTATTTGTGGCGATCGCCAAAAAAGACCTCAAGCGCGCGGAACGGAATTTAATGAAAACTCAGCATGCGGTTCAGGATCTTCGGGAATTCTAACCATGAGTAAAATTGTCGTCGTCGGCAGCCTGCATTACGACATTATGCTGGACGCACCCCATCGCCCGGAAAAAGGCGAAACGGTTATGGGCAGCGCCTGCCGTTATAAGTTCGGCGGTAAAGGCGGCAACCAGGCGCTGGCGGCTGCACGCGCCGGCGCAGAGGTGCAGTTTATCGGCGCGGTCGGCGCGGACGAGCCGGGCCGCTTTCTGCTCGCAGCCCTGCAGGGAGCAGGCGTCGCGATCGCCGACGTGCAGGTCATTAAGGACGTGGCGTCGGGCATGAGCGTGGCGATCAGCGACGCCGAAGGCGATTACGGCGCGGTGGTGGTGTCGGGCGCCAATCAGCATATTGCGCCGTCGGCGCTGCGGCGCGAGCCGTTGTGGCAGCAGGCCGCAATGCTGATACTGCAGAATGAAGTCGCGGCAGAGACAAATCTGCTGGCGGCCACGGCGGCGAAAGCGCGCAGCATTCCCGTCTGCATCAACGCGGCGCCCGCGCGTCCGCTGGACCCGGCGCTGGAGCGCCTTATCGATCTGCTGGTGGTGAACGCGGTAGAGGCGCGTGATATGTGCGGCGTCGCGGTAGAGGATCTCGCCTCGGCAATTGCGGCCGCCGAGACGCTGGCGCGGCGTTTCCCGCAGGTGGTGGTGACCGCCGGCGAGCACGGCGTCGCGTTCTGCCAGCGAGGAGAAGCGGCGATGAGCCAGCCCGCCGAGAAGATCCGCCTGGTCAGCACCCACGGCGCGGGCGACTGCTTTACCGGCATGCTCTGCCGCGCGCTGTCGCAGCAGCAGAGCCTCGCCGACGCCGTCCGCCTGGCGAACGCGGCGGCGGCGAAACACGTTTCCGGCGGCTAACGCGCCGGCATCGCGCAGGCCGTTCCCGGCCTGCGCGCCCTCTCTCTATTCCTGCGTATCATTGCTGAACCGCGCCACCAGCGAGGCAGCGCCGAGCGCGTGACCTTTCAGCTGCTTCACCAGTTCATCGTGCGTCAGGCCCGCTTTCAGCTGTTCAGGCGGCAGATCGGTGGCGATCGCCACAAAGTTATAGTGGTGCATGCCGCTGCCGACCGGCGGGCACGGACCGTACCAGGCCTGGGTGCCGGGCGAATTTTTTCCGCCGGTGTAGCCCTTGCCCTGGGTCAGTTCGCCCTGAGCGAAGCCGGTGGTGGCGGCGGGAATGTTGTAGGCCACTAAATGGGTCACGCCGAGTCCTTTGCCGCCGACCGGATCGGTAACCAGCAGCGCGAAACTTTGTGTGCCCTGCGGCGCGTTCGACCAGCTTAGCGCGGGAGAGACGTTGTCGCCGGTACAGGCGGCGCTGCTTTTGTTATTGCCGGCAAACTTTTTCGCCAGAAAGGCGTTGTCGGTAAAATCCTGCGATTGCAGGTTAAATATCGGCGCGGCCGCCATACTCGCGGCGGGCAGCGCCGCCAGTAGAAAGGCGCTTAATAATCTCATCAAGTGGGTCTCCGTTTCGGTTGCTGAGTCCTGAGTATGGAAGAGAGAGCGGGATCAGGCGTGAAAACTCGCCGCGACAGGCGAAAAAAGCGGTGGCGCGCGCCTTCTTCATTGCGCAGCGCGCGGCAGTTGGGTCTACGCTTAGGCATTCTCTGCAAACAGGGTGATTTCAATCTCTTATGTCCGCCACGGCTGCTGCGCTTCTCCGCTTTTCCCCCGCCACTCAACGCTGGTTTCATGCCACCTTCGCCGCGCCTACGCCGGTACAGGCGGCGGCCTGGGAGGCGATCGCCAGCGGCGAGCATGCGCTGGTGATCGCACCAACCGGATCGGGCAAAACCCTGGCGGCGTTTCTGCACGCCATCGACGCGCTGTTTCGCGAACGTGAACAGCAGGAGACGCCGGAAAAAGCCACGCGCACGCGTATTCTTTATATCTCCCCGGTGAAGGCGCTGGCAGCAGACGTGCAGCGCAATTTGCAGCAGCCGCTGGAAGGGGTTTACCAGCAGCGGCGCGCGCGCGGCGCGAAAGATATCGCGCTGACCATCGGCATGCGATCTGGCGATACGCCCAACGCCGAACGGGCGAAGCTGCAGCGCACCCCGCCCGATATTCTCATCACCACCCCTGAATCGCTGTTTCTGATGCTGACGTCGCGCGCCCGCGAGGCGCTGCGCGGCGTCACAACGCTGATTCTGGATGAGGTGCACGCGGTTGCGGGCAGCAAGCGCGGCTCGCAGCTGGCGCTGAGCCTGGAGCGGCTCGATGCCCTGCTGCCGCGTCCGGCGCAGCGCATCGGCCTTTCTGCCACGGTGCGGCCTATCGAGCGCGTCGCGCAGTTTCTCGGCGGCGTGCAGAAGACCACCATCGTCAATCCGCCCGCTTCCCGCGCGCTGGAGATGCGCATCGCCGTGCCGGTCGAGGATATGACCGATATTGCAGGACGACCGGACGCCAGCGGCGCGCCGGAAAGCGGCGGCGCAGGCGGATCCCTCTGGCCGCACATCGAACAGCGCATTCTGGAGCTGGTGCTGGCGCGGCGCGCCACCATCGTCTTCGCCAACTCGCGCGGCCTGGCGGAAAAGCTGACGGCGCGACTCAACGAGCGCTACGCCGCAGGCCTGGAGGCAGACGACTCAGGCAGCGCGCCCGCCCAGGCCTACGGCTCGTTTAACGGCGGAACGGAAAAACGCAGCGACGGCGCCTCGATCGCTATCGCCCGCTCGCATCACGGCTCGGTTTCGAAAGAGCAGCGCCGCGAAATCGAAGAGGCGTTAAAAAGCGGCGAGCTGCGCTGCGTCGTTGCTACCTCCAGTCTTGAGCTGGGCATTGATATGGGCACGGTGGATCTGGTGATCCAGGTCGGCGCGCCGCCCTCCGTCGCCAGCGCGCTACAGCGCGTCGGCCGCGCCAGCCATCAGGTCGGCGGCGTATCCAGCGGCATCGTATTTCCGCGCACGCGGCGCGACCTGGTGGACGCCGCCGTGATCGTGCAGTGCATGCTGAGCGGCGAGCTGGAGCCGGTCGCGCCGCCGCACAACCCGCTCGACGTGCTGGCGCAGCAGACGGTGGCCGCCGTGGCGATGGATACCCTTTCAGTGGAGGCGTGGTTCGCCACTGTGCGCCGCGCCGATCCCTTTCGCGATCTGCCGCGCACGGTGTTTGACGCCACGCTGGATATGCTGGCGGGAAAATATCCCGCCGACGCCTTCGCCCAGTTTCGTCCGCGTCTGATATGGGATCGCGAGGCGAACCTGCTCAGCCCGCGCCCTGGCGCGCAGCATCTTGCCGTCACCAGCGGCGGCACTATTCCCGATCGCGGCGCGTTTAGCGTAATGCTGCCAGAGGGCGAAGAGCAGGCTGGCTCGCGGCGCGTCGGCGAGCTGGATGAGGAGATGGTGTATGAATCCAGGGTCAACGACATCATTACCCTGGGCGCCACCTCCTGGCGCATCCAGCAGATTACCCACGATCAGGTGGTGGTGGTGCCCGCGCCGGGACGTTCGGCGCGTCTGCCCTTCTGGCGCGGCGATGGGCTGGGCCGATCGGCGCTGCTGGGCGAAAGCATCGGGCGCTTTCTGCGTGAGATGGAGGCGCAGCAGCTCGCCGGCGGCGGCGCTCAGATACCAGACCTCGACGCCAACGCGCAGCATAATATCCAGTCGCTGATCGCCGAACAGCGTGAGGCCACCGGACTGCTGCCCACCGACGCCACGCTGTTGATTGAACGCTGCCGCGATGAAACCGGCGACTGGCGCGTGATCCTGCATTCGCCATGGGGACAGCGCGTACACGCGCCCTGGGCGCTGGCCGTGGCGGAGCGCATTCGCCATCGCATGGGGCTGGATCCCGCCATCGTGGCGAGCGATGACGGCATCGTCGCGCGTTTTCCCGATATGGAGGGCCGCGTGCCGGGCGCCGAGCTGTTTCAGTTCGACGCCGATAGCCTGCAGCGCGTGGTCGCCGAGGCGATCGGCCACTCGGCGCTGTTCGCCGCCCGCTTTCGCGAATGCGCGGCGCGCGCCCTGCTGCTGCCGCGCCGCAATCCCGGCAAGCGTTCGCCGCTCTGGCAGCAGCGGCTGCGCGCCGGCGAGCTGCTGGCGGTGGCGCGCGACTATGCTGACTTTCCCATTCTGATCGAAACCGCGCGCGAGTGTCTGCAGGACGTTTACGATCTGCCCGCGCTGCACCGGCTGATGCAGCGCATTCAGGCAGGCAGCGTGCAGTTTGCCGAGGTCACGACCGAGACGCCGTCCCCTTTCGCCGCGCCTCTGCTGTTTGGTTACGTGGCGGAATTTATCTATGCCACCGACGCGCCGCTGGCCGAGCGTCGCGCCTCCCTGCTGGCGCTCGACAGCGGTCTGCTGAGCGAACTGCTCGGCCAGGTCGATATGCGCGAGCTGCTCGACCCGCAGGTGGCGGCGCGCGTCGGCGAAGAGCTGCAACGCCTGCCCGCTCGCTATCACGCGGCTGACAAAGAGGGCGTCGCCGATCTGCTGCGCGAGCTGGGGCCGCTCAGCGAGACGGCGGTCGCCGCGCGCTTCAGCGGCGAGGCGTTATCCCCGGCGCTGGCTGCGCTGGCGCAGGCGCATCGCGCCATCGCGGTGCTGATCGCCGGCGAGCGGCGCTGGGCGGCGGTGGAAGATGCCGCCCGCCTGCGCGACGCGCTGGGCGTCAGGCTGCCGGACGCCATCCCCGCCGCTTTTTTAGCGCCGGTCGCTGAGCCGCTGCGCGATCTGCTTAGCCGCTACGCGCGCACCCATACGCCTTTTACCACCGGCGAGGCGGCGCGCCATTTCGGGCTGGGGCCAGCGGTGGTCGCCGATGCGCTGGAACGCCTGCGCCAGCAGGGCAAGCTGCTGAAGGGCGATTTTGGCCTCGCCGACGATGGCTCTGGCTGGCATGAGCAGTGGGTGGCCGATGAGGTCTTTAAACGCCTGCGCATTCGTTCGCTGCAGGCCGCGCGCGAGGCGACTCGTCCGGTGCCGACGGAGGCGTACGTGGCGCTGCTGCTGGAGCGGCACGGCTTAACCGGCTCCTCGTCGCCGCCGGTGGCGCAGGGCGAATATGAAGGCGTCAGCGGCGTGGCGCGCGTGGTTGAACAGCTTGCCGGGCTGGCGCTGCCGGCCTCTGTCTGGCAGACGCAGATTTTGCCGCCGCGCGTGCATGACTATCAGCCGGCGATGCTGGATGAGCTGCTCTCCTCCGGCGAGGTACTCTGGGTGGGCGAACGCGCGTTGGGCCACAACGACGGCCTGGTGTCGCTGCATCTGCGCGACTATGCCGCGGAAACGCTGCCGCCGCTGGCGCAAAGCGGCGACGCGCTGCGCCTGACGCCGCTGCACAGTGCTATTCTGGCGCTGCTGGAGGAAGGCGGCGCCTGGTTCGCGCATCAGATCGCCGCCGCGCAGCCTGACGTCGACGAGGCGCAGATCCACAGCGCATTATGGGAGCTGGCCTGGAGCGGCTATATCACCTCTGATACCTGGGCGGCGCTGCGCCAGCTGACCGGGCTGGCGAACAGCACGCGCGCCAGACCGACGCGCGCGCTGCGCACAAGGCGCGGCCGCATCAGCCTGCCGCCAGGGCGACCCACCACGCTCGCGCTGCCCGGACGCTGGTCGCGCCTCGATCGGCCCGGCTGCGCGCCAGCGCAGCTGGCACTGGCGCTGGCTGAAAATATGCTGGACCGCTGGGGCGTGGTGACGCGCGGCGCGGCGATGGCTGAGCAGGTGCCTGGCGGTTTTCCCGCGCTGCAGCCGGTGATGCGCGGGTTGGAGGATGCCGGACGCGTGCTGCGCGGCCGCTTTGTCGTCGGCCTGGGCGGGGCGCAGTTTGCCGACAACGCCACCATTGAGCGGCTGCGCCTTATTGCGGAAAGCAGCGCGTCGGAGCCGCTCGCCGTGGCGCTTTCCGCCGTCGATCCCGCCTCTCCTTTCGGCGTCACTCTGCGCTGGCCTGCCCACGACGCCGCCACACGGCCGGTGCGCCGCAGCGGCGCCCTGGTGGTGATTTGTCAGGGACAGCTGACGCTCTATCTGGCGCAGGGCGGTAAAGAGCTGCTGCGCTTCGGCGACGGCAGCAGTGACGCCGCCGCGGTCGCCGCGCTGGCGGGTGCGCTGCGTCGGGAGCGAGCCTCAGGCTTTACGCTGGAGAGCATTGACGGCAAACCCGCCGGTCAGTCGCCGCTAATCGACGCGCTGCGCCGTGCAGGTTTTTCACGCGTGCCGAAGGGCTATAGCTGGTACGGCTAGCGATGCCTCGTCATATTATCCGGGGCGTCAGAATAAAACGGATATGGCGGCCAGGCTTATTTGTTTTTCTGCGCCTGATTTTATCGGATGCGTGAATTGGATATTTTACGATTGACCCTCTGCCGGGGTTCGTTTTTAATTCACTCCCATACGATAATCAATGTTAATAGCAAAAAGGTGAATTACACCGGAAAGTCGTGCCGCAGCACAGGGATTTAGCGCACTTAATCAGCGAGTTGCTATTCTTATGGATGAATATCCTCCCTTGCCTGTTGACCCTCTCCTTTTTTTCCGCCCGGTGTAAAATAACCTGTTGAATCAGGCTCCGGCTGCAGTAGAATTACTAAATTCGCATTGCGAAATATGTTTTGCACTAAACCTTGCTTATTTTTCCCTGGTGTTTGCTACCTTAGCAGCCTGACCTGATGGTCAGGTTTTTTTTATTTTCCCGTCGTCGGCTTAATTATGGATAAATAGCTATTTTGCCTCGCCGGGCGCAGAATGATTATTTAGCGCGGCGCATGCTGCGGTCCGGCTTAATCCCCTTCGCGCTGAGCTTACCTGGCGATCAGCGGCTACACTTCCCTTTTGTGACAAAGTTAACATTAAGGGAGACACGCATGTCGAAGAAAGCGCTTATCGCCGGGATCAGCGGCGTTATCGGAACCGCTACGGCGGAACGTTTACTGGCGGACGGCTGGGAAGTCTATGGCCTTTCGCGCGGGCGGACGCCGGTGCCGCAGGGCTGCCACGCGCTGACGGCGGATCTTACCTCGGCGGAATCGGTCAGGGACGCGCTGAAAGAGCTGGCGCCCGACGCGCTGTTTTTCAGCGTCTGGGCGCGCCAGGAGACGGAAAAAGAGAACATCCGCGTCAATGGTGGCATGGTGCGCAACGTCATCGAGGCGCTGGGCGATCGCCTGAACGGCAGCCATGTCGCGCTGGTAACCGGCCTTAAGCACTACCTTGGCCCGTTTGACGCCTACGGCAAAGGCGCGGTGCCAATGACGCCGTTTCGCGAGGAACAGGGGCGTCAGCCGGTCGATAACTTCTACTATGCGCAGGAAGATGAGCTGTTCGCCGGCGCGGAGAAATATGGCTATCGCTGGAGCGTGCACCGCCCGCATACGGTGATCGGCTTTGCCCTGGGCAACGCGATGAATATGGGGCAGACGCTGGCGGTCTACGCCTCGCTGTGTAAATACCATAACCTGCCGTTTATCTTCCCCGGCTCGGCCGCGCAGTGGCACGGCGTGACCGATATGAGCAGCGCGACGCTGGTGGCGGAGCAGCTGGAATGGGCGACCAGCGCGCCGGGCGCGCAAAATGAAGATTTCAATACGGTGAACGGCGACGTGTTCCGCTGGAAGTGGATGTGGGGCGAGATCGCGCGCTATTTCGATATCCAGGCGCAGCCGCTGCCGGAAGAGACCCAGCCGCTGGAGCAGCGCATGGTCGACGCTGAGGCGCAGTGGAAAGCGGTGGCGCAGCACTATCAGCTGCGAGAAGCGGATATCAACCGGCTGGTCTCCTGGTGGCACACCGACGCCGATCTGGGTCGCCCAATGGAGGTCTTCACCGATATGAGCAAAAGCCGTAAGGCGGGCTTCAATGGCTATCACAGCACGCGCGACGACCTTTTTGCGCTGTTCGATCGCCTGAAGCAGGAGAAACTGATCCCGGCCTGAATAACGATCCCGCCTGCAGGCGGGATCCTGATTTTACGCGTCGTCCTGCGCAACGCGCACCACGGTTTTGCCGAAGTTTTTCCCCTCCAGCATGGCGAAAAATGCCTCCGGCGCGTTCTGCAGGCCGTCGACCACATGCTCGCGATAGCGGATTTCGCCTTTCTCCACCCAGGGCTCCATCACCTCAAGGAACTCGCCATAGCGGTGGCCATAGTCGTCAAAAATAATAAAGCCCTGCACGCGCAGGCGTTTCTTCAGGATATTCCCCATCAGCAGCGAGAGGCGATCCGGCCCTTCCGGCAGATCGGTGGCGCTATAGCCGGAGACCAGACCGCACACCGGAATGCGCGCTTTGGTATTCAGCAGCGGCAGAACCGCATCGAACACCTTGCCGCCGACATTTTCATAATAGATGTCGATGCCGTCCGGGCAGGCTTTCTCCAGCTCGGCCGCCAGATCGTCCCGGTGGTGATCGAGACAGAGATCAAAGCCCAGCACCTCGACCGCATGACGGCACTTCTCTTCACCGCCGGCGATGCCCACCACGCGACACCCTTTTTTCTTGCCGATCTGTCCAACCGTGGCGCCCACCGGGCCGGTCGCGGCGGCCACCACCAGGGTTTCGCCAGGCTGCGGCTCGCCGATATCAAGCAGGCCCATATAGGCGGTAAAGCCCGGCATGCCGAGCACGCCAAGCGCCCATGAGGGATTCGCCAGATCGTTGCCCAGCTTTCTCACCGCCGTCGCCGGCGCGACCGAATAGGCCTGCCAGCCGCCGCTCGACAGCACCCAGTCGCCAGGCTGAAAATCGCCGTGGCGCGACTCCACCACGCGGCTGACCGTGCCGCCGACCATCACATCGCCCAGCTTCACCGGTTCAGCGTAGGATTTCGCATCGCTCATGCGTCCGCGCATATAGGGATCGAGCGACAGGTAAATAGTGCGCAGCAGCAGATCGCCCTCTTCCAGGGACGGCAAAGGCAGCTCGCCAAACTCGAAGTTCTCCTGTACCGGTTTGCCGTGCGGGCGCGAGGCCAGCGTCCAGCCCTGATTTTGCGGTTTCGCCATCGTTTCCTCCAGTGGTTAAGGCGTTAGTGTCCTCCTTGAGGCTAACAGAGGATGAGAATCTTGCCTGGCAGGAATGGCTCTGCCTGTGCGGCCTTCACGCCGCCTGCCGCGCAAGATGGGGGCCAAAAAAGCTAATCTATTGATTTTTATCAATTGTATACCGTGCAGAATGTGACCTGTGCAGCAGAAATGAGGCACCTTAACGCGGGAAGGTAGGAGGAATTTTGTAAATCAAGGATGTGACCATGACACAACGTATGATTCTTAACGAGACCGCCTATTTCGGCGCGGGCGCCATTCGCAATTTGCCGGACGAAGTGCAGCGGCGCGGGCTGTCTAAAGCGCTGATCGTGACCGATAAAGCGCTGGTGGGCGCTGGTGCGGTGAAGCGCGTCACCGATCTGCTGGATGCGCACCAGCTGCACTGGGCGCTCTATGACGAGGTGGTGCCCAATCCAACCATCGCGGTGGTGCAGCGCGGCGTCGAGGTGTTCAAACAGGCGGACGCAGACTACCTGATCGCCATTGGCGGCGGCTCGCCGCAGGACACCAGCAAAGCGATCGGCATCATTATCAATAATCCCGAGTTCGCGGACGTGCGCAGTCTGGAGGGCTTTGCGCCGACGCGTAACCCCTGCGTCACCCTGATCGCTATTCCCACCACGGCGGGCACCGCGGCCGAAGTCACCATTAACTACGTCATCACCGATGAAGAGAAGCGCCGTAAATTCGTCTGTATTGATCCGCACGACATTCCTAAAGTGGCGATTATCGACGCGGAGATGATGGCAAGCATGCCGCCAGCGCTTAAGGCGGCCACCGGCATCGACGCGCTGACGCACGCCATTGAGGGCTATATTACGCGCGGCGCCTGGCAGCTCACCGATCTGCTGCACCTCAACGCCATTCAGATTATCAGCCAGTCGCTGCGCGACTCGGTGAAAGGCGATATGCAGGCGGTGGAGCAGATGGCGCTGGGGCAGTATGTGGCGGGCATGGGCTTCTCCAACGTTGGGCTGGGACTGGTGCACGGCATGGCGCACCCGCTGGGCGCCTTTTATAACGTGCCGCACGGCGTCGCCAACGCCATTTTGCTGCCCACGGTGATGGCCTGGAACGCCGACTATACCGGCGAGAAATATCGCGATATCGCACGCGCCATGGGCGTGACAGAAGTGGATTCGCTCACGCTGGCGCAGGCGCGTCAGGCAGCGGTCGACGCGGTGAAACAGCTCTGCCGCGACGTCGGCATTCCCGCTTCGCTGCGCGAGGTGGGCCTGAATCCAGACGATGTGCCGGCGCTGGCGCAGGCGGCGCTGGACGATGTCTGCACCGGCGGCAACCCGCGTGAGGCGACTCTGGACGCCATTGCCGCGCTCTACCTGCAAAGTTGACCCCTCATGCCGCCCTTTCCGGCGGCATTCTCCTCTCTTTATTCTCGCTTCGGGCGAATCTCACAGTATTGAGCGCAATAACAGGCTTCAATTGTTTATTTTATGAGCTGTTTGACTGGCGTTTATCCTGAGACTACAAGCGGAGCCGCGCGGCTGTTATCCTAGCCGCTCTTGGCATGATGATTGACGAGGGGAAACCATGAAACGTATCGCCATTGAGATGGATGAAGTCATTATCGACTTGAACCACACACTAAGCCATGACGCCGCCTCTACTGAAGCGCTGACAGGCACGCTGGACACGGCAAAACCACAACAGGTTCGCCCTGCGCTGTTTCAGGAAATTGAAGAGCTGATTGGCGAAGAGAGTTTTTACGCCGGGCTGCCCGCCCTGCCGGATGCGCAGCGCGTAATCGAACGCCTGTCGCAGCAGTATGAAATCTTTATCACCACGGCAGCGGTGGAGTTCCCGCGCTCGCTGACGGCAAAACTGGAGTGGCTTAAAGCCAACTTCCCGTTTATCAACCCGATGAATATTATCTGCTGCAGCAGCAAAGGCATCCTGAACGCAGACTATCTGATTGATGCGGATCCGCAGCATTTCGCGCAGTTCCCTGGCGAAAGCGTGCTGTTCACCACCACGAAAAATCAGCAGGAAACCGGCTATGCGCGCGTCGATAACTGGCGTGACATTGAGCAGCGCTTTCTCTGATCCTGCCTGACTTCGCCACGCGCTCTGACGCGTGCAACCTCCCGCGCCTGAAGGATTTGGCGCGTTTTCCGCCCTCAATTTCAGCCTGAAATCGCCGACGCACGGCGACGGCTTTTTGCGCGAGCGATTTCTTTACTTTCCAGTGCGCCTTTTACTTGATCTGGATCACTATTTTCCGCATAGTGCGCAGCAAAACCACTATAACGATGCGGAGTATTGATGAGCCTCTATCAACATATGCTGGTGTTCTATGCGGTCATGGCGTCGATTGCCACCCTAATCACCTTCTTTATCGCAAAGGATAAGCTGACCATTCGCGCGCTCAGCGCCTTTCTGGTCGGCGCGACCTGGCCGATGAGCTTTCCCGTCGCCCTGATGTTCGCCCTGTTCTGATGCTGCAAGCCGCGCTGCGGCTTCATACTGATTTATCGACCTTTTCCCGCCGCCAGCTACACTTAGCAGTACGCCTCTGGTCGCGCTGCCGATCACCGACGTTTGTTTGCTTACTTCACCATCACAAGGAGCGGATATGCGTTTTTTTGCCTTAGCCCTGTTTATTACTCTGCTTAGCGCCTGTCGGTCAGGCCCTATGGCGCCGGAAAAACCGGTGCCCTCGGCCGAAACGCGACAGCAAACCTGCCAGCCGGGCACTACCGCCAGCCAGAACGACTGCGGACATTTTCCCGAACCGGAATTTCACTAAGCGCGGCAGTTGATCAGATAAAGGAAGGGAGATATCGCGTCAGTCAGCACGGTGACTGACGCGAGAGGGATTACGAGCGGGGTTTATCTTTGATCTGATTCGCTTCGCCCAGCGTCGAGCCAAGCTCAGCGCCGGTGGTTGGATTCAGGCCAGGATCGGACGCGGTGCGGCTCGCCATATTGGCCAGGTCGGTCGCCTGATCGGACGGCAACGTCACCGACGCGCTGCCGTCGCCGCCGTCAACCGCTGGCGCCGGATCGGCCACAAACTCAAAGTTCTCGTCCGAGTTCCAGCTGCCGCGCATATCGCCTTCGCCTGCCGACATGTTGTAGTAGACGTTGGCATACTGCTCAATCGGCGGCAATTTACCCGGCGGGAAGTTGTTGCGGATTGAGTAGAGCGCTTTCTCAAACGAGATCTGATGCGCCACTTCACGCGTCATCAAAAAGCCCAGCGCATCTTTTACGCCGACGTCGTCGGTCATATTGATCAGACGCTCATAGAGAATTTTGGCGCGCGCCTCAGCGGCGATGTTGGAACGCAGGTCAGCAGTGACTTCGCCGATGGTATCGACATAGGCTGCCGTCCAGGGTACGCCAGCGGAGTTGGTCAGCGGCGGTCCACCGCCGTAAAGCAGCGAGGTCAAATGGCTGTCGTTGCCGGCACCGGTAATATTGCGATAAATCTCGCCCTCTTCCTCTGTGCCTTCAGCCAGCTGACCTTTCGCGCCTTTGTTTAGCATCCCCACCAGCGAGCCGATAATTTCCAGATGGCTCAGCTCTTCGGTCGCGATATCCATCAGCATATCTTTGCGACCCGGATCGTCGTCGCCGAGACCCTGGGTGAAGTAACGGCAGGCTGCAGCGAGTTCGCCCTGCGGACCGCCGAACTGCTCAAGCAGCAGGTTGGCGAGTCCGGGATTGGGCTTTTCAACACGAACGGTGTACTGCAATTTTTTTACGTGTCTGAACATGGCTCATTCCTTTCCAGTTAGATGTTGCCCTCTCTGAGGAGGGCTAAGCTTTAGCGTTATTTTTTCGCTTCTACGCCGTCAGCTGCGTCACGCGTCATAAACTGCTGGGTGACATCTGGCAGGTGCGTCAGGCACCATTCCGCCATGGCGATCTCCTGCTCACGGATCTGCTCAAAAATCCGTACGCCTTCCTGGTCGCCCACCAGCTGCGCCGCCGCGATGAGCGAGGTGTAGTTAGCAATTTCGAACTGCTCAAAGACATATCCGCTGATCGCGCCTTTTACCACTTCGTCATCGGCGAGCATGCCGCCCATCGCCTGACCCATCGCGGAGAGTTTGCCCATCGCATCCTTGAAAGCGGAACGCGAGGTGTCGTTACGATCGATGACGGACTGCAACAGCGTCTGCTGCTGGCGCGTCTCTTCAATATGCTGCTGAATACGCGCTTTTAAATCGGGATAGTGTTCAAGACGCGACGCCATTTTTTCCAGCATGCTTTCTGCCTGCTTTTCCATAGCGTGTGCATCTTTCAGCCAGGCAAGATAATTCTCTTCGTGTGTCATAATCTATTTACCTCTTTGAAAAATGAGAATGCAGTAAAAGACAGAGTTATCACGTCGGATAATTAGCTGGTTTTCTCAGCAATCACATTCAGTTTTTCATCCGTGGCTTTTTCTTCCTGCAACGTTTCGGCCAGTAATTTCGCCGCTTCGTCAAAGCCCAGTCTTTTCGCCATCGCCGTCAGCGTGCCGTAGGTAGCAATTTCGTAATGCTCGACTTTCTGCGCCGCGCCAATTAATCCTGCATCGCGCACCGGACCCGCTTCAACCGAGTCGATAATTTCCTGCGCCTCTTCCACCAGACCTTCCAGCGCGTGACACTTCATACGGCGAATGCGCAGTTCTTCTGTTTTTTCAACAATTTGATCCAGACGTTCAATTTGACCGCGCGTCTCTTCAAGGTGCGCTTCAAACGCCGCTTTCAGCGAGGCGTCTGTGGCGGCGCGCGCCATTTTAGGCAGTGCGCGGGTGATCTGTTTTTCTGCGCTGTAGACATCAGAAAGATCATGAATAAAGAGATCCACCAGTGTTTTAATCGCCATTACCGTTTCCTCTTTTCGTTTAGGTGATTGCTTTCCTGGCCAGGACGCTACAGAAATTAATAATAGTTGCTAAGTACAATTGCGCAAATTTAATAAAAACGAAGCGCGGCGCAAAACAGTTTTGATTATTAAAGATTATTCTTATTTTCGCTGGCGCTGCCGCTTCCCTTAAATAGCGTTCAGATAGCCTGATCGATATAAAAAACACAAATGGATCCTCGCCTCGCTTATTTATTGCGAAAGGTATTCCCCGCCGGAAAATAAATGAGACGATGAGGGCTACGCCGCTCTGCCTTTACAGCCGCGGCCTCAGCCATTAAAGTAGCGCGCAGACACCGGCGCCCTTGCCCGGTGCGTAAGCGTTAACGTCAACCAACGCACCACAGCAGCTTTGCTGCACTTTGTGATGCGGATCTTATGACCCTGCGACAAACTTCCTCTCTACGCGCTTCGCGCTTTAGCCACGCTGGCTTCTTTCTGCTGGTTTTACTGCTCACCGCCGCCAACCTGCGCGCGCCCATTACCGCCGTCGGCCCGGTGCTGGAGAACATTCGCCACGCCTTTGGCCTGAGCGCAGCGGCGGCGGGCCTGTTCAATTTTATTCCGCTGATCATGTTCGCCGCGCTGGCGCC
Organism: Pantoea latae; assembly: GCF_002077695.1. GTDB lineage: Bacteria > Pseudomonadota > Gammaproteobacteria > Enterobacterales > Enterobacteriaceae > Pantoea > Pantoea latae. Next base: position 128,767 of record NZ_MWUE01000033.1, read on the forward strand.
GGTCGCCGCCGTGCTCGGCAACCGCTTCGGCCTGGAGCGCAGCCTGTGGACGGCGCTGCTGCTGATTACGCTCGGTTCGGTGGCGCGCTGGCTGAATAGCGAAGCCGCGCTCTGGTTCGGCACCTTTACGCTGAGCGCCGGCATCGCCGCCGCCAACGTGCTGTTGCCGCCGCTGATCAAACGCGACTTTACGCAGCACACCGCGAAATATATTGGACTCTACGCCGCCACCATGTCGCTGACCGCCAGCCTGGCGTCAGGCGTCGCCGTGCCGCTCGCCGCGCTTTCCCCAGCGGACTGGCGACTGTCGCTCGGCGTCTGGGCAGTGCCCGGCATGGTGGCGCTACTCGCCTGGCTGCCGCTGCTGAGGTCGCGCGCCGCCGCGCCGGCACATTCCGCCGCCGCTGTCTCGCCTCGCGGTCACTCTCCCTGGCGCTCGGCAATCGGCTGGCAGGTATCGCTGTTTATGGCGCTTCAGTCGCTGGCGTTTTACACCCTGATCGACTGGTTCACCCCCTACGCGCAGGCCGCCGGATACAGCCAGGCGGAAGCGGGCTGGCTGCTGTTTCTCTACCAGGCGATCGCCATTCTGGCTAACCTCGGCTGTATGGTGGCACTCAAACGGCTGCGCGACGCCCGGCTCACCGCTTTCGTCGCCTCCGCCGCCATCTTCTGCGGCGTGCTGGGACTGCTGCTGTTGCCGCGGCTGGCGGCGCTGTGGCTGACCGTCGCTGGTTTAGGTGCCGGCGCCTCGCTGGTGCTCTGCCTGTCGCTGTTTAATATGCGCGCGCGCGACCATCGTCAGGCGTCGCAGCTTTCCGGCATGGCACAGTGCGTGGGCTACGCGCTGGCGGCGCTCGGTCCGCTCTTTTTCGGCATCCTGCACGAACACAGCGGCGACTGGACGCTGCCGCTGACCCTGCTGGCCGTGCTGAGCTTTATACAGATGGTGCTGGCGCCGCTGGCGGGCAGCGCCAGGCAGATGGAGTAAGTCAGTCGTCCTCATCGTCCGGCAGATCGTAGTGCACCGCCAGCCAGATGGTCGGCGGGTCGCTGCGGGTCCAGTTAACGCGATGGCGCACCTGCGCGGGCAGATTGATAAAATCTCCCGCGCGCAATACCCGCTCCTGCGCGTCATGCTCCAGCTGCAGACCCGCCTCCCCTTGCACCACCATCACCCATTCGCCCTGTGGCTGGCTATACCAGAAGCCAGGCGGGCTCGCCTGACCGGTGGAGATGATGCGTTCGATGCGCACGTCGGGCCGGCGCAGCAGATCCTCGAAAGTTTCCTGCTCGCCGCGCGCAGCGGCAGGGGGAAAATCGCTAAACAGACTGGTAAACATTGCGGCCTCCCGGACGTCTGAGGATAGCCGTGACGGCGAGCGCCATACGGCTGTTGGCGTCAGTCTGGCGCAATTTTATCGGTTTCGCACGTGCCGCATTGATTCAGCGACAACACGCGTTCATTATCCCGCGTCAGACGCCTTCGAAACGGAGATTCACTCGTGCCCGAACTCAGCAATGCGCTGCTGGAAACCCTGCTTGAACAGGTCCGCCCGCTTACCGCGCGCGGCGCCGTCGCCAGCTATATCCCCGCGCTGGCCGAAGTGCCTGCCCACGCGCTCGGCATCGCCATCGTCACCTCCGACGGCCAGCTCTTTCAGGCGGGGGATGCCCAGACCCGATTCTCAGTCCAGTCTATTTCCAAAGTGCTGTCGCTGAGCGTCGCCCTGACGCGCTACAGCGATGACGAGATCTGGCAGCGCGTCGGCAAAGAGCCCTCCGGCCAGCCGTTCAACTCGCTGGTGCAGCTGGAGCTGGAGCACGGCAAGCCGCGCAATCCGTTTATCAACGCCGGCGCGCTGGTGGTATGCGATATGCTGGAGACGCGCCTGACCGCGCCGCGCCAGCGCATGCTGGAGTTTATCCGCCAGCTGAGCGGCACGGCCGACATCAACTACGATCGACACGTCGCCCGCTCGGAGTATGAGCATTCGGCGCGCAACGCCGCCATCGCCTGGCTGATGAAGTCGTTCGGGAATTTCCATAACGATGTCAGCAAGGTAATGCAGACCTATTTCCACTACTGCGCGCTGTCGATGAACTGCGTCGAGCTGGCGCGCAGCTTTGTCTATCTGGCGAATCAGGGCAAAGCCGTTGACGGTACTACCATCCTTACGCCGCGCCAGGCCAGACAGATCAACGCGCTGATGATCACCAGCGGCATGTACGACGGCGCAGGCGAGTTTGCCTGGCGCGTCGGCATGCCGGCGAAATCGGGCGTCGGCGGCGGCATCATCGCTGTGATCCCCAACAAGATGAGCATCGCCGTCTGGTCGCCGGGTCTTGACGCTATCGGCAATTCGCTGGCAGGCACCGCCGTGCTGGAGCTGCTCAGCGAACAGCTGGGCAGTTCGGTGTTGTGACCCGCACGGCGGCGGGCGCTACTCTCTCTGCATCAGGTAAGAATATTTACAGATTTCGCCCCGCTCGCCGTCTTAACGCGGTAAAATAGCACCCGACTTTACCAGCATGTGATGTTTTGATGACCTTCTTCACCCGACAGCAACAACAACTGAGCGCCTGCCTGGCCATCCTGGCGGTGCTGCTGCTGTTTGTCGCGCCCGTGGTGTCGCAGGATCTGATGGCGCGCCACAGCAGCGCGCCGCCCGCGCAGATGATGTCGCATCACGCCGACGCCATGCCGATGATGCATCATATGGCTGACCCGGCACACCCGGTGTCGGGCGATGAGGGCTTCGCCTGCGGCTATTGCGAACTTTTGGTGCATGTGCCGCTGATGATCTGGACGGCGGCCCCGCTGATCTGGCTGATGCTGCTGATCGCCCGCGCGCCTCCGCCGCCGCGCGTTTTCCCCCCGTTACGCCGACGTGAGCATCGCGTTTATCGACCTCGCGCCCCGCCCGCCGCTGAGCTTTTTACTCAGGATGCCTGCTTTTCCGCCGCATAACGCAGCGGAGAAAGCGCTGTTTTTAACTGAATAAAATGGATGCGCTATGTCCTCATCTTATGAAACGGCAGAGCCGCGCGGCTCGCTGTTCAACCTGCTACGCCGTCTGCACTTTTACATTGGGCTGTTTATCGCCCCCTTTATTTTTATCGCCGCGCTAACCGGCACGCTCTATGTGCTGACGCCGCAGATTGAAAATGCGCTCTATGCTTCCTCGCTCACCACCGAGGCGCAGGGCGTTCCACAGCCGCTTTCGGCGCAAATCGCCGCGGCGCGCCGCCATATCGGCGAGCAGGCGCGTATCTACGCGGTGCGTCCGGCGCCTGACGCGCAGGCTACCACGCGGGTGCAGTTCAGCCAGCGCGATCTCGGCCCGTCGGAGTCGCGCTCGGTGTTTATCGATCCCTATAGCCTGCAGGTAAAAGGCGATATGACGGTTTACGGCACCAGCGGCGTGCTGCCGCTGCGCATGTGGCTGGATCAGCTGCATCGCGGGCTGCTGTTGGGGGATGTCGGCCGTATCTATAGCGAGCTGGCCGCCTCCTGGCTGTGGGTCGCCGCGCTGGGCGGACTGGTGTTGTGGCTCGGCACGCGCCCGCGCAGAGCGGTGAAGAAGCGCGCCTCTGGCTTCGCTTTCGCCCGCCACTGGCATATTACGCTCGGTCTGGCGCTGGCGCTGGGTCTGCTGTTCTTCTCGGTGACCGGGCTGACCTGGTCGCAGTGGGCAGGCGGCAATATCGATAAAATGCGCAGCGACTTCGGCTGGCTGACGCCGCAGGTGCGCACCGCGCTGGATGAAAGCGCGCCTGCTGCCACGGCCGATCCTCATGCCGAGCACCACGCGATGCCGCAGATGGACGGCATGGATATGAGCGGCATGGCGATGGCACCGCAGGCCGCCAACGCGCCTGACGCCGACTGGGATCGCGTCCTCGACGCCGCGCGCCACAACGGCATCCAGGCGGCGAAACTTGAGCTGCGCCAGCCGAAAGCGCACGGCGAGGCCTGGACGGTGAGCGAAATCGATCGCAGCTGGCCGAGCCAGGTTGACGCCGTATCGGTCGATCCCGCCAGTTTCGCTATCGTCGATCGCGTTGAGTTTGCCCACTTTCCGCTGGTGGCGAAGCTGACGCGCTGGGGCGTCGACGCCCATATGGGCGTGCTGTTCGGCCTGCCCAATCAGCTGCTGCTGGCCCTGTTTGGCTTTGGGCTCTGCGCCATGATTGCGCTCGGCTACCGCATGTGGTGGATCCGCCGTCCGGCGCTGCCGACGCGCAATCCGGCGCAAACGCTGCTTACCGCCTGGCTGGCGCTGCCGCGCTACGGTCAGGCCGCCTCGCTGCTGGTGGCGCTGGCGCTGGGCGCAGCGCTGCCGGTGATGGGCGCTAGCCTGCTGGCGTTCGTCGCGCTCGATCTGCTGCGCTGGCGCCGGGCGCAGCGTGCCGCGTCGCCGCAGCCGGAGACGCCGCGCGAGCAGCAATCCCCGCTGGGCATTGTGCGCGGCCGCTTTGCCGAGAAGCAAAAAGAGATGCGCTACTTTCTGCGCGGCGTGGTGATTTTATGGCTGATCGTCGGCACGGTTATGGGCAACGCCATTATCAGCGGCGTCATCGATCAGTATCACATCGCCTTTAGCGACTGGTCGCTGCTGATGTATGTTACCCAGGCGCTGATGGTGATCATCTACACCTCGGTGTTTACCGGCCTGATGTCGATTCCGCTGTGGTATTTCTTCCTCGGCGAAAGCGACGAACAGGGCAAATAACGCTCTCCGCCGCCCGCTCGTCTGAGCGGGCGGCTTATTCAAAAAAGTTGAATCCTCTCAGCAAATCCCTCTCCTTCTCATCTTGTTTAATCGGTTTATCCTGCTGTTAACGCCGAATAACAGGAGAAGAAGATGAACGTTGTGCGAGCCCATCGCGGCCAGCTGTTTGAATATGGCCCTTTTACCATTCGCCGCCTGCGTCCGGGTGAACGCTTCGGGCCGCTGGCGATTGTCGATATGACCACGCTGAAGCTCGGCGCGCGCATTCCGATGCATGAGCATGTGAACGACGACATCCTTAGCTACGTCTGGCGCGGCTCGGTGCAGCACACCGACGTCAACGGTGAGCGCACGCCGCTTTCGGCCAAACGTGTGATGGTGGTCAATGCGGGCGAGGGTTTGCGCCACGAAGAGTCGGCGCCGCTGATTGAAGCCGAGGTCTTGCAGGCGTTTATTCGTCCGGCACACGCCGGTGGTGAAGCGAAAACCCAGCTGCTGGAGCGCGCTGACGGCATCGCTCACAACGCCTGGAGCTGGCTGGCAGGACCGGAAGGCAGCGGCGCGCCGCTGACGCTGCGCCAGGCGGTGCATATCTACGATATTCGTCTGGAGCGCGGCAGCACCCTAGAGGTGCCGACGCTGCCTGGCTTTGCGCCCTGGCTGGCGGTGCTGGACGGCGTGGTCAATCTGGTGGGACAGCGCCTGCATAAAGGCGACGTGGCGGGCGATACCGACGCGCTGCCCGCCGTGACCGCCGAGCGCGACGCCACGCTGATCTGTTTTCTGGTGGATGCCGAGGCCAGCGGCGTGATGAGCGGCACCGTTAGCGGAAGTTAAGCAGAGGGAAGGTGAAAACCTTCCCTTTTTGCTATGCGTGCTGGCGGGCGCGCTGCAGCGTATGGCGGAACTGACGCACCTCTTCTCGCGACCAGTAGCGCCGGCTAAATGAGACGTGATTCAGCGGCTCGGGCAGCGGTACGCCATCCAGCGTGCCCCGGTTACAGTAGGCGCGCACCAGCCGGGAGGGCGACACGCCCAGATAGCGGGCGATTTCAGGCAGCGTCATTAACTCATATTTCATATCCATCTCCTTTTGCGAATGAATCCCTGCATCTTTAAACCATTTGACACCACGTTTTTTGATCTGGCTCATTGAGCGAGTGATTACTTTATGAGCTAAGCGTAAAAATTCCCTTTTCCTGAACTGGCGAAGCGGCGCTTTTTCACCCAGGCTTGAAGCTCTTTTCTTGTGAGCGCGAGGATGCGTGAAAGGATATCTACTGCTGCTTGCCAGCTTACTGCTCCCCAGCGTCGCCGACGCGCATCGCGTTGAAACAGGCAAACCGCTGCCGCCGGTGTTTATCGCCAACGAAGGCGAACTGGTGATGCAGCAGCAGACGCTGGGCTATCAGCGCTGGAGCAGCGAGTCGCTTACCGGCAAAGTCCGTATGCTGATCCACGTTGCCGGACGCCTCTCGGCCAAAGAGCAAAACGCCCCGCTGATTGCCGCCATTCAGCAGGCGCATTTTCCACGCAGCCGCTTTCAGACCACCACCATCGTGAACACCGACGACGCCATTCCCGGCAGCGCTATCTTTGTCGAGCGCAGCATCAAAGCAAGCAAGCGCGACGCGCCCTGGCAGCACTTCGTGATCGACAGCAGCGGCGTGGCGCGCCACAGCTGGCAGCTTATTCCCCACGGCTCCACCGTGGTGATCCTTGATGCGCAGGGCATCGTGCGCTTCGCCAAAGATGGCGCGCTGACGCCGCAGGAAGTGAGCAGCACAATCGCATTGCTAAACCAGCTGCTTACCACCGCGCCAGCGCCCGCCGGCGGCGCACTTAGTTCGTGATCAAAATTATTGTTTTATTGTTACTTATTTCCCTTTTACCTCTCAGTCGGCGAATTCTCGACTACGCTTTATTTCACCGTCGCGTCAAAAAAAAGAGAACGCTGAGCGCAGGGCGGCAATAACAATAACCAGCTCTATTTATTAAATGATGGCTCCATTTGCGCCACTTCGTTCATTGCAATTACGACAGGCCGACGCGCTCACCTGCAAGTAAGGACTGCCATCATGACCATTTTTGCTGAAAGAGATCCCACTCTTATCCCCAGCGACCCCCTGATGCTACTGGCTGATATCGAGCGGCGTCTCGACCGCCTGTTGCCGGCTGAAAACGAACGCGACTGCGTCGGTCTCGCCATGCGCGAAGGCGCGCTGGCGCCGGGTAAACGCATCCGCCCCGTGCTGCTGATTATGGCGGCGCAGGATCTCGGCTACCGCGACGACGCGGGCGGCCTGCTCGATTTCGCCTGCGCCATCGAGATGGTGCACGCCGCCTCGCTGATCCTCGACGATATTCCCTGTATGGACGATGCCGAACTGCGGCGCGGCCGCCCCACCATTCATCGCCAGTTCGGCGAGCCGGTGGCGATCCTCGCGGCGGTCGCCCTGCTGAGCCGCGCCTTTGGCGTGATTGCCCAGGCGGACGGCATCAGCAGCCAGGCGAAGACCCAGGCGGTGGCGGAGCTTTCCCACGCCGTCGGCATTCAGGGGCTGGTGCAGGGACAGTTTCGCGATTTGACCGAAGGTGGCCAGCCGCGCAGCGCCGACGCCATTCAGCTTACTAACCATTACAAAACCAGCGCGCTGTTTAGCGCGGCGATGCAGATGGCCGCGGTAGTAGCGGGCGCGCCGCTGGAGTCGCGCGAAAAACTGCACCGCTTCGCGCTGGATCTCGGTCAGGCGTTTCAGCTGCTGGACGACCTGTGCGACGGCTTAAACGATACCGGCAAAGACGCGCATCAGGATGCGGGCAAATCGACCCTGGTTAATATGCTGGGCAGCAAGGTAGTGGAGAAGCGCCTGCGCGACCATTTGCAGCGCGCCGACCGGCAGCTGGCGTCCGCCTGCGACAGCGGCTACGCCACCCGGCATTTCGTGCAGGCCTGGTTCGACAAAAAACTCGCTACGGTCAGCTGACCGCGCGTTTCCCGTCTGAGTATATGGAGCAGCAATGAAGGACACGGACCTGACGAAACGCAAAAACGATCACCTCGATATTGTCTTGCGTAACACTACGCCCGCGCGGGGCAGCTTTACGGACTGGCATTTTACCCACTGCGCGCTGCCTGAACTGCATCTGGATCAGATCGATCTGCGCACCCGGCTGTTCAACCGCCCGATGCAGGCGCCCTTTCTTATTAGCTCAATGACCGGCGGCGCAGCGCGCGCCCTCTCTATCAATCATCATCTCGCCGAAGCGGCGCAGGCGCTGGGCCTGGCGTTGGGTGTCGGCTCGCAGCGCGTGGCGCTGGAAAGCGATAACAACCTCGGTCTGACGCGCGATCTGCGCCGTATCGCCCCGGATATTCCGCTGCTGGCCAACCTTGGCGCGGCGCAGATCCTTGGCGAGCAGGGCCGCAAACGCGCGCTGGGCGCGGTCAGCATGATTGAAGCGGATGCGCTGATCGTCCATCTTAATCCGCTGCAGGAGGCGCTGCAGCGCGGCGGCGATCGCGACTGGCGCGGCGTATTACAGGCGATTTCTCAGCTGGTCGCGGCGCTGGATGTACCCGTCATCGTCAAAGAGGTCGGCGCTGGCATCTCGCCACAGGTGGCGCAGCGGCTGGCCGAGGCGGGTGTCAGCATGATCGATATCGCCGGCGCTGGCGGCACCAGCTGGGCGGCGGTAGAAGGCGAACGCGCCAGCGATGCGCAGCAGCGCGCGGTGGCGATGGCGTTCGCTGACTGGGGTATTCCCACCGATCATGCGCTGCGCGCGGTGCGCAACGCGCTTCCCGCCATGCCGCTTATCGCCTCTGGCGGCATTCGCGACGGCATCGACGCGGCGAAAGCGCTGCGCCTTGGCGCGGATATCGTCGGCCAGGCAGCGGCGGTGCTGAACAGCGCCCTGCACTCCGCCGACGCGGTGATCGCCCATTTCCAGACGCTGATCGAGCAGCTGCGCGTCGCCTGTTTCTGTACCGGCAGCGCCAATCTGCGCCAGCTGCGCCTTGCGCCGCTGCTGCGCGCCGGAGAGCTGCCATGAGCCATTTTGCCGTCGTCGCGCCACCTTTCTACAGCCATGTGCGCGCGCTGCAGGCGCTTTCTCAGGCGCTGATGGCGCGCGGCCATCACATTACCTTTATTCAACAACAGGATGTCGCCGCGCTGCTTAGCGATGCGGCCATCGGTTTTCACCCTGTTGGCCTGCTCTCCCATCCGGCGGGCAGCCTCGACCATACGCTGCAGCTGGCGGCGCATCCCGGCGGGCCGGGCATCCTGCGTCTGATTCGCGATATGGCCAGCAGCAGCGATATGCTCTGTCGCGAGCTGCCTGAGGCGCTACGCTCGCTGGCGGTGGACGGGCTGATCGTCGATCAGATGGCGCCGGCTGCCGGACTGGTGGCGGAGGCGCTGCAGCTGCCTTTTGTCTCTGTCGCCTGCGCCCTGCCGGTCAATCGCGAAGCGCATTTCCCGCTGCCGGTAATGCCTTTCGCATGGGGAACCGGCAGCGCCGCGCGCGAGCGTTACGTCTCCAGCGAAAAAATCTACGACTGGCTGATGCGCAGCCACGATCGCGTGCTGGCGCGCCATGCCGAGGCGTTCGGCCTCTCTGGCAGCCGTCTGCCCCATGAGTGTCTGTCGCCGCTGGCGCAGATTAGCCAGCTGCCGCACGCGCTCGACTTTCCGCGCCGGGCGCTGCCCGCGCACTTTCACGCCACCGGCCCGCTGCGCGAAGCCGCTCTGCCCTGCGCTGCGCCGCTGTTCGGCGACGGCGCGCAGCCGCGCGTCTTTGCGTCGCTTGGCACGCTGCAGGGTGGACGCTATGGCCTGTTTAAAACCCTGGCGAAGGCGTGTCGCGAACTCGACGCCGAACTGCTGATCGCCCACTGCGGCGGGTTGAGCGATTTCCAGACGCGCAAGCTGATGCGCGCCGGCGCGACGCGGGTCGCCGCCTTTGTCGATCAGCGCGCCGCGCTGGCGCAGGCTGACGTGGCGATCACCCACGGCGGACTGAATACGGTGCTCGACGCGGTGGCGCACGCCACGCCGCTGCTGGCGATCCCGCTGGCATTCGATCAGCCCGGCATTGCGGCGCGCCTGGCGCATCACGGCCTTGGCATTCGCGCCTCGCGCTTCGCCACCAGCCATCAAATTGCACGCCATCTGCGCCATCTGCTGGATGAAAAAGCGATCAAACAGCGCATGACGGCGCTGCAGCCGCGGCTGGACGCCTGCGGCGGCGTCGAGCGCGCCGCCGACATCGCTGAACGCGCGCTATTGACGCGTCAGCCGGTACGCGCGGAGAAGCTCTATGACCTCGCAGTATGATCTGCTGTTGATCGGCGCGGGCCTGGCAAACGGCCTGCTGGCGCTGCGGCTTAAAGCCTGCCGGCCGGATCTGCGCGTGCTGCTGCTGGAGGGTGACGCTCAGGCGGGCGGCAATCACACCTGGTGTTTCCATGAGGAGGATCTCAGCGCCGAACAGCAGCGCTGGATCGTGCCGCTGGTGGCACACCGCTGGTCCCATTACGAGGTGCGTTTTCCTCAGCTTAATCGCCAGCTCGACAGCGGCTACTGCTGCATTACTTCCGCGCGCTTCCACGACGTGCTGCGCGAGGCGCTCGGCGACGCGCTGCGGCTCAACCAGACCGTCGCCAGCTGCGGGTCCGATCATGTTCAGCTTGCCAGCGGCGAGGTGCTGCGCGCGCGCGCGGTTATCGACGGCCGCGGCTATCAACCCGACGCCGCGCTGCAAATCGGCTTTCAGGCTTTCGTCGGTCAGGAGTGGACGCTCAGCCAGCCGCATCAGCTTACCGGACCGATTTTAATGGACGCTACCGTCGACCAGCAGGACGGCTACCGTTTTGTCTATACGCTGCCGCTTTCGCCGACGCGCCTGCTGATTGAAGATACCCACTACATTGACGACGCCTCGCTGGCGGCGGCGCAGGCGCGGCAAAATATTAGCGACTACGCCGCCCGTCAGGGCTGGCAGCTGGAGAGGCTGGAACGCGAAGAGCGCGGCGCGTTGCCGATTACCCTGGCGGGCGATTTCGATCGCTTCTGGCAGCATCGTCAGGCCTGCGTCGGCCTGCGCGCCGGGCTTTTTCATCCCACTACCGGTTATTCCCTGCCGCTGGCGGCGGCGCTGGCGGACGCACTGGCGGCTGATTTCTCTGCGGAAAGCGTCGCGCCGCGCATTCACCGCTTTGCGCAGGCGGCATGGCGGCGTCAGGGCTTCTTCCGCATGCTGAACCGCATGCTGTTTCTGGCAGGCGACGCGGATCGGCGCTGGCGCGTGATGCAGCGTTTTTATGGCCTGCCGGAGGGCCTGATCGCCCGGTTTTACGCCGGTCGGCTGACGCTGGCCGATCGCGCGCGCATTCTTAGCGGCAAGCCGCCGGTCCCGGTGCTGGCGGCGTTACAGGCTATTCTCACTCACCCTTCTGGACGAAGAGCATCACGATGAAGCACACCACGGTAATTGGCGCAGGATTTGGCGGACTGGCGCTGGCGATCCGCCTGCAGGCGGCAGGCATTCCGACGCGGCTGCTGGAGCAGCGCGACAAGCCGGGCGGCCGCGCCTACGTTTATCAGGATCAGGGCTTTACCTTTGATGCGGGTCCGACGGTGATCACCGATCCCACCGCCATCGAAGAGCTGTTTACGCTGGCGGGCAAATCGATGCGCGACTATGTCGAGCTGCTGACGGTGACGCCTTTCTACCGGCTCTGCTGGGAGTCGGGCCAGGTGTTCAATTACGATAATGACCAGGCGCGGCTGGAAGCGGAAATCCGTAAATTCAACCCGCGCGACGTCGCGGGCTATCAGCGCTTTCTCGACTATTCGCGCGCCGTCTTCGCCGAAGGCTACCTCAAGCTTGGCACTGTGCCGTTCCTCTCCTTTCGCGATATGCTGCGTGCCGCACCGCAGCTGGCGCGTTTGCAGGCGTGGCGCAGCGTCTACAGCAAAGTGGCGAGCTTTATCGAAGATGAGAAGCTGCGTCAGGCCTTCTCTTTTCACTCGCTGCTGGTCGGCGGCAATCCCTTCGCCACCTCCTCTATCTACACGCTGATCCATGCGCTGGAGCGCGAATGGGGCGTCTGGTTCCCGCGCGGCGGCACCGGCGCGCTGGTTCAGGGCATGCTGAAGCTGTTTCAGGATCTGGGCGGCACGCTGGAGCTTAACGCACGCGTCAGCCATATCGAGGCGCAGGGCGAGGCGATTTCGGCGGTGCACCTGCAGGATGGCCGCGTCTTCGAGACTCGCGCCGTTGCCTCCAACGCCGATGTGGTGCATACCTACGGCGACCTGCTCGGCCAGCATCCCGCCGCGGCCGCTCAGGCCAGTAAGCTGAAAGGCAAGCGCATGAGCAACTCGCTGTTCGTGCTCTATTTCGGGCTGAATCATCATCACGATCAGCTGGCGCATCATACGGTCTGCTTCGGCCCGCGCTATCGCGAGCTGATTGACGAAATCTTCAATCACGACGGGCTGGCGGAGGATTTTTCGCTCTATCTGCATGCGCCCTGCGTCACCGATCCCTCGCTGGCGCCGCCGGGCTGCGGCAGCTACTACGTGCTGGCGCCGGTGCCTCACCTCGGCACCGCCGATCTTGACTGGAGCGTCGAGGGGCCACGGCTGCGCGACCGCATTTTCGCCTATCTGGAGCAGCACTATATGCCCGGATTACGCAGCCAGCTGATGACGCACCGCATGTTTACCCCGTTTGATTTTCGCGACGAGCTGAATGCATATCAGGGTTCCGCTTTTTCGGTCGAGCCAATTTTGCGGCAGAGCGCCTGGTTTCGTCCGCACAACCGCGACAGCCATATCCGCAATCTCTATCTGGTCGGCGCGGGCACTCATCCCGGCGCGGGCATTCCTGGCGTGATCGGTTCCGCCAAAGCCACCGCACGCCTGATGCTGGAGGATCTGCATGAATAATCCGACGCTGCTGCACCACGCCGTCGAAACCATGGAAGTCGGGTCAAAGAGCTTCGCTACCGCCTCAAAGCTGTTCGATGCCAAAACGCGGCGCAGCGTGCTGATGCTCTATGCCTGGTGCCGTCACTGCGACGACGTGATCGACGATCAGCAGCTCGGTTTTCCCGGTGAGGCGCCCTCCGCGCAAACGCCCCAGCAGCGGCTGGCCAGTCTGGAGCGCAAAACGCGTCAGGCCTATGCCGGCGCGCAGCTGCATGAACCGGCGTTCGCCGCCTTTCAGGAGGTGGCGCTCGCCCACGATATTTCACCGACTTATGCCTTTGATCATCTCGAAGGATTCGCCATGGACGTGCGCGGCGCGCGTTATGAGACGCTGCAGGATACGCTGCGCTACTGCTACCACGTCGCCGGCGTAGTCGGGCTGATGATGGCGCAAATCATGGGCGTGCGTGACGAGGCGACGCTGGATCGCGCCTGCGATCTCGGCATCGCCTTTCAGCTGACCAATATCGCGCGCGATATTGTTGAAGATGCGCGCGTCGGCCGCTGCTATCTGCCGGAAAGCTGGCTGGAAGAGGCGGGTCTGGATCGGCTGCACTTTGCCGACCGCGCCCATCGGCCGGCGCTGGCGGGTCTGGCGCGTCGGCTGGTGAGCGAGGCGGAACCCTACTACGACTCCGCCTCAGCGGGACTGGCGGGTTTGCCGCTGCGATCCGCCTGGGCGATCGCCACAGCGAAAGAGGTCTATCGTCGTATTGGGGTCAAGGTGTATGGCGCGGGGGAAACAGCCTGGGATCGCCGTCAGTCCACCAGCAAGCAGGAGAAGCTCCTGCTGCTGGCGGCCGGTGCGGCGCAGGCGGTCAGGTCTCGGGCGGGCGCTTCGCCGCCGCGTCCCGACGCGCTTTGGCAGCGTCCGCGGTAGGTCGACGGCCGTGGCGCTGACGCAGCGTCTCCTGCAGCTTCGACAGCGGCGGCGCATAGAGGAAGCCAAACGAGACGCAGCCTTCGCGTCCGCGCACCGCGTGATGCATGCGATGCGCCATATAGAGGCGTTTAAAGTAGCCGCGGCGCGGGATGTACTTGAACGGCCAGCGCTGGTGCACCAGACCGTCATGCACAATGAAATAGAGCAGGCCATAGAGCGTCATTCCCGCGCCAATCCACTGCAGCGGCCAGACGCCGCGGCTGCCCAGATAAATTAACGCGATCGCCAGCACGGCAAACACCACCGCGTAGAGATCGTTGATTTCAAACCAGCCGGAATGCGGCTCGTGATGTGATCGGTGCCAGCCCCATCCCCAGCCGTGCATAATATAGCGGTGCGAGAGCGCAGCGGTTATCTCCATCGCGACAACGGTCAGCAACACAATCAAAACATTCCACAACCACAGCATAATCTCTCCCGTCAGTGCATCCTGCAAACCGGCCACGTTCAGGCTGGTTCTCATCTGCTGCGGCGCGCCGCAGGCGAACCTTAAGTCTAGGCTATGGCCCGCGTTTCGCTGTAGGGTTTGCCTTGGTTCTGTCACTGTTCGTCAGAAAACCTGCGTTAATTCCCCGCGTTAGCACAAAACGCAATGGCGCAACTCGCCCGCGCTGCCGTAGACTGCGGCGGCAAATAACAAATCAGGGATTAACAACAGCATGAAACTTTTCTACAAGGCAGGCGCCTGCTCGCTGACGACCCATATCGTTCTGCATGAAACCGGCTTGCCGCATCGTTCCGTCGCGGTGGATTTAAAAACCAAACGCACCGCCGAGGGCGAAGATTTCCTGGCGATCAACAGCAAAGGCTACGTGCCGGCGCTGCAGCTCGACAACGGTCACGTTCTGACGGAAGGCGCGGTGATCGCGCAATATCTGGCGGATTTAAAACCGGAAAGTCAGCTGCTGGCGGCAAGCGGCGAAGCGCGCTACGCCGTGCTGGAGTGGATGAACTTTATTTCGACCGAACTGCACAAAGGCATCGGTGCCTTCTTTAACCCGGCCATGACGCCGGAATGGAAAGCGGCGGCCACGGCTACCCTGACCAAACGACTCGACTGGCTGGCGGAAGCGCTGGGTGACAACACCTGTCTTAACGCCGACCACTTCACCATCGCTGACGCTTACCTGTTCAACGTGCTGGGCTGGTTCCGCGTCGTCGATTTCAGTCTGGATCGCTGGCCAGCGCTGCAGCGCTTTGCGGCAACGCATGCGCAGCGTCCTGCTGTTATCGCGGCGATGAAAGCGGAAGGGTTAATCTAATCTGCAAAAAGCGCGCCCGTCGGGCGCGCCTGGTAATCAGAAGTCCGCTTTCAGCACGATACGATAGTGTGCCTTACCGGCGCGCAGGTGATCGAGCGCGTCATTGATCTTCGACATCGGGAAGTACTCAACGATCGGCGCGATATCGGCGCGCGACGCCAGTCGCAGCAGCGAGCGCAGCTGGCCCGGCGAACCGGTAGAAGAGCCGGTTACGCCGCGATCGCCAAGGATCAGGTTGAACGCCTGCACCTCAAACGGTTTCATCACCGCGCCTACGGTGTGGAAACGGCCATTGGCCGCCAGCGCCTGGAAGTAGGGCTGCCAGTCCAGATCGACCGCGACGGTGCTGATAATCAGATCGAACTGACCCGCCAGCTTGTTCAGCGCCTCGGGATCGCGGCTGTTGACGACGTAATCGGCGCCCATTTGCTTGATGGTCTCGGTTTTGGCCGGCGACGAGCTGAATGCCGTCACTTCCGCGCCCAGCGCGCGCAGCAGCTTAATCGCCATATGACCCAGGCCGCCGATGCCGATCACGCCCACGCGGCTGGTGGCGGTGATGTTATGCATCAGCAGCGGCTTAAACACCGTGATGCCGCCACACAGCAGCGGACCTGCGGTCGCCGCGTCAAGGTTTTCAGGCAGCGGGATCACCCACTGCCAGTTGGCGCGCAGATGGCTGGCGAAGCCGCCGTTGTTGCTGATGGTGGGAACATTATTGTTAACGCAGTTCACCTGTTCGCCGTTAATGCAGGCGTCGCAGTACTCGCAGCTTTTCGCCGTCCAGCCGATACCGACGCGCTGGCCCAGGCTCAGGCCTTTATTTTTGGCGCTGTCGCCCAGCGCGACGACGCGACCAATCACTTCATGGCCGGCAATCAGCGGATAGGTTGAGATGCCCCACTCATTGTCGATCATCGACAGATCGGAGTGACACACGCCGCAGTAATCCACTTCGACTTCGACATCTTCCGCCGCCAGCGCGCCCGGATCGTACTCGTAGGGTTGCAGCGCTTCTCCGGCCTGCATCGCCGCGTAACTTTTAAATTTCATGCTTTTCCTCGCTGATATTATAAATGCGCTTCAGGCATCTTTGCGCTGAAGCTGTCCGCTACCGTCACGAACTGCCCGCCGCCAAGGTGATGCAGCGTGTGCAGCGCGCGGTTTTCGGCGCTGAAATGCCAGCGACCGTCATAAAAAACCCGGCTGTCGGCCGCCGCCGCCACGACTTCGCCAAACAGCGTGTCATATTGCTGCTGCGCCTCTGTTGCCGGCAGCAGTCGGCACTCCAGCCAGGCGACGCAGCTCTCTTCCAGCAGCGGCACGCCCAGCTCAGGGCCGCTAATCGCCTGAATCGCCCAGGCATCGAACTTGTCCTGATCGCGCCCTGACCGGTTGCCGACCGCCCAGGCGAGATCGGCGTAGGCGGCGGCAGGCACGCAAACGCCAAAGGCGCCGCTCGACTCGATCAGCTCGCGCGACCAGGTTGCTTTATCCACGACGATTGCCACGCGCGGCGGCGTGAACTCTACCGGCGTCGACCAGGCGGCGGCCATCACGTTGCGCCGTTGCGTTTCCGGATGTTGACTGGTAATCAGAATGGTAGGACCGTGGTTTAGCAGACGGCTGGCGTGCTCGAGCGCCACCGGACGGAAATGAGACATATCGATTCCTTACTGAAACAGACGCACCGCAATAAGTGATGATAAATGACTGTAAACGTTTTACTTTACGCGTTTTTATTCGCCAGCGTTTACCGCTGCGTGCCGAGGCTATTTTTATAAGAGATCGTGATTAAGCGGCGTGCGAAAAGCGTGTCGTGCTGCGCTCATCAGCTGCGCTGCGGTGACGGTTGGCGGCAGTCTGGTGAGCACTTTGCTCGCCTGCCAGTAGCAGAGCACCATAACCTCGTCCGTTTCGCTTTCTGCCAGCTCCCTGAGCCGCGCGCGCAGCGACAAGACATTCAGCGTCTGCTGCTCGTCCAGCATCTCTTCGATGGTCTTGAGGATCACGTCGTGGATGATCTTCCAGGAAAGATTAGTAAGCAAAATCAACCTCTTCTAGCGCTTTCCGGCTCCGGGTGTTGGCGGAGTTTTATCACGCCGGCTGCATTGCCGACGCGGAATAAAGAGTTAACACGGCATTAACTATAGCCGCTCCACACCATTATCGGCGACTTTTACATAGCGGAATTATTACTGTGGAAGCGTTTTCAGAAAGTGAGTATTAGCGCGGTGAAAAGCGGGTTATTTGCCGGTTTGCTTCCAGCGCGTCAGAGGGTTAACGTAGGCTCCAGCAACAGCATTATCACCGCAGTTTAAACACACAGGAGTTGCCATGCATGCAGAAAACTTACGTCCCGACCCGCTGATATGGGGAAAAGGCCCGCGCGTTTTCGAGATTTTTCTGGAACCAACCTGCCCATTTTCCGTAAGAGCGTTCAATAAGCTTGATGCGTTGCTTGATTTGGTGGGAGAAGAGGCGATGACGCTGAAAATTCGTCTGCAGTCGCAGCCGTGGCATCTCTATTCAGGCGTTATCGTGCGCTATATTCTGGCGGCCTCTTGCCTGCCAGAGGGCAAAGAAGCCGCAAAGGCGGTGTTGCGGGCGGTGGCGGACCATCGCGAAGAATTTGAGTTTATCGATCACTGTCGCGGCGACAATATGCAGACCACGCCGGCAGAGCTGCTGGCACGTCTGAAGCACTACAGCGGCGTCGACGCCGATGCGCCCTTTGATCGCGCAGAATTACAGAATGAGATTAAGTGGCACTGTAAATATGCACGCCAGAACGGCATTCACGTTTCGCCGACCTTTATGATAAACGGCCTGATGCAGGCTGATATCGGTAGCGGCGACGAGGTTGCCAGCTGGGCGAAACGCCTGCTGGCCTGACGGCAAACCGCCTGCGCAACAGGCGGTTAGTTATTTCTGCTCCGTTTCTTCGTCTTCATAAGCAGGGATTTCCGCATCATCCGGCAGGGGCTGGCTATCTGGGGGTTGTGGCATGGTCGTTTCCTTATATCTGCGACAGGTTGAATAAAGCATAGCGGCGATTAAGAAGCCGATGACAACTTTTTAGACGCAACGGCGCGGTAAATCACTCAGGAATTTTCAGACTGCAAAAATTTAACCGACAGACGCGACGGCATGGCAAGCATCAGCTTATCAGTGAGTTACTTTGTGCAGGCGGTTTACCAACAGGATAAAAACTTTTCAGGTAACATTTGGCAATAGAATAAGCCATTCAGATTTGCAGGGATGCCGATAAATTGATGCATGCAGTCGGGGAGGTTGACCGCGAGCCGACACCAGGGCAAATGCGTCAACTTCCCCACTGCATTTTGTTGCCTGGACGGGATCAAGCCATACCGTCCAGTGTAGAGAGCCTCTTTCCGGCCCGACAGAGGATGCCAGGCCAACAGCTCGATTATCGACCTTTTAACAGCGGATCGGGTTTGTTCTCATTTTCAACGCCTGAAACACCGCTTCGCTCGACGATATCGTCATCCGCTTTGGTGCCGCTGAACCCGCCGGTATTACCGATGGTGCCGCCTGGCACTGCAGCACCTGTGGTCTTGCTGCTGGTGTTGCCGACGACTGCAGCGCCCGCTGTGACATCTTTATCAGCATGGTCAATATCGACCTCCTGACGGCGAACGGAGTCGGTCACATTTTCCACACGTTCGCTTTGATCTTTGCGCACTACTACTTCTTCTTTGATATGTGCGGTTTTATTGATCACCGGCTGCTCATGGGTTTCAGCAACTTCAATCGTTTTCTCTTCCCAGTCAACCTCGCCTGGCGCGGCCAGATCGCCGGTTGAACGGCGGAAGATGTCGGCATGCTGCTCGTGCAGAGAGATATCTTCAGAAACCTGATCGGTTACGGTATAGCGACGAACGCGCGTGGTGCCTTCGCTTACCAGACGCTTACCGACTTCCAGGCGCTCTTCTGCCAGACGCAGGATCTCTTCTTCAGTTTCGTCGCCCGTCAGTGAGGTGCGTACTGGTTCAGTCAGACCGCTGTCGCTGACGCTATTTACGCCCGTCGTAGTATGCGCAGTTGAAACCGTGTAGCCGTCATCGCCTGTCAGGCCTGCTGCGCCTGAAGCAGGAAGTTCGCCGGTATCATGTGCATCAAGAATGCTGTAGGCGCGCGGCAGCTGCTCTTCTTCGGCGCGCAGCGTCAATACCACGCTGCCGGATTTGATCGCGTCTTCATACACGCCGCTTTGCTCTTCATCCAGCGTGCTGCCGAACAGACGCTGCCAGAAGCTGGGATGGCGGGCTTCATGTCCTTCCGATTTCAGTCGTTCGCCAGAAATCACATCAATATCGTGGTCGGCAAAACCCGCTTTTATCAGGCTGCGCTTCGCCCCTTCAGCCTGAGCCAGGGTACTGAACATCGTTACGATTTTTTCGTGTGCCATGGTTTTCTCCTGCGTAATTGGATGGATTAGGTGTCGCCTTCCTCTCGGTCAATTTCCACATGCTGTTTGCGTAAAGAGACGCGTTCTTCCCAGGGGACCTGTTCTTCGGTACGCCGGATATGTAGCTCTTCTCGCAATACCAGCCTGCGGATGACCTCGACTTCCTCTTCAACAACCGGAACGATAAGCACTCCTTCCTCTTCCCTGATGTCGGGCATGGACGCGATGCGCTCATTTTTAGGCACATGCGTTACCTCAACATTTTCCCGGCGCAGCAGCAGATTCACTGGCTCGTCATGCGTTGAAGTGTGACGACGGACAGTAACGCGTCCATCTACCACCTTTTCCCGCTTGACGTTCAGCTTCTCTTCAGCCAGATGCAGGATCTCTTCCTGCTTTTCTGGATGTTCGCCATTATGTGAAGAAGAACCCATATTTCACCTTTAATGAAATGCCCGGTTGAAATAAACACCCTGATATAATCAAATCAAAAGCATTTACATCTAAAGAAATTTAAGTCTGGCTGAAAAACCTAGCGATGCAAGCCAGACGGCAAAATTTGCCTTTGGCTACTGGCGATTTAGCAAATTAAAAAAATTATCTCCCTGCGGGTTAAATCCACTTTTCCCCTTCTCCCACAGCAACTTAGCCGCAATTTCATTACTCCTGAAGCGAAAAATGAATTAAGAGGATTCTGTTGCTGTAAAATCAGTAGCGAGTGAAAAGCGGTTTATTTTTCATTGGGAAAAGCGCGCCGACAGAGAATAAACTCCCGGTTTACGTCAAATCGCGTGTAATAATGAATAAATGTGTCTACGGGTTAATTTCTACGTCACGCCACTTATCTTCTGCTTTGCATCCTGCCTGCCGTGCCGCATTGCAGCAGATCCCACGCCTGCCATTCTGGTATGGCAAATAGAGTCTTTAACCTGTCTAATGTGGCCAAATTTTTTTCGCGCATCTGCTTATGAATTATTTTGCTGTTTAATTGTTGCAGCCATGCTGTTTTTTCACTCGGCTCTTTTCTGGCCGTTAAAAATTTGTCTTTAAGAAAATAAAAGTGATTTCACGGCGTAAATATTGCTGGCAAAAGGCCGATGAATGCGTATTCTGACGCTAAAGCAGATTTTTCTTAGACTCCCTCTCCTTTACGGCCAGAGAGTTTTCTGCACTCTTAAATTTATTGGCTAATAAATATGCGCGAACTGTGGGAAAATTTTGCCGGCCACCCCGGCGAAAATGAAATACAACAACTTAAAGCCTACGACAGCGAACGCGATCAGGTTCTGAAAAAGTTTGTTTTACTGGCCAGCCAGGTGCTGGAGATTCCGGCCGGCTTCGTTTCGGTGCTTGATGATACAAATCAGTACATTAAAGCCTCCCACCATTTTGGTTTGACCCACTCTTCTCGTGCCGACTCTATCTGTCGCTACGTGGTCGACAGCCAGTCCGCACTGGTGATTGCCGATACCTGGCAGGATGCGCGCTTCGTGACGCACCCCTTTGTGGTCGGCGCGCCCTATATTCGTTTTTATGCCGGCGTGCCCTTAAACAACAGCCAGGGCGTGGCGGTCGGCACCCTCTGCCTTACCGACACCGAGCCGCACAGCTTCTCGGCGGAGAAAGTCGCGACCATGACCATTCTCGCCGGGCTGGTCACCGCTTTTCTTACCGCCTGGCAGGCGGCGGGTCTTTCCGATCCATTAACCGGGCTACCTAATCACCGCAGGCTGGTGCGCGATCTGCTGTTTCTGCAGAGGGCGCAGGATAACGCCACGCGACGCCTGATCATTATTGAGTGTCTCGATCTGTCGCGCGCCTTTGACCTTGCACGCTCACTGGGTATCGAGCCTGTCAGCACCCTGCTGCGCGATCTGGCGACGCTGCTGCCGTTGCGTCTGCGACTGGCCCCGGGCGATCTCTTTTATGTGCTCTCATCGGGCCGCTTCGCGCTATTGACCGGCGAGAAGAGCCGGCTCTGCGCCGCCTGGGTGGCGGGCAGGCTGGAGGGGATTACGGCGGATGTGGGAGAAGGACTCTCTGTTTCGCTTGCGCCGCACTCGGGCGAAACGCTGTTTAACGCCAGCGAGCAGTCGCCTGAAGAGATCATCAATGAAGCGCTGCTGGCGATGCATGAAGCGATTGACCTCAACGTGCCGGCGCTGAGCTTTCGCGATGAGTTGAATACTCAGCACAAAGACGAGCTGGGCCTGATGAGCGATCTGGCGGCGGCAATACGCAGCGGTGAGGGACTCTATCTGGTCTACCAGCCCAAGATTTGTCTGCAAAGCGGAAAACCCGTCGGGCTGGAAGCGCTGATCCGCTGGAAGCATGCGGTGCGCGGCGAACTCCTGCCGGGCAGCTTTATTCCGCTGGCGGAACAGACCAGTTTACTTTCGTCGCTTACTGACTGGGTGATCGGCGAATCCGTGGCGCAGCTGGTGAAGTGGAAGCAGTCACGCTTTCTGCTGCCCGTCACGGTAAACGTCAGCGAGCAGGATTTCTCACGTGACGGCTTTGCCGACGCGCTGGCGAAACGGCTGACGGATGCCGGCCTGGAGAACCGCTTGCTGGGCATTGAATGTCTGGAAACGGAAAAAATCATTGGAAGCCCGCAGGCGATCAAGGGGCTCCAGCTGCTGAAAGCGAAAGGTTTTTCCGTGGCGCTGGATGATTTCGGCACCGGTTACAGCAACATCAACTATCTGAGCAAGGTTCCGCTGGACGTGATTAAGCTGGATCGCTCCCTTGTCAGCCAGATTGCCACCGATACCGCCGCGCGCATTATCGCCAAAAGCATTATCACCATGCTGAAGGAACTTAACTACGTGGTGATTGCAGAAGGCGTAGAGGACGCGCAAACCCAGCTGGCGTTAAAAAACTATGGGTGCGATCAGGCGCAGGGCTTTTTTTACTCCAGACCGCTGACCTCCGCCGCGCTGGAAGCCTGGCTCTAATGAGCGCCGCCCTGCCCGGTTTCTTAACCGGCTACGGCAGAGCAGCGTCCAGCTGGCGTGATTATTTCCCGTCGAAGAAGTTTTCCGGCAATTGTCCCGGCGCCATATTAATTACCTCGTCATTGTCTGCCCCTTCATTTTTCATATAGGTGACTTCGGCAAATTCCGGAATGATAACGTAGGGATAGGCTGGACCTTCATCTCTGAAGCGATGCATATCGTCGATAAATTCGTTTTGATAACAGATGGTTTTTTCCGGGTGCTGGCCTTCGCCGGCAATCCACTGCGGGAAAAAGATGGTGCCGTGAAGCAGTTTGCGATTCAAATCGAACAGCAGGCTCACGCAGGTGCCGGTAGGCTCATGCCAGTCAACTTTGAAGATGCCGGGCGCAAACTGCACGGCGTTCATCTTCTGATTGGTTACCCAGCGGCCGCCCACCAGCCCCTGGTGAATACGGTAATCACAGGTCGTTTCATTGCGCGCATACCACTCATATTTCCAGCCGTTGTCGTAGGTATAGACAAAATGCGTGCCGACAAACTGGGAAAGATCGCGGGATGATTCGTTAAGCGAAGCGATAGTCATGGCTTACCTCATGTGATCAATAAGGAGGGTTCTGTTCAGCTGACAGCAACCACATTCTCTTTTGACACCGGATGTTAATGTTTTACCGGCTCACTTATTATTGATGAGGATCAGCACTTCTTCACTTCGAAGCGAGATTTTAAATCCCAGGCTGAGCGGCGGCGACGCGATTTCAACCCTGCCATCAACCCGTTTTGGTACGACAATGGTCTGCTTCAGGCTTCGGCCCATAAGCATGCAGACGCCGCTTTGGGCGGTTAATTAAACTCTGCTTATTATTTTAAAACGGCAATATCTTTTTACCTCGTGTGTTATTTCATCACAGCCGCACACCGCTGGTTATCATTTTTTAATTAACGCACTTTTGAATAACCCGTTCCCGCATAAGTGATGATCATAATCAACTTATTAAAACGCCGCGATCATTACCCTTCTTTTCTGCATTAACTGACGAAAAAATTAAAATGATCACGCTAAGAAAAATTAACGGTTTTGAATTAGAACGGGATATTGGCGAGCTTAATCAGGCGATCGCGTATCATTATATCTGGTCCAGCCAACTGACGCATGCCGCTCTGTTTAACGATAAACCTGACCCGGTTATGACCGACACCGAATCCCATCTGCACTGTCGGTTCAGCAAATGGCTTGAGATGCGTTTGCGGCTCGACTGCACCGGGCATCCGGAGGTTAAACAGATCGAAGAGCGTCATGCCGCCATGCACGCGGCGATGCGACAGATTTTGCTGTCGCTGGAAAAAAGCGCGGTGACGCGCGCGCAGCTACAGGAGTATTACGCGACGCAGCGTGAATTTCTCGATGCTATCGATCGCTATAAGACCGAGCTGATTGCCCTGCGCAATAATCATGATGCGCTTACGGGATTACCGCTGCGTAAATTGCTCTATCGCGATTTCCCGCTGCTGCAGCAGGCTGTCACGTGCGAGGCAGCGCCGGCGCTCTATTTGACCCTGATCGATATTGACCATTTTAAGCGGGTTAATGACCAGTATGGCCATACTACTGGCGATGCGGTGCTAAGAGAGCTGGGAAGTTTACTTTCTCGCAGTAGCCGGAGTCAGGATAAAACCTACCGCTTCGGCGGCGAGGAATTTATTCTGCTCTACCTTTGCGAGAATGATGCGGCATTCACTGCGGCATTAGAACGACTAATAACACAGATACGCGCCCATGAATTTATTACGCCCACCGGCACGCTGCAGATAACGGTGACCTGCGGCGCCGTGCGCGCGCAACAGGATGATGAATTGCAGACGCTGATCGAAACAGCCGACCGGGCGATGTATGCCGGCAAACAGCAGGGCAGAAACCGAATCATCTTTCAGCCACGTGCACGCTAAACCTTTCCTCAACGCAGCGCGTCTTTACTGGCGCGCCGCGCGCTTTTCCCCCTTTTTCGCACGCCAGAGGCTTGCCTGAGACGTGCAGGCTCACCATAATCGCTATCTACTTTTGTTTATAACGAGTAAAAAATGAAAACAATCGCTTTTCTCGCGCTGGTAACCGGCGCGATGTGCAGCGCCTCCGCGCTGGCGACTGATATTCGCGTCACCTATGCCGGTTCAATGGGCAAGGTAATGGATGAAAGCCTGGGCCCCGCCTTCGCTAAAGCCAACAACGGCAAATATCAGGGACAGGGTCAGGGCGCGTATGGCATGGCGCGGCTGCTGGCCAGCAAGAAAATCACCGCCGATGTCTTTGTCTCTATTACGCCTGGGCCGATGCAGATCCTGAAAGACGCGGGCCTGATTGACAATGCGGTGCCGGTCGCCAGCACCAGCATGGTGATCGCCTATAGCCCGAAAGGCCCCTATGCGCAAAAATTCGACGCCGCCGCGAAGGCCGATGACGCCAGCTGGCTTGAGGTGCTGGCGACGCCGGGCCTGAAGTTCGGCCGCACCGATCCGGTTAACGATCCCAAAGGTCAGAATATTGTTTTCACCCTGCTGCTGGCGGAGAAGTATTACCACCAGCCGGGCGTGGCCGACAAGATTATGGGCGGCGTGCAGAACCCGGCGCAGACCCATCTGGAAGGCGGCCTGC
This sequence comes from Pantoea latae, assembly GCF_002077695.1. Lineage (GTDB taxonomy): Bacteria > Pseudomonadota > Gammaproteobacteria > Enterobacterales > Enterobacteriaceae > Pantoea > Pantoea latae. The sequence continues at coordinate 153,750 of NZ_MWUE01000033.1, forward strand.
TGGCGCGGCTGGAGAACGGCCAGGTTGACGCGGCGGCAGGATATGAAAGCGAAGTGATCTCCGCGCATCTGCCCTACGTGGCCCTGCCGGATGAGATTAACCTGAGCAACCCGGCGCAGGCGAAACAGTGGTACGACACCGTGACCTTTGCCATTAAAGACAGTAAAGGCAAAGAGAAAACCCTGCATACCCAGCCGCTGGTCTATTACGCCGCCGTGCTGAAGAATGCGCCCAACGGCGAAAAAGCGGGCAAGGCGTTCGTTGATTTTATGCTGAGCAAGGCGGGCCAGGCGCTCTATAAACAGAATGGCTACGCCGCGCCTAAAGGTGACGCGCTCTACCCGTAATGAAGCGCTTCCCCTCCTCATCGCTCCTGTTGGCGCTGCCGGCGCTGTTAATGCTGGCCGTGCCTTTCCTGACGCTTATCGCCATCACCCGCTGGGGCGATTTTCATCTGGCCTGGGGCGACGGCGACGCCATCGCCACCTCAACCGGGCTGGGGCTGATCGCGCTGCTGCTGATCGTCGCCAGCGGCCTGCCCGTCGCCTGGTGGCTGTCGCAGGCGCGCGGCAGAGCGCGGGCGGTGGTCGAGCTGCTGGTGCTGATGCCGCTGCTGACCCCACCGCTGGCGATGGGCATTCTGCTGGTCAGCGCCTTTGGCCCTTATGGACCGGCCGGCTCGCTGCTGGCGCGTCTCGGCATTGAGCTGGTCAACAATCCCGCCGCCTTTGTGCTGGCGCAGTGGTACGGCGCGCTGCCCTACTTTATCACCGCCGCGCGCTCGGCCTTTGCCGCCGTGCCGGTGGCCATTCTGGAAGCGGGCCGTACGCTGGGTGCGTCGCCGTGGCAGCGTTTTCGCCGGCTGTCGCTGCCGCTTGCCGCGCCGGGTCTGGCCTCGGCGGTCGCGCTGGCCTGGGTGCGCGCCATCGGCGAATTTGGCATCGTGATGATCTTTGCCTATTTCCCGCAGGGCATTCCGGTTAAGCTCTACAACAATTTGCAGAATGACGGCGTCAATGCGGTTTATGTCCTGCTGTGGCTGCTGTTGCTGTTTACCTTGCCCTTGCCGCTGGCCTGTTTTGCCCTTGTCCGTCGTTACGCACAGGAGAAACCGTCATCGCGCGCTCAACCAGGAGTCAGTTAATGTCCGTTTCGCTGGAGCAGTTGTCCGATAAATATCCCGATGCGCACGCATGGGCGTTTGGGGATTCGCCTGAACTGGCCGATCGTCTGGTAACCCTGGTGATTGCCGGTAAAAAGGTGGCAAGCTGCGGCTCACTGCAGTCATGGAAGGCGGATGAGGCGAAGCCGCAGCCCGGCAGCTACAGCATCGTGCTGGATGGCGCAGGCCAGCCGCGCGGCGTGATCCGCACCACAGGGCTGTTTTTAACCCGCTTCGATCGCGTGACGCCAGAGATGGCGATGCTGGAGGGCGAAGACGATCTCAGCCTGGAGAGCTGGCGCCGTGAGCACCAGCGCTTTTTTCAGCAGGAAGGATCGTTTCACCCTGAGATGGAGCTGGTGTTCGAAACCTTCCAGCTGGTGGAGGTTGTGCAGATTTAGCAGCGGCTAGCTTGCGTTGCGCTGAAAGTGACTGTTCACAAACGCGCGGCAGCGGGGCGACACCGGATCGAGGAACACCTGTTCCGGCGCGCCCTCTTCTTCCACTATCCCCTGATGCAAAAACACCGCTTTATTTGACACATCGCGCGCAAAGCCCATCTCGTGCGTCACGATGATCATGGTGCGGCCCTCTTCCGCCAGCCCGCGGATCACGCGCAGCACTTCGCCTACCAGTTCAGGATCGAGCGCCGAGGTCGGTTCATCGAACAGAATCGCCTTTGGCTGCTGCGCCAGCGCGCGCGCGATCGCCACGCGCTGCTGCTGGCCACCCGACAGCTGCGAGGGCCAGGCATCGCGCTTCGCATACAGTCCCACCTTGTGCAGCAGCGCCTCGGCTTCTTCCGTCGCCTCTTTAACGCTCCGCTTCTGCACGTGCACCGGCGCCTCGATGATGTTCTGCATAACGGTTTTATGCGGCCACAGGTTAAAACTCTGGAACACGAAGCCGAGCTGCATCCGCATCAGCTTAATGCGCTGACGCTGCGCGCGGCTCAGCTTCTCATCGGCGTTATCCAGCGTCACGCTGTTTTCGCCCACGGCGATAACGCCCGCCTGCGGCACTTCAAGAAAGGGAATGCAGCGCAGCAGCGTGCTTTTGCCCGAACCGCTGGCGCCAATCAGCGAGATAACGTCGCCATCCTGCGCCGTCAGGCTGATGTCGTGCAGCACTTCATGGCCCGCGTAGCTCTTTCTCAGATGGCTCAGCATGATGGTCGGTTGGGTCATGAACGCGCTCCAAAATAGTAAGGGGATAAGCGGCGCTCTAGCATGGAGACGCCTTTGCTCACCAGCACGCTGAGCAACAGATAGATCACCGCCGCGCTCAGAAACACCTCCAGCGCGCGAAAGGTTGAGGAAACAATCGAATCGGCGATGCCGGTCATCTCCATCAGGCTAATGGTGCTGACCAGTGAGGTCGATTTGATCATCGATATCATCTCGTTGCTGTAGGCGGGCAACGCCTGACGGATAGCGATGGGCAAGGTAATCCGGGTAAAGATCTTGTGCGACGGCATACCGCAGACTCTGGCCGCCTCCAGCGACTGACGGCTCACCGCATTAAGGCCCCCGCGCAGGATCTCTGAGGTGTAGGCCGCGTCGTTGAGGATCAGCGCCAGCAGGCCGCACCAGTAGGGATCGCGCAGCAGCGGCCAGAACAGGCTTTCGCGCACCGCCGGCAAACTGCCCAGCCCGTAATAGACCATAAAGATCTGGATCAGCAGCGGCGTGCCGCGAAACAGCCAGACGTAGAAGCGCGCCACGTAGCTGCCGAGCCGCGTCTGACGCAGCAGGTTCAACCCGAGCGCCAGCACGCCGCCGCCCAGCAGCGACAGCAGCGCCAGATTGATGGTCAGCGGCAGGCCTTTGAGCAGCGCCAGCAGGGTGTCCTGTAAAAAAGGGATATCCATCGGCTTTCCTTACACGTTGGTGCGCTGCTGGCCGCGCATGGCAAATTTCTCTACCGCGCGAAACACCCAGTCTGAGCAGGTGGTAATAATCAGATAGATGACGGCGCCGACGCTGTAGAAGAAAAACGACATCTGCGTAGAGTTAGCGGCGGTGGTGATCTGGTTCATGGTTTCCACCAGGCCGGTCACCGATACCAGCGCCGACTCTTTGATCACCGACTGCCACTGATTGCCCATACCCGGCAGCGCGGTGCGCAACGCCTGCGGCACAATCATGCGGCGGAACAGCATCAGCCGCCCCATGCCGGTGACCGTCGCCGCCTCCAGCGTGCCGCGCGGAATCGCGTAGAAGGCGCCGCGAAACACGCTGCTCTGATAGGCGCCGGAGATCAGGCCGATGGCGATGGCGCCGGCGATAAAGCCGTTCACGTCGAACGGCCCCTGCATGCCCAGCGCGGTGCCGACAGAGGAGAGCACCTGACGTCCGCCGAAGTAAAACAGGTAGATCACCAGCAGCTCAGGCACGCCGCGAAACAGCGTGATATAGCCTGCCGCCAGGCGCTGCTGCCAGCGCGGGCCGGCAATTTGCATCCAGCACAGCAGGCTGCCCAGCACCGCGCCCAGCAGCCAGGCGCAGAGGGAAACGGTCACCGTCACCGTCGCGGCGCTCAGCAGCACGCCGCCCCAGCCTTCGTCGCCGAAGCCGATCAGCTGCCAGTCGATTTGCGTCAACATAGGCTATCAGGCTTTCGGCGCGACATCTTCGCCGAACCATTTCAAGGAGAGTTTGCTTAGCGTGCCGTCTTTGATCATCGCCGACAGCGCCGCATCCAGCGCCGCCTTCAGCTCGGCGTTGCCTTTGCGCAGGCCGATCGCTGAGCCCGCGCCCAGCACGCCGCCGCTAAAGCCGTAGCCGCTGCTGCTGATGGCCTCTGCGTGCTTCTTCACAAAGGCGTTAAGGTTGGTGCGGGACGCCATCACCGCGTCCACGCGGCCGTTCATCAGATCGGCAAAGGTTTCCGGCCCGGCCTGATAGGTGCGGATAGTGGCAACATCGCCAAGATATTTTTGCAGGAAGTCCGCCTGAATGGTGGCGACCTGCACCGCGATGGTTTTGCCCTTGAAGGTGGTTTTCAGCTCGTCGATCGCTTTCTGCATCGCCGCCGCGTCATCGGCGGTCACCACCGTGCCGGTGCCGGGCAACGTCGCCAGCGGCGAGCTTTTCGCCGTCACGAAGCTGGAGACGCTGACGGTGTACTGCTGGGTAAAGTCGATCGCTTCCGCGCGCTTCGGCGTCACCGTCACCGCGTCGATCACGGCGTCATATTTGCCGTCGATCAGGCCAGGGATCATGCCCGACCACTTCTGGGCGCTGATTTCATATTTAAAGCCGACGCGTTTCGCCAGTTCAGCCACGATATCCGGCTCATAGCCGACGATTTTACCGTTCGGCGTGGTCTGGTTGAAAGGAGGATAGCTGCCTTCGGTGGCGAACTTCAGGGTGCCGAAATCTTTTGCCTGGCTGAGCGCCGGCAGCGCCAGCAAACCCAGCGCCAGCGTGGCCGTGAACAGCCCTTTGCGCATCATCATAGTAATATCCTCAGTGGTTATTATCAGTAAGCAGATCGACGGCCAGACGCGTCAGCGCCTGCGCGCCAGCGGCAATGCTGCGCTCATCGGGCTGATAGTCGGAGTTGTGCAGGTGGTCGTTGCGGCCCGGCGTGGCGGAGCCGATATGGATCTGACAGCCTGGCGCGCGTTCGGTAAACAGCGAGAAATCTTCCGCGCCGAAGCTGTCGCTCGGCTTCGCGACGATGGGCCGCGCAAACTGGTGTGAAAGAATCGTCTCCAGCGCGTCGATCAGCCGATCGTCATTCATTAGCGGCGGCACGCCGCGCAGGTAATCCACCTCAATGCGCACGTTCATCGCCAGCGCCACGCCTGCGCAGACGCGTCGGAACGAGGTTTCCATATCGGCGCGCACCTGCGGCGATTTGGTGCGAATGGTGCCCTGCAGCAGGCAGCTGTCGGGAATGATATTGTGGGTGGCGCCGCCCTGAATATGGCCGATGGTCAGCACGGCGGAATGCGCCGGATCGCGCTCGCGCGAGATCAGGGTTTGCAGCTGGCTAATCAGATGCGCGGTGGCGACGATGGGGTCGACGCCCATATGCGGCCGCGCGGCATGGGTGGAGATGCCGAACACGCGCACGTCGAACTCGTCGCTCGATGCGGTGCTGCCGCCGCGCGTCAGCGCCACTTCGCCCGCCGCCAGCTCGGGCTTGTTATGCAGCGTAACGGCCCAGTCGATGCCGTCGGCGGCGCCGTCGGCGATCATCGCTTCCGCGCCGCTCTCGGGCGTCTCTTCCGCCGGCTGGAAAATCAGGCGCACGGTGCCGTTCAGCTGCTGACGGTAGCGAGGCAGAATGGCGGCGACGCCCAGCAGCGTCGCGGTGTGCAGATCGTGGCCGCAGGCGTGCATCTTCCCGGCGATGGTGCTGCTGAACGGCAGCCCGGTTTGCTCGTGGATGGGCAGCGCGTCCATATCAGCGCGCAGCAGCAGGGTTTTACCCGGATGCGCGCCGACGATATCGACCATCACGCCGGTACGGCCAACGCCTGTTTGCGGCGTCAGCCCTTGATCGCGCAGCCAGGCAGCGACGATCTCTGCGGTGCGTAGGGTGTCGAAGCCCAGTTCCGGATGGGCGTGAATGTCGCGCCGAATGGCGATCAGCTGCGGCTCAATAGCGGCGACGCTGGCGCTGATCTCCCTCGCCAGCCGTGCTTTTTCATCTGTCATGATTTCCCTGCAGAACGCCCTTAGCGCGGGCGATGAACGCAGCGGATCGAGCCGCTGGCTATATTGTTGTGTTTGCAGGCTTTATTTATTCACAGCATCAGACAGAAAGCAACGCGCGATCTGCCATGAATAATTGATTAATTTCAATTAATTACATGCAAAGTCGTCAAAGTAGTCTGAGAATGCGCCAGATTAGCAAGATTATTAATAATCCCTTTGCGCTTATTACATTGCCTAATTTTGTTACTGGACAAAATCAGGCGGCGCAAGGCAAAGGGGATCGCCCTTTGCCTCTGCGTTAATCAGAAAAAGGCGTGCAGATGCTGCGCCAGCGCGGCGGGCTGCTCTTCAGGAATAAAGTGGCCGCACTGCTCGATGGTCACGCCGCTGACCTGCTGCGCGAAGGGACGCAGCGGCGCCGCCATATCCGCTATCGACCCCTGGGCGGCGCTTATGGCCAGCAGCGGCATCGCTAAACGTCCCTGTTGCAGATGCGCGCGGTTTTGCGCGGCTGACTGCGCCACCGCGCGATAATAGGCCAGACCGGCGCGCAGCGCGCCGGGCCGCGTGAAGATGCGCAGATACTCCTGCATCGCGGCGGCGTCGAATACCTGCGGGTTCGCCGCTTTACGTCGCAGGAACCAGTCGAGGTAATCCGCCTCGCGTCCGGCAATCAGCGTCTCCGGCAGATCGGCGACGAGATGAAAAGCGAAATGCCAGGTTTTCCAGGCGCTTTCCGCCGTAACCGGCAGCGCATCGGGCAGTGTGACGCCCGGTATGCCCGCGTCCAGTAAGGCGAGCTTTTTCACGCGCGCCGGAAACTGGGCGGCCAGCGCAAAGGCGACCCAGGCGCCGATATCGTGCCCGACCAGACAGACCTGCGGCAATGCAAGGTGCGTCAGCAGCGCCTCTGTCTGCCGCGCCAGCGAGGCGGTATCAAAACCCTCCAGCGGCAGATCGGAATCCCCCTGACCCGGCAAATCAGGCGCAATCACGTAAAAACGCTGCGCCAGCAGCGGCATTACGCCGCGCCAGGCATAGCTGCTCTGCGGAAACCCCGCCAGCAATAGCAGCGGTTCTCGCTGTGGATCGCCCGCGCTGAGATAGTGCAGACGCAGGGCGTTAACCTGCGCATAGTGGTGCTGAATGGCGCTCATTGCTTTTCCTTATTTTGGGAATAATCATTTCCAAAATTCACGCACCTTTGGGCTGCCTTAAAAGATGAACGCCATTTAGGAAATGATTATTTCCTTATAGTGGCGCAACGCGCCTGGTTTGGAAAGCATTATCCAGCTTTTAGACGTCGGCTTCGCTAAGCAGCCACTGGCGCACCGCGTCGAGCGGCGCGTGCTGCCGCGGCCTGCGCGGAGAAACCAGATACCAGCCCGCCTCCACAAGGAGCCGCGTTGCAAAGGCCGGCGCCAGACGTCCGCTCGCCAGCTCGTTCTGCACAAAGCGCGGCGTGGTCAGCGCAATGCCCTGTTCGCCAAGCGCGGCGTCAATCGCCAGCGCGGTCTGGTTAAAGCGCAGATTCGCGGGCGTGGCCGGCGCGCCCTGTGGAAAAACGTGCGCCAGGAACGGCGGCCAGAGATTATGGCCGTCATGCAGCAGGGTGTAAGGAAAGCGTTCACCGGCCTGCTGCGGATCGCCCAGCCGCGCCAGTAGCGCAGGAGAGGCAACCGCCATCAGCTCATAGCGAAAAAGCAGGGTAGCGTTAAGCCCGGCGCCAAAGGGCGGCTCACCATAACGCACCGCCAGATCGACGCCGTCCTGATAAAACTGCGCCAGCCGCTCCGACGCCATAATGCGCAGATCGATATCTGGATGCGCGGCGGTAAAGGCGGGCAGACGCGGCAATATCCAGCGCGCGGCAAAGGTTGGCGTGACGCTGAGCGTGACGCGCTGCGGCGCCGGACGCAGCATCTGGGTCGCCTCGTTAATCAGCAGCAACGCCTGGCGCACGCTTACCGCATATCCCCTGCCCGCCTCGGTAAGCCTCAGCGTGCGCGGATGCCGTTCAAACAGCTTTAAGCCCAGGCTCGCCTCCAGCCCGCGAATCTGCTGCGCCACTGCGCCCTGCGTGACGCCAAGTTCATCCGCCGCCAGCCGAAAATTAAGATGGCGGGAAACGGTTTCGAATATACGCAGCGCATTAAGGGGCGGCAGGTCATTAAATCCCTGATCCATCCTGTAGTTTTTCTCCTGTCTGATAGCAGCGCAACTGACTCTCTGCGCATCTTCCCGCTCATTATACTGCAGGAAAACAGTAGTCACAGAGTGCAGGAGAAAAGGATGAAGAGTGAAAAAGTCGCCCTGATTATCGCTGGCGGCAGCGGGATGGGCGCCGCCGCGGCGAAAAAACTGGCTGAAGAGGGGTTCCACATCGCCATACTCTCTTCATCGGGCAAGGGTCAGGCGCTGGCCGAATCCCTTGGCGGGCTGGGCGTTACCGGTTCGAACCAGTCGGAGGAGGATCTCAGGCAACTGGTTGACGAGACGGTTGCGCGCTGGGGACGCATCGACGTGCTGGTCAACAGCGCCGGACATGGGCCGCGCGCGCCGGTGCTGGAGCTGACCGATGCGCAGTGGCAGCAAGGCATGGAAACCTATTTCCTTAACGTAGTGCGGGCGCTGCGGCTGGTGACGCCGATCATGCAAAAACAGGGGGGTGGCAGCGTGATCACTATCTCTTCCGCCTGGACCTTTGAGCCGAGCGATCTGTTTCCGACCTCAGCGGTGTTTCGCGCCGGCCTGGCGGCCTTTAGCAAAATCTATGCGGACCGCTACGCGCGCGACAAGATTCGCATCAATAATGTGCTGCCGGGCTGGATCGACAGCTTGCCCGCCACGGATGAGCGCCGGGCAAGCGTGCCGATGCAGCGTTACGGCAGCGTAGACGAAGTGGCAGCGACCATCGCCTTTCTCGCCTCGCCCGGCGCGGCCTACATTACGGGGCAAAATATTCGCGTGGACGGTGGCGTGACGCACAGCCTGTGACGAATTTGCGTCCTGCCAGACGGCAAAAAAAACGCCCTGCTGACAGGGCGTTTTCAACCAGACTCAGGCGCGGCGCCAGCGCCGCGTCAGCTGTTTCTCCAGTTCCACCACCGCGAACAGCGCCGCGCCGACCATAAAGGCGATCAGCCAGTATTTCAGCGGCAGCGGTCGGGTACCAAACAGGGTATTCATCAGCGGCAGGTAGATAATCAGCGCCTGCAGCGCCACCAGCACGCCGCTTACCAGCCAGATGCCACGGTTTTTCAACAGCCCGGCGTCGAGCGAGAAGCTGTCGGCGCTGCGGCAGTTAAGCATATAGACCCACTGGGCGGTGACCATCGTCTGCAGTAAAACGGTGCGGATAAACTCCGGCTGATAGCCGCGCGTCTGCAGCCAGGCCTCCAGCACAAAGGCGCTGATGGAGATCAACAGCCCAACAAACAGCACGCGCCAGATGGCGTATCCATCCATCACCGGCGCGCTGACGTCACGCGGCGGCCGTCGCATCACGTTTGCTTCCGCCGCCTCAAAGGCGAGGCCGAACGACAGCGTGGCAGAAGTCGCCATATTCATCCAGAGGATCTGCACCGGCGTCAGCGGCAGCAGATTTCCCATCAGAATGGCGATGATAATCAGCAGTCCCTGCGCCAGGCAGGTCGGCATAATAAACAGGATGGTTTTCTTCAGGTTGTCATAGACCCGGCGGCCCTCTTTCACCGCCGCGGCGATGGTGGCGAAGTTATCGTCGGCAAGGATCATATCGGCGGCCTCTTTGGTCACCTCGGTGCCTTTGATGCCCATCGCAATGCCGACATTCGCCTGCTTCAGGGCGGGCGCATCGTTTACGCCGTCGCCGGTCATGCCGACCACCTCTCCGCTGGCCGCCAGCGCTTTCACCAGGCGCAGCTTATGCTCTGGGCTGGTGCGGGCAAAAATATCGTACTGGCGCGCCGCCTGCGCCAGCTCGTCGGCGTTCATTTTTTCCAGATCCTGACCCGTCAGTGCTTTGCTGCTGTTGCGAATGCCGAGCATCGCGCCGATCGCCATCGCCGTTTCCTGATGATCGCCGGTGATCATCTTGACGCGAATGCCCGCCTGCTGGCAGTCGTCAATCGCCGCCACCGCTTCTGGACGCGGCGGATCCATCATGCAGGCGAGGCCCAGCAGCACCATATCCTGCTGCAGATCCTTATGATCCAGCGAGGCGATCGCCTGCGGCACCCGCTTCCACGCTGCCGCCACGGTGCGCAGCCCTTCGCTGGCGTAGCGGGTGATGGCGGCGTCCCAGTAAGCGCGATCGAGCGGCGCAGCGCCGCTGGCGGTTTGCTGCTGCGCGCAGAGTGACAGCAGCACATCCGGCGCGCCTGTCATCAGCACCCAGGCGTCGCCGTCCGCCTCGCCGCTGACCGCCATATATTTGTAGAGCGAATCAAACGGCAGTTTGCTGGCGAGCGTCGCCTGAGACGCGGCGATGCCCCCTTTCGCCGCCAGCACCTTCAACGCGCCTTCGGTCGGGCCGCCGACGATGCGCCACTGCCCCGCCGCGTCCTGCTGCAGCTGGCTTTCATTGCAGATATCGATGGCGGTGAGGAAGCGCGTCATCACCGGATCCTGCGCGGCGTCCAGCCCGCTCAGGGAGCGCTCGGCCTGTAGCTCGCCTTTCGGCTCATAGCTGTCGCCGCTCACGCGCCACTGGCTCTCCGCCAGCACCACCGCCTTCACCGTCATCTCGTTCATGGTGAGCGTGCCGGTTTTGTCGGAGCAGATCACCGACATCGCGCCCAGCGTTTCTACCGTCGGCAGCTTGCGGATAATGGCGTGTTTTCGCGCCATCGACTGCACGCCGAGCGACAAAATAATGGAGATAATGGCGGGCAGGCCCTCCGGCACCGCCGCAACGGCCAGGCTGATTACCGACAGCGCCAGCGACGCCAGCGGAATGTCGCGCAGCAGATAGCCGAAAACAAAAAGGCCCGCCATCATCAGCAAAATCAGCGCGAAGATCGCTTTGCCCAGCTTGTCGATTTGCACCAGCAGCGGCGTCCGGGCGGTTTCAATATGGCTCATCATGGCGTTGATATGCCCCAGCTCGGTGTCGCTGCCGGTGGCAACGACCACGCCTGAGGCGGTGCCTGAACTGACGGTGGTGCCGGAATAGGCCAGGTTGAGGCGATCGCCCAGCGATTTTTCGCCCTCGAGCGCGTCGCTGTTTTTCGACACCACGGTGGATTCGCCGGTCAGGATCGCCTCTTCCACGCGCAGATTATGCACCTCGAACAGACGCAAATCCGCCGGGATGCGATCGCCGGGCCGCAGCATCACCACATCCCCGTTGACGATCGCCTCACCCGGCAGCGTGGTGATCTCGCCGTTGCGCACCACCACCGCTTCGTTCGACAGCATATTTTGTATGCCTTTTAATGACTTCTCGGCGTTGCTTTCCTGAATAAAGCCGATGAACGCGTTAATGACAGCAACGCCGAGAATGACAAAAGTATCGACCCAGTGGCCCATCACCGCGGTGATCGCCGCCGCCGCCAGCAGGATAAAGATCAGCATATCGTTGAAGTGGGCTAAGAATTTCAGCCAGGCCGGCTGGGTTTTCTTTTGCGGCAGCGTGTTGGGACCATTCTTCGCCAGGCGTGCCTGCGCCTCGGCGGTGGAAAGTCCCTGCGGCGAACTCTGCAACGCAGTGAAAACCTCCTCGACGCGATGCTGATACCACGGCCGCGCTTTTAAAGCGGCATTTTGCAATGTCTTGCGGTCGTTATTCATTGTTTACCCCGAACAGGAAACGGCAATCTCGTCGCCGTTAAATAAATGGGCCAGCATAGTGCGATAAGTAAAATAAACCGATCCTGATTCAGGTCATATTTTCGTGGGTTTATTTCAGGGAAACTGTCGTGGCGTTATTTGTTTATCCCATCCGTTCTGGTTGAGAGCATACTGTGAGAAAAAACCTGATAATCAAGGTGTTATTTTTTGTGTTTTTTGCGGTTTCCGCTGCCAGCGCCGTAGGCTGGTTGACGTTTTACGTGGTGGATAATTTTTTGTAGCGCAGATCGCTTCGCGCGGCCTTTTGTTTATTCAGGGCATTCGGAATTTTCTAAGCTGAATAACCATTAAAAGTGCAGGCATTTATGTCGATAGCGGCGGTTAGCCTGCAAAAATATGGTTTTTAGCGGCGTTGGACGCCTCCTGCCGCGCTGACAGGAGGTGCGGTTGGCTGCGTTACAGCGGCGTCAGTTTTTGTGCCGCTAATTCCGTTGCGCGACGGCGCACGGCGATAAAATCCGCCATTTGCGCGCGGGCGGCGCCTACCTGCGCAGGCGTGGCGGACTGCGGCGAACCGGCATGGAATGGCGGCTCAGGATCGTACTCCATCTGCAGCTGGATCGCCTGAGCGACCTCGGCGCCGCGAATTTCCGCCACCAGCGTCAGGGCAAAATCGATACCGGAGGTGACGCCTGCGCCGGTCAGCCGGTTACCATCGCGTACCACGCGCGCCTCAACCGGTTCCGCGCCCAGCAGCGCCAGCTGATCGCGCGAACTCCAGTGCGACGTCGCGCGATAGCCCTGTAGTAAACCGGCGGCGCCCAACACCAGCGAGCCGGTGCAGACAGAGGTAATCAACTGCGCGTGCTGCGCCTGATGGCGCAGAAAATCGAGCGTTTCACTGTCCGACATCAGCGCGATCTGCCCCGGCCCGCCAGGCACGCAGATCACATCAAGCGGCGGGCAGTCGGCAAAGGTGCAGCTGGGCAACAGGGTTAAGCCGCGATCCGAACGCACCGGCTGCTGCGTTTTCCATACCAGATGGCAGGTCACGCCCGGCGTGCGGGCAAAGACTTCAAAGGGACCCGTCAGGTCCAGCTGCGTCACGTCAGGAAACAGCAGAAGGCCGATATTCAGAGGTGTCGTCATGTCACATTCCTTTTTATGGTCGCTGCGCAGGCGCTATTTCGCGCCGGAAACGATATCGAGCGTCGCCTCGAGCGACAGGGGCAGCAGCTCGCCGTGCGTCTTTCCAGGATAACGTATTTCATGCAGCCTGACGCGTTTCTCTCGCAGGGTGGCGATCAGCATGCTGTCGGCGTCATTTATGCTGGCAAGGTCATGCCCTTTGCGGCGATCGCTCTGCCCATCGCCCTCGATCAGATAGAGCGTTTTACCGTTTAAGCCTGACGCCGCCGCCTGCTGCGCCAGCTCGACGATGCGCTGATGCCGCCAGCCGAGCGACGGCGCCGCGCTGAAATAGTGCGTAAACCAGGCGCTCTTATAGAGCGTATCGAGCACGAACAGCCCGCCGAAAGAGTGGCCCCACAGCGCGCGGCGCTGCGCATCGCTTGCCGCCTGTTTCTCCGCCCAGGGAACGATTTGACTGAGCAGCAGCGCGCGGAAAGCATGGCTGCCGCCGCCCGCATAGCGTTCCTGACGCGGATCGCCTGGCTGACCGCCGGGCGGCGTGTAGTCCAGCGCGCGTGCCTGAACGTCAAACGGCAAACGGGTATCGTACCCCACCGCGACAAGGATCGGCGGCTGCTTTTCCGCCAGCTGTTCGAGGCGTTCATCGCTCAGGCGAGCCATCGCCGCGTTGCCATCCAGCAGGTAAAGCACCGGGTAGCCCTGCGCTGGCGCGGCCTGCTTCGGTATCCCAAGCCAGACTTTGTAATGACGCTGGCCATCGGCAGAGGTAAAGGTCTGGGTGGTGAAGCGGTACCAGGCTGAACCGCGATCGGCGATATTGGCGCCCAGCGGCTCCATTCGCGGTCTGGCATTAGCCTGGCTGACCGGGATGAGCGCCACGCTCAACGCCAGCAGCGCGCCGGCGAGATGTTTCAACGAAATATGCATCAAAAAGCCTTCCTGACCTGTCGACAATAATTCGGCAGTCTAACAAATCACAGCTGATAATGAGAACCTTTCTCAACAGCATGATCGCCATTGCTTTATGGTTGCTTATCAGCGCCAATGGCTAAACTCTGATTTGCCGCGTCAGGGATTGCGCATTCACATCACAAATCGTTAAATTTCAGCATTCAGCCAGTTTTTTATTTATTTTGGTGCCGGGCGTTTGTCAGTTTTTCTTCGCCGTCACCCCTTTCAACAGACACCAGCAAGGCCATTAATCAGAGGTTGTGAAATGGACCGCCTAAAATATCAGATAAGGGTTGTGCGCTTTTTATTCCTGTACGCGCTGTTTCGCATGAAGATATTTACCTTCAGCGATCTGGCTTATTCCGATAAAGAAAATGAAGCGTTAGATATTCTTACGCGGCACGACGGCGATAAAAACGCGATTCCGAAAGTGATCTGGATGTACTGGGACAGTCCCAATCCGCCCGATCATATTATGGCTTTCTATAAAAAAATGAAGGTGATCAATCAGGCGCATGAAATCATCCTGCTGGATCGCAACAGCGTCAGAAAATATCTGCCGACGCTGCATTTTGATTTCCAGGGCATTGGTCTGGCGCATAAAAGCGACGTTATCCGCCTGGCTTTGCTCAAGCGCTATGGCGGCATTTGGGTCGACTGCTCAACGCTGGTCTATCAGGATTTCAGCTGGGTGCACGAGCGCGGCGGCTACGATCTGGTGGGCTACTACAGCGAGGCCAACACTCAGGACGCGCGTTTCCCGGTAATAGAAACCTGGTTTATGTGCGCCCCGCCGGAAAACGCCTTTGTCAGCCGCTGGCTGGCGTTGATTATGCCGCTGACGAAAATCAGCGTGGACGACTATTACCGCCAGATAAAAGATCGTCCCGACTTCGAGCGCATCAAACAGGGCATCCCGCGCGGCAGCTATCTGACCACTAACTATCTCTGTCAGATTGCGATGCGCGAAGCGGAAGGCGTTAACCTTTATTTGAAAAAGTGCGAAACCTCCGCCTTCTATTATCAGAATGTCTTTAAATGGAACTGCCTGAAAATGTCGCTGTTTTTACTCTGTACGCGCCAGCCCGCCACGCATCCGACATTAATCAAGCTGACCAATAGCGATCGCCAGTTTTTACCGCTGGCGCGCAAATTACGCATTCTCGATGCGGAAAGCATTCTGGGAAAATTAATGCTGGAACAGCAGCACCCTTAATCAATACGCAGGATAAAAACATGCAAAAGCTGAAACGCGCCCTCAGAACGGCAAAATTTCTCCTGCTGTATCTTTTCTATAAGCTCGGTCTTTTTCGCTTTCCCGACCTGGCCTATTCAGATGCGCACGACAATGACGTTAAAGATATTCGCCAGCATGACGGCACTCAGGCGCAGCCCATTCCTAAAGTGATCTGGATGTACTGGGACGACGTGACGCCGCCCGATTTTATTCAGGCTTTCTACGGCAAAATGAAGCAGATGAATCCGGACCATCAAATCCATCTGCTCAACCGCGAGACGGTGGCCGCCTTTCTGCCGTGGCTGCGCTTCGACTATGCGCGCATCGGCATGTCCCATAAAGGGGATGTGATCCGTCTGGCGCTGCTGAACGCCTACGGCGGCATCTGGGTCGACAGCTCCACGCTGGTCTATCAGGACTTCTCCTGGGTGCATCAGCGCGGCGGCTACGATGTGGTCGGCTACTACAGCGACGGCACCACCGTGGATAAGGCGTTTCCGGTGGTGGAGGCGTGGTTTCTCGCCTCGCCGCCGGCCAATCCCTTTATTGCCCGCTGGCTGGAGCTGATTATGCCACTGACGCAGATCGGCATTGACGACTACTACGCGCAAATCGCCCAGCGACCCGACTTTGCGCAAATTCAGCAGGGCATCAACCGCGGCAGCTATATCATCATTAACATTCTCTGTCAGATTGTGATGCGCGAGCAGCCTGGTTTTAGCTGCTATCTGAAGAAGTGTGAAAGTTCCGCCTTTTTCTATCAGGACGCGTTTCGCTGGGACAGCCTGAAGATGTCGCTGTTTTTGCTCTGCGCGCGCGAACCGGTGACGCATCCCAGACTGATTAAGCTGACCAATGACGATCGCCGCTTTCTGCCGCTGGCGCGCCGGTTGAATATTCTGAAGCACGACAGCGTGATGGGTAAACTGCTGGCGCAGCAAAGCGCGTCTTAACGCCGCGCGCTAAACCGGCTATGCTGGCTCGCAGATGACCGTAAAAGGGATGAGCAAATGGAGTTAGTGACCGAACGTTTAGTGCTGCGTCCCGTTATCGGCCAGGACAGGGAGGCACTGTTCCGCATCTATGGCGATCCAGCGACTAACACATTTAATCCCGCGGGTCCGCTGATCGATCTGGATGAGACGCAGCTGCTGCTGGATCGCTGGATTGCGCACTGGCGGCTGCACGGCTTCGGCAATATGGCGCTCGCGCTGCGCCACGCACCCCAGGAAGTCATCGGCTTCGGCGGATTTAGCGTTCGCGAGTTCGTTGGCAGGCCGGTAAATAATTTCGGCTACCGGCTGGCGACGCAGGCGTGGGGCAAGGGTCTGGCGACCGAGTTTGCCCAAAGCATGGTGCGTTACGGCTTCGAGACGTGCGGTTTGCCGGTGATTGACGCCGCGGTGCGGCAAAATCACCTCGCCTCGCAGCGCGTGCTGGAGAAAGCGGGATTCTCGGTAAACGGCCACGCGTTCGACGTGCCCGACGCGCCCGCCAGCCTGACCTTCCAGCTTACCCTGGCGCAATGGCGCGCCGCTCAGGGCACGCCGCAGTAGCGCAACGCGGCGGTCATCACGGCTGCCCCGATAATCACCGCGATCAACGGCGCTTTGCGCCAGGCGAGGAAAATGGCGAAAGCCACGCCCAGCACGCGCGCCATGCCGGCAAAATGCTGGCCTTCAAACAGGGTGGTGGTTGAGGCGACCGCCAGCAGCAGTATCGTCGCTGCGTCCGACAGCATGGTTTGCGTCCGCTCGGTGATCGGCAGACGGTTACCAAGCTTCACGCCCGCCAGACGCATCAGATAGGTTCCCGACGCCAGCAGCGCGATGCCTGCGACGATGAGCGCATGATGGTTCATTTACGCATTCTCCATGTGAGTAAGCCCAGCAGCGAAAAGAGCACCGGCATGCCCGCCGGGACAAAAGGGGTCGCCAGAATCGACAACAGCGCGCCGCCCGACGCCGGGATCAGCGTCCGCCGCTGGCGCAGCGCCGGAAATATCAGCGCGATCAGAATCGCCGGAAACACCGCGTCGAGGCCGATGGCGGAGACATCAGGAATGAATTTGCCAATCGCCGCGCCGGCGATCACCGTCAGCGGCCAGATCAGGGCAATACCCAGGCCGCACAGCCAGAATGCGGCGCGGCGCTGCGCCGGCGTTGACTGGGAAATGCCGAATACCACGCTTTCGTCATTCATGATATGGCAGCCAAACAGGCCGCGCGTGCCCTTACCCACCAGATCCTTGACCGCAATGCCGAACGGCAGATGTCGCGCGTTCACCAGCAGACCAGCCAGCGCGGCGGTTAACGGGCTGCCGCCGCCCGCCACAATGCCGATAAACAAAAACTCAGACGCGCCCGCCAACACCAGCGTCGACAGCGCGACAGGCACCCACAGCGGAAAACCGTCGGCGCTAGCCAGCGAACCGTAGGATAAGCCGACAATGCCGTCGGCCAGACAGACCAGAATAATCGCTTTGACCACCTCACGGCTAAGGGGGATGTGACGCCTCTGCATAACAAATCCTTCTTATAACGAACGAAAATTCCATTATAATGAACGCCACAGCATCGTTTTACAATACGAACGAATCGTTCGATTTAGAAAACAGGAGTGAACGTGACCCCGATCACAATTATTGCCAAGGGGCTGGTGCGCGAACGTCAGCGCGCCGGTTTGTCGCTGGCCGAAGTGGCGCGCCGTGCAGGTATCGCCAAATCGACGCTGTCGCAGCTGGAAGCGGGCAACGGCAATCCAGGCATCGAAACGCTCTGGGCGCTGTGCGTCGCGCTCAATATTCCTTTTGCCCGCCTGATGGAGCCAGAAGAGAAACGTATGCAGGTGATCCGTCGCGGCGAAGGACCGACCGTCACCGCCGAGCTGGCGGACTATCAGGCGGTGCTGCTGGCCACCTGTCCGCCCGGCGCGCGGCGCGATATCTATCTGCTGCACACCCAGCCGGGCAGCGAACGCTGTTCGGCGCCGCATTCGCCAGGCACCATCGAACATATCATCGTTACCCAGGGACGCGCGCTGGTCGGCCCGGAACCTTCCCCTGTCGAGCTGCATCCCGGCGACTACATCTGCTACGCGGGTGATGAAGCCCATATCTTTCGCGCGCTGGAACCGGACACCCTGGCGGTGCTGGTGATGGAGCATAGCTGAGCCATCACTTTTTCCTATGATAGCTACGATTATCGTGGCGCCTCTGGCGAGTTAATATGGCGCTATCAGGGTTGATACCGAGGTCGTTATGAAGATTACTCCCGCTACGCCGCAGCATATTCCCGCCATTCAGCACATCTACGCCTGGCATGTGCTGCACGGCAGCGCCACCTTTGAAACCGAGCCGCCGGACGCGGACGAGATGCAAAACCGGTTAAGCGCGCTGCTGGAAAAAGGCGGCATCTGGCTGGTGGCGCAGGAGGAGGAGGAGGAGGAGGTGATCGGATACTGCTATCTGACACCTTATCGACCGCGCTACGCCTACCGCTTCACCCTGGAAGATTCCATCTACCTTCATCCTGAACGCACCGGCCGTGGGGCGGGACGCGCGCTGCTGACGGAGGCGATACGCCTTGCCGAAGCGCGCGGCTTCCGTCAACTCGTTGCCGTTATCGCCGGCAACGACAATCAGGCGTCGGTCGGGCTGCATCGCGCGCTCGGATTCCGCGAAACCGGCGTGCTGAAAGCGGTAGGTTTCAAGCATGGCCGCTGGCTCGACACCCATTTTATGCAGCGCGAGCTGGGCACAGGCGACGCAACCTCGCCGGAAGCGCTGCTTCCGCCCTTTTAACCGTCTCTGACAGCACCGCGCCACTGTCGCACGGGTCAACGCTGCTCGATCCCCTGCCCTCATGGTTTAAGGATATTCAGAGTAACCCCAGCAAGCGCTGCCTGATGCAGCGCTTTTTTTATGCCGGTAAAAGCAGCAGGTAAGAACGAAAAGCAATTGGTCGACGCCCTGCTCTGTTTGCTATAACGCGCTATTCACCAGTCGGGAGGTTACTGTTATGACACAGCGTATTGCCGTTATCGGCGCAGGCGTGTTGGGGTTGTCCGTGGCGCGCATGCTGGCTCTGCAAGGCGCGCAGGTTACCCTGTTTGAAAAAGGCACGCCAGGCGCCGGCACCAGTCAGATCAGCTTTGCCTGGGTTAACGCCAACGGCAAAAGCCCGGAAAGCTACCACCGTTTAAATGCGGCCGGTATTGAGGCGCATAAACGCCTGCAGCGCCTCTCTGATGCCCCCGCGCCCTGGCTGCTGGAAACCGGCACCTGGGAGTGGGCGGCGGCGCCAGCCGTGCGTGCGCAGCTGGAGAAGCGGCTCGCGACGCTGACCACGCTTGGCTATCCCTGGCAGGCGGTCACGCGGGATGCGCTGCTCAAGCAGTTTCCTGAACTGCGGCTGGATTCCCGCATTCAGCAAGGCTGGTTTTTCCCCTCGGAATGTCTGCTCTATCCTGCCCTGCTGATCGGCTGGCTTCAGGCTCAGCTACGCGGTCTCGGCGCGACGCTGGTGACGCAGAAGGAGGTGCTGACGCTCGATGAAACGCCTGAAGGCGTGACGCTGGAGCTTTCCAGCGGCGAACGCTGGCTGGGGGATCGGGCGATTCTGGCCGCCGGCCGCTGGTCAGCAGAGCTTCTTACTCAGCTGGGCCTCGATCTGGCGATGACCGACGCCAGTCGCCCCGATAAGGTGGCCTGCAGCTTTCTCGCCGTGACCGATCCTTTGCCGATCCAGATCAACAGCAATATTATTTCCCCTGAACTCAACGTCAGGCCGGACGGCGGCGGCAGGCTAATGCTTCAGGCGCTGGATCTGGATGAGTATGCGGATCCGGCTCGACCGGCGAGTACGGAAGGGATGATCGGTCAGGAATTTTTGCGCCGTCTGCGCCGTCTGTTTATCCAGACCGAAGGCGCGCGGATTGCACAGATTGCGGTAGGTCAGCGCGCGCGTCCCGCCGACGGATTGCCCGCTGTCGGCTATGTCAGCCGCCACCAGCGAGCCTATTTGCTGGTTTCTCATAGCGGCATGACGCTGGCGCCGCTGTTAGGCGAGCTGGTGGCGCATGAGGTGCTTACGGGGGAGCGACCCGAGATGCTGGCCGATTTCGCGCCTCAGCGCCTGCTGACGGCCTTTACAGGAAAAAGCGAGGGTCTGGCCCCCGCTTACCTTCCCGCTGCGCAGTAGGCCTTAGCGGCGGTTTTTCCACACCGTCTGAATGTTGCAGAACTCGTGCACGCCGAAATGGGAGAGCTCACGGCCGTATCCGCTCTTCTTGACGCCACCGATGGTAACGCGCGGATCGGAGGCGCCGTTGCCGTTGATAAACACCGCGCCGGTTTCAATTTGATCGGCCAGACGGTCAGCCGTCGCGCTGTCGGCGGTCCAGACGGTGGCGCTCAGGCCAAATTCGCTGTCATTGGCGATAGCCAGCGCATGATCGGCGTCGCGCGCGATAGCGATAGCTGCGACCGGGCCAAACAACTCCTCGCGGAACGCCGTCATCTGCGGCGTGACGTTTGACAGGATCGTCGGCGCATAGTAATTCCCTTCGCCTGCGATTTTTTCGCCGCCCAGCACCAGACGTGCGCCTTCGCGCAGTGACTGTTCCACCTGATTGTGCAGCTCATCGCGCAGATCGAAACGCGCCATCGGACCGAGAAAGTTTTTCTCATCCAGCGGATCGCCCATGGTTAACGCCTGCACCGCCGCGCAAAAGCGCGCTTCGAATTCTTCTGCGATCGCTGCTTCAACGATAAAACGCTTGGCGGCCATGCAGACCTGTCCGGTGTTCTGATAGCGCCCGATCACCGCAGATTTGACCGCTTCATCCAGATCGGCATCGGCCAGTACAATAAACGGATCCGATCCGCCCAGCTCCAGCACGGTTTTTTTCAGGGCAGCACCCGCCTGTGCGGCGATGGCGGCGCCAGCGCGCACGCTGCCGGTTACGGCGACAGCGGCGATACGCGGATCCTTAATCGCCGCAGAAACGCCCTCGTTATCGACGTTGACAGAAGCGAAAGCGCCTGCCGGCAGATCCGTTGCGCCGAACAGCTCAGCCATTAAGGTCGCGCTGCCCATTACGTTTGGCGCGTGCTTGAGAACATAGGTGTTGCCTGCGAGCAGCATACCGACAGCGCCGCGCAGCACCTGCCAGAACGGAAAGTTCCACGGCATAACGGCCAGAATGGTGCCGATCGGCTTAAAGCGCTGCCAGGCATCCGGTACCTGCGTAGGCTGATCGTCCAGCATGGCGGGACCGTGCTCAGCGTACCAGTCGCTCAGCGTGGCGCATTTGAGGATCTCAGCGCGCGCCTGAGCGATCGGTTTACCCATTTCCTGCGTGATCATGCGCGACAGCTCAGGCTCTCGCTGACGCAGCTGCTCAGCAAGCTGACGCAGAACCTTAACGCGCAGCGCCATATCACTGTTGCGCCACTGGTTAAATGCGGCCGCGCTGCTTGCCAGCACGCTATCCAGCTCAGCCAGCGACTGCATCGGATATTGCGCCAGAATTTCACCATTGGCGGGATTTTTTGAAACAGCGTAATCGGTCATAGTGCCTCTCAATATGCGTGATGAATATGCGCTTACCCTACGCCTCTGCATTCGTGATGAAAAATGAATAATAGTGAGCAAGTTGTTTTCATATTATGAATGCGATGGATTTAGTGATTGGGGGTAGCGAACAGGTTCTGGCCAGATAATTTTGTGCGGCTTCGATCGTTATCCACATATACAGTGAGAAGATCCTAATAAACGATCATAAAGAGATCTAAAAGAGATCCTAAGAGATCCCCGATCGTCGCAGGCCGCACCCCACAAGGGCTGAGAAGGTGATCGCGTTCACTATAATCAGTAAAGAGTTCACTGTAATCAGTACTTTATTCACTATACACTGTAGAATGTTCACTATAAACAGTGATAGTGTTCACTGTAGTCAGAAAACGATCCTTTTCATCCACAGAATGAAGATCTAATGCCATGGCAGATAAAGAGAGTGAAAACAAAGGGTTGCTTGAACCTTTTCTGTCGGTGACCAAAAACAGCGGTGAAGTTATTCAGCTTCATCCCAACAAGAACAATACTGTTCAGCCCGTCGCGTTAATGCGTCTGGGACTGTTTGTCCCGACACTTAAATCGACGGCGCGCGGTAAGTCAGGCGCAATGGCTTCAACGGATGCGACGAAAGAGCTAAAAAACCTCTCGCTGGTAAAAGCCGAGGGTTACGAGAAGATTACCATTACCGGCGCGAGGCTGGATATGGATAACGATTTCAAAACCTGGGCCGGGATTATTCAGTCGTTTTCTCGCTATCCCACCAAAGGCGATACGGTTACCCTGCCCTTTATCGATTTCGTTAAGATGTGTGGTATTCCTTCCGCTAACTCGTCAGCGGCATTGCGTAAAAGGCTGGACGCCTCTTTGCGACGTATCGCCACGAATACGCTCTCCTTTGAAGGCAACGGCAAGGCATACCACACGCACCTTGTGCAGTCTGCTTACTACGATCGTGAAAAGGACGTGGTGCGGATCCAGGCCGATCCCAAGCTGTTTGAACTCTATAACTTCGATCACAAGGTGCTGCTGCAGCTACGCGCTATTTCCCGGCTCAAGCGTAAAGAGTCTGCACAGGCGCTCTACACCTTCCTTGAAAGCCTGCCTACCAATCCCGCGCCCATCTCGCTGGCGCGCCTGCGGATGCGTTTAAACCTCGGCTCCAAAACGACCACGCAAAACCATGTCGTTCGTCGGGCGATGGAGCAGCTGAAAGAGATCGGTTATCTCGATTATTCAGAGGTTAAGCGCGGACGTTCGGTCTTCTTTATCATTCACAGCCGCACGCCAAAACTGGACGGAATCAGCAATCTGGAGAGCATCGACTCGCTCGACGAAATCGATTTTGATGATTAACAGGTCACGTTCACTGTGATCTGCGCGTCCTCTGCGGCGCTGCTGCTTTAGCGGGTAAAGTGGCAGCGGCTCTCCCCTTGAGATTCACTGTATTCAGCACGGGCTGACGTTCACTGTAAGGAGTAACGTTCACTGTAATCAGCTACGCCTGCTGCTCTTTTCCAGGGAACTTTAGTTCTCACTTATTAAAAATCGTTTAAATACAGCAAGTTACATGTAAGTAAGCGCCTGCTCACTTTACTGGCCTCCTTCTTGCAATCCCTTTGATGCGGTCTACACTGATTACAGTGAATATTCTCGGGCGCAGCTCTGCCCCTGATTTTGCTGATTACAGTGAATTTACCAGACTGGCGTTTTGCTGATTACAGTGAACATTATTGCTTAACTAATTGAATTATATATTTTTTATGTTGTATTCTGATGGTCGCATCCGTTTTCTGCTGATTACAGTGAACAGTTAGAGGCAAAGCCCGATATCGCCTACCGCAACGCCCCTTTTTGCCGATTACAGTGAAACTTAGAACGAATATGCGCCACTGTGACTACTTTGCATCCGCCTGTGCTGATTACAGTGAACGTAATCAGCCTGTTTCACTCTGTTTATGCATTCATACAAGCCAGCCCTACCTGCCATCTACTGATTACAGTGAATGTTAATGACCTGGGCGGGTAAACTCTCCTCTTAATCTCAGCGTTACTGATTACAGTGAATCTTATGCCCGCGCCCTGCCCTTTCACGGCTGCCTGCGCCCAGCATGTCACCTTAGTCCGCATCAATTGGGCGCAGTGAATCGCTTTTTACTGATTACAGTGAACGTTACCGAACGGGTTTCTTTCTGGCGAGGCTTACTGATTACAGTGAACGTCCCGGCTATTCCGATTACCGCTCTGTCTCCTTCCTTTGTCAGACAACCGCTACTGATTACAGTGAATGTTTGCCCCTCTTCTACTGACTACTGTGAATCTCTTACTGATTACAGTGAATTTCTGCCTGACAGAGCCCCTTTGCTTACTGTTTATAGTGAACGTTGGTGTTATTTCAGCCGTTTATGGCTGGCAATACTGATTACAGTGAACACTTCCGCTTTGCGTTACTGAGTATAGTGAACGTTAGCAACAGCCGGTCTGGTTTAAACTGACCATTAGCCAGTATGCCCGGAGCTAAAGCGGGCACATTCACTGACTACAGTGAACGATGCACTGATTACAGTGAATGAGCGAGCAGACATGACCGGACGATGGTCTACTGATTACAGTGAACACAAGCAACAAGCTGTTATCACGTCAGCCATTTTTAGAACGTCATCTGATTTGGTCTAAAAGATATTTTCTTGCCCTATATGCAGGATTTATGTATAAAGTCATAAATCCTACATGTGTGGAGCAAGTATGGCTAATGATGAAAAGCAGGTTCTCAAGGTCGCGCAGCGGTCAGAGAGAATGCTGTTGAGCCTGACGGAACAGATTCAGGCGCAGAAAGAAGAACTGCATGAGAACACCTTCTACCAGGTTTATGCCAAAGCCGCTTTAGCGAAACTGCCAAAGCTCACGCGCGCCAGCGTTGACTATGCCGTTAATGAAATGGAAGAAAGCGGCTATCAGTTCGACAAGCGTGCAGCAGGCAGCTCAACCAAGTACGCCATGTCGATTGAAAATATCGTTGATATTTACCATCATCGCGGGGTGCCTAAATACCGCGACCGTCATGCAGAAGCCTATACAATCTTCGTTGGCAACCTAAAAGGCGGCGTATCGAAAACCGTTTCCACGGTCTCTCTGGCTCACGCCCTGCGCGCGCATCCTCATCTGCTTTTTGAAGATTTGCGTATTCTGGTGATCGATCTCGATCCTCAGTCCTCCGCCACCATGTTCCTCAATCATGAACGCTCAGTTGGGCTGGTCGAAGCGACAGCTGCTCAGGCGATGTTGCAAAACGTCAGCCGCGAAGAGTTGCTGAAAGAGTTTATCGTGCCCTCCATTATTCCTGGCGTCGATGTACTTCCCGCGTCAATCGACGACGCCTTTATCGCCTCTCGCTGGGATGAACTTTGCGCGGAGCATCTGTCTGGGCAGAACGTGCACGCCGTACTCTATGACAACGTTATCGCGAAGCTGAAAAAAGATTATGACTTTATCTTTATCGACAGCGGTCCCCACCTCGATGCATTTTTGAAAAACGCTATCGCCGCTTCTGATTTGCTGATGACGCCCGTGCCGCCGGCCCAGGTCGATTTTCATTCCACTCTCAAATATCTGACGCGCCTGCCAGAGCTGATCGACATTATTGAGCAGTCGGGCGCCGCCTGCCGCCTGCAGGGCAATATCGGCTTTATGTCGAAGCTCTCTAACAAAGCAGACCATAAGCTCTGTCACAGCCTGGCAAAAGAGATCTTCGGTGGCGATATGCTGGATGCCGCTCTGCCGCGCCTTGATGGTTTTGAGCGCTGCGGGGAGTCGTTCGATACCGTTATCTCGGCTAATCCCTCTACCTACGTCGGCAGTAGCGAGGCATTAAAAAATGCGCGCTCGGCTGCGGAAGATTTTGCGAAAGCGGTTTTTGACCGTATTGAATTTATTCGCCTGAACTGAGGTCGTTATGAGTGCAAAAAGAATTACTATCGGCAGAACCTTCAGCCAGACGCCCGTTCAGACTGAAGAGTCACAAGAATCGCCAACACAAACTTTTGTTCTGTCTACTGGCAAACGCGCCGTTTTCCGTCTGGAAAGAATTGAGGCGAAAGAGTTAGCAGAGAAAACGTTTGTGGTGCTGGAAACCAATGGCCGCGATCAGGCTGGGCTGACGCCCGATTCCCTGCGCGACATTATTCGCACCATCAAACTTCAGCAATTCTTCCCGGCTATCGGCGTTAAGCGAGACGGACGCATTGAGATCCTCGACGGTTCCCGCCGACGCGCCGCGGCACTCTACTGTAAAACCGGTCTTGATATTCTGGTTTCCGAAACGGCCATTACCACCGACGAGGCGCGTAGGCTGGCGCAGGATATTCAGACCGCGCGCGAACATAACCTGCGTGAAGTGGGACTTCGTCTGCTGTCGCTAAAAAATGGCGGCCTGTCGCAAAAAGAGATCGCAGAAAATCAGGGGCTGTCGCAGGCGAAAGTGACGCGTGCGCTACAGGCCGCCAGCGTGCCGGCAGAACTGATCTCGCTGTTCCCCAACCATTCAGAACTGACCTATCCCGACTACAAGGCGCTGTTGATGGCAGCGGATAAGCTCACTGAGACAGGGCAAGCGGTCGACAGATTAATTGAAACCATCTCCATGGATGTTGATAGCGTATGCGCGCGTGAGGGGCTGGCTGAGGATGAGGTTAAAAACCATATTCTTCGACTGGTGCGCAACGGCAGCCAGACGCTGATCGAGACGCCAGCAAAAGATAAAACGGTATCTGAGAACCTCTGGACCTTTGGGGATAAAGACCGCTTTGCCCGTAAGAAAACGCGCGGCCGTATGTTTAGCTATGAGTTCAATCGTCAGTCGAAAGAACTGCAGGAAGAGCTGGACAGAGTGATTGCTGAGACGCTGCGACAATACCTTGGCGAGCAGTGACAATACCATCCGGATAGCGCGCTATCCGGATTTTTTTACTCCCCTTTCGCCAGCCCGATTTCAAGCCTAACTGCCTGTTTCTAAGCATCTTCTAAATAAATTTCAGCCTGAAATCGCCACGATTTCACTGCTGGTTTCTCTCTGATAACGTTAGCTGGAAGATTGATAAAAAGGGTCAGGCAGTGCAAGTGCTCTTAAAAACATAAAATCTTCTCCACGGCGATTTCACTCTTAACTTATTGAAATAAATCTGTTTTCGTTAAGAATTTCAGGGTGAAATCGCCAGCATAATCGCTGCTACAAACGCATCGGTTTACTAAGCCTGTAAGCCATTATTTTTTATCAGCCGACCAGGTTGCAGAGCGAACGTCAATCTTAACCGGCAATAATTTTACTCGGGAAAAGGTATCTGCCAGCGTCTGTTGCTCGGTAAAGACTTTATCCGTCATGCGCTCTGCACCATAGGGCAGACGCGTCAGCGTGGTTTGCCAGATGGCTTTATCCAGACCGGTAGAGGTCGCCAGAATAGCCGCCGCCTCATCCTGATGATGGTTCGCCCAGTCACTTAACGCGCCAAGCTCAGCAAGCACCTTTTTGGCCGTCTCCGGTTCGCCATCTGCAAACTTACGACTGGCCAGATAGAAGGTGTAATGCGGCACTAGCCCTTCAGCATTGCGTACCTGCCTTGCGCCTGTGCTGGCTTCAACTTCTGCCAGATAAGGATCCCAAATGACCCACGCATCCACTGCTCCTTTCTGAAACGCCGCGCGCGCATCAGCAGGAGGTAAGTAGACGGGGGTGATGTCATGATAGGTCAGGCCAGCCTCTTCAAGCGCGGCAATCAGCAGATAGTTAACGTCAGAGCCTTTATTCAGGGCAACGCGTTTGCCCTTAAGATCTTTAACGCTGTGAACAGAGGAGGCGGCGGGAACGACAATGGCTTCTGTTTTAGGGTTGGCAGGCGAGTGACCGAGATAGACCAGATCGGCTTTTGCCGCCTGAGCAAACGCGGGCGGCGCATCGCCGGTCGCTGCTAAATCGATGCTGCCAACGTTAAGGCCTTCGAGCATCTGCGGTCCCGCTGGAAACTCAACCCAGCGGACAGTAATCCCCTCTTTTTTAAATTCGGTTTCCAGCGTGCCGCGGTATTTAAGCAGGGCGAAGATATTGGCTTTCTGATAGCCGATATTAACAGTTTGCGGTGCGGCGAGCGCTACGCTGGCAACAGATCCTAATGCAAGCGCCAGCGCGCTGAGAAGATGGCGGTTAGCTTTCAATTTATTCTCTCCTGTTTTTTTGCCAACCTTACCAAATCAAATATATAACCAATAAATAACGAATTAACTTTGCTTATACTCAGTAAGAATAGTTAGCACGTTAATAATTTGTAGTAATAATCAAAGAGCATTCCGCAGTACCTTCTGCCAGGATACCGGCAAAAATGCCTGTCTGAGGTCCATTCACTGTATGAAGTGGTTTTCAAAAAGCGCGCTGCTCTTCTCGGGCAAAACCTGCGTGGCCGCGTTTTTAGCGCTCTATATCGCATTAGAACTTAATCTTGATAAACCCGCCTGGTCGCTGACCACCGTCTATGTCGCATCGCAACTCTATTCTGCCTCCACGATTTCTAAATCGGTATTCCGTTTTTTAGGGACGATACTGGGCGGGCTATTTGTCTTGCTGATCTATCCCGCCACCGTGCAGGACCCCATGCTCTTCAGCCTCTGCATCTCGCTGTGGGTAGCGCTGTGTCTTTATCTGTCGCTGCACGATCGTACGCCAAAAAGCTATGTCTTTATGCTGGCCGGCTACAGCGCGGCGATAATGGGATTTCCCGACGTGACAGCGCCGACCGAAATTACCTATACCGTGATTTCGCGTATTGAAGAGATCAGCGTGGCAATACTGTGCAGTAGCCTGGTGCACAGGCTTTTTATGCCGGTCTCGATGAGCAATATGCTGGAGCAGAGCGTCAGCATCTGGTATCAGAATGCCAGAAAACTCTGCGCGGAGCTGATGACGGCGATACCTAAAGAGAAGTCGCTGGAGCGTGAAGATATCCTGATCCAGATGGCGAACTATCCGCTCAATGTCGAAACGCTTATTACCCATTGCGTCTATGAAGGCGAAGCGGCGCGCCGACTGATCCGTCTGGTCAGCGTTCAGTATCAGCATCTCTCCTACCTGATCCCGACGCTGACCGCCATCGAAGCGCGCCTCAGTCTACTGGCGGAGCAGCAGATCACCTTTCCTGAACAGGTTGCGCAGACCTTTCAGCAATTCTTGCGCTGGTTAAACAGCACGGAGCATGGGGCAGAGACGCGCGCGATAAAAGAGAGTCTGGCGGCAGCGCAGCAGCAGCTTAGAGAAAGCTGGGAAAGCGGCAAGATGAATATCGAAGAGAGTCTACTGCTGACGGGTTTACTGGAGCGGCTGCTAAACTTTGTCCGCATTGCCGAAGCGTATCAGACCGTGGGCGATCGCGTCAGCGAGCTGACGCCGAGCGCTAAGCCCGGCAAGGTCGCGCGCAGTCACAAGCATGTCGATAAAGGGATGCTGCTTCTCTCCTGCTTAACCGCTTTTCTCGCTACTTTCCTGACGTCGCTTTTCTGGATCGGCAGCGGCTGGGTAGACGGCTCCACCGCACCAATGATGGCAGCCGTGCTTTGCTCCTTCTTTGCCGCAATGGACAGTCCGCTTGCGCCGATGAAGATATTTCTCAAGGGCGTGGTGGCGGCCATCTTCATCAGTATGCTCTATGTCACCTTACTGATTCCGGAAGCGACCTCTTTTGAATCACTGGTGCTTTGCCTGGCGCCAGGGTTAATGCTACTGGGCCTGGTGATTGCTAACCCTTCTACTAATTTAATTGGCCTGATTGTGGCGACGCAAATTCCTGGCCTGATCGGCATGAGTCACGATTTCAAACCCAACCTGCTGCTTATAGTGAATGCTTCTCTGTCGACGCTGACCGGCATCGCTGCGGCGGTGTTGGTGACGGCAGTGATTCGCAACAAGCGTCCCGCCTGGACAGCGAAGCGCGCGCTGCGCAAAGGAATAAGAGAGCTGCTGCAGTTTATTACGGCTGTGGAGTTGAACAGCGCGTCGCTGTTGATGCGCCAGCAGTTCGTGGCACGAACCCTGGACAAGGTTAACGTTATTCTGCCTCGCAAACGCATCGACAGCGATGCGGAGCTTGCCGCAGGCGGTAACCTAATCACCGAGGCATGGTTAGGCGCCAACTGTTATGACTTCTATGCACGTCATCAGGCGCAGCTGGCGGAGCAGGGACTTAGCAGCGATCGCTTCTTCGGCGAGCTGCGTATCTTCCTGAAAAACCGTATCCGGCTTTTGCCGACCCAGCCGCATGAGGCGCTGCTTGAGGAGCTGAACAGGCTGATACTGGCGCTGGAAGCGCTGGCGCAGCGTGATAGCGGTTTCTATGCGCCGTTATTCCATCTATTCAACGTGCGGCTCTCACTCTATCCGCAGGCGCGCTGGCCGTTAATCAGGTCTCTTGAGGCATAAAAAAACCCTGACGGCTTCGGCTGTCAGGCTCTTCTGCCGTGAACAGTCCAGTGTGATCTAAATCGCACTTTTTGTTAGTCTGATAATAGTAACTTAGGTTATTATATCTTTCATCGAAGGCATGTTGCCTCGCACTAACAAAAGAAGGATTTTGACCATGAAAAACGTAAAAACATTCGCTATCGCCGCCGTCGCTGCACTCTCTATGATCTCATTCGGCAGCTTTGCCGCGCAGAGCATCTCTGCACACGGCAGCACGCTGGATAGCGCCGAAGCGCATATTGCAGCGAAAGCCCAGGCTGAAGGCGCTTCAGGCTATAAAATTACCAGCGCCCGCGCCGACAACGGCGTGTATATGACCGCTGAACTCTATAAATAACGGATGGTCGTACAGGGACGTGCCAGAAAAGGCTGCCGCAAGGCAGCCTTTTTTGTGGGCGCAGAGATGAGATTAGTAAGGCGAGCGGGTAGGGCGCACCACAATTTCGCTCACGTCGACATCATCAGGCTGTTCGATGGCGAAGCGCACCGCGCGACCAATAGCGGCCGGCTGTAGCGCAATAGCGCGGTAATCGTCCATCAGCGCGGCAGCAGCGGGATCGGTGATGGTTTTCGCCAGCTCGCTCTCCACCACGCCGGGATGAATACAGGTGACGCGCAGCTGGGTATTCTCCTGCCGTAAACCGTCGGAGATGGCGCGTACCGCAAACTTGGTGGCGCAGTATACGGCCGCGGTCGGCGACACGCTCAGCGCGCCGATAGAAGCGATATTGATAATATGGCCCGTCTCGCGCGCCAGCATGGGCGGCAGCACGGCGGCAATGCCATACAGCACGCCTTTGATATTAACGTCCACCATCTGATCCCACTCGTCTACCTTCAGCGACGCCAGCGGCGACAGCGGCATGACGCCCGCATTGTTGATCATCACGTCGATACGCCCCCATCTCTCCAGTGCGACATCAGCAAACTGCTGAACGGAGGCGCGTGACGTCACCTCAAGCGCGGCGACCGCCACCTCGGCGCCCTGCTGTTCCAGTTCCGCCGCCAGCGCCTGCAGGCGATCGACGCGGCGCGCGCCGAGCAGCAGCCTTGCGCCGCTTGCGGCCAGCTCGCGCGCAATGCCAGCGCCGATACCGCTGGATGCGCCGGTAATTAAAATCACTTTATCACTCATGGTGTCACCTCTGTGGTTAGCTGTCTGGCGATCTTAGGCCTGCTGGACTATAAAGAGAATCCATCTATGCCTTACCTGACTGGTCACTGAGACTAACCAATGATGCTGGATAAAAATGCGCTTGAGGTGTTCGTCACGCTGGTGCAAACGCGTAATTTCCGCGTGGCGTCGGAGAAACTGGGCGTAACGCGCCCGGCGATTAGCCAGACGCTGCGGCGGCTGGAGGACAGGCTGCAAATCTCGCTGATACAGCGCACCACTCGCAGCCTGAGCCTTACCGAGGCGGGCGAAAGGCTCTACGCCGAGGTGGCGCCGGCAATAGCGCAGCTCAATCAGGCCGTGATCGACATTACCGCGCTGGCAGGCGAACCGCGTGGCATGCTGCGCCTGGCGGTCTCTTCTATCGCGGAACGTTTTCTCAACGGCGAACTGCTGGCGGAATTTATCACGCGCTATCCACAGATTGAGCTGGATATCACCGTGACCGATAGAGAGTTCGATATTGTGCAGCAGGGTTATGATGCCGGCGTTCGGCTGGGCGAAATCATCGCTCAGGATATGATCGCGGTGCCAGTATCGCGTCACCAGCGCCAGATGGTGGTGGCATCGCCCGCCTATCTGGCGCGTCGAGGCGCGCCGCAGCATCCTGACGAGTTGTTGCAGCACTGCTGTATCGGCTGGCGACGCGAGCCGGGCGTGGCGGCCTATCGCTGGGAGTTTGAGGAACAGGGCAGGGCATTCGACGTCGCGGTCAACGCGCAGCTGAATACCAACGATATGGGGGTGATGATCCGCACCGCCTGCGCAGGCGGCGGCATCGCTATCGGGCTGGAGGAGACCTGGCAACCCTGGGTCGCGCGCGGGGAATTAATCCCGCTGCTGGACGCGTATTTGCCTGCATTCGCTGGGTTCTATCTCTACTTCCCCAGCCGGAAAAATCTGGCGCCTAAACTACGGGCGCTGATCGATCATATGAAAATGTGAGGCGCCGCTCAGGGCTGCGCCACGCACGTCACCGCCACCTCCTGCTCTTCCAGCAGCCGGAGCGTTTCGGCGCGCAGGCTGCTGTCGGTAATCACCTGTTTAACCTGATAAACCGGCGACAGCGGATAGGGATGGATCTGACCAAATTTGGACGCGTCTGTCAGCGCCCAGGTGGGCGCGTTCTTCGCCAGCACCGCGTCAACGACGTCGCAGCGCAGCATATTGCGACCGGTAAATCCGGTTTCCGCCTGCCAGCCGTCCACGCCGATAAATGCCTTATGAAAGTGTATCTGCTGAATACAGTGGCGCGTTAACGGGCCGACCATCGACTGGCTGCTCTTTTGCAACAGCCCGCCCGGCACGATCACGTCGCACGCCGCGTCTTTCAGCAGATGGGCGATAAAATGGCTGACGGTTACCACCGTAATATCGGCGCGATCGGCCAGCAGACGCGCCAGCAACGCGTTACTGCTACCGCCTTCGATAAACACCGTTTCGCCGCTTTCAATCAGGCCAGCGGCGTGACTGGCCAGCGCCTGCTTGAGTTCATAGCGCGTATGCATGCGCATACCGACGTTATCGCTGTCCAGCGCCAGCGCCGAACCGTGGACGCGCCGCAGAAAATGGTCACGCTCCAGCAGATTAAGATCCTGGCGAATGGTCACTTCGGAGACGCCAGTCAGCTGGGCCAGTTCGCTGACCGTGACGCTGCCGCGCATATTAACGAGTTGGATGATCTGTTGATGACGAGCGTTCATGCGAGCCGTTTATCAGAAAAGGGTGGCGCCAGTGTAGCAGAGAGGCGCCGCGCAGGGGACGCTGCGCGGCGATGTTCAGACCAGACCGAGCGCGCGGCGGCCGTTGTCGTTAAGATCGTCCAGGGTAAAACGATCGCGCCAGCCTGTTTCATAGTCTTCCGGCGGGAAATCGGCCGGCGAGCGGCCCAGCGCCAGCGCCTCGGCGACCTGCTGCACGCAGGCGCGGTTTTTCGCACACATCGGCGCGGCGGGAATATACATCACGTTGCCCCAGCCCTGCTGATTTTCAACCGGCGCAAAAGAGTGGATCACATCGCAATGCCACCACACCGAGTCGCCTGCTTCCAGCGGCGGAATAGAGCAGAGGCCGTCGATCAGCAGCGGATGCCATTTTGCGCTGACGGGCAGCACCTTGCCCGGCGCCACGCCGCACAGCTCATCCTCCGGCACGTCGTCGAGCAGCGGACGCAGCAGAATATAGGCCATCGCTTCCGGCACCGGCACGACGTGCAGCAGTCCCTGTCCGGCAAGCATATCTGACAGCGCGGTCCAGCCCTGGAAGGTGCGAAACGCCGAGCATTTGGTGGTATCCGGCACGTCATACTCGTTCACCTCGGTGCGCCACGCCGCATCCCAGGGATCGTAGGCCTCTGTGTCGCCGTGGAAAATAGCGGCGAACACCTGTTGATAGGCGGGCAGTAGCCAGCGCTCCAGCGCGCCGGAGTCGGTGTGCGCGCCCAGACCGTTCGAGGTGGTGCCGGGCGGACGGCGACGAATGCGGTCGGGATAGATAATGCTGACGTCTGGATCAAACCACTGCTTGCCCTGGGAAGAGAAACGCCACAGGCGGTTGAGAAACGACTGCACCTGCGTCGTGGCGTCGCTCTGACGCGCCTGCATCTGCGCCTGTGACCAGTAGATCGGGAAAATCTCCGGGCGCGACGCTTCCAGGCTGCCGAAGAAGTTGTCGCCAGGTCCGCGATACTGGGCGTCGAAGTCGTTAAGGTCGAGATAATCAAGCAGCGACTGGTCCCACGCCAGCGCCTGCTCGCGCGGGAACTGCTTCTTGACCACCACGCAGCCGCGTCGCTTGATGCGCGCCAGGGTTTCATTTGAAACCCGACCGCTGGCGATATCGCTGTGTTCGACGACCGGCCACGCTGTGCCGAACTGGCGCTCTTCAGCTTTCGCTTCCGCAATGGCGCTTTCGATATGCTGACTAATGCGGGCGAACAGCGCGTCGACATCGCCGATTTGCTGACGCAGCTGCTGTTTAAAGGTGCGAATCGCTACGCTAATATTTTCTGGTAACGGCGTAGCCTGAGTCTGTAGGGTCATGCTGGCCTCCGCAGGCGGGTAAGTGTTCTTCATATGTAACTAAAATGTGTTTCGTTCGTAAGTTTAAGCCGCTAAGATAGCGCAAAGCAACCCTGGATTTCGTGACAGCGAGCACACTCTGTCAGGAAAGCTCCGAAAGCCCTGAACATTCGTATTATTAGAATTCTCATTAATCCACACTGCGGGTAAGCTTTACCCATGAACCGGGCCACACTGGCACAACAGCCTTAGCAAGGAGATGACAATGGCGGTAAAGATGATTGCGGTGGATATGGATGGCACCTTTCTCGACGATAACAAGGAGTACAACGCGCAGCGTTTTTTGCGGCAGTACGCGCTGTTAAAAGAGAAAGGCATCCGTTTCGTGGTCGCCAGCGGCAATCAGTACTACCAGCTGCAGCGTTACTTTCCGGAAATTAAAGATGAGATCGCCTTCGTCGCGGAGAATGGCGCCTGGGTGTCAGACAGCAATGAAGAGATCTTCTGCGGCGAACTGGCGCAGTCGCGCGTGCATCAGGTGCTGGATATCCTGGCTAAAGAGCCCGATATCAGCACGGTGGTCTGCGGCCGCAACGGCGCCTATATCCACGCCTCCGCCTCTGATGAGGTGGTCAGCCTGCTCTCCAACCACTACGCTCGCCTGGAAAAACGCGACGATCTCTACACTATCGACGACACTATTTTTAAGTTTTCCCTGAACCTGGCGCACGAAGGCGTCGATGCGCTGATGGCGCGGCTGCACAACCAGCTGGGCGAGATCGAAAACATTATGCATCCAGTCTCCAGCGGCTATGGTTTTATCGATCTGATTATCCCCGGTTGTCATAAAGCGCACGGCATTGCGCTGCTGCAGGAGAAGTGGGGCATAAGCGACTGTGAGGTGGTGGCTATCGGCGACAGCGCCAACGATCTGGAGATGTTGCGCCAGGCCTGGTTTAGCTTCGCGATGGCCAACGCCGTCGAGCCGGTGCGCGCCGTGGCGCGTTATAAAACCGAAAGCAATAACGAAGATGGCGCGTTAAACGTGATCGCCCGCGTGCTGGCGCGTGAGTTTCCTTTTGGCTAAACGCCTGCCTGTTCCGGCTGCGCCGCAGCCGGAATAACACATTAGTTCTCTTGCTGCCGCCGCGCGGCGTGAAGATGGCGCTCCATCTCATCAAGCGCGCTTTGATTCTCCAGCCCCCACTGATACATCTGCTCAATCGGCGCGGCAAAGGTTTTGCCCAGCGGCGTCAGCGCATACTCCACCTTAGGCGGCACCACTTCAAATACCTTGCGCGACACCAGTCCGCGCTGCTCCAGCTCGCGCAGCGTCTGCACCAGCATTTTTTTTGAGATGCCCTGCAGGCTGCGCTGTAGCTCGCCGGTGCGCGCGTGCTGCTCAGGCCAGTGATAAAGCGCATGCAGAACCATGGTGCTCCACTTGACCGCAAACAGATCCAGCAGCCGACGCGGCGGCGAATCGGCAAAGAACATCAGCTTTCCGTCAACCCAGGCAGGCATAGCACGCGTTTCCTTAATGGTAACCAAAAGGTAACTACTACCAATAACGTGCCCTGATGTCTATAGTGGGCCGCTTTCGTTGCCGCTGCAGGCAGACATCAGGAGGAAAAGATGAAAATTAACGCACTGGTCGCTCAACAGGCGACACAACCGCTGACCGTGGGTCAGGTTGAACTGCGCGAGCTACAGCCGAACGACGTTAAGATCGCCATTATGTACTGTGGCGTATGCCATTCCGATCTGCATATGGCGCGCAATGAGTGGGGCGTCAGCCGCTATCCGCTGGTGCCGGGCCATGAGATTGTCGGCCGCGTCGAAGCCACAGGCAGCAGCGTCACCACGTTTAAGACCGGTGATATTGTCGGCGTTGGCGTAATGGTCGATTCCTGCGGGCAGTGTCATTTCTGCCAGCAGCAGGAAGAGCAGTACTGCGAGGCGGGCTTCACGCCGACCTATAACGGCACGGACAAATACAGCGGCACCACGACTTTTGGCGGTTATGCCCAGCACCTGATCAGCGATCAGCACTTTGTGGTCTCCGTGCCGCAAAATCTCGATTTGAAAGCGGTAGCGCCGCTGCTCTGCGCGGGCGTCACCGTCTGGTCCCCGCTGCGTCATTACAACGTCAAGCCAGGGGACAAAGTGGGCGTGGTCGGCCTGGGCGGTCTGGGGCATATGGCGGTTAAGCTGGCGAGTGCGCTGGGCGCAGAGGTCACGCTCTTCACCACCTCGCCGGAGAAAGGCGAAGATGCGCGGCGGCTGGGCGCCAGTCGGGTCGTGGTCTCGCGCGATGCGCAGCAGATGGCGGCGTGTCAGACCTCGCTGGATATCATTCTTGACTGCGTCGCCGCGCCGCACGATCTCGACCCCTACCTGGCCACGCTGAAAACCAACGGTCAGCTGGTGCTGGTGGGCATTCCCGATC
The DNA here is from genome assembly GCF_002077695.1 of Pantoea latae. Lineage (GTDB taxonomy): Bacteria > Pseudomonadota > Gammaproteobacteria > Enterobacterales > Enterobacteriaceae > Pantoea > Pantoea latae. The sequence continues at coordinate 190,409 of NZ_MWUE01000033.1, forward strand.
AACCGCATCCGTCGCCGAACGTGACGCCGATGGTTTTCCGTCGACTAAGCATCAGCGGCACTTCAATCGGCAGCATCCGCGAAACCCAGGAGATGCTCGATTTTTGCGGCCTACATAACATCACCGCCGATGTTGAAATGATTGCTGGCGAAGAGATCGAAACAGCCTTTGCCCGCATGCTGAAGGGCGATGTGAAGTATCGCTTTGTTATCGACATGGAAAAAACAGGCTGGTAACAGCCGCGAGGGGCTTAAGGTTAAGTCCCTTGATTTTTAAGCGTTTCAGCCTGAAATCGCCAGCTATGCCTGGCGCTAATCCCTTTTCCCGTTACAGCCTTTACCCTTCTCTGACGGCGACAGGCGTTTACTGATTACAGTGAATGCTTTGCGGTTGCCAGCTTTGATCAAAATTCGTGCGGCAATCGCTCGCGCCGTAAACAATAGCGCTGAAAGAGTGCTGATTTACTGAGCAATGGGCCAGATTGACTGTAATCAGTAAGCGGGTGAACGTCAGATTAAACAGAACCGCCAGAACATTCACTGTAATCAGCAAAACTCCCCATTCACTGTAATCTGCTGCGCGGTCACAGATTAAGCAACGACTCAATTTCCGCCTTGCTCTGCAACAGCGCAGGCAGCAGTGTCGCTAGCTGCTCATCGAAACGTAACGCCGGAACGGCAAGCGAGAGGGCGTAGCGCTCATTCAGCGGGCTGGCGAGCGTGACGGCGATGCCGCACACGCCGCGCGCATGTTCTTCACGATCGATGGCGTAGTGACGCTGGCGAACGACAGCAAGCTCCTCTGCCAGCGCCGGCAGCGAATTAATCGTCTGTGGCGTGCGCGCTTCCGGCTGCTCGCCCAGTAGCGCGGCGATCTGCGCCTCGGGCAGCGTGGCCCACAGCGCTTTGCCGTGAGCGGTACAGTGACAGGGAAAAGCAGTGCCCAGCGGCGACATCACGCGTAGCTCGCGATCGGAAGCGAACTGGCTCACCAGAATAGCGTGCGTGCCGCGATAGACGCTGAGATCCACCGTTTCGCGGGTTCGGCGTCCCAGCGACTCCATCGCCGGACGCGACAGCGCTACGATATCGGTATGCGCCGACGCGGCGAGTCGGGTCAGCGCGGGGCCCAGCCGCACGCCCTGCTCGGTGGCCGTCAGCAGCTGCTGCGATTCAAGGGAGATCACCAGGCGATGCACCGTGGTGCGCGGCAACCCGGTCTGCTTCGCCAGCGCCGTTATCGACATGCCCTGCGGCTGACTCTCCAGCGCACGCAATATCTGCGCCGCGCGCGCAATGACCTGTGAACCCTGTTTCTCCATCTGGTCGTGCACCTTTTTCTCCTGCTTTCGTCCCGACATCGCGACCGACTATAGCATGTTTGCCGCAAGCGATGGCTGCCGCTCCGCTATGAACGCTTTGCAAAATTCATCCATATATCGGATTATCTGTCCATTATACGGATAATTAAGAGGTGTAGCGTGCGGGAGTTATCAACGGCAGGAGCAGCGACGCTGCTGGGCGTTGCCTGTCTTACCATTATGGTCGGCTGTGTTCTGGTGCCGGGTTTAGAAACCATCGCACCGGCGCTGGGCGTCAGCCAGGGCGCCAGCTGGCTGATTACGCTGCCGTCGCTGGGCGTGGTGCTGTTCGGCGCGCTGGCGGGCAGAACGATCGATCGCTTCGGCGCCTGGCGAAGCCTCAGCTGGGGATTGTTTCTCTACGGCTTGCTGGGCAGCAGCGGCGTGTTTCTGCACGGCATGCCCGCGCTGATACTGAACCGACTGCTGCTGGGCGGCGCGACGGCGCTGGTGATGGCGGCGGGCACCAGCCTGCTCTCCACCTTTTATCAGGGCGAGGCGCGATTAAAGATGATCGCGCGGCAGGGGATGTCGATCGAGCTGGGCGGCGTGATTTTTCTGTTTATCGGCGGCGTGCTGACTACGCTAAGCTGGCGCTGGCCCTTTGCGCTCTATCTGGTCGCCTGGCTGTTGTTGCTGATGCTGTGGCGCTGGGTGCCGCGCCCGTTGCAGACGCCACCACAAGAGAAGGCGCAAAACACCCGGAGCAAGGCCGCGCCGCTGCGCCCGGTGCGGCTGGCCGCGCTGCTCTCGATGATCAGCTTCTTCACCGCCGTTATCCTGATCCCGCAATTTTTTTCCCAGCAGCAGATCGGCCCGGCAGAAACCGGCTATTTCCTTTCGTTTATATCGCTGATTGCAGTGGTCGCTGCGGCGGTGATGCCGGAAGTTATCGCCGCGCTGGGCGCATGGCGGACGCTGATCGCTGCCTTCTGCTGCTATTTATGCGCGCATCTGATCTTCGCGTTTGCCATCACGCTGCCGATTTTTATTCTCGGCGGCGTGCTGCTGGGCATCGGTTTTGGGCTCTCCATTCCCACGGTCAACCATCTCACGGTGGATTTAAGCGAAGAGCGCGCGCGCGGGCGCAATCTGGCGGCGCTCTCTGTTGCGATCTTCTCCGGTCAATTTTTGTCTTCGCTGATGCTGGCGCTGCCGGGCGATATCAGCGGCCGCTTTGTCGGCGCTGCCGGGGTCGCCGGGCTGGCGATAGCGATATTTGCGCTGCACAGCCGTCGTCAGGCGGCGCAGGCTGACGCAGCACATGACATCGCGCCGCGGCATCGGTAAAGTCGGGAGTTTGTTTTTTGCACGGGGAAGAGAATGGAAAAGCTGTTTGTCTATGGCACCTTATGTCCGGGGCGATCGAACGCCCATATTCTGGAAACAATCGGTGGCGAGTGGCTGGCCGGCTGGGTAAAGGGCGTGCTGCACGAATCGGGCTGGGGCGCGGCGCTGGGTTTCCCGGCCATCCAGCTGGATGCGCAGGGCGCGCCGGTGCATGGCTTCGTTTTTCAGTCCAGCAGCCTGGGGCAACACTGGCCGATGCTGGATGAATTTGAAGCAGGCTATGACCGCGTGCCGGTTACAGTGAACACTGACCAGGGCGACCAGCTCACCGCCTGGGTTTATCAGATCCAGCCCGCCTGAAAAAGCGTGCCGGCAAGGATAGCTGGCACAACAAGCGCTTATCTGCCGCTTCGCCTGTGAAAATCTTGCAAAAAGAGTGGCGACCGCGCGCGTCTCTGACTAGTTTTTTAAACGTCCTTGTTAACATTTTCTTTACGTTCGCATCCGCGATGCGCACGTTTCTGGCTGCGCATGCCGCAGCCGTTTACTTCCTTTGTCGGAGTCGATGATGAAAACCTTCCAGAACGCGCGTTCTTTTGCGGCCTTTACTGCTCTCGGCGCTTTACTGACGCCGCTACCGTCGCTGGCGTGGGACAGCCTCACCGTGTTCGGCGACAGCCTGAGCGACAGCGGAAATATAGGACGCTATACCTGGGATGGCGGTCGTCATCCTCTTTATGATGAAATCCTCGCCGCACAGCTGGGGCAGGATTTAGAGCGATCGTCGCTGGGCGGCAGCAACTACGCGCAGGGCGGCGCGGTCTCCCGGCCGCGTCTCGATCCTGACCTCAATACCCAGGATCAGCTTGCCGCCTATCTGCGCTCGACCGGCGGACGGGCCGACAGCGACGGGCTCTATATCCACTGGGTCGGAGCGAACGACGTTGCGGTTGCCGTGACGAATCCGCTGACGGCGGTCGATACCCTCAATACCAGCGCGGCGGCGGCAACGGATCAGGTAAAAACGCTGCTGGATGCTGGCGCGGGCGCGGTTATCGTACCGACCACGCCGCAGCTGGGCGAAACGCCCTATATGATCTTAACCGTTCTGCGGGCGCTGGGTCCCGCCTCTGACGCCGCGATGGCCGCCGCCTTTCAGTCGCTTGACGGCGCCGCGACGCCCGACGCCGCGTCACGCCAGCAGGCGGTGCAGAACGCCTTTGTGCAGGCGGCGGCGCAGGTTTCCACCGTGCCTGCGGTGCGCGATGCGCTGGCGGCGCAGCTCTATCGCGCCTGGCAGGCGCTCAGCACCCAGGTTTCCGCCTTGACCGCAGGCTACAATCAGCAGGAAGAGAACGGACTGGCGGCGCTGAAAGGCAATATCGTTCGCGTCGATATCGCCGGTTTGTTTAACGAGGTGATCGTCGATCCAGCGCGCTATGGGCTGACCAATACTATCGGCATGGCCTGTCCGGTCGGCACCTCAGCGGACGCGTGCGCCTCTACCACGGCGGGCTTTTCCAGCGAGCAAAGCTATCTGTTCGCCGATCGTCTGCACCCGAGCCCTGCCGTGCACGCCATGATGGCGGACTATATCCAGTCGATTCTCGATGCGCCCCTGCAGGTTGCCGCGCTATCGCAGGCGCCGCTCAGCATGGCGCGCGATATGCAGAACACGCTGGATGGACATCTGCAGCAGCAGCGACATCAGGAAGGGCGTGCCGGTCAGCTGTCGGTATTTGGCGGCTATGCCGGACAGCATGTGGACGCCAAAGGCGATGCGTTCTACAACGGCGACGCCACCACGGAGAGCTTTACCCTGGGGCTGGGCTACCAGCTGACCGACAGCTGGCAAACCGGCCTGCTTTTCTCCACCACCAACCAGCGGCAGGCGCCTTCATCGCGCTACGACTATCGTCTGCGCGGCAATATGGTGGCGGCCTACAGCCAGCTCGAGCTGGGCGAACACGCCTGGATCAACGCCGATCTTCACTACGCCGATCTCGATTTCGACGCTATTCAGCGTGAGATAAAAATCGGTCCCGCAACCCGTACCGAACAGGGCAACAGCGGCGGCAAGCTGCTTGGCCTGCGCGTGCAGACCGGCTGGGATCTGCCGCTGGGCGAGCATCTCACTACCGGACCGGTCGCCAGCTATGCGCTCGACTATGGTCGGGTCGGCGGCTACCGCGAGCAGGGCAACAGCAGCACCTCGATGCGCTATGGCGATCAAACGCAACACTCGCAAATCGGCGCCATCGGCTGGCGCATTGACGCCCATCAGTGGCCGGTCAACCCCTGGGCGCAGGTGAGCTACAACCATCAGTTCGGCGACACCGATTCCACCGTGACCGCCGGGCTGAAATCGACGCAAACCGCCTTTAGCCGCACCACGAGTGCGCGTGACAGTAACTGGCTGGAGGCTGCCGTTGGCGCTAACGTGCCGCTGGGCGAAAGGGTGAATGCCTTTGCCGGCGTCTCCGCCGTGGGCGGTGACCGCGAGGCCAGGCAGCTAAGCTGGAATGTAGGGGTTAATGCGAGGTTTTAGCAGCTGAGAAAAGAAAAAAACAGCGCCGTGCAAAGAGACGGCGCTGCTATTGGCGGCTGGCTTATCCTGATGCGATGTCTGGCAGCCGCCTGGCGATCCAGCAGGCGGGCTAAGAGCCGCGACGGCTGTTCTGGCCGCCTTTTTTACCCGCTTCGGACGCTTTTTCACGATCGTTTTTGAAATTGCCGCCGCTGTGCTGTCCGCCTTTGCGGCCTGCTTCTGCCGCTCTTTCACGATTTTCAGCAAAGTTACCCGATCCGCCTCGATGTTGAGCCATTATGGTTCCTCTTCATCAGTTGAAAACAACACAGCAGAAAAAGAAAGCTGTGCGCGTCTTACCTTTTAAAGACTAGAAGCCCTGGCCTGTTGCGCAAGCGGGGCGACGCGATTATTCCGCGGGCAGCCAGCGCGGCGCGGAGGCCTCGCTGTCATACTGCAGCGCAGAGGGCAGGGTAATCAGCTCGATCAGCACGCCAAACGGCGTCAGGCAGAACCAGGTCTGATTGCCGGCGCCCGCTTCCTGCGCGAAGCAGTCATTAGGACCGTCATAGAAGCGGGCACCGTGCGCCTTTAGCTTCTCCGCCGTTGCCTGAATGTCGTCTACGTAAAGCGAAAAGTGATTAACGCCGGGCTGGCCGATGTTCGCCAGATCGTCGGCGATGCCGGGATCGAGCTGAAACAGCTCGACGTTGCAGCCGTTGCCGAGGCGCAGCATCGACAGGCCAACCACGCTCAGCTGCGGCGGAAAGCCATTCACCGGGCGCATACTCTCGCCGCCGATGCGCTGCTCGCTATCCTGCCAGGGCACAATGCGATACAGCACCGACGCATCGAGCGCCTTAATAAAAAAGGTTTCCGCCTGCTCAATATTGCTGACGGTAATACCGATATGCTCAATACCTCTGATCGCCATCATGCTTCTCCTTTGGTTTTCTGATTGTGTTGATGACAGGTCATCGCCTGGGCGGCGCAGATCAAAGCCAGGTGGCTTAGACCCTGCGGCAGGTTGCCGCGCCACTCGCTGGTGCGGACGTCAAACATCTCATTGAAAATCTCAACGTTGCCCTGGTCGCACAGCGTTTCCAGAATCTCTTCCATGCAGGCCCGCGCTTTGTCGATATCGCCCATGGAGGCCCAGGCTTCTACCAGCCAGAACGAACAGGCGATAAAGGTGCTCTCTTCCTGCTCGACGCCGCTGTAGCGATAGAGCATTGCGCGCCCGTGTCCCAGCTCGCGCTGGATCGCCTCGTAGGTCAGGCGCATGCGCGCCGGGTTCACCGCATTGCCGTAGTGGTGCACCAGCGCCAGCGAGGCGTCGAGCCGATCGTCGCTGCCAACATAGAAAAGATAGGCCTGCTTGCTCTCCGACCAGCAGTGCTGTTCGACCCACTCGCTGATGCGGTCGCGCTCTCGCTCCCAGCGATCCATCCAGGTGGGCTCAATATGACGCGCTTTTGCCATCGCGACCGCGCGATCCAGCGCCAGCCAGCAGGCCATTTTCGAGTGGGTATAGTGCTGCTCGTCGGGCAGCTCCCAGATGCCGGAATCTTTCAGCCGCCAGCGATCGGCGCAGTGGTTCGCCAGCTGTCCCAGCAGGCGCGAGGTGCCGAGATCCAGCACGTGGCCCGCCTCAATAAACAGCTGCGCGGTGGCGAGCATATCGCCATACATGCTGAGCTGGCGCTGATCGCGCGCGTTATTACCCACGCGCACCGGCTGCGAATCCTTATAGCCGCGCAGCGACGGATAGCGCTCCGGCGGCACGATGTCGCCTTCCAGGGTATAGCAGGTGCGCAGCTCGACGCCGTGGCGCAAGATGGTTTGCGACAGCCAGGAAAATGCCGCTTTGCAATCTTCCAGCGCGCCGAGATAGACGAAAGACTTGATGATCAGACAGGCGTCGCGCACCCATGCGTAGCGGTAGTCATAATTTTTTTCGCCGCCAATGCCTTCCGGCAGCGAGGTGGTGGCCGCCGCGGCCAGCGCACCGGTCGGGGAGTACCAGAGAAACTTCAGCGACAGGGCCGATCGTTTAACGTGGACTTTGTATTCGCCTTCGTAGCTCAGGCTGTTGCACCAGTCTTGCCAGGCGACATGACTGGTTTCGATACGAGTGTCGATCGCGTCCAGATCCGGCACCGCCAGCGGCTCGCGCTGGGTGATCAGCAGCGCCACCAGCGAACGGGAGTCCTGTTGGGTGGTGACTTCAGCGATCACCTCTTCATCATCCATATGGGTAATTTTCACGTCGTCGCTGGTGCGCAGCATCGCCATAATATCGCCGATATGAAAGACGTTGCCCTGTGTGGTGTTGCCCATCCAGGGTGAACGCGTTTCCGCCACGGTGCCGAAGCGCAGATGCAGTTTCAGCGTCATGCTGCCGCGTACGCCTTCGACGCGACGCGCCAGTTCGCTCCAGGGCAGACGTCCCGCCAGCGTGCTGTTCAGGGACTCCGTCAGGCGCACTTCCCCGTCTTCGGTGGTGAAGCAGGTTTCCAGCACGTTGCTCTCTTCGCGATAGCGTCGCTGCATGCGATAGGGCTGAACCGGCGTCAGCGCGAAAAAGCCGCCGATACCGGGATCGAGCAGACGATCGAACAGCGGCGGGGAGTCGAGATTGGGCGCGCACCACCAGTCGATGGCGCCGTCGGGGGCAATCAACGCCACGGAGCGTCCTTCGCCAATCGCTGCGTAGTCGCCGAGGCCAGCAAAACCCTCCTCGCGCACAGGCGAGGCGTAATCACCGTTTTTCATCAGAAGCATCCTTGTCTGAAACGCATTATCTACAGACGAAAAAACTGGCCGCACAGGGCGGCCAGTTGTGGGGGAGAGCAGGGCGTTACAGCGTGCCGGTGCCGCCGTCGGAGCACCACACCTGACCAGAGGTGTAGCTGCTTTCGACCGAGGCGAGGGTCACGTAGAGCGGCGCGATTTCCACCGGCTGGCCAGGACGGCCCAGCGGCGCGCTGGCGCCGAACTCTTTCACTTTTTCCTGCGGCTGACCACCGCACACCTGCAGCGGCGTCCAGTATGGGCCCGGTGCAACGGCGTTTACGCGGATACCTTCTTCGCCCAGCTGCTGCGCCAGCGCCTTGGTAAAGGCGACGATGGCTGCTTTGGTCTGCGCGTAGTCGAGCAGAATTTCGCTCGGCTTATAGGCCTGCACCGACGAAGTGTTAATAATGGAGGCGCCGCGCGGCAGATAATCTACCGCCGCTTTGGTGATCCAGAACATGGCGTAGACGTTGGTTTTAAACGTCGCGTCAAAATCTTCGGTCGAGAGGGTACGGATCGATTCGTTGAACTGCTGGCGACCGGCATTGTTCACCAGAATATCCAGTCCGCCCAGCTTCTCAACCGCCTGTTTTACCAGCGACTGGCAAAACGCTTCATCGCGAATATCACCTGGGATCGCGACCGCTTTACGGCCTTCCGCTTCGATCAGCTGGATCACTTCGGCCGCGTCCGACTCTTCCTCTGGCAGATAGTTAATCGCTACGTCGGCGCCTTCACGAGCGTAGGCGATGGCCACGGCACGACCAATGCCGGAATCGCCACCGGTGATCAGCGCTTTACGACCGGTCAGACGGCCGGTGCCGCGATAGGACGTTTCCCCGTGATCCGGAACCGGATCCATTTTACTGGCAAGACCGGGAACAGGTTGTTTCTGCTCCGGGAATGACGGTTTCGGATATTCAGCCGGGACGAGTGTTTTGTCGTTTTGATTAGTCATGCTTAGCTCCTTGCACATCGTTTTCGGATAACAATAAGCCTGGCACATATGTGAAGTTTGTCACATTCGATTTAGCCAGACGGTAATTAAACTCACCTGTTTAGGGGACAGCATTAATAATAAGTCGCCTTTCTGAAAGGGATGGCGCCAGCGGGCGTTATTTTTATCAGCGCGGTTTAAGTGATGGTTTACTAAGCGATTTATGTGGCCGGTTATCACTTAAGCTTTACCCTGGCAAGGTGAATAGGGGATTAAGCGAAACCATGTTATTACAGTGGCTTATTGATTTTATCCTGTGCGAAGGTAATACCAGAATATCAATAAGCGCTGGGTCTTTTTTTGTCAGACGCCCGCCGGGGGTGAAAGAAAATAAAGGCAAAGCCCGGCGGATAAATAACCGCGTCATGGCAGTAAGCCAACCCGCAAATAAATGCCGCCGACCGCGCGACGGGCAAAATGTAACAAAAGATGGTGCATTCATGCTGCGCGTCCGCCTCAGAATGGCAGAAAACGCCGTCTGGCCCGGGCTTTACCGCCACCTGTCAGGCGCAGCTGCGTTACCCTGAACCTCTGCTGACAATGGCGAAAAGAGGAGCGCGACGTGAGCGCGTCGACAGGAATTTCATTAAAAGTGATGGCGACGCTCAGCTCTACGCTGATGCTCGCCTGCGTAAAGGGTCTGGACGGCGCGCTGCCGGTTGGTGAGGTGATTTTCTTTCGTTCGCTGGTGGGCGTAATGCCGCTGCTGATATGGCTGAAATGCCAGGGCGGCATCGCGCAGGGGATCAAAACGCGCAACGTCAAGGGCCATATCGGCCGCGGGCTGGCGGGTACCTGCAGCATGTACCTCAGCTATCTGTCGCTGATGTACATCAGCCTCACCGACGCCACCGCCATCAACTACGCTGCGCCGCTGTTTACCGTGCTGCTGGCGGCTGTGGTGCTGCGCGAAAAGGTGCGTCTTAACCGCTGGCTATCGGTGATGGCGGGCTTTGCGGGCATCATGGTAATGCTCTCCGGCCACCTGTCGCTGAGCGGGCCGCCCAGGCTAACGGTGGCGAGCCTGGCTTCGTCGGTTGGCGTCCTGCTGGCGCTGCTCTCCGCGCTCTGCACCGCGGGCGCGCTGATCCAGATCCGCTATCTCAGCGGCAAAGAGAAACCTGGCGCTATCGCCTTCTGGTTTACCGCGATGACAGGCGCCACGTCGCTGCTGACGCTGCCGTTCGGCTGGCGTCTGCCGCAGGGCGAACAGCTGCTGCTGCTGCTGGGCTGCGGCCTGTTCGGCGGGCTGACGCAAATTTTACTGACGCTCAGCATGCGCTACGCCGACGCGTCGCTGCTGGCGCCTTTCGATTACAGCTCGCTACTCTGGTCAGTGATCATCGGTGTGATCTTTCTCGGCACGTTTCCCGAAAAAGTCACCCTGATCGGCGCCAGTCTGGTGGCGTTCGCCGGTATTTACTCGGTGTTAAGCGAGCGGCGGCAGCGACGTCAGGCCGCTTCGGTGGCGTTGACCACCGGTAACGCCACCGCTGATTTAACGCCTGATTAACACGTCGCACTTGACGCCGACCAGGCAGTTGCCCTACAACTAATGGCCGTCAGGGGAGTCTCGCCAGAGAGACTGAGAGGCTAATAGCGCAGCGCGCGGTTTAGCGACCCTTTGAACCTGACCCAGTTGATACTGGCGTAGGAAGACTCGTATCTCATGGTTTTTTGCCCCCTTTGAGATGCCTGCCGCGCGAGCCGATCCCTCTGCTCACGCTTTTTCCCTTCATGTATCACGGGTCCTCAACGTCGAGGCCAGCGTGAATCATTATCTTTTTCCTACAGCTTTGCTTATCAGGTGCGCGTCATGAGCCGCTGGTCGGTGCTTGGCGGCGGTGTCGCCGGGCTATGCGTCGCCACGCTGCTCACTGAGCAGGGCGAAACGCCAGAGGTGATCCTCAGCGACGAGACGCCTGCGTCACACTGGGCGGGCGGCATGCTCGCGCCGTTCTGCGAAGGCGAAAGCGCCCCTGAACAGGTGGTCGAACTGGGACAGCGCGCCGCAGAGTGGTGGTCGCAACGGGTCGACGGCGTGGCGCAGCAGGGCACGCTGGTGGTCGCTGCGCCGCGCGACGGCGCAGAGCTGACGCGCTTCGCCCGCATGACGCGCGAACATCAGTGGCGCGATCCCGCGCTGCTGGAGCCGGAGCTGGCCGGCCGCTTTGCGCGCGGCCTGTTTTTCCCCGGCGAGGCGCACCTCAACCCGCGCGACGCGCTGCAGCAGCTGCGCGCCACCCTTGAAGCGCGCGGCGTGCCGTTTCACACCGGCAAACCGCGCGGCACCCTGATCGACTGTCGCGCCATTCATGCCGCCGCGCGCCAGCCGGATCTGCGCGCGGTGCGCGGCGAAATGCTGATCCTGCAGTGCGACGAACTCCACTTCTCCCGCCCGATTCGCCTGCTGCATCCGCGCTTTCCCTGCTATCTGGTGCCGCGTGCGGACGGACATTTTATGCTTGGCGCCACTATGGTGGAGAGCGACGACGCCAGTGCGATCAGCGCCCGCGCCATGATGGAGCTGCTCAGCGCCGCCTGGACCATCCATCCGGCGCTGGCCGAGGCGCGCATTGTGGAGAGCGGCACCGGCCGGCGTCCCGCCTACTCGCATAACGTGCCTGAAGTGCGCTATCGCGATGGCGTCTTCTCTCTGAACGGCATGTATCGTCACGGTTTTTTACTCGCGCCTGCGATGGCGCAGCAGCTTATGCAACGGCTCAGTCAGGAGGTAACGCATGCAAATTGAACTCAACGGCCAGCTCGTGGAGACCGAGGCGGCGAACGTAGCGGCGCTGCTGCAGGAGCGGCAGATCGACGCCGCCTGCGTCGCCAGCGCCTTCAACGGCCAGTTTTTACCGCGCTCGCGCTATGAGAGCCAGCCGCTGGAAGCGGGCTGTCGGCTGGAAGTGCTGTCGCCGATGCAGGGAGGCTGAACCATGTTCTACGGCTTCGTTCCCCGTTCGCGCTTTTTACTCGGCACCGCCGGCTATCCGTCGCCCGACATTCTGCAACAGGCGATTGTTGCGGCGGACGCGGAGATTATCACCGTCAGCCTGCGGCGCGAAGGCAGCCAGGGCGGCGCGTTTCGCGAGCTGCTCAGCCAGCTTAACCGGCGCGTGCTGCCCAACACGGCGGGCTGCCACAGCGTGAAAGAGGCGGTCACCACGGCGTATATGGCACGCGAACTCTTCGACACCCGCTGGATCAAGCTAGAGGTGATCGGCAACGCCGACACGCTGCAGCCCGATCCTTTCGCGCTGGTGGAAGCGGCGCGCATTCTCTGCGCGGACGGTTTTCAGGTCTTCCCCTATACCACGGAAGATCCGATCGTCGGCGAAAAGCTGCTGGAAGCGGGCTGCGAAGTGCTGATGCCCTGGGGCGCGCCCATCGGCTCCGGTCAGGGACTGCGCAATATCGACGGGCTGCGCAGCATGCGCGCCTGGTTCAAAGGCGTGCCGCTGGTGATCGACGCCGGCATCGGCGCGCCGAGCCAGGCGGCGCTGGCGATGGAGCTGGGCTTCGACGCCATTTTGCTCAACACCGCCGTGGCGAAAGCAGAGGATCCGGCGGCGATGGCGTGCGCCTTCGCCGGGGCGATCCGCGCGGGACATCAGGCGCATCAGGCGGGGTTGATGGAGCGGCGCGAAATGGCCGCCGCCTCGACGCCGGTGTTTGGTCTGGCGCGGTTCAGCTAACGGGGCGCGATGATGAATCGTTATCAGCGGCAGCAGATGCTGCCGGAAATCGGCGAAGCGGGCCAGCAGCGGCTGCGCGACGCGCGCGTGCTGGTGGTTGGCGCGGGCGGGCTGGGATCGACTCTGCTGCCGCTGCTGGCGGGCGCCGGCGTCGGCTTTCTGCGCATCTGGGATGCGGATGTGGTCGAACTGCACAACCTGCATCGTCAGACGCTCTATACCGAAGAGGATGTCGGCCAGCCGAAAGCGCTGTGCGCCGCGCGCGCGCTGGGCGAACGCAACCGCGACTGCGTCACGGAGGCACAACAGCAGGCGCTGCGCGCCAGCACGGTGGCGGCGGCGCTGGCGGATATCGATCTGGCGATCGACGCGGCGGACAGCTTCGCCGTGACCTATATCCTGTCCGACGCCTGCCAGGCGCGCAGCCTGCCGCTGATCAGCGCCTCGGCGCTCGGGCGGCAGGGCTACGTCGGCGGCTTTTGCGGCAGCGCGCCGAGCTATCGCGCGCTGTTTCCGCGCCTGCCTGCAACGGCAGCCAACTGCAACAGCGCGGGCGTGATGGGGCCGGCCGTGGCGACGCTCGGCGCGATGCAGGCGCAGATGGCGCTTAGCGCGCTGCTGGGGCTGACGCCCTCGCCGCTGGGCAGCCTGGTGAACTGCGACTTCAGTCAGTGGCACTTCCGCGCGTTTCGCTTTGATGACGCGCAGGAGCCGACGCAGCCCGCGATCCCCTTTATCAACCGTGCGCTGCTGCAGGCGGACGACTGTGTCGTCGAGCTGCGCAGCCTGGAAGAGGCGCCGCGCAGCGTGGCGGCGCAGGTTGAGCGTCTGCTGCCAGAGGCCGTTGACGCCTGGCAGCCGCCCGCCGGTCGGCGCGTGGTGCTGGTCTGCGCCAGCGGCATTCGCGCGGCGAAGGCGGCCGCCACGCTGGCGCAGCGCGGCATCGGCCCGCTGGCGATCATTGCGGCGAATCAGCCATGAGCCCGCCGGCGCCCGACATTCTTTTTGAGGACGTTACCTTTGGCTGGGACGGCAAGGCGATCTGCCAGCGCTTCAGCCTGCGGCTGCGCGGCGGCAAAACCAGCGCGCTGCTGGGCCGCAGCGGGGCAGGTAAAAGCACGCTGCTGCGGCTGGCGGCGGGGCTGTTAACGCCGCAGCAGGGGCGCATCACCAGCTCGCTGTCGGGCGAACTGGCGCAGCAGATCGCCTGGATGGGGCAGCGCGATGACCTCTATCCTTGGCTGTCGGTGCGCGACAACGTCACGCTCAGCGCGCGGCTTAACGGCGCGCGCCCCGACAAAAAGCGCGCCGAGACGCTGCTGGCGCAGGTGGCACTGGAGGGGCTGGGCGACGCGCGCCCGGATGCGCTCTCCGGCGGCATGCGCCAGCGCGTCGCGCTGGCGCGCACCCTCTATCAGGATCGTCCGGTGGTACTGATGGACGAGCCCTTCGCGGCGCTGGACGTGATGACCCGGCTGCGGCTGCAAAGCCTGACCGCCAGGCTACTGCGCGACAAAACGCTGCTGCTGGTGACGCACGACCCGCTGGAGGCGTGCCGCCTGGCGCATGATATCTACCTGCTGGACGACGCGCCGCTGCGCTGCCGCCCTTTTCCCGCGCCCGACGGCGACACGCCGCGCCCCGCGCAGGATGGCGCAGTATTGCAGGCGCAGAGCCAGCTTTTTGAGCGGCTCACCTGTGATTAAACATCGATTTTTAAGCCTGGCCTACTTGCTGACGCTGATCGGCGGCGCGTGGCAGCTGGCGCGCCACAGCGGCGTGCCCGCGTTTCTGCTGCCCGCGCCGCAGGCGGTTGGCGCCGCGCTGTGGCAGCAGCGCGCGCTGCTGGCGCATCACGCGATCTATACCCTCGGCGAGATTGTGCTGGCGCTGCTGCTGGGCGGCGGCGCCGGCGTTGCGCTGGCGATCCTGATGTCCGCCAGCCCGCTGCTGCGGCGCTTGCTCTTTCCGCTGGTGACCGCCAGCCAGACTATTCCGGTATTCGCCCTGGCGCCGCTGCTGGTGCTGTGGCTCGGCTTCGGCGTCGCCTCGAAAGTCACGGTCGCGGCGCTGATTATCTTTTTCCCGCTCTGCCTGTCGCTGTTCGACGGCCTGTGCCGCACGCCGCCCGGCTGGCTGGAGCTGGCACACACCCTGAGCCGGTCGCGGCTGCGTCACTTTCTGCATGTGCGCTGGCCCGCCGCGCTGCCGCACTTTTTCTCCGGCCTGCAGATGGCGGCGATCCTTGCGCCGGTCGGCGTGGTGATCGGCGAATGGGTCGGCGCCAGCGAAGGACTTGGCTATCTGATGATGCACGCCAGCGCGCGGCTGGAAACGCCGCTCAGTTTCGCCGCGCTGGCGCTGCTCATGCTGCTGGCGCTGTCGCTTTCAGGCGGTGTCGCGCTGCTGCGCCGCCGTTTTCTCTACTCTGCTTAAGGAACAATCGTGAAAAAAGTGATGCTGATGCTGGCCGTGCTGTTGATGGCGGCGATGGCGCCCGCCCAGGCGGCGCAGAAGGTGCGCCTGCTGCTGGACTGGTTCGTCAATCCCAACCATGCGGCGATCTTCGCCGCCCAGCAGAGCGGTGCGTTTGCGCGCCAGGGGCTGGAGGTGGAGATGATCGCGCCGGCGGACTCCGCCTCGGTGCCGCTGCTGCTGGCGGCGGGCAAGGCCGATCTCGCCGTGGGCTACCAGCCGCAGCTCTATACGCTGGTGGATAAAGCGGTGCCGGTGATGCGCGTCGGGACGCTGATCGACCAGCCGCTCAATACCCTTACCGCGCTGAAAACAGAGAATATTCATACGCTGAAAGATTTTGCGGGCAAAACGCTGGGCTACGCCATTCCCGGTTTTGAGGATGTCGCCATCCAGACCATGCTGAAATCGGCCGGTGTCGACGTCAGCAAGGTGAAACTGATTAACCTGAATATGGACGCCGCCTCAGCGCTGCTCAGTCATAAAATAGACGGCGCGATGACGATCTATCGCAACTACGAGCTGCTGGAGCTGAGGCAGCAGGGTGCGGAGCCGGTGACCTTTAAACCGGAAGAGCACGGCGTGCCCGCCTATGACGAACTGATCCTGCTGGCGAAAAGTGACACGGCCGCGCAGGATCCGCGCATCGCTCCTTTTTTGCGCGGCCTGAACGACGGCGTCGCCTATTTGCGCGCGCATCCGGAAGCGATGTGGAAGGCTTTTACCCAGGCCTGGCCCGAGCTGAACACACCGCTTAACCATCAGGCCTGGCTGGCGACGCTGCCGCTTTTCGCCAGCGACGCTGGCCGCTTTGACGAGGCGCGCTATCAGGCCTTCGCGCGCTATATGCTGGACAACAAGCTGATCGGCCAGATTGCGCCGATGTCGCGCTACTCGCTGCCGGGCACCACGCTCACCCGCTGATCGGCACGCGGCGGCGCAGGGAGAGCACATAGCCAGCGCCGCCGCAGGCGACAAGCAGCCAGGGAATATAGCGCACCAGCGTGGAGTCGCTGCCGCTCAGCACCTGTAGGTTGTCAATCATCATCACCAGGGTGACCGACATGGCGGCCATCGCCAGCAGCGGCGCCCACAATACCTGCCAGGCTTTTTCCCCGCATTCCGGTCGGCGACGGAAAAAGATCACCACCGACGCGGATACCCCTGTTTGCAACAGCAGGATGGCGAGGGTCGCAATCGCCGAGCCGAAGGCGAAAATATGCACGATGGGATCGACGCCCGCGCTGCCCAGGCCGGCGATCAGCAGTAGCGAAATCACGCTGTGCAGGTGGCTGGCCTTATGCGGCGTGCCGTTAGTGGGATGGGTTTTACACAGCTCCTGCCAGATCAGCCCGTCGCGCGCGATGCTGAACAGATAGCGCGAAATATTGTTGTGAAACGCCATCGCCGCCGCAAACAGGCTGGTGATCAGCAGCAGCGACATTACCTCTACCGCCCACTGGCCGACATACTGGCGCGTGATCATAAAGATAAAGTTGCCCGGGTCCCGGCCAACCTCGCCGATCAGCTGGTCAAAGCCGTAGGCCTGCACCAGTGCCCAGCTGGTAAAACAGAAAAACAGCGTAATCAGCAGCAGCGCGCAGAGCGTGGCGCGCGGCACGGTTTTGCGCGCGTCGCGGCACTCCTCTGCATAGATGGCCGTGGATTCGAAGCCGATAAAGGCGGCGATGGTAAAGATAAAGGCGACGCCGAGGTTGCCATGCAGAAACACGGCAGGCTCGAAAGAGGCGAAGCTTAGCGGCCCGCTTTTTTTCACCAGCAGCATCACGTCCGTCAGCAGCACGATCGCCACTTCGGCCAGCATCAGCACCCCAAGCAGTTTGCCGCCCACTTCGACCCGCTTAATGCCGAGCGCCCAGGCCACCAGCAGAAAAAGCATGCTTAGTGCCCACCAGGGCAGCTGCGCGCCGAGATGCTGGGCGAGAAACTGCTGCGTGAAAAAGCCCAGCATGGCGGTGACCGCCAGCTGAATAGAGAAATAGGAGACCAGCGCCAGCACCGACGCGGCCGCGCCCCAGCGCTCTCCCAGCCCCTGGGCAATATAGCTATAAAACGCGCCTGCATTGCTGACGTAGCGGCTCATGGCGATAAAGCCCACCGAGAACAGCATCAGTATCAGACAGGCGAAGAGATAGATCACCGGAATGCCGCCGCCGTTGCCAGAGAGGATCGCCACCGGCAGCCCGCCGACGACGCCGGTTAACGGCGAGGCCGCCGCCACCACAAAAAACACCAGAGAAAAGAGTCCCAGCCTGTTTTTGCCTAACCCGCCCGCATCGCTCATAACCACCCCTTAGTGAATGTCGCAGAGCTGGCATCATTTCCTGAGACCAGCGGGCCGGATAGAAAAAATGCGACAGGGCAGGAGTGCAGCCGCTGCACGTTTTTAGTGCTCAGGCGGAAAGGCGCGGCTCGCCGATCGCCGCGTAGTGCAGACGCGCCTGATAGGCTTCCTGCGCCATGCGCCGCTGATACTCCAGCGGCGTGGTGCTGACCAGGGTTTTAAACTCGCGCAGGAAGTGCGACTGATCGCTGAAGCCGAGATCGTACGCCAGATCGAGAAACGACACGGCGTGCGGCGCGTGCAGCCTGTTGAGCGCCGACTGACAGCGGATGATGCGGCAAAACGCCTTGGGCGTCAGGCCGGTATCCTGGCGGAACTGTCGCTGAATGGTGCGGCAGGTAAAGCCGGTCACCGCCTCCAGCGCGCCCACGCGCAGGTTGCCGCGCTGCTGAAAGATGGTCTGCAAAATCAGCGAGGTGATCGACGAACAGCGTCGCGTCAGCCGCGGCATAAAGCTCTGGTTGAACAGGGCGACCTGCCGGGAGAAATGAGGGCTCTGCACAATCGCCTCAAACGCCCGACGCGCGTTCGGCACCACGTCGAGAAAGCTAAATTCATGATCGGTCAGCTCTTCCGCCATCAAATCAAGAAAATCGGGGATCACGCCCGGCGCGAAGCGCACGCCGAAGTAGCGATGGCCCGGCTTCATCTCGGCGCTGCGCGCCTGCAGAGGCGTGCCGCACACCCGCGCCAGCGGGCGAGAGGCGTCGCAGTCGAAGAGGATATCGACGCAGCCGTCCGGGATCGCCAGGGTTAATGCCGCCTGCGGCGAGACAACAAAACTGTAGAAATGGGAGATAGCCGGATCGTCGGCGGTCATTAAGGCGTAGCGATGCGCCGCGCTGAGAACAAACCAGGGCTGTTCAGGATAGTGAAGCCGTTGCATAGCGCAATCCTCGAAATGGGCTGTCACTCAGCTATGCAATCCCGATGCCACTGCATGTCGTAAATCTTCAATACGCCGGCCTGGAAGACGGGTTATTGATATTGCCAGCGTCATTCCCTTCATTTACGTACGGCGAGGAACAGCACAATGACTTCATCAACCCGCATCGATTTTCTCTATCTCTCGGAGCAGGACATGATCCAGGCTGGCGTGACCGATATGCCTGCCTGCGTCGACACCATGGAGCAGATGTTTGCGCTGCTCTATCGCGGCGACTACCGCATGGCGGGCGCCAACAACGACTCGCACGGCGCGATGGTCACCTTTCCCGAGAACTCGCCGTTCCCGGCGATGCCGAAGCCCACCGCCGATCGCCGGCTGATGGCGATGCCCGCCTACCTCGGCGGCGATTTCCGCACCGCTGGCGTGAAGTGGTACGGCTCAAATATCGCCAACCGCGACAAAGGGCTGCCGCGCTCGATACTGCTGTTCACCCTTAACGACGCCGACACCGGCGCGCCGCTGGCGCATATGTCCGCCAACCTGCTCTCTGCCTACCGCACCGGCGCGGTGCCGGGTGTCGGCGCGCGTTATCTGGCGCGCAAAGATTCACGCGTGATTGGCCTGCTCGGGCCAGGCGTTATGGGCAGAACCGCCGTCGCCGCCTTTCTCGCCGTCTGTCCGCTGATCGACACCCTGCGCATTAAGGGACGCGGCGCGAAAAGCCTCGATACCTTTATCGCCTGGATAAAGGCGAACTATCCGCAGGTCACCACTATCGAGGTGGTCGACACGCTGGAAGAGGTGGTGCGCGAGGCGGATATCGTTACCTTTTGCAGCTCCGGCGAAGTGGGCGATCCCGCACGCTATCCGCAGGTAAAGCGCGAGTGGGTCAAGCCGGGAGCGTTTCTCGCTATGCCAGCGGCCTGCAGCCTGGATGAGGGCATGGAGCGCGACGACATTCGTAAGGTGCTCGACAACACCGGCCTCTATCACGCCTGGTATGACGAGGCACCGAAACCGGCGCACCACACCATTCCGGTGATCGGGGTGCGCTTTATGGACATGCTGGCAGAGGGAAAGCTGGCGGCCGAGCAACTGGAGGATATCGGCAAAATCGTCGCGGGCGACGCCCCTGGCCGCCGCAATGACGAGGAGATCATCATTATGTCGGTGGGCGGCATGCCGGTAGAAGACGTGGCGTGGGGCACGGTGATCTACCGCAACGCGCTGGAGAAAAACATCGGCGTGAAATTAAACCTGTGGGACACGCCGGAACTACGTTAAGCAAAGGAGAGATCGATGACCCGCATTGTAAAAGTAAAAACCGGCTCGAAGTTTGAAGAGATGGGCAGCTACTCCCGCATCGTGGCGGTAGATAACTGGATTTATCTCTCTAATACCGCGGGACGACATCCGGTAAGCAAAACCATCCCTGAAGGGATCGGCGAACAGACGCGGCAGGTTTTCGCCAATATTGAATCCGCGCTGAGCGCGGTCGACGCGACGCTGGCGGACGTCATTTTCTCGCGCGTCTTTATCCAGCATCCGGCGGACACCGAGGCGGTGATGACGATTGTCGGTGAGAAGTTTGCCGGCATCGATCCCGCCACCACGGTGACCTGTCCGCCGCTGGGTTCAGCGGTTTATAAAGTCGAGATCGAAGTCACGGCGTTTCGCGGCGCGTCGCGCGTGGCGGCAGAACGCATCACCGTCGCGGTGTAACAGGAGAAACCGAACATGGCGCCAGTTATCAAACCGGTGCGCACCAGCACTCAGATCCCTGCCGCAACCCGCGTAGTAATTATCGGCGGCGGCATTGTCGGGCTGACCGCCGCGCTGACGCTGGCGGAGCGCGGTATCCCTGTTGTCGTGCTGGAAAAAGGGCGACTGGCGGGCGAACAGTCCTCACGCAATCTCGGCTGGGTGCGCAAAACCAGCCGCGCGGCGGAAGACGTGCCGCTGGCGCTGGCGGCCGATCGCCTCTGGGCGGAGATGCCGGCGCGCACCGGCGCGGATGTGGGCTATCGTCAGGCGGGCATTATGTTTATCGCTCGCCGCGACGCGCAGATGGCGGCGCATGAAGCCTGGCTGGCGTCAGTGGCGCATCTTGAGCTGGGTTCGCGGCTGCTGAGCGCGGCGGAGATTGCGCGCAACGTGCCCGGCGGCGCGGGCCGCTGGGCAGGCGGCCTGTTCACGCCCTCTGACGGGCGCGCCGAGCCGTCGCTTGCCGCCAGCGCCATTGCCCAGGCGGCGATAGCCAAAGGAGCGCAAATCGTCGAGCACTGCGCGGTGCGCTCCCTGACCACCTCGGCGGGCCGCGTCAGCGGCGTGGTAACGGAGCGGGGCGAAATTCGCTGCGATCAGGTTTTGCTGGCCGGCGGAATATGGTCGAGGCGCTTTCTCGGCAACCTGGGCATTTCGCTGCCGACGCTGCCGTTAATATGCTCGGTGCTGCGCACCAGGCCGATGGCAGGTCCGACCGACATCGCCGTCGGCGCGCCCGATTTCTCGTTTCGTCGACATCGCGACGGCGGTTTTATCGTCACCCAGCGCGGCGCGCTGGATGCGCCGCTGACCACCGACCATTTGCGCATCGGCCTGCGCTATCGTGGCCAGCTGCGCGCCGCGCGCGATAATCTGCGCATTACACTGAACCGCTACTCCATGCAGGACTTTAGCCTGGCGCGTCGCTGGAGCAGTCAGCAGCCTTCTCCTTTTGAACAGGTGCGCACGCTCGATCCGGCGGTTAACCCGGCCCTGAATCAGGAGGCGTTGAGCAACCTGCGCGCCGCCTGGCCCGCCTTCGCCCGCGCAGAGATTGAGGCGGCCTGGGCGGGGGCGATTGACGTGACGCCCGATTCCAACCCGGTGATTGGCCCGGTGGCGGCGCTGCCGGGGCTGACGCTGGCGACCGGTTTTTCTGGCCACGGCTTCGGCACGTCGCCCGCTGCGGGCGCGCTGGCGGCGGATCTGGTGATGGCCGCCAGGCCGATTATCGATCCCGCGCCTTACCGTTTCGATCGCTTTTGACAGCGGGATTTAAGCCTGGGAGCTGAAAGCGTCGCGCTGAACTACGCTGAAAGAAAAAGGAGAGCGCAATGAACGAGAAGATCACGCTGGTCACTGGCGACATCACCCACATCCACGCTGACGCCATCGTCAACGCGGCGAACAGCTCGCTGCTCGGCGGCGGCGGGGTCGATGGCGCTATTCACCGCGCCGGCGGGCCGGCGATACTGGAGGAGTGCAAACAGATCCGCAACCGGCAGGGCGGCTGCCATACCGGCGACGCGGTGATCACCACCGGCGGCAACCTGCCCGCGCGCTATGTGATCCACACCGTCGGGCCGGTCTGGAACGGCGGCAGTCAGAACGAGGCGCAGCTGCTGAAGCGCGCCTACCAGAGCTGTTTTCGCCTGGCGCAGCAGCACGATGTCAAAAGCATCGCCTTTCCCAGCATCAGCACCGGCATCTATCGCTTTCCAAAGAAAAAGGCGGCTGAAATCGCGCTAGAGGCGATCCGCGACGCGCTGGCGGACAACCCGGCGCTGCAGGAGGTGAAAATCGTCTGCTTCGATGAGGAAACGCGGGCGATTTACGCCGGGCTGCTCGGTTAGTTCAGCACCAGGCCAAGCACCAGCAGCACCACCGCCACCACCGCGTAAACGCCCGCGCGCGTCAGCAGATTTTTCTGCTGGCGCTTCACGCCCATAAATAAAAAACCCAGCGCAATGCAGAGCGCCATCAGTGAAACCAGTAAATAAGCCGACATGCCGCACTCCTTGTAAAAAAAGGTTATTTAGCATGTCAGGCACGGCGACGATAGCCGATTTACACTTCTACTCAAATCTCAGCGCAGGCCGTTTTCCGGGCGCGCCAGCCCCAGCGTGTCGCGCAGCGTCCCTTGCGGGTAGGCGGTGCGGAACACCCCGGCGCGCTGCAGGCGCGGCACCACTTCATCAAGAAACAGGTTGCCGCTCGCTTCCAGATAGGTGGGCAGCACCACGAAGCCGTCGCAGGCGCCGCTGCGATACCAGTCGATCATCATCGCCGCAACCTCATCCGGCGTGCCGACCGGCGATGGAAACGACAGGCTTTCGGCATAGCGGATCGCCATTTCTCCGAGCGTCAGCTTCTCTTCCAGCGCCTGCGCGATCACATACTGGAAGCGCCCCTTGCTGCCGGTAATGACCTCGCGCAGATCGGGCGCAGGTCCATCGAGCGGATACTGCGCCAGATCGTGGTTCATGCTGGCGGACATAAAGCTCAGCGCCGACTCGGCGGTGATCAGCGACTTCAGAAAGCGATCTTTCTCCTGCGCCGCGGCGTGCGTCTCCGCCAGCACCGGCACGATGCCCGGCAAAATACGCAGTCGATCCGGCGTGCGGCCGAACTGCTGCGCTTTGCTTTTCAGCGTTTGATAAAAGCGCTGCGCACGCTGCTGCTCCGGCTGCACCACAAACAACACTTCGGCGTGCTGCGCCGCCAGGTCGATAAAGGCGTCCGACACGCCCGCCTGGATCACCACCGGGTAGCCCTGCGGCGGGCGCGGAATATTGAGCGGCCCGCGTACATCGAAAAAGGCGCCCTGATGGTTGAGGTAGCGGAAGCCATCCGGCCTGGCGAACTCGGCGCCGGCTTTATCCATCACGATGGCGTCATCGTCAAAGCTGTCCCAGAGATTTTTCATTAGCTGGATAAACTCCGCGGCGCGCGCGTAGCGTTCAGCATGTGAATAGTGGCGGTCGCGGCCAAAGTTGCGCGCTTCGGCGTCGCTGACCGAGGTCACCAGGTTCCACGCCGCGCGTCCGCCGCTCAGGTGATCGATATTCGCCAGCTGGCGCGCGGTGGTATAGGGCAGCGAATAGGAGGAGGAGACGGTGCCGCCCAGCCCGATGCGGTCGGTCACCGCCGCCAGCGCGGCGAGCAGCGTCAGCGGCTCCGACCAGCCCTGCGGACGGCTGCGCACCGTGGCGCTCAGATCGCCGCCGTAGATATCGTCGATCGCCAGCTTATCGGCGACAAAAATCATATCCAGCTTCGCCGCTTCCGCCTGCTGGGCGATGCGGCGAAACAGCGGCCAGTTGCTGCCGCCGCTGGAGACGGCCTCAGGGTGCCGCCAGCCGCCCTGGTGAATACCGGCGTCCAGGTAGAGCGCGAGGTTCATCATGGTTATCTCTCCTTACGGCTGGCGGAAAAAGCTGGCGTCGATCACCTGATCGGCTTTCAGGCCGGGCTTGATCAGCCCGCTGCGGGTAAAGGTGTCGATAGCCGCCTGCTGGCGCTGCTGCACCAGCGCCACGTCGGCGACCGGCGCGTTGTTTTCGCGCTTCACTTTGCTGAGCGCTACCGCATCCGGCAGGCGCAGCAGCGTGGCGATGCCCTGTGCATAGGCCTCAGGATGGGCGACGCCCCACGCGCGCGCGCGGATCAGGCGCTGGCGAAAGTCCTGCAGCGCCGCGCGCTTGTCTGCGATGGCGCGATCGGTTGCCACCAGATAGTTGGAGACCGGGAAGTTGTCGCCGTCCACCGCGATCGTCGCGCCGGACTGGGCAATAGCAAAGGAGACGTAGGGTTCCCAGGTGGCGACCGCGTCCACCGCACCGTTATCCAGCGCCAGCGTCGCTTCGGCTGGGGTGGTAAAGACAAACTGCACGCTGTCGGCGGGCAGGCCCGCTTTGCTCAGCGCATTAAACACCAGGTTCTGACCGGAGGAGCCTTTTACCGTGGCGATCTTTTTGCCTTTTAAATCTGCGGCGCTTTTGATGCTGCTGCCTTTTTTCACGATGATAGCGTTGCCCAGATACTGCGAGGCCTGAATCGCTTTTATCGTCGCGCCGGACGCCACCGCGAACGACAGCGGCCCGTCACCCACCAGCCCGGCGTCGAGATGGCTGGCGTTGAGCGACTCCAGCAGCGGCGCGGCGTTAGGAAATTCATACCATTTCACTGCATAAGGTAGATCGGTAAGCTGGCCCGCCGCTTCCATCACGGCGCGCGCGTTGCCTTTCTGATCGCCCACCACCAGTTCGGTCGAGGCCGCCTGCGCGGCAAACGCGGCCAGAGAGAGCGCTAACGCTAACATTTTCATTGCTATTTTCCCGGTGAAAAAAAGAGCAGACTACGTTTGCTGCGCCAAAAGCGTTAATAAGGAATGCGGCATAGGTTATGCGTCTGCTGCGTTAAGCCGCGGCAGATGCTGGCGGGCTAGTGTGATGACGCGGCTCGCGCAAGGTGAATATTCCTAAAAAAATCCACCGATTTAGGCTAAATCCCGATAAACTGCGCTAACGATACCGCCTCTTTTACGGCTTCAATGAATTACTACTCTCCTGATGATACGCATCTGAAGTTACGCTCGACACGATTCGTCAGGCGTATGTTTGCTATGCGCCAGCTGGGCACGCTGCTCTGTTTTTACCCTATTCTGTCGGTGTTGATGGAGTCGGGATGTGGTCTTAGCGCCTGCGCGCTGCTGTTCGCCAACGCCTTTTTATGGCCCTGGCTGGCGTGGCGGCTGGCGCTGGCCTCAGACGATCCCACCGGACGCGAGCGCACTAACCTGACGCTCGACGCCGCGTTCGGCGGCGCCTGGGTGGCGATGATGGCGCTGAGCCCGCTGCCATCGTTCGTCATCATGGCGATTCTGGTGGCGGATCGATACGCCGCAGGCGGCTGGGCGCAGCTTATCGCCGCGCTGCGGGCGTTTTTGATCGCCTTTGCGCTGGTGTGGCTGGTGCGCGGCGCGCCGGTGAATATGCACTTCAGCATCCGCACGGTATGGCTGAGCCTGCCGCTCGCCACCTTTTATCTGCTGGCGCTCAGCGTGGTCTCCTACAACCTGACGCTCAGCCTGCGGCTGAAAAACCGCGAGCTGGAGCGCATCGCGCTGATGGATCCTGGGCTGAAAATCCCCAATCGTCGGCTGTTTGAGCGTCGGCTGGAGAGCGAGTTTCTGCGCACCCGACGCGGAGAGAGCGCCGCCTGGCTGATGCTGATCGATGTCGACCATTTCAAGGCGGTGAACGACAGTTTCGGTCATGAAGCGGGCGATTTCCTGCTGGCGGAAATCTCCGCGCTGCTGCGCGACGGCGTGGGAATCGAAGATATTCCGGCGCGCTTCGGCGGCGACGAGCTGTGCGTGATCGTGCGCGACGCCCAGGACGCCGCCATCCTGGCGCTGGCGCAGACCCTCAGGACGCGCATCTCACAGCTGCGCCTGCCTGCGTCGTCCGATTTTTCCTGTACCGTCAGTATCGGCATCGCGCCAGCCAGCCAGGCGGACTCGATCCACAGCTGGCTGCGCTATGCTGATGACGCGCTCTACCAGGTCAAGCGCGGTGGACGCGACGGCGTGCGCCTCTGGCAGCCTGCCTGAGGGCCGCGCGTCAGGGTCGCTGACCCGTTTCGCTGGTCAGCACCGTCCACTTCCTTGCCTGCTCGCTCAGGCTAAAACCCAGTCCGGGACGGTCGGAAATCCACATGCGGCCGTCGCGCAGCTCAAGTTGCTCATTGAATAACGGATTGAGCCATTCAAAGTGCTCCAGCCAGGGTTCAATCGGATAGGCGGCGGCAAGATGCAGGTGGATCTCCATGGCGAAGTGCGGCGCCAGCTTGCGGCCGTGGCGCGCGGCCAGATCCATGATCTGCAAGAAAGGCGTAATGCCGCCGACGCGCGGCGCGTCGGGCTGCACCACATCGCTGGCGTGACCGAGGATCAGCTGCTCATGCTCGCGAAAGCTGGTGAGCATCTCGCCGGTGGCGATCGGCGTATCAAGGGCGCTGGCGAGCGCCGCATGCCCTTCGACGTCGTAAGCATCCAGCGGCTCCTCGATCCAGACCAGGTTAAACGCCTCCATCTTGCGCCCCATGCGGATAGCGGTTTCGCGATCCCACTGCTGATTGGCGTCCACCATCAGCGGAAAGTCGTCGCCCAGCGCCTGACGCACCGCGCTGAGGCGGCGCAGATCTTCCGCCGTATCAGGCTGGCCGACTTTGATTTTAATGCCGCCGATGCCGTTGTCCCGGGAAATGGCGACATTTTTCAGTACCTGGTCGAGCGGAGTATGCAGAAAGCCGCCGGAGGTGTTGTAGCACTGCACCGAGTCGCGGTGCGCGCCGAACAGTTTCGCCAGCGGCAGCCCGGCGCGACGCGCCTTCATATCCCACAGGGCGATATCGAACGGCGAGATCGCCTGAACCGCCATGCCGCTGCGGCCCACCGACGCGCCAGCCCACAGCAATTTGGTGTAGATCTTGCTGATATCGTTAGGGTCTTCCCCCAGCAGCGCGTCCGCCAGCTCGCAGGCGTGGGCGTAGATGCCCTGGCCGCCTGCGCGTTTCGAATAGCTAAAGCCGACGCCTGTGAAGCCGTCGCGCGTTTGTAGCTCGGCAAAAATGATCGCCACCTCGGTCAGCGGTTTCTGGCGGCCGGTCAGCACCTTGGCGTCGCTGACCGGTGTCGCCAGCGGCAGAAAAGCCAGCGACAGCTTTACCCAGACAATGCGATCGCCAGATTCGGCAGCGGTTTTGCCGCCGTGATGTCTGGCATAAGAGACGGCATCGGAACCGGCATGGGTCATAAAAACCTCCTGAATGTTTGCGCTAACATTTTTAAGCGGGTGAGTGGCTAAAGGCGTTAACAGGTATAGCGTGCCTGCAGCGCATAAAAGCAGGGCTGCGTCACAGTTTATTAAAACAGATTCAGCTGCCAAAAATGTTAGGGTTAACATTGTGCCAATGCAGCAACCGCCCGACGCTTGAGGGAGAAGAGAGAAATGAAGATCAAAGCGAGCCCGCCGCGCGCGCCGACGCTGGAGGATGTGGCGCGCGCCGCCGGCTTATCCGCCATGACCGTCAGCCGCGCGCTGAACGTGCCGCAGCAGGTGCGCGCGCAAACCCTGGCGCGCGTCATGGAGGCGGTGCGCGCCACCGGCTACATTCCCAACGCGCTGGCGGGCGGGCTGGCGAGCCGCCGCAGCCGACTGATCGCCGTGGTGGTGCCGCAAATCAACAATGCGATGTTCGTCGACACCATCCAGGCGCTCAACGACGAGATGGTGCGTCAGGGCTACCAGATGCTGCTCTGCGTTAGCGGCTATCAGGCGGAGAGCGAAGCGGAAATCGTCGCCACGCTGCTGTCGCGTCGGCCGGACGGCATTATTCTCACCGGCATCCACCACACGCCCGCGCTGAAGAAAATGGTGCTGCAGGCCGCGCTGCCGGTGGTGGAGATCTGGGATATGACGCCGACGCCGATCGATATGCTGGTGGGCTTTTCTCATCAGCAGGTGGGCGCGGAGGTGGGCGACTATCTCATTCAGCGTGGCTACCGCAAGCCTGCGCTGCTATGGGCCGACGACGCGCGCGCCGCGCAGCGTCGTCAGGGGCTGGAGGCGCGGCTGCGGCGACAGCAGATTGCCATTGTCGCGCAGATCGCCGTGCCGCTGCCCGCGTCGATGCAGGGCGGGCGCGATGCCTTTGCCGCGCTTGACGATGCGGCAGTTGACGTGGTGGTGTGCAGTTCGGACACCATCGCGCAGGGCGCGCTGATTGAGGCGGAGGCGCGCGGCAGACGCGTGCCGCAGGATGTGGCGGTGATGGGCTTCGGCGATCTCGCCTTCGCCGCGGCCCATCGCCCGGCGATCACCACGGTGCGCATCGATCGTCAGGCGATAGGGCAGCAGGCGGTGCGCGCGCTGCTGGCGCGTCTGGCGGGCGACGCGGTGCCGCAGCCGGTAACCGATATCGGCTTTGAGATTATTCAGCGCGACTCCGCCTGAGGCTCAGATAGCCGCATAGTCGCCGGTGCCGTCCGGCCAGGGGGTCAGCAGATCGAACCCGCTCTCCGTCACCGCAAGGGTGTGTTCCCACTGCGCGGAGAGCGAGCGATCTTTGGTGACCACCGTCCAGCCGTCGGAGAGCACGCTGGTGCCCGCTTTACCGGCGTTGATCATCGGCTCAATGGTAAAGATCATGCCCGGCTGCAGCTTCATGCCTTCTCCCGGCGTGCCGTAGTGCAGCACCTGCGGCTCGTCGTGATAGATCTGACCGACGCCGTGGCCGCAGTAGTCGCGCACCACGGAAAAACCGGCGCCTTCGGCAACGCGCTGGATTGCCGCGCCGATATCGCCCAGCGTCGCGCCGGGCCTGACGCTGTGAATGCCAGCCACCAGCGACTGATACGTGATATCCACCAGGCGGCGGGCGCGCACCGACGGCTCGCCGACGAAATACATGCGGCTGGTATCGCCGTACCAGCCCTCTTTGATAATGCCGATATCGATATTGACGATGTCGCCGTTTTTCAGCTTTTTGGCCGAGGGAATGCCGTGGCACACCACATGATTGACCGAGGTGCAGGTGGTGCGCGTATAGCCCTGATAGCCGATATTAGCCGGGATCACATGCAGCGTGTTGACGATAAAATCGTGGCAGATGTCATCCAGCTCCTGCGTGGTGATGCCAGGCTGCACATGCGGCGCAATCATCGCCAGCACCTGGGCCGCCGCGTGGCCCGCCGCGCGCGCCAGCTCGATCTGTTCCTGCGTATGGATCTTTACGCCTCTTTTCACTGCGCTTCTCCTTGTGGCATACGTTCGGACACCGACAGGATGTGTCGCAGATCGCTGCCGTGCTCCAGCTCAACGCGGATCAGCAGTTGCGCCAGCTCCTGCTGGGTAAACTGCGGATAGAGCTCCGCCAGCATGCCGAGCTTGAGCCAGTGTTCGGCTTGCGAATTGATCGAGCGGCTCATCGCCTGGCTGGCGATGCGCAGGTTTTCATGCATCAGGTCGGAGATTTTGACAATGCCCATCGAAAGTCCTATATGAAACGTATATGGATTGTATATAGGTTAACTTTTGCTGTCTGATATGCAAGAGAGAATTTTTGCCAGCCTGCAATTGACACATTAATGACTACAGGCGGGAGAGGCGGTCAGCGTTGACATTTCCAGGGGGAAACAGCCACAGTGCGGGCTACAACACGAGAGGTGCTTATGGCCTTGGTCAGACGGGAATGAAGCTGGTGAGAAACGACTCCCACCAGTAGGCCACGCAGGCACAGGATAAGCTTAAAACCCCAGCATCAAACTAACGGTTGGGGGGCCATCTCTTCATCTTGTGCCGCTAGTCCAGAGATGATTCATTAACGTGGGTAGAAACGGGTCGAGTCTGGCAGTTAAACAGTCCATGCCAGACTCCCCTGTGACCTGTCGGGTCGTTAAGCGTTACGTTTTAATTAACGGCTCAAGGTCTGATTTAGCGCGTCAATAGAGGTCTGAAGTCCCGCTTCAACACTCATGGTGAGATCTTCCATCTCGAGCGAGACATCGCCATCATAGCCGGTCATGCGTAGCACCGAGAAAAACTCCTTCCACCATTTAAGATCCTGGCCGCATCCAACCGCGACATAATTCCAGGTACGGGTTTTGGTATTCGTCACTGGCTGATATTCCAGCAGACCGTCTATCTCAGCCAGTCCGCGCTCAATACGTGCATCTTTGCCATGTACGTGAAATATAGCGCCTTCGAGTTTGCGCACAGCCGCAATCGGGTCGGCACCCATCGCCAGCAGATGCGAAGGATCGAGGTTCATACCGATAATATCATCCACTTCATTGCGCAACCGCAGCAGCGTTGAGGGGTTGTATACCAACTGGGAAGGAAACTCTTCAATCGCAATTTGCTCAACGCCGTGTTGTTTTGCATGTTGAACAAATTTTTTCCACCAGGGAATGGCGACTTTATTCCACTGATAATCGATCACGGCAGGCATATAATCAGGCCAGGAAACGGTAGAGGTAATCCAGTTCGGCACGCGATCTTCCGGTCCGCCACCCGGCAAACCACTCATCATAACGATTTTTTTAACACCCAGTTTGGCGGCTAGCTCCACCGCCCGATAGCTGCTTTTGGTATGGGTGTCGCCCAGCTCACCCGGTGCTAATGGATTGCCTGAGCAATTGAGCGCCACGATGCGTATTTCACGCTCGGCCAGCTCTTGCTTGAATTGTTCCAGCTTTTCTGGCGACGAGAGCAGCTCTTCAGTTTTGACGTGTGGACAGGGTGACCAACCGCCAGCGGTCATCTCGACTCCGCTGATCCCATAACTCTTCACTTTATCCAGCATCGCGGTGAAGGGTAAATCCGCTAAAACATCGGTACATAATGCAAGTTTCATGACTTAATCCTTTATCTGGTGCGTTAATTACGCTTTCTCAAACTGGCTAATAAACTCTTGTTTGGTTTTAGCACTGGCTAACAATGTCGTTTTCACCTCATCACCCAGCAGGCTCGCAATATCCGCCAGTACCTGAATGTGTTGATTACCGGTGGCCGCGACGGCAACCACCACAAACACCACTTTACCGGCTCCCCAGCTCACGCCCTGTGGGAACTGAAAAACCTGAAAACCGGTTTTAAGGACCAGATCGAGGTTCTCTTTTGCACAATGAGGGAAAGCAACACCTGCGCCTATATAGGTGGAAACGCTTTTCTCGCGTGCCAGCATGCCTTCCATGAAGCCCGGTTTGACATAACCCGCTTTTTCAAGCGCGTTAGCGGCTATTTTGATCGCTTCATTTTTATTGGCCGCCCGGCATTGCAAATGCAGTGAATCTTCAGACAGTTTCAACATATCTAATCCCTCACTTTCCGCGAGAAGAATGGCTATTAGCGATAGAGCGCTGGTTGCTCAGGGATAACCACTTCATGTTTTTCGCCATCCTTCAGCGAAGCCAAACCTGCGTCACACACCAGTGCAACCACATAGCCATCCCAGGAAGAGGGGCCCGCCATCGGAAGATCATCGCGCACGCTGTTAACAAAATGCTGCACTTCACGATCGTACGCCGTCGCGAAACGTTCCATGCAGGACTGGGCAATATGCTGCGCGTTGCCGTTGAATGAGCGCGTACTGATCAGTTGCTGCTCGGTCAGGGCGGCAATCGCATTCTCACCAATAACTTCACAGCGAATGTCATAGCCATAATGGCAGTTAACAAACAGCTCATCATCAATACGGACGCCTGATTCCGTCTCGAAAATAACGATAAGCGGGTCTTGTAAGTGCGGTAACGCCCGGCTGGTTTTTTTGCGCGGCTTATCTACACGCACTGAAGTAATATTTTCATTAAGCAGGTAACGAATAATATCAATTTCATGGGTGGCTGAGTCGTTTATCGCCATCTCAAGCGTATAGCTTTCGGGAACCGATGGATTACGGTGGGCGCAGTGAATCAGCATAATATCGCCAAGCTCACCGGTGCTTATCGACTGTTTCAGCGCCTGATACCCAGGATCAAAGCGACGCATAAAACCTAACTGCAGCAGGCGCTTACCAGCCTCGACTTCTGCATCAATGATTTCTTTCGATTCACCCGCGGTTGGCGTCAACGGTTTTTCGCAGAAAACCGGTTTGCCTGCCTTGAACGCGGCCAGAATTTGCGTTTTATGCACGGGTCCAATCGAGCAGATAAATACCGCATCGACTAGTTCGGAATGAATCATCTCTTCTGCATCATAAAATGCGACAGCATTATATTCGCTGGCAACAGCGTCAGCGGTAGAATGATTGATATCACAAACGGCCGTAACTTCTGCCCCAGAGATGACATCGCGAAAACGCTTCAGATGATCTTGTCCAATCATGCCAAGGCCAATCAGGCCAATTTTAACAGTCATTTGCTTTACCTCAGTTTAAAAGCGGAATTTTTTTTCAATCTGTTCTAACGTCAGGCCGCGCGTTTCCGGCAGATATTTCACCAACAGGATGAGCATGATGACGTTAGTGGCACCGAAAAATCCGAATGTCATACCGCCGCCATAATGACTCAGCAGGAACGGGAAAATGGATTGAATGATAAAATCGAAGATCCACAGGCCAAACACCGCGAAGCCCATACCTACGCCGCGCATTCTTAAAGGATAGATTTCAGCCAGCATCAGCCAGAATACCGGGGCGATCCAGCCCTGCATAAAGACAAGGAATACCAGCATTAATCCAAGAATAACGTAGGGAGCGTTGGCGAAATTGGCATGTAAAGTCTCTACACCATTTAGCGTTTCAGTGTGAAAGAAAAATTTAAAGGCCAGGCCGATCAACACCAGGCTTAGGGTGACGCCTGCCTGGCCGGTAAAAAACATTTTACGACGGGAGTGTTTGCCGATTAGCGCCATACCCAGTAACGTGGCGAGTACCGAAATGACGCCGTTGGCAACCGCACCGGTAACGGCTGCAGCATCACCAAGGCCAGAAGCTTTGAGAACGGTGGGCGCATAATACATGATGGTATTGACGCCCGTTACACGAGTTGCCAGCACAATCATTAAGCCGATCAACACCAGCTGAATAACCCAGCGATTTTTCAGCTCGGCAAAGAGATTAAACTTCACCTGGTCTGCTTTAACAATTTGCTGAATTTCTTTGACTTCGCGATCTACCTCTTCTGGAAGGCGCAGCGTTTTTAAAACTTTGACTGCTTTATCTGTATCGCCTTTACGGATAAAAAAGCGCGGAGATTCCGGCATCATAAGCATGCCAAACCACAGGAGCGCGCCGGGCAATGCCGGGATTGCCAGCATAATCCGCCAGTTGTGTTGCATTTCTGGATAGAGATTCACAATCGCCGCGTTAACTGAGTAGGCGAGGAATTGACCGGTAACGATCATCAGCTCATTAACCGTAACCAGCCTTTCTCGCTGATCGGCGCGTGCAAGTTCGGAAATATAGATGGGCACCGTTACCGAAGCACACCCTACGGCCAGGCCTAAAATAAAGCGAGCTATAATCATCGACGGCACATCCCAGGCAAAAGAGGTGCCTAAAGCGCCAAATATAAAAATCGCCGCAACCCATAACAGATTTTTACGGCGGCCCTGCTTATCTGATAAATAACCACCAAACAGGGAACCAAGTGCCGCGCCGAAGAGTAAAAAAGAGGTGATAAATCCTTCTTGCGTTGGCGTCAGGTTAAGATCGTATTTCATAAAAATCAGAGCGCCGGAAATAACGCCCGTATCGTAACCGAAGCACAATCCACCAATAGTTGACACTATGGTAATTAATCTCATGCGCTGGGGGTTTTGCAGGTTGGTTTTATTATACATATCTGTTCCATCTGGTTATAGGGTAACACCGATGCGAGGCCATTTATGATCGGTATTAACCGATCAAATTTGGCAGCCTGAATCAGAACATTGGAGTAATGCACAATAGGACTACTGTTAATTTTCGGGAGGGGAGTAATTATCTCTCTCCCTTTGTTGTTACGACAACGTTACATCAAACTAAATTTCAAATACCAGCGCGTGTCAGCAACAGAATTTAACAGCGTGTTTGAGATCAAATATTGATAACAGATAGCACAAAATAAAGTGATAAATATCACAAGATGTTTTTATAAGGTTGACATAGCAAGAATCGAGAGAAGCCAAATTTCAAGTTTTTGCAATGGAAAAGTAAGAGTAAAGGGTAGGTGTCATAAAACGCCTGTTGTGTGAGAGTAGTTGTATAGCGCCTGTCAGTGACGCCTTAAAACAGCATGCTTTTTTGAAGGAAAGAGTAATGTTGATTCCAGGTTTTTTCTTTTATTAATTTTTAACCGGCTAAAGCAATTTTGATGATACTGGGGTGGATAAAACACTTTATCCCTGATTTCATCTGGGATGATGCCCTTTGTAAAAAAAGATCGCTGAGCAGAGTCTCAGTCGACTCGAGTCAGACAAAATGTGATAGAGATCATGCTAAGAGATTACCGGCAGCTAAGAAAAACAACAATCGTCAGTCAGCATTAACTGTAATAAATAAAATGGATATATTTCAATAAGGTAAGATTTTCAAAAAAGCAAAATTGATGATTACGAAACCTGAAACTCATGTAAGAATACTAAAAAGCCCACAGGAGTTGACATGATTACCTTCCGCCTGAATGACCCTCTTTCTCTTAGTGGATTTGACAGTGGTTTGCGTCCGCGTCTGGCGTTCATGTGTAGGGCAGAGGGTAAAGAAGACGCTATTCCTCGAGTCATGCACAAGCATGATGACCGTTTTGAAGTGATGTTTATTCGTTCTGGCAGTGGCACCTATAACATTGATGGCAAGAGCTATCACGTTAAACAAGGCGATATCATGTTGTTCAATGCTAATGTGTTACATGATGAATGCCCTGATGCCACAGACGACTTACTGATTTTCAGCTGCGGTGTTGAACAACTCAAAATTGAAGGTTTACCGCTCAACGTGCTAACGACACGCGCCCAACCGGCAGTAATGGCAAGCGGTGAATGCTATGAGGAGCTTTGCCTGTTATTTGATCAGATGTGGGCGCATGTTAACAGCAAAAAGCTCTACAGTATTGAAATCGGTGATAACCTGCTAAGCGTCGTACTATTACTTTGTCGAAAAATATGGATTGAAAACAAGCAAGAGCAGGAAGATACCCATGCTCTTCTTGGTCAGCGTATAAAAGATTATATTGACAGCCATTATAAAGAAGATATTGCGCTAAGCTCTCTGACTACAGCGATGAATATGAATCATTTTTATCTGGCGCACGTCTTTAAAAAATATTCCGGATACTCCCCTAAACAGTATCAGACACGCCGCCGTATTGGAGAGGCACAAAATCTTTTACTGAGTACCGAGTTGGGTGTCACCGAAGTGGCGAATGCCGTTGGCTACGATAATGTTAATAATTTTCACCGTATTTTTCACAACCTGGTTGGTATTCCTCCAGCACGCTATAAAAAGTTTTGGCTTAATGGGCAGGTCAGAACCTAGCGAATAAGCCGGCGCTATTTAATTAATATTGCTCCATATCCGCTGCGCTTGATACGTTAAATATTCAGGGTGACAGCGAATAGCCGTTCGCCTGTTGTTTAAAATCTGGCCGCGCTTTACTACGCACAGCGGCTACATTTTTTTATTCATTATCCTGAAGGTAAATATGATTAAAGCATTACACGGCATCTCGACACATTATTGTAACCTGGCCACAGAAACGCGCATCGCTGCAGAGACGGGGTATGACGGACTCGAGTTTTTACACGACAAACTCCTGCGCTATCTCGATAACGGCGGCACCACTGACGCACTAAAAAAAAACGTGCATGGTTATGGCCTGCAAACCGCCTGTCTCAATGCATTGATTGATATCGAGCGTCATCAGGGCAGCGATAAACAGCAACTGCTTACCGAAGCGGTGCATTTGACCCAGATTGCTGCTGACCTTGAGTGCCCCACTATTCAGATCCTTGCACAGCATGGTATTGATCATCTGTCGCACGCGAAAATCATGGATATCATGACAGAGAACATTTATGACATTGCCACCATCGGGCAACGCTATGGCGTGCGTTATCAAATCGAAGTCATCGCTCATACCCGATTTAATACTTTGAATCAGGCGCTAGAGGTAATTCGCCGCATCGGCCTGTCCAACGTAGGAGTGGTCATTGATTTCTGGCATCTGTTTGCTTCTGGCGCAACGACACCGGATGATATTCGCCGGCTTGACCCTTCGCTGATTTTCGGAGTGCATTTCTGTGATGGTCGTAAGCCACGGCAGGGCGAAGCCTGGCAGGAAACGGTGTTGCGCGCTTTTATGCCAGGCGAAGGCGAGATTGATATACCTGCCTGGACCGAGGCAGTTAAAGCCACTGGCTTTGATGGAGTATGGTCGGCTGAGTTATTTAGTCCAGCCTGTTGGGAAATGGATCATGCAATTCTGGCCAAAAAAGTCATAGATAATATGTCTTATTATTTACAGTAAATCTGCGCGCAACTGACTAAGCATTTCAACATTTGTCTGGTCAACATTTGTCTGGATTAATGACGGCAAGGCCGGCTTTCTCGGCTTGCCCGTGTACTTTCGCGAAACCTGTCAATAGATCCATAAGAAACAGAACACCCTCCTGTAACTTTCTTCATTCAGAAGCCTCATCGGCGCGCCGACTGTCGTAATGCGCCTGCGCCTGCTCTATCTCCGCGCCAAACTGCCTGGCCCAGCCCACCAGCGCCACAAAAGGATCCTGCAGCGTGCGCCCCAGCGGCGTGATCGCATACTCGACCGCCACCGGCGACGAGGCGATGACGCGACGGCTGACCAGGCCGTTGCGCTCGAGGCGGCGCAGCGCCTCCGTCAGGGCTTTGTGGGTGATGGGGTCGAGCCTGCGCTTGATGGCGTTGAAGCGCGCCGGTTGAGTGCAAAGCACGGTCAGGATCAATACCGACCATTTGTTGGCCACCTGCTCAAGGATGGGGCGTGTGCTGTTGATTTCGGCCAGCAGAGCCGCGATATCGGTCGCCATAAAGTTTCCTTCACTATATCTGGTATCGATTAGGTGCGTAATTGACACTAAATATACGAAATGTATCATCTGGCGTCTATCCTGCATCTGGAGTAGCCATTGTGAAACTAAGAGGAAAGATCGTGCTGGTGACCGGCGGCAGCAGCGGCATCGGCCTCGCCATCGCCCGCCGTTTTGCCCGCGAGGGCGCCCACGTTTTTATCACCGCGCGACGTGAAACCCAGCTGGCCGAGGCGGCAACGCTTACTGGCGGCCAGGTCGAGGCGATCGCCGGCGACCTGACCCGCACCAGCGACCTTGCGCGCCTGTTCGAGGTTATTCATGCCAAAGCGGGCCGTCTCGATATCCTGGTGAACGCCTCAGGCGTGGCCGAGCCTGCCCGCCTGGAAGAGACCACCGAGGCGCATTTCGACCGCGCCTTCGACCTGAACGTGCGCGCTATGGTCTTCACCGTGCAGCACGCGATCCAGCTGATGGGCAAGGGCAGCGCTATCGTGCTGATCGGCTCGATTGCGGGCGGAATGGCCAATCCCGGCTATGGCGCCTATTCCGCCAGTAAGGCCGCGGTGCGTTCGTATGCCCGCAGCTGGAGCGCCGAGCTGGCGCCGCGTGGCATCAGGGTCAATACCCTCAGTCCTGGGCCCACCGATACGCCAATGTTCGATCAGGTCAGCGACGATGTCAGGCAGACGCTGAGCGCGCAGATACCGGCCGGACGTCTGGGGGATCCCGACGAGGTGGCGGCGGCGGCCTTGTACCTGGCCTCAGACGAAAGCGTCTACGTGAGCGGCGCCGAGCTGGTCATTGATGGCGGGATGTCTGCGTAACAGGGCTATGCTGCTGCGCGTCCTCTATGCGGCCCTGCAGGAAATCGATAAAGGCGCGCACCTTCTCTGGTACATGGCGCGTGTTGGGGTATAGCGCGTAGATCCCCTGGCGGGGAAAGTGGTGATCGGGCAGCAGATGGATTAAATCCCCGCTGGCTATCTCCTCTTTCACCAGCCAGGCCGGTAAAAGCGCGACGCCCGCGCCTGCCAGGGCAAAGGCGAGCAGGGAAGCGGCGCTGTCCGCCACGATGGCGGCGGGGTGATGCGCGCTGAAAAACAGACTCTCTCCCGTAGGCGTGGTGACCTGCCAGCTTAGCGGCGTCGATAAACGGCTGTGGGCGATCCATTTTGCCTCGGCAAGCTGCGCCAGTTTGCTAACCGGCTGCGAACCCAGAGTCGTCAGGTAGTCAGGCGACACCACCGGCACAATAGCAAACCGATCGATAAGCCGGGCGTGATGGCTGGAATCGGCAAGTTGCCCAAGCCGTATAGCAACATCGAAACGGCCAGAAATAAGATCGTCATTCATCGATGATGAAACATGCTGAATGCGCAGCTGCGGATGTCTGGCGCTGAATGCCGCCAGCGCCGGAACGATGACGCGCACGCCATACTCCGGCGTGGTGGTGATTCTCAGCGACCCGCTTAAGCCTGAGTGAGCGCTGCGTACGTCGTCCAGAACATATTCCGCCTCCTGCAGCAGCCGCAAAGCATGCTGGTAAAACCTTTCGCCGGTCTGCGTGGCGGAGACGCGCCTGGTGCTTCTGTTCAGTAATGAGACGCCTAACTCTTTTTCCAGCAGTTTAACGTTAGCGCTCACCACGGCTTTGGTCAGGCCGAGCGTGTGCGCCGCGCCGGTAAAACTTCCTACCTCAACCACGGCGACAAAGATCCTGACGCGCTGCAAGTCAATCATTCTTACTCCTGTTGAAGCGTTGATTGTCAAAAATTTTTTGACAGTGTAACCGCCGCGCGTGAATTTATCCCGCTCCTCGCGATGCCTATACTGCGCCCCTTGTGCCGATCTTTCCGAGACTAAAATGAGCTATCGAGTGCGCGTTGCCAGCGTCTATTTGCTGGGTTTTTTCCTTGATTTAGTCAATATGTTTATCGCCAGCGTCGCGTATCCAGCTATTTCGCGACGTTTAGCCGCCTCGGTGAGTGAGCTGGCATGGATAAGTAACGGCTACATTCTGGGCCTCACGCTGGTTATTCCTCTTAGCCGCTGGCTGGCGAGACGAGCTGGCGCAAAACGCCTTTTCATGTTTTCTCTGCTGTTTTTCATGGTCGGCACCGTCGGTGTAGCGGCCTCTTTCTCTGTTTCGCAGCTGATTGCCTGGCGCTGGGTGCAGGGCATCGGCGGCGGACTCTTGATCCCCATTGGCCAGACAATGACCTATGCGCTCTATCAAAGCCATGAACGCGCAAAGCTCTCCTCTGTGGTGATGCTGATCGCCCTGCTGGCGCCTGCGCTGTCACCGGCTATCGGCGGCGTGCTGGTCGACTGCCTCAGCTGGCGATGGGTATTTCTGGCCAGCCTGCCGCTGGCCGCGCTCGCGCTTCTCCTGGCCGGGCTCTGGCTGAAAGAGGATGCGCGCGGCCCTTCGCGCGAACGGTTGGATATGGTGGGGTTGATGAGCGGCTGCGCGGCGTTAACCCTGATCCTTCTCGGGCTGACCGGGCTGGGGGAGCCTCACTATCTCAATCAGGGCGCGATGCTGCTGTTAACCGGCGTGATGGGCCTGGCGGGCTACGTCTGGCACGCCCTGAAACAAAGCACGCCGCTGCTTAATCTGCGTCTGATTAAGGATCCGCTTCTGCATACCGCCATGCTGATTTATCAGTCTGTACCGGGCGTCTTTATCGGCGTGAATATGCTCGCCATGCTCTACCTGCAGAATCAGCTTGGCATGCCTGCCAGGGTTGTCGGCGCGATGATGCTGCCCTGGTCGCTGGCTGCTTTTGCCGCGATCGGTCTGACAGGCAAAAAGTTTAACCGCTGGGGGCCGCGCCCGCTGTTTATCGCGGGTTGTCTGGTTCAGGCCGCCGGCACGGGCGCGCTGGCGCTGACCGGCCACGCAGCGGATACGATAGTCTGCGTGTTTGCCTTTGCGCTGATGGGGTTTGGCGGCAGCTTATGCAGCAGCACAGCGCAAAGCGCCGCCTTTCTTCAGATCGCGGAGGATGAACTTGCTGATGCCAGCGCGCTGTGGAATATCAATCGCCAGCTCAGTTTCTGCCTGGGCGTTACGCTGATCAATCTGCTGTTTAATCTGATCGCCAACACCGGGCTACCGACGCAACAGGCCTGTCGCCTTTGCTTTGTGATAGCAGCATGCAGCGCCGTTATTCCCTTGTTGTGCTGTTTTCGTCTCGCCAGCCACCACGTCATACCTGCCGTTAATCAGGAGTCGCAATGAATCGTTATTTCAGAGAAGTCGTGGATGCCCACGCATTAATTCGCCGCTGGTTAGGGGAGGCAGATGCCCCTGATGAGGTATGCGAAAGCTTACTGTCACGGTTTAGCCCGGCATACTCAATGGTGACGCCGGGCGGTCTTCTGCTCAATTTTACCGCCTTAAGCGCGTTTTTCCGCACGCAGCGCGGCGCCCGTCCGGGTCTGACTATCGACATCGACGATATGCAGATCATTGCTGAAAACGAAACCGGGGCGACGGTGGTATATAAAGAGTTACAGCAACAGCCCGGACAGGCGGCAACGCGCCGTTTTTCCACCGTGGTGTTTGAACGGGATCACCATGCTCAGGCGATCTGGCGGCATCTGCATGAGACTGCTCTGCCGCCAGCCTGACCGGCTGCTGGCTCCGCCGCTATCATTGCGTTCTCATCACCGGATCTACCAGAAGCGTATCAGCGATATCCAGCATGGCGCGCAGGCGATCCATATGCCGCAGATCCTGATGGTATCCCACCCAGATATCGCGGGATGGCGGCGGCTCCGCCGTCTGGATACGTTGCAATCCGGGCAGCGTATCGCCAAGCGGCTGGGGCAGCACCGCAACGCCCATGCCGCGCAGGCACATCTGCGCCTGCACCGCTCGGCTGGTGCTGGTGAAAACGCGCGGTGACTGAGGGAATCGATCAAGCAGCCAGGCGACGTCAGGAAAGTGGGACTGCGCGGTATTCATCAGGATAAGGCCGACGGAGGCGGGATCGTTCTGCATCGCCTGCGCGGTTGCAGAAGTGCCATAAAGCCCGTAGGCAATGCTCATCAGACGACGCTGGACAATATCCGGTTCGGTAAAGGGAACGATGCGAAAAGCGACATCGGCGTCACGACGCGACAGGCTGAGCAGGCGATAGCTGGCGATCACTTCCGGTACGATGGCGGGATGGCGGCGCGTCAACTCGCTCAGCACAGGCGCCAGCACGGTGGTCGCAAACCACTCCGCAGAAGAGATACGCAATATACCCTCGAGACGATCGTGATTGCCCGCCAGTCGCCTCTCCAGCGCCAGCGCGGAATTTTCCATCGATTCGGCGAGGTTCAGTATGGCGTCTCCGGCGTCCGTCAGCACCAGCCCGTCGCGCGTTCTGCGGAATAGCGCCTGCTGCGCCTCGTTCTCCAGCGCCTTGATCCGACGCCCCACCGTGGGATGGCTCACGCCAAGCGTGCGCGCGGCTTCGCCAAAAGAACCTTTGCGGATAACCGCAAGAAAGATCCGAACGTCACTCCATTCCATCTTCTATGTACCGTTCAAAAATGAACATCAAATATACAAAAGTGTCAGTTCCTAAACAATGTTGTAAGCCTCAACCTGTTCTCTTTAATCCAACCGGCACAGCGGGAGTCAAAGAGATGAAAAAGTTAGAAGGTAAGGTCGCACTGGTCACGGGCGCCTCTAAGGGCATCGGCGCAGGCATTGCGCGTCAGCTGGCGGGCGAGGGCGCCAGGGTTGTGGTCAACTACGCTTCAGGCAAAAGCAGCGCAGAAAGGGTGGTGAACGATATCATCGCCGCGGGTGTACAGGCCGTGGCGGTCGCGGCGGGCAGGTGCAGGATGTTGCGCCGATTGTCGCCTTCCTCGCCTCGGACGACGCGGGATGGATAACGGGCGAGATCGTGCTGGCTTCTGGCGGTATGCGCTGACCGATCTTCTCCTGATCATGGTGGGTAGCCTGCGCTGGCTGCGCTGCGCAGGCGGCGCCTTGACAGGCAGGCTACCTATAGGTAGGTTGACTCAGGTAGTATCACCATTAGATGCAGGCATCCTGCCTGCGCCTGTATCGCTACGCTGAGACGCTTTATGACCGAACTTTCACCAAAAGCGAATGAAATCGCTCTCCATGCTCGTCGCATGCTAATCGCTGGCGGCTATAAAAGCTTTAGCTATGCCGATATTGCCGAACGGGTGCAGATCCGCAAAGCCAGTATCCATCACCATTTTCCCAGTAAGGTAGATCTGGTGCGCACCGTCGTGGCGCAATATTGTGAGGAGGCGCGCGCCGGAATGGCAGCGCTCGATCATCAGCTCAATGACCCGCTGGCTGAGCTTAACGCCTATATCGGCTACTGGTCGCACTGCATTGAGGATGGCTCTTCTTTATTCTGTCTGTGCGCCATGCTGGCGGCTGAATTACCCACGCTGCCTGAGGAGATCGCAGCCGAAGTCTCGGGTCATTTCCGCGATCTTTCCGGCTGGCTGACCTCGCTGCTGGAGAAAGGGCAAAGCCAGGGCACCTTCCAGCTACAGGATGCGCCAGACGTCGAAGCGAAGGCGCTGATGGCAACGGTGCACGGCGCCATGCTTTCAGCGCGCGCGTTTAACCGCGCCGGGCTGTTTCATCAAATCCTGCAGCCGGTGTTAAACCGTATTGTCGCAACGGCCTGACCCGCACGATAAAAGGCGTTGCCGCCTTTTCTGCCAGCCTCTGAACGGAGTGAAAATAGCATGCAAACCATTGGAATATTGGGCGGTATGTCGGCGGCTTCCACCCAGATCTATTACCGCAAGATGTGTGAGCTGGTTCGTCAGCGCCTGGGGGGACTGCATTCGCCCGAGTTGCTGATTCGTTCTCTTGATTTCGCCACCATTGAGCAGCTACAGGCCAGCGGTCAGTGGGACGAGGCGGGTGCCATCTTAAATGCTGAAGCAAAGGCGCTGGAGCGTGGGGGTGCTGATTTTATCGTGCTGGCGACCAACACCATGCACAAGCTGGCCGGGCAGATGATGGACGGCGTCAGCATTCCGCTGTTGCATATCGCGGACGCCACGGCCGAGCGAATTCGTCAGGCGGGTCTGCGCGCGCCGGGTTTGATGGCCACCGCCTTTACCATGGAGCAGCCTTTTTACCTCGGCCGACTGCGGGCGGCCTCACTTCAGCCTGTGGTTCCTGAGGCTGCCGACAGAGCGGAAGTGCATCGCATTATTTATGAGGAACTCTGCAAGGATATCGCGACCTCCGCCAGCCGCGCGGTGTATGAAGGCATCGCGCAACGATTAGCGCAGAACGGCGCCGATTGTGTGATCCTCGGCTGCACGGAAGTCGGCATGTTGCTTAATCAGGAGAATGTCTCCTTTCCCGTTTTCGACACCACGCTGATCCACTGCGAGGCGGCGGTCGAGCGGGCGCTCGGTTCCTGATCAACGCGCGTTCATCGCTCGCAGAGGGTTTTTGCCACCTCATGCGAGCGTTGACCTGTTAGTTTTTCTCCAGCACTTCCCGCGATTCATTCACCAGCATTCTGACCACTCTGTCTACCAGCATCGGCGCGACGTGGTTGAGCTCCTGGTCCTTTAACAGCTTTTCGGCAAGGGTCAGCGCGAAATGGCGTACTGCCTGATTGTCACCCCGACTGACCGGCAGATAATCCTCTCTCTCTGCCTGAATAGTTTGCTCTGCGCCTTCAGGCGGACGCGCTGTTTTGCTGTCAGGAAAACGGATAACGGTCACTATTTTTCTCCCTTAACGGCAGGCTAGTCACGGCGTCGCATGCCGGTCATAGTGCGAAACACGCCATCCCGCAGGATAAAAGCGTGCAGCAGCGCGGCCGCCAGATGCAGCATCACCGTCGCGAATAGCGCGAGCGCCACCCAGCTATGAAGAGGACGCAATAGTGCATACCCGTCGTTAGTGACGGGCAGGAGAGGCGGCAGAACAATACCGCCGCCCAGCGTAACAGGATAACCGGCAGCAGAAAGCATCGCCCAGCCGATCAGCGGCTGCGCCAGCAGCAGCAGGTAGAGGATCCAGTGGGAAAAGTGCGCCGCGCCGCGCTGCCATGCGGGTAACGACGCGGGCAGGGCGGGCGTCGCGGTGGCAAAACGCAGCCACAGGCGCACCACAACTAAAACCAGAATCATCACGCCCAGCGGTTTATGTATCGCCAGCAGCAAGCTATGCAGAGAGGAGACGCTGGCGACCATCGCCACACCGATAAACA
Organism: Pantoea latae; assembly: GCF_002077695.1. Lineage (GTDB taxonomy): Bacteria > Pseudomonadota > Gammaproteobacteria > Enterobacterales > Enterobacteriaceae > Pantoea > Pantoea latae. Next base: position 234,352 of record NZ_MWUE01000033.1, read on the forward strand.
GCATGGTGAAAATCGCTGCGGCCATCAGCCAGTGCAGCAAGCGCAGCGCCGGGTGAAAATAGTCAGCGTGCTTCATAATTTTGCTCCTGCCTGTTCACGCGTGCGTAAATTGTACGATTTGGCATAGGCTGATGAACGCGCATTCAATAACGGATCGTCAGAGGCGGCGATGCCGTCGGGCAAAATCAACGGATCAAAATTGATGTCATTGCACGGCCCCTGCTGCTGGGGCGTGGCCCGGTTGATCACCAGTCTACCAGCATTGATGGTTTGACGATCGGCTGGCCAGGCGGCAGCGGCATCATTGCTTTTGTCGCCCGCCTGCGCCAGCGTGATCACCAGATCCCAGCTGAGCGGACCGCGATCGAGTCGCTGTAAAATATCTTTTTGCAGAAAATCAGCGTCGTGTTGACTGGCCTCGCTGACTGGCTCCTCTGCAATCGTCGGCACCATGCTCCAGCGAACCAGATGTGACTGGCCCGCCTGATCAACCAGCCGGAAGGCGTTGAGGCTGTTAAAGCGATCGCTGGCCCAGCTGGAGGAGGGCTTATACTGCTTTGCCCATGCAAAAAAGGGTTTGACTTCCGGGTGGCTGGCGATGAATGCGGTGAGCTTCTGCGGACTGGCTTTTCCGGTTTGACTCTCTGGCAGCGTAGCCGTTTGCAGCTGGTAAAACGCGTCGACCGAAGAGACGGGAAAGAAGGGCATGGCATTCATCCCCGTGCGCCACTGCTCGCCATTCGCCTGCTGAAAAAGCAGAGCCATGCTGCGTACCGGCACCGCATAATCTGGCGCATGCGGATTGCCGCCTGCGATAGCGAAACGTCCCGTCACGGCTGTTTCGCCTTTGGCGAACAGCGCCGCGCGCGATAAACCGCTGGCGTTGCCATTAGAAATAAAACGGCCGAGTATGCATATGCCTTTAGCGTGGTTGCGGCGATAGGTCGGGTGTACGCCCGATGATTTTTCTAATACCGTGACCAGTTTATCGGAGGTCAGACGCGCAGGTGTCAGCCAGCCGCCCGCCCAGAGAAATAATAAGGTGATCGCCAGAGGGATAATGCCCGTTAGCGCAAGAAGCGGCAGTGCTCTTTTGGTGAACAGTGGGTGTATTTTCATTTTTCACTTCAGGTTTGTTATTTAAAGGCGAGATGCCGTAATAAAAGCAGCCTGTTATTAAGAGGCGCTAACTTGCCTGCTTCTGCGAATAATCACGCTAAGCGACAGTGCTGAAATAAGAAAATAGAAGGCGCCAAAAGCGGCATAGCCTGCAATATTGATAATAGAGGGCGGCACAACCCCTTGAGCCTGAAAGATAAAAAACGCACCCGCCAGGGCGGACTGCGCCCCGCTCAGTGCCATACTCCACTGGGCATTGTTATGTTTCCATCGCAGCACAGCGGCGCCAAGCTGTAACAGCCCGGATAAAATCGCCCATGCGCCAAACACCGCGATGACCGCATTCATGCTCTCTCTGGTGGCGAATATCACCGCCAGCGTAGTCAGCGCACTAATAAGAATATTGGCGGTCTGCATGCGGTTTTTTCCGAAGCCGCCGCTTTGGGTAGCGTCAATATAATTTGCCAGCGCATCCCACGCAGGATAGATAATAAGCAGCAGAGCGCCAATATAGCTGGCGTGCTGACCGACGATAAACGCAGCAGCAACCCATATTAGTGAAAACGCAGCGCGTAAATAGTAATATTTTTTCAGCCAGTATTGTGAAGGCAGACCTTGCAACGGCTTGATGTTGAGTGGCATTTTACTCTCCTGCTCGGCATGTTATTTGAAATCGGCGTTAACACATATTTAACCTGTCTAACCATCCTACTGGTAGGTTGGTTAGCTGTCAACGCGGCTGACGGGTTTCCCGATGGCTTGCCGCAAAAGGGTAAAAGGGGGGATGAGAAGGATGGGGAAACGTATTTGAAGGCGAATGATTGATTTAAGGGTTCACAGGTGCGCTGGCGGCATTGAACAAAAAAGCGAGAACGCTAATCAGGGACGCTGTGAGAGTGAGCCAGCTAGCGAAGGGTAGGTCATTCAGGTGCGCTGGCCAGCTTATCCAGATCCGCAGCAGCGACGAGATTCGCTCTGGCATGCCAGATGCGGGTCAGACAGGTTAATTTTGTGACACGCCGAGGTCCGGAAACATTTCCACAAACGGCAGGATCACCGATGCGTCGCTGCTGGCATGATGATAAAGCAACCATGTCCTGCTTTTTAACGCTTCTCCTGCGACCCTGATTGGCTGGCGGCATAAGCCTTCCGCCAAAGGTTGATAGCTTGATACGATGGCATATCCCAGCCCACGCTCAACCATGGCCAGACACACTTCAAGTTTATCGACCTGCATCGCTACACGCGGTGAAAGAGAATAGTTGGCATTCCACCAGCGCTCAATCAGATGGGTGACATGCCCGCCATGATTAATACGAATCTGCGGTAACTGAGGTAGCAGGCGAAGATCCAGGGGCTGCTGGCTCACTAGCCAGTAATCATCCTCATCCACCAGTCGTTTGCCGTTACGCCAGTGATAGTCATCTTTAACCAGAGCAACCTGAATCTCCTCGCGCTGCAGTTTTTGATACATCTCTTCGCTGAGACCGCTTATCAGATTGACGCGAATGCCGCTGTGTATCTCAGCGAAGCGCGCCAGAATATCGGGGAGTCGATAGGCTGCAAAATTGCTGGTGACGCCAATACGCAACTCCCCCTGGCGCGGCTGTGACAGGCTTTGTAGCGTCTGCCTAAGCTGCAGGGAATCATTTAAAACCCTGGCGGCATGCTGAGCCAGGTAGCGGCCCTGCGCGCTGAATGTCATCTGGCGTCCGCTTTCTTCAAACAAAGCGATACCCAGTTTGCGCTCAATTTGCTTCAGGCGATAACTGAGCGCGGGTTGTGAGGTATAGAGCTGCCGCGCGGCACGCGTAATATTCTGATGCTGCCAGACAGTATGAATAATCAGCCAGTCTTTTTCGTTCATTATCCGCTCCCCTTGTGTGCATCCATAAAATATTTTTTTCTTTAACAGTGCAAGAGATAAAAAAGCTCAATTGGGCATCTATTTAAAGGCAGAGTATAAATGACTAACACGCTGTAGTTATTCAGATTAATTGCACCACAAAAGTGAAACACCAGGGAAATATGCACCATGCTCGAACAAAAAAATAAAATCCTTTTTGCGATCGAAGAGATTAGCCAGCAAATGGCCACTCTGGCGCGCGATATTCATGCGCAGCCTGAACTGAGTTTCGAAGAGCATCATGCCAGCGCCGCGTTACAGGCTCCCCTGCAGGCCGCGGGATTTTCCGTGACCCGCGGTGTGGCCGGACTTAAGACGGCATTTCGCGCCCGCTTAGACAGCGGGAAGCCTGGCCCGCATGTGGCATTGCTGGCTGAATACGATGCGCTGCCAGAACTTGGCCATGCCTGCGGACATAACCTGATTGGCACCGCTTCGGTTGCTGCCGCTGTTGCACTGGCAACCAGCGGCACGCTGCAATCCGGCGTGCTTGAAGTGATCGGCACGCCAGCGGAAGAAGAGGGCGGAGGAAAAATTATCATGGCTGATAACGGCGTGTTTTCCGGTATCGACGCGGTCATGATGTTCCATCCACGCGAAAAAAATATGATGACCCGCGGTGCGCTGGCCTGTGTCGATGCCACGTTCAAATTCTATGGCAAAGCGTCACATGCTGCCTCGGCGCCGCATCTGGGCATCAGTGCGCTGGATGCGGTTATTCAGACATTTGTCGGAATTAACGCCTTGCGCCAGTTCTTCACCGATGATGTGAGAGTGCATGGCATCATCACGCACGGTGGGAGCGCCACCAATATTGTTCCTGCTTATGCCGAAGCGAAATTCCTGATGCGTGCCGCTAGCGTGAGCGGGCTGCAGACCGTGCGCAGCAAAGTATTCGCCGCCGCGCAGGGCGCAGCGGCGATGAGCGGAGCACGCCTCGAAATCGAGGAGGGCCTAACCTACGCGGAGCGGAATAACAACCTGACGCTGGCGGGTCTGTTTCAGGCCAATCTCGAGCAACTCGGTCTGGCAGCAGAGGCTGCGCCGGAACGCGGCGGCGTGGGCTCATCGGATATTGGCAACGTCAGTCAGCTCACCGCCGCGATCCACCCTTATTTACGCATTGGCGATGTTATCCCTCATACACCTGAGTTTGCGGTCGCTGCGGCGTCAGACCGTGGGATTGAAGCCATGTTGAATGCGGCCCGCGCCCTGGCGATGACCACGTTAGACCTTCAGCAGGCTGATACGTTAAAGAACGTGCGCAATGAGTTTCTCGCCTGGCAATCATCCGTTTCGCAGGAGAAATAATATGAAAATAACCCTACCTATGATGGCAGCGTTAACCCTCGCCTTCAGCAGTCCGTTATTCGCAGCGAATAACATTTTACGCGTCGCGGCCGATCTGAGTTATCCGCCATTCCAGTATCGTGATACCTCGGGTAAGCCCACCGGTTTTGAAATAGACATTACCAATGCGGTTTGCAAAGCGGTAAATATCACCTGCGAATATGTTGTCAGCAGTTTTGATGCTGAAATTCCCTCTCTGATGGCCAAAAAAGTCGATTTCATTTCTCCTCTTGGCGCGACGGAAAAACGTCGTAAGTCTATCGACTTCAGTGACTTTATTTATCATATCCCCACTAAACTGGTGGCGCGCAAAGGCAGCAATTTACAACCTGATGCCGTGTCGCTGCAGGGTAAACATATCGCCGTTCAGCAGGGCTCGATCCAGGAAATGTACGTGAATCAGTTCTGGGCGCCCAAAGGCGTGGATATTGTGATGTATGCCGATCAGGACTCCATCTATCAGGATCTGGCAGCAGGCCGACTCGATGGTGCGCTGAGTCCGGGTGTCGCCGTCACCTACGGTTTTTTGAATAAGCCTGAAGGCAAGGATTTCGTGCTGACAGGCCCGGAAGTGCGTGACGATAAGCTGTTTAGCATTGGCTCTGCATACGGTGTGCGTAAAGGTGATGAAAAAACGCAAAAATTACTGAATGAAGGCCTGGCGAAAATCATGGCGGATGGCACGTGGGAGAGAGTGAAACAACATTATTTTGGCGATCTGGAGATGAAAGTCACGCGCATGGAGCCCGCTCGTGTTAATCAGTGATCTGAAAAAGCTGATGTATGAGACGCTGTCGCAGTTTCAGCATCTGCATCGGCTATCAGGTAGCGCAGACGCGGAACAAAGTGTTGACTGGCTTTGTGAACAGCTACGGGCGCGGGCCATTCCGTTTCGGCGTAATTTTTGCAACCTCTGGCTGAGCGATCCGCTGGATGCCTCATTGACTGTAGCGGGCCAGCGGATTGACGCTAAAACACGTTCGTTTTCTGCCAGTTGCCCCAACGGGGTAGAAGCCGAATTATTTTATGATGCACGATCGCTGGATTTTCTTCCTGAAAATGCGTTGGCTGCCTGGGCAGAGAGCGTACGCGGTAAACTGGTGCTTGCCGACCAGGGCTTTGAGGAGTACGTGCAGCGCCTGATGCACGCGGGTGCCCTGGGGCTCATTCATATCTGGGGATCAGCCGAAGCGGCGCTCCATGAAGAAACGGTGGGGCCTGTCTGGGGCACGCCAGTACCTGATGATATGCAGCGTTACCCTGCTATTCCGGTGATTAGCATTAACCAGCAGGATGGTTCCCGCCTGCGAGCGCAGTTATCAGCGGCTCCACTCCAGGCACATATCACCACGCTTCTTGATGAACATGTCGCGTCCTGCTCATTGCCGGTCGTCGAGCTGTCCGGCAGCAGTGATGAATTTGTCCTGCTCTCATCCCATTACGACTCATGGCACGAGGGCGTGACAGACAATGCCACGGGCAATGCCCTTTGCCTTGCCCTGGCTGCGCTGTTTCATGGTCAGGTATTGAAGCGGGGTATACGTATCGCTTTCTGGCCGGGCCATTCCAATGGCCGCTACGGCGGCTCAACATGGTATGCCGATCGCTTCCGCTCACAGCTCATGCACAACTGTATTGCACATATTAATGTCGATTCACCAGGCTGCATGGGCGGATCAAAATTAGTGATTAATGCCAGCGGCGCAGAATCCGTTGCCTGGCTCAATCAGGCCATTGTTGTTACCACTGGCGAAGCAGCGGACCGCGTAACGCCCCTCGGTAAAGGAGCAGATCAGTCCTTCTGGGGGTTAGGTATTCCCCTTCATTTTTCCTTACGTGAGGTGCCTGAACAGCGGCAATCACTCTCTCCGGGTAGCGGGGGAGGCTGGTGGTGGCACACGGAGGAAGATACCTTAGACAAGGTCGATGAAAATCACCTGTGGCGGGATTTTCGTATTCATCAGCACTGGCTAGAGTCGCTACTGGTTGAAGAGACGCTGCCACTGGATGCCCTGCAATATCTGACGCTGATGGACGAAGCGCTGACACAACTGCAAAATGAAATTGACCCGACGTTTTCATTGAGCCCGTTGCACGAGCGGATTGCCGCCCTGATGACGCTGGTTAGAAGAGAGAGTTGTCAATCTTCTGCGCTGGCTCAAGCCGTTGGGTTATGGCATCGAGCCCGTTATCGGGCCAGCGATGATTTCCATCCCGATCTGAGTTTTCACGGCGGGGCCTTTCCCGGCCTTCAGTTATTACGCGGTTTTCGTCGTCAGCAATGCAGCGCTCGTTACTGGTTGATGCTAGAAACACAATTTATCCGGCAGCGGGATCGTATTAATGAGTTTCTTCGCTACAGTGAGCGCATCCTGCTCTGAACGTATCCGTATCAGAAAATTGCATTGCCAGCATTATGTCGGCCTGATGCGGGCGCAAAACCCGCATCAGGCGAGAGCGTCCGCTCGTCAGGCATCATCACTATTCAGCGTCGCCCTTATACGCGGCAGGCTCTGAGGATAATTTTGCTGAACAAACTCAATCATTTTTTCCCGCACGTAGCAGCGTAAATCGAAAGCGGTGGGAGAATTCTGCGCCGTCATCAGCAATCTGACCGTCATGGTTTTTTCAGTGGTGTCGGTCACCTGAAGCACCTGCGTTTCCCGATCCCAGAGTTTGGTTTCATTGAGTATTTTTTCAAAATGCTGACGCAGAGGCTCTAACGGCATGGAATAGTCGAGATAAAGAAAAACAGTGCCCAAAATTTGCGCATTCGTACGCGTCCAGTTCTGGAACGGATTTTCGGTAAAGTAGGTGATCGGCAACACCAGCCGGCGAAGATCCCAGAGACGCACCACCACATACGTCAGATTGATCTCCTCAATCCAGCCCCACTCTTTTTCCACAACCACAGCATCGTCAATTTTTATCGGCTGGGTAAAGGCGATCTGGATGCCGGCAAACAGGTTAACCAGCGATTTTTGCAGCGCAAAACCAATGATGATACCGGCCACCCCGGCGCCCGCCAGGATAGTGGTGCCGAATTTTCTCACTCCAGGAAAACTGAGAAGGATCAGGGAGAGACAGAGCGTAACGAGGACAACGATAGCGACCTTTTTAACATACATGATCTGCGTGCGTATTTTCCGCGCGCGCAGATTATTGGAAATATTAATGTCATAGCGGATGAAAAGCATATCCTGCGCGACATTAATAAAGCGAATTAAAATCGAACAGAAAGAGAGAATGATGAATATATTAACGGTTGTAATAATAAAGCTAAGGGATTCTGGCTGGACGTTGACATAATTAATCCCCAGATTGATCAGCAGTAAAGGAATAAAAAGAAACATCGAGCCGCGCAGATGCTTTTCAAGGGATTTAAATAGCTTACGGTCACGGCTTTGCCAGTAACGAATGAAGCGGAGAAGGATAAAACGCGTTAAAAAACCCACGGCGAGCGAGAGCGTGACGAGCAATACAGCAGGCACCCATGATGGCGCGCCAGATAACTCACCAAATAACAAAGGCATTATTTTCCCTTATATTCAGCCAACAACCACGTTGTCAGACAAGTCAAAAAAAACAGTAACCTTTCTTATTCAGGTTATCTGCGGATTACCTTATTCACGCTCATGAGTATATGAAAAATCTAATAAACTGGCCTCTTTATGGGTACAAAAAATCTCTGGCAGTGCCAGGTAAAGACTGACTGGTGACGGCAAAGCTGTTCACCGCTGCACTTTTTCAACGGGTTAGCGTCTGCTGCCGGGACAGCGCGGGCATGTCATCACGGGCAGAGTAGAGTGCAAAAGCCTGCGTTGCATCAGCGCTTTCAATTGTAGATTGTTCGATCTACAATTCATCATCAGCCCAGGAGAAGCAAATGAAACCATCTGTTGGCAGGCCAAGAGAGTTTGATCCCAAAGAATTTTTGAACACCGCGCTCGAATGCTTCTGGGTAAAGGGTTATCGGGCAACCTCGCTGTCAGACCTGATGAAGGCATCAGGTCTGGCAAGCGCCAGCATTTATAAACTTTATCCAGACAAGCGAGCCATTTATCTGGCTGCGCTGCAACACTACATGGATGAAGGCGCGTCCCGAAGAGCGCAACGACATGCCGAGGTCTCACCAGAAGCGGCATTGCGTGAAACCCTTGAGTATGTAGCGCTGCTATCTTCTGCCCCTGATGGAGAGAAAGGGTGTTTCACTATTGCGGCAGCCAGCGAATGCTTACCGGGCGACGAACAGGTTAAAAGCAAAGTCTCTTCTAAATTTAAAAATATAATCAACGATCTGCAGAAAGTATTAAGGAAAGGCCAGGCGCAGGGCGTTTTTCGTCAGGATGAGGACGCAGGCGTGATGGCGCAAACTATTTTTATGATGCTCGAAGGCATGCGGATATATGGCAAAATTCAGCCTGCTATCGACGATCTCAGAAAGAGTAATGATTTTATTGTCAGAGCGGTACTGTCGAACTCCGACGTTAATGATGAAGATGTGCTAACAGGACATCAACATGATTAACGCGGGAACCTTGGTTCGACGTCGAAAAAGAAAGAGAACCATGGTGGTGCTTGAATGCCAGGAGGATTGGGTTTTATGCGGTTGGTTTGATAAAGGGCGCTTTTATCAGCGACGTTTTCCCGTGACTGAATTAATAATGTGCACAGCCTGGTCAGATTTTTGGCCTGTCACCTGATAGCGCTGCATCCGTATGGCGGATAAGACCCGCAATGGTGCTTGCCTGCATCAGGCAGTGCTATCCGTTTAGAACAACGCTGTCGCTTCACCAAAAGGAGATTAATGATTAAGCATATCCTCAAAGGCCAGACTCCAGGATAACACCTCAACAGATGCGCGTAAGCCATGTAGCCAGAAAGGATCGTCTGCAAATATTGATAAGGCCTGCTCTTCATTTTCAGCCTCAACTATCCACAGCGCGCCAACCGGACGATCGCTATTTTTCTCGCGCAGTGAACCGGCCGCCTTAACCACATCTTTTTTTTGCTTCAACCACGCCAGATGTGGATGAAGATACGCTTTTCTGACATCAAATGCTGTTGGGTGATCGGTAAATCGTAATGCGAAAAGCATTTCCTCTCCTTTTCCACAGACTGCCTGGTCTGCTTAGCGTTTCATCATGCTAAATATGCTGCTGCTGTAGTGCCTCATCAAGTGATAGTTCTCGCCAGGGCATGCTGCTTATAACGGCAGGAATCATATTTACTTGTGCCGTTTAGATCCAGCTTGTTAATCGCTACTAGCGGATAATGAAGATTATCACACTGTTCAGCGCTGCCAACGGCGTCTCTTCTGGGGGAGGAATTTTTCTGAGCAGGCTGAAAACTTTTTCAGCCTGCTCAGGCTAGCGCTGTTATCCAGGACGCGGCGAGTGATCAGATCCTACGCCCTGGCCGGACGATCAACGACCTGACCTAGCGCATTCCGCAGCGCCGGCTCAGCGTATTGGGTAATAAGCCAGGCAACGTAATAGAGCGCGGTAGCGACCACCACGGGCAGCGCTATCATCACTGCCTCATTTTTGATATGGACATTCAACTTGACCATCATGGCGATCAGCAGGTTTTCATGGATCAGATAGAGCGCATAACTGACAAAACCGATGGCGGTGAAAAAACGCACCGAGAGCCAGCGCTCCATCTGTTTTGAGTAGAAGCTGGCGATAAAAAAGAGCATCACCACTACTAGCGGTACGATCGTCATAACACCGTTGTTTTTAACGTAATAGCTAAAGTTGATCAGCAAGGCCAGGATGACCAGCGCATAGTGATAGCCTTTATCGCGTCCGTGTAAGCGCTCATAAACCAGACAGCCCACCATAAACCAGGCGTAATGTATAAAGCCGAACTTTGAAATAACATCAATCAAGAGTGGATGGCCGAGGGATTTCAGTACCGACGATGCGGAAAGTAATAGCATTGGAACGATGAGCGCCGGAAGGCAATATTTTCGTCCGGCAGTGAAATAGACAGCGCCGATGATGAGATAAAATAGCGCTTCGACATATAACGACCAGAACGATCCCGCCATCGAGCGGAATTCGATGCCGGTAAGTTGCGTCAGGGTTTCAGGATTAACAAAGATGAGTCCGGGAATAAGATTCTTGCTTTCCGGCGTATGCTCTGACCATTCAGGAAAGAATCCGGCAGTAAAATAGAGCAGAAGGGTAGCAACCAACATGGCTGGAAACAGGCGCAGCCAGCGTTTTTTCAGGAAATGACCATAACTACGCGATTTATCCAGCGTCATAAAAATGACAAATCCGGAGATCATAAAAAATAACTGAACCCCCACCCAGCCAAATGCAAATAGTGGGATATGTTGTGTCGTCGCCGCATAAGGTAATAATTCAGGCCATCTTGCATAGGCGTGATAAGCAATCACCATCAGGATCGCTAAGCCTCGCATGCCATCGAGATGCGTAATACGTGGGTGCATATATTCCCCTGGAAAAAGACGAGCAAAAAAGAAAGGCCAAATTAGCATTGACACAGATTTACACTCAACCAGAATTGTCCTGGAAAATAAGGGGGAATAAATCAGAGTGGCGCTAAAGGTTTATTATCATCCAGCCCGCTCTCTAATAATTTATGGCTGTAATATAGCTGAAAGTGTGATGGATTAATATTTACACCCTTATTATAAGGGTGCTTATTAATATCCGGCCATCTGCGGCTGGAGTCTGCTAATAATAACGACACCCTGGCTTTTACTCAGCAGGTGTTTAAGGTTTCAGTTATTTCATTATGATATGCCCACTTATCGCGCCAACACAGAGCCTGTCTGATCGGTCAGGGCAACGATGCCGCTATAGCTATCTCCTGGCCCCTCTATCAACGAGGTCATCATCTGTCGTCCGCCTTCAGAAGCTTTCCTCAACGGCTGTCTCAAATCATTGATCCACTATACTCGTTGTTGCAGCTGCCATTTACCTACCAGGCTGCGCACCATAAATACCTTATACGAACCCTACCTATGACCCTCAGGAGAACACCATGAACAAGCATAAAACCCTGAAAGGGCTGCTGGCCGTATCGGCAGTTGTTGCGATGTTCAATGCTGCTGGCGTGCAGGCCCAGACGCCGACGAGCGCCGCGCAGACAGGCGCCGCAGGCCAGACCGCATCGAACGGCAAGCTCAGCGCCGGCGACGAAAAAGCGTTGAAGGATATGGCGCAGGCCAATATCAATGAAGTGGCCGCCGCCAAAATTGCGCTCAGCAAGGCGCAAAGCAGCGAAGTGAAAGCCTTCGCGCAGAAAATGGTGGAAGACCACAGCAGCGCGCTGACTAAAGTCCAGACGGTGGCCCAGCAAAAGGGCGTTACGCTGCCGACTGAGCCGGACGCTAAGCACAAGGCGATGGCAATGAAGCTGGAAAAAGAGAGCGGCGCCGCCTTTGACAAGATGTATATGCAAAACGCTGGCACTAAAGACCATAAGATGGTGCTGTCGACGCTGCAAAGCGACGCCAAAAAAATTAAGGATCCCGATGTGAAGACGCTGGCCGACGCGCATACCCCAGTGGTTGAGGAGCATCTGAAGGCCGCCCAGCAGATGTCGATGTCAGCAGGTAAATAAATCGGGTAGTCGTTGGTTGGCTGCATAATGTGCAGATAGTTATGGCGGGAGTATCAATGTTGAGGCGTAACCGAACAAGGATGATTTTTACGTCAGGCGTGCCCATTGATACTTCCCCATCTGCTGTCGCAGCCTGATAAGCCTCAACCAGCAGCCTTGATGCGAAGCAGCCCTTCGACAGGCTGCCTCATGCACACGGGGCGTGGCACACATCAGCGTCCCATATCCGCTACATCACTCGCTACGTTCAACGAGCGCTTTTTCTTAATGCGCGATAATCTATTTTCCAGGCATTAAGTTTGTTATACAGCGCGGTGCGTGAGATACCTAACTGCTGTGCAGACTGACGCAGATTCCCCTGCTGTTCATCAATCACCTGCAGGATATGTGCGCGTTCCAGATTTTGCAGAGAAGGTTGCCTGTCTTCATTCACATTATTGACGGCTGAGTTTAGTAGCGACTCAGGAAGCTCTGCACGCGTGATCTCTAACCCTTCACACAGGTTAACCACGCGCTCGATCACGTTTTCCAGCTCGCGCACGTTTCCCGGCCAATCCCATGATTGCAACCCCGCCATAGCATCCGGCGCGACGACGGGCGGAATGCGTTTCAGACGTGCGCACAGTGCCTGAATGAACGTGTTGACGAGTTCTGGAATGTCCTCACGCCGGTCACGCAGCGGAGGGATCTCCAGTGAGATGACGTTCAGGCGATAGTAGAGATCGCGCCGAAAAGCGCCTTTCTCTACGGCATCAAGCAGATTGCAATGGGTTGCCGCAATAATACGCACGTTGACCTTCACCGGTTGCGCTGCGCCGATGCGCAGCACTTCACTCTCCTGCAGCACCCGCAGCAGGCTGGTTTGCGCTTCAAGCGGCATCTCGCCAATTTCATCAAGGAAAAGGGTTCCACCGTCAGCTATCTCAAACTTGCCTGCTGAACCACCCCGACGTGAACCTGTGAAGGCGCCATCTGCATAGCCAAACAGTTCACTCTGAACCAGATCGCGCGGTAAGGCGCCGCAGTTAAGCGCGATAAAGGCTTCCTGCTGGCGCGGGCTGGCGTTGTGAATCGACTGGGCAAACAGCTCTTTGCCGGTTCCGCTTTCGCCGCTCAGCAGCACCGTGCTGTCGGTGCGGCTGCTGGCGCGTGCTTTCTGAATTGCCTGCTGCATGCGTGGCGCATGGCCGCGAATCATCTCAAAGGTGTAACTGGCGCTCACGCCCATGACCCTGCGCGTAATGGCGCGGATACGCTGATTTTCACGCAGAGAGAGAACGCGCCCTCCATCCGGCGCGGGCATCAGCGAGAGCAGGCAGGAGAGGGGAGCCAAACCTTCCGGCATAAACTGCAGCTCACGGTCATTACAGAACGGCATGGTCAGCAGCGATCCACCCTGTGGACGCAGCAGTTCGTCAATCGATGTCCCCTGCGGATCAAGCCCGCTGAATATCTGGCGCGCATAGCGGTTAAGCGTTTTGATGCGGCCCTGTTTATCACAGACGATCACCCCTTCATTCAGGGTTTCCAGGATGGACTGCTGTTCCGCCAGCAAACGCCTCAGCATGAGCTGCTGCCCGATTGCTTCTGCCGCCGCCTGTACCGTACCCAGAGTATGTGCGTTAAAGTTTTCCGGCGTGGCGGTCAGGGTCAGGACGCCCGTTAGCTGGCCGCTGGCGTCGCGTACCGGCGCGGCGGCGCACTGACGGCGACGTTTACGCAGGCTGATCTTCCAGTTTTCCCCGCTCAGCACGTACACCAGCCGCTGTTCAATCAGACAGCGCGCGGTGCAGTTGGTACCCAGCACCTCTTCGCGCAGGATGCTGCCAACGGGCGTCAGATCCGCGCCGCAAAAATGCAGCGTGACGCCTTGCGCGTCGGTCAGGTTGATATGGCCGTCTGGATTATAGGCCAGCAAATTTTCCATGATGCTGCGCGCCACCAGAATCAGTTCGGCGTTGTGTTCAAGGATGGCGTCCAGCTCATGCGCAGGCGGGGCGGTATAGATAAAGCTGTAGGGATCGATGGCCTGCTGCTGCGAACGCTGCCATGACTGCAAAATGCTGTACCGCAGCGTTGAGGGCTGTTCACCCTGCATAAAAGATTGCCAGCTTTGCCATAACAGCGCATCCAGGCTGTCAGCTTCCGCTCTGTCTGGCAGGCTAAAAATCGCATCGCTCTCATCACTCAATAACCGTTGCTGTTTCACCGACCTCTCCCACTGAACGAAATGTCCATTTTATTGACATGTTAAGTTGGCATGTAAATTTTGTTGCCAACTTGTGAGCTGAAGCCGTGCGAACGCTCACAAAATTACCCTGATTTCAGTTGGCATCGCCTTTGCAATGAAGGATGCAAAGAGGTGACTTGAATGAGATAAGGAAAATAAGTCTTTATGCGCAAACATAATTTACGGTTGATTCTGTTTATCTGTGGCATCGCTTCACTCAGCGGTGTGATTCTGGGCTATGACGCGTCGGTGATCTCGGGCGTGATTGAACCGCTGACAGAACATCTGGCGCTGACGCCCTTGGAGAGCGGCTGGGCGGTCTCTAATGTCATTCTCGGCTGCATCGCTGGCGCATGGGGCGTTGGTTATGTTTCCGATCGTATTGGCCGCAAATCCACGCTAATCGTGACCGCCATCCTCTTTGTGCTCTCAGCGACTGGCTCAGCGCTGGCCAGCACCCTGACGGAGTTTGTTCTCTGGCGGCTGGTGGGCGGTCTGGCGGTTGGGATGGCCTCGGCGATTACGCCCTTGTATATCGCCGAAGTCTCCCCGAAAGACTGGCGCGGGCGCATGCTCGGCCTGCAGCAGATGCTGATGGTGGGCGGACAGGTAGCGGTCTATATCGTTAACTACCTGATCGCGCGCGGTATGTCGCATCAGTGGATTGTCAGCGAGGGCTGGCGCTGGATGCTGGCCTCTGGCGTGGTGCCCTGTGCGCTGTTTCTGCTGCTGGTTCCGTTTATGCCGGAGTCACCGCGCTGGCTAGCGCTGAACGGCAAAACAGCGCGCGCCCGCGCGGTGCTGACCCGGCTGTCGAATGCGCAGCACGCTGAACGACTGCTGCAGGAAATCCTGACGGCCAATCAGCACGACCATGCCTCCGCCAGCCAGCGCGGCATCCTGCGCGATGCGCGCGCCCGCTATATCCTGCTGATTGGCTGCGCCATCGCTATTTTGCAGCAGATATCTGGCATCAACATTCTTCTCTATTACGCCCCCTCGCTGCTGCAAAACATCACCGCCAGTACTCAGGCCTCGCTGTTCCAGAGCATCTTCCTTGGCCTGGCGCTGCTGGTTGGTGTGGCCGTTTGCCTGAGCACCATTGACCGCGCAGGGCGCATGCCGCTGCTGCGCTGGGGCGCGCTGGGGTGCGCGCTCTGTCTGATGTTTACCGCCTGGGCGTTTATCACCGAGGCGGGCGGGATTCTGCCAGTGGTGGGGCTGGTGGCCTTTGTCCTGATCTTTGGCCTGTCATGGAGCCTCGGTGCCTGGCTACTGATCTCTGAAATCTTTCCCAACCGCATCCGCGCCGTGGCGATGGGCTTTGCATTCGCTTCTATGTACCTCGCGAATTTTATCGTTACCCAGAGTTTCCCGATGATGAACCGCAGCCGGGTGTTGATGGATCACTTTCATGGGGCTTTCCCGCTGATGCTGTGCGCCGTGGGGTGTCTGGTGGCGTTCTGGTTTGTCCGCCGCTTTTTACCAGAAACCCGAGGCGTTTCTCTTGAGCATATCGAGCCGCTGATGCTCTCCAAATCTCGTCGTTTCGCCGCAGAGGCGCAGCGATCTGATCAACAACCTTCCTCGCCCGCATGGGCGAAAGCGAAATAACAAGGAGTTTTTTATGAACCAGCAAACAGTGCGTGTAGGGTTAATCGGCGCGGGCCGTATGGGCAGCTTCCATGCTGAAAATCTGGCGTATCGCGTGCCCGGCGCAACCCTGGCGGCGATTGCCGATCCCTTTCCCGGCGCAGCGGAAAAGCTGGCTACCCGGCTGGGCGTCAGCAAAGCGTACAGCGATCTGCATGCGCTTCTTCAGGATGCAGAGATCGATGCCATTGCCATCGCTGCCCCGGCACGCACCCATGCTGAATGGGTGATTGCCGCTGCGAATGCCGGTAAGCATGTGTTTTGCGAGAAACCGATGGCCGTTACGCTGGAGGAGGCAGATCGCGCGATTGCCGCGGCAAAACAGGCGGGTGTGGTGTTACAGGTAGGGTTTAATCGTCGCTTCGATTCCGGGTTTGCTGCGGCAATTGCAGCAGTAAAAAATGGCGAGAATGGTACAACCCAGCTTAGCCGTTCGGTGACGCGCGATCCGGGCCTGCACGATCCGGCACCGATTCCGCAATGGACAATATTCCTCGAAACGCTCATACACGACTTCGACACGCTGCTGCATTTCAATCACGGCGCGAAACCGGTTGAGGTTTATGCGCTGGCAGATGCGCTGGTAAGACCGGATTTTAAAAATAAAGGCCTGCTGGATACCTCTGTGGTGACTATCCGCTTCGATAACGGTGCTATCGCTATCGCCGAAGCGAACTTTCAGGCCGTGTATGGCTACGACGTGCGCGGTGAGGTCTTTGGCAGCAAAGGCATGCTGCAGGCGGGTCATATCAATGCTAATCACTGCGTGCGTTACACCGCCAGTGGTATCGCTGTCGACACCTCGCGGCTGGATTCGGATTTACTGCGCGAAGCGTATGTGGCGGAAATGACTGAATTCGCCCGCTGTGTCCGCAGTGGAGAAATGCCGCGCGCGACCGGTGAAGATGCGCGTAACGCACTGGAAATCGCGTTGGCCTGCATTGAATCTGTTAAGCGCAACCAACCTGTCACACTGGGAGGACGCTGATGGCTGGTTATCAACTCTCCGTATGCGCTGAAATGGTCTTTCTCGAACTGCCCTTTATCGAGCGCGTGAAACGCATTCATGAACTGGGTTTTGGCGTCGAAATCTGGGGCTGGGCCAACAAGGATATCGCGGCGCTGGCGGCGACCGGCGCACGCTTTACCTCCATGACCGGCTATCTGAGCGGTAATCTCACCGACGATGCGGAAATTCAGCAATTGCTGCAAAGCGCTGAAGCGTCGCTGTCGGTGGCTGCACGGCTCAACTGCCCTGTGCTTAATCTGCATGGCACAGGCCTTAACGATCGCGGCCTGCCGGTAAAGCCCGTTGCGACAGTTAGCGGCGCCATGTGGCTGAAGGCCGTCGATACGCTGCGCCAGATCGCGCAGCTCGGAGAAAGTGCCGGGCGGGTTTTCACCCTCGAGAACCTTAACCTTCCGGTTGATCATCCCGGCACGCCGTTTGCTCTGGCGGCCGATACGCTGGCGCTGGTTGAGGCCGTCAACAGCCCAGGGCTAAAGATGAATCTGGATCTTTACCATGCACAAATTGGCGAAGGGAATCTGATTGAACTGATGCGGCGCTGCGGTGCGGCTATCGGGGAAATTCAGGTTGCCGATGTACCGGGACGCCAGCAGCCGGGAACAGGTGAGATAAACTATCGCGCCATCGCCCGTGCATTGCAGGAGATGGGTTACAGCGGTACGGTCGCCATGGAGGGCTGGGCCAGCGGCGATAGCACGGCGGCGCTTCAGCAGTTCCGCGATCACTTTACGTTATAAACGTCATACGTCGGGTATTTGCCTGTTACCCGACGTTAAAAAACCTCTGAAAACAATAATGATTTCAACCCTACAGGAACAGATCATGAACATCAGAACCCTTCTTCTTTGTCTCTGCTCTCTGCTGCTCAGCGTGAGTGTCAGCGCCAAAACCTTCACCGTTGGCGTGGCGCTGGCTAACTTTGACCTCAACTTTGTCTCTATCCTGCGCAACCAGATGCAGCAGGAGCTGAAAGCGAATCAGCTCAACGGGCAGTTTGTTGATGCGAAAGGCGATGTGGCGCTGCAGGTGCAGCAGGTGGATGATTTTATCAATCAGGGCGTTGACGCCATCATCCTTAATCCGGTGGATACGCAGGGCGTGTTGCCGATGATCACTGCGGCAAAAAACGCCGGTATCCCACTGGTTTTTGTTAACCGCAAGCCGGAAATGAAGTTGCCTGCTGATATGGCTTATGTCGGTTCAGATTCTGCGTTGGGCGGCGAAATGCAGATGGAGGCGCTGGCAAAAAAAATGCACTACAAAGGCAACGTAGCCATTTTGATGGGCGCGTTGTCGAACGAAGAGGCGCGTGAGCGTACCCGCGCAGTAGAAGGGGTGATTGCCAAATATAAAGATATGAAGGTGATTGAGAAGCAATCTGCAAAATGGCAGCGCAATGAAGCGGTAGATGTGGTCTCAGGCTGGCTATTGAATCAGCGTCCGATTGACGCCATTGCCGCCAATAACGATGAAATGGCAATCGGTGCCATCATGGCGTTGAGCCAGGCGAAGAATGAAAAAATTCTCGTTGCCGGCATCGACGGAACGCCAGACGGTCAGCAGTTTATTAAAACGGGCAAAATGGCGCTGAATATTTTCCAGGACGCTAAAGGACAGGCCACCGGTTCGGTTCAGGTAACCAAAGCGCTGCTGGATAAGCAAAAGGTTGAGGCGTTCAACTGGGTGCCTTATCAGCTTATTACGCCTGAAAATTACCCAACATTTTCAGCTAAAAAGTCACAATGAATGATGCAGACAATATGAGCGGTGATTTTCCTCATCGGCGTGCGGCAACAAAGGCCACGTCTGCTTCTGGCAAAAAGCGGGCGCGCGCGGGACACGTTCGCTCATAATAAGGTCCTTCCAGACCCCCTTGCTGCGATCGCTCAGGGGGTTCATAAAGCTTCTTTAAGCCTTCTTCATTATGTGCAGAGCGCCCCGCCAAACTCATTCACTTTTTTTGAATCTTCAGAGCAAATTAGTCCGCTTTTACCCGCAGGTTTTCAGGCGCATGATTATCACATCGAGGCAGAACGCCTCACCAACCTGAATAATCATTAAGGAATCGACCATGAAAACCATCAAAAATTTCGTTGCAGTTGCCGCTCTGTCACTGGTTTCATTCGGCAGCTTCGCTCAGAGCATCACCGCTTCCGCCTCAACGCTGGACGCGGCAGAAGCGCAAATCGCTGCGCAGGCGCATCAGGCTGGCGCCTCATACAAAATTACCGGCGCACGCTTCGATAACGGTGCTTACGTGTCGGCTGAGCTGGTTAAATAATCCTGCTTCACTGCTGTTTCAGAGGCCGCGTAATGCGGCCTTTGGCGTTTTTAAGGCTGACTAAAGCCGGGAATAAAGCGGTTTACGTCCACCTCCATAAACTGCGAGCGCTGGAAGTTGCCTTTCAAATTCCAGGGCACGGTACAGTCGTAAATCGCCTTACAGGTAATGCCGTGCGCGCGAATAGAGGGGCTGAACGCCGGATCCTGCGACGGATCGAGAGGATGGCAGCGCACGCCAGGAATGGTGATGGTGTCCACATCAGCCTGATAGCGCGTGGTCATCGCCCAGATAACATCGCTTAAATCGAACACGTCGACATCTTCATCCACCAGGAACACATGCTTCAGCTCGGAAAAGGCGGAAAAGGCGAGTAACGCCGCCTGGCGCTGACGTCCCTCATCCTGCGGTCCGCGCTTGTTAATCTGCAACACCGCCATATATTTGCCGGTGCCCGGCGAAGGGCAGTGCACATTTTTCACCAGCCCCGGCAGCGCGCGCTCAACCATATCGAGAATGCTCGCTTCGGTAGGAATGCCGGCGAGATTGGTGTGCTCGTCGCTTGGTCCAATGCAGGTTTGCAGGATCGGGTTTTTGCGGTGGGTGACGGCTTTAACTTTGATCACCGGCACGGCGGCCTGCGCCTCGCCGGTATAGCCCGGAAACTCCGGCATCGCCTTGCCGCTGTGGGTATGCTGATCTTCCTGCACGCGGTAGTTCGGCATCAGTTCGCCTTCAATCACAATCTCCGCATGGGCAATAGCGCGCGCATCGACGGCGACGCCCTGCACCAGCTCCACCGCGCGACGGCGCAGACCGCCTGCGATGGCCAGTTCGTCAAAGCCCAGCGGCGTGGTCGGCGGCTCGAAGCAGGCGCCGATCTCAATAGCGGGATCGACGCCAATGCTGATGGTGATCGGCAGCGCCTTGCCCGCCTGTTCCGCTTTAATGCGGAACTGATCGAGATGGCGGCCTGGCACGAAATACATCGAAATCTCATCTTTACCCTGCACGCAGAGGCGATGAATGGTGACATCGTGTTCACCCGTTTCCGGATCGGCGGCGTAGCACATGCCCAGCGTAAAATAGGGGCCGGCATCCTCAGGCGTGTTGGTCGGGGCGGGCAGCAGCGTGCGGATATCAAATCCCTCGTCGCTGGCCAGATGCACCACTTCCTGGCACGCCGCCCGCTCACGGGGGATCACCACCGGCGCGATGGCGTGATGAACCGAGTCGCGCAGCAGCTGCGCCAGCTTCTCTTTCGGGACGCCCAGCAGGCGGGCGACGCGCTGCCGCGAGGCGAGCAGGCCGATCAGCACGCGGAAATCCTCGTACCCTTTTACCTTGTTGAACACCATCGCGGGTCCGGTGCGCGTCGGGCGCATTACGGTGCCGCCCGCGCCGACATAGCGATAGACGCCTGAAAGTTCGGCGGCGGGATCGACCGGCTCGTTGGTTTCAATATATTCGTCGTCGTACTGCTTCAGTAGGTCGATCGCCGCGCGCAGATCGAAACTGGCGCCTTCTTCAGGGCGAGATAACAGGTCACTCATATTTTCTCCTTAAACCAGTCAGGCATCCGCCTGGCGACAGGGGGGACAAATCGTCACAACAGGAAAGAAAATAAAACGCGGACTGATAAAGATCTAATTGCTATTATCGGATTATTAATAATGAACCATTATCAGGAAAAGCATGGATCACCGTAAACTTCGCTCATTTCTCGCCCTGGCACGCACGCTGCATTTCGCTCGCGCGGCGGCGGAGGTCAGCCTGACGCAGCCCGCGCTGAGCCAGCATATTCAGTCGCTGGAGCAAAACTGGGGGATACGGCTGTTTGAACGCAATAAGCGCCAGGTTAGCCTGACGGCGGAGGGAGAGCAGCTGGTGGAGGAGATTGCGCGCACGGTGAGGCGGCTGGACAACCTGCAGGTCACCGTCAAAGAGGTGGCGGCGGGCAGTCGGGGCGTGCTGCGTCTCGGCTATGTCGGCACTGCGGTGCAGGAGCCGCTGCTGGTGAAGGCGCTGCGCAGCTTCAGAAGCCAGTTCCCGACCATCCAGCTGAAGCCGACAGAGTACAACGTCGATCAGCAGTTCAGCCTGCTGCAAAGCGGCGAACTGGATATTGGCATTCTGCGCGGCCCGCTGCCAGCCTGCCGTTTTATTGCCCGCCGCACTATCCAGCAGACGCCGCTTATCGCGGTGCTGCCTGACGATCATCCTCACGCGGGCGCGCGACAGATCCGCCTGAGCGAGCTGGCGGATGAAACCCTGATTGTCCAGCAGGATCCCGACGGCGTCGGGCTGGGCGGCACGGTATTACGCCTCTATGCGGAGGCGGGCATCGCGCCGGGCAGCAGCGTGCGAGCGCGCGACGTTAATACCGCCATTAATCTGACGGCAATGGGCATGGGAATAACCTTTGTTCCCGCCTCGCAGCGCCTTTTTTTGCGCCAGGATGTGGTGGCGCTGGATATAGATGCGACCGATATCACCACCTCTTTGTCGCTGTGCTGGAAAGAGGGGAGGCAAAATAAGGATGTTACACTTTTTATTCAAAATACCGCGTCGCTCTTTATGACGCCGGCCGATAAAGAAAAATAACCTGCCTAATCCGCATATTATCCTGATAGTTCGCCTTTTAATGCGGATAAAAAAGTCGATATTGACGGCTAATTATTATTTCAAACTGAAGAAATATCCTGACGGGACCTTTTCCTCCTGAGGATGAGGTCTACACTCAGTTTTCGGGTTCGTTTATCTCAATGCCGAAACCCTCAATCATTACTCTAAGACTAACGATCGTCACCTTGTCTTAATTGAATCACTTGATCAGAAAGCGCAGACTCCATCCAGCATAAACGAAGAATGGTTATCTGAATCAGGAGGTTATAATGCAAACTGGCCAGGCGCCGGTTCGGGAATGGAACACGCGCCGCAGCGAAAAAGCGCGTCGTTTAGCATCCTTTCCCGCAGACGGTAAAGTGATCCCTACTGAAAGAGCAGTAGAAGCGCTGGAAAAACTCATTGCGCCAGGCGACCGCGTCGTGCTGGAAGGGAATAACCAGAAACAGGCTGATTTTCTTTCTCGCACGCTGGCGGAAGTCGACCCGGCGAAAGTTCACGACCTGCATATGATTATGCCGAGCGTGGGCCGCAGCGAGCATCTCGATATATTTGAAAAAGGCATTGCCCGTAAACTCGACTTCTCTTTTTCCGGTCCGCAGAGTTTGCGTATTTCACAATTATTGCAGGATGGTCAGCTGGAAATAGGCGCTATCCATACCTACATCGAACTCTATTCCCGGCTCTATGTCGATCTCAGTCCGAACGTGGCGCTGATTGCCGGTTATAAAGCCGATCGCAAAGGCAATCTTTATACCGGGCCGAGCACCGAAGATACCCCCGCGCTGGTCGAGGCCGCCGCGTTCCGCGACGGTATCGTGATTGCGCAGGTCAACGAACTGGTTGACGATGAAAGCGACCTGCCGCGCGTCGATATTCCCGCCTCCTGGGTCGATTATATCGTGGTGGCCGACAAGCCCTTCTTTATCGAACCGCTGTTTACGCGCGATCCTCGCCTGATTAAGCAGGAGCATATCCTGATGGCGATGATGGCGATTAAAGGGATCTACGCCGAACATCAGGTGCAGTCGCTTAACCACGGTATCGGCTTTAACACGGCGGCGATCGAGCTGCTGCTGCCCACCTACGGCGAACAGCTCGGCCTGAAAGGTAAAATCTGCAAACACTGGACGCTGAATCCGCATCCGACGCTGATCCCGGCGATTGAGAGCGGCTGGGTTGAGAGCGTGCACTGCTTTGGCGGCGAGCTAGGGATGGAAGAGTATATCCGCGCCCGTCCCGATATCTTTTTCACCGGCTCGGACGGTTCGATGCGCTCCAACCGCGCCTTCTGTCAGCTGGCGGGTCAGTATGCGGTCGATATGTTTATCGGCGCCACCTTGCAGGTCGACGGGCTAGCGAACTCCTCTACCGTGACGCGCGGCCGTCTCTCCGGCTTCGGCGGCGCGCCCAATATGGGACACGATCCGCACGGTCGCCGCCACGCCACGCCCGCCTGGCTCAATATGATCACCGAGCCGGACCCGATGCAGCGCGGCAAAAAGCTGGTGGTGCAGATGGTGGAAACCTTCCAGGCCGGCGCGAAACCGACCTTCGTCGAGCAGCTCGACGCCGTCGAGGTGGCGAAAGCCTCGGGTATGCCGCTGGCGCCGGTGATGATCTACGGCGACGACGTGACGCACGTGCTGACCGAAGAGGGCATCGCCTACCTCTATCGCGCCGAGAGCCTTGAAGAGCGTCGCGCCATGGTCGCCGCCGTGGCGGGCATCACCGATATCGGCCTGGGCGTTGACGCCGCGCGCGTCGCCGCGCTGCGTAAAAGCGGCAAGGTGGTCTACCCGGAAGATATGGGCATTCGCCGCTCCGACGCCACGCGCTCCTTGCTGGCCGCCGGCAGCGTCGCCGATCTGGTCGAATGGTCAGGCGGTCTCTACAACCCGCCGGCAAAATTCCGGAGCTGGTAATGAAACTCCTGTCACAGACGCAAGCCGAGGCGGAGGTGAGCCAGCTGGCGGCCGTCGCATGCGACAGCCTGATCGCGGAAGCGCGGCTCACGCCGAAGCCGGGTCTGGTCGACAGTCGCGGCAGCGGCGCACACCAGGATCTGACGCTGGCGCTGATGGAGCGCTCAGCCCACAGCCTGCAGCCGACCTTTCAGCAGCTGGCGCGCGAGTGCTGGCAGCGCCCGGCCGACGTCGCCCTGCGCGAAGCGGTCGGGCGGCTGGGTCGGGAAGGGGAGCAGCGCATGATGGCGGCCACCGGCGGGGTCAACACCCATCGCGGCGCCATCTGGGCGCTGGGCCTGCTGGTGAGCGCAGCGGCGATGAACGGCGGTCGCGCCGACGCCGCACAGCTTGCCCACACGGCGGCAGCGCTGGCCAGCCTGCCCGACAATGCCGCGCCGAAGCTGTTCAGCAAAGGGCTGAAGGCGAGCCATCGCTACCGGGTGCCTGGCGCGCGCGAAGAGGCGCAGCAGGGATTTCCCCACGTCATGGCGCTGGCGCTGCCGCAGCTGCTGCGCAGCCGCGCGGCGGGCGCCAGCGAAAGCGAAGCCCGCCTCGACGCGCTGATGGCGATCATGACCTCGCTCAGCGACACCTGCGTGCTCTCCCGCGCGGGCCTGCCCGGACTGGAAACGATGCAGGCGGGCGCGCGCGCCGTGCTGGCGGCGGGCGGCTGTATGATGGCGGCGGGCCAGCGCGCGCTGGCGCGTCTCGATGCCGGCATGCTGAAGCTCAACGCTTCGCCGGGCGGCGCCGCCGATCTGCTGGCCGCCACGCTGTTCATTGACAGGGTCAGCCTTGCTCACCCTCACTCTTTTTTCTAGAGGACGTTATGGAACACATTACATTATCTCTCCCTGCGAACCGCACGCTTAGCGGCAGAGCCCTTGCAGGGGTAGTTGGCTCCGGTGATATGGAAGTGCTGTTCACCGCAGCCGAAGGGCAAACGCTCACGATTGATATCACCACTTCGCTCGACAACAGCGACAGCCGCTGGAAGGCGCTGTTCGACCGCCTGAACCTGATCAGCGGCCTGCCCGCCGGGCAGCTGGTGATCCACGATTTCGGCGCGACGCCGGGCGTGGCGCGCATTCGTATCGAACAGGTTTTTGAAGAGGTGAGCCATGCGTAACGATCCGAGCTTTATTGAACTGCGCGCCCGTGAACGCGCGCATGCGCTGGTGGATGAAGGCAGCTACCGCGAACTGCTCGATCCCTTTGAGGGCATCATGTCGCCCTGGCTGGCGCCGCAGGGCATCGTGCCGCAGTCCGATGACGGCATGGTGGTGGCGCGCGGCACCATTAACGGGCAGTCCGCCGTGGTGATCGCCATCGAAGGCACCTTCCAGGGCGGCAGCATGGGGGAAGTCTCCGGCGCGAAAATGGCGGCGGCGCTTGAGCTGGCGGCAGAAGATAACCGCAACGGCATTGCCACCCAGGCGGTGCTCTGCCTGGAAACCGGCGGCGTGCGCCTGCAGGAGGCGAATCTCGGCCTGGCGGCGATTGCCGATATCCATGCCGCTATCGTCGATCTGCGCCGCTACACCCCGGTGATTGGCATTATCGCCGGCACCGTCGGCTGCTTTGGCGGCATGTCTATTGCCGCCGCGCTCTGCAGCTACCTTATCGTCACGCGTGAGGCGCGTCTGGGCCTTAACGGTCCGCAGGTTATCGAGCAGGAAGCGGGCATTGAAGAGTATGACTCCCGCGACCGTCCCTTTATCTGGAGCATGACCGGCGGCGAGATCCGCTACGCCAGCGGGCTGGCCGACGCGCTGGTGGACGACGGCATTAGCGCAGTGAAAACCGCGATGAAAAGTTTTATCGACAAAGGGGTGCCGGCGCAGCATCGCAGCGACAACTATGCCGATTTCCTGCCGCGTCTGACCCAGTTCGATACGCGTCAGCAGGCGGACACGGCGCAGATTAAACAGCTTTTTGCGCGGGAGGATAAATAATGACCGAGACTATCAGCCGCGGTGCGACCTGGCTGGAAAAACTGGCACCCAACGCGCAGCATGTTAGCGGCCTCTGCGCCTCTGTACAGGTCGCCGACGGCGAACTCAACGGCGAGCGCGCGCGCTTTATCGCCGTGGTGCCCGACGCGCACAACCACTATCCCCGCGCCGCGCGCGGCGAGGTCGGCCTGCTGGAGGGCTGGACGCTGGCGAAGGTGGTCAATGAAACCATCGAGGCGGATCAAAAAAGCGAAGTGAAGCGCCCGATTATCGCGGTGATCGACGTGCCCAGCCAGGCCTACGGCCGCCGCGAAGAGGCGTTCGGCATTCATCAGGCGCTGGCCGGCGCCGCAGGCGCCTATGCGAAAGCGCGTCTCGCCGGACATCCGGTAATCGGCCTGATCGTTGGCAAAGCGATGTCAGGTGCGTTTCTGGCGCACGGCTACCAGGCAAACCGTCTGATTGCCATTAACGATCGGGGCGTGCTGGTGCATGCGATGGGCAAAGAGTCCGCCGCGCGCATTACGCTGCGCACCGTCGACGCGCTGGAAAAGCTGGCGGCGACTATTCCGCCGATGGCGTATGACGTCAGCAACTTCGCCACGCTGGGGCTGCTCGCCGATCTGCTGAACGTCAGCAACCCAGACGCGCCGTCCGACGCCGATCTGGCGCAGGTGGAAATCGCCCTGCAGAAAGCGATCGCCGACGCGCGTCAGGATCCGACGCTGAAAACCCGGCTCGGCGCGGAAAACCGCCGCAGCTCCTCCCTGGTTCGCGAGCGGATGCGCGCGGCCTGGTAACACCAAAACACTTATTAAAAAAGACCTGCCGAAACCGGTCTGCTCGGGGCGCATCGTCGCGCCCCGGGGCAAGGGCCGCTTTTAGAAATTATAAACATCGCGTGTGCTGGAATAACCATTCTTAAAAACAGGTGATTTATGATTTACATAATTGTTCATGCCCTTGCTCCCATCTTTGTGATTATGCTGCTCGGCTTCTGGGCCGGCAAAGCGGGAATGGTCGATAATAAAGACGTTTCGCTGCTCAATATCTTCGTGATGGATTTTGCCCTGCCGGCGGCGCTGTTCAGCGCCACGGTGCAGACCTCCTGGCCCGGCATCGTCGCCCAGTGGCCGCTGATTGTGGTGCTGACCGGCGCCATGTGGATCACCTATGCGGCGATCTATTTCCTCGCTACTAAAGTGTTTAAAAAGGCGCCTCAGGATGCCGCCGTGCTGACCCTGACCGTGGCGCTGCCGAACTATGCCGCGCTGGGCCTGCCGATCCTCGGCAGCGTGCTGGGCGAAAGCGGCGCCACCTCGCTGTCGGTGGCGGTCTCCATCGCCTGCGGCTCGGTGCTGCTGACGCCGCTTTGCCTGCTGATCCTCGAGCGTGAAAAGGCGCGCGCCGCCGGCGAAGACCACGGTTCTACCTTCGCCATGCTGCCGGTGCTGATGTGGCGTTCGGTGAAAAAACCGATTGTGCTCGGCCCGCTGTTTGGCGTGGTGCTTTCCGCCTTCGGCGTTAAAATGCCGGAGCTGGTGCTGGCGGCGATCAAACCGCTCGGGCTGGCGGCCACCGCCGCGGCGCTGTTCCTGACCGGCGTGATCCTCTCGGCGCGGAAGCTGAAACTCAACGCGGTGGTCGGCGTCGGCACCGTGGCTAAACTGTTAATTCAGCCCTTTATCGCCTGGGGCATCGTGCTGGCGCTGGGCCTGACCGGGCCGGTGGCCATTACTTCGATTCTGATGATTGCGCTGTCGGCGGGCTTCTTCGGCGTGGTGTTTGGCAACCGCTTCGGCGTGCAGTCGCCGGATGCGGAGGCGGTGCTGCTGCTCAGCTCGGTGCTGTGCGTGCTGTCGCTTCCCCTGTTTATTACGTTAACCTCAGGTATTTAACATGAACGTTATCCCTCGTCCTCACGATCTGCTCTGGCTGCGCAGCGAGAGCGCGCTGCTGTTGGTGAGCGAGGCGTGGGTCGGCCACCACTGGCACGCTGAGCTGCCAGTGGTGGTGCGGCGCGATCGTCACGCCGAGGGGTTAATCCCGGTGGGCGTGCGCGGCGAACGGCGCGAACAGCGCGCTGCCGGCTGGGTGCATGCCGCAGATATTGTCCGCGTGACCACGCCGGAGAGCCTGGCCGAACGCGACGTGCTGCGTGATTCGCCCTTTGCGGCGTATCGACCGGTTCAGGCCGCGCTGGCGCTGGCCGATATGCGCTGGCCGTGGCGCTGGGGCGTGACCGGCAGCACCGGCTACGCGCTGGCGACCGGCCGCCCGGTGCTGCATCCTGAGAGCGATCTCGATGTAATCCTCCGCGCGCCGCAGCCGCTGGCGCGCGACCTCTTACAGCAGTGGCAGACGCAGACAACACGTTTGCCCTGCCGCGTCGACACCCAGGTTGAAACAGAGTCAGGCGCCTTTGCGCTCAGCGAATGGCTGCGCGCCGGCCGCGCGCTGGTGAAAACCGCCACCGGCCCGCTCCTGACCGCCTCACCCTGGAGCAGGGAGCCCCAATGAAAATACTCTTTACCTTTCCCGGCCAGGGCACGCAGCGCGCCGGGATGCTGCAACAGCTGCCCGACGGCGACGCGCTGCTGAGTCGCGTGCGCGCCGTGCTGGGCGACGAAACCGATCGACTCGACAGCGCCGAGGCGCTGCGCCACACCCGCGCCGTGCAGCTTTCGCTGCTGATTGTCGGCGTTGCCTGGGCGCGTGAGCTGATTAAGCAGGGCGTGAAGCCGGATATCGTCAGCGGCCTCTCTATCGGCGCCTTTCCCGCTGCGGTCATCGCCGGCGCGCTCGACTTTGATGACGCGCTGCGGCTGGTTGCCCTGCGCGGCGATCTGATGGAGCAGGCCTATCCTCACGGCTATGGCCTGACCGCCATCGTCGGGCTGACGTTAGGCAAGCTGGAGACGCTGATGGCGGGCAGCAACACCTATGTTGCCAATATCAATGCGGAAACACAGACGGTGATCGCCGGACGTGACGAGGATATGGCGGCGGTGGCGCAAAAAGCGCTCGACGCGGGCGCCAGTAAAGCGACCCGGCTGGCGGTGAGCGTGCCGTCCCACTGCGCGTTGCTGGACAAGCCGGCCGCGGCGCTGGCGCGCGCTTTTGAAGGCGTCACCCTGGCGCGTCCCGCCTGCGCCTACCTGAGCGGCTCAACCGGCCGCGTAATCTGGGAGCCGCGCCGCATCGCCGACGATCTCGCCTTTAATATGGCGCGCACGGTGCAGTGGAGCGATGCGGTGATCGCCGCCAATCAGCGCGACGCGCGGCTGGCGATCGAGATGCCGCCCGGCAACGTGCTGACCGGGCTGACGCACCAGGCGGGCTGGCAGGGAGAGGCGATCTGCATGGAGCGCAACAGCGTCGAGGTGGCGCGCCATCTGGCTAAACGGCTGAGTCAGTAAGGCCGCGAGCGAACATGCGGCCTTCGGCGGCGAGCGCCAGCAGATCCTGGTCGCGTTCGCGGTGGTGCGAATAGACGATCGAAATCCGCTGGCGCATCTGGTAGGGCTCGGCGAGCCTCACCAGCTGCACGCTGTTTTCATACACCTTTTTCATGCGGCCGGGGATCAGCGAGAAGCCCATACCCGCCTGCACCAGGCTGATCAGCGAGAAAATGTCATTGACCTTCGCAACGATGCGCGGCTCAAATCCCGCCACCTGAAACGCTTCCTGAAAGCCGGCATAGGTGGCAAAGCCTTCCGCCAGCGAGACAAAATCGCGGTCGGCGTAGTCGCGCAGATCCGCTTCGCGCGTGATATCGAGCTTTTCCCCCGCCGGCGCGGCGAGAAAAATATGATCGTAGAACAGGGGGATAACGTCGAAATTCGCGCCGCTGGGGACCTCGCTGTCGGTGGCGATGAGGATCGCGTCGAGCGCGTCATCCTCCAGCATGTTGAGCAACATCTGGTTAGAACCCATGGTCAGCTCCAGCTCCAGCGCGGGCCGCCGCAGCTTCATACCCATCACCAGGCGGGGAATGGTTTCCAGCGTCAGGGAGTAGAGCGTGCCGAGGCGCAGTCGTCCGCAGCCTACACCTGCTACCAGGCGCGCCTCTTCAATGCCTTTATTCATCAGCGCGGTGACGTCGCGGCAATATTCCAGCAGCGTCCAGGCGGCTGGCAGCGGCACCAGGTTGCGCCCTTTATGGATAAACAGCGGGCAGTTGATGCCCTCTTCCAGCGTGTGCAGCGCCCGATGCACGCTGACGCTGCTCAGATCGAGCGCCTCCGCCGTGCGCGCGATATTACCTTTGGTCATAAACATCATAAAGACGGAGAGCTTGCGGAAGGTAATTTCCTGATTGATATCGTTGTTCATGCTGTTCCCTCGCCGGATGCCCTAGGCCACAATCTTACCGCGCACGATCACTTTTCCGGGCTTGCTGTCGCTGTCCTGCACGCGACGCAGCGCCAGATTCAGCGCCTGCCAGGCAATTTCCTGCAGATCATGGGTAACGCAGGGAATATGAAAGCCGTAGATCTCCGCATGAGAAACGTCATCAATGCTAAACAGATTAACCTGCTCCATCAGCTTTAGCTGATGTTCGATACAGGCTTTGACGATCCCCAGCGAAATCTGATTATTGCAGCCGACAAAGTAATCCGGCGCCTCGTGGCTGCTGAGCCAGCGGCTGGTTTCCCGCCAGGCGGCATCCATAAAGAAATCGGCGTGCAAAATTTCGAACGACGTCACCTTGCCCAGCAGCGCCGCCTGTAAACCGGTCACCCTTTCACGCGCGACGTTGGAGTTTTCCGGCCCGGAAACCACCACCACGCGCTTTGCCTGCTGTTCCAGCAGCCAGCGCCCGGTCTGGAGGCCGCAGTCCAGATTGTCGATATAGACCCCGCTGCAGTGCGAAGCCTGCAGCTCGCGGTCCACCAGCACCACGGGAATATTCAGGATCTCCAGCCGCTTCATATAGGCGGGGTGATAGTTAACGTCGTTAGAAATCACCGAGAGAATAATGGCGTCGACGTTGTAGCCAATCAGCTTATCGATAATGCGATCTTCCGCTTCCTGGGATTCATAAGAGTCGAACACCAGCGTGTCGTAACCCATTTTTTGCGCTTCCAGCGTCATCAGACGCGTCAGGCCGCCAAAGAAAGGGTTAGCCATATCGGGATTGACGATGCCGATGGTTTTACTGGCCTTCGCCCGCAGGTTGCGCGCGGCGGCGTTGACCACATAGCCGAGCTGTTCTGCCGTCTCGCGAATGCGTTGCAGCGTTTCCGGATGCACTTTCTCAGGCTGCGAAAACGCCCGGGAAGCGGTAATTTTACTGACGTTCGCCTGTGCGGCGACGCTTGCCAGCGTCGCCTTTCGTCCCCGACCTGCTGCCAATTTCGGCTCCTTTATTCCACCACATCATTTTGTATCATTTACAAATCATGACAGATCCTGGGTCAGGACGCTAATGCTGATTCTCAGGCCAGCCGGTTGACGCGCGGATCGGTGAAAATATCCAGCTCATCGCGGCTCTCCGACGAGAACTCCGACACCACCGCGCCCTGATCGCCCGCCTGAAACCAGTGGCGGGTATTCGGCGCAATGGTGTACTGCTCGCCCGGCCGCAGCCGCACATAGCCTGTACAGCTGTACCAGGCTTCGCTGCCTTCAGGCACCCGACACACCGGCTCGCCGCTGGCGTCATTCTGCGTCAGGCTGCTGTCGTCCACGAATAAATAGACCTCACCCCAGCGACAGCGAAAGGTTTCCT
Source organism: Pantoea latae (assembly GCF_002077695.1). Classification (GTDB taxonomy): domain Bacteria; phylum Pseudomonadota; class Gammaproteobacteria; order Enterobacterales; family Enterobacteriaceae; genus Pantoea; species Pantoea latae. The sequence continues at coordinate 265,804 of NZ_MWUE01000033.1, forward strand.
GTTTGCCCGGCGTGCCGTCGAACGGCGGATGCAGATGTTCAGGACAGGTCTGGCGAGGAAACAGCACCAGCTCCTTGGCGCAATAGCGCGGCGAGTTGACATAGGTCAGCAGCTGCAAACCGGAAAGGGGATAGTCCGGCAGGCCAAAGGTGGCGATCTCAATACGCTGGCGCTCTTTGTCGGTCAGCCGGATCTCGGCCTGCTGCAGGGCATCAAGCGTTAGCTGAACGTACTCTTGCTTGTCTGTCATGGCTTTTCCTTCTCATGTTAATGGTATCGGTATCATTTATCGCAGGCCGTTCAGCGTTAATCTGTGATCGGCCTCAATGTTGTTGGTTACAGGGAGGATTGGTTGGCTACCTGTTTGACAGATATTTAACAAGCATCACAGTTTTGCAGCTTTTTTTGCGACAGTATCGCCGCAGATAAATGATATCGATACCATCACAATGATCTTGCCGGGGGTAAAAATGAAAGCGCTGGTTCTGGAGAAAGCGGGCAAAATTGCGATTGAAGATCGCGAGTTCGATGAGACAACAGGCGACAATGACGTCCTGATCAAAATTCACTCTGTGGGCATTTGCGGCAGCGACGTTCACTACTATCAGCACGGCCGCATCGGTCCTTTCGTGGTGGAAGCGCCCATGGTGCTGGGTCATGAAGCCTCCGGCGTGGTGCTGGCGACCGGCAAAAATGTCACCCATGTCAAACCGGGCGATCGCGTCTGCATGGAGCCGGGCATTCCCGATCTTAACTCGGCGCAGTCGCGCGCCGGGATCTACAACCTCGACCCGGCGGTGCGCTTCTGGGCGACGCCGCCGGTGGATGGCTGCCTGCGTGAAACCGTGGTTCATCCCGGCGCGTTTACCTTCAAGCTGCCGGACAACGTCAGCTTCGCGGAAGGCGCCATGGTCGAGCCGCTGGCGATTGGCATGCACGCCGCCACCAAAGCCGGCATCAAACCAGGCGATATCGGACTGGTGATCGGCGCCGGCCCGATCGGCGTGGTGACGGCGCTGGCCGCGCTGGCGGGCGGCTGTTCCGACGTGATCATTTGCGATCTGTTCGATGAGAAGCTGGCGGTGGCCGCAAATTACGAAGGCCTGCACGCGGTCAATATTAAAAGCGGCGATCTGGCGTCTAAGGTTGCTGCGCTCACCAGCGGCAACGGCGCGGATGTGGTGTTCGAGTGCAGCGGCGCCAAACCGGCTATCGCGACGCTGGCGCAACACGCCGCGCCGGGCGCGACAGCCGTGCTGGTTGGCATGCCGATCGACGCGGCGCCGATGGACATCGTCGCCGCGCAGGCGAAAGAGATCACCTTCAAGACCATTTTTCGCTACGCCAATATGTATCCGCGTACTCTGCGCCTGCTGAGCAGCGGCAAGCTGCGCGTGCAGCCGCTGATCAGTCAGACCTACAAATTTAGCGAAAGCGTCGCCGCCTTTGAGCGCGCCGCCGCCGGCAACGCCTCCGATATCAAAATCATGCTGGAGATGGAGTAACCCATGTCGCTCTATGCGGGCATTGACTGCGGCACCCAGGGCACCAAGGTGGTGATTGTCGACAGCGAACAGGGCGCGATCCTCGGCGAGGGCAGCGCCGCTCACGCCCTGATCAGCGACTCGAACGGCCGTCGCGAACAGCATGCGGCCTGGTGGATCGAGGCGCTAATCACCGCGTTTCATCAGGCGGTGGCTCAGGCGGGCGTCGACGCGCGTCAGATCGTCGCGCTGGGCGTCTCTGGCCAGCAGCACGGCTTTGTGCCGCTGGATGAGCAGGGCGAGGTGCTGCACAGCATTAAGCTGTGGTGCGATACCGAAACCGCCGCTGAAAACGACGCGCTGCTGGCGCAGCTGGGCGGCGTCAGCGGATCGCTGGCGCAGTTGGGATTGAGCATGGCGACCGGCTACACCGCCTCGAAAATCCTCTGGTTTAAAAGGACGCAGCCGGCGCTCTGGTCGCGTTTGCACACGGTTCTGCTGCCGCACGACTATCTCAACTTCTGGCTGACCGGCGAGCGCGTCGCGGAGTATGGCGACGCCTCCGGCACCGGGCTGCTCAACGTGCGCACCCGCGAATGGGACCGCCGCACCGTCGAGCTGATCGACAGCAGCGGCCGGCTGTGGGATGCGCTGCCGCCGCTAAAAAACGCCGAATGCTTTATCGGCACGCTGCGTGCGGAAGCGGCGGACAGGCTGGGACTCTCGACCGCCACGCGCGTCGCCACCGGCGGCGGCGACAACATGATGGCGGCCATCGGCTCCGGCAATATTTCCGCCGGTACGGTGACCATGAGTCTCGGCACCTCCGGGACGCTGTTCGCCAGCTCTGCTGCGCCGATCGTCGCAGAGTCAGAGGCGATAGCCGGGTTCTGCTCCAGCAGCAACGGCTGGCTGCCGCTGATTTGCACCATGAATGTCACCTCGGCCACCTCGTCGGTGCAGACGCTGCTGGAAGAGGATATTGCCGGCTTCAATCGGCTGCTGGATCAGGCCGCGGCGGGCGCGGGCGGGATAGAGATGCTGCCCTTCTTCAACGGCGAACGCGTGCCGCCGCTGCCCCATGCGCGCGCCAGCCTGCATAACCTCGACAGCGATAACTTTACCCGCGCCAACCTCTGTATGGCGGTGGTGGAGAGCGCAACCTACGGCCTGCGCTATGGCCTGGATCTGTTTCGACGCCAGGGTATCGCAGCGCGCGAAATCCGCCTGACCGGCGGCGGCGCCCGCAGCCCACGCTGGCGCCAGATCGTGGCGGATGTGATGGGCTGTCCGGTGGTGTGTTTGCAGGTCAATGAGACGGCGGCGCTGGGCGGCGCGATTCAGGCGATGTGGGCGGCGGCGCTCGCTGATCAACCGCATCAGCAGGCCGACCGCGTGCTCAGCGATCTCTGCCAGCGTTTCGTCTCGCCTGATGAGTCAACCCGCGTCGCGCCTGACGCCGAACGGCAGGCGCGCTACGACGCGCTCTATCAACGCTATCTGCAACGCCTGCGACAGGCCTATCCGGAGGGTTCACTGTGACACGCGATCCACACACGCAACAGCCCGCCTATCTGCTGGAAGTGACCGGAGTAAAAAAAGCCTTTGGCCCGGTCGTGGCGCTGAAAAATGCTGAATTCGCCCTGCGCCGTGGCTCTATCCACGCGCTTTGCGGCGGCAACGGCGCGGGAAAATCGACCTTCCTGAGCATCCTGATGGGCTTTATTCAGCCCGATGGCGGCAGCATTTTCATCAACGGCGAACGCTGCGAATTTCATCATCCGAAAGAGGCGCTGGCCGCCGGCGTGGCGATTGTGCAGCAGGAGCTGAGCGCTATTCCCGATCTGACGGTAGCGGAGAATATCTGGCTGGGACGCGAGCCGCGCCGCCTCGGGTTCGTTGACTTCGCCACCATGAACCAACGCACCCGCGATCTGCTGCAGGAGCTGGATTTTCACCTCTCCGCCACCGAGAAAATGCGCAACCTGAGCATCGCCGAGCAGCAGCTGGTGGAGATCGCTAAGGCGCTGTCACACGCCAATGCCGACATCATCATCATGGACGAGCCGACGTCCGCCATTGGGGAAGAGGACGCGCAGAAGATTTTCCAGACCATTACCCGGCTGGCGCAGAAGGGCAAAGGGATCATCTACGTGTCGCACCGGCTGTCGGAGATTTTCCAGATTGCCGACAGCTACACCATTTTCCGCGACGGCGCCTATATCCATGAAGGGTTTATCGCCGACATCACGCGCGAACAGCTGATTGAACACATCATTGGCGGCGAGTATGACAGCGAGTTCGCCAAGTTTAACCAGCCCGGCGAGGAGGTGATGATGGAGGTCAAAAACCTGCGCTGGCGCAACAAAATTAAGGATATCAGCCTGCATCTCAGGCGCGGCGAGATCCTGGGCATCTACGGTCTGGTGGGATCGGGACGCAGCGAATTTCTCGATCTGGTGTTCGGCATCAACCATGCCGACAGCGGCACCATTCAGCTGGGCGACACCGTGCTGGGCCGTCATTCGCCAAAAGAGGCGATCGACAGCGGCATCGCCTACGTCACGGAAGATCGCAAGCAGACGGGGCTGGTGCTGTGCCGTTCGGTCAGCGAGAACATCAATATCGCCTCGTTTGGCGCCATCAGCCGGTCAGGCTTTATCAATGAAAAGCGGGAACAGGCGCGTGCCAGCGAGATGATCAAACGCTTCAACGTCAAAACCCCGGACGGCGATCAGATCGTCGGCAATCTCAGCGGCGGCAATCAACAGAAAGTGGTGCTGGGACGCTGGGCGCTGCTCGATCCCGAGGTGCTGCTGCTGGATGAGCCGACGCGCGGTATCGACGTTGGCGCGAAAAAGGAGATCTACCGCTTTATGTCGGAGTTCGCCTTAAAAAACAAAGGGATCATCATGGTGTCATCTGAGCTGTCGGAAATTATCGGCATGAGCGATCGCATCCTGGTGTTCCGCGACGGGCAGCTGGCCGGTGAACTCACGGCGGCGCAGGCCACGCAGGCCGAGCTGATGAAGCTGGCGGTATAAAAGAGAGATAACAAGATGAACGGTACGCATTCAATGACACCCGGGGTTTCGTTTTTTACTCGCAATAAGCGCCGTATGCACAAGTACGGCATCATTATCGCTTTCTTTGCGCTGTGCCTGATCGTCGCGGTCATCGGCGAGGTGCAGGTGGCGAAGGGCGCCTGGACCAGCAACTACTTCCTCAGCAATGAAAACATGCTGATCGTGCTGCGCCAGGTGTCAATCAACGGCATTCTCGCTATCGGCATGACCTTTGTGATTATCACCGCCGGCGTGGATCTCTCGGTGGGATCGGTGCTGGCGCTCAGCGGCATCGTTGCGGCGCGCTTCGCCACCAGTAACAGCGGACTGGCGATTGGCGACACCGCCCATGCGGTAATGATGCCGCTGATCGTCGCGCTGGGCATCGGCATCGTCTGCGGACTGATTAACGGCACGGTGCTGGCGCGCTATCGGCTGCAGCCCTTTATCGTCACCATGGGGATGCTGTCGGCCGCGCGCGGCCTGACGATGCTCACCACCGACGGCAACCCGGTCTCCCAGCTGAACCGCGACTTCCGCTGGCTGGGCAATGGCTATGTCGCCGGCATCCCGGTGCCGGTAATTATCTTTGTCGTGCTGTTCGCGCTGGCCTGGCTGCTGCTCAATAAAACCATCTTTGGCCGCTATATCTATGCGGTGGGCGGCAACCCGAAAAGCGCCCGCACCTCCGGCATCAGCGTGGTGCGCATCAAAGTGCTGGTTTACACCCTGTGCGCCGCGCTGGCGGGCGTTGCCGGTCTGATCCTGACCGCGCGCACCGGCTCGGCCCAGACCAGCGCCGGCGCCGGCTACGAGCTGGACGCCATCGCCGCCGTGGTGATCGGCGGCACCAGCATGGCAGGCGGCGTCGGCACCCTGCTGGGCACCTTCTTCGGCGTGTTAATTATCGGCGTAATGAATAACGGCCTCGATCTGCTGGGCGTGCAGTCCTATTACCAGCAGATCATCAAAGGCGGCTTGATTGTAGTGGCTGTATTGCTTGACCCGTCGCGTAAACAACAGCGCGATTAACCCTACTTATATAAAAAAACGACCAGGAGATAACAATGAAAATGACCAAAATCGCATTGCTTGCCTCGGCAATGCTGGTGGGCAATATGGCGGCGGCGCAGGCTGCGCCGGTGAAAATCGCGGTGCTGATGTACGGCAACAAAGCGGAGTTCGTTCAGCTGATGGAGCGCTACGGCAAAGCGCATCCGGCGGTCAAAAGCGGCGATGCGGTGCTGACTTTTTATGACGGGCGCTATGACGCCTCGGTGCAGAATGACCAGGCGGCGACGGCGATCCAGACCCGCGCTGACGCAATTATTGTCAACCCGATGGATTTCGAAGCCAATATCGACATCGTCACCAACGCCAACGAGGCAAAAATCCCGGTGGTGGTCACCAACGCCCGACTCAACACCGAGGATATGACCTCGGAAGTGGTGTCGAACGACGAGCTGGGCGGCTACCTGGAAGCCAAAGCGGTGCTGGATAAGCTGCAGTGCAAAACGAAAAAAGTGAACGTGGTGATTATCGAAGGGCCGAAGGGCGGCAGCGGTGAAATCCAGCGCGGCAAAGGCAACGACAAAGCCATCGCCGAATGCGGTCCCGGCCAGGTGACCGTGCTGGAGCGTAAAACCGCCAACTGGTCGCGCGCCGAGGCGCAGCCGCTGATGGAAAACTGGCTGCAGAAGCATCGCGGCAAAATTAATGGCGTGATTGGTCAGAACGACGAAATGGCGCTGGGCGCCATCGAAGCGATCAAAGGCGCTGGCCTGAACGTAAAAGATTTCGCTATCGCAGGCGTCGACGGCGTGTCAGACGCCATTCACGCGGTGCAGGCGGGCGAAATGGTCTCTATCCTGCAGGATGCGAAAGGCCAGATGCAGGGCGCTATCGACGTAGCGATGCGCGCGGCGAAAGGCAGCAGCTATCAGCCGCAGTCCGATATCTGGAAACAGTATGCGAAAGAGCTGAACTGGAACAACGGCACCAGCAAACACTACTACATTCCCTGGACCGTGGTGACGCCGGAGAATGCGCAGCAGCTGCTGGACGCGCGTAAATAAGCGGCGAGAGCGGAGGCGCATTCACTGGGAGGTGAAGGCTAACGGGCAGGCGGCGAGTGCCATTGGGCATTCGACGCCTGCGCGGTAAAAAAATAACGTAACTTAAATCAATTCGCGATCAGCCACTTAACCTGAAACGGGCCGCAAAGCGGCGTCAGAACAGGCTTTGCGGCTAAAGCCGCCCCGCGCCATGCCGATAAATCGATCAGTTTCCAAGAAGGTATGTAGCGGCTATGTTAACAATAAACCATAACGAATTTGCCGCCCTGACGAATAAATCGATGCAGAACAGCTCGTCAGTGTTGGGGCAGGTGATAGAACGACTCTCCTCGGGTTCCCGTATCAACAGCGCCAAAGATGACGCTGCAGGCCAGGCGATCGCCAACCGCATGACGGCCAACGTCAACGCGGACAGCGTGGTCTCGCGCGGCCTTAGCGACGCCATTAGCTACGCGCAAACCGCCGAAGGCAGCTTAGGCAGCGTCAGCGATCTGCTGATCCGCGCCAAAAGCCTGGCGATTCAGGCCGCCAACGGCACGCTCTCTGACGCCGATCGCGCCAGCGTCAACACGGAGTATCAGCAGATCCTCGCCGGCATCACCGATATTTCCGAGCAGACGGAGATTTTCGGCCAGTATCCGCTCGCCACCGACGATCCCGATCTGCCGCCTGCGCTGCTGGGCAACGTGCAGCCGATCAAAAACCGCTTTCCGGTGGCGGGCCAGAGCTATTCGTTCACCTCGGGCGTGGTGCCGCTGGCCTATATTCCGGCGGGCGCGACCAGTATCACCATCAGCATCGACTCGCTGGGACAGGATGACGATCTGCAGCTGTTTACGCGCGACGGCAAACATCTGGTCGGCACGCCAATCAACGGCAGCGATCCCGACTTCACCTGGGTGAGCAAAGGCATTACCGATGACGCCAGCGCCACCGCCTCGCTGCTGACCAGCGCTAACGGCTTCGCCAGCGGCGCCAGCTATGACGACTCGCAGCTGCTGCAGGGCGGAGCGAGCTGGGCGCTGAACGGCAGCGCCAGCAGCAGCTATAACGGGATGAACATCAGCTACAGCGGCGATGGCGACCGTTATGAAGACACCGCCACCGGCGACTATAACAATGGCGTCATCCAGAGCAATCCGCTGGAGCAGATCACCATTGATAACGTCACCGAAGATCTGATTGTGGTGGTGGTCGGCAACGGCTCCTTCACCAGCAAGCTCACCTGGGGCGTGCTGCCGGAGCCGGAAGCGATGCCAGCGGTGCCGCCGAAGCAGAGCCGTCCTTTTGACGTGGTGACCAGCGCCGATTTCGGGCAGCAGATGCAGACCGATACCCTGGCGCCGACGCCGACCGATATCAAGACGCTGGGCCTGAAAAACACCACGCTGCTAACCGACGGCGATATTTCCGTCACCATGAACGCGCTGGATGCGGCGCTGGATAAAGTCAGCGCCTACCGCTCGCACTACGGCGCGAAAATCAACCGCTACGAGTCGAACAAAGCGGTGCTGTCGCAGCAGAGCGTCGACACCCAGAGCGCGCGCAGCCGCATTCAGGACGCGGACTACGCGCAGGAAGCGAGCCGTCTGGCGCAGACGCAGATCCTGCAGCAGGGGCAGGCCGCGGTGATGAAGATTGCCAACCAGACGCCGCAAATGGTGTTAGCCCTGTTGCAGAGCTAGAACTTCTTTTACTGACCAGGGATGGTTACTTCCCGCCTGCCGCCAGCGATTTACGGCACTAACCCCTTCAGCGAAATAAACACCAGCACCAGCCCGCCCGTGATATTCACCCACTTTTTCAGCCTGACCGGATGCGCATTGCGCGCCGAGAAGATCAGCGTCGCGCTGACGGCGATCAGCCAAACGATCATCACCGCCACATGCAGCGACGCCAGCAGTAAATAGGGGAGGATCCCGCCCTGATGCGCGGCAAAGGGCGATACCACCGTCAGATAGAAGATCACCGCTTTGGGATTAAGCAGATTGGCAAGCCAGGCGGCTTTGACCGTCACGGGCGCGTCGCCGCTGCCAGAGGTTGAGGCGCGGGCGTTAACGCCGCTGCGGATCAGCTGCACGCCCAGCCAGAGCAGATAGAGCGTGCCTGCCACCTTCAGCACGCCGAACAGCGAGGGAAACGACGCGAGGGCGGCGGTAATGCCGAGGCCGATCAGCAGCGCGTGGGTATAAATGCCTGCTGCGGTGCCCGCCAGGGTTTTAAAAAGCCCGCGGCGTCCGCCTGCCAGCGCGCTGTTCATCACCAGCGTAAAGCTGGCCCCAGGGGAAAGGGCGACGGGCAGCAGCGCGGGCAGAAAGCCGGCATAATCAATCGCCATCGCGCTGGCGTGCGCCGCTACGCATCGCGCCCCGCGGTCCAGGGATTAAACGCGGGCTGCTCGGGCGACTCAGCGGCGGGCTTCTCCAGCGAATCCAGATAGAGCGCTTCCACCTCCGCGCGCGCCCAGGGGGTACGCCGCAGAAATTTCAGGCTGGATTTAACGCTGGGATCGCTTTTGAAGCAGTTAATATTGATGCGCTTGCCTAATTCAGCCCAGCCAAAACGCGTCACCAGCGCATTGACCTGCATTTCCAGCGTGACGCCATGCAGCGGGTCTTTGGTGCGATGATCGGTCATGAGAACTCCTCTCTGTCGGAAGCGGGAAGGGTACAAGAAAGCCGGAACAGCAGCAATCAATGACTATTCAGCGTACACTCATCGCTGCGCATTCACAGGAGAGAGAGCTTATGAGCGACAAGAAAATGATTTCCATCGATCAGTTCGACGCCGAAGAGCGGCTGGCGGTCGAGGTCGTCCTGAAAGGGCTAATGGAGAAGTATCGCCAGCGCACCGGCAAAGAGCCGGACGTCAAAAAAGAGAAAGAGTTTACCGCCGAAGCGCGACAGCAAATTATGAGCGTGAAGCTGGCAAAAGAGAAAGCGCGGGCCGATAAAGCGAAAAAAGCGCCGACGCGCAGAAAGAAACCTGAATCGCTGAAAGAGAGCGAGGTTAGCGATTTCAGCTGGAAGGCTTCGGTGGTTAAAGGTCGCCGCTAGCGTTTAAGCAGCATTTTTATGATGAGAGCGGTGGACGATCGGGACGGAGAGCTTAAATAGCCTCCGTTCTGAATCCCTTCCTTAGGCGCGTTGCAGCGCATTAACATTACTCCTTTCGGTTTTTATCTCCTCTTATCCCCTGTTTATAAAGCGCTTTCTGCGTTTTTCACCCTGCGCGTCACGTTAAGCCTTCCGCCTATTCAGACGCGTTAAAAGCGTACGGTTAACAATCCGTGATCGACTTCTGAGTTTTACACGCAGAACAAGGGCAGTATCCAGACATATCGTAAATATAGATATATCTAGTTATGTGATGCGACATGTTGTCGTCAGCCTCTCGCGCTGCCGTTGCCGCCAGGTTTTCTCAGAAGCCACGTACACGGGCAGGAGCGATCATGGATTTAGGGATTCAGGGTAAACACGCATTTATCTGCGCATCATCGCAGGGGTTAGGGCTGGCCTGCGCGCAGGCGCTGGCGGCGGAAGGCGTCAACGTGACGCTGAACGGGCGCCATGCTGAAAAACTGTACGAGGTGGCCGGCACCCTGCGCGCGGCGTTCCCCAGGCAAAAGATCGAATACCTGGCGGCGGATTTAACCAGCGAAGCTGACCGGGCGCGTATTCTCGCGTCATTGCCCGAGATCGATATTCTGGTAACCAACAATGCGGGTCCGCAGCCGGGATCGCTACAGGCGTGGCATGAACAGGCGCTGCGTTCTGCCATAGAGGCCAATTTTATCCCGGCGGTGCAGCTCATTCGCGCATGGCTGCCTGGCATGCAGACGCGCGGCTTTGGACGCATCGTCAATATCACCTCGGCGATGGTCAAAACACCCCATTATATGATGGGCCTCTCCACTGCGGCACGCACTGCGCTGACGGCAATCTGCAAGGCGATCAGCGGCGAAGTGGCGAAAGATAACGTCACGATAAACAACCTGTTGCCGGAACGCATCGATACGCCACGCCAGGAATTTATGCTACAGCGCCTGATGAGCCAGGAGGGCATCGATCGGCAGGCTGCCCGCCAGCGCAATGTGCAGTCGATTGCCGCCCGACGTTACGGCACCGCAGAGGAATTTGGCGCGGCCTGCGCTTTTCTCTGCAGCCAGCAGGCCTCTTTTATCTCCGGACAAAACCTGCAGCTTGACGGCGGGTCTTATACCGGCCTGGTGTAAGGAGAGGCGCATGAACGACGATATCGCCGCATTGCTGGCGCTGGAGCAGCGACGCCAGCAGGCGCTGATTCGCGCAGATGTGCCGGCGCTGAGGGCATTGCTGGCCGAGGATCTCACGCATATTCACAGCACGGGACTGGTACACACCAAAGCCCAGTTTATTCAGCACATTCAAACCATGGGCGGGTTTGCAGACATCTCCCGCGCTGAACCCGAGGTGCAGGTTTACGGCGATATCGCGCTGTTGACCGGCCCCACGCGCAATACCGTGCGCCTGCTGGATAGCGGACAGGAGGCGGTGAGAGAGGGTTTTTCAACCCTGATAGCGCGCCGCACGGCAACGGGCTGGGAAATTTTACTTTCGCAGCTGACCCCGTTTAAGCAAAGGAGAAAGGCATGAAACTGGTACGTTTTACTCAGGATGGCCGCACTCGCATCGGCAAAGTGGTGGAGCAACAGGTGGTCGACCTTTCCGTCATAGCGGGCGTCGGCGATTCGATGCGGCAACTGCTGTGTGATATGCCGCGGCTGCGTCCTTTGCTCGAGGCGGCGAGCGGCCCGCGTTTCGCGCTGGCGGAGGTAGAGCTGGAAGCCCCGGTGCAGGATGCGCAGAAATTTCTCGGCATTGGCATGAACTATCGTAAACACGCCGAGGAGGCGCGCCTTGCGGGGATCGCGATCCCCGAAACCCAGCTGTGGTTCAACAAGCAGGTTTCCTGCATCAACGGCCCTTTTGCCCCGGTCGTCAAACCCGATGTCAGTGACAAAATGGATTATGAGGTGGAGTTAGGCGTGGTCATTGGTCAGCGTTGCCGTCACGTTAAGGCGAGCGATGCGGCCGCGGTGATCGGCGGCTATCTCATCGTCAACGATGTTTCCGCGCGAGACTGGCTGCAAAAATCCCCGACGTTCACGCTGGGAAAATCGTTCGACACCCATGGACCGATAGGGCCGTGGCTGACGACAGCGGACGAAATTGCCGATCCGCACAACCTGGAGATGAAGCTTTTCGTCAACGGCGAGCTGCGGCAACAGGCCACCACCAGCGACATGATTTATGACATCTATGCGCAAATCGCCTGGCTGTCGACGGTGATGACGCTGGAGCCCGGCGATATTCTGGCAACCGGCACGCCATCGGGCATCGGCGCGCCCAGCGGACGGTTTCTCAAACCGGGCGATGTGATGCGGCTGGAGATCGCTCAGTTGGGCTATATCGAAAATCCGGTTGTGGCGGAAACGCCCCTGCACTGAAAACAGGATCTCACCATGACAATGCCAGATTTCAGAGACTACCTCGTGCCTGACGACAATCCGCGCCTGCAGCTGGCGCGCCGCAGCGATCTTCGCGCCTATGGCGAGCAGATGCTGGCCACGCCAAAAGCGCAGGCGCTCAAGGCGCAATGGCAGGCGATGCTGGACGAAACCTTTCGCGGCATTACCAGCGACGGCACCGTACGATCTGACCTTTTTCAGCTGCAGGATGAGGGCTTTGCTGTGGAAGCCGCGGTAGAGGCGGCGCAGGCGTTCCGCGCCTCGCTGAGCGAGGCGCAGCGTGAGAAAATTGCCTTTCCGCTGGACGCCAGCGCATGGCGCGCCTGGTACAACCCCGAGATCCCTTTTAACGATCTCGGCCTGCGGCTGGAGGACACTGCTGCCACGAGCCAGCAGGCTTTTCTGCACTTGCTCAGGCAGTGCACCAGCGCGCGCGGGTATCACAAGGTGCAGCAGGTGATGGAAGCCAACCAGTTTCTCGGCGAGATGTATGAGATTACTCACATCATGAACCGCTGGAGCTTCCATGTGCTGCTGTTTGGCGAGCCTTCCCCGACGCAGCCCTGGGGCTGGAGCCTGTATGGCCATCACGTCGCGTTTTGCTGTTTTATTCTGGGTCGTCAGCTCGTGATTGCGCCCACCTTTATGGGGGTGGAGCCGAACGTGATAGCGCGCGGCGATGCGCGTGACGCGGTGCTGTTTACCGAGGAAGAACGCGCAGGGCTCACGTTGATGCAGTCGCTTACCCCTGAACAGCAGCAGCGCGCCACGATTTACCGGCTGATGGAAGATCCCGCCATGCCGCCCGAACGTTTCAATTTTGCCGATCAGCGGCATCTTGGCGGCGCGTTTCAGGACAACCGCATTATTCCACTGGAGGGTGTTTGCGCCAGCGAGTTCACCGCGCAGCAGCGGGCGACGCTGATGGAAACCATCGCCATTTTCCTGGATTTTCTGCCGGATGGCCCGCGTGAGGCGCGGCTGCAGCTCATTGAGCGCTTTATGGATGAGACCTGGTGGAGCTGGATTGGCGGCTGCGGCGATCGGGACGTTTTCTACTACCGCATTCAAAGCCCTGTGGTGATGCTGGAGTTTGATCATCACAGCGGCATGTGGCTGACCAATGCGCATCCTGAACGCTTTCACATCCATACCCTGACGCGAATTCCCAACGGCAACGATTACGGCAAAGCCTTGCTGAAACTGCTGCCGCACACGCTGTAAATCACCGTCGTACCGGGCGACGACGTATTGCCCGGGTTATTCATCGCGCAGACTGACCGCTTCCTGACAGAAGCGGCGGGCTTCGCTTTGCCTGAAAGAGAGATCAACCCTACACCCTGATATGAGGCTACCTGGCAATGCGCGTCCATAAACACTCCAGCGGTGCCGCCTTCATCGTCATGCCTGTGGCGATGTTCTGCGGCGCCTGTTTTGCTGATACATCTCCTGCTGAAACAGACAGTTTTAACGACTGGCTAACGCAGGGCACCTTCTCCGGCGAGCTAAAAACCATGACCTTCCTGAAGGAATTTAGCGGCACGCTTCCCAATAAACGCACCAGCTCAGTGGGCGGCGATATTCAATATCGCAGCGCGGAGGCGGGCGGTTTTAGCGTCGGTCTCGGGGCATACGGCGCTTACAACCTTGGCCTGAATCCTTCGGAAAAGGAGAAAACGGAGATCTATTTGCCGTCAGACAATACGACGGTGCTGGGGAAAGCGTTTTTGCGCTACCGAGGCGCCGGGCTGGATCTCCAGGCGGGGCGCGTCGGCCTCGATACGCCCTTCGCGAACGAAGGCGAAGGCTGGACGATGATCCCAGCTCTCTATCAGGGATTCGGCGGCAGCTACGCGCTCGATAAGCAGGGAGACCTCAAGCTGCATGCCTGGCGTATCTATCGCTTCAAGCCGCTGAGCAGCGATAGCTTTGAGAAGGGCGACGCCGGCAGCCCGGAGATCGAAGACACCAGCATGCCCTCTGTGGATAGCGACGGATTTACCACGCTGGGCGTACGTTACGGACAGCAGTGGCGCACCAGCGCGGAGGCCTGGTACTATAATTTCGACAAGCGCGCGCAGCTTGGCTATGGCGGCGTTCAGCTACCGCTGGAGAGCCTGAAGATGGGCAACTGGACGCCTTACTGGGGCGCGCAGTATCTGCATGAGTGGGATGCCAGCGACCAGGCCTATCCCTATAACAATATCGATACCGACCTCTACTCAGGGCGAATCGGCCTGCGTTCGCGCAACCACGATATCTACTTCGCCGCCACGCACGTTCCGTCGAAACAGGGCGCCTTTCTTAGCGGCGGCTTTTTTGCGCCTTACAGCTACGGTATTTACGACCATACGCCGCTGGAAAGCGGCCAGCCGCTGGTGTCGATGGTGACCACCAATCAGCCCGGCAACGCCTTCGCCCTGCGCTATGCCTATCACGACGAGCAGTACCTTGGCGTTTTCGGCGTAACGCGTCTGGAGCTGAAAGACTCAACCGGCATCTATTATCCCTTGCCCGCTGAAAACATCAACGCGGCCTTTATGATCCTCGGCTACAACGTTACGCCGCGCCTGCATCTGGAGTTTGAATTTGACTACGTTCATTCCCCTTCTGCCGTCACGGGTAACTACCATGCCGAGCGACTGCGCCTGGTGTATCGCTTTGGCGCCCAGATGGCTGATGACGACTACTAATCAGGAGAGACAATGACAACACGCCAGAGTATTTATATTGACGCTTTTCCCCATGCCAATCCGATTCCGGCGGCCTGCCGCATCGGTTCACTGCTCTATTCCGGTGTGATTTACGGACGGGACAGCGCGACGCAGCAGGTGCCGGCCAGCCTCGATGAACAGTGTCAGCTAATGTTTCAGCACCTTAAGGCGATCGTCGAGGCGGCGGGCGGCTCGCTGCAGGACGTGATCAAAGTCACGTTATGGATGAAGGATAAAACGCAGCGCGATGTAGTTAATCGCTGGTGGGAAAAGGCGTTCCCGGACAAGGCCTCCCGTCCGGCGCGCCATGCGCTGCAGGGCGACTTTAGCGGAACCCTGCTTATTCAGTGTGATTTTATCGCGGTGCTGTCAGAGTAATCTGCCTGTGAGACGCGGCCAGCGTTGATGCTGGCCGTTCAACCTAAAAAATAGTCGCCTGCCTGCTAGCAAATCGATTGAATAACCTCATAATTCTGGTCTGTTACGAAAATTTAGATATAATTTAACCAGTTTCAGGGTAGGGTTATTTAGCCGGGGTGATAATGGTGCAGAAACGCCGTTCAGGCGCAAAAGAAGGCGATCCTAACGCCAACGCGGCGGCAGAGGACGCGCGCGGTAAGCCAGAGCGCCGTATGCGCGCCTTTGACTATGGCGAACTGCGGCTGCTGCTGCTGGCGATTATCGCGCAGCAGCCCAGCCACGGCTATGAGCTGATCCATGCCGTCAACGAGCGTCTCGGCGGAACCTATAAACCCAGCCCAGGGGTGCTCTATCCTGCGCTGACCTGGCTGTACGATCGCGGCTATACCGAGATAGATTTAGAAAAAGGCGGCCGCAAACGCTACAGCATCACCGCCGAAGGCAACGACTTTCTCAGCGCCAATAAAGCCGCCATCGATATGCTGCTGGCGCGTGCGGTTTCCCGGCCGCAGGGTGATTCACCGCAGGCTATCGTTAAGGCGATGGATCAACTTAAACGCGCCCTTAGCCTGCGGGCGAAAATGGCGCCGGTTGCCGATGAGGTCGTTGCCCACATCGGCAGCATTATTACCGTTGCCGCTAATCAGATCGAGGCGTTGCTCAACGCGCCGATGTTGAATGAAGGTGCGGTAAGCTGCGTAGCCGATATCCTCACGCCGAACAGCGAGCGTTATTTGCGTCGCCTCTGCAGCCATTTTCAGCACCGCACGCCCGTTGTCACCGACGAGAACAGCGGACATTTCAGAATGAGCATGGGTGAGGTGCGGATGGAGGCGCACGAAGGCCTCTTCCGGGTGCGGCTCACCGCGCTAAGTCCAGAAAAGCTCACCGAAATGCAGCATATTCTGGCGCGTCATCTGGAAGAGGCGGCGGTGCGTGAAACGCTTAATATCCACTGGCTGCCGGCGTAACAGAAGGCGGGTGCGGCGGGCGAAAGTGCTCACACAGAAGAGAGGTGGCTTTGACCAGTAGTCCGACATCGCTGCCCACGGCGACAAATAGCGCCCCCAAATCAAAATAGCGTGCGCAGAGCGCGGCGTCAGCGCTGAGGATCCCCGCCGCTTTGTGGTGCGTCTGGATGCGCGTCAGCGCCTGTTCCACCGCCTGCTGCACCTCAGCGCAGCCGGGATTGCCTGGAAAACCCATATCCGCCGCTAAATCCGCCGGGCCGATAAAGACGCCGTCTACGCCCTCGATGCTGGCGATGGCGTCCAGCTGCGCCAGTCCGGCTCGACTTTCAATCTGTACCAGTAAACATATCTGATCGTTTGCCGTTGTCAGGTAATCCGGCGTGCGGTTAAAAAGGGACGCGCGCGCCAGCGCGGCGCCCACGCCGCGTATGCCCTGTGGCGGATAACGCACCGCGCGCACCAGCGCCTTCGCCTGCTCTGCGCTCTCCACCATCGGGATCAGCAGCGTCTGCGCGCCGATATCAAGCAGTTGTTTAATCAGCCAGGGCGCATCCATCGGCGCGCGAACCACGCTGTGGCTGGCAGAGGCTGCCAGCGCCTGTAGCTGGCTCATCATCAGGGGAATATCGTTGGGCGCATGTTCGCCATCAATCAGCAGCCAGTCGAAACCCGCGCCTGCGCAGATTTCAGCGCAATAGGGATTTGCCAGCGCCAGCCAGAGGCCGATTTGCGGTTGTCGATCGCGCAGCGCCTGTTTAAAGCGATTTAAGGGAGCCGTCATAAACACCTCACGCAAAATAGCAGCTGACTGTGCCGTAGCGGCCAAAGTCAGCGTGGATGGTATCGCCATGCCGGGCTTCCACCGGCCGGATAAATGATCCTGACAGCACCGTCTGGCCCGCCTCGATCCGCTCGCCGTATTGCGCCAGACGCTGCGCCAGCCACAGGACGCCGCGCATCGGATGATTCAATACGCCTGCGCCAAGCCCGGTCTCTTCAACCACGGCATTGCGCGACACAATGGCGCCTGCCCAGCGCATATCGAGCTGAGACGGCGAGAAACGCTGGCTGCCAAGGATAATCCCCGCATTGGCGGCATTGTCCGACACGGTATCGACGATGGTGCGCATCTGGCCGCTCGCACGATCGCGGCGCACAATGCGCGTATCCAGAATTTCCAGTGCCGGCGCCACGAAGGCCGTGGCGTTAAGCACGTCTGTCAGGCTGATATGCGCGCCCTGCAGCGGGGTTTTCATGATAAAAGCCAGTTCAGCCTCGACGCGCGGCTGGATAAAACGATCGGCGGCGATGGTGGCGCCATCTTCAAAAAGCATGTCGTCCAGCAGGACGCCGGAATCAGGCGTATCAATATTAAGCGCGGCCTGCATGGCTTTTGAGGTCAGGCCTATCTTCCAGCCGATAACCTGCCGGCCTGAGGCTTTCTTTTGTGCAATCCAGCGCTGCTGCACCGCGTAGGCATCGTCCAGGGTCATCTGCGGATACTGAAGCGAAAGTAAATCAATCTGCACCCGTTCACGTTCGGCGCGATCCAGCGCGTCCGCCGCACTCATCAGCTGTTGTTGCGTTAACATGCTCTACTCCTCATCAACGACGCTGTTGCGCAGCGTGCCTAAGCCATCCGCGCTGACCTCCACCACATCGCCCGCTTTCAACCACTGCGGCGGCGTTAATCGCGCGCCTGCGCCGGTGGGCGTGCCGGTTAAAATCAGATCGCCGGCGTGCAGCGGAATAAAGGTGGAGAGGTAAGCGATGATCCAGGCAAATGAGAAGGTCATATTGCGGGTGCGATCGTCCTGCCGCAGCTCGCCATTTACCGTGGTGGTCAGTCGGATATCCGCAAGTTGCGACGCATCGCGATAGGGCACGAGCCAGGGGCCGAGCGCGCCGGAGCGATAGAAGTTCTTACCCTGAGTGACATTAAACTTACTGTGGCGTACCCAGTCGCGTACGGTGCCTTCGTTGGCCAGCGTCAGCGCGGCGATATGACTCAAGGCCGCCGCCTGCGCGATGCGACGTCCCGGCTTGCCGATAATTAGCGCGATCTCGCCTTCGTAGTCGAGCTGCTCGCTTTCACGCGGACGCAGCAAGGGCTGTTGATGACCCGTCAGCGAGTCAGGAAAGCGCACAAACAAGGAAGGGTAGGCGGCGGGCGGTTGAGCATCCTGATATTCGGCATCCCGATTGGGGTAGTTGACGCCAACGCAGATGATTTTACCTGGCGAGGCGAGTGGGGTTTCGAAACGGATAGCATTGACGGGGATACGATCGGCGCATTCCGCCGCTTGCGCCGCGGCGAGAGAGAGGGCGTTATCGGCAATGACCGCGTCGAGCGTGGGCCAGCGGTCCGCCAGGCGATCGCTTAAATCTGTCACGCCTTGTGCGTCGATCAGCCCATAGCGAGCGCGCTGCTCACCTTTGATGGTAAAACGGATAAATTTTGGCTGTTCCAAGCGTTTTCTCCATAGGGTGTGAGAATAACGCGGCGAGCAGAAACCCGCCGCTTCCAGCCCAAAGGCTGTGCAGTAAAAAAATAAAAGAGGAGTGGACGGCGTTAATGCCGTGCCGTGACGCGTCAGTTCAGGTTAAACATCCGGGCGGCATTCCCGCCTAAAATAGCCGCTTTGTCTTCTGCGCTGATATCCAGACCTTCAATAGTTTCAATGCCTTTGAAGAACCAGTCCTTACGAATGGGATAGGAGCTGCCGTAAAGAATATTTTTCCCGCCGATAACCTTCACGGCGGCTTCCAGCTGCGCTTTACCCCACTGCGGCGCCCCTGAGGTATCGAAAAAGATATTGTTGCTCAGCTGGGCGCGCAGATTGCCCGTGCCGGCCTGGAAGCGATCCACCGCATCGTTGAACTGATGCTGCGGCGGCACCAGCATATCGGCGAAGGCGTAAAAGGCGCCGCCCAGCATAGAGTGAATAAAACGCAGGTTAGGCAGCTCATCGAACATGCCGCTGAACAGCTCGCGGCCCACCGCCGTGGCCTGATCGACGCAGCGGCCGAACTGGCGACGCTGGTTGGTGTAGGGCAGCACAGAATTGAAATCGACCGGCAGCGGCGTGTGGTGCACCACCACGGGAACGTTCAGATCGTTGAGATAGCGCAAATAGGGGCGGAAGGCTTCATCATCCAGATAGATCTGGCCGTAGTGCGCCACAATTTGCGCGCCTTTAAAGCCAAGCTGGTTCAGGCAGCGATCCACTTCGCGTAAACAGGCGTCGCCGCCCCACGGCGGCACCACCGCCAGCGCCGACATACGGCCTTCGCTGCGCTTCACATATTCCGCCATTCGTGTGTTGACCTCTTTACAGGTCTCCAGATCCAGCCACTCCTGCCAGACCGGCAGACGAAAAATGGCGTGGTCTACGCCGGCTTTCTCCATATCCGCCAGCTGGCTCTCCAGCGTGTACTGACCTTCTGCGTAGTTGAGATTGATATAGCCTTTGGGCTGTTCGATGATCAGCTGGCTCAGATCCTTGCCTTCGATCTGTTCGACCCGCGTATGCACGCCATACTGTTTCGGCACGCAGTTCAAAAAAGCGTTCAGCAGGTTCTTGTCGGAAAACAACTCGCCTGGCAACCAGTGCATATTGGCATCAATAATCTTGCTCATGATTTATTCCTTATCCTGTTTCAGTAATGTTTTATTTCTGGCTGGCAAACACCGATTTATATTTTTTCGGCTGCTCGCTCTCGTTTTCTGTCGGAATGCGCATTCCCGCTCTGGCGTGGTATTCGCTAAAAATCGACAGGGCTTCTTCGTGTGGGAAGAGGGTTTCGATATCCTCGAAGGGCTGACCGCCGCTGCGTTCTTCTACAATGCGACGCACGATTTCCGGGCCTTCGCCGCGTGAGGCGAGCACCAGCCAGTTCACTTTCTCACGGCGCTCCTCTTCATAGGCCTGCAGCGCGGCCACCGGATCGGCCATGCCGCCCAGCTTTTCCGCCAGCACGCGCGCATCGACAAATGCCTGGCAAACGCTGTTACCGCCGCGCGGATACATCGCGTGCGCCGCATCGCCCAGCAGCGTGACGCGGTTGAATGACCACTGAGGTAGGGGATCGTGATCGATCAGCGGGAAGAGATAGCATTCGCGCGCGTTACGGATCATTTCGCTGACGTTAAGAAAGTCGAGCCGACAGTCGTCAAACACATGCTCAATCTCTTTCACGCCGGTTTCCTGATTCCAGTCCTCTTCGCTTTGCGGTTTTTCATTCTGCTCAATCACCCAGTTCACCAGTTGATTGCCCTGGTCATCGACATTGTTCTGGATGGGATAGACGATCAGCGTTCCCTGGCGGATCGGATCGCCGATGTGCAGAATGCTGCCGCCGCTTTTAAACGGCGGCATAACGGTCACGCCGCGATAGAGCGTGAGCCCGGAAAAGTGGCTGCGAGACGAATCGGGCAGCAGCTTGGAACGGATGGCGGAGCGAATGCCGTCAACGCCGATGACAATATCTGCGCGAACGCGAGCGGGGGCGTCGGGATTCAGACGGGTATCGAAATAAAGGGTGACGCCTTGTTCATCCTGCTCAAAATGGCTGCAGCGCGTGCCGAGCGTCACCGCCTCCGGGCCCAGCCGCTCCTGCACCGCTTTATAGAGCATCATCTGCAGATGGCCTCGGTGAACAAAGCGTTGATCGCAGGCGTATCCCATATGCTTGCCGCATTTTTCGCCGAAGATCTGCTGACCGTGTCCGGTGTAAAAAATGGACTCCTTCGCTTCAACAGAAATGTCGACGAACGCCTGATAGAGGCCTAGCTCGGTGAGTTCCTGCACGGCATAGGGCTTGATATCCACGCCCACGCCCAGCGGTTTGATTTCTGCCACCGCTTCGAACAGACGCGGGCGAAAGCCTTGCTGATGCAGGCGCAGGGCGGCCGCCAGTCCAGCCGGACCGGCGCCAATGATGACGATATCCAACATGATAACTTCCTCTTGTGTGACGACTGATTGCTGAAAGGGAATTAACTGTGACTTTTCAGGGTATTGGTTCGGGACGCAGCGCTGCCCCGTTCCGGCTGAGGATCTCGCTCGCGAAGCCAAATCGGCACGCCAGCCAGACAGACCACTAGTCCGCCTGTGACCAGCAGCGCAAGAGAGGAGCTGCTTTCACTGTGTTGCGCCGCGATAAACAGCGGTGGCCCAAGAAAGACGCCCACCAGCGTGAGCTGAGTGATCAGGCCGCTGGTGGCGCCGATGCTTTCCCGTGACGGCGCCACGCGTGGCGCCAGCGCCCACATGCCGACCAGCAGGCCGCTGCCAAACATAAACAGCCACGAGGCGCCAATAGAGAAGGCGAAGCCAAACGACAAGGTGTAAATTGCCAGGGCGGGCAAGCCCGTCAGCACCAACCCCACCATGCCTATCACTACCGCTCTTACCCCACGGTTAAGCAGCGCGCCGACCATCAGACACCCAATGCCGTTGCAGACCATCGCCACCACGTTCCAGTGGGCGACCTCCACCAGCGGCACGCTGTAGCGTTTGGCGAGATAGGGCGCCAGGGTGGAGATGATGCCGGTCTGCAGAAAAGCGTCCGCGCCAAATGAGATACCCAGCAGATAGATCAACGGACTGCGCAGCACGGATCGCAATCCCCGCGTGCGGGAAAACTGCGCCTTCTCTTCGGGCGTGCGACGCGGCAGGCTGAAGGTGGCGATAAACGCCAGCAGCAGCGTCAGCGCCGAGTGCGCCAGAAACGCTGCGCGCCAGTCGCTAAAATAGTCGGCCAGCCCGGCGGAGAGAAAAGGCAGCAGGAAGCTGGCCGGAACAAACGTCGACCATAGCGCCATCGCCATGTTGCGCTGCTTGCCGGTGGTGATGCGGATTAGCAAGGTCACCGCCGCCACTGCGGTTAACACGTAGCCGACGCCCGTCACCACGCGCCCCAGCAGCAGCAGATGAAACGCCGGAGCCGCCACCACGGCGATATCGCCCACCACGATAACCGTCGCGCCCAGCAGCAGAACGGCCCGATCGCCGACGCGATCGACCAGATAGCCGGCGCAGAGCGCGCCCAGCGCCACCATCAGCGAGGGCAGCGACATAATCAGACCGATCTCGCTGTGCTCGACAATATGAAACTCTTTGGCGATAGCGCCCAGCTCCGTGACCGCTTCGCTTACGGTCATGGCGGCCATGACGCCAAGGGCATAGGCCACCAGTATTCTGACTAAAGGCTGTTGAATCAGTGTTCTCACGTTGCTCTCTCCCGGTTGCAGTCAGCGGTTTTATTCGACGGATATTTCTCAGGCGTCATTCGCCAGCGCCAGAAAACGCTCCAGCGTCGGGGGATCAACGTGCAAATCAGGGTGCGTAAGCGGTGTATCGGTAAAGGTGGTCGCTTCGCTAAACCATTTACTCTGGGCGGGAAGACCCCACTGATCGGCGCGTTTTGGATCGGCCAGATCCCAGCCCAGCGCAGGCTCCAGATCGATATGCTGATAGTGGGTATTAAAGAGCTCGATGCGATGACCGTCGGGATCGCGGAAGTAAACAAACAGCGCACCGCTGATGCCATGACGTCCCGGACCGCGTTCAAGGCGCGCGGCATAGCCCAGCGCGCCGGCGACGTCGCAGGCGCGGATCAGATCGTTGCTATCGGGCAGGGTGTAGGCGAAGTGATGGAGCCGCGGGCCTGGGCCTTGTGTAAAAACAATGTCGTGCGGATTGCCTTTGCGCTGTAGCCAGACGCCCCACAGATAGGGCTGCTCGTCGGCCTGCTGCGAATAGGTGTATTCGCTGACGCGAAACCCCAGCGGCTGGTAAAAAGACCAGGTTTTGCGCACGTCATGCGTCTGCAACTGATAGTGATCGAGACGCTGCGCGCAGGCGCCGCGGTAGGCGTCATAGTGTTTAAACATACGTTCGCAGGGCGGCATTGAGGCGCAGAATTCCAGCGGCACGCCGACATCGTCTTCGACCTGTAGGGTTAACCCCTGATACGGCACCTCAACAAGCGTTGCGGCCTTACCCTGCGCCGTGAACCAGGCCTGCGCCTTAACGATATCGTCATCCTGACAGACGCGCATGCCGATACGCGCGCAGCTGGCATGCTGCGATTTTCGTAACACCAGGCTGTGATGACCTCGCTCTTCAAGCCCGCGTAAATAAATGGCGGACTCATCTTCGTCGCTGACGACGAGACCTACCAGCTCGGTATAGAACCGTTTACTTGCCTGCAAATCACGCACATAAAGCACGACATGGCTGGCGCGAGTGATATTAAACGGCGGGTGCAGAACGAACTCATCAATCTGTGACATGGATATGTTCTCTCTCAGACAAGGTAAACGTCAGTGTTGTTATGGGTGTCTGTTACCAGCGGCTGGCGCTGGGTTGGCGCGTTATCACTACTGACATCGGTAACGCTCTCTTTCTAGATATATCGAGATAATAGATATATCTGAGAGTGTGGCGTAATGTCGCGATCGAGTGCACAGTTCTGAGCAACGGGAGAAAAGAAACCGCGGGGGTAAAAAGTGATAAGAATGGGCAAAAGCGAGAGAAGAGGCTTAACGCATCCTCGTAAACGTATGGCGTTAAAAGCCGTACAGGAGGTGAGCGAGGCCGTCACGGCCACGGCATATAAAGGCTGACAGGGTGAAAACAGACGGCATAATGTTACTTATTGGGGTAAAAAAACGGCGCAGGACAGGTTGCGCCGTTGAGGTGATTATATTAATTAAAGGTTTTTGGGCGGAAAAGGTGATAACTGCATTAATCGCCGTAATCCATTCAGGCGCAGCGTTTCACGATGCCGCTTCGATCCGCCAGCACTTCCGGCCCCATATTAAAGGTTTTATAAAAGCGCACTTCGGAACCCTTGCCGCGTCGGTACAGGTCGGCAAACATCGAGTCCTGCCAGGCGTAAACCGTCAGCCGCTCGTTTGCATGTTCAATATGGGTAGAGGGATCCTTTTCAATCACCTCGGTGGACGACCAGCCGCGGTAAATACATTCACTCACCTGCTCTACGCTTCTGTTGCTCGTCTCGCTAAACGCCGCGCTTTTCATTCGGGTTTCCTGCGGCGAGGTCTGACAGCCGCATAACAGAGAAACCGTGATTAATATCGGTAGGCTGAATTTACGCATCGCAACGCTCTCCGTCAGACCTGAATAACGCCGGGGTCGGGATTAATGCTGTTTATTTATCTGGTACCTGTTGAGTATATGAGATAGCGATGGTTTTACCATGTGGCAATAATAATATTCATTGCGCACATCGGCTTATTTAACCTCTCATTATGGTCGGTGTAATAAAAGCCGATGTGTTGCCGCGCACATTTTTAAACAGCGATTTGGGAAGGATCGCGCGCAAGATAGAAAATAAGGAAGATACCCGGCGCGCTTTCTACCTCCAGCGCGGTATAGGTGTAATGGTTTATTTTGCCGTGGTGGTCAATAATCGCTTTATTGCCCGCGCCGACCTTATTGACCGCCTGCGCGTGCCACATGGTTCTGAACCGTTCGCTGCGCGCGACGAGATCGCGCACGATTTCTTCAAAGGCTTCAGCATGGTTGCTGGCGGCATAATAGGCGCGAAAAGCGGCGATGCTGTGCCTGGCCGCCTGCTCCCAGTCATGGATCTTTTGCTGGTATTCCTCGTTGATAAACAGCAGTTTCAGCGAGTTGCGATCCTGTTCTGGCACTGTAGACCAGTCATAGATCTGATCCCGGGCCGCCGCATTCCAGTAAAGAATGTCCATATTGGCGCGGCGAATAAACGCCGGATGGGGCGACAGCGCCTCGGCCATGGCGATCACTTCACGCGGAATCGCGGCGTTATGCGGCGGCTGGTG
Organism: Pantoea latae; assembly: GCF_002077695.1. Classification (GTDB taxonomy): domain Bacteria; phylum Pseudomonadota; class Gammaproteobacteria; order Enterobacterales; family Enterobacteriaceae; genus Pantoea; species Pantoea latae. The sequence continues at coordinate 290,878 of NZ_MWUE01000033.1, forward strand.
CCGGCTGCCGAAAACCAGCGCGTCGAGATAGGCCTGCTCGGTGGGCGAGAGCTGTAGCACTTTACCGATGCGCTGGATCGCAGACGGGGAGATGCGAATGTCGCGGCCCTGCTCAAGCCAGGTATACCAGCTGACGCTAACGGCGGCGAGCTGCGCCACTTCCTCTCTGCGCAGACCCGGCACGCGGCGCTGCTGGTTGCTGAATCCATACGCTTCCGGATTGACGCGCGCGCGATGATGAACCAGAAACTGCTTCACGTTCTCGTTACGCGTCATCTTTTCTCCTGGGTATGACCTCTGGTCATAGGATAATTCGCCCCATTTTTCACTAAGCGGTGCAGTTTTACTATGGGCGCCAGATTAAGTGACTTAGCGAGAAAAAAGCAAAAATATGTCGATTCATTCCCTGTCCGAGCGCACGCCAGGCGCCATCAGCACGCTGTTAACCGGGATCCTGACGCTGGTGGCCGTAATGGGCGTCGGCCGCTTCTCTTTAACGCCGCAGATCCCGTTGATGATCAACGAGGGCGCGCTGACTCTCTCCAGCGCCGGGATTCTGGCGGCGATGAACTATATCGGTTACCTGCTGGGCGCGCTCCACGTCAGCCGCTTAACCCAGCGCCACGCCGCCTTTTTAAAAGTCGGGCTAATCGCCACGGTGCTGGTGACGCTGCTCTCCGCCGCCACCAATAACTTTGTGCTGCAGTGCCTGTTTCGCTTTATCTCCGGCGTCGGCGGCGCCTGGGCGCTGATTATCGTCACTTCGTGGACCCAGCTGACGCTGGCGGCGCGTCAGGCGCCAAAACTCTCGGCGGCGGTGTTTACCGGGCCGGGCGTCGGCATTGCCCTGACCGGCCTGCTGGCGTGGATCGTCGCCGCTGCGGGGCTGAGCGCCTCGCAGGCCTGGCTGATTTACGGCCTGGCGGCGACGGCCGCCGCGCTGCTGATTATGAAACGCCTGCCCGCGAGCCTGCCTGCGGCCAGCCGCACGGCGAAGGCGGCGCCGCTCAACCGCAGCCTGAAATTTCTGCTGGCGGCCTATACGCTGGCGGGCTTTGGCTATATTTTGCCGGCGACCTTTTTGTCCCAGATGGCGCACAGCGTGTTCGCCAGCGGTAATCAGGCGGCACTCTTCTGGCCGCTGTTTGGTCTGGCGGCGGTGGCGGGCGTGCTGCTGGTGATCGCCTTTGCGTCGCGTCTCAATACCCGTTCCGCGCTGGCGACGGCGATGGTGGTGCAGGGGTTTGGCGTGGCGAGCGTGGTACTGCTTCCTGATGTGCAAGGGCTGCTTATCGGCACGCTGCTGACCGGCTTAGGCTTCCTGTCGATTATGCAGCTCTCGATGCGGCTGGCGCGCGAGATCTCGCAGGGCGCGACGGCGCGCATCGTCGCGGTGTTGACCTCGGGCTATGCCAGCGGCCAGCTGATCGGCCCGCTGGTCTCATCCGCCAGCGTCACGCTGTTTCACTCGCTGCAGCCTGCGCTGCTGCTGGCCGCCGCGGGGCTGGCGCTCGGCGGCGCGATGGTTCGCCTGGCGATTAAAGCGTAAAAAAGCGCGCAGGGTCTGGCTGCGCTGCGGCTTCTGATCCAGAATCGGCGTCATGTTGATAACAGGATGAACCGATGGCGCGCCACCAGACTCTCTTCAGGCTGCTCAGAAAAACCCTTACCGCGCTGGCCGTGCTGCTGCTGGTATTTCTTATCGGCCGCATCTATCAGTCGGAGCAGGGGCCGTCGCTGCATCTCTGGCACCGCTGGGTGGCCGATGAAATGACGCCCGACGAGATGGACCGCGCCAGCTTCGCCGACTATCAGCGACACGAGGCGCGCCTCTTTCAGGAGATGAAAATTCATCTGAACGAGGCGCTGAGCGACGAGGAGAAAACCGGGCTGAACCGCTTTTCTCCCGCCAGCGCGGTCTATCCAGCGCGTTTCGCAACCGACTGGAACCGCTCGTTTATTCTGATGCCGCGCGGCCCCATTCGCGGCGCCGTGGTGCTGCTGCATGGCCTGACCGACTCGCCCTACAGCGTGCGCTATCTTGCGGAAACCTATCGGCAGCACGGGTTCGTCGCCGTAGCGCCGCGCCTGCCGGGGCACGGCACCGCGCCGGGTTCGCTGACGGCGGTGAGCTGGCAGAGCTGGATGGCGGCGACCCGGCTGGCGGTGCGGGAAGCGACGCGTCTGGCGGGCGCACAGCGACCGCTGCATCTGGTCGGCTACTCCAACGGCGGCGCGCTGGCGATGAAATATGCGCTGGAGAGCCTGAACGACAGGCGGCTGCGCGCGCCACAGCAGATTGTTTTGCTGTCGCCGATGATCGGCGTCACCGGCTATGCCCGCTTCGCCGGTCTGGCGGGCTGGCCCGCGCTGTTTCCCGCCTTCGCCCGCACCGCCTGGCTTAACGTGGCGCCGGAATACAACCCGTTTAAATATAACTCTTTCCCCGTTAACGCCGCGCGTCAGTCCTGGCTGCTGACGCAGTCGCTGCAGGCGCAGATTGCGCAGGCGGCGCGCAGCGGGCAGATTGCCGCGCTGGCGCCGGTGCTCGCTTTTCAGTCGGTACTGGACGCCACGGTCGACGCCCGGGCGCTGGTGGAGGCGCTTTTTAACCGGTTGCCGCGTAACGGCAGCGAGCTGGTGATTTACGATATCAATCAGGCCGCCAATATGCGCGCCCTGTTCCGCGCGCCGCTCGCCTCGGCGGTCGATCGGCTGCTGCCCGCGCCACCGCGCCGCTACGCCACCACCGTTATCACTAATCGCGCGCCCGACGACTACAGGACGGCGGCGCGCACCCTTGCGGCTGGCCAAATACAGCAGCAGGTGACGCCGTTAGATCTCGCCTGGCCGCAGGATATGTTCTCGCTCTCCCATATCGCCGTGCCTTTTCCCCTAAACGACGCGCTGTATGGCGAACAACCCAGCGAAAAAAATCTGTACGGCATTTCGCTCGGCACAATCTCGCTGCGCGGCGAGAGCGACAGCCTGACCGTGGGCGCAGAAACCTTTATGCGCGCCACCGCTAATCCTTTTTTCAGCGATATGATGGCGCGCGTCAGCGGACGCATCCGCTGCAGCGAGCAGGCGGATTACGCCGCGTGTATCGGGCGGTGAGGCAAAAAAAGGCCCGCGCGAGGCGGGCAACAGAGCGTGTCTTTAGATTATTGATTTCGTAGGCAACACGTTGCTGTGTGTTACCTCTACAGCATAGCGCAGCGGGAGCCGCCGGCGGCAACGTTCTGCCGATACCTCTGACAGGCGATAACCGGGCAAGGGAAAAATAGCGCGTATACTCATCACTCCAGCGGTTAAATGGGGAGCCTTCAATGAAGCAGGATGAGATCCTTTTGTCCGACCTGACGCGCATCTTTTTTGGACAAACGCCGCCGATCTTTCTCCTTGAGGTGGTCGCCCGCGCGCTGCTGTTTTTTGTTCTGATTATCCTGGCGATGCGCCTGGTGGGCAGGCGCGTGGCCTCGCAATATACCCTTATCGAGCTGTCGGCGGCGATTGCGCTGGCGGGCACCATCGGCGTGCCGCTGCTGGATGACAAGCGCGGGCTACTGCCGCCGCTGCTGATCGTTGGCGGCATCGTCGCGGTTCAGCATCTGCTCGGCTTTCTCAGCGTTCACAACCGTCGTCTCGATCGGCTTTTCACCGGTCGCGCCAGCGTGGCGCTGGACGACGGCCGCCTCGATCTTTCGTCGTTGCAGTCCACGGCGCTGTCGCGGGAAAAACTCTTTTCGCTGCTGCGCGGACGCGGGGTCCAGCAGCTGGGTCAGCTGAGCCGCGTCTATATCGAACCCTCCGGCGCGCTGACGCTGGTGTGGAGCGATACGCCGCGCGCCGGGCTGGCCATTGTGCCGGAGAACGACAGCGAACTGCGCGCGGCGATGCGCGACGATCGCTATCGCGTCTGCACGCGCTGCGGTCAGCTGGAAGCGCCAGCGTTCGACGCGCGCTGCCGCGCCTGCGACGCCCGCCAGTGGGCGCCGGCGTCCGTTGCGCTGGAGGACTGATCGCCAATGGAAATCGTACACAGATGGCTAATGGGCGAAGCGCCCTGGAGCTTCGCGCTCGAAGTGCTGCTGCGCTTTGCGATTATTTATCTGGCGCTGCTGCTGGTGCTGCGCCTGATGGGACGCCGCTTCGCCGGTCAGCTGAGCATCGTCGAGCTGGCGATTATGGTGATGCTCGGTGCGGCCATCGGCCCGCCGCTGCAGACGCCGGAAAAAGGCATCTTGCCGACCGTGGCGCTGCTGGTGACGCTGTTCGCCTGTTTCCGTCTGCTCGCCTGGATAACCTTTCGCTCCCATAAAATAGAGATCCTCAGCCAGGGCGACGCCACGATGCTGGTGCAAGAGGGCAGGCTGGCGCTGGAGCATTTGCGCCATGCCGAGCTGTCGCGCGCGCGTATTTTCTCTGAGCAGCGCGCGCTGGACGTGCAGCATCTGGGCGAGCTGCGGCGCGCCTGGCTGGAGCCGTCGGGCCGCATTAGCCTGCTGCGTTACAGTCAGCCGCGCGCAGGGCTGTGGATCCTGCCGCATCAGAGCGAGGCGTTCGATAAGCGCATTCTGGTAGAGAGCCGCTACGCCTGCGGCCAGTGCGGCTATGTAGTTGAACAACAGGGCGAACCGGAGCAGGCGTGCCGCTACTGCCAGCATTCGCACTGGGAGCGGGCGGTGAAACGGCTGGGCACCGATAAGCTTTATCAGCCTCAGGGTCAGGAGGACGATACGGCGGCCTGACGCCATTTTATTTTGCATCCGCGGCGCGGCTCTTTAAGATGAAGCGAAATCCCCTTCAACGAAACGCCATGACTTTACGAAAAAATATCATCAGTCAGTTCAGCGCTCTGTCACCGGAACTGCAGCGCGCCGCGGAGTTTTCTTTGCAAAACGCGAATCAACTGGTGGTGCTGTCGATGCGCGCCTTTGCCGCCGAAGCGGGCGTCAGGCCGGCGACGCTGCTGCGGCTGGCGCAGCGTCTCGGCTTTCGCGGCTGGAGCGAATTAAAAGACGCCTGCATCGACGACATTGGCCTGCGCAGCGATACCTATGTTTCGCGCGCCGAAAAACTGATCGCCAAAAATGCGCCGCCCGCGCTGTATGACGAGGTGTTCAACGCGCATCAGGCGAATCTCGCCTTTACCCAGGCGGAGAATAAGCAGGAGATGCAGCAGGCCGTGACGCTGCTGGACCAGGCGGAAAATGTCTATATCTGCGGCTTTCGCGCCAGTTTTCCCGTTGCCTGGTCGCTCTACTATGTCTATCGCCTGTTCAACCGCAACGCCAGTTTGATTGACGGACTGGCGAGCAATATCGAGCTTTTCACTCGCGAGCTGACCGCTGACGACTGCGTGCTGCTCACCGGTTTTGCCCCCTATTCGCGCGAGTCGCTGAGCGTGCTCAACGCGGCGAAACAGGCGGGCAGCCGTATCATTGCCGTGACCGACTCGCCGGTGTCGCCGCTGGCGCAGGCCGCAGACTGTACGCTGCTATTCTCTGTCGACAGCCCCTCTTTTTTTCCTTCTGTGGTCTCGGGCATGGGGCTGGCGGAGTGTCTGCTGGCGATGCTGGTGGCGCGCCACGGCCGCGAGGCGGTGGCGAAAATCGAAAACGCCGAGCGTTATCTGATCGACTCCGGCGCCTATATCCTGCCTGATAAATCCTGAACAAGGATCCATCTGTATCTGTCATAAGAAAATGCAATGCGTTTGAATCATAATTGCGTTGACGTGATTCAAATGGATCCTGCAAGATGCTCTCAAGATCCGCCAGCCTATTTTTCAGGAGCAGAAAGAGAGCATGAGCCAGATTATTCACCGCAGCCTGCACAGCACGCCCCCCGTGGCGGTGAGCGCGCAAGGCGCCTATATCACCGACGCCGCCGGTAAACGCTACCTTGACGCGTGCGGCGGCGCCGCGGTCTCTTGCCTGGGACATGCGCACCCGGACGTGCTGGCGGCGATGCATCGTCAAATCGACCAGCTGGCCTATGCGCACACCGGCTTTTTTACCAGCGACACCGTCGAGCAGCTTGCCGCTCAGCTGACGCGCACCGCGCCCGGCGACCTTAACTACGCCTATTTCGTCTCCGGCGGTTCGGAAGCGGTAGAAACCGCGCTGAAGCTGGCGCGTCAGTATTTTGTCGAGATCGGCCAGCCGCAACGCACCCGGTTTGTCGCCCGCGCACAGAGCTATCACGGCAATACCCTTGGCGCGCTGGCGGTCGGCGGCAACGAGTGGCGGCGTCGCCAGTTCGCGCCGCTGCTGATCGATGTGGTGCGCGTATCGGCGTGCAACGCCTATCGCGATCGACGCGCCGATGAAAGCGAGCAGGCTTATACGCAGCGCCTGTTAAACGAGCTGGAGCAGGCGATCCTCGAGGCGGGACCGGAAACCCTCATCGGTTTTTGCGCGGAAACCGTGGTCGGCGCGACCACGGGCGCGACGCCGCCGACGCCGGGCTATCTGCAGGGCGTGCGTCGGCTGTGCGACAAATACGGCATGCTCTATATCGCCGACGAGGTGATGTGCGGCATGGGACGCACCGGCACGCTGCACGCCTTTGAGCAGGACGACGTGGTGCCTGACATCGTTACCATCGCCAAAGGCTTAGGCGGCGGCTACCAGCCAATCGGCGCGGTGCTGGCCAGCGAGAAAATCGTGGCGGCGCTTCAGGCGGGCAGCGGGCTGTTTCAACATGGCCACACCTATATCTGTCATCCGACGGCGGCGGCGGCGGCGCTGGCGGTGCAGCAGGTCATCGAGCGCGACAACCTGCTGGAAGCGGTGAAAACCCAGGGCGCCCGACTGCATCAGCAGCTGCGCGAGGTGCTGGGTGAGCTGCCGCACGTCGGCGATACGCGCGGACGCGGCCTGTTCGCAGGGGTCGAGCTGGTAGAGGACAAAGCCAGCAAGCGGCCGTTCGATCCCGCGTTTAAGCTGCACGCGCAGATTAAAGCGAACTGCATGGCGCGCGGCCTGATGGTCTATCCCATGGGCGGCACGCTGGATGGGCAATATGGCGACCACATTCTGATCGCGCCGCCGTTTATCGTCACCGCCTCGCAAATCGACTTTGTGGTGGATACGCTGCGTCAGGTGATTGTGGAAGAGACCGGCAAGCTGGCGAGGCGCGCATGATTAACCGTTTACCTGCGCTGCAGCCCTCGGAATGGAGCGAAGAGCAGCGCGTGCTGGCGCAAGAGATTATCAACGGACCGCGTGGTGCGCTGCTGCCGCCGTTCGAACCGCTGCTGCGCAGCCCGGAACTGATGGCCCATGCGCAGCGTATGGGCGAGTACCTGCGCTATCGCAGCGCGCTGGGGCAGCGGCTGTCAGAGCTGGCGATTTTAATCACCGCCCGCCACTGGTCTCAGCCGGTCGAATGGGCGATCCATGCGCCGATTGCGCGTGAGAAAGGGATTGCCGCCGAGGCGGTGCAGGCGATCAACGAGAACCGTCAGCCCGATAATTTGCAGGCGGATGAGCAGGTGGTTTATCGCTTTTGCCAGCAGCTGCATCAGCAGAAAAAAGTCAGCGATGTGGTCTGGGAAGAGGCCATCGCGTTATGGGGAGAAAAAGGAACGGTCGACTTAATCGCCATCAACGGTTATTACGCTTTTCTTTCCATGATAATGAACGGCGCGCAAACGCCGATGCCAGCAACGCAGGACGTTATTATTCCGGCAGAGACGCTGAAAACAGAATAACGACGTGCCTGATAATTACATCGTGAGTTTAACTGCGCAGGCTTCAACCTGCGCAAGGGCTGCTTTTTTCCAACGCTAAGGGTAATGATAATGACCTATTTAAATCAGGCTAAATTAATGCTGGCGCTTATCGCCTGTTCGGTGAGTTTTACCGCCGCCAGTCAGGATAAATTAACTGTCGGCGTCGATACCGCCTTTGTTCCCTTTGAATTTAAACAGGGCGATAAATATGTAGGATTCGACGTCGATTTATGGGATGCGATTGCGAAGAAAATGCAGGTCAGCTATGAGCTGCGTCCTATGGATTTCAGCGGGCTAATCCCAGGACTGCAATCGCGCAATCTGGATGTGGCCATGGCGGGCATTACCATTACCGACGCCAGAAAACAGGCGGTCGATTTTAGTCAGGGTTATTACAACGCCGATCTCTTAATCGCGGTGAAAAGTGACAACAGCAGCATCAGCAAATTCAGCGATCTGGCGGGCAAGCGCGTCGGGCTGAAGCAGGGCACCGCCGCCGCCAGCTTTATGAAGGGTAAATATCCGGCCAGCTACGTCGAGTTCCCTAATATCGATAACGCCTATCTTGATCTGCAGGCAGGCAACCTCGACGCGGTGGTGCATGATTCGCCGAACGTGCTTTATTACGTGAAAACTGCCGGCGGCGGCAAAGTGAAATCCACCGGCGAAAACGACACCATCCTGCCGCAGCAGTATGGCTTCGCACTGCAGAAAAACAGCAGCCTGACGCCGAAGGTCAATGCGGCGCTGACGGCCCTGCGCGCGGACGGAACCTATAACAAAATCTATGTGAAGTGGTTCAACAAACAACCGAAATAATGCAGCCAGACGGCCTGTCAGGAAAGAATCTGCCTTTATGAATTTTGAAGCCAAATATATATGGGAGTCCCTGCCGCTGCTGCAGCAGGGACTCAAGCTAACCCTGATTATCTCGCTGTCTGGCCTGCTGGGCGGCTTTATCATCGGGCTGCTGGCCGGCGCCTGCCGCGCATTAGGCGGCAAGATAAGCAAAACCGTTTCGCTGCTGTTTGTCGAAGTGATCCGCGGCACGCCAATAATGGTGCAGGTGATGTTTATCTATTTCGCGCTGCCGATGCTGCTGCCGCTGCGCATCGATCCCGTCACGGCGGCTATCGTGACGATTATTATCAACTCCGGCGCCTATATCGCGGAAATCACCCGCGGCGCTATTTTGTCTGTGAACAAGGGCTTTCGCGAAGCGGGGCTGGCGATGGGATTATCCCAGCGTAATACGCTGCGCTACATTATTATGCCGCTGGCGCTGCGCCGCATGATCCCGGCGCTGGGCAACCAGTGGATTATCAGCATTAAAGACACCTCGCTGTTTATTGTCATCGGCGTGGCGGAACTGACGCGTCAGGGCCAGGAGATTATCGCCGGCAACTTTCGTGCGCTGGAGGTATGGAGCGCGGTGGCGCTGATCTACCTGTTTGTGACCCTGTGTCTGAGTTTCCTGTTGAAGCGTGTGGAAAAAAGGATGCATATCTTATGAGCATGGTGGAATTTAACGCGGTTTCTAAACACTTCGGCGCCACGCGCGTTCTGCACGACATCAATCTGAAGATAGCGGCGGGAGAAGTAGTGGTGATCATTGGCCCCTCCGGCTCGGGCAAATCAACGCTGCTGCGCTGTATCAATAAGCTGGAGACGATCTCCTCCGGCACGCTGCTGGTCGCCGGTATGCACCTGACCGATCCCCATGCGAACGAGAGCGACATTCGGCGCGAAGCGGGCATGGTGTTTCAGCAGTTCCACCTCTTTCCGCAGATGACCGCGCTGGAAAACGTGATGTTCGGCCCGGTGCGGGTGCGCAAGCAGAACCGGCGCGCCGCGCGGGAAGAGGCGCTGGCGCTGCTGGCGCGGGTCGGTCTGCAGGATCGTGCCGATCACTATCCGTCGCAGCTCTCCGGCGGCCAGCAGCAGCGCGTCGCCATTGCGCGCGCGCTGGCGGTAAAACCGAAGATGATGCTGTTTGACGAACCGACCTCGGCGCTCGATCCTGAACTGCGTCATGAAGTGCTGAAGGTGATGCGTTCGCTGGCCGAAGAGGGGATGACGATGGTTATCGTGACGCATGAAATTGGCTTTGCGCGCGACGTCGCCTCCAGGTTAATTTTCATCGACGGCGGCACCATTGCGGAAGACGGCACGCCTGACCGGCTGCTGAACGGCAGCAGCAATCCGCGCCTGAAAACCTTTTTACAACACGTCTCCTGAAAAAAGCGAATAAATGAAAAAAATTGTGGTAAGTGGCTCCTTTTTTGACATCGGCAGGCAGCTTGGCGCCTTTGGCCGCGAGGCCTGGCAGCAAAAAGTGACGCAAACTGCGCTGTGGCGAACCGTTACCGCGCTGAAGGCCTCAACGCAGCTGCGCGAGATGCGCGCCAGCGTAATGACGCACTATCCGGCGATCTGGCAGGAGCTGCAGGGACTGGCGCAGGGGCTGGAGGCTGACATCGACGAGGTGTTCGCCTGGAACTGCCGCGGCGATTTAGTGCGCTCGACCTCCGACGGCTGTACCACCGTTGCGGGCGTCACCGCGTCGGGCGCGCTGCTTATCGCGCATAACGAGGATGGCTTTCCGCAGCTGCGTCCCGACTGCGCGCTGGTCGAGGTCACGCCGGATAAGGGCATCGCCTTTCTGAGCTTCGCCTATCCGGGATCGATCTGCGGCCATACCTTTGCCGTCAACGCCTGCGGCGTCGTCAACACGGTGAATAATATCCGCGCGGTGCATCGGCCGGCCGGTCTGCCGCGTCAGGTGCTGGCGCGCGCGGCATTGAACGCCGCCACGCTGGATGAGGCGATAGCGATTCTCACCGCCGCGCCGCGCGCCGGCGCCTTTCACCATACGCTTGGTCAGATGGGTGACCCTCGCCTCTTCAGCGTCGAAGCTACCGCATCGGGCTGCTCGGTGCAGCCGCTAAACGGCCGCTTCGGCCATGCTAATCATCTTGTTCACCCATCGCTGGCGGCAGTTGAGCAGATCGTGACCGACAGCTCGGCGTCGCGCCAGCAGCGGCTGGCCGGCTGGTCAGAGGTGCAGGCGCTTCCTGACGCCGCGGCGGCGCTGGCAATTCTCTCAGATCAATCACAGGATGCGCTGCCGATCTATCGCCTCAGCGCCGAAGACCCGGATGAGGAAAATACCCTGGCGACGATGATTTTCACCCTGCATGCGCAGCGCGTCGACTGGGCACTTTACGGGCTCGAGCGCGATCGGCCCGCTTTACAGGGCGTGATGGGCTAAGGCACGGCGCGATCATCCTCGAACAGCAGCAGCGGCTTTGCGACTCTTCCGGCTGAACGCCACGCCGCCAGGGCCGCGCGCCACTCCTGCAGCGCGAAGGGCATGACGCCGCCGGTCTGGCTGGTCGCCAGCGCCGGCCAGAGGCGCGAAAACGCCGCCTGCCACTCAGCGGGGTCCAGCGCGGGAAGGGTGTTTCTGATATGGAACCAGTGGACCTGCGGTAACGCCTGGCGTAAACGGAATGGCTGACCCGAGAGTAGGCCGTAGGAGATGAACAGGCCTGAGGCGGGCATCGCCTCGCGTATCGCTTCCGCCAGCGCGCCGCCTGTTGCGTCATAAACCCGCTCCGCGCGGGCAGCGTAGCGGCGAACGGCGGCGGCGTTGCTTTGTTGCACCGGCGTAATGCCGCACGCCTCCAGCCGCGCTGCATGCACCGGCGAACGATAGATGCCCGTGACGGAAAGCGCGCCCGCCTGCTGCGCCCACTGTCCCGCCAGCAGTGCGCAATCCGTGCCCGCCGCCGTCAGCAGCAGATGTTTACCCGCCGGGGAAAAGTGCTCGATCATCAGCTGCGCCGCGAGGGGATTAATATAGCCGCGCGCCGCCAGCGTGCTGTCGATGTCGTCCGGCACAAGGATCGCCCGATCGGCCGGGCAGTCCACCAGACTCTGCCAGGTGCCTTCGCCGCGCAGCGCCAGCACGCGTTTGCCGACCAGCGCGGCGTCGGCGCCGTGCGCCTCGACCACCATGCCGACGCCTTCGTAGCCGGCTACCTGCGGCAGCGCGATGCGATGTCGGTAGGCGCCGGTAACCGGGATCAGGTCCGAGGCGTTAACCGGCGCATAGTGCATTTTTACCCTGACACAACCCGCGGCAAGCGCGGCTTTCGCTCCCGCTTCCAGCGTCAGAACTTGCTCAGGCTCGCCAAAGCGTCGGTAGCCGAGCGCGTGGTTCACAGGCATGTTTTTATCATCCGTTGTTGATCCTTACTCGTCTAAAGCGTTACGCCGCCGCGCCGCTTTTCTCGCGCTCCGTTTGGCTTAATCCCTTTTTATTACCTATATCTGAATATCACCCTTTAAGCCTTATCACCGATATCAGGAGCGTTATGCCGTCACTCCGCGATACCAAACCGGCCGCTGGTCAGCTCTTCGTGCTGTTGCTGGTCACCGTCGCCGGGATGACCGACGCCACGCTTTATCAGCACAGCAAAGAGCTGCTGGCGGTCTATATCACCGGCGACAGCAGCAAACTGGGGCAGTTTCTCCAGCAGGGAGAGATGGCGAAGGCGCTGCCGCTGCTCGGCATTATAGGCGCCTTCTTTATCAGCACCACCTTAACCGCCTGGCTTGGCGATCGGCTCGCGGGCCGTCGCGCACCGGTGCTGATGACGCTGATCGCGCTGCTCTTTTTCATTGCCTGGCCCGCCAGCGCGCCGGAGTACCCCGTTATGGTGGTGATAGTCATCGCGCTGGCGATGGGCGCGCTGAATCAGGTCGACCCCGACGAGCCCGGCGTCACCTTTATGACCGGCACGCTGGTGCGGCTGGGACGCAACCTGGCGAAAGGGGCGTTTGCCAGCGCCGCGCCGCTGGCGCTGCGTTGGCTGGTCTGGCTGCTCTCCGCTTTTGCGGGCGCGGCGCTTAATGCCCGCTTCCCCGCCTTCACCCTACTGATTATCGCCGTCTGGTCGCTGGTGCTGGCTGGGTTCAGCCTGGCTCTCGGCGTCGGACAAGGCTACGCCACTCAGGATGCCTGACAAGGAGGCAAGATGTCGCACCACGCTCCCCGTTTCTCTTCCGCCGGTCCTGGAACCGCCACCGGTCCCCATTTGCCCGTCGCTGGCGAGCCGCTGTCGCCGCAGCCGATAGATGTCGGCCACGTCGAGCAGCAGCGCGTCACGTTCGAAAACTGGAAAGGTGAGGGCGATCGGCCAGAGCCGCAGCCGCCCACCCCGCGCGCGCCGCACAAGCGGCTCGGCGTGGCGATTGTCGGGCTGGGACGCCTTACGCTTAATCAGATCCTGCCCGCATTCTCTCAGAGCCAGCTGGCGCGTCCGGTCGCGCTGGTTTCTGGTCGTCCTGAAAAAGCACGCGCGGTCGCCGCGCAGTATGGCATCGATCCGGCCGCCGTTTATCACTATGACGAGATGGCACGCATGGCGGAGAACCGTGAAATCGACGCGGTTTATATCGTTACGCCCAACGGCCGGCATCGCGACCACGCGCTGGCGGCGGCGCAGGCGGGCAAGCACGTGCTGTGCGAGAAACCGATGGCCAATACCTCGGCTGAAGCGCGCGAGATGATCGCGGCCTGCGCTGACGCGGGCGTCAAGCTGATGATCGCCTATCGCTGCCAGTATGAGCTGCTTAATCTTGAAACGGCGCGGCTGGCGCAGTCCGGCGAGCTTGGCGCGCCGCGCATTATTCACGCTACCAATACGCAGGTGCACGGCGCGGGCGATCAGTGGCGCATTCGCGCCGCGCTGTCGGGCGGCGGAGCGCTGCCCGATATCGGCCTCTACTGCCTTAACGGCGTGCGCACCATGCTGGGCGAAGATCCCATCGAGGTTTATGCGCAGATCGTCAATCCCGTGGGAGACGAGCGCTACGCCGAAGTTGAAGAAACCGTCTCCTTTACGCTGCGCTTTCCTTCAGGGGCTATCGCCAACTGCGTCACCAGCTATGGCGCGCACGAGTGTAAAAATATGGAGATCCGGCTGGAGAAAGGGTCGCTGGAGCTGGAGAACGCCTTTGCCTATCAGGGGCAGCGCCTCTATGTGGCACAGCTACGCGATGGCCGCGAGCAGATGAGCGAGATTCGGCTGGCGCCGAAAAATCAGTTCACGCTGGAGATTGATCATTTCGCCGACTGCGTGCTAAACAGCCGCACGCCGCATACGCCGGGCGAAGAGGGCCTGCAGGATCATATTCTGATGGAGGCGATCTACCGCTCGGCGCGCGAAGGGGTGCCGGTGAAGATCGATGCCCCTTCCGCGCATCCGCCGGTGGCTGCGGACGCACGTTAACCCGTTGGGTCACTCTTCCAGTTCATACTGCACCGAGAGCTGGCCCTTTTTCTCTTTCACTTTCAGAATGCGGATCGCGCCGATCTCCCTGGTGTTCTGCACATGGGTGCCGCCACAGGCGTAGGGCTTGAGATCGCCCCAGCTGACCATGCGCTTGCCCTCTGCTTCGCGTATCACGCGGCTGTCGCCGCGCTGCACCAGCGCCGCCGCGTCCGCACGTAAACTCTCTATCGTGACGGGGAAAACAGACCCGGCCGCCTCAAAAACGATGCGACCTTCACCCGGCTTATGGTTGCCTTTTACGCCCAGCCAGCCATATTTTTCCCCGGCCAGGCCAATAATATGACCGGCTGAGTGATAGCGGGTATGGCGTGCGCGCAGTGCGGCGTCAACCTGCAGATGCGCCGGGCCAACTATCAGCGGGCGATCGGTGATGTGGATCAGCGCATCGCCCTCCTGAACCGCCTGAAGCATGGCGACGCCGTTAATGGTGCCGCGATCGGAAGGCTGTCCGCCGCCCTGAGGATGAAACAGCGTGGCGGAAAGGGTAACGTGGAAGCGATCTTCGCCAATGGAGGTGCAGCCGGTGACCCAGCTCTCCATCTCCAGCGCGTCGCTGACAAAATAGGTTCTTTCAGTCACGAAAAGCTCCCTGTAGCAGGCATCCTTGCCCGGGTAAGTCACTAGCGGGTTAGATCGCTTCGCGTAGCTCTGGCCAGGCGACGGCGGCGCCGGTGCGGCTGAAAAGATGGCCCTGGAAGTTAATTACGCCCGCCGCTTCCAGCCACATCCACTCTTCCGGGCGCTCAATGCCCGCCGCGATAACGGTAATCTCCAGCGCGGAGCAGCACTTGATAATCGCCTGCACCACCGCCTGTTTCGGGCCGCTGCGATGCACGTCGCGAATAATCCCGGCGTCGATGCGGATACGGTCAGGCTGAATGCGGGTCAGCATCGACAGGCCAGCGGATCCGTCGCCGAAATTATCGATGGAAAGGCTGATGCCGGCCTCTTTAAGCTGTCTGACCGCGATGGTAAAGGCGTCGAGCTGCGAAATCACTTCGGTTTCGCTGACGCCAATAATCACCTGCTCCGGCACCAGACCGGCGCTGCGAATATCATCCACGATAATGCGCACCGCCTCCGGGATCGCCACCAGCGTCATCGGCAGTAGGCTGACATAGAGCGACATGCCGTCCGGGCAGGCTCTGCCTGCCTGGGTAAACGCCTGCCTGACGGCGTCCAGGCTGGCCTGATACTTCGGCAGCCCTTCAGCGGCGGCGTCAGCGCCGAGAGTGGCGATGGCTTCCAGCGCGGTGACCTGACGGCCCAGCGGGTCGATAACCGGATGAAAGGTCACGCCGTGGTCGGCTGGCCAGTTTTCGCTGGCACCCGTCTGGTCGGCGATAAACTCCCAGTATTCCACCGGCGGCACTTCAAAATAGTTCTCTTTTTCACGCGATTCGACAAAGGTGCGTAAAAATTGCAGGCCGCGATCGTCGTACGTCAGGCGATAGCGCGAGGTGCCCTTGTCCAGCACCGCCTGCAGGACGGTAGAGCGATCGTGTTCGCGCAGGTCGAACAGCTCCATGCCTGCGTTGCCGAAGCGGCGCGACGGGGAATAGTCGCGCATCAGCTCCACCACGTTATGGTGGCGGTTATCCGCGCATATCTTACTGTAGATCGCCAGCACGCCCGCCTCGGGTCCCTCCAGAATCTGGAAGAAGTGGGTGCCGTTGAACAGCAGGATGCCTGTCACCTGATGTGAGGCGTTTAGCTCGCTGGCTTTATCGACCATGCCGGGAAGTGATTTAACCGGGAGACTATCTGAAATATGGCTGCGATAAATTATTGTTGTAAGCATTAATGCTCCGGCTTTTATGTGATTGTCGCGGCCACCATAACAGCTTAAGCGCGCCTAAAGCGAATTATTATTGGCCTGATTTTGTAATAAAAGGATTTATCAGAAATAATCTGGTTAAAAGGCGTAAATTAAACAGAGATGTACAACAATTTTGGCGTCGCTTACGTAAATTTCAAGCTATTTATACCTGTTTAAGTTACTGAATTGTATGATCTTTAAAGCATTGATTTGCTGTTAAAGCCAAATGCCGCTTCGCTTGTTTTAACGGTACAATAATTTTATTTTTGTACAGCCTGCTGCGGCGATCTGTTAATCCACTCAGCCGCGGCTTTACAAAAATAAAATATCAACGGGGTCATGGCCGCTAAAATGAGAGGTGAGGTTATTCACTATTCGCAAACGGAGGAGAGTTCGTGTTATTTCACAACCATGAGAAAGGTCACGCCGTAATTGGCGAAGCTGTTATCAACCTCGCTCTCGATGGAAAGGAAATAAGCGTTGAGACACTCATCGCTGAGCTTGGTCTGATGGCGGAAACGGAGACGCATGCCGCGAAGCTTACTGAGATCGAAGAAGCCAGACGCTGGCTTCAACGGTATCAGCATCACGACGCCCGGCATCAGTCCGAACTGCACTGGCTAACGGTGACGGGTCGGAACGATGATGGAAAACACAGCGAGGACGTCATTCGGCTCCGGCCGGAAAACGACGATGAATGATAGCCTCAATATCGGGCGCGTCTGACGCGATCCGGCCGGAGAACCCTGTCAGGGATGACGCTTTTCCTCTGTTGTTCTGCATCAGCAGCCGGCAAAGTTGTACAACTTTACAGGCGTATTTTGTCGAGCTGACACCACGTAATGCCCTGTTTAGGGTAATTTAGCACTTTTTGCACAAAAATAAGACCTGTACAACTACGCATTAGCTGTACAAGTTTGGCAGAGTTGGTTAACTTTACCCCATGCAGCAGTGCTCACACATTAATCGCTTGTTAACGCAGAGGGTTTACCATGCGCCAGAACGTGACAGTTTCAGACACCGTCCGCTATATCAGCAACGCCGCGCTGCCGACCCAGCAGGAAACCCTGGGGCAAGTGGTCGTAGAGATCCTGCGCGCTGGCCAGAACCTGAACCGCAAAGCGCTTTGCTCGCGGCTGATCCGTCGCCTTGAACAGGCGTCAGGCCCAGAGGAAGAGCAGCAGCTTCATTTACTGATCGGCATGCTGTTTAGTCAGCAGACAAGTTAAAGCTGTTTAACCAGATTAAGGTTCAGGCTTTCGGCTTCGCCTGACATTAATCTTCCTGTTTTCGGCGCTGCGCTTTCGAGCCGCAGACTCTGATAAAAGAATCGACTATGCAAACTCATTCAACCGCGCAGCGTACACCCTCCACCGAAGCCGCTATCATTAACCATTTCCGCGAGGCGGGCGATCGCCTGGAAGCAGAAGCGCAGGTGCTCGAGGCGGCGATTCGCGATATCGTTATCCACGGCAAGCGCGTCACCAGCAAAGCCATCATTATCTGGCTTATCGCTGAGCTGGAGAGCACCACGGACGTTGTACAACTGGACGTGCTGCGCCACTGTCTGGAAATCGTGGTCGGCCGCACGCCGGATGACGAAGGCATTTAAGGCGCTGTCTGGCTCACAGACGCGGGCGGGGCAGTTTCAAACTGTCCCTGCGACGCCATAACGGAACAGCTGACGGCGGCGGCAAGGGAAACGGCAATCCAGATTTTCATGGCTCTCTCCAGGTCTTATCAGGTTAATAAACATTAGCCTGGCACGGATACGCGGTAGCGAAAGTGCTGGCGACCAGAAAAGGACTTTTCTGAGAGAGAAGCGGGCGGGCAACCGCCGCCCGTTTCAGTGCAGCAGCTGACCTGCCGCCGGGCGATCCAACTGAAAGCCGGAAGAGACCGCACGCGAGCGCAGCTCGCGGGTAACTTTGGCAATCGCGCAGCGCATCGCGGTCACACGCTCGCTATCCTGCTCATCTTGCATCTGATGCTGCAGCGCCTCGGTCACGGCGCGCCAGCTAATCTCTTCGCCAGCATTTACCAGTTGCATAATCGCTTCGCCAATAACGATATCGGTCATTCTCTCATCTGCGTTATTCTTCATATTTACTCGTCTCGCCTATGACATACAAAAAGCGTAGCACAGGAAAGCGTGGTCGTAGCCGCTGCCGATCCTGAAACCATTAGCGGCGTAGACGGTAAATATCCGCAAAGTAGAGATAGCCTTTTTTATCGTACTGCTTCTTCAGACGCGCTTTTTCCTCTTCGCTCAGCACGTTGCCGCTCAGCAGCGAGTGGATAAAAGCTTCGCGCACGTGAATCTCCATATACCAGTCGCCGGTATAGCAATTTTTCAGCGCGCCTCGATCAATATCGTTCACTTTATAGGCGGGATCGATATGAAAAAAGAAAAAGAAATTACAGATGGCGAAAATAGCGCAGCAGACAATATATTCCGTCATGCCAAACGAGGCGGAGTAGAGCAGCACGCCCATGGTGATAACAAAGAGAAAGCACATCAGGCCATAAAGTCCTGAATATTGTTTAATAAAAGAGACGTCGAAATAAGGTCGATCGTTACGGTTTTCTGCGCGGTTTATTTGATCCAGCTCCTGCTGCAGCAGGCTGTGTAATTCGTTCTGCATTGTCTCTCTCTCTCCTGAAATAACGGCGAAAGTATAGTGGAAGCGGGTATGTTAAGACACCGCTTTCCCTGTGACGAGACGGCGCTGTCAGCTCAGCTCCAGCGCCGCAATGACGGCGGCGACCTCGGCGCGCTGTGCGGCGGAAAGCGGCAGCAGCGGACGGGGCAGACAATCGACGTCGGTCAGCCCCTGCGCGCTGGCGGCGGCGGCCATCACGCGAAGACTGCCGCCGTGCTGGCGAAACAGCGCCCACAGCGGCTCCAGCCGAGCAGATAACCGGGTAACGCGCTGCGCATCGCCTTGTGCGGCGGCGTCGGTTATCGCTTTCGCCGTCTGCGGAAACAGCCCGCCGCACACCGAATACCAGAGATCGCAGCCGGCATTCAGCCCCAGCCCGGCAACCGCGTCGACGCTGACGCCGAGGCTGACGTGCGTTGGCAGAACCGCGCGCAGCTGACGAATATGCCCGGAAGCCTTTTCCTCATCGGCCGGCACGCCGGGGATTTTAATTGAGCGCACGTGAGGCAGGGCGGCGATGCGCTGATAAAGCCCTGAGGTGAAGGTAAAACGCGTGGTGCCAGGATTGTCATACAGGCAGAGAGGAACAGAGACATGCCGCGACACGGTGTCGAACAGGTTGAACACCTCTTCCTCGCTAAGAGGCTGATAGCTGACAGGCGGCAACAGCAGCGCGCGGGCGCCCGCGCGCTGCGCATCATCCGCCAGATGCAGCACTTCATCAGTACTGACCGCGCCGACGCAAACCATCACCGGAATATTATCCGCATGCTCCACCGCCAGAGTGGCGACGCGTTGTCTCTGCTGCCGCGTCAGGTAGGCGTAGCAGCCGGTCGAGCCCAGCGCGCCAATCGCGTCGACTTTCGCCGCCGTCAGGCGCGCCACAAGCCGGACAAACCCCGTTTCATCAATCTTTGACGCCGTGACGGGCGTTAGGGGAAAGGCATTCAGGCCGGTAAACATAGCACACTCCCTTTATTCTGATGACGCGCTGTTAGCGCGCGTTTTCATGAACCGTCATGGTGAAAGCGAGCGGTGTGTCGCCTGCGCAGGCGTAGCTGTGCGGCACGTCGGTGGCGGCCACGGCGGAATAGCCCGCCGCAAGGGTAAACACGTCGTCGTTTACCGTTAACAGCAGCGTGCCGGCGGTCACGTGCAGCAGTTCCGTGGTCTCCTGCGGATGGCCGGGAGAGGTAAAGATCTCGCCAGGAAACAGCTGCCACTGCCAGAGTTCCACCATGTTCGGTCCGCTGGTGCCCGCCAGCAAACGGGCGCTGCCGCCGTGATCACCCTGCCACAGCACCGGGATCTGTTCTGGCTGAATAAGGTGCACGCCAGGGTCGCTGGCGACATTAACGATATCGGCGACGGAGATGCCCATTGCCGCTGCGAGACGACAAAGCAATGCAATGCTGGGATTCGCCCTACAGGCCTCTATCTCCACCAGCATACCTTTGCTGACGCCTGCGCGGCGCGACAGCTCATCCAGCGACAATTTTTTCTGACTACGGTAAAGCCTGATGCGCGCGGAAAGGGCTTCGCTGACCGCCATCGCATCAGCACCCGCGTCGGTCGTTATATTGACTTTTTTGGTCATCGGTCGATATTATGCAATAAATTAGTCATTAGTGGATTATGAAATGTCTCCTGCATTGCCGTCAATCAGTTCAGATATCAGCCGCATCGCGCCAGGCTTTCGCGCGTTAAGTATTGTCGTCGAAGCGGCCGCCGTGCGCGCTCCAGAGGCAGGTTCAGAGGCGCTGCGCGCGGCCTGCGCAGCGGTGCTGGCCGGCGAGCCGAGCTGGGGCGACGCGCATCTCGCCGCCTGGGGCCGTGTTTTTCAGGCGTTCGGCGCGAAGCCCAAACGCACGCCCTGCTCGGCGGAAGCGCTGCGCAAGCGCGTGCTGCGTGACGGTACCATGGCGTCGCTCGATCCGGTGGTCGATCTCTATAACGCGGTAAGCCTGCGCTATGCCATTCCCGTTGGCGGAGAGAACCTGGCCGCCTATGCGGGCGCACCAAGACTCTGTCTCGCTGACGGCAGCGAAACGTTCGATACCGTTAAAGAGGGAGAGCCTGCGCTGGAAACGGTCGAGGCGGGCGAAGCGATCTGGCGCGACGATATCGGCGTCACCTGCCGCCGCTGGAACTGGCGGCAGGGTGTCAGAACCCGCCTGAGCGCGGCGGACGCAAATATGTGGTTTATCCTCGAGAGCCTGCCGGAAATGCCGCTCGACGCGCTTTACGCCGCCGCCAGCATGCTGACGGACGGGCTGGAGAAGATGATGCCTGGCGCCAAAATTGAGATGGCGCGGATCGACGCGCTATAGCCTGCCGCGCCGTCAGGCGCGGGAAGAGAAGATAAAGTGGCTATCGGTTTCGCTGATCAGAAAGAGATTTTTCGCTTCTCCGCTGGGGGAGACAAAAACCACTTCCTCCCCAATGCTGAGCGGCGCAAACACCTCAACGGGCTGATTCTCTTTTTGAATCTCCAGCAGCATGCGTGACTCAAAGGCGCGATCGGCAACGGTATCGAGCTGATAGTTGCAGCTAAAAGAGTGTTCAGGCTTATCGAGTATATAGAACTGTCCGGACGGCATAAGCATGACCTCATGAGTGGAAGCGGCACGGCAAAAAACGCCGGTATGCATTGAGTGTAGCTATAAAAGCGCGGTTCAGAGAGAGCAGGGCGGGTGGCGCGGCGATCAAAGTTAGCAGGCTAATAATTGCATAAGCAAAAAAGGTTAAAGAGAGGCGGGGTTTTTATGAGACTATTCTTACGCCCCTTCAAGAGCTAAGCCAATGCGAGTGCCGGAGATAAGCGCCGGGTGGGGCATGCATTTTCTTTCAGGTCGCCTTCGGGCGGCCTTTTTTACGTCAGCAAAAACGCCAGTCCGTGGCGAACGATCATCCTGAAGGTACCTTACTCAGAATTACCAGGCGGGCGCCGACTCTTCTGACCCCCTTTCCGGCCCGCTTCCCTGGCTCTGTCAGGATTGTTCCTGAAATTGCCTCCGCTGGCCTTGCCTCCTGCACTGCCCGCTTCTTTAGCGCGATCCGGATCGTTGGCAAAATTGCCTGCGCCACCTCTGTACTTCTGTTGTGTCATAGACAGAACTCCTATCAATGTTCCATGAGATAAAAGGACTAGCTAGTCACCCTTATAGCGTAGTTCGCCGTTTCGCCTGCGCAAGTGAGCCGTAGCGAAAAAGTTGAGTATTTTCGGGAAGTTATTGGATTTACAGCACATGCCGCCGCGCGCGGCGGCATGTGGTTCACACTGAGGGGGTGCGGGAGTTGGCTACGCTTTGCGCGCGATCGCGCGACAGGCGCCAGAAATCCGCGCCGGAAGGGTGCTGATAGATGCGCAGCGAAAACAGGCTCGCCACCGCATAGATATATTCGAAAATCTCCGACTGCGAGTTCTCGTAATCCGCCCAGAGCGTCGACGAGGTAAAACAGTAGATCTCAACCGGCAATCCATCCGGCGACGGTTTGAGCGCACGCACCACGGTATACATATCCTTGCGAATATCGTCGCGCTGCCCGAGCCAGGCGGTCAGATAGTGGCGAAACACGGTGAGATTGGTCATGCCGTTTTCAATAAACCAGCGATCGCCGACCGCGCTGATATCACGTCCGTCGAGCAGCGCCGTCAGCGGCTCGCTCACGCCGCGCAGCTGCACCATCGACTGCAGCATCTCCTGATTCACAAAGGTGACAGAATCGAGATCGAGATAGAAGCTGCGCATAATGCGGCGCGCGCCGGACGAGAACATCGCCTGCCAGTTGGTATAGGTTTCGGTCAGAAAATTTTTGGTCGGAATGCGCGAAATGGTGTTGTCCCAGTTGCGGATGGTGATGGTATGCAGGGCAATATCCGTCACCTCGCCGCTGAGGTTTTTATCCGGCATCTCGATCCAGTCGCCCAGCTGCAGCACGTCGTTGGATGAAACCTGAATATTCGCCACCAGCGACAGCAGCGTGTGCTGGAACACCAGCATCAGCACCGCGGCGGCCGCGCCGAGGCTGGAGATAATAATCACCGGCGACTTATTCGACATAATCGCCAGGATCATAATCGCCGACAGAATATGCACCAGGATTTTGCCGACCTGGATATAGCCTTTAATCGAATGATTTTTGCGCTTCGACTTCTTCGAATAGGAGTTGTTAACAATCTCCAGCACTTCATTGAAGAACAGCGATAAATAGACGAAAAACAAGATGCCGCACAGGGTCTTAATGGCGATTTGCAGATGCTCGGGCAATTCCGGCATAAACTGCAGCAGGTAATAAACGGTGATAACCGGAATAAAGTTGGAGAGCTTCTCCGAAATGCGAACATCTTTATCCAGCGGGACATCGCTTTTATGCGCGCTGAAGAAGACTTTTCGCACCACTTTGACAATAAACAGCTTGCAGGCGAAATGGGCGATCATGCCGGCCAGCACCAGCATGATGATATTAAAGGTGGCGGAAAGCGCGACGTTCCCCTCAATAAACCCCATTAATTCGTTAAAATAGTGCATTTTTACCACGTACAGACCAAGGGTAGACGGAAGTTAACCATAAAACGGTGGCAGATGATAAGCGACCAATGCGCCAGAGGCAGGTTACGCCCAGACAGCGCCGGGCGAAAGGGGCGCGCAGGCAGACGGGTTAAGGCTGGACGGTAACGAGGCCGCCTTAGCCCGCCGCGTTGCGCGTCAGAGCAGAGAATCGGGATTGGCTTTAGCCGCTTTCTTCTCCTCCTCGACGGCCTGCACCGGATCGGCGGCGCTCAGCCAGCGATCGAACTTCTGATAGGTCTCGATAAAGGATTTAAAGTAGACGGTAATGCCGGTGACATTCTCTTTACGCTCCATATAAGCCACCGCCAGTTTAAACGCATCCTGATTTTCAAATTTCACGGGCTTTTCTCTCCTGAATTACGGGTTTATTCAGCGTAGCCTGGCGTCGAAACCCGCGCCTGCGCATCTCTGCTCTTTTTCCCGCGCGGCGCGGCGGATAGCGACGACGCCTGCCCCGCAGCGCCTGCATCATAACCCTACGCGCCTCGCTTTACATCAGGTTAAATCAGCAATCTTTATTCGCTGGTCCGCAGCGGCGGATCGCTCCATCGCATCGATAATGCGCTGATTCTCCAGACCGAAGCGAAAATCGGCCAGCGGCGTGCGCGCGCCGCTCAGCACGCCGATCAGATCAAAGATCTCTATCACCTTCACGTCGAAGTAGCCGAGCCCGCCGCCGGCGAAGTCAAAGCCGAAAAAGCCGCTAAAGGCGTCGACCTGCGAGCCGGCGTAGAGCGTTTTAAAGCCGCGATCCTGTTTTTCATCGCCGTAGCGCGCAATCTTCAGCTCGTTGAAACGCTCGCCGTCCATCATCAGCGTGCCCGCCGTGCCGGAAACCTCCCAGGCGATGCCGAACACTTTGCCGGCGGCGATGCGCGACGACTCAATCACGCCGCCGGCGCGGCTGGCGAAGGTCACCAGCGCCTGAAACTGGTCGTCGTTTTCCACGGTCAGCCGCGCCGCGTGACGATCTGCCTGTGCGCCGTAGCCTGAACCGCTGCCCGGCGCGGGGCGGCTGCCGATCACCGTCTGCTGCTGGCCCACCACGCTCTCAATCGGCCCCATCAGATATTGCGCCACGCTGATGACGTGCGAGCCTAAATCCCCCAGTGAACCGGAGCCTGCCTGCTCGCGCGAGCAGCGCCAGCTCCAGGGCAAATCGGGATCGTTGAAAAAGCCCTGATCGAACCAGCCGCGAAAGCGCGTCGGGGTGCCGATATCGCCGCGCGCGATCAGCTGCTTCGCCAGCTGCGCGGCGGGCGTTTTAATATTGTTAAACGCCACAAAGGTCTGCACGCCGGCGCGTTCCGCCTCGTCGACCAGCATCTGCGCATCTTCGAGCGCGACGGTGAGGGGCTTTTCACAGTAGACATGCTTGCCGGCGCGGATGGCGGCCAGCGCCATCTCCACATGCAAACTGTTAGGCGTGGTGATATCCACTATATCGATCGCCGGATCCTCGACCATCGCGCGCCAGTTTGCCGTTCCCTGCTGAAAACCGAAGCGCTGCGCGGCCGCCTGCGCCAGCGCTGGCGTGGCGTCGGCAAGGGTGTGCAGCACCGGCTGCAGCGGCAGATCGCGGTAGAGCAGCGCGGCGCGGCGCCAGGCGTCGGCGTGCGCCTGTCCCATAAATCCCGAACCGATCAGGCCGACGTTCAAATGGGGTTTGCTCATGCGAGGCTCTCCTGGGTAAGAATATGGCGGGCGACGTAGCGCTGGGCGCGTGTGACCGTGGCAAGGGGCGGCGCGCTGGCGGGATCCTGTTCGGCTTCGACCACCAGCCAGCCGCAGTAGCCGCTATCGGCGATAAAGCGCGCCAGCGGCGCGAAATCCACCGCGCCGTCGCCCGGCACGCAGAACAAGCCGTCCAGCACCGCCTGATTAAAGGTGGTCTGGCCGGATCGCGCCTGTTGCAGCTGGTCGGCGCGCACATCTTTCAGATGGATATGGCAGATACGATCGGCAAAGGCGTCGATCAGGCGCGAGTAGGGGAAACCGGCGGCAAACGCGTGGCCGGTATCGAGCAGCAGGCCGACGTCAGAGGAGCAGGCGTTCAGCAGGCGGGCAATTTCATCCCAGGTTTCCGCCACCATCATCAGGTGATGATGATAGGCGAGCCGCAGGCCGTAGCGGCGGCGCAGCGCCTCGGCGAAGCGCGACAGGCGCTCGGCATAGGCGTTGACGCCGTCGGCAGGCAGCAGCCGGCGCCGATCCAGCGGGATATCGAGCGCGTTCTCCGCCATCCAGCCGCATTCGCCGTAGACCATAATGCGGGAACCGCAGCGGCTCAGCAGCGAGGCGTGCTGATGCACTGCCTCAAGCTCCGCCTCCACGCCGCGTTCAGTGAGAAAACCGCTGTACCAGCCGGAAACCAGCTGCAGGCGGTGCGCGTCCAGCAGCGGCTTAAGGGCCTCGGCGTCGCGCGGAAAGAGGCGGCTCAGCTCCACGCCCTGATAACCCGCCTGCGCCGCTTCGCGCAAACACTGCGCGGCGGTGGTGCCGGCGCCCAAATGGTGGAGCACTTCATTAACCCACGACAGCGGGCTGACGCCCAGTCGGGGCGCGGCGGTAGCCGCGGCATAAGGGTTTTTTTCAGTCATTTTCCCGCTTCCTCAGAGAGTAAAAACAGGAAAAAAATAAGGCAGGCGGAGGGGGCAAACCAGGCGCTTTTTGAGTGATTCACATCAGCGTGGGCGATCAGACCTCGAGAGGAATAATAGTCATCTCTTTTTTATTCAGCACCACAGCATTATCCGGCACGTCTTTATTCACAAAAGTCATCGCGCCGATCACCACATTGCTGCCAATGGTGATGTCGTCGCCGATAATACAGCTGTTCGCGCCGACCTCGACCTTATCGCCAATATGGATATGACCCGACTGGTTGATATGGCGCACGCCGATGGTGACGTTTTGCTTGATATGAAAACTTTCGCCGATAATACAGCGATGCGAAATGACAATGCCGACAAAGTGCGAAATACGCAGCCCGACGCCGATTTGCGTGCCGGGATGAATATCGCAGGCGTATTTATTGCGCAGCTTGCGGGAAAGGCGAATCGCCAGCTTGCGATGACGCTTACTCAGATAGAGATAATTGGCGATGCGCCACCAGAAATAATAACGTCTGCCGGGGCATTTAATGGCGCGGTGGATGGTTTTGACCCATGAAAACGGGGCCGAAGAGACCATCACTTCTCTTCTCAGGCAGCGTTTTAAATGTTCTAAATGCGGGTCATGCTTCGCCATCGATTTTCACTCGTTACCACTGAATAGCGGCGCATTATAGCGAGCTTAGGCGGCAGGGGATAGCGTCAGCTTGACGTTTTGCGAGGCGTATTCCGACGCATTCTGGACCTTTTTTTAACACGCGAGGCGAGGGAGAAAAGCCGCCGCCGCGCGCGACGACGGCAACCCTTATCCTCAGAAGGCGTAGGTCAGCCCGGCGTACCAGGCGCGGCCAGGTTCGTTATAGGTCGAGGCGCCGCTGTTTTCACGGTAGAGACGCTTATCCAGCAGGTTGCTGACGCCCGCGTTGGCGCGCAGGTTTTTCGTCACATCGTAGTTAAAATTGAGGCCCAGCACTGAGTAGGCGCCAATTTCACGCTGCGACAGGTTATTAACCTCCAGGCGCGACTCGGAAAACTCGCGCGGTTTCTGACGGCCATACATCGTCCAGTTGATATTGCCGGAGAAGTCCTGGGTGATCTGCCACTCCAGCTGCGAATTAATGGTGTATTTGGGAATAATCGACAGCGGATTGCCGGTCTCTTTATCTTCCGATTTCAGCATATAGGTCGCGTTGCTGCGCCACTCCAGGGTATCGGCGATCACGGGCAGCGTCAGGTTGCCCTCCAGACCTTCCACCACCGCTTTGCCGGCGTTTTCCCAGCGCAGAATGTTATAGCCGTTCGAGGCGATGCCGACGCGCTCGCGGCCGGCGACGATCTTGTTTTTGTAGTCGTTACGGAACCAGGTGATGCCCGCCGCATAGCCGTCATGGGCGAACTCCAGGCCCAGCTCTTTATTGACGCTGATTTCCGGCTCGAGATCGTCGCTGCCCAGCAGGTAGCAGCTGCCGGTGGTGACATCCTTCGGACAGCCGTTGCCGCGCGTCGACAGCAGGTAGCCTTCGGTGGACTGATAGAGATTCGGCGCCTTAAACGCGCGCGCGATGCCGGCCTTCAGGGTGAAAAAGTCCCCCAGCCCCTGCGACAGGTTGAGGCTCGGGCTCCAGTTGGCGCCGAAGCTGTTGTGATAGTCGAAGCGGATGCCTGGAATGACCTCCGTCGAGTCGGTGGCAGCGATATTGTCTTCAAAGTAGAGCGAGCTAAGGGTGGCGCTGTTTTTGCTGCTGCGATCCGCCGCATTGCCGCTGACGCCGCCGATATTGACGCCCGCCTGGTTGGCGGCCTGCATCGAGGCGGGATCGTTGAGTTTGTCATGATTCCACTCCGCGCCCAGCGTGACCGTCTGATCGCGCAGCCAGTCGAGCGGGAAGTTTACCTCCGCGCTGCCGCGATAGCTCTCCAGCCGGCTAGTAGCGAAGGTGTCGCTGTTGATCATCCCTTCGACGCTGCCGCCGGAGCCCTCCTGCAGGCGCGTGTTGTTGGTCTTTTCATAGTTGAAGGTCAGCTTCGACAGACCCCAGTCCCAGATGCCGTTGTGCGCCAGGCCGTACGACTGGCGATAGAGGCGGTTGGTTTCGCTGCCCACCAGCGACTCCACCAGCCCGTTGGCGCTGTTATTGCCGTTGCTGTTCTGCGTGTCGCCAGCGTAGATATTGCCCTGGCGGCTGTAGCCGTAAGAAAAGTCGAGGATCTGCTCGGGATTAATCTTCCAGGAGAGCACGCCGTTGATATCTTTATTGCGCACCCCTTCGCGTCCGGCGGCGTAAGAGCCGTTTTCGGCGGTATTGATATCCCAGGCGTCAGCGTCGGTCCGGTTAAGGTTACCGTACAGGCGCATGGTCAGCGCTTCGCCTGCCAGCGGCCCGCTCAGGCTGAAGTTGGCGCGTCGGGTATCGCCCTCTTTGCTGTCTTCAGGCTGGTTGGTAAACAGGGAGAGAGAGCCGTGCCAGTCGTTGGTCGGCCGTTTGGTGATGATGTTAACCACGCCGCCCGCCGCGCCGGAGCCGTAGCGCGCCGCCGCCGGGCCGCGGATCACTTCAATACGCTCAACCATTTCCGGCGGCACCCAGTTGGTATCGCCGCGCGAATCACGTTCACCACGCCAGCTGTAGCGCACCGAGTTGCGCGACGAGACCGGCACGCCATCAATCAGGATCAGGGTGTTTTCCGGCCCCATGCCGCGAATGTCGATCTGGCGGTTGTTGCCGCGACTGCCGCTGGCGCCGTTGCCGGTCAGGTTGACGCCGGGCATTTTGCGGATGATATCGGAGAGATCGTTAACCGGCGGGCTTTTCTCAATATCTTCTGCGGTGATGGTAGAAACGCCAGGCTGCTGCTTTAACAGCTGTTCCGCGGTCACCAGCATAGTTTCGTCATCGGCCAGCTTTTCGGTCTCTTCCGCCGCGCCGACGCCAGTGGCGCTCAGCACGCCTGCCATTAAAAGGGCGCAAGGGCGTTTTCTGAAATAACGCGTTACATTCACTTAAACTTTCTCCCTGATAGGTTAACGATTGTAAGTAAATGCGCATGATAGTGAGAATGATTATCATTGTATAGTTTGTGCTGTCATATTTACATTCCTACACAATTGCGCAGGAAACAGTCAGCACCGGTCGCGCAATTAACCAGCAAAAGGAAGCGGGTGTTACAACAAATCGTTAAATAATCAGGGAAACAGGCGAGGAGACAGCTTCAGGCGGGGCTGGCTATCCATCGTGAGACGCGGCCTAATCAGTAGCCACCGTTTAGATCATAAGAAAATAAGCTAGCGCATTTTGCTTCAGCTCCCTGCATAACCTTACCCGCCTTTTCCAGTCGCGCAGACCAAATCTGACAGCGCAGAGCGAGGCGCTCACTGCTAATGCTCAATTTCGGCATAAGTTAGCGTTTTTTCGCATTTGTTAAGCCCGCATATCCTCACAGAGAATAAAGCCGTCCAGCCATCTCTGGGCCGAGAAAGAGATAACTTCGTTTGCGCGGCGCTGTCCGGCTTCGCTTTTTCCCGTAAGGGAGTGGATTTGATCAGGAGAAAGGTCACAGTGAAACTCATGCAAGGCGTCACCCTTATCGCGTTCGCGCTGGCTGCCCAGGCCGTAAGCGCTGCGGAAACCTCGGTGCCGACCGACAGTTCGCTGCATGTGCAGGCCGATCCCGCGCTAAAAAGCCTGCTGCCTGCTGATATTCTGCAGCGCGGCTATATTGTCGCCGGCACCAACCCCAACACGCCGCCCACCACCTTCTATAAAGAAGACAACAAAACCCTGGCGGGCCGCGAAATCGACGTGATGAACGCCGTGGGCGAACGCCTCGGCGTGGCGGTGCAGTGGCGCGACACCGGCGGCTTCGACAATATTATTCCCGGCCTGAAGACCGGCCGCTACGATGTGGCGCTCTCCAATATCAACGCCACTCAGGCGCGCCTGAAGCAGGTGGATTTCGTCGGCTACTACAACGCCAGCCGTCTCGGCATTATTGCGCTGAAAAGCGCCAATATCGCGCCGTTCACCACCTTTGACGCGGTGTGCGGCAAAACGGTGGGCGCGGGCGCGGGCACCACGCAAATCACTCGTCTGGAAGAGGCGAGCAAAACCTGCGTCAGCGCCGGGAAGTCCCCGATCAACATCGCCGTCTTCCCCGACCGTCCGGCCGGCGTGCAGGCGGTGGTCAGCGGCCGCGTGCCGATGTTCTTCGGCCCCTATGAAGGGCTGACCTGGCAGGTGAAGCTGATCAAGCCGCTGACCATGAGCGGCGAAATCAGCGTCAACGACGCGCCGGTGTCGGTCGCCTTCCCGAAGGCGTCGCCGCTGGAGCCGGCGGTGCAAGCGGCGCTTAATTCGCTGATCAAAGACGGCAGCTATCAGAAGATCCTCGACCACTGGGATATCGGCTTCGGCGCGGTGAAAGAGGCGAAACGCAACGAGGAGATCTTTCAGTGAATCCTGAAGACGATCTGCGCATCGTCGGCAAACGCTACTACGGCCGCTGGCTGAGCGCGCTGCTGGTGCTGCTGTGCGTGATGGCGATGGCGCATTCGATGATCAACAACCCGCGTTTCGAATGGGGGGTGATCGCCGAGAATTTTACCGAAGCCTCGATTCTGCAGGGCGTGCTGATGACCCTGCAGCTGACCGCCATTTCCGTGGTGCTGGGGTTCGCCTTCGGCACGGTGCTGGCGCTGATGCGCCTCTCTTCTAATCCGGTGCTGGTGGCGGTGAGCTGGGCCTACACCTGGTTCTTTCGCGGCGTGCCGATGCTGGTGCAGCTGTTTCTCTGGTACAACATCGCCGCGCTCTATCCCACGCTCTCTCTGTCGCTGCCGGGCGTCGGCGAACTCTGGAGCGCCCAGTCCAACGCGCTGATCAGCCCGTTCAGCGCCGCGGTTATCGCGCTGGTGATGCATCAGTCCGCCTACGCGGCGGAGATTGTGCGCGCCGGGATCCAGAGCGTCGGCAACGGTCAGCTGGAGGCGGCGCGCGCGCTCGGCTACCGTCCGGCGCAGATTTTTCGCTTTACCATTCTGCCGCAGGCGATGCGCGCCATCCTGCCGCCCGCCGGCAATGAGGTGATCGGCCAGCTCAAAACCACGGCGGTGGTGTCGGTGATCTCGCTGCAGGATGTGCTCTTCTCCGCGCAGATCATCTATCAGCGCACCTATGAGGTGATCCCGCTGCTGCTGGTGGCGACGCTGTGGTATCTGTTGATGACCTCGGTGCTGTCGGTGGGGCAGTTCTATATCGAACGCTATTTCTCGCGCGGCGTGTCGCGGGGTTCATCGCGCACCCTGTGGCGCAGCCTGCTTAACGGCTTTACGCCGACGCGCAGCGAAAGGAGTATCAGTAATGGCTGAGGCGATCGCCCTGCGTAACGTGAGCAAACGCTTTTCCGGCGTCACCGTCCTCGACGAGGTCGATCTGGATATTCCGGCCGGTTCGGTGACGGTGATCCTTGGGCCGTCCGGCTCGGGCAAGTCGACGCTGTTGCGCTGTATCAATCACCTGGAGAAACTGGACGGCGGCACCATCCGCATCGGCGGCGAGCTGGTGGGATACCGGCAGAAAGGGCGCGCGCTGCATGAGCTGGGCAGCCGCGAGGTGGCGCGCCAGCGGCGCGATGTCGGCATGGTGTTTCAGCAGTTCAATCTCTTCCCCCATCGTACGGTGCTGCAAAACATCGCCGACGCGCCGATACGGGTAAAAAAAGCGCCGCGTCAGCAGGCGCTGGAGAAGGCGCGCGCCCTGCTACAGCAGGTCGGGCTGGCGGGCCGCGAAGAGGAGTGGCCGCAAAACCTCTCCGGCGGCCAGCAGCAGCGCGTCGCCATCGCCCGCGCGCTGGCGATGGATCCCGGCGTGCTGCTGTTTGACGAACCGACCTCAGCGCTCGATCCCGAGCTGGTGGGTGAAGTGCTGCAGGTGATCAAGCAGCTGGCGCACTCTGGCATCACGATGGTGATCGTGACGCATGAGATCGGCTTTGCGCGCGAAGTCGCCGACAACCTTGTGTTTATGGAAGGCGGCAGGATCGTCGCCGCCGGACCGACGCAGCAGGTGCTTGATGACCCCAACAACGGGCGCGTGCGTAACTTTATCGCGACGGTGCTGTAGGCACCGTTTTTTTCGCAGGATTATCATGACCGACGTTATGCACAGCGCCCACTGGGGCGCCTTTCGCGCCCGCCGTGAAGGCGACGCGTTAAAAATTGTTCCTTTCAGCGCCGACCCCGATCCCAGCCCGCTGCTGGCGAACCTGCATAACGCGCTCGCGCATCCGGCGCGCGTGACGCGTCCAATGGTGCGGCGCGGCTGGCTGGAAAACGGGCCGGGCGCCGACGCGCGGCGCGGTCTCGACAGCTATGTGGCGGTCAGCTGGGAAGAGGCTTACACGCTGGTGGCGGATGAGCTGCGCCGCGTCGGGCAGCACTATGGGCCAGCCGGCATTTTCGGCGGCTCCTACGGCTGGTCGAGCGCCGGACGCTTTCACCATGCGCAGAGCCAGGTGCACCGCTTTCTGAATACCGTGCTGGGCGGCTATGTGCGCTCGGTCAACAGCTACAGCTCCGGCGCGGCCTCGGTGCTGCTGCCGCATATCGTCGGCGATATGAATGAAATCGCGCGGCGCGGCGTCAGCTGGGAGTCGATCGCCCAGCACAGCGAGGTGGTGCTGGCGTTCGGCGGGCTGGCGCTGAAAAATTCGCAGGTGGCGAGCGGCGGGCTGAGCGAGCACACCGAGCGCGGCTTTATGCAGCGCGCCGCCCGGCGCGGCGCGCGCTTTATCTCGGTCAGCCCGCTCAAAAGCGATCTGCCTGACGAGGCGGGCGGCGAATGGCTACCGCTGATCCCCGGCACGGATGCGGCGCTGATGCTCGGGCTGTTGCATGAGTTAACCTCCCAGGGGCTGACCGACGACGATTTTCTGGTGCGCTACACCCACGGCTGGCCGCAGCTTAAGGCCTATCTGCTGGGCGAAGAGGACGGCGTCGCGCGCGACGCCAGCTGGGCCGCTGAGATCTGCGGTGTGCCTGCGGCGCAGATCCGCGCGCTAGCGCGCTCGCTGCACGGCAGGCGCGTGCTGATCACCGTGGCGCACGCTCTGCAGCGCGCCGAGCATGGCGAACAGCCGGTCTGGCTTGGGCTGGCGCTGGCCGCCGCGCTGGGACAGCCGGGCCTGCCCGGCGGCGGCTTTACCTACGCGCTCGGCGCGCTGGGGCACTACGGCAAACACCACAATCTGGCGAGCTTCCCCGCGCTGCCGCAGGGGAAGAACGGCATCGATCGCTTTATTCCGGTGGCGCGCATCGCCGATATGCTGCTCCATCCCGGCGAAAAATTTCACTATAACGGCCGCCATCTCACCTATCCCGCGATCCGGCTCGCCTACTGGGCGGGCGGCAATCCGTTTCACCACCATCAGGATCTGGCGCGTTTGCGTCAGGCGTTCTGCCGCCTCGACACGCTGATCGTGCATGAAAGCGCCTGGACGGCAACCGCCCGTCACGCCGATATCGTGCTGCCCGCCACCATGACGCTGGAGCGCGAGGATATCGGCGGCGCCCCCACCGATCGCCATCTGATCGCCATGCAGCCGGTGGCGGCGCCGTTCGGCGAGGCGCGCGACGACTATCAGATATTCAGCGAGCTGGCGCGCCGGCTGGGACGGGAAGCGGCCTTTACCGAAGGGCGCGACGCGCGCGGCTGGCTGGAGCATCTCTACGCGCAGCTGCAGGAAAAACTGGCGGCGCATCAGGTTGAGCTGCCCGATTTCGCCGCCTTCTGGCAGCAAGGCGTGCTGGCGCTGCCGCAGCTGCAGGACGGCGGACGCATGATGAATGCGTTTCGCGCCGATCCGGCGGCGCATCCACTGCCGACGCCCAGCGGGAAAATCGAGATCGCCTCCGACGCTATCGCCGGTTTCGGCTACGAGAACTGTCCCGGCCATCCGGTGTGGCGCGCGCCGCGCGAGCAGCCTGACGCGCGCTATCCGTTCTGGCTAATCGCCAACCAGCCGGCGACGCGCCTGCACAGCCAGCTTGATTTCGGCGACTACAGCCGCAGCGGCAAACGCGACGGCCGCGAAGTGTGCAGCCTCCATCCGCAGGATGCACAGCGGCTCGGCATTGTCGAGGGCGATGTGATTGAGCTGTACAACGCGCGCGGCCATGTGCTCGCCAGCGCCGCGCTGACGGAGAAGATTAAACCCGGCGTGCTGCGCCTGCCGACAGGCGCCTGGTACGATCCGGTCGATCCCGCCGCGGCGCGTCCGCTCTGCCGCCACGGCAACCCCAACGTGCTGACGCAGGATATCGGCACCTCGTCGCTGGCGCAGGGCTGCACCGGCCAGATCGCGGTGGTCAACGTCAGGAAATTTATCGGCGAGGCGCCGGCAGTCGCCGCCTTTACCCCGCCGCAAGGCTAGCCCGACGGCGCTACAGCGCCGCGATCAGTGCCTGCGCCAGGCAGCGCAGATCCCTGTCGTCGCGCAATGCGCTGTGGGCCAGCAGCTCAGGCTGATCGGACAGCGCCGCACGCAGCTTGCCCGCCACGTCCACCGGCGTCGCCAGCGACTGCTGACGGGTGCGCCGCTGACGCAGCGTTGCGCCGTCATGCAGAAACAGCGTGACTTCATGAAAGCGCAGCGCGGGATTGAGGGCATCCGGCGGCGCGCGATCGTCGGGCTGGCGCGCTACCTTCGCCGCCAGCGCCATGATCTGCGGATTGACCTCGCCTTCGGCAAAGTCCGCCATGCGCAGGTCGCCGTAGATCAGCATCGCGGCGATGACATACTCGAGGCTGAAACGCGCCTCAATGCCGTTCTGCGGCTGGCGCACCGAGGCGGCGATATCGCCACCGGGGGGAAAGGCGACGCTGATGCGATCGATGCGGCTCAGCAGCGTCTCAACGCCGCCCGTCCAGCGCTGGCGGATCTCACGCGTCGCCTCCGCCGCGCTGTGGGTGCCGGCGCAGGTGGCGAAAGGTTTGAACTCCAGCCCCGGCGCGACGATGCGCCAGGGATCGCCCCAGTTTTCCGGCAGTCTGTCGCGCTGCGCCGCCTCGGCGCTGCCAAGCGCGATAAAGGCCTCGAGCACGCCATCCGCCTGGCCATCGAACCCGGCCAGCGCCAGCTGGGTGGCGCGCACCGCGCGCTCGGCCGCGAAGCCGGCGTGCAGCGGCTTCACCGCCGAGCCGAACTGGGCGCGCAGCCCGCTCGCCTGGGTGGCGGCGATGCCGAGCAGCACCGCGGTCTGGCGGGCGTCCGCGCCGCTAAAGCGCGCCAGCGCGGCGGCGGCGGCAAGCGTGCCGAGCGACGCGGTGTTGTGATAGCCGAGCGTGTAGTGATGCTGCGTCATCGCCAGGCCGAGCCGACCGGCCATCTCCACGCCGATGATATAGGCGTCGAGAAAGCGCGCGAGGTCGAACGCGCCGTTTTCCGCCGCCCACGCCAGCAGCGCGGGCAGAATAACCACGCTGGGATGGCCGCGAAAATCGGCGTGAAAATCGTCATAGTCAAGGGCGTGTCCGGCGTAGCCGAGCAGCAGGGCGCGCGACGCCGGGCCGCCGTCGGCATAAAGCGCGCGCAGCTGGGGCAGGCCGCTGTCGGGCACCTGCCGGTTCAGCACCGGCCAGCTGACGGCAAGAAAATCCTGCACCCCTTCGCGGGCGCGCTGACGCGCGGCGTCGTCGGGTTGCAGCAGGCGGATCGGCTGGCTGAGCTGCGCGGTCAGGCTCACAGCGTCACCGCCGCATAACGGGAAAAGTGCATCATCATCTCCGTAATGCAAAAAAGGAACTCGCAGAGTAGCAACAAGTGACGCGCCGCTATATCTGAAAACTCGCTAAGCTAATGCGAATTTGTGAAGAAGGATCGCGGCGGAACGCGTTGCTTAAATTACCGGTTGTCGTACTATGCCCTGCATGCGCCGCGCAAGGGCATAACCTCAATATCCCTCTGTTTCCCCGCTACTTTTAGGGCAGCAGACCCACTGCAGGAATACGCCGTGTTAGCCATTAAATCGCCTCAAGCCTATCTACAGCAGGCCGGGATCCGCGCCCAGGCCGGAGAACATATCCGTCCGCTGGCCACCCATCTGCGCATCTTCTCATCGCCGCGCGCCTGGCAGGCGGTTAATCCTGAACTGACCCATAGCCTGGAGAGCCAGGGCATTCGCTGGCAGCTGGAAATGCTGGACGGCGAATGCAGCGACGAAGCGATCGAGCGGCTGCAGCGCAATACGGCGCAGCAGGGCGCAGAGGCGATTCTCGCCGTCGGCGGCGGGCGCGTGCTGGACTGCGCCAAAGCGGCGGGCGACGGGCTGGAGCAGGTCGCGGTGATTAACTTCGCTACGCTGGCCGCCACCTGCGCCGCCTGGTCGCCGGTGGCGATCGTCTATAACGCGCAGGGCGGCCACCTGCGCAGTCAGCCGCTGCGCAAGATGCCGGCGCTGGTGCTGGTGGACAGCGAGATTATCGCCCGCAGCGACGTGCGCTATCTGAAAGCGGGCATCGTCGACGCGCTGGCGAAGTGGTACGAGTTTCGTCCCTACCAGCGCCATAATCCCGACAGCCTGGCGCTGGATTTGAAGGTGATGGCGGCGCAGCGCGCGTTAGACGCCTTTCAGCAGTGGGGCGACGAAGCGGTCGAGGCCAACCAGCAGGGGCAGACCAGCTTCGCGCTGGAGCGCATTATCGACGCCAGTATCGTCCTGGCTGGACTGGCCAACAGTATGCGCGATACTCTACCGACGCCCGGATTCGCCCACGCTATCCATAATCGTCTGACCGATATGCCGGAGCTGCATCACTGGCTGCACGGCGAGAAGGTGGGATTTAGCCTGCTGGTGCAGTCGATAATGGAGCAGCCAGACGGCGAACCGGATGCCACGCTGGTGGCGCTGCTGCGCCGCTTTGGCGCGCCGCTCAGGCTGCCTGAGCTGGCGGGCGATCGCCGCGCGGCGCTGCAGCGTCTGGCGGGCGCTATCCGCTTTCCGGCCGCCAGCGCGGCGCGGCTGCCGTTTGCGGTCACGCCGGCGGCGCTGGAAAAAGCGTTAATCGCCACCGATCATTTTTCATAGCCGCCCAGAGACGGCGCTTATCTTTATCAGGGAAACAATATGGACAGTTCATCTGCAAAAAATCGTCTGCGTCTTGGTCTTTTCGTTCAGCCGGTAGGGCACCACGTCAGCGGCTGGCGCCTGACCGAAGAGCTGGGCGCGCCAACCGATATCGACTGGCTGATCCGCCTGGCGCAGAAAGCGGAAGCGGGACGTTTCGATCTCTTTTTCGTCGGCGATGCGCTGGCGACCAGCATGTATCGTCTGCCGTCCACCATGGCGCGTCTGGAG
The DNA here is from genome assembly GCF_002077695.1 of Pantoea latae. Taxonomy (GTDB): domain Bacteria; phylum Pseudomonadota; class Gammaproteobacteria; order Enterobacterales; family Enterobacteriaceae; genus Pantoea; species Pantoea latae. The sequence continues at coordinate 327,999 of NZ_MWUE01000033.1, forward strand.
CCGCTGACCATGCTGTCAGCGGTGGCGGTCAACACCAGACGCATCGGCCTTGCCGCCACCGCGTCGACCACCTTCAGCGATCCCTTCACCATGGCGCGCACCTTCTCCTCGCTGGATCATATCAGCCGCGGCCGCGCCGCCTGGAACGTGGTGACCTCTTTCTCCACCGACGTGGCGAAAAACTTCAGCCGCGACGATATGCCAAACCACGCTGAGCGCTATGGGCGTGCGCGCGAGTTTTTGCAGGTCACCAACAAGCTGTGGCAAGGCTGGGAAGAGGGCGCGGTGCAGCCAGACGCCGCCTCGGGACAGTACTTCGTCAACGACAAAATCAACCCGATTAACCATGTCGGCGAGCATTTCCAGGTGCAGGGGCCGCTGAACATCACGCGCTCGCCGCAGGGGCGTCCGGTGATTATCGAAGCGGGCTCCTCAGCCGACGGGCAGAAGCTGGCGGCAGAGACCGCCGAAGTGGTGTTTACTGCCGCTGCCAGTCTGGAAGAGGCGCAGGCGTTTTATCAGTCGCAGAAAGCGCAGGTCGCGGCGGCGGGTCGTAACCCGGAGCACGTGGTGATCATGCCGGGCGTGATGCCGATTGTCGGCCGCACGCGCGACGAGGCGAAAGCGCTGTGGAAAGAGCTGAACACCCTGGTCGATATCGACAACGGGCTGAAACAGCTCTCGCTGCGTTTTGGTATGGATCTCTCCCACTTCCCGCTGGATGGCCCGGTGCCGGAGGTGCCGCTGGGCGAAGGCAACCAGAGCCGCGTCAAGCTGATGACCGATATGGCGAAACGTGAAAACCTGACGCTGCGCGAGCTGGCGGCTATCGCGGCGGGTTCGCGCGGGCATCGGGTGATTGTCGGCACGGCGGAGGATATCGCCGACGACTTCCAGCTGTGGCTGGAGCAGGGCGGCGCAGACGGCTTCAACATTATGCCCGCCATTATGCCGGAGCAGCTGGATCTGTTCGTTGAGCTGGTGATCCCGGAGCTGCGCCGTCGCGGCCTGTTCCCGACCGATTACGCCTACGCCACGCTGCGTGAGAATCTCGGTCTGCCAGCGCTCTAATCGCTCTCGTTTTGCAGGCGGCCGCCGGCCGCCTCGCAGATATCATCCCTTGCGCCTTTTTGCTACCCTTTTGCACGATAGCCGCAAAGGAGTTCTGTTGTGCACCACGATCTGCGCACGCTCGATTTAAACCTGCTAAAAACCCTGGATGCATTGCTTGATGAACGCAGCGTAACGCGCGCCGCCGAGCGGCTGGCGCTGACGCAGCCGGCGGTGAGCGGTATGCTGACCCGTCTGCGCGAGGCGTTCGACGATCCGCTGTTTACCCGCAGCCAGCGCGGCGTGGTGCCGACGCTGCGCGCGCTGGAGCTGGCCGCGCCGGTTAAGCAGATCCTGCACGACGTTGAGCGGCTGCTGCGGCCTGCCGCCTTTACCCCCGCCAGCGCGACCCTGACCTTTACCCTGGCGGCGACCGACTATGCGCTGCGCGCGCTGGTGGTGCCCTTTATGGCGGCGCTGCGCGAACAGGCGCCCGGCATCCGCGTGGCGGTGGTGCCGGTAAGCAATGAGCAGATTCAGGGACAGCTGGAGCGGGGCGAGGTGGATGCGGCGCTGATGACGCCCGACACCACGCCCGCCGATCTTCATGCGCGCGCGCTCTACGACGAGCGCTATATCTGTCTACTGCGCGACGATCATCCCGCCGCGCAGCAGCCGCTGACGCTGGACGCCTTTTGCCAGCTCGATCAGGCGCTGGTCTCATACAGCGGCAGGCCGTTTCGCGGCGTCACGGACGAGGCGCTGGCGGCACTGGGGCGCGAACGCCGCATTACCCTGGCGGTCAGCAGCTTTATGGTGCTGCCGGAGATACTGCGCGTCAGCGATCTGCTAGCGGTGGTGCCAGAGCGGCTGGCGCGCGATCTGCCGGGCCTTAAGGCGCTGGCGCCGCCGCTGGCGATCCCCGGTTTTACCAAGAATCTCGCCTGGCATGAACGCACGCATCGCGATGCGGGCCATCGCTGGCTGCGCGCGCTGCTGTGCGCGACGGCGGAGCGGCAGGCATAAAAAAGGCGCTGAAATCAGCGCCTGTTGACTAGATAAGGAATTCGTCGAGCGAACCGCCTGCATCCAGCACTTTTTTGATCGGCGAAGGGGTGCGGCCCTGACCGGTCCAGAATTTGGTTTCGCCGGTTTCATCGGTGAATTTATATTTAGCCGGACGCGGCGCGCGTTTCGCTTTCGGCTTGTTTTCGGTCTGCGCCAGATCCGCCAGATCGGAAATATCGATGCCGTCTTTCATCAGCATCTCTTTATACAACGCCAGCTTTTCCGCTTTTTCTTTTTGCGCGGCTTGTTCGGCGTTTACTTCGTCACGACGTTCTGCAACCACGACAGAGAACTTTTCGAGCATTTCGTTTAACACGTCCAGCTCAATTTCACGTGCCTGAACGCGAAGCGTACGAAGATTATTCAATGCTTTCAGCGCATCACTCATGGATATAACCCTTAACGAATATAAATATGTAAAGCGCGCAGTTTACGGTAAAAAAACCTTAAAGGAAATAAGCCAGCGTGCAGATTGACACGTTTAAATAACATTTGGCTCGCTACCTCAGGGGAGTTAATCCGCCCGCATAAAATAACAAGACTAAATATAAAACAGCCTGCTCGTTGACAGGCGTAAACCCAGTGCCTGCTTTCATTATCAACAGGATAGCCAATAAAGGACCATTTTCTGTCAGAGGTGTCTTAGCCATTGCGCAGCGTGATCGTTGAGAGCGGCAATATTCCCTGGCGGCGAATATCGGCACGCGAATAGCCCGCCCGGCGATAACAATAGTGACGGGCGCAACAATAACGCACATAAAATGCGTTATATCTGTTTCAGCAATGAATAATCTGAAATAAATTTTCAAAGCGACGCGGCAGGTGCGGCGTGATGTTAATCGCCCGTTGGCACGCTAATATCCTTTTCGCGCTGAGATGCTTATTAGGGTGCAGGCCGGGATATAAGCGGCGGAGTCTGTCGCCAGGTGGCGAAAGAGGGCATAGCTGTTTTCCGCAGCAGACGTAAAGCCACGCGCGTGCAGCTCAATAACGTTATTTGCTAACCTCAGCACGCGTGTGACGTTCCACACTTTCCCGTAGATTCCAGTTGTGACGCGTTATTCTGCTTTCGGCCTCCCTAAAACCTCTTATTTTTCAGTGGATTCTTCCCTGCGCCGTTGCGTTCTCTTTTTGCAGCATTTTCTAACAATTACTTGCAATGATAATGACAATGCGTATATTTCTCATTTGCTTTACTACAGCATCACGTTAAGAGAGCATCGACAGCCGGGCAGCGCGCCTGTCACCGGCCACAGTGGCAGCAACAACCCATAATAAAACGAGGAAGAGTGATGTCTTTTGATGTTCAGCGCGTCAGGGAAAACCGCGCCGGCGACGCCGCCTGCGCACGTCCACTGCAACGTTCACTGCTGGCCGTGCTGATTGCCGCCAGCGTCGCGCACAGCGCGCAGGCTGCCGAAACCGCCACGACCAGCGAACAAACGCTGACCGTCGACGGCAGCGCCACCGACACCGGCCAGCAGGCGGCGCAGGATTACAGCGTGCCCATTACCCGCGCCGGCACCAAAATGGCGCTGACCGCGCGCGATATCCCGCAGTCGGTGACCATCGTCAGCAAACAGCGTATGGCAGATCAGCAGCTCAACTCACTGAATGACGTGCTGCACAACACCACGGCGATCACGGCTGTCAGCCCCGATATGGATCGCATCACCTATTACGCTCGCGGTTTCCCTATCGACAACTTTATGGTTGACGGCATCCCGACCACCTTTGCCTCGAACTGGAACCTGGGCGACGCCAAATCTGATATGGCGCTCTACGAGCGCGTGGAAGTGGTGCGCGGCGCCACCGGCCTGCTGACCGGGCCGGGCAACCCCTCGGCGGCCATCAACATGGTGCGCAAACACGCCGACAGCAAAGCGTTTACCGGCAGCGTCTCTGCCACCTACGGCAGCTGGGGCAAGCAGCGCTACGTCGCCGATCTCTCGACGCCGCTCAACAGCGACGGCAGCGTGCGCGGCCGCCTGGTGGCGGGCTATGAGGACAAGAACAGCTTTATCGAACGCTACGGCGCGCAGAAGCAGTTTGTCTACGGCGTGGTTGACGCCGATCTCACCGATTCCACCACCCTGTCTGTGGGCTATGAGTTTTCCCAGGTCGACACTGATTCAACGATGTGGAGCGGCACGCCGCGCTGGTACACCGACGGCACGCAGATCCATTCACGTCGCGGCTACAACACCGCGCCGGAGTGGGCCTATAACGATCAAGAGAACAAAAAAGTCTTCGTTAATCTGAAACAGGATTTCGACAACGGCTGGAACCTTACGGTTAACGGCACGCACAACGAAATGTTCCTCGACAGCAAGCAGCTCTACCTCAACGGCTACTTCGATAAAACTACCGGTCTTGGCGTCTCGCAGTACGCAAACTATCCGGTGGTGGGCGGCACCGGCTACAACACCGGCAAGCGCAAGGTGGACGCGGTGGACGCCTTCGCCAGCGGGCCCTACGAGCTGCTGGGACGTCAGCATGAGCTGATGGTCGGCGTTAACTACAGCCGTCAGGACAACAAATACTACAGCTCCTGGGCCAATATCTCAGCGGAGGAGCTGGGCAACTACAACAATTACAACGGCGATTTCCCGGAAACCGACTGGGGCCCGCGCGAGCTGACGGCAGACAGCACCACGGTGCGTCAAAAATCGGTCTACCTCGCGACGCGTATCTCGCTGGCCGATCCGCTGCATCTGATCCTCGGCGCGCGCTATACCAACTGGAATCGTCAGACCCTGGCCACCGGCGAGGAGCTGGAGAAAAACAACACCACGCCATACGGCGGGCTGATCTACGACTTCGCGGAAAACTGGTCCGCCTACGCCAGCTATACCTCGGTGTTCCAGCCGCAGGATTACCGCGACAGCAGCGGCGCCTTCCTGTCGCCGGTGATCGGTAAAAACTACGAAGTGGGCGTGAAGTCCGACTGGCTCAACAGCCGCCTGACCACCACGCTCTCGGTGTTCCGCACCGAGCTGGATAACGTCGGCGAAGACACCGGGCAGATTATTCCCGGTTCGCAGTCCACCGCCTACGTGGCGAAAAATGGCGTGGTTAGCCGCGGCGTCGAGTTTGAGCTGAACGGCGCGCTCACCGACAACTGGCAGATGACCGTCGGCGGCACCACCTATCTGGCGCAGGATCGCGACGGCAACGCCTACAACTCGCAGCTGCCGCGCACCACCTTTAAGCTCTTTACCAGCTATCGCCTGCCGATGCTGGAGCAGCTGACGCTGGGCGGCGGCGCCAACTGGCAGACGCACACCTGGCAGGATGTCGGCGCGCCGGAAGGCAACGGCACCTGGCGCGCACGTCAGGGCAGCTACGCGCTGGTGGATCTGTTCGCCCGTTACGAGGTGAATAAGAACCTGTCGCTGCAGGCCAACCTGAACAACCTGTTCTACAAAGAGTACGACACCTGGGTCGGCGCCTATAACGTTTACGGCGCGCCGCGTAACTTCTCGGTATCGGCGACCTATCGCTTCTGACAGAGCCTCAGAAAAGCCCTTCAGGCGGCGCAGACCCCTGCGTCGCCTTTTTTATTCCACGACCAGATGCACTTTTTTTCCGATGCTGGTGGCCATACCAATTAGCGCATCCAGCGTGAATTTCTCTGTTTTCAGGTTCACCACGTCAGAGACACGTGGGCGGCTGATATGCATGATGGCGGCCGCGTCGACCTGACGGATGGCCTGCGCCTGCATCCATTGCGCGATTTCGGTCATCATCTGCTTTTTCATATTGATGAGCAGCGCAATTTCGCGGTCGGATTCAGCCTGAAGCCGTGCTGCTTCGCCATCGGAAAACCCTAACTCGCTGAAAAGATTATCGTCCGGCTGCGTAATATTCTGTACAAGATCACGGGGTTGCTGTTTCATTTTTCACTCCTGCGATGACGCGTGACATCGCGATAGCGGGCCTGAATAATCTCAACATCATGGCGACGGGTTTTTTGCGTTTTCTTCTGAAAACTATGCAGTATGTAGATCCCTTCCGGAAAGCACACCACACAAACCACGCGAAAAATGCTCTCTTCTTCCTGAATGCGAATTTCAATAACGCCTGCGCCCCATTTACTGACCCATTTGAAATCTGCAGGCATTAAGCCGAACTGTACTTTCCTCAACTCCTTTCCCGCGCGCGCTCGAGGCAAGGAAGGAAAGGCGATGAGATCGGTTTTGGCGGAGCCGCACCAAAATAGCGGTTTGGGTTGAGGCAGTTCTGTATCCGACGGCATGATGTAATCTCCTGCTATTTTTGTATAAAATTTTATACATAGCAAGTGGCACGGCCATCAAGAGATGAAATTCCTCGCGTCGAGGCGGTTCGCAAAAAGCAGTGAAAGAAAATAAAGAAGGCCGCGGAAAGCGGCCCGTGAAGGATCAGGCCGCCGAGATCTGTTCCGCCTCATACGCCGCCACGCGCGCGCGGATCGCCGGCAGCAGCAGGCGTCCATACTCTGCCGCGTCGCGCAGCTGATCGAAGCCGCGGAACAGGAAGGTGGTGATGCCGAGCTTATAATATTCCAGCGCCGCGTCGGCCACGGTCTGCGGCGAGCCGACCAGCGAAGTGGAGTTGCCCGCCGCGCCGGAAAGCGCAGCGATGCCGGTCCACAGGCAGCGGTCATAGACCTTGCGCGCCGTCGCCAGCTGATACAGGCGCTGCGAGCCGGCGTTGCTGTCAGGCTGAATCGCCTTGCCGCCAATATTCGCCTGCGCCTGCGCCAGCAGATGGTCGGCGCGCTGCCAGGCCTCTTCATCGGTCGCGCCCAGTATCGGACGCAGCGACAGGCTAAAGCGGATCTGATCCTCGCGGCCGACCTTTTTCGCTGCGGCGCGCACCTCGGCGATACGGGCTTTAACCTGATCCAGCGGCTCGCCCCACATCATATAAACGTCGGCGTGCTGCGCGGCAACCTCTACCGCCGCCGCCGACGCGCCGGAAAAATAGATCGGCACGCGCGGCTTGTGCCAGGGCTTCACCTCGGTGAGATTATCCTCGACCTGATAAAACGCCCCTTTGTGGCTAAACGGCTGCTGCGACGCCCAGACCTGCTTCATAATCGCCAGATATTCGCCGCTGCGCGCATAGCGCCTCTCTTTATCAAGAAAGTCGCCGTCGCGCTGCAGATCGCCGCTGTCGCCGCCGGTGATGACGTTGATGGCGGCGCGTCCCTGGCTGAGCTGATCCAGCGTCGCAAACTGGCGCGCCGCGAAGGTCGGCGCCTGAAAGCCGGGACGATGCGCCACCAGCAGGCCGAGTTTATCGGTCAGCGCGGCCACGTAGCTGGCGATAATCATCGAATCAGGCGCGCGGCTGTTCACCGCCAGCAACACTTTGTCAAAGCCCGCATACTCCTGCGTCTGGGCAAAGGCTTTGATAAAGGGCAGGTCGACCGTCTGACCATTGCCGGGATCGGACTCGCTCGCTTCGTGCGCGCCCACCAGGCCAATAAATTCCAGCGTCATCATTTACTCCTGTCGGATAAAAGGGCCGCTTTACCGGCGGCGGTGAACACCGCATCGTCCTGCGGCGTATGAATGCGGCCGCACAGCACGTTGCGCAAGTGTCGCTCAAAGGCGTTGGCGCGCGTCAGCGCAGGATTGCCGATAGACTCCACCATCAGCTGGACGCTGCGAATGGCGTTGTCGATAACCACCTGTTTGACTTTGGCTGCGTCGCCGGCGGCGACCTGTCCAGCCTGCGCGCTGTCGAGCAGCGTGCGGCTGGTAAACAGCAGGGTGTCGATGCGTCCGGTCAGCTCCTGAAAACGCGCCAGACTCGCCAGCGGCTGGCCCAGGCTGGCGGGCGCCCGCTGTTGCAGGAAGTGGATAAAATCGCCTCGCGCCGCCTGCGCGACCGCGTCATAGAGGCTGCCCAGCAGCACTGCCATCCACAGCGTTTCTTCGTCGTTGAGGCCAGCACGCGGCGCGCTCCAGCGGCTAACGTTAACCGCGTTCTCCAGCGGCACCCAGACCTCCTCCAGCACCACGCGATGACTGCAGGTGGCGCGCATCCCCAGATGATCCCACTCCTCTTCGATATGAATGCCGGACGCGGCGGCTGGAACCAGCCAGGCGCCGACCAGCGGATCCTCATCGTCGCTGCGCGCCCATACCAGAAACCAGCTCAGGCCAACGCTGCCGGTGGAGTAGATTTTTTCGCCGCTGATGCGCCAGCCGTCCGCCTGGCGTCGCGCCGTGGTGGCGGGCAGACCGCCGCGCGCGGGGGTGCCCAGCGCCGGCTCGACGCGCAGCGCGTTAATCAGCGCCCCGTCCTGCACGATGCTGCGCGCCACCTCGCGCCGCAGGCTGTCGGGCCAAAAGGAATCCTCGCCGAGCCGACGCGCGTTAAGGAACTGCATAATCAGGATCAGCGCGGTAGAGGGTTCGCCCTGCGCCACCGCCGAGATGACCGCACGACAGGTCGCCAGATCCGCGCCACCGCCGCCCGCCGAGGCGGGTAACGCCAGGCTAAGCAGATGGTGCTGACGCAGCAGGGCGAAGTTCGCCGCGGGAAACGCGCCGCGTCTGTCGACCTCCGCCGCACTGCTCGCCAGCGTCTGGCTAATCACCGGCAGCAGCTCGTCGAGATATTCGCTCAGCGCCATGTTATTGCCTCGGTTATTCAGGAAGATTCGATTGTTTAATTTTCATGCGTCGATGTAAAAGCATTAAAGCGGATAACCACATGCGGAATCGGCATAATTTGCAGGCTGGTGAGCCCGTTAATTTCCTCTTACTCTGCCGACGTCAGGCTATTTCATTGATATTTCATTTCCGGTAAAGCTTATTTTATTAAGGGGAATAACCGTGCCAGTGAATACCGCGTTATCTCGTCGGCAATTTTTGAATTATTCCGCCGCGGCGCTCGCCGCCAGCGCCTTTTCGCCGTCGCTGTGGGCGGATGACGCCATGGCCGGCATGCACATGTCGCCCGATCTGCTGCAGGGCGGCGCGGGCAAGTGGGCGCTGGCGAAGCCGACCCCGGTGCGCCTGGCGGTCAACCTCAACGCCATCTGCCTGGCGCCGGTGGTGGTGGCAGATCAGCATCAGTTCTTTAAGGCGCATAACCTGGAGGTGGAGTTCGTTAACTTTGGCAACTCCACCGAGCTGCTGCTGGAGTCGATTGCCACCGGCAAGGCGGAAGCGGCGGTCGGCATGGCGCTGCGCTGGCTGAAAGCGCTAGAGCAGGGGTTTGACGTCAAGCTGACGGCGGGCACCCACGGCGGCTGTATGCGCCTGCTGACGCGCGACGACGGGCCAACCTCACTGGAGGCGCTGAAAGGCAAAACCATCGGCGTGACCGATATGGCGGGCGCGGACAAAAACTTCTTCTCGCTGCTGCTCAAGCGGCACGGCGTCGATCCCAACCGCGATGTGGACTGGCGCGTCTTCCCGCAGGATTTGCTGCCGATGGTGCTGCAGAAAGGGGAGATTCAGGCGGCCAGCGGCTCCGACCCGGTGATGTGGCGCCTGACCCAGCAGCCGGGCTATCGTGAGGTCGCCACCAACCTTAGCGACACCTACGCGAATCTCAGCTGCTGCGTCATCGGCACGCGCGGCAGCCTGATCCGCGATCGGCCTGAGGTGGCCGCGGCGATTACCCATGCGATTTTGCAGGCGCACGCCTACGCCGCGCAGCACCCTGAGGTGATTGCCCAGGCCTTTAACAGTAAGGCGTTGAATACTAACCCTGCGGAGATCGCCAGCGTGCTGAAAACCCATACCCACGGCCACTACTCGGTGGGCAACGCCTTTGTGAAAGAGATCGATATCTACGCGCGCGACCTGAAGGCGATTGACGTGCTGCGCCCGGAGACCGATCCGCTGCTGTTTGCGAAGGGCATTACCTCTGACGTGCTGGCGTAAAAAAAACGGCAGCCTGGCGCTGCCGTTTCCCTATAGCAATTGCTGCGAGGTCTGCACCGCCGTTGCCGCTTTCAGGCTTTCGGCGGGCTGATCGTGACTGAACAACCGCGTGCTGAGATAGTTGACGCCGCCGTCGGCCAGCAGCAGCACGATGCGTTTGCCCTGATTCTCCGGCCGCGCCGCCAGCTGCTGCGCGGCGAACAGCACAGCGCCTGACGAGTCCCCAACCAGTATGCCTTCCGCCAGCGCGAACTGGCGCGCGGCCTGATACGCCTGCCAGGTCTCGACCGCGATCGCTTCGTCATAGACCGCGCGATCCAGATTGGGCGGAATGCGCTCCGGCGGCTGGCCGCTGAAGGCGTGTACGCCGGTGATCTCCAGCGGCTCGGGATGCTGCGGGCCAGGCTGCGAACCGATGCCCGGCTCAACGGCGATGACCTGTATCGCGGGATCCTGCGCTTTCAGATAGCGTCCGATGCCGGAGAGCGTGCCGCCGGTGCCCACCGAGGCGACGAAAATATCGAGTTTGCCCTGCGTATCGCGCCAGATCTCCGGGCCGGTGGTCAGCTCGTGCACGCGCGGGTTGGCCGGGTTCTGCAGCTGCTGCAAAAAATGCACGCCCGGCTCGGCTTCGGTTACCCGCGCCACCAGCCAGCGCGTGGCGGCGACAAAATCGCCGTCGCTCGCTTCATAGTAGTCGGCAAAGCCCGGCACGGTGCTGAAGGGCACCACCTCCGCGCCGAAGGCCTGAATGATCTTGCTGCGCTCGATGCTGACGAAATCGTTGATGTAAACGCGGAAACGATAGCCTTTGGCCGCCGCCATCGAGGCGACGCCGATGCCGGTATTGCCGCTGGTGGTTTCGGCGATGATGTCGCCCGGCTTGATCAGGCCGTCGCGCTCCGCCTGTTCGATCATCGCCAGCGCGACGCGATCTTTGACGCTGTGGTTCGGGTTAAAGAGTTCCAGCTTGCCGAGCAGTTCGACGCGCACGCCGTGCTGCTCGCTGAAGCGCGACAGGCGCAGCAGCGGCGTCTGTCCGATCAGTTCGGTTACCGAGTTATAGATAGATGCAGCCACAGGCGGCTCCTCTTAATAAAGCGTTACCATTTCACCGCGTTGCGCTGCCAGGCAAGCGTGCGGTCGCGAACGATAAACAGCAGGGTGATTAACGATGAGAACAGCACGGCCATCACGATCAGCGCGGCGTACATATTGGCGTAGGCGGCCCAGCCCTGCGCCCACTGCAGATACCAGCCCAGCCCCGATTTGACGCCCATCATCTCCGCCGCTACCAGCACCGAAAAAGAGGCGCCCAGCCCCATAAACAGCCCGACGAACAGGTGCGGCAGCGAGGCGGGCACGGCGACGCGCAGCACCAGAAACAGCGACTTCGCGCCCAGGGTGCGCGCCACGTCGTAGTAGCGGCTGTCAACGCTGGCGACGCCTGACCAGGTGAGTACCGTCACCGGGAACCAGGTCGCCAGCGCAATCAGGAACACGGCGGCGGCAAAGCTGGAGGGGAAAAAGTAGAGCGACAGGGGCAGCAGCGCCGTCGACGGCACCGGCCCGAGGAAACGCAGGATCGGATGCACCCAGTAGCCCAGCCCGCGCGACCAGCCGATGGCGACGCCGGTCACAAAGCCGACCACGCTGCCGTAAAGAAAGCCGAACGCCAGCAGGCGCAGCGAGTTGAGCACGCTGTCGAGCAGGCGCGGCCAGTCGGTGGCGTACGCCTCGATCAGCGCGCGCGGCGGAGCGAAGAAGGGCGCGGGTAGCAGCGCCAGCTTGGCGGTCACCGTTTCCCAGACGCCGATCAGCAGCGCCAGCGCCATCAGCCAGCGCCCGCTGCGCTTCAGCGGCTGCCAGAGCGATCGCGCCGGCGTGGCGCTGGCGGCGAGCACCAGTAGGGTCAGCAGCGCCGCCAGCGCGATAAACAACTGGTGGGTCTCATTGACGAAGCGCGGCGCGGCGAAGCCCTGCGGCTTGTCCGGCACGGCAACCATCAGCGCCACCAGCGCCCACCACAGCAGCAGTGCGCCCCACAGCGCCGGTTCAAGGCGACGCGGCGCGGCGCGGCGGCGCAACGTCAGAATTTCACTGGCCATGCCTCTCTCCTTAACTCATTTTCATGTGATGATGCTGGCCGCTCTCCGGCAGCAGATCGGGCACGTAGTGATCGGCAAACTGCTGCGCGTCGGTGTCCGGGCGGATCACGTTGATTTTTTTCAGCTCGTTAACATAGACCGCCACTTCGCCGCGCAGCTGCGCGCCGGTGGAGTGGTGGCTGTGGGTATGCTCTTTCAGCATCGCGGCGATAGATTCAACCGGCACCGAGCCGGGCACGAACGGCTGGAAAATCTTCGCCGTCTCATCGGGATGATCGGCGGTCCACTGCTGCGCATCGACGATCGCCTGGCTGATCGCCTGCGCGGTTTTAGGATCGTCGCGCACCAGCGAGCCGCGCAGCCCCAGCACGCAGCAGGTGAGGTGGGCATATTCGCCGTTAAGGTTGTTATCCACCTCCACCAGCCCATGCTGCTGCTTCAGCAGCCAGCCCTGGGGATCGTCGGTCGCCAGCGCCTGCACTTCGCCTTTGCGCAGCGCCTCGCCAAAGAGATCGGCGGGATACTGCAGCCAGTTAACCGCCTTATCGGGATCGATGCCCTGTTTCGCCAGCTGTATGGCGAAGAAGTTGCGGATCGGGCTCGCCTGGTCGGTGACCGCCACCGATTTGCCCACCAGATCTTTTACGCTGCGAATACCGCTGTTCTCCGGCGTCAGCAGACGCATGCAGCCGCCGTGGGTGCCCACGGTGAGGTCAACGTCGAAACCCTGCTCCAGCGGTTTCAGCCAGCGCAGCGCCATGCCGATACCGCCGTCCGCCTGGCCGGTGGCGATCGCCTGCAGCAGCGCGTCAGTCGGGCCGCTGAAGTTCACCGGCTCAACGTTAAGGCCATACTTTTTAAAAAATCCCTGCTTCAGCGCCACCGAAATCGGCGACTGGCAGACGGCGGTTTGTCCCCAGGCGAGTTTGATGGTTTTCAGCGGCGGATCCTCCGCCAGTACGGATCCGGTGAACACCGGGCTTAAGCCGATTCCCGCACCCAGCGTGGCGAGGCCGCGCAGCACGGTACGTCGGCTCAGCGAGAGTGAATGTAATGCCATAGCGCCTGTCCCTTTTAGTGAATTACCCGGAAACTAACGCATGCCTCAGACGCCGCCAAATAACAATCCCGCATGACCTCATGCGATATTTCATTATGAATACCCGGCAAACCTATTACCGCTATCCGCATATTTCATTCAGGCCAGGCGTGATATTGATAACGCGACTGAGTGCACTTCGGAGACTATTTCATGACGACGCAACAGGCGGGCGTAAATATCGAGATTGACAAGGTCAGCCACCATTTTTCGCTGGAAGGCAGCGATCTGCCGGTGCTGGAAAATATCAGTTTGCAGGTGCGGCCTGGGGAGTTCGTGGCGCTGCTGGGCCCCTCTGGCTGCGGCAAGTCGACGCTGCTGCGTCTGCTGGCCGGCCTGGAACAGCCCGCCAGCGGCGTGCTGGCGGAAGAGGGACGCGCTATCATCGCGCCGCATCCGTCGCGCGTGGTGGTGTTTCAGGATCCCACGCTCTATCCGTGGCGCACCGTCTACGACAACGTCGGGCTGGGGCTGCAGATCCGTGGCGAGAGCAAGCAGGCGGCGCAAACCCGCATCGACGCCATGCTGCAGCGCGTCGGGCTGAAAGAGTTCGCCCGCGCCTGGCCGCATCAGCTCTCCGGCGGCATGGCGCAGCGCGCCGCACTGGCGCGGGCGCTGGTCAACCATCCGCGCCTGCTGATCCTCGACGAGCCGCTCGGCAAGCTCGATTCGCTGACGCGCCTGCGTATGCAGCAGGAGATTGTCGATCTCTGGCAGGAGCAGCGCTTCACCACGCTGATGGTGACGCACGATGTCGAAGAGGCGCTGGTGATGGCGAACCGCGTGGTGGTGTTTAGCGCGCGTCCGGCGCGCGTGCTGGATATTATCGAGGTTGAGCAGGCCTATCCGCGCCGCCGTGACGATCCTCAGCTGGTGGCGCTGCGCAGCCGCGTGCTGGCGCTGCTGGGCGCGGAGCAGGCCGCCGCCTGAGGCGCGCCTACCGCTCCAGCCGCGCCGCCATTTTCAGCGCGTTAGCGAAGATCGCCTCGGCGATGGCGGGCGGAATACCAACAGGCAGACGCGCCCGAACGCGCGCCACGGCCGCCGGGAGCGCCTCGGCGAAAAAGGCGAGGATCTGCGTCATGCGCGCGGTGGAGAAGCGCACGCTCTCCGCCGTGGCAAGAAAATGGCGCGGAAAAATTTTATCGATCTCGGTTTTTTTGCCGCGCGACGCCGAGAGACCCATCGCCAGCTTTAGCTCGCGGATATTAAGGCCGCTGCCGCCCAGCACCGGAAAGGCGGAAAGAATGTCGTAGAAGGGCGTCAGCCGATAGCTGCCGCCGCGCTCGATAAACAGGGAGAAGTTCTTCGCATGGCCGTCCGTCGCGCCGATCAGCCACTGATACACCTGGAATTTCATAAATTCGTCGCGATCCTCCAGCGCGTTGCTGGAGCCCATCAGCAGCGACATAATCGCCGCAATGCCCGGCCCGCCGTCGGACTCATATTTCGTCGCGGAGGCGAGGCCAAGGCTCTGGCAGATATCCTCCTGCGGCAGGCGCAGCAGCTGAGTCCGGTCGGCGCGCCAGCGGCGGTCGAAGCGCTCAACCGCCAGCGCGCGCAGCGTGCCTGCGTTAATGATGCGGGCGTCGGGCACGTTGAAGCCCAGCTCGCGCGCCAGCGCCAGGCAGATATATTCGTTCTCCACGCTGTCACGCATATCGAGGGTGGCGAACGGCTGTTTAATCTCGCCGATGGGCAGCTTGATGATATGCGAGGTGGGCGTCGGCCCGTGCGGCACGGCCCAGCCCTGCGCGGTCTCCAGCAGTGCGGTTTTCTCCTGTGCGCCCGCCACGGAGATGCGGAAATCGCGCTCTTCCGGGATCATGCCCAGCGGAATATCGCTCCTGTAGGCGGAAAGGATTCTCTCCAGCCGCGCCTCGTCGAGTAATTCATAGCGCACCACGAGATCGGGCGCCGCGGCCTCGGCGGGCAGCAGCATCAGCGCGCCGACGCTGTCGCGGCCCACTTCCCGCAGCAGATCGAACGGCTGCATCGACTTTGCCCGATAGCGAGTGAGAATGCGCTCTCTGACGCGCGGATTATCCGGCAGCAGGTTGTCAAAAAAGTTAATCACGCTGGCGGAGGCGAGAGCGGGGAGCTGCAACGGCAGTGAAAGCGACAGCGGCCTCGCCAGCGGATTGCTCAGCCAGCCGGCGTCATACTGAAAGAGGTGCGCGCCATTTTTCTGGCGCGTCAGGGTGCCGACGCGCTCGCCGTTCATCCAGGCGCTAAGCTGATCCATTACCAGTCCAGCTCCCTGTGGTGCTGCGCGGATTTGCCCTGGATCACCAGCTCCTGCTCCAGCGACTGCAAAATTTTAAACAGCGTGGTCAGCGTGGTTTTTTCAGGGTTGTTTTCAAAATTGGACACCGTGGCCTGCTTGATGCCGACCCGGTTCGCCAGATCGCTCTGCGTCCAGCCGCGCTTCTGGCGTTCCAGCCTGACAAGGGCGGCCAGCTGTTTGGGACTGTAGATCATCGCGGCTCCTGACGTGGCGGCGGAGAAGCCAGTATCCCCGCCTGAGGATAAAAACCAAAATATACCCACCAGAGGATAAAGTAAAGCCTATCCGCTGGTGAGGATAAATCAGCTGCCCCAGCGCCGCTGCAGATAGCGCACCGCTGGCTGGGTCTGCGGCTGGTTGAGGTAATTTTCCCGGAACAAGATGGTGCCGTCGATGCCCGGCGTGGCTTCGTTCAGGTCGATCTGCTTCTGCAACTCCGGCACGCCGTCCTCTACCGTCCAGTCCGGCTCGGTGCGCGACGGCTCGCCGACCTTATAGAGCGCGACGCCGATATAGAGGCGCGCATGGGTCGGCTTCACCACCTGCGCCCACCAGTGCGCCAGCACGTCGTAACGCGCCGCCTGGCGGGCGAACGGCCAGTAAAGCTGCGGCGCGATATAGTCGAGCAGCCCCTGCTGCACCCAGCGGCGCGTATCGGCGAAGGCTTCGTCATAGGCCGCCGCGCCGCGCGTGTCAGAACCCGCCGCATCGTGCGACAGATTGCGCCAGACGCCCGCCGGGCTGACGCCGAACGCCACCTGCGGGTTGATCTGCTTAATGGTGCGCGACACCTGCTCAATTAGCAGCTGGGTATTGTGCCGCCGCCAGTCCGCCTTCGAGGCGAAGCCCTGGCCCCAGGTGCGGTAAGTCTGGCTGTCGTTCAGCGGCGAGTCGGCGGTTTCCGCATAGAAATAGTCGTCGAACTGCACGCCGTCGACGGGATAGCGCCTCACTACTTCCGCCACGATGCTGGTGATCCAGTCGCGCGCGTCCGGGATGCCGGGATCCAGCACCAGACGGTCGCCAGCGGTGCGGATCCAGTCGCGGTGCAGCACATAGACGCTGGCGGGATGCAGCGACAGGGTGCGGTTCAGCTCGGTGAGAGTTGACGGGCGCGTATTGACGGCGACGCGGTAGGGATTAAACCAGGCGTGCACTTTCATGCCGCGTTTGTGCGCCTCCTCCAGCATAAACGCCAGCGGATCGTAGCCGGGATCGTCGCCGATCTTGCCGGTGAGCATATCGGACCAGGGCAGAATGTTCGAGCGCCAGAGCGCGGTGCCGTCCGGCTTCACCTGAAAGAAAACGGTGTTGATGCCGAGGCTTTTCAGCCTGTCGAGTTTGGCGGTCAGCGCCTGCTGCTGCATCTGAATGCGTTGCGTCGCGCTGCTGACGTTAACCGAATTGACCGGCGGCCAGTCAAGGCGCGACACGGTCGCCAGCCAGACGCCGCGCATCGGCTGCTGCGCGGCGGGCGGCGTGGTGGTCTGCGGCTGCGGCTGCGGCTTTGCGCTGGGAAAAGGCGTGACCAGCGATTTCGGCGGCTCAGAGGCGCAGCCAGCCAGCAGCAGCGCGGCGGCGTGCAGCCATTTGCCGCGCGCCACGCGGGTGAAGAGGGTGGAAGGACGAATGGTAAACTCCCTTTTAGATCGCAAGCTATCCGGAGGGCATCATTCTCGGGTTATCACGGCGTAAGTCAACCGATTAACATCCTGCCTTAAGCGGCGAACCTGCCGCTCTGTTTCTTTCACATAACGAGAGCTGTTAAAGGATCAGATACTGCTCGCACTGACGGCAGCTATCAGGATGGCACAGGCAGCATAGCGGTCCGGCCACCATCAATAATGATGATTTGTCCGGTAATAAAACTCGACTCGTCGCTGGCCAGAAATTTAACCAGCCTGGCAATATCTTCTGCTTTTCCGGTGCGGCGTACCGGATGAAGTTTACGCAACGATTCCTGAAAATCTCTGCCGGAATCTAAAACGGTGGTTAAATTCTCATTGAGATCGGTATCGATCCAGCCTGGGGCAATGGCATTGCAACGTATTCCCTCTGGTCCCAGATCCACAGCGAGAGAACGGGTCATACCCTGCAGCGCGGCTTTAGAAGTGCAATACGCCGTATGATCTGGATTAGCGCTGATTCCTTCAACCGAGCCGATGTTAATAATAGAGCCGCCGCCTTTTTTTCTTAGCAGCGGCAATAAGTTTTTGATGAGAAATAGTGGGAATGTCGTATTAATCGTCAGGATTTTTTGCCACTCATCCAGCGCCAGGTCATCTAATTTTGTTTCTGACATTACGCCTGCATTGTTGACGATAATATCCAGCGCGCCATATTGTTTTTCTACGAGCTGGGTTATGTTTTGAATAGCGTCAAGGTTTGAAATGTCTGCATAAGCCCATGAGACGTTTGGTAAATTGCTCAATTCTTTATCCAGTTCAGATCGTTGTAAAACCAGCACTTCCGCCCCGGCGTTAGCCAGGCTCAGCGTAATCCCCTTACCAATACCCCTGCCGCCACCGGTGACCACCGCTATTTTACCTTCAAGCATAATGCGTACTCCCTTTATTTAGTTCTCTTTAAAAGAGCGTAGCAGGATTTAAAGAATAAACAGTAAAGGAATGCGCATTATGCGAGACTGCAATCATAACTATGATTAATTATGAGAAGGCTAATGAATAGTGAGTGGATAATAAACAAGTAATAAGTTTATGCAATTTTATAACAGGATTTTTATTTTCAACATTGTTGTGTATTTTATTTATAAAAAAGCTTCTATACAAAATTAGCGCCCAATGTAAAGATATCTAAGGGCATGTAAATTAATTGCACAGAAAGTTGGTTTATATAACCCCATAATTTAAATGTTTGTTATTTATTCAATTGGCAATAAAGGACAGAAGTATGCCTTCGCATTCACAACATCGGAAAACAACAACGATATTAAGGTTAATTGTTTCGCTGTTAGTTATTATTTCAGGGCTAGCCCTCACCGCAGGCGGTGGATACCTGGCCGCGCTTGGCGGCTCCTGGTACTACGTACTGGCGGGTCTGCTCATGATGGTGTCTGGAGTAGAACTGTTCAGAGGAAATTATCGGGGAACCCGCATTTTCTATCTCATCCTGGCGGGTACCTTCCTGTGGACAGCCTGGGAGTCCGGACTCGACTACTGGCGATGGGTGCCCAGGCTGGATGTCGTACTGGCCCTGGCGATACTGGTCGTGCTTATTTCTCCTTCGCTACGAGGCGGGATATCGCGTCCAGCCAGTTATAAACTGGCAGGCAGTTTCGGCGCGGCCTTTTTAATCGCTGTCGGTCTGGCTTTTTTGCCCGGCATTAACTTTCACCACTACGCAGCGGTTCCGGCACCCGCTGCAGCGACGCCCTATGGCACATCCTTTGCTGGCCTGCAAAAGTCAGACGCGCCTGACGACAAAGACTGGCCGGCCTATGGTCGTGATGCCGCTGCAACACGGTTCTCTCCTCTTAAGCAGATCAACGCGCAAAACGTTAGTGAACTCAAAGTGGCGTGGCAGATGCGTACCGGTGATTTGCTTTCTCACGGCTGGGGCGGCGAGAACACGCCGCTAAAAATTGGCAGTACGCTCTATGCCTGTTCGGTGCATAACCGCATTATTGCCATTGACGCCGGGAACGGAAGCGTTAAGTGGACCTACGATCCGGTGGTTTCAGAGGGTGCGATTCCTTCGCATGCCGCCTGCCGCGGCGTCTCATATTTTGAAGTACCCGCCGATAAACGCGACATCAACGCTTCATCACCACAGGCCTGTATCCGCCGCATTGTCTATACCACTATTGATGCGCGCATGATCGAACTGGATGCGGATACGGGTAAACCCTGTTCTCAGTTCGGTAATAACGGCCAGATCTATTTTAACGACCATCTTGGCAATTTACCGGAAGGCTATGTCGCCAGCCATGCCGCCCCCGTTATCGTTAACGATGTGGTAATAACCGGAACAGACGTCATCGACGGACAGAGCGAAGATGAGCCGTCAGGGGTGATCCGCGGCTACAACGTCTATACCGGCGAAGCGATCTGGGCATGGGACGCGACGCATCCTGACCATACGGCTCCGCTGACAGGCGACGAAGTTTATCCGCGCAGCTCCCCTAACGTCTGGGCAACGGCCGTGGGCGACAACAAACTGGGTCTGGTCTATCTGCCAACCGGCAACGGCGCGCCTGATTATATGAGCGCCCAACGTAACCCGGGCAAAAGAGCCTACTCCAGCAGCGTCGTTGCGCTGAATGCGGCAACCGGCAATGTCGTCTGGCATTTCCAGACGGTTCACAATGACGTCTGGGATTACGATCTCGGCTCGCAACCCACGCTGGTGGATTATCCGACCAGCAAGGGCAAGGTTCCGGCGCTAATCATTCCGACTAAACAGGGCGATATTTACGTTCTCAACCGGGCAACAGGAGAGCCAATCGCAGGCGGCGCGGAAGAGCGCCCAGTGCCAGGCGGCGGTGTTGAACCCAATGACCGTGCGAAAACCCAGCCATTCTCCCTGTTTGCCAACGTTCGCTCTCACGCGCTCACGGCCAGAGATACCTGGGGTATTACGCCGTTTGATCAGCTTTACTGCCGTGTGCAGTTCCAGAAAGCGCAGTATGACGGCATTTATACCGCGCCAACGGCGGATAAGCCCTATATCCAGTATCCCAGCTATAACGGCGGTGTGGACTGGGGCAGTATCTCTGTTGATCCGCAGCGCGGCGTGCTGATCGCCAACTACAGCAACATTGCCATGTACAACCAGCTGGTGCCGAAGCATGTCGTTGAGAAAGAGGGCTGGAAAACCCGCGCGGAAGCTGGAGAGGGCGCTCAGACCAGCGAGGATATGAACTCGCCACAGCAGGGCGCGGATTACGGCGTCGCGGTTAACGCAGGCTGGCGTGTGCCCTTTACTCGTCTGCTCTGCACTGAACCTCCCTATGGCGGCATCCGCGCCATCGATATGAAATCGGGTAAAACGCTCTGGGAGAGTCCGCTTGGCACCGCGCGAGAAAATGGACCTTTTGATATCAAAACCGGCTTGCCCATTAACATCGGCACGCCAAACAACGGTGGCTCTGTGATCACCGCCGGCGGCCTGGTGTTTATCGCGGCGGCCACGGACAACCTGTTCCGCGCCATTGATATCACCAGCGGCAAAGTTGTCTGGAGCGTGCCGCTGCCGGCCGGCGGTCAGACCATTCCAGTGGTGTATGAAGAGAACGGCAAAGAGTATGTGCTGATTCACGCCACGGGCCACAACCTGATGGATACGCCGATGGGCGATTACGTGATCGCCTATGCGTTGCCTGATGTGAAGTAAGTTGGTTTAAGCGACAGCAAGAGAAACAGCCGTCACCCGATGTGATGGCTGTTTTTAGTTAAGCGGCAATTTAAAAAGCGGGATTTATCTGGTTCATCCGTATGAGTAATGAAATATCCTGCAACAGATTCGCGAAAAAAGGCAGCGATGGCATTAACCAGCATGAAAAAGAGCGTTGTGATCGGCCTCAAATTAACAGCGAAATAAACATAGCCACTAAAAAAGGTGGAGAAGGAAGAAGCGCTTCAGACGTTTAATCAATATTTAACGCGGCATATTGTTATTCAACCGCAACTCGTACTATAACCACACTAATATCTCTAATAAAACACAAGGCAATGCATGAGCACCAGTGCTTACAGCTTAGACGACAAGGGAAACAAAGTGAACGTAAAGCCAGATTTCAGAATTGGTTTTATTTTGATGAACAAGTTCACCCTACATCCCGTTGCTGAGCTTATCGATCCGATACGCTTCGCCGCTGATACTGAATATGAAAGTCGGCAAATTTTTTGCCAGTGGGAGTGGATGACGTGGAACAACCAGCCGGTCATCTCCAGCTGTGGGCTCTCGATCACGCCCACTTCCCTGTTAAATCTGGAGGCGCAGTGGGATTACATCGTCATCGCCGGCGGGTTGCTCGAGGCCACGCTCAATCCGACCGAGGAGATGCTCAATGCCATACGCCAGCTGCACGCGCGGCAAATTCCCATTATCACGCTCGACAGCAGCTCCTTTG
Organism: Pantoea latae; assembly: GCF_002077695.1. GTDB lineage: Bacteria > Pseudomonadota > Gammaproteobacteria > Enterobacterales > Enterobacteriaceae > Pantoea > Pantoea latae. The sequence goes on from NZ_MWUE01000033.1 coordinate 349,594, forward strand.
TCGTGGCGAGAGCGGGTCTGCTGGATGGAAAGCGCTGCGCCATTCACTTTACCACCCGCGATGAATTTCGCGCCAGATTTCCGCGCGTTACGCCGGTTCTCGACCAGACCTATATCAGCGACGGCGGGATAATCTCCTGCCCTGGCGGCACCTCAATTGAGTTATCGATCGATATCATACGGCGACACTGCGGTGAAAAAAGCGCAGTGAAGGCGATGAAGTACATGATGACAGAGAGCGGTGAAGAGAAGCGCTCTCCTCAGGGAAGCGATCGGCTGGACAAGGCGATCAACCGCTATGAAGAGGAGGCGGTACAGCGCACCATCGACTATATGAAAGCACATCTCTCTTCCCGTGCCTCGCTGCGGGATATTACTCATCTGATGAAAGTGCCGCTGCGCCAGCTTAATCAGGCCTTTCTGCGCAGCACAGGCGATACCGCTGCTGTGCACTGGCGTAAAATCAGGCTTTCACACGCGCGTACGCTAATGACCAATACCTCTGCCAGCATCGATGAAATCGCGATGCTGTGCGGATTCTCAAACGCTTCGCATCTGATCAGCTGGTTTCGCAAGCACTACGGCGAGACGCCGGCCAGCTACAGAAAGCGCCGCCGTGAAGTCGAGCGGTTAAGCAAAAAAGGGTAGCTATTACCCTCAATCACCTTCCCGGCCTGCCTGAAGCAGGCCGTTTTCATTAAAGCGATACATTGCCCACAGCCATCATCAGGTAATACCAACCTTCTGTTATTAAAAGATAAGATAAAAGTATTACGGTATATGCAATGTATACACGGGTAAAACTTTGCTGTATTTCACAAATCTATCACAATGTATCAGGTTATGAGAAATGGCCTAACTACCTATTAACTAAAAGAAAAAATTCATACCCCTGCGATAACCTGTGATTTTTGTAGATTTTCATGTTATTGGGCGGTTAACGCAATGTTGTCAGCTAAAAAGATTGGTGCAATTATTCCTTCACAAGAGCACGGATAAGTTTGTGATAATAATTAAACGCACAGGTGTTATCTCTCGCCGTGTTATTTTTCTCGATTTGTAAACCCGGCCTGACTTATGTCGGGCGCATCATTCGAAGCCTATTAAATGCCGTGGTAATAACCATTGCAACATTAACCTTTGCTGACGCTATGGCAGAAGGGCTCTTGTCGCAATGTTTATTTGCACAGGCTTCGGACTTCACATGAGACTGGAGTAATAACATTATGTCTAAAGTTTCCATTGAAGACGTTCCGTTAAATCGATTTCATCAAATACTCACCGTGCGTTCTGCGGGAGGATCATTCGTTGATGGCTATGTTTTAAGTATTATCGGCATCGCGATGTCAACGCTGGCGCCCGCGCTGGGGCTCGATTCATTCTGGCAGGGAATGATTGCCGCTTCTGCGCTTATCGGTATTTTTTTCGGCGGCTTTCTTGGCGGACTGTTAACTGACCGCTTAGGGCGCCGGATATTATATTTTTTTGGCCCAACGTTATTTATTGTTTTCTCGCTTTTGCAGTACTGGGTGCAAAGTGGAGAAGCGCTTTTTTTCTATCGCTTTATGATTGGCGTCGCGGTGGGGATTGAATATCCCGTGGCCACCTCTTTTCTGGTGGAATTTCTGCCGAAAAAATATCGCGGACCGCGTCTGGCCGGCGTCACCATTATGTGGTTCAGCGGGGCGGCGCTGGCCTATATCGCAGGCAAAATCATCCTGCGCTTCGGCGGCGCGGATGCCTGGCGTTTAGTGATGGCCAGCGCGAGTCTTATCGGTCTGGCGCTGTTCATCGTCCGTCTTGGCACGCCTGAATCGCCGCGCTGGCTGTTGAGTAAAGGCAGGACGGCCGAAGCGGAACAGGTGATCAAAAATGTCTATGGCCCAGGGTTCGGCCTGAAAAACCTGCCCGCCGAGGTCAACAACGGCAAGCTCTCTTTCACCAGCCTGCTGCACTCCGGCTACGGCAAGCGTATGGCCTTTATCACCCTGTTCTGGACCTGCTGCATCGTGCCGCTGTTTGCCGTTTATGCGTTCGTGCCGCGCGTGCTGGAGGCGCTGCATGTACAGGGCGAATGGGCCTCCTTCGGTTCGATCGCCATTACGCTACTGTTTGTCATCGGCTGCGTGGTGGGCACGCGCCTGATCAATTCCCTGGGTCGCCGTAGCCTGCTTATTCATAGTTTTTTATGGTCAAGCCTGGCGCTGCTGATGCTGGGATGGCAGCACAACGCCTGATCGCTGGTGATCCTCGTTTTCTTTGGCGCCTATGCCTTGTTTATCGGGGGTGCTCAGGTGCTGACGCTGGTCTATCCCAACGAGATCTTTCCAACGGAAATTCGCGCCGGCGCGGTGGGTTTCGGCACATCGGTGTCTCGTATCGGCGCGGCGGTGGGCACCTGGCTGGTGCCGGTAGCACTACAGAATCTCGGTATTGACGTCACTATGTATATTGCGGCGGCCATTACGCTAGTCGGTCTGATCGTTTCCTGGCTGATGGCGCCGGAAACCAACCAGATGGATCTTAATGATGCTGCCTCTCTGGATAATCTCCCCCCTGCTTTCGAAAGTGACAATGTCCAGACGGTGATGGATGAAAGAACCTGAACCCTGACTATTTCCACAGTAAATAATTAAGTCCCTGCAACAGGAGTAATATTGTGAGCACAACTAACACCCGTGATTACGTTGAATCGCGTCAGCCGCGGCATGCCCTTACGCGAGAGCTTTACTGCGATGAGCAGGTATATAAAGATGACCTCAAACATATCTGGTACCGCGAATGGATATTTGCCGGCCACACCTTTGAAATTGAGAAGCCGGGAAGCTATTTTACCCTGCAAATTGGCGATTATCCCATTGTGGTGGTGCGCGGCAATGATAACAACGTTCGCGCTTTTCATAACGCCTGTCGCCATCGCGGCTCAAAGGTCTGTCAGCATGAAAAAGGCAAGTCGGCAAAGCTGGTTTGCCCTTATCATCGCTGGACCTTTGGTCTCGATGGTAAATTACTCTATGCCGGAAACATGGGGCCGGAGTTTGAAACTGAAAAACACGGTTTAATTAGCGCGCACTGCCAGATTGTTGAAACCTATATATATGTCTGTGTGGCTGAAACTGCCCCTGACTTTTCAGCGTTTAGCGCCGCTGTAACGCCCTTTATTCAGCCTCACTACCTGCATAACTGCAAAGTGGCGTTTGAATCCCATCTGGTTGAAAAAGGCAACTGGAAACTGGTATTTGAAAACAACCGTGAATGTTTTCACTGTGATGGCGCTCATCCTGAGCTGATGAACTCCTTTGTTGAGAACCTCTCTGTTGCGGGCGTCGGCGGTGATGAAAATCCTGAGGTCACCGCGTTCTGGGACCGCTGCGAGCAGGCTGGACTGCCGAGCCGGCTGGTCATGGATGAAGGCGGGCAGTATCGCATGACGCGTATTCCTCTCGCGGAGAAAGCCATCAGTTATACCATGGATGGACAGCCAGCGGTTAATCGCCGACTGGATGAGAGCGGCCTTCATGATATCGGCGCCTTACTCTACTTTAATTATCCATCCACCTGGAATCATTTTCTCGGCGACCATGCACTGAGTTTCCGTATATTACCGCTTGGCCCCAATGAAACTCTGGTGACCACTAAATGGCTGGTCCACAAAGATGCTCAGGAAAATATCGATTACGATCTGGATAAATTAACCAAAGTCTGGTTAGCCACAAATAGCCAGGATCGCGATCTGGTTGAAGGCACTCAGGCGGGCGTCCTGTCACCTGCGTATACACCCGGTCCTTTTTCAAGCGTCGCTGAAAACGGCGTGTGCCAGTTTGACGACTGGTACTGCGAAGTCATGAAGCGCAGGATTATTTAAGTTTCAGTGAAACATACAGGTGTGGATATGCAAAACGTAATGGGTTCGGAATATTTTAATCCTGTTAATACGCAAACCTGGGCGAATGGCCGCCATCAGGTTCGCTGCCTTAAAGTGATTCAGGAAACGCACGATGTCAAAACGTTCTGCTTCGGTATGCAGCAGCCAGTGCTTTTCTTCTTTAAGCCGGGACAGTTTGTCACGCTGGAGCTCGCTATCGATAACGAGCAGGTGATGCGCTCTTACACGATATCCAGCGCGCCCTCTATTCCCTACAGTTTTTCCATTACGGTAAAGCGCGTGCCGGGCGGCAAGGTTTCAAACTGGCTGCACGATAACCTGAATGCGGGCGACTCGCTGACGGTGCACGGTCCCGTCGGTCAGTTCAACTGCTCTGACTTTCCGGCAGAGAAAGTGCTGCTGCTCTCTGGCGGCGTTGGCATTACGCCGGTGATGTCGATGGCGCGCTGGTTTTTCAATACCAACTCCGACGTGGACATGGCGTTCGTGCACAGCGCGCGCTCGCCGGAGGACATCATCTATCGCGCCGAACTCGATTACATGTCTACGCGCATCGACAACTTCAGGCTGCACGTTATCTGCGAGCGCATACCTGTCGGTCAGGCCTGGAGCGGCTACCGCGGCTACCTGAACCGCGAGCTGCTTCAGCTGATCGCCCCGGACTTTATCGAGCGTGAAATATTCTGCTGTGGGCCCGCCGTCTATATGCGTGCGGTGCGCGAGTTTCTGCAGAACGCAGATTTCGACATGTCGCGCTATCACGAAGAATCGTTCGGCGGCGACATCGTTAATAAAGAGGCAGTGGCGGAAAGCCTGGCGGCGGAAACGGCCGCCGCGCCGCCGGAGAGCAGTGAGCTGTTGGCTGTCCATTTCCGCACCTCCAACAAGACAATTATGGTTGCGCCGGGCACCACGCTCAATGAGGCAGCCGCCAGTGCCAGTCTGAAAATCCCTAAAGCCTGCGGGATGGGGATCTGCGGCACCTGCAAGGTGCGGGTGCTGGATGGGCAAACTGAAATGAATCACAACGGCGGCATTGATGAAGAAGAGATAGCGGAAGGCTATGTGCTCAGCTGCTGCGCACAAATCCAGAGTAACCTGGATGTGGAATATTGATCGCCTGTTTTCAGGCACCGGTCATCAACGACAGCCTTACCCGAGTAGGGCATTAAGGAGATAAGATGGGAACGCAATCAAATCGCGGCGTGGTTTATCAGGGCCCTGGCAAAGTAGTCGTGCAGGATATTGCCGATCCGCACTTTACCAGCCCAGCCGGTAAGAAAATTGAACACGCCGTAATTCTGAAGGTGATATCAACTAATATCTGCGGCTCCGATCAGCATATGGTGCGCGGCCGAACCACCGCGCCCGCTGGCATGGTGCTGGGCCATGAAATCACCGGTGAGGTGATTGAAAAGGGCGGTGATGTCGAGATGCTGGAAATTGGCGATATCGTGTCGGTGCCGTTCAACGTGGCCTGCGGACGCTGTCGCTGCTGCCGTGAACTCGACACGGGCGTTTGCCTCACCGTCAATCCCTCGCGCGCCGGGGGCGCCTATGGCTATGTCGATATGGGTGGCTGGGTGGGCGGTCAGGCCCGCTACGTGATGATCCCCTACGCCGATTTCAACCTGCTAAAATTCCCGGACCGCGAGCAGGCGCTGGAAAAAATCAAAGACCTCACCATGCTGTCCGATATTCTGCCGACCGGTTTTCACGGCGCGATCACGGCAGGGGTGGGCGTCGGCTCCACGACCTATGTTGCGGGCGCCGGCCCGGTGGGCCTGGCGGCGGCGGCTTCCGCGCAAATTCTGGGCGCGGCGGTGGTGATGGTCGGCGATTTTAATCAGGAGCGCCTGGCGCATGCGGCGAAAATGGGCTTTGTGCCTGTGGATCTCAACAAACACGACCGACTCGGCGAGATGGTTGAACAGATTGTGGGGGTGCCGGAGGTCGATTCAGCCATTGATGCGGTAGGATTTGAAGCGCGCGGCCACTCAGGCAAAGAGCAGCCCGCGATTGTGCTTAACCAGATGATGGATATCACCCGCGTGGCGGGAAAAATTGGCATTCCGGGCCTCTACGTCACCGAAGACCCAGGCGCCCATGAAAAATCGGCGCAGCAGGGAGCACTGAGCCTTAAGTTTGGCCTGGGATGGTCGAAGGCGCAGTCTTTCCATACCGGACAGACGCCGGTGTTGCGCTATAACCGTCAGTTGATGAACGCCATCCTCTTCGACCGCTTGCCCATAGCCAGGATCGTTAACGCGCAGGTGATCCCGCTGGAAGAGGCCGCTCAGGGTTACGCGCAGTTCGATGCCGGCGTTGCGGCGAAGTACATTCTGGATCCTCACGGCATGCTCAGGTAAGAAAAAAATGTTCATCGATGCAAGCCGGTGAACATTTTACTTGTTTTATCGAGAACGAAGAGCAGCCAGGTAAAGCTAAATCTGCTTCAAAGCCTCAGGCGCAGCCGTAAAACCAGGCTAATCTGGCGCAGGGCGCAGAGTATTTTACCTGGCGCCGCCTTAATCAATAACCATTGTGGCACTGCATTGTTTTTTTACGCTCAACTCTCCCCAGTCATATCCTTTCCCTCAGGCTTTAAAAATCAACCTTTCCTGATTTAAGCTGCGCGCATAATAACCTATCGGCGTACCTTGCATGGTTTGTGTTAAAAATGACACAGTGCTTAAATGATATTTCAAATTGATTTGAAATATATTTATATATCAATACTAACACTCAAAAAAAGTAAAAATGTTATTTATCAGATGGTTATGAATTGTATTTTAAATGATAATGATTTTCATAATCAATTGATAAATTATGTCGTTCTGCTATTGTACTGCTCAAAAGATGCCAGGTCGTTATTGACGCACTGTTCGTTAATTTGTTACGCGGCTTTATTAAAAGCAAGTGGAAGAAAATATGCCGGTGGGTGAATCTAAACCAGACATAACCCCAAAGTTGCCTGGCAGGATGTTTGATATTATTTCTGGCAGACAAGCAGTTTAAATATTAAGTGACGTTTTAACTATACAAGGTGAGTAGAGTTTCACATGAAAAAAAAAGTATTTCACGGTGTCGCCTTACGGGCGCTTGCAGTTATCTGCTCAACAATCATCACCCATCAGGCCATTGCTGATTTACCGCAGCCAGCCAATGATCCCCATGCTCAGATGCATGACGGCGGCAAGGGCGGAAAACATCAATGGGCGCCGCCGCCGAAACCTTTCGAAGTGTTACCCGATAACAGAGTCGTTTTCACTATTCGCGCGCCGCAGGCATCTAAAGTTGAGGTTCAGGGCGGATGGCCTGGCGGCATCCAGGGTGACAGCCGTGTTGAACTCACCAAAGGTGAAGACGGCACCTGGAGCACGACCGTAGGACCTCTGGCCTCTGACATCTGGCATTATCAGTTTATTGTTGACGGTGTAAAAGCCATGCCGGAATTTGGCCGCAAGTCACCGCAAACCGGCCTGGCAACGGATGAGTTTGCTGTTCCCGGCGCAAATGCCAATGATTTTACCGCGCAATCCGCCGCCAGAGGCAGCGTAACCTATACCTCTGTACCCTTCATGGATAGTCAGAAGCGCTTTACCGTCTATACACCGCCGGGCTATTTTCAGTCGGACGCGCGTTACCCGGTGCTGTATCTGACAATGGGCGGCGCGCATGACGGCTCACGCGCCAATGAAGACGCGTTCGTCTTTAACCTGCTCGACAATATGATTGCCGATAAGCGCATCAAACCGATGATCGTGGTTATTCTCGATCCTGATGCGCCGGGCGGCAGCTCGATGGGTAATTCCAGCTTCCACGGCGGCGGCAATCAGACCTCCGAAAAATATGTCGAGGCAGCCCAGGCTATCGTTGATAATGTTGTTCCGTTCGTGGATAAGTCTTTCCGCACGCAGGCCGATCGCGAGCATCGCGCCATTGGCGGCTTCTCATCGCCAGGCGCACAGGGCTTTATGGCGGGCGCGCGTAACCCAGACCTCTTCGCCTCAATCGGCACCTTCAGCGGAGGCTTCCCGACATGGCCCGGCGTCGGCATGCAGATTGAAAGCAAACTCCACTATCCGCGTTATACCGGGCCCGATCTCAACCGGGTGCCTGATATGAAAAAGCTGGGTGCCTATATTCCGCAGCTTAATGCTCATGCGAATATGAAACTGGTATTTATGAGCGTAGGCAGTGACGAACCGCTGATTCAGACCTTTGAGCTGATGAAAAACTTCCTGAATGAACGCGGTGTAAAATACCACGCTATTGTTGAGCAAGGTGAAATTCACGATTCTCGCAATATCCGGGTCTCGTTACGCAATTTCTTACCGCTCCTGTTTAAATAATCGCTTTATTGATCCGGTATTGATAGTGATAAAGAGTGAGTATCAAAGAGAAGCCTGACAAACTAACGTTGTTATAAAAAATATCAGGCCTGCCCATTCAGGCCTGATAATAATGCCCCATCATTTTATACCGTTCGCAATGATAAGCATTGTTTGGTTATCTATCCGTAATCTGAATGCTTTTAATTAGAAGACGAGAACAACTAAATGCCTATTAAATCCGCACAGGGATCGCCGCGTCTTTCAACATTATCTCTTGTCATTATGGTCTGTTTAATGACAACTAAGGCGGCACACGCTGACGCTCAGTCATCGGATCTATCTTCCACTGCAATAAGCGAGGAAAAGCAGGACACGATGACGGTTACGGCATCGGGTTTCGATGAAGATGTGAATAAAGCTGCTGCGTCAGTCACCGTGATAAGTAATAAAACTATCCACGCTCGCGCTTATTATAATGTCCTGGATGTCTTAAAAGATGTGCCCGGCGTTTATGTGACAGGCGGCGTGGGATCAGAAGAAATCACCATGCGTGGTATGGCCAGCGACTATACGCTATTGCTGGTAGATGGCAAAAAGGTGGATGTACGTGAAAGCGAGGCGGAAACCACCACAACAGGTTATCAGTTCCTGCCGGGCATAGAAGCGATAGATCATATTGAAGTCATTCGTGGCCCGGCATCTTCTCTGTATGGCTCCGACGCCATCGGCGGCGTCATAAATATTATCACCAAACGGGCAAACCGGCGTGCCTGGCATGGGTCGGTTACTGCGGGTACGACGATTCAGGAACACAGCCGCTCCGGTAATATCAGTCAAACCAGCGCGCATGTTGCCGGTCCGCTGATTGAAGACACATTGAGTATGAAAGCGGACGGGACTTTCCAGCAGCGCAATGAAGATGACTATGATGGCGGAGCGGCGAAAAATAAACTTGAAAACGGCTCGTTGGGTTTTACCTGGACGCCTGATATCAACAATATTTTTGATTTCGACGTTTCCAGAGCCATACAGGAAAAGTTAGCGACGCCAAAAACCTCAGGTGGTACGACTAATCACACCTACACCCGTAATAACTACACGCTGAGCCATAAGGGTTATTATGGTGCGCTGGAAACGAACTCCTATGCCCAGATCGAGGACTCGACCAACTCCAGCAGTAATATCACCGGCAGGAACACCACGCTCAACACCATAGAGAAGCTCTATATTGGCGACAGCCACACCTTTTCTTTCGGGGGGAATTTCCTCAATGAGGAAATTAAAGACGCCAATAATGTGATCAAAACAGAAAGCGGCTCGCCTGCCTCCAGTCTGAGCCGTAACAGCTGGGCATTGACTGCCGAGGATCGCTGGAATGTGGTCGATCCCTTTGATCTGGTGCCGTCAATTCGCCTTGATGAAAATGAAAAATATGGCTCTCACGTTACACCCAAGTTATATGGCGTATGGAGTATTAGCCCACAGTGGACGGTGAAAGGCGGGGTTTCCGGCGGCTATAAAAACCCGACATTAAGAGAGTCTGCCTCAAACTGGGCTGATTCGGCAGGTTCTGGACAAAGGGACGGCGTCAGTATTGGTAACCCGGATCTCAAGCCCGAGACCAGTACCAACTACGAGCTGTCGCTTAACTGGGACGGCGAGGGGATGAAAGCCGGCGTGACGGGCTTTTACAGTAAATTCCACAACAAAATCGAACTGGAAACGCTCTGTACAGGCGATGCGGGCAGCTATGCATGCAGCTATAACGGCGAAAAATATGACTTTGTCTCCTCCTATTACAACGTCAGTAAAGCGATGATGCGCGGCATCGAATCGACTTTTTCCTGGGATATCTTAAGCAACCTGCATCTGAACACGTCCTACACCTATACCGAAACCAAACAGCTTTCTGGCGAATACGCCGGTCAGCCGCTTAATCAGCAGCCTAAGCACCTGATTAGCGCGCGGATGGATTATGATTTCACTCATGACATTAGCCCGTGGCTGCGCGTTTATTATCGTGGCAAAACCTCTGAACATTATGCCGGCAATTCCCGTTCATCAATGACGGAAGGTTATCCTTCCTACTCGCTGGTTGATTTAGGCGTAAATTTCAGCCTGACGCCGAAAGTGAAACTCAATACCAGTGTCTCTAACCTGTTTGATAAATATATCGACAGTGATACCTATGGCGGCAACGTGGATGGCCGACGTTATAACGTCAGCCTGACATATAACTTCTGATCACCCGGACGCCTGGCAAAACGTCAGGCGTTCAGTAAGAGGCGAAATAATGAAAAAATCGATGTATACCCGTTTTCCGGCAAAAACCGTGCTGGCATTACTGTTGAGCAGCGTGGCAATATCTGGCTTCGCTGAGAGCAACCTTATCAGAAAGCCCGTTGCCGTTGGGGCCTATGAAATGGTTTATGATCAGGGCCACCATTCACTCTTTATTGCCACCACGCAAAACCGAAATGAAGAGGGCGGCGTGGTGTATGAACTTGACGCGAAAACCCTTGAGGTGATAAAGGCAATTAAAACCGCGCAAAAACCTTTTGGTGCCGCCATTAATAACCGAACCCATACTGCCTATTTTGGCGGCAGCATTGATGGCTCGCTTATTGCTGTCGATATGGATAGCGGTAAAGTGAAGAACACGCTGACGCTGGTTCCCCAGTCACACGCCAGGGAAAAGGCAGCAGGCGAACATGCCGTGCTCGCTGGCAAAAAGGGCGCGGATGAGATGAAGAAGCGCGACGACCACAGGCCGCCTGCGCCCCGTGAACTGACCGTCGATGAGCAAACCAACACGGTCTACGTCAGCGGCGTCAACCGAGACGACAGCGTACTCTGGATCGTTGATGGCGATTCGCTGACTCTAAAGAGCACGCTGCACGGTTTGGGCAAACTGAACACGGGGCTGGCGCTGGACAGCAGCAGCCACCGTCTCTATACCAGCAATGCGGACGGCGAATTTATCACCTTTGATACCCAGGCCGGAAAAATCCTTTCCCGAACAAAGATTGTTGATGACGGGCAGGAGCATTTATTGATGAATATCGCCCTGGATAAAAAAGGACACAGGGCGTTTATTGCCGATAATAAAGCGGCAACGCTGCTGGTTGTTAATACGGATAATGGCAAGGTGACGCATCGCATTAATGCGCCTGAATCGCTCAGCGTTCTTTTCAACCCGCAGCGTAATGAAATTTATGCCGCGCACCGTAATGCGGGTGGCGTGAGCATCATTGACGGTAATAGTTATAAACTGTTGAATACCATTCAGTTACCCGTTCATCCAAACAGCCTGGCGCTGGCGCCGCAGGAAAATGCGCTGTTTGTCAGCGTTAAGCAGGAAGCCGGTCACGGCAAACCGGCCAGCGCGCCTGATGATATTGTACGTATCAGCCTGAATTAAGCATGATAGCGCCCGTTCCGTTTTCTGCTGCAGCGGGCGCTATCTGTTTGGGCAACGCGATTCTGGCAATCAGGCCAGAAGGTTCGGCATTGATTAACTCGAATGTGCCGCCATGCAGTTTGATGATCTCATTGACGATCGACAGACCTAAACCGGCGCTGCCTTTTCTTTCACCGCGGGCAATATCCAGACGGAAAAACGGTTCCTTTACCTTTTCCAGCATCTCTTCAGAAATGCCGGGGCCATCATCCTGAATCATAATCACCACCTGCTCCGCATCCTGTGAAGCGTGCAGGCAGATCTGATCGCCATGAGCCGCAGCATTATCGATGAGATTAGTCAGCACGCGCTGTAAAGCATCCGGCTTGCAAAAAACCGTTAGCGCCGCCGTGCCGCTATAGCGTATTGCGACGCCGGCATCTTCATATTCATCACACAGCGTGCTCATCAGGGCATCGAGATCGACCCACTCAGCCTGTTCTCCATCAGAGCCGGTGCGGATAAAAGAGAGCGCGGTGCCGATAAGCTTGTTCATCAGGTCGATCTCTTTCACTAATTTCTCGCGGGCGGGCTGCGGCAATGCGGTATCCACGTAAAGGCGCATGCGGGTCAAGGGCGTGCGAAGATCGTGGCTGATGGCGGCGAGCATCTGGTTACGGCTTTGCATGTAATGGGCGATCCTTTCCTGCATCAGATTAAAGGTCCGCGCCACTCGCCTGATTTCGAGCGGGCCTTCCTCGGTGATCGGCATCACCGTCATATCGCGGCTGAACAGGTCCGTTTTTTCCGACAGCTTGCGCAGCGGGCTGATAATACGTGCAATAGCCCAGACTGACATCACAGCAATGCCGGTTAATAAAAATAACAGCGCGCAAAAGGTTGGAAAGGTGAAGCGGGTTGGCTCTCTGCCGATATTGGCTATTCGCGCTTCAAGATAATTGCCGCCCATTTTTATAATGACCTGTATATCTTTACGGGGGTCCTGATCGTTACAGGCATAGACTTCAACCCGGCTTTTGCCCTCAAGTTCATAGGAGAGGGTGCGGGTCAAATCCCAGGTATTAAAGGTCTGCTTTTTGCACCGCTGAAGCTGTGAGGTCCACCGGAAGGCGATCCCATCGGCACGCTGGGCAGCATGCAGAATCGCGTCTCGATGCGCGGGCTGGGTCTCCTGAAGAATTTTTACCAGGCTGCCGACCCGGTAGGTGGTCTGCCAGGGCCACGGAGGACCAGGCGGGCCTTTAGGCACAAACAGCAGGGTACAGAGCACAAAAAAGGTAATGATGGTCGAGCAGGAAATGATGATCAGAATATGGCCGAGCGTGGTCGAAAAAAACTGGCGCATCAGAGGCTCCGCACGGTTGGCCGAAACATATACCCATTGCTTCTGAAAGTCTGGATGCACTCCTCATCCACATCGGCGCTGATGAGTTTCCTGCGTAAACGGCTGACCAGTAGATCGACAGAACGCATTGACGTCGCAGAAGCGTCGCCACGCGTCAGCTCTATGAGATCCTCACGCGACAGGACTTTTTTTTCGTTCTGACAGAGCACCAGTAAAAGATCGGCTTCTCCAGCCGTGAGTGTTTTCCGAACATTATCGGGACCACGGATATAACGCCTCAGCGGATAAAAGGTGAAGCCTGAAAATTTCAACACCAGTTCGCCAGCAGCAGATTCAGTAGGAGAGGGCAGATGATGAAAGCGTCGCAGCACGGCGCGTATGCGTGCAAGCAATACGTTCAAATCAAAGGGCTTTGCAACATAATCATCTGCGCCCAGTTCCAGACCGACCACGCTGTCTACCGGGTCGCCAAGCGCAGTCACCATGATAACCGGAATGTTTTGGGTGGCGCGAAGCCGCTGGAAAAAGCTCAGGCCACTTTCGGCAGGCAACATCAGGTCCAGTAGAATAAGCGCCGCGCTGTTTTGCCTGAGCCATGCATGGGCTGACTCAGCCGACTCGCAAACCGCTGGCGTATAGCCTTTGGCGCGCAAAAAAGTAGCCAGAGAACAACTGATATCAGGGTCGTCCTCAATGATTAAGATACTGGCATCGGTCATTTTAGGCAGTCATTTGACGTTAACGGAGATTTCAACGAGGCCTGATTTTATCATAACTTGATAATGATAGTTATTTACATTTGGCTGCGGCGCGCATGTCAGCCTCTTGCAACAGGCGTTTGTTAGGCCGAATTGTCGTTGTGATTTTATTAGCGTATCGAGTATGTTCAGACGTCTTGCTTTTTTGCGTAGTTCACGGGTTAATGTCCACAGGATCAGGAAGGTAATATGGCGGCTACCCTGCCCGGAAAATCAACCTCAGGCCGTCCTTTATCGGTGGGGTTTGTGCTGCTTAACCGGTTCACGCTGCTGCCCTTCGCCGCCTTTGTCGATTGTCTGCGGCTCGCCGCCGACGAGGGCGATCGCAGCCGCCAGCTGCGCTGTAGCTGGACATTTATGTCCTGCGACGGCGAGGAGGCGATTTCCAGCTGCGGCGCGGCGATTTCACCCTGCGAAGCGTTGAAAAACCCGGAGAGCTTCGACTACATCGTGGTGATCGGTGGCGTGCAGGATGAGCAGGATAAAACCGATCGCCGCGCGCTGGACTATATCCGCCTGGCGGCGCAGTTCGGCACGCCGCTGGTAGGGCTCTGCACCGGGGTATTCGCCCTGATCCAGGCCGGCGTGATGAAAGGCAAACAGTGCTGCGTCAGCTGGTATCACCACGGCGATTTGCAGCGTCGCTTTCCCGATATCACGCCGGTTGCCGACCGCATTTTTGTTGATGAAGGCGCGCTGATTACCTGCGCCGGCGGCGTGGCGGCAGCAGACGTGGCGGCCTACCTGATTGAGCGCCATCTCGGCCGCGCCTGGGCGATTAAAAGCCTGCATATCATGCTGATTGATGAAGCGCGAGCCACCAGTCATCCTCAGCCGCAGCCGGTAATCTTTGAAAAAATTACCGATCGGCTGGTGCGCAGCGCGGTGGATATTATCTCCCAGCATATGGGGGAGGTGGTGTCGGCTGAGCAGCTGGCGCAGCGGCTGAACACCTCGCGGCGTAATATCGAACGGAAATTTCAGGAAGAGCTGGGCATCAGCCCGCAGCGCTTCGCCCGGGATTTACGTTTGCGCTACGGCCTGTGGCTGCTGCTCTACACCCCAAAAAGCGTTACTGAAATCGGCGAACGCTGCGGCTTTTCCGACGCGGCGCATTTCTCCCGTCACTTTCGCGACGCCTTCGGCTACCCCCCGTCCGTCGCGCGTAAACAGATCGATCGTCAGCAGCAACCCCATGTGGATCCATTCTTTATTCATATCGATAGCCGTATTGCAGGCTATTGATCTTTTTGGTTGATTCAGCAGGTGCCGCTCTGTTCATCATTTTTCCTTATTTATACGTGAGCAGGTTCAAATAACTGCGCACAGATTATTTTTTTTAAGCGATTGTTTTTAAAAGATTGTCGCGAAATTGTCATGTTTGTTGTCGCAAACCTTCAAGCTTTTTGCTGCCCCATTTAAGTAGTGTGAAACGGTACTTAATTCAACAGCAGAGTGTGTTTCGAGGGTGAAGCGATGAATGCAAATGATTTGAACAGTACGGATCCGCAACTCTTTTCCGCCGTGGTGGAAGAGCTGGTGCGTCAGGAAACCCATATCGAACTGATTGCATCGGAAAATTACGCCAGCAATCAGGTTATGTCCCTCCAGGGCAGCCAGCTCACCAACAAATACGCAGAGGGCTACCCCGGCAAGCGCTACTACGGCGGCTGCGAGCATGTCGACACCATTGAGCGTTTAGCCATCGAACGCGCCTGCCTGTTATTCGGCGCCGATTACGCAAACGTGCAGCCGCACTCCGGCGCCCAGGCCAACGCGGCGGTCTTTATGGCGCTGATTAAGCCGGGCGACACTATTCTGGGCATGAGCCTGGCGCACGGCGGCCATTTGACCCACGGCGCCGCGCCGAACGTCTCCGGCAAACACTACCATGCGGTGCAGTACGGTCTGAACATAGAGACCGGCGAGATCGACTATCAGGAGGTGGAGCGTCTGGCGCAGGCGCACCAGCCAAAACTGATCGTGGCCGGTTTCTCCGCCTATTCGCGCATTGTTGACTGGAAGCGTTTCCGCGACATCGCCGACAGCGTCGGCGCCTGGCTGATGGTGGATATGGCGCACGTCGCCGGACTGGTCGCCGCCCGCTGCTACCCCAGCCCGCTGCCGCACGCGCACGTGGTCACCACCACCACGCACAAAACCCTGCGCGGCCCGCGCGGCGGTTTGATCCTCTCCGCGCTGAGCGACGAGACGCTGTACAAAAAACTCAACGCCGCCGTTTTCCCTGGCCAGCAGGGCGGCCCGCTGATGCATGTTATCGCCGCCAAAGCGATGGCCTTCCGCGAGGCGATGGAGCAGGACTTTATTCACTATCAGGCGAAGGTGATCGACAACGCCAAAACCATGGCCCGCGTCTTTATCAGGCGCGGCTACGATATCGTCTCCGGCGGCACCGACAACCATCTGTTTCTGGTTTCGCTGATTCGCCAGGGCCTTACCGGCAAGGCCGCCGATGCGGCGCTGGGCCGCGCCCATATCACCGTCAACAAAAACAGCGTGCCTGACGATCCGCAAAGCCCCTTCGTTACCTCGGGGCTGCGCATCGGCACGCCGGCCGTGACCACGCGCGGCTTCGGCGAGAAAGAGTGCGAAACCCTGGCTGGCTGGATCTGCGACATCCTCGACGTGCTGGCGAAAAACGAAAACAGCGACAACATCGAGGCCTGGGTGCGTTTCAACGTGTCGGAGCTGTGCGCCCGGCATCCGGTCTATGGCGATCACGCCCAGCATCCCGCAGCGCAGAAGGCGATTGCCTGACCACTCTCCCGGCGCAAGCCGGGACATTAAGGAGACGAGTATGCAACGTTTTTCGGGATTCGGGCTGCTTAGCCACGGACTCAGCTATCACGAAAACTGGCAAAAGATGTGGCGTAATCCGACGCCGAAAAAAGCCTACGACGTGATCATTATCGGCGGCGGCGGCCACGGTCTCGGCACCGCCTACTACCTGGCGAAGACCTTTGGCATTCGCAACGTCGCGGTGATTGAAAAAGGGTGGCTGGGCGGCGGCAATACGGCGCGCAACACCACCATTGTGCGCTCAAACTACCTGTGGGATGAGGCGGCGGCGCTGTTTGAGCACTCGATGAAGCTATGGGAAGGGCTGACGCAGGAGCTGAACTACAACGTGATGTTCTCGCAGCGCGGCGTGCTTAACCTCGGCCATACGCTACAGGATATGCGCGATATTCAGCGCCGCGTTAATGCTAACCGCCTGAACGGTATCGATGGCGAGGTGCTGGACGCGCGCGGCGTGCAGGCGCTGGAGCCGCTGCTCGACTGTTCGATGCGCGCGCGCTTCCCGATCATGGGGGCTTCCTGGCAGCCGCGCGGCGGCGTGGCGCGTCACGATGCGGTGGCCTGGGGCTTCGCGCGCGGCGCCGATGCGCATGGCGTCGATATATTGCAGCAGACCGAAGTAACCGGAATGCTGATCCGCGACGGACAGATTTACGGCGTGCGTACCAGCCGCGGCGATATCGAAGCGAAAACCGTTGGCTGCGTGGTAGCGGGCAACTCCGGCGTGCTGGCGAAAATGGCGGGCATCCGACTGCCGCTCGAATCGCATCCGCTGCAGGCGCTGGTCTCCGAGCCGCTGAAGCCGGTGGTGAATACCGTAGTGATGTCCAACCACGTGCATGGCTATATCAGCCAGTCCGATAAGGGCGATCTGGTGATTGGCGCCGGCATCGACGGCTACACCGGCTACGGCCAGCGCGGCAGTTATCCGGTAATCGAACACACGCTGCAGGCCATCGTGGAGATGTTCCCTGCTTTTTCCCGCGTGCGCATGAACCGGCAGTGGGGCGGCATCGTCGATACCACGCCGGACGCCAGCCCGATCATCTCGAAAACCAGCGTTAACGGCCTCTATTTCAACTGCGGCTGGGGCACAGGCGGCTTTAAGGAGACGCCGGGATCGGCGCACGTTTTCGCCGCCAGCCTGGCGAAGCGTGAAATGCATCCGCTGGCCGCACCGTTCTCAATCGACCGTTTTCATACTGGCGCGCTGGTGGACGAGCACGGCGCGGCGGCGGTCGCACACTGACAGAAAGACAGCCAGCAGGCAGCCGACGCGCCTGCACAGGGGGTAGCTATGTTTCATATTTATTGTCCATGGTGCCAGGAGCACCGGGAAGAAGAAGAGTTTCATGCCAAAGGGCCCGCGCATCTGGCGCGCCCAGCGGATCCCGACGCCTGCAGCGACGAAAGCTGGGGCGAGTATCTTTTTTTCCGCGACAACCCGCGCGGCGTCTATCACGAGCTGTGGGTGCACGCGGTGGGCTGCCGCAAGTTTTTCAACATCACGCGCAACACGCTGACCTATGAAATCCTTGAAACCTACAAAATCGGCGAGCAGCCCGGCAAACGCGGCGACGCTGAGGTCGTCACGCTGCCGGTTCGCCATGAGGCGCGCGAGCCTGAAGTCAGCGTTAAAGTGCAGGCGGGAGGCGCAGGATGAAACAGACCAATCGTCTCAGCCGCGGCGGACGCATCGACCGATCGCAGCCGGTTACCTTCAGGTTCAACGGCAGAACGCTGCAGGGATTTATCGGCGATACGCTCGCCTCCGCGCTGCTCGCCAACGGCGTGGATGTGGTGAACCGCAGTTTTAAATATGCTCGCCCGCGCGGCATTGTCGCCGCCGGCGCGGAAGAACCGAACGCCGTGGTGCAGCTGGGTGGCGCGGAGCAGGAGCAGATCCCCAACGTGCGCGCCACGCAGCAGGCGCTATACCAGGGGCTTGAGGCGCGCAGCACCAACGGCTGGCCGAACGTCGATCGCGATCTGATGGGCGTGGTGGGCAAGGTGGGCGGGCGTTTTATGCCGCCGGGCTTCTACTACAAGACCTTTAAACAGCCCGCGTCGATGTGGAAAACCTACGAGAAATATATTCGTAAAGGCGCGGGGCTGGGACGCAGCCCCACAATGCCCGACGCGGATATCTACGATCATATGAATCAGCACTGCGATGTGCTGGTGATCGGCGCGGGTCCAGCCGGGCTGGCGGCGGCGCTGGCGGCCGGACGCAGCGGGGTGCGGGTGATAGTGGTGGACGAGCAGGAGGAGATGGGCGGCAGCCTGCTCGACAGCGTGGAAACGCTGGACGGAAAAAACGCGGCGGCGTGGGTCGGCCAGGCGCTGAGCCAGCTTCAGCAGATGGATAACGTGCAGCTGCTGCCTAAAACCACCGCCAATGGCTATCACGACCATAATTTCGTTACCCTGCTCGAGCGCCGCACCGATCACCTCGCCATTACCGCGCCGTTGAAAAACAACCAGCGCCAGGCGCGTCAGCGCATGCATCGTGTGCGAACCAAACGGGTGGTGCTGGCGACCGGGGCGCACGAGCGGCCGCTGGTCTACAGCGGCAACGATATCCCTGGCAACTTCCTCGCGGGCGCGGTGACCACCTATATTCAGCGCTACGGCGTCGTGCCCGGCAGCAGCCTGGTGCTCTCCACCAGCAATGACGACGGCTATCGCGCCGCGCTGGCGTGGCTGGAGAGCGGGCGTGACGTGGTGGCGATTGCCGACGCGCGTTCGGCGCCCGAGGGCGATCTGGTTAAGCTGGCGCGGCAGAAGGGCATTCGCATTATTACCGGCAGCGCGGTCATCGAGGCGAAGGGCGCGGCGCGGGTGCGCAGCGTGCTGATAGCGCCTGTCGATATTGAACGTTTTGAGGTCACGGGGGAAGCCAGCCGTTTCAGCTGCGACACCGTTGCCAGCTCAGGCGGTTTCAGCCCGGTTATCCATCTGGCGTCACACACCGGCGCACGGCCCGTCTGGCGTGACGATATTCTCGGCTTCGCGCCTTCGCCGGTGAAAGGCGTGCTGTTCGCCGGCGGCGTGCTGGGCATCTATAGCCTGCCGGCGGTGCTGAGCAGCGGCAAAGAGGCGGGCATGCGCGCCGCAGCGGAAGCAGGCGGCGATGCCGTTGAGATTACGCTGCCGAAGGCGCGCGCCCGCGTTGACGGCCCGGCCATCGCGCTCTATCAGGTGCCGCACAGCAAAACCACGCTGCGCGCCCCTCAGCAGTTTGTGGATTTGCAAAACGACGTGACCGCCGCCTCGATTGAAGTGGCGACGCGCGAAGGCTTTGAATCTATTGAGCATATCAAACGTTACACTGTCATGGGCTTCGGCACCGATCAGGGCAAACTCGGCAATATCAACGGGCTGGCCATCGCAGCACGGGTATTGCAGCGCAGCATTCCTGAGGTCGGCACCACGGTGTTCCGCCCGAACTATACGCCTGTCACCTTTGGCGCCATCGTGGGTCGCCACTGCGGCGCGCTGTTTCAGCCGGAGCGTTACACCGCGCTGCATCAGTGGCACGTCGAGCAGGGCGCCACGTTTGAGGATGTCGGGCAGTGGAAGCGCCCCTGGTATTTTCCGCAGCGTATCGGCGGCCAGCTGGAGACGCTGCATCAGGCGGTAGTGCGCGAGTGCCGCGCGGTGCGCGAAGGCGTCGGCGTGCTGGATGCCTCTACCCTGGGCAAGATTGACATTCAAGGGCCGGACGCGCGTGAGTTTCTGGAGCGCGTCTACACCAACAAATGGGCGAAGCTGCCGCCAGGCCGCGTGCGCTACGGGCTGATGTGCCGCGACGACGGTATGGTCTTCGACGACGGCACCACCAGCTGTCTGGCGCAGGATCACTTCCTGATGACTACCAGCACCGGCAACGCGGCCACCGTGCTGGAGTGGCTGGAGCTGTGGCATCAGACCGAGTGGCCCGATCTCAGGGTCTATTTCAACTCGGTGACCGACCACTGGGCGACCATTACGCTGAGCGGCCCGAAGTCGCGCCAGCTGCTGGCGGAGTGCTGCGATATCGATCTGGATCGCGACGCCTTTAAATTTATGGACTGGAAGGCGGGCCAGGTGGCTGGCGTGCCGGCACGGGTTTTCCGCATCTCCTTTACCGGCGAGCTGAGCTACGAGGTCAACGTGCAGGCTAACTACGCCCTGCACGTCTGGCGCACGCTGTTTGAACACGGCAAAAGATACCACCTGACGCCCTACGGCACGGAAACGATGCACGTTCTGCGCGCCGAAAAAGGCTTCATTATCGGCGGTCAGGATACGGACGGCTCCATGACGCCGCACGATCTCGGCATGGAGTGGTGCGTGGCCAATGACAAACCCTTTGCATGGATCGGCAAACGCTCGCACAGCCGCGCCGACGTGCTGCGCGAAGATCGCAAACAGCTGGTGGGCCTGCTGCCGACCGATCCGCGCGTGGTGCTGGAAGAGGGGGCGCAGGTGGTCTTCGACCCGCATCATGCGGTGCCCGTTCCGATGTCTGGCCATGTGACCTCAAGCTATTACAGCCCCACGCTCGACAGCGGCTTTGCGCTGGCGGTGGTAACGCGCGGCCATCATCGCATGGGCGAAACCGTCTTCCTCGCCAGCTCTGACGGCAACTTCACCGAGGCCAAAATCGTCAGCTCGATCTTCGTCGATCCCAAAGGAGAGCGCCAAAATGTCTGATTCCGTGAGTCTGTTTAACACCCAACCCGCGGCCAGCGTCAGCGAGGCGTCGCCGCTGGTCTGGTCATTCCAGCAAAGGGGCAGGCCGCAGCCAGGGGCTCACCACGGCGTGACGCTGCGCGAGCGTGCCGGTCTGGGGCATCTGACGCTGCGCGGCGGCGCTATCGCGCTGGACAAGGCGCTGCGTGCCACGCTGGGGATCTCGTATGCCGTC
>NZ_MWUE01000034.1 GCF_002077695.1 Pantoea latae
ATGAACCGCTACAGCCGGCGATGTCCGAATGGGGAAACCCAGTGTGATTCGTCACACTATCGCAACATGAATACATAGTGTTGCGAGGCGAACCGGGGGAACTGAAACATCTAAGTACCCCGAGGAAAAGAAATCAACCGAGATTCCCCCAGTAGCGGCGAGCGAACGGGGAGCAGCCCAGAGCCTGAATCAGCTTGTGTGTTAGTGGAAGCGTCTGGAAAGTCGCAGGGTACAGGGTGATACTCCCGTACACGAAAACACACATTCTGTGAGCTCGATGAGTAGGGCGGGACACGTGGTATCCTGTCTGAATATGGGGGGACCATCCTCCAAGGCTAAATACTCCTGACTGACCGATAGTGAA
>NZ_MWUE01000035.1 GCF_002077695.1 Pantoea latae
CGGTCGCAGGGATGCGACAGGCAGTTCGGGTAGGCCTGGATGGCCGTACCCGAACGGTCCGGCTGGCACGACGTTGCAGCCGAAGGCACCGCGCAGCGGCGCGAGGACGGCCCGGCAGCAAAGCAGGTGCGGTGGCCCGCACCAGCATGCTCATGCATAAATGAAAAGGCCGCCATTTAGAGAAAATAGCGGCCCTGACTGACAAGCAGCCGGTCACGCGACCGGCTTTTTTTATGCAAAACGTCCCGGCCGAAAGCTTGCCAGCATCGGCTGCTGCTCGCCCGTTACCATCTCCTCCGCCAGCAGCTCACCCACAATCAGCGCCAGCGTGGCGCCGGAGTGGGTAAAGGCGACAAAGCAGCCCGGCACGCTCTCCAGCTCACCCAGCACCGGCTCGCCGTCGCCGGGGATCGGTTTTAACCCCAGCTTCCAGCTGGCGGCGCGCAGCGGCTCGCCTTTGATCAGCCGGCTCGCTTCGGCGGCAAGCTGCGCCACCACGCCTTCATCGATGCTGTAGCTGCCGTCGGCCTGCCGCTGAATATCCTCTTCATACCAGTCGTGGTCGAGTGCAAAGGTGTTGCCCGGATTAGGACGCACGGCCGCGCGCGGCGTGTTCAGCACCGCCTTCAGCCCCTGCGCGCCCGGTTCGGTGATCACCAGCATCGACACCGGCGAGCCGTTGGGGATGTTGACGCCGAGCGGCGCGACCACGTCGGGCGTGGCCGGGCCGCAGGCGACCAGCACCGCGTCGGCGCGCAGGCTATCGCCGCTCGCCAACCTGACGCCGCTGACGCGTTCTCCGTCGCGCAGCACCGCGCATTTGCCTGCATGTTCGACAATCTCGCCGCCCAGCGCGCGCAGCTGCTGCGCCAGATGCGCCACCAGGTGCGGCAAACTGACCCAGCCCTCGCCGGGGTTGAAGATCGCCTCCTGCGCCAGCGCCGCATCTTCAACCTGCGCATCGGCCTGCGCCAGGCTGCTGCGCGTCACCAGCTGCGAGTCGTAGCCGTGCGCCTTCTCATAAGCATGACGCGCGCGCGTGCCGCTCAGGTCATCCGCCGCCCAGAACAGGCCGCCGTCGAAGCGCAGCCAGTCGCGCGTCGGATCGGCGGCGAACAGCGTGCGGTAGCGATCGATGCCCGCCATGCGCAGCGCGTGATAGGGCAGCGCGCGCTCGCCCGCCGAGTTAAGCCAGGAGAGCGAGCGGCCGGAGGCGCCGGAGCAAAGTTCCGCCTCGGTCACCAGCGTCACCGCCGCGCCGCGTTTTGCCAGCTGTAGCGCGCTGGAGACGCCGAGCGCGCCGCCGCCGAGCACCACAACGCGACGGATAGGTTCAAATGCCATGATTCAATTCCTTGTTCAGTTCTTAAAAGAGAAGGGCTTACAGCACTTCCGACAGAAAACGTTGCAGGCGCGGCGACTGCGGCGCGTCGAACAGCTGGGCGGGCGGACCCGCTTCGACAATCTCGCCTTCGTCCATAAACACCACCTGATCGGCGACCTTGCGCGCGAAGCCCATCTCATGGGTCACCACCACCATAGTCATGCCGCGCCGACAGAGATCGGCCATCAGCGTCAGTACCCCTTTCACCAGCTCGGGATCGAGCGCTGACGTCGCCTCGTCAAACAGCATCACCTCGGGATCCATCGCCAGCGCGCGGGCAATCGCCACGCGCTGCTGCTGGCCGCCGGAGAGATCGCGCGGGCGGTGATCGGCGCGCTGGCCGAGTCCCACCTCGTCGAGCCGCTGGCGCGCAATCGCCATCGCCTGCGCCTTTGGCAGGCCTTTCACCTTCCAGGGCGCCAGCGCCACGTTCTCCAGCGCGCTGTGGTCGGGAAACAGGTTGAAGTGCTGAAACACCATGCCGATGCGCAGCCGCAGGGCGTCGGGTTTGTCTTTCAATACCGAGCGTCCCGCCAGCAGCACATCGCCCGATTTCGGCTCATGCAGGCGGTTGATGCCGCGCAGCAGCGTCGACTTGCCGGAGCCGGACGGCCCGATAATGCAGGTGGTGGTGCCGGGCGCAATGCGCAGCGACACGCCGCGCAGCACGTCAATCGGCCCATAGGCCAGCGACAGATCGCGCAGCTCCAGGCTCGACCCTTTCCAGCTCGCCGCAGCGGGCGGCTCGCTCAGTTTCATTGCAACGCTCATGATTGCCCCCGATTGCCGGTTAAGGGTTGTGCGGCCAGCGCGCCTTCGGGGCGCTTTAGCACTTCTTCGACCTCTTTCAGGCCGCTCTGCGGCGCGGTAAGCCGCCGACGACCGGTGCGATAGCGCACGTCGATAACGTTTACCGCGTGGGTCAGCGGCACGGTGATGATCAGGTAGAACAGCCCGGCCAGCATCAGCGGCGACAGGTTGCCGGTGAGCACCGCCGCGTCCTGACCGACGCGAAACAGCTCGCGCTGGCCGGTCATCAGGCCGAGCAGATAGACCAGCGAGGAGTCTTTGATGATGGCGATAAACTGGTTAACGATAGCGGGCAGCACGCGGCGGATGCCCTGCGGGATCACCACCTGGCGCATGGCGCGGCCGTAGCTCATGCCCAGCGCGCGGCACGCCTCCATCTGCCCGCGCTCTACGCTCTGAATGCCGGCGCGGAAAATCTCGCCCATATAGGCGCTGGCGATCAGGCTGAGGGCGAAGATGCCGAGCGGATAGGGCGTCGGGCCGAACAGCTGGTAGCTGAAGCGCGCCAGGCCCTGGCCAATCAGCAGAATGGTCAGAATCGACGGCAGGCCGCGAAACAGGTCGGTATAGAGCCGCGCGGGCAGCCGCAGCCAGCGCGACGGGGAGATGCCCATCAGCGCCAGCAGCAGGCCCAGCAGCGTGCCGAGCAGCGTGGCGGCGAGCGAGATGATCAGGGTATTAACCAGACCGGTCGCCAGCAGCTGCGGCAGGACTTCCTTCATTGAGGCGAAGTCAAAGAAGGTGCGGGAAAGCATTGTCAGAAGATCCATCGCCGTACTCCACAGGTACGCGTGACGGGCGCGCCGTCACCGGTAGAAAGCTGAACGCTCAGCGCTCACGCATCATTTGCCGCCAGGCAGATACTGCTCTGGCATCGGCGAGCCGGGAAACCACTTCTGATAGAGCTGTTTCCAGGTGCCGTCCTGCATGGCAGCCTTGATGGCGCTGTCGAGCGCGGCCTTGAACGCCGGTTTGTTTTTGGCGATGGCGACGCCCGCCGGGGCGTCGAACGACGGAATATCGGCGGCGGAGATCAGCTTGAAGCGCGCCGCGTAGCTTTTGGCGGCCTCGTAGTCGAGGAACACCGCGTCCAGCGTGCCGTTGTTCAGTGCTGAGACGGCGGCGTTATTGTCGGGAAAGCGCACCACGTCGGTCTGGGTAAAGTGCTGCACCGCATAGCTCTCCTGCAGCGTGCCCTGAATCACCCCGAGGCGATGCTTCGCCAGCGTCTCGACGTTCTTCACGCCGCTGTCGCTGCGCGTCAGCACCGTCAGGTAGCCCGCCAGATAGCCGGTGGAGAAATCCACCGTCTTCTCGCGCGCCGGGGTAATGCCGATGGCGGCGACGGCGGCGTCAAACTGGCCGTTGGCGACGGCGGGCAGGATGGCGGAGAAATCCTGTCCGACGAAATCCACCTGATCGATGCCCATGCGGTGCGCCACGTTTTTAAAGAACTCCACGTCAAAGCCGGTGAACTGGCCGCTGGCGTCGGTGAAGGTATAGGGTTTGGAGTCGCCCACGCTGGCGATGCGCAGATGGCCCGGCTCCAGCAGGCCGTAGGGATTGTCGCTGCTGGCCGCCAGCGTGCTGAACGACAGTGAACAGAGTGCGATTGCGGCGCCGCACAGGGCGCTCAGGTGAATTGGCGATTTCATAGCTCATCCGTTTTTGCAGGTTAAACATCAGAGACGGTTGAGCCGGTAATAATAGTATTGTGAGACCGGTCTCAACGCAGGTAGCGACAAGAGAACAGTTGTTGTGAGACCGGTCTCAAGGCGATACAATGAGTTTAAGCACAGCCTTTTTTCGACGTCAATCTCTCTGTCATCAACCTGTGATTCGAATTAATTATGACCAACCAGAAAGCACGCATTAAAGCGCCTACCGTCGCCGACGTCGCCCGGGCGGCCAGCGTATCGAAAGCGCAGGCGGCGAGGGCGCTCGGCGGCTACGGCGCCGTCAGTGAAGAGGTCCAGACGCGAGTCAACCAGGCGGCGGCGGCGCTCGGCTACCGGCCCAACGAGGTGGCGCGCACCATGAACACCGGGCGCTCCAACACCATCGGCGTAATCGTCGGCGATATCGAGAACCCGCACTTCGGGCTGGCGCTGCGCGGCATGGCCGACGTGGCGCGTCAGGCGGGCTTTCATCTGCTGCTGGGCAACAGCGACGAGAAGTTGCAGGCTGAACAGGATGCGGTGCGCGTGATGCTGGAGAAGCGAGTCGACGGCATTATCGTCGCGCCCAGCCACTCGGCGCGCGAAAAAAATGGTCATCTGCTGCAGGTGCTGGAAGAGGGACGTGCGCTCAGGCTGTTCGATCGCGCGGTTATCGGCCTCGATGTCGAGGCGATCTGCTGCGATTTCACCGCCGTGGCGCGCGAGGCGACGCAGCAACTGCTGGCGGCTGGGCACGAGCGCATCGCCTATATCACCAGCATGGAGCTGGCGGGCGCCTACCGCGACGCCTCGGACTTTGGCCTGACGCCGGTGGCGCAGCGCGTTGGCGGCATGATGGACGCGTTTGCAGCGGCCGGTCGAGCGTACGACACCTCGCTGATCCAGGCCAACGCCAGCGACGACGCGCAGATCGCGCGCATTGTCGAGGCGCTGTGGCAGCGCGCCGCGCCGCCCACCGCGCTGATCGCCTCCGACAGCCTGGTCGCCATGTCGCTGCTGCGCGCCGTGGCGCAGCGCGGGCTGCGCATCCCGCAGGATGTTTCGTTCATCATGTACGACAACTTTCCCTGGAGCGAAATCGTCGCGCCGCCGCTGACGGTGGTGGCGCAGCCGGTCTATGAGATGGGCCGCGAGGCGGCGCGCCGCCTGATTGCCGACATTCGCGGCGAGGCCGCCGGCCCGCTGCCCCTCTTTAGCGCCGAACTGGTGATGCGGCATTCTGTCGCCGCACCGGCTCAGTAGCGGCCCGCCAGCAGCCGACCAATCTGTCGCGCGCCCGCCTGCAGCTGCGCGTTGCTGGTGTTGCCGTAGCCCAGCACCAGCCCGCGCAGCGGCGCGTCGCCCGCGCAGTAGCCGGAGAGCGCGGCGGGCGCGTAGCCCGCCTGCCACAGGCGCGCCGCCAGCGCCGCGTCGTCGATCTCGTCTGCCAGCCGCAGCACCAGATGCATGCCGCACTCGCCGCCCAGCAGCGCAACCTGCGCGCCCAGCGTTTCCTGCAGCGCCTGGCGCAGCGTCTGCTGCCGCTGGCGGTAGAGCCGACGCATCTTGCTGAGATGCCGCGTAAAGTCGCCGCTGGCGATAAAGGCGGCCAGCGCCTGCTGCTCCAGCCGGTTGCCGCCGCGCAGCAGCTCGTGCAGCGCCGGGCGCAGAGAGGCCGCCAGCGTCGCGGGCAGCACCATAAAGCCGAGCCGCAGCGCCGGAAACAGCGTTTTGCTGAAGGAGCCGATATAGATCACCGGCGCGCCGGGCGTCATGCCCTGCATCGCGCCGATCGGCTCGCCGACGTAGCGGAAGTCGCCGTCGTAGTCATCCTCGATGATCCACGCCTGATGCGCCTGCGCCTTGGCGAGCAGCGCCAGCCGGCGCGCCGCGCTCATCACCGCGCCGGTCGGGTACTGATGGGTCGGCGAGCAGTAGATCAGTCGCGGCGCGGCGTGCTGCCATAGCCGGGCGTCGGGCGCTAACCCCTGCGCATCCACCGCTACCGGCTGCACGCGCAGATTACCGGCCAGCATGGCGGCCTTCGCGCCACGATAGCCGGGATCCTCTACCCAGCCGACGTCGCCGGGGTTGCTGAGCAGGGTGACGCAGAGCGACAGCGCCTGCTGCGCGCCCTCGGTGATGACAATTTGCTGCGGCTGGCAGCGCACGCCGCGCGTCAGGCTGAGATGCTGCGCCAGCGCCGCGCGCAGCGCCATCTCGCCCAGCGGATCGCCGTAGCCCAGCAGGCGCTGCGGCGTGTCGTTCAGCACCCGGTTAAGGGCGCGTCGCCAGGCGGCGAAGGGAAAGTGCGTCAGCGCTGGCACGCCCGCGCGCAGCGGCATCTCTTCGCGGCTGTAGCGATGGCTGGAGTGTAGCAGCGCCACGCGGTCCGCCACCGGCGCTTCGCTGCTGACGTCAGCGGCGGCCGAGGCGGGCAGCGCAATCGGGCTGACGCGGCTGCCCTGACGATCGCTGATCAGATAGCCCTCTGCCTGCAGCTGCGTCCAGGCGTTGATCACCGTGTTGCGCGACACCTGCAGATCCTGCGCCAGCTGGCGCGTCGCGGGCAGGCGCGTGCCCGCCGGCAGCTGACCCGCCAGAATGGCGCGCTTGATGCGCTGGCAGAGCTGCTGCTGCAGGGTGTCGCCGCCGTTCAGGACGAGCGGCGCGGCAAGCAGCGTAGAGGTCGAACCTTTATCAGGCACAGGTGGATCCATCATTTTCACAGGTTGTGGAGCTTTTTAGCCTACCAGAAAAGCGGCACGCTTGGGCTGACCACCACAAGGAGAGAGAGTATGTCGCACACCACCAATGAATTTGGCCAGCCGGTCGGCCAGCCGTTAACCGACTGGCAGCCGCGTCCGCTGCCGCAGCGCGAAACCCTGGCGGGCCGCTACTGTCGGCTGGAGCCGCTGAGCGTGGCGCAGCACGGCGACGACCTGCGCGCCGCCTATGCGCTGGCGCCGGATGGCCGCGACTGGACCTATCTGTTCGCCGGTCCCTTTGCCGATGAAGCGGAGTGGCTCAGCTATGCGCAGAAAATGGAAAGCAGCCAGGATCCGCTGCATTTCGCGGTGATCGACGTTGAGAGTGGACGCGCCGCAGGCACGCTGGCGCTGATGCGCATCGCGCCCGAGCACGGCGTGATCGAAGTGGGGCACGTCGCCTTTTCACCACTGCTGAAGCGCACGCGGCAGGCGACCGAGGCGCATTTTCTGCTGATGCGCTACGCATTTGAACAGCTTGGCTATCGCCGCTACGAGTGGAAGTGCGACAGCCTGAACGCGCCCTCGCGCCGAGCCGCCGCCCGGCTCGGCTTTCAGTATGAGGGCGAATTCCGGCAGGCGATCGTCTACCGCGGCCGCACGCGCGATACGCACTGGTTCTCGATCATCGACAGCGAGTGGCCGCGCGTGAAGCAGGGCTTCACGCGCTGGCTGGCGGCGGAAAACTTCACCGCCGACGGCCAGCAGCGGCAGACGCTGGAGGCGCTGCGGCAGGGCTAGCTCTGCGGCACGATTTTGATATCCACCATGCCGATGCCGAGCCGACGCGGATCCTGGCCGGTAATATTGCCCAGATTGCTTTGCTGCGGCTCCGGCGGCGCGATGGTCAGGGTATGCTCGCCCGTGGTGTTGGTGAAGTGCAGGGTGGTGGTAGAGAGTTCCTCACCCAGCGTCAGCGCCTGCTGCTGATCGCCGACGCGCACCGGAATCGGGCGGTGCGCGTTAGGCCCAAAGGCGCGCGCGGTGATCACCACGTCAAAGCGCGCCGGCAGCGGATCGGTATACTCAATGCTGACTTCTGGCGCCAGGTTGGCGTTGGACCAGCGGCCCCAGTTCTCCCAGCGCGAGATGCCGCTAAAGCGCTTCACGCTGCTCGGCGCGCCCGGCACCGCAAATATAAAGCGGTCGGCGTCGTAGCGGATGTCGTTATCCTCGACGCGCAGCAGCGTCTCATTGCGCTGGTAGGCCGCCGCGCTCTGCTTCGCCTGTGGGAAGCGCGCCTGGCCCTTCCACTGCGCCTTATCGACGCGCGTCACGCTCGGCTGGCCGCCCAGCTGCCCCATCGCCACGCAGAAGTCGGTAGAGAGCGCCAGCTCAGGCTGCCACAGCCGCGCCATACGGAAGCAGCGATCGACCCAGACGAACTTTTCGCTGGCGGTGAAGTCCGCCAGCTGGTAGCGCAGCGGCGCGGCGTATTCCCCTTCCGGCAGCGGCTCGACATGGCTGTCGGCGACGCGGAACAGGATCGGCAGCCGGAAGGTGGCGCCCGAGAAGCTAAAGCTGTTTTTCGCCGTATCGATCACGAAATCGTCGAGCTTTTTCGGGAAGTTCCACAGCTGAATGATATCCGCCTTCCAGCGGCTGATATGGCTCTGAAAATCGCTAAACTGTCCCGCCAGCGTCGGGCCAGCCAGGCTGCTGCGCCCGAGGCCGATCGCTTTATCGCCGCCGAGAATATCGAGCACCGTCGCGCCGTTGTCCAGCGTGCTGCGCGGCTGGTCGATCACCTCCGCCTGCGGCCGATCGCCGCGGATCACCATAAAAAGATCGCGACGCGGCTGCTTGATCAAATAGGGATGGGCGGTGTTGTTCATCGCCAGATGATCCGAGGTCACCACAATCACGGTGTTTTTAAACCAGGGCGAGGCTTTAATGCGGGCGATCAGCCGCGCCACATGCTCCTGCGAACAGGTGACCGCGCTGAACGACTGGTTGGGTTTGCCGTCGTAGCTGTAGCTTTTGCGCTGGCAGCTGCGCGAGATAAAACCGTCGGGATGGTGCGTGTCCACCGTCAGGGTAAACAGCGCGAAGCGCTTCTGCTGGCGCGACAGCGCCTCGTACTGCTCAAATACCGCGTCCATCACCGTATCGTCGTAGTAGCCCCAGTTGTTGCGGTAGGCGGGGTCGGCGACGCGATCTTTTAGCTCCTGCGATCCCACCATATTGGCAGAGGCGAAGCCGTGCGATTTGAGGAAAACGTCTTTGCCGGCGAAGCGCAGATCCGCGCCCTGAATAAACCAGTTCTCATAGCCGGAATTTTTCAGAATATCGCCGAGGCAGACGTTCTGCGGATAGAAGCTGGAGAGCGAGGCGGAGGCGTTGCCGTCGAAAGGGGCGAACAGCGGAATGCCGCACTGCGACGCCACCATGCCCGCGATGGTGTAGTCGGTGCCGGGCAGCTGCAGGGTGTCACTGAAATCCAGGCTCTGCGCCTTTTCCCGGCCCAGCTCCGGCGTCAGGCCGGGGAAAACCTGGTCGTCAAAATAGGTGCGCTCAAGGCTTTCGCCATAGATATAGACCAGGTTGAGATGAGGATTGTTAATGACCTTTTGCGGCACTCTGTAGTAGTTGTCGAAGTCGGAATCGGCCAGCCGGGTGTGCGACGCCACCAGGCTGGCAACCTGACGAAACGCCGGCGTGGTCTGCACCGATCCGGCGGCGCAGGCCACCGCCAGCAGGCTCCAGCCGAGATGGTGCGGCCGATCGTGGCGGCGCAGCAGCCAGCTGAGCAGGCAGATCAGCAAAAAGAGCAGCAGCAGCAGCCCGAGGCCGGGCACCACATATTTGCTGACGCCCGCGCCGGTCAGGCTGTTGGTCAGGGTGTAGAGCACCGCGTCGTTGATGCCGTCGCCGGTGAAGTAGTTGCTGGCGTAGAGCGTGGCGTTAAGCAGCACAAACAGCACCAGCAGCAGCAGCACGAAAGCGAACCAGAGCTTATTGCGTCCGGCTTTCCACGAGTAAACGGCAATGGCGGCCAGAAACAGCGCCACCGAGACAAATTCGGACAACGTCAAATCCTCTCTTGAAGTGAGTGAGCGCATCCTGCGCAGCCCGCATGGAGTAAGGGTGATTGGCGTCAATCTATAATGGCTGTCATAGCGCTGCAACATATGCAGCCCGAATTGTGCAGTGGGTAATCTTTCAGGAAAAAAAGAGGCACGACAGCCGGCTGGCCGTCGTGGCAAAGCGGGAAAAAGCGCGCGAAATCAAAGCCGGCCGGTAAGGTATTGCGCTTCGCCGTCGGCAAAGCTCCAGTCCCCTTTGTCGTTGGTGATAAAGCTGATCATCAGATCCTGGCCCTGCACGCCGCTGCTTTCGCGCAGCTCGCGCGCCAGCTCCGCCATAAAGCGCTGCTTCTGCTCGGCGCTGCGCGGGCTGGTGTAGACGCGCACCATCACCAGATTATCGCTGCGGGTGAAGCCGAGGCCGGTGTCCTGAAACACCATTTGATACGCCTTGTTTTCGTGAACAATCTGATAGCGGTCGCGCGGCGGCACCTGAAAGGCGGTAAGCACCGCACGGTGCGCGGCATCCAGCAGCGTGCGCAGTTCAGACTCTGAACGGCCCTGAATGACATCAAATTGCAGTAGCGGCATGATTCTTTCTCCTCTGGAAGGGGTAATTTACGTATGCTGATGCCTCTATCCTGGCGCGTCGGCGGAGAAAGAAAAAGCGCGCCTGCTGAAATGATTATTCAATATAGCGAACAATAAACCATGAAAGCAGTGAAAACGGATGCGCTCTGGAACCATCTGCACTGGCTGCTGGTGCTGGCGGAGCAGGGCAGTTTTACCCGCGCGGCGGAGCGGCTTGAGGTCAGCAAGGCGGCGATGAGCCAGAAGATCAAAGAGCTGGAGAGCGCGGCGGGCGTGGCGCTGGTGCAGCGCACCACGCGCAGCGTGCGGCTGACGTCGGCGGGTGAGAAGCTGGTGGAGGAGCTGCGCGATCCCTTTGCGCGCATCGAGCAGAGCTTTTTCGGCGTGCGCGACACCGCCGGGCCAGTGCGCGGCCTGGTCAGGGTGACCGCGCCGGTGGCGTTCGCGCGCCAGCAGCTGGTGCCCATCGTCGGGGATTTTCTGCGCGCATATCCGCAGATTCGGCTGCAGCTGGAGGTGACGGATCGCATCGTCTCGCTCGGCAGCGAAGGGTTCGACCTGGCGATCCGCCACAGCAGCGCGCTGCCGGAAACCCACGTCGCGCTGCCGCTGTGCGACACGCGCACGCTGCTGGTCGCCTCGCCGGACTATCTTGCGAGGCACGGCGCGCCGCAGTCGCCTGCCGATCTGGCGCAGCACAACTGCCTTTACTATCCGCGCGGCGTGGAAACTCCGCGCTGGCGCTTCGCCGAGGCGGCGCAGGGCGAGCGGGTAGAGGTGCGGATTCAGGGCAGCTTCGCCACCAACAACAGCGAATCGATACGCGACGCGGCGCTACAGGGACTGGGCATCGCCATGCTGCCGGACTTCAGCGCGCGCGACGCGCTCGCCTGCGGCGCGCTGCGCCAGGTGCTGCCGGAGTGGCGCGCCGTTGACGCGTTCGCGGACAGGCTGTGGATCGTCCGGCCCTACGCGGCGCAGGTGCCGCGCGCGGTGACGACCCTGACGCACTGGCTACGCGCGCGCTTTGTCGGCGCCTGAGGGCAGCGCCAGCGCCGGACGCGACGGCGCTTGCATCATTTCGCCCAGCAGGCTGGCGCGGTTATAGAGGCCGATGCGCAGGTTAAAGTCGAGGTGCAGCCGTTCGTCGCCGCCGAGCCGGATCACCGGCGGCGGGGTTTGCGGCCGCTGATGAAACAGCACGGAGCGGGCGAACGCGTCGCTGTTGCCCGCGTGCAGCTGCTGATAAAACCAGGCGTTGGCTTCCGCCTTGCGCAAATGGAGATTGACGCGGCGATACTCTTTGACCGCCACCTGCTGCGCCAGCGACAGCAGCGCCTGCGCCGGGTGATGAATTTTCTGCACGATAAGCGGATAGTCGTCGCGCTTCTTCAGCTCGTGAATATAGTTCTGCGCGCCGAGATTTTTAATTGGCGCCAGCTGTTTCAGCCACTCACGAATAAAGGCGTTGCCCGGCGCGGCGGCGATAAACCAGCTTTCGATAACCGGCGAGAGGAAATTAAGCGTGCTGCTCTCGCGGTAGTAGCCAATAACGTCCATCGGCTTATCCTGCTGAACCTGATGCACCCAGTCGAGCTTCTCGAATAACAGCGTGCCGCAGTCGATACCGATGCCGCCGAAGCGGTGCAGCAGCTCCAGCCGAATAATGTCGCTTTTCTGCGCCGAGGTCAGGTCGGCAGAAATAAACTGCAGATCCGGCAGCCACTGCGCCAGCGTGCTCTGCGTCACCAGATGCAGCGAATGATCGGGGTTGTCCTGACGCAGCTGGTTGATATTGAGGCGCAGAGAGGGCGGCAGCGGATCGTCAAGCCAGACCATCCAGATGGTTTTCGGGATCGCGGCAGGCGCCTTCTCGGTGGACAGGATCACCAGGTTCTCCTCCTGGCTGGCGTCATATTCCGGCGCGGTCAGCGCGCTGTGCTTTTTCTTCTGCCACAGCATTTGGCTGCTGAAGGAGACGCGTTTCCAGTTGCGCCAGAGGGTATGGGCAGGGTGTTGACGGTGTTGATTCATGATGCACCTGTTATTGTGATTATTGCCGCGGAGTGTGTCCCTGGTGAGGCGCAGCGCAGAAAGCGCGATGGTTTCCTCACGACTCTGTATAAATTCTCTTCACCGATTTAATAAAGCATTATTTATAGGCGCGCTACGACTTTTGCTGAATTTCAGATAATCCGGAAAGCGGCAGGCCGCTTTGTCAGTTATCGCGCTGCCGCTCGCCTTATATTTACCGCGCGTTGATAAGGGTGAAAATAAATAAAGCCGCTAAGGAAAGTCCGAACTCTTTTATATTCGCCTCCGCTGCGCCGCCGGCTGGCAAATTATCTCTGCGCGCATTGCCTTTATTTGCGCTGTTTAGCCGCACTGATGTGTTGCGGCGGCGTGGTGGCCTGACGGCGGTTGTCTACGCTTAAGAGAGGCTTACTGAGAAAAGGAGGCGCCATGTCACAACCAACCCACGGGCTGCTGGCGGTCGATAAGCAGGGCAACCGCGTGCTGTTTCTCAATCCCGAGACCTTCGCCGTCGAGCGCGAGCTTAATGCGCTGCCGCCGCGCCCGCACGAGTTGCTGATGCTGCCGGCCTGGGGCAAGGCTTATGTGCCCATCTACGGCGACGGCATTCACGGCGACAATCCCCATCCCGGCCATAAAATAGCGATTATCGATCTGGCGACGCGCGAAATTAGCGGCTTTATCGATCTCTCGCCGCTGCGCGCGCCGCACAGCGGTCAGCTGGGGCGCGACGGCAAGGTCTATCTCTGCTGCGAAAACAGCGCGGCGGTGGCGGTGATCGATCCGGCGAGCGATCGCGTGGAGAAAACCATTCCCATTCCGTCCCATAATGCGCATCGCCTGACGCTGTCGCCCAGCGGACGCAAGCTGTTTACCGACAATGAAGAGGACGCCAGCATTACCGTGGTGGATCTGTGCGAGGCGGAAGGGCGCGTGATCGACACCATTCTGCTGCCTGGTCCGATCGCTGGCATCGCAGCGTCGCCGAAGCATCCCTATCTGGTGGCCAGCGCGGCGGATGCGCCGCACCTCTACGTGATCGATCGTCAGAGCCATCGCGTGCGCCAGCGGCTGGCGCTGCCGGGCCATAAAGCGTCGTGTCAGGTGGTGCGCTTTAGCGCGGACGGCGAGCGGCTGGTGGCGATAGGCGACGGCGAGCCGGTGATCACCCTGTTCGACGATCTGCTTAATCCGCTGGGGGATATTGCGGTGGGCAATCAGCCGATGGACGGCTGCTTTAGCCCCGACAACCGGCAGCTGCTGATCGCCAACGAGGGCGACGGCACGCTGAGCGTGATCGATCTGGCGCAGGGCAAAGCGATCGCCACGCCGCGCGTCGGCACCGGCTGCGAGGTGCTGAGCTATTTCGCGCTCGCTAGATAAAAGGGCGGTGATAGATTGCTGAACTCCAGTGGCGGCTGCTGGCATGTTTTTCCGCCTGCCAGCCGCACTTGCGCAGTTCGCGCGCGATCATTTTGTTCATCAGGCCGTGGCCGAGCAGCAGCACGGTGCCGCGTTCTGATAGCGTAATCAGCCGGTCGGCGGCGCGCGCGGCGCGCTGACGCGCCCGCACCAGCGACTCGCTTTCGCCGGCGTAGCCGCACAGCCACATCAGGCGCAGCAGCATCAGCCAGAGCAGCGGCGGCAGCGCGAGGCGTTCCGAGGCGATAAGCGGCACCGACACTTCGCTAAACAGCGCGTCGACCTCAGTGGGCTGCAGTCCGAGGCGCGTCAGCGAGGAGTGCGCGCGCGGCAGCGGGCTGCAGACAATCACCGACGCCTGCTGGGCGATAGCGCGGCTCCGGTCGGGCGGCATATCACACACCAGCGCCATATCGTACGCCTCGCACCATTCCGCCAGTCCCTGGGCGCTGAGTCGGCCGCGCGCGTGATGGTCGGGCTTGCCGTGTCGCATCAAGATAATCGTCATTCGCTCTCCTGTTTCGCTCTCTGCTGAGCTTAACGCAAAGCGGCGCATGGATAAAATTCGCCGTTATCTGCTGTTAAAAGCATCGTTGTCATCTGCTGGTCATGATTTCAGGCGATAACACTGTGCGCAGGGCACAGAGCGGTTGCTGAAGGGTATTATTAAGGGAAAGTGTTAGGTGTCAAATGACACCGATTACCTTATGCTCGCCTTTTTGTGATTAAGTCTATGTATTTAAATAGGTATTTATGAAATCGTTTTTTGTTGCTGTCGGATTTATGATCGATAAGGCTAAATTTACTTGATTTATCTACGCGCGTAGATAAACTGGCGCTCAGTGATTACTCGCGGTGGATGATGCGAGAACGGCCCAGAAGGTTTAGTCCTTCGCCTGCTTGACGCGACCGGTGATCAACATCGGCAGAGAGCGGCGAAGATAGAGATCCTGACACCAGGGAATCCTTTACTGACCGCAGCATGGGTTAGCCAACCGGTACCTCGCCACCCGGGGAGTTCTGATGACTATCAGGGAATCGTCCCACGGAAGGGCGTTTACGATCGCTAAAACAGGGAAATAGTATGACGGCACACCACTCCGTTAAGGGCGCTTCTACGCGCCTGCACTCCGCCGCCGATGAGCGGCTGGCCACCTCTTCCGGGCGCAAAGATTTCTGGCGCGCCACCTTATCCTGCTGGCTGGGCACGGCAATGGAGTACGCGGACTTCGCGCTCTACGGCCTGGCCGCTGGCATCATCTTCGGCGACGTTTTCTTTCCGCAGGCCACGCCCGCGATGGCGCTGCTCTCCAGCTTCGCTACCTGGTCGGTCGGCTTTATCGCCCGTCCCATCGGCGCGGTGCTGTTCGGCTGGATCGGCGACCGCAAAGGCCGAAAGGTGGTGATGGTGATCACCATTATTCTGATGGGCGCCTCGACCACCCTTATCGGCTTTATCCCCAGCTACGCCACTATCGGCGTCTGGGCGCCCGCCTGTCTGGTGCTGCTGCGCTTTACCCAGGGGCTGGGC
Source organism: Pantoea latae (assembly GCF_002077695.1). Taxonomy (GTDB): domain Bacteria; phylum Pseudomonadota; class Gammaproteobacteria; order Enterobacterales; family Enterobacteriaceae; genus Pantoea; species Pantoea latae. The sequence continues at coordinate 15,225 of NZ_MWUE01000035.1, forward strand.
GCGGGCGCGGAACTTTCTGGCGGCACGGTGATGCTCGGCGAGTATGCGCCGGTCGAACGGCGCGGGCTGGTCTCCTCGGTAATCGCCTTAGGCTCCAACAGCGGCACGCTGCTCGCCGCGCTGGTCTGGCTGGCGGTGGTGCAGATGGATCAGCAGAGCCTGCTCGCCTGGGGCTGGCGTATTCCCTTTCTCAGCAGCGTGCTGATTGCGCTGGCGGCGCTGTGGATCCGTCGCCACCTGCGCGAAACCCCCGTGTTCGAACGCAGAAAGCAGGAGCTGGAGGCGGAGCGCGCTGAAGCGCGCCACGCGCCGGCCGTTACCGACACGCGCGGATTCTGGACCCGCACCCGTGCCTTCTGGACGATGGTGGGGCTGCGCATCGGTGAAAACGGCCCTTCCTATCTGGCGCAGGGTTTTATGGTCGGCTACGTGGCGAAGGTGCTGATGGTGGATAAATCGGTGCCGACCACGGCGGTGTTTATCGCCTCGGTGCTCGGGTTTGCGGTGATCCCGCTGGCGGGCTGGCTGTCAGACCGTTTTGGCCGCCGTATCACCTATCGTGGATTTTGCCTGCTGCTGATGTTCTACGCCTGGCCCGCCTTTTCACTGCTCGACAGCCGCGAGCCGATGATTGTGATCCCGGTGATTGTGGTCGGCATGGCGCTGGCCTCGCTCGGCATCTACGGCGTGCAGGCCGCCTGGGGCGTCGAGATGTTCGGCGTCAGGCATCGTTATACCAAGATGGCGGTGGCGAAAGAGCTGGGTTCGATTCTGTCGGGCGGCACCGCGCCGCTGCTGGCGGCGGCGATGCTCTCCTGGAGCGGACACTGGTGGCCGATTGCGGTCTACTTCTCCGCCATGGCGGCCATCGGTTTTCTGACCACCTTTGTCGCGCCCGAAACGCGAGGGCGCGACCTTAACCTGCCGGAAGACGCCATCTAGTGCGGCGTTGCTTTTCAGGCACGCATGAGCAGGCCGTGATGATTCACGGCCTGCTCTGTTTACATCGGGAGCGAACAGCTTGAAACAGCCGTCAGGCAAAGTGACGCGTAGCGACGTGGCGAAAATGGCCGGCACCTCGGTTGCCGTGGTGAGCTACGTTATCAACAACGGTCCGCGCCCGGTCGCCGAGGCGACGCGGCAGCGCGTGCTGGACGCCATCCGGCTGAGCGGCTATCGCCCCAACGGCGTGGCGCGCGCGCTGGCCATGGGCAGCACCAAAACCTATGGCCTGATCGTCCCCAATATCGGCAATCCCTTTGTCGCCTCGATGGCGCACGTCCTGCTGCAGGAGTCGCTTAATCACGGTCATGTGATGCTGCTCGGCGACGCGGGCGACGACAGACGGCGCGAGCTGGAGCTGATCCACGGGCTGCTTAATCGTCAGGTCGACGGCCTGTTTTACAACAGCGTCGATCGCCATCCCTATATCGACGTGATTCAGGCCAGCAATACCCCGTTTGTGATGCTGGACCGCGTCGAGCCGCAGCCCGGCGTCAGCATGCTGCGCGTCGACGAGCGCCAGGCGGCGTTTCAGGTGACGGCGCATCTGCTCGAGCACGGCTATCGCCAGGTCGGCATCATCAGCGGCCCGCTGGAGATGCTCAACGCGCAGGATCGTATTCAGGGCTGGCGCGACGCCCTGACGGCGCACAAGGTGCCGGTCGATGAGGCGCTGATCTTCCCGGCCAGCTATTCACGGCAGGGCGGTTACGAGGCGGCGCAGCGGATGCTGGCCGGCGCGGGCGCGCCGCGCGCGCTGTTCGCCAGCAACGAAGGGCAGGCGCTCGGCGCCATCCGCGCCTTCGCCGAGCAGGGTATTCGCGTGCCGCAGGATGTGGCGCTGGTCTGCTTCAACGGCACCGATCAGTCCGCCTTTCACGTGCCGACCTTAACCACCGTGCGCCAGCCGCTGCAGGATATGGCGCGCTGCGCCATCGCCATGCTGCAAAACTGGGACGGCGAGGCGAAGCTGCATGAATTTCCCCACTACCTTGAAATTGGCGAATCCTGCGGCTGCCTGCCGCAGGCCAAACAGAACGCGACGACGATATGAAAAGAGTGATTATTGACTGCGATCCGGGTAACGGTATCGCCGGGGCCAACACCGACGACGGGCTGGCGATTGCGCTGGCGCTCGCCTCGCCGGCGCTGTCGGTGGAGCTGATCACCACGGTAGCGGGCAACACGCCGAGCGACGTCGGCGCACAGGTGGCGAAAGATCTGCTGGTGCGCCTTGGCTCGGCGCTCCCGGTGGTGCAGGGCGCGACGCAGGCGCTGAAAGAAGATCACGCGCCCTGGCGCGCGGCGCTCGATCGGCGCGTGCGGCAGCTCGATATGCTCGACCTCTGGCAGGGCGTGCGCGCGCCTGCGCCGATAGCGGTGGATGGCGATGATGCGGCTGACGCCATCGGTCGGCTGGTGTGCGACCATCCCGGCGAAATCACGCTGGTGGCGATCGGCCCGCTGACTAATGTGGCGCTCGCGCTGCAGCGCTATCCGGCGATGGCGGAAGCGGTGGCGGAGATTGTGATTATGGGCGGGGTGTTCGCGCTCGACGACTACATCAAAGACACCAACTTTGGCCTCGATCCCGAGGCGGCGCATCAGGTGCTGCACAGCGGCGCGGCGATAACGCTGGTGCCGATGGATGTCACCACTCAGACGCTGCTCACCCATCAGGATCTGTCGCGCCTTACCGCTCGCGATCATCCGCTCTGCCATTTTGTGCGCGACACGCTGCGCCCGTGGATCGACTACTCTATCCGCACGCGCCACCTGCCGGGCAGCTGGATCCATGACGTGCTGGTGGTCGCCTGGCTGCTCAATCAGCGCGTGGCGAGCGGCACCGACTACCGGGTGGATATCGAACTGCGTCCCGGCCCGACGCGCGGCAAGAGCTGGCGCTATCGCACCCCGCTGCGCGTCGACGTCGGCATCCCCGCCGACTGCGGTGCGCTGGTGCACGTGCTGCACCACGTCGACAACGGCCTGCTGCTGGAGATCATCGAACAGGCGCTAACGTCGCTCGAGCGTTGATAAGCCTGCGACACGCGCCGATACCCTTAGTTACATCCTGACGTCAGGGATGCCAGCATTTGAACGCGTCTGCCTTCAGCAAGATGCTATAAACAAAACGTTAACAATTTCGTAACCGTTTCGGCGGTTACGCCTCTTTATTTCGGACCTTTATCCGAATGGCACAGACAGGATACGTTTATGTTTAACTGGACCCCGACCCAGCGGAATGTGGCGTTTGCCAGCTTCGCCAGCTGGGCGCTGGACGCGTTCGACTTTTTTATACTGGTGTTTGTTCTCAGCGATCTCGCGCGCTACTTTCATACCTCCGTTAGCGACGTGTCGGTCGCCATTATGCTGACGCTGGCGGTGCGCCCGATTGGCGCGCTGCTGTTTGGCCGCCTGGCGGAGAAGTATGGCCGTCGGCCGATACTGATGCTCAATATCGTGCTGTTCTCGCTGTTTGAACTGCTCTCCGCCTGGTCGCCGACCTTCGGCGCGTTTCTCGCCTTTCGCGTTATCTACGGCGTGGCGATGGGCGGCATCTGGGGCGTCGCCTCGTCGCTGGCGATGGAGACCATTCCCGATCGCTCGCGCGGCCTGATGTCCGGCATTTTTCAGGCGGGCTACCCCTGCGGCTATCTGCTGGCGTCGGTGGTATTTGGGCTGTTTTTCGACGCGGTGGGCTGGCGCGGCATGTTCCTGATTGGCGCGTTGCCGATCCTGCTGCTGCCGTTTATCTACTTTAAGGTGCCGGAGTCGCCGGTGTGGCTGGCGGCGCGCGAGCGTCAGGAGAGCAGCGCGCTGCTGCCGACGATTCGCCAGCACTGGAAGCTCTGCCTCTATCTGGTGCTGCTGATGGCCTGCTTTAACTTCTTCAGCCACGGCACCCAGGATCTCTATCCCACCTTCCTGAAGGTGCAGCACCAGTTCGATGCGCACACCGTCAGTTTGATCGCCATCAGCTACAACATCGCGGCGATGCTGGGCGGCGTCTTCTTTGGCGCGCTGTCGGAGCGGATCGGGCGTAAAAAGGCGATTATCCTCGCATCGCTGCTGGCGCTGCCGGTGCTGCCGCTCTGGGCCTTCTCCAGCGGCTCCTGGGCGATTGGGCTGGGCGCGTTTCTGATGCAGTTTATGGTGCAGGGCGCATGGGGCGTGGTGCCGACCTGGCTCACCGAGCTGGTGCCGGCTAACGCGCGCGCGGTGCTGCCCGGCTTCGTCTATCAGCTGGGCAACCTCATCGCCTCGGTGAACGCCACGCTGCAGTCGCGCATCGCCGAGGCGCATGGCGGCAACTACGGGCTGGGGATGGCCATCGTCGCCGGCACGGTGGCGCTGCTGATTTCGCTGTTCGTCGCCTTTGGCCGCGAAACGCGCGGCATTGAGATTTCAGGCGCGGTGTCGAAGCCGACGCGTTAAACCGCCTCGCACACGTCTACCCACTGCGCCTGCGTCAGTTCGGCTATGCGCTGCGGGGAGATACGCACGGCGCTATGGATGGCGCCGGCTGCGGGCAGCACCTCATCGAAGTGGCGCAGTGACTCGTCACAGTAGATCCTGAGCGGATTCTCCAGCCCGAACGGGCAGACGCCGCCGACCGGATGTCCGGTCCAGTTCACCACCTCGTCCACGCTCAGCATGCGCGCCTTTGCGCCCAGCGCCGCTTTTAGCTTGCGGTTGTCGAGCCGCGCATCGCCGCGCGTCACGATCAGCACCACTTCGTCTTTCACTTTCAGCGACAGGGTTTTGGCGATTTGTCCCGGCGCGACGCCGTGAACGCGCGCCGCCAGCTCAACGGTGGCGGTGCTTTGCGACATCTCGATAATCTCGATATCAGGTGCGTGTTCGGCGAAAAACTGCCGTACCGACTCCAGGCTCATCTCTTTCTCCATGCAGGTCGAAGGCGTAAAAACTGCCACAAGGCGGAAAAAGTGTAAACGAGAGAAAGGCGGAAATCGCGTCGGGCGGCGCTTTTATACGCTGAGGGTGCAGTTGCCGCAGCGTTCCACGTCGGGAATACGGTAGCGCTGGCAGCAGCTGCGCCGCACCATCTCGCCGTCGCGCGGCAGCATGGTGCGGTAGAGCGGGTTATCGCTGCCGTCCAGCAGACGGCTGGTGAAAAACAGCGCCTGCTCCAGCTGCAACAGGGTGTCGTCGTCCAGCAGGGGTTTCAGCTCGCCGAGGAACCAGTGAAAAGAGAAGCCCATATTATTCCAGATCAGCCTGGCGTTGATGCCGCCATGCTGCGCGATGGCGTTGACCACCGGGATCAGATGCTGCTGTATCAGGCGGTCGATACGCTGCGGCGCGTTGAGATAGCGCGCCTCTTCATCTTCGTGCGCATCGATCCAGAAGCCGCAGGGATAGCCCTGCTCATGAAACTGCACGCGAATATGCTGCGGCGAGCAGTCGAGCGGGCGCGATTCCGCCAGCAGCGCCAGCATCAGCGGCGGCAGCAGCAGGCCAAAATACCACTGCGCCCAGAGCGACTGCACCGGTTTTGCTTCCTGCACCGCGTCGGGATGCTGACGATAGAGGTAGTCGCTGTAGCGCTGCGCCAGCGCGGGGAACTGTTCCGGGCGCGACCAGTCGGCCAGCGTCAGGGCGTCGGCGGGCGCGGTTTCATCAAGGTGGATGGTTTCCAGCATATAGCTGCGCTGCTCGCGCATCAGGTCGCGCAGCGCGCAGGCCAGCGTGCGATCGCGCTGCATAAAGATCGGCTGAGTCTGCTGAAAGCGTTGCGGATGCTGCCTGATGGTCGACATGCTGGTTCACGCGCCCTGGAAAAGGAGAAGAAAGAATGATAATCGTTCTTAGTTCTATTCACAAGTCGGCTGTTTTTAGCGCAGCGGGGAGTGGGGGGCAGCTGCTGGCCGCGCTCAGCGAAAGGGCGTGGTGCCGCCTTCGCTGAGGCAGAAGTTAGTGCGCTTCGCTTTCCACAGGCAGGGTTTTCGGCAGATCCTCCCAGGCGAGAATGGTGTTACGGCCCTGGTTTTTCGCCACGTACAGCGCGCGATCGGCATTGGCGACCGCCTGATCGAATTCATCGTCAAAAATCGGCGCGATGCCGGCGCTGACGGTGACGTGGGTAGAGACCTTTTCGTTGAAGCGATGGGGGATCTCCAGATCGAGCACGTACTGGCGGATGCGCTCCGCCAGCTTCATGGCGATAGAGGCATTGACGTTGGTCATCAGCACCAGAAACTCCTCGCCGCCGTAGCGCACCACCACATCGCGCGAGCGCACCGCGTCGCGGATCGCCACTGAGACGCGCGCCAGCGCCTGGTCGCCCATGGCGTGGCCGTAGTTGTCGTTGTAGGCCTTAAAGTGGTCGATATCCAGCAGCAGCACAAAGTGGCTGCCGGCGTGATTTTCCAGAATATTGTCCAGCCGGTTTTTCAGGCCGCGGCGGTTATAGAGGCCGGTCAGCGGGTCGAGCATGCTGAGATCGCTGAAAGTCTCTTTCTCTTCATAGAGCTGGCGCATCAGTCGGCGGGTAAAGTGGTCGACGCGGCGGCGCATCAGGTGCTGCAGGGAAAAGCCGATCAGCGGCAGAGAGATGGTCAGCAGCAGCATCGCCAGATGCTCGCCGCGATCCAGCAGCAGCACCGTCACCACTGGCGGCGTGATGTGCAGACAAAACGCCGTCAGATAATCACTCAGGGCGATAGCGCTGATAAAAAAGACGCTCAGCAGGCTAATAATCAAAAAGCTGCCGTCGAAATAGAAAACCTGATGGTAGCGATGGTCAATATGCCAGGCCCACAGCGCGCCGAGCAGCAGGGCCACAGGATTTAATAAAGGCAATTTCCGTTTGGGCCTGATTAAACTCGCAATTAAGGTGGTGGTGCTAAACAAGGCGATAATAATAACCGGCCATGACATTTCCGTCCCAGGGCTGCCGGTAAAGGGGATCAGGCAAAAAAACGATACGGCGACATTTAAAAACAGGAATAGCATCAGCGATAGCTGATATTTGCTGTGTTTCAATTCATCGTAAGATTGTAATTTCATTATTAATACTCGAAACGGCCCTGAAATATCAAAGCGCATTCCGGCGGAGTTAAATTATTCTGCCGGACAATGAGCAAATTTGCTGTGTTATAAAAGGTGTTATCGGCCGCAATCTAGCATTTTCCAACTGGTCTGTCATCTTCCGACCGGGAAGCGTAAAAAACAGGCTGCAAGATGAGATTTATTATCATATGATAATGGTAATGCTTATCATTTGAGGTCGACGCAATGTTAATGGCTATGTTCGCCGCCTGCGGCTTGTGGGGGTTCAGCTGGATGATGGGGAAAAAACTGGATAGCGCATGGGGCGTGCTGCTGCCCTGCGCGGCGCTGCCGTGCTTTGCCCTGTGGGAGCCGAGCTTTAGCCAGTGGCGTATCGTGATGATCGTGGCGCTGCTGCTGACGGTGGTGATGCTGTTTCATCGCCGGATGCGACACTATCTGCTGCTGCCGTCGTGCCTCGCGTTAGCGGGCGGCTTAGCGGCCATCGCAGTGAATTTTCATGCAGCGTAACAGGGAAAGTAAATCAAGAGAGAGAAAGCAGGGAGGGACAACTCTGGTGCGAAGAGAGGGACTTGAACCCTCACGTCCGTTAAGACACTAACACCTGAAGCTAGCGCGTCTACCAATTCCGCCACCTTCGCATTTGAGTCATCTTGTTTTCATATCGCCGCATTGGTGCGAAGAGAGGGACTTGAACCCTCACGTCCGTAAGAACACTAACACCTGAAGCTAGCGCGTCTACCAATTCCGCCACCTTCGCGCAGTGCGATGCGAGATGAAAATCGTGGTTGTTGGTGCGAAGAGAGGGACTTGAACCCTCACGTCCGTTAAGACACTAACACCTGAAGCTAGCGCGTCTACCAATTCCGCCACCTTCGCGTCCAGCAATACATGACAGTATTGCAACCACGGAGGCGCATTCTAGAGATTTTACACCGGGCGTCAACAGATATTTCGCGACGGCGAATTGACTGCTGCAAAAAGCAACGTTTTCGCCGTCGCGGAGGCTTAGCGCGCGCGGGCGCCGCGGCCGTAAACCGCGCGATAGACCTTGAAGCGGCCGTTTTGCGCCAGCACGTCGTGGCTGCCGAAGGTCTCGTCCAGCACCTGCGGATAGGGCAGGAAGGCGTTGGCAACAATGCGCAGTTCACCGCCGGTGTTGAGGTGTTTCACCGCGCCGCGGATCAGGGTCTGCGCCGCGTCCAGGCTGGTTTCGCGCCCTTCGTGGAACGGCGGGTTAGAGAGAATAAGATCGAAACGGCCGGTCACGTCGGAGAAGACGTTGCTGGGGAAAACCTCGCCTTCGAAGCCGTTGATCGCCAGCGTCGCCTTGCTCGCCTCAATCGCCGCAGCGTGCACGTCGCACAGCGTCAGGCGCACCTTCGGCGAATGGTTGGCCAGCACCGCCGACAGCACGCCTGTGCCGCAGCCGATATCCAGCACCTTGCCTTTGGTGTGCGGCGCCAGCGTGGTCAGCAGCAGCGCGCTGCCGATGTCGAGATCGTCGCGGCTGAAGACGCCCGGCAGGGTGCAGATGGTCAGCGGGTCGAGATCGTAGCTGTCGCGGAAGCTTTCGGCGTCGAAGGTCGGCTGGCTGTCGAGGCGGCCGTGATAGAAGCCGCAGCGGCGCGCGCTGTCGATTTTATCCAGCGTCGCCCACTCTTCGATCATGCCTTCGGCGCTGCGCACGCCGCTGCGGTTTTCGCCCACGACGAAAATATCGCAGCCCAGCGGCAGCAGCGACAGCAGGTTCATCAGCTGGAACAGCGCTTCCGGCTTGTTTTTCGGCCAGTAGTAGACCAGCGTGTCGCAGCCTTCAACGTCTTCCTGCGTTGCCACCAGACCGTAACGCGCCCGTTCGCCCAGGCGGCGACTCAGGTTTTGCCAGTGATGATACTGCTGGGTATGCGCACGCGACGACGCGGTCTCCAGCTGAGCGGGCAGGTCATCCTGCATATCGCCAGCGAACAAGACGTGGCGGGCGGTAAATTCATCACTGTGGCGCAGTATGACTTCGCTGGCCGGGGTAAAAGCAGACATGAAAGGCTCCTGTAAGATCAGAGCGGCGATTATAGTGGTTTGTTGGCGCATGTTCGATGGGTTTGCTAGCATAGCGTCGCATTCCGGCAGCACATCAAGGGTAAAACATGACCTCCAGGCGCGACTGGCTGTTACAGCAAATGGGAATAACGCAGTATCAACTGCGTCGCCCGCGCGCGCTTCAGGGCGAAATCGCGGTGCGGCTGACGCCCGGCACAAAGCTGATTATCGTCGCTGACATCGCGCCCGGCCTGCATGAGCCGCTGGTGCGCGACGTACTGCATGCGCTCGGCCTGCAGCCCGCTCAGGTGATGGCGTTGACCCCCGATCAGCTACAGATGCTGCCCGAATCGCTCGACTGCGCGGGCTGGCTGATCGGCATCGACGGGCCGCATCCCTTTAGCGCCGTCGCGCTGCACTCCGCCTCTTTAAATGAACTCTCCAGCAGCGGCGCGGCGAAACGCGCGCTCTGGCAACAGATGTGTAACCATGACAGCGATCTCTTTCCTCACCCCTGAGGACACCGCCCAGGCCTTCGCCATTGAGTGCCGCAGCCACGCCTTTCCGTGGCGCGAACAGACCTTCGCCAGCAATCAGGGCGAACGTTTTCTTAACTATCGCCTCGACGTCGACGGCGCGATGGCCGCCTTCGCCATCACGCAGGTGGTGCTGGACGAGGCGTCGTTGTTCAATATCGCCGTCGATCCCGCTTTTCAGCGGCGCGGCTACGGGCGTCAGCTGCTGCAGCATCTTATCGCCGAGCTGGAAAAGCGCGACGTCATGACGCTGTGGCTGGAGGTGCGCGCCTCTAACCATCCCGCTATCGCCCTCTACGAGCAGCTCGACTTTCACCAGGTCAGCCGCCGTCCCAACTACTATCCCACCGCCAGCGGACGTGAAGACGCCATCATCATGGCGCTGACGCTGTAGGCTTTTAAGGAGCTGTAATGTTAAAAGACTGGGATTGCATCCTGTTCGATGCCGACGACACCCTGTTTCATTTTGACGCCTTCGCCGGCCTGCAGCGTCTCTTCGCCGGCTACGACGTTCAGTTTACCGACCAGGATTACGCCGACTATCAGGCGATCAATAAGCCGCTGTGGGTCGATTACCAGAACGGCGCTATCTCCGCGCTACAGCTGCAGACGCGCCGTTTTACCGGCTGGGCGGAGAAGCTGAGCGTGGCGCCCGACGTGCTGAACAGCGGCTTTCTCTCCGCAATGTCGGAGATCTGCATGCCGCTGGAGGGCGCGGTCAGTTTGATGCATGCGCTGCATGAGAAGGTGCCGATGGGCATTATCACTAACGGCTTTACCGCGCTGCAGCAGTCGCGTCTCGAACGCACCGGCTTCCGCGACTACTTCTCGGCGCTGGTGATCTCGGAGCAGGTCGGCGTGCCTAAGCCGGACGCGGCGATTTTCGACTATGCGCTAGAGAAGATGGGCAATCCCGATCGCAGCCGCGTGCTGATGGTTGGGGATACACCCGAGTCCGATATTCTCGGCGGCATGAACGCCGGCGTGAAAACCTGCTGGCTCGATCACGGCACGCGTCCGCTGCCGGAAGCGATTCGTCCCACCTGGACGGTGAAGACGCTGGGCGAGCTAAAGGCGCTGCTGCTCGCCTGAGTATCTATTCACGCCAACGGCGATTTTTTGCTGCCAGGGCCCATTTAATGGGCCTTTTTTCATGTAGTATCTATTCACGAATCTATTCACCAATCTATTCACGAGCGCGCTATGTCTGAGCTGAGTTCGCTGCTGCTGGGGGAACCGCTCTCGGCGGTAGAACTGATGGCCCGGCTTAACGTCAGCCAGGCGACGCTGTCGCGGCTGGTGGCCCGGCAAAAAGAGATCATAAAAGTTGGTCGCGCACGCGCGACGCGCTATGCGCTGCTGCGTCCAGTCCGTCACATTGACGAGTGGCCGCTGTGGCGCATTGACGAAACGGGGCGCGCCCATGCGGCGGGAACGCTGCGGCCGGTGTGGCCGCAGGGAAGCTACGTGGTGCAGGACGCAGCGGGCCAGTGGCAGTTTTACGCCGGGCTACCCTGGTTTCTCAACGATATGCGCCCGCAGGGTTTCTTAGGCCGCGCATGGGGCCAGGAAAGCGCCACGGCGCTCGGCCTGCCGCCCGATATCCGCCTGTGGAGCGACGATCACAGCCTGCTGGCGCTGGGAGAAACCGGCATCGATATGCCCGGCGACTGGCTCATCGGTCAGGCTGCTTATCAGCGCTGGCTTACCGCCCGCGAGCCGCACGTCATTGCCCAGCATGAGAAAGCGCAGCGTTATCCTCAGCTGGCGGAGCGGGCGCTGGGCGGCGAGGAGCCTGGCTCCTCCGCAGGCGGCGAACAGCCGAAATTTCTCTGTTACAGCGAAGAGGCTGGTCACTGTCTGGTGAAATTTAGCGGTCAGCGCGACAACGATAACAGCCAGCGCTGGCGCGATCTGCTGCGCGCCGAACATGTTGCGCTGACCCTGCTGGCGCAACATAACCTGCCGGCCGCGCGCAGTGAGCTGATTGAGGTAAATTCGCAGCTGTTCCTTGAAGTCGCACGCTTTGACCGCATTAAGCAACGAGGGCGACGCGGCATGGCTTCGCTGGAGGCGGTCGGCGCCGAGTTTCTCGGTAGCCTGGCGAACTGGCCTGTCGCGCTGCGCCAGCTGGCGCAGGCGAAAAAGATCGGCGCGCAGGATGCCAATCGCGGCGCGCTACAGTGGGCTTTTGGTCGCCTGATCGCCAACAGCGACATGCATGCGGGAAATCTCTCTTTCTTTGTGGAAGGCGACAGGCTGACGCTGACGCCCGCCTACGATATGTTGCCGATGGCGCTGGCGCCTGACCGTCTGGGGCAGATGCGCAGCAGCGTGACGCTGCAGGTGGATGCGGCGCTGCCGCGCGCCGTCTGGCAGCCCGCCAGCGCGATGGCGAAGGCCTACTGGCAACAGCTTATGGATGACGCGAGCCTCAGCGAGGGGTTTCGCGTCATTGCGCAGCGGGCGTTGCAGCAGCTGCAGGCGCTCGACGCGACTATCGCGCAGATGGCTTAAGGCGCTGGATCCTGCTTTTCGCCGTCGTCGTCGCGATCCTCTTTAACCGGCGTGCTGGCGGTCAGCAGAAACGGCGACTGCTGCCAGCGGGTGCGGCGATCGCGCAGCAGGGTGCGCGACAGGATAATGCCGATGGCCAGCGCCAGCAGCATCATCAGGCGCAGAATATTGGTGGTGTTGTCCACCTGGCGCGACTCGGTCACCAGCACGTGGGTATCCAGCGTAACGCGCAAAAAGCCGAGCGGGCCGTCGCTGTTGCCGAGCGGCTCCACCAGCTGATGGTTGAAGTAGCTGCCGGCGCGCTTGCCGTCGAGCGCCAGGCGATCGCGCACATTGATATTTTCGCCGCTGTGCGCCACCAGGCTGCCGTCATCGGCGTAGACCGAGGCGTCAAGAATGCGGCTGTTGGTGGTCATCTGATTGAGGATCGCTTCGATCTGGCTGCGGTTGTCGTCGCTGTTGTCCATCAGCGGCGACAGGCTGAAGGCGACCTGCTTCGTCAGGGTCTGCGCCAGCTCTTCTACCTGCTCGGAACGCGCCATCTGATGGCCGAGACTAAACCAGGAGGCGCCCTGCATCAGCACGACCAGCAGCGCCAGCGAGATCAGCACAATCACCGTGCGATGTAAGCGAAATTTCAGTGCGCTTTTAGCCATCAATAACCCGTGTCACGTCACAACAGAAACCAGGAGATTATGTTGCCAGAAGCGGCGCAGACAAGGTAGCCTCTTGCGTGGTTTTGTTGTCCCCCTACAGGAGCTCTGATGCCGAACCGTCTTACCTGGTGCGATTTGCCCGCCGAACTCTCCGAATGGCCGGGTTTACCTCTTTCCCTCAGCGGCGACGAAGTGATGCCGCTGGATTACCGTGCCGGTCGGACCGGCTGGCTGCTCTATGGTCGCGCGCTGGATAAACAGCAGCTGACCGATTATCAGCATCAGCTTGGTGCGGCAATGGTCATCGTCAGCGCGTGGCGCATCGATGAGTATCAGGTGGTGCGGCTGGCCGGCTCGCTGACGCCGCGCGCCACAAAGCTGGCGCACGACAACGGCCTCGACGTGGCGCCGCTCGGCAAGATCCCGCACCTGAAAACGCCGGGCCTGCTGGTGATGGACATGGACTCCACGGCGATCGAGATCGAGTGCATCGACGAGATCGCTAAACTGGCGGGCAGCGGCGAGCTGGTGGCGGAAGTGACCGAACGCGCGATGCGCGGCGAACTCGACTTCGCCGCCAGTCTGCGCCAGCGCGTGGCGACCCTGAAAGGCGCCGACGCCAACATTTTGAAGCAGGTGCGCGATGAACTGCCGCTGATGCCGGGCCTGACCGAGCTGGTGCAGAAGCTGCAGGCGCTGGGCTGGCAGGTGGCGATCGCCTCCGGCGGCTTTACCTATTTTGCAGAATACCTGCGCGACAGGCTGCATCTGGCGCACGTCGCCGCCAACGAACTGGAGATGCGCGACGGCAAACTGACCGGCGAAGTGCTGGGGCAGATTGTCGACGCCCAATACAAAGCGGATACCCTGAAGAAGCTGGCGCAGCGTTTCGACATCGCGCCGGATCAAACCGTCGCCATCGGCGACGGCGCCAACGACCTGCCGATGATTAAGGCCGCGGCGCTGGGTATCGCTTATCATGCTAAACCGAAAGTGAATGAGCAGACGCAGGTGACTATCCGTCATGCCGATCTGATGGGCGTATTTTGCATCCTCAGCGGCAGCTTGATTCACGAAGAGCGTTAGAGGTACTGATTTGGCCAAAGCGGCAAAACGCGCCTTCGTTTGTAACGAATGCGGCGCAGATTATCCGCGCTGGCAGGGGCAATGCAGCGCCTGCCACGCCTGGAACACCATCACCGAAGTGCGGATTGCGGCGTCGCCGGCGGCGGCGCGCAATGAGCGCCTGAGCGGCTACGCCGGCAGCGCGGGCGTCAGCCGGGTGCAGAAGCTGTCGGAGATCAGCCTGGAAGCGCTGCCGCGCTTCTCCACCGGCTTTAAAGAGTTCGACCGCGTGCTGGGTGGCGGTGTAGTGCCAGGCAGCGCCATCCTGATCGGCGGCAACCCCGGCGCGGGTAAATCGACGCTGCTGCTGCAGGTGATGTGTCGTCTGGCGCAGGAGATGAAAACCCTCTACGTCACCGGTGAAGAGTCGCTGCAGCAGGTGGCGATGCGCGCCCACCGCCTCGGTCTGCCAAGCGAAAACCTCAACATGCTGTCGGAAACCAGCATCGAGCAGATCTGCCAGATCGCCGAGCAGGAAGAGCCGAAGCTGATGGTGATCGACTCCATCCAGGTGATGCACATGGCGGATATCCAGTCGTCGCCCGGCAGCGTGGCGCAGGTGCGCGAAACCGCCGCCTATCTGACGCGCTTCGCCAAAACGCGCGGCGTGGCGATCGTCATGGTTGGCCACGTCACCAAAGATGGCTCGCTGGCCGGTCCGAAAGTGCTGGAACACTGCATCGACTGCTCGGTGCTGCTGGACGGCGACGCCGACTCGCGCTTCCGCACGCTGCGCAGCCATAAAAACCGCTTTGGCGCGGTCAACGAGCTGGGCGTGTTCGCCATGACCGAACAGGGCATGCGCGAGGTCAGCAACCCGTCGGCCATCTTCCTGTCGCGCGGCGACGAGGTCACCGCCGGCAGCTCCGTGATGGTGGTGTGGGAAGGCACGCGTCCGCTGCTGGTGGAGATCCAGGCGCTGGTGGATCACTCGATGATGGGCAACCCGCGCCGCGTCGCGGTGGGGCTGGAGCAGAACCGGCTGGCGATTTTGCTGGCGGTGCTGCACCGTCACGGCGGCCTGCAGATGGCGGATCAGGATGTGTTCGTCAACGTGGTCGGCGGCGTGAAGGTGACGGAAACCAGCGCCGATCTGGCGCTGCTGCTGGCGATGGTGTCGAGCCTGCGCGACCGTCCGCTGCCGCAGGATCTGGTGATCTTCGGCGAAGTCGGGCTGGCGGGCGAGATCCGACCGGTGCCGAGCGGCCAGGAGCGCATCTCTGAAGCGGCCAAGCACGGCTTTAAGCGCGCCATCGTGCCGGCCGGCAACGCGCCGAAAAAAGCGGTCGACGGCATGAAAGTTTACAGCGCGAAAAAACTGGCGGACGCGCTGGCGATACTGGATGAGCTTTAAAGGCTGAGCGGGTACACTCGCAGCAACTTCAATCCATGCAGGAGGCAGCATGACGTCGTTCGACTATCTGAAAACCGCCATTCGCCAGCAGGGGCATACCCTGCAGCAGGTGGCCGACGCCAGCGGGATGACCAAGGGCTACCTGAGCCAGCTGCTCAACGCCAAAATTAAAAGCCCGAGCGCGCAGAAGCTGGAAGCGCTGCATCGCTTTCTCGGGCTGGAGTTTCCGCGCCGCGATAAAACCGTCGGCGTGGTGTTCGGCAAGTTTTATCCGCTGCACACCGGCCATATCTACCTGATCCAGCGCGCCTGCAGCCAGGTCGACGAGCTGCATATCATTATGGGGCACGACGAGCCGCGCGATCGCGAACTGTTCGAGAACAGCGCCATGTCGCAGCAGCCAACCGTCAGCGATCGGCTGCGCTGGCTGCTGCAGACCTTTAAATATCAGAAAAATATCCGCATTCACTCGTTCAACGAAGAGGGTATTGAGCCCTATCCGCACGGCTGGGACGTCTGGAGCGAAGGGGTAAAAACCTTTCTCAGCGATCAGGGCATCGCCCCCGACTGCATCTACACCAGCGAAACCGCGGACGCGGAGATGTATCAGCAGCATCTGGGCGTGCGCACCGTGCTGGTCGATCCGGCGCGATCCTTTATGAATATCAGCGGCGAGCAGATCCGTCAGGATCCGTTTCGCTACTGGGAATATATTCCCACCGAGGTGAAGCCCTTTTTCGTGCGCACCGTCGCCGTGCTCGGCGGCGAGTCGAGCGGCAAGTCGACGCTGGTCAACAAGCTGGCCAATATCTTTAACACCACCAGCGCCTGGGAGTATGGCCGCGACTACGTGTTCTCTCATCTGGGCGGCGACGAAATGGCGCTGCAATATTCCGACTACGACAAGATCGCCCTTGGCCAGGCGCAGTACATCGACTTTGCGGTGAAGTATGCCAATAAAGTCGCCTTTATCGACACCGATTTCATCACCACCCAGGCGTTCTGCCTGAAGTATGAAGGGCGCGAACACCCCTTTGTGCAGGCGCTGATCGACGAATACCGTTTCGACCTGGTGATCCTGCTGGAGAACAACGTGCCCTGGGTGGCGGACGGCCTGCGCAGCCTGGGCAGCTCGGTGGATCGGCGCGAGTTTCAGTCGATGCTGGTGACCATGCTGCGCGAAAATAACGTCGAGTTTGTGCACGTGCGCGAGGATGATTACGACACGCGCTTTTTGCGCTGCATTGAGCTGGTGAAGGGGATGATGGACGGCAAGAACCCGGCCTGAAAATGGGGACATCGCCCTAATGCTTGTCAGTTAAGCCTGGGGTGATAACGCAGCCTGGGGCCGCTCAGGGACGGGCGGTCCTCGCGCCGCTGACGCGGTACCTTCACGTCATTCGTCTGCCTGACGGACCGGTGGGGATGGAACCTCCCTGTTCCAGCCCCACCTTTCGCCCGCATCCATGCGGGCTCTCCTGGCAGACTCACTCTGTTCAGCGCTGCGA
>NZ_MWUE01000036.1 GCF_002077695.1 Pantoea latae
CCGGTAAGGTAATATTATAAATAAACACCTTACCAGCAATCTTTCACTTTTCAATCAATAACATTATTTCCTCTAACTTACCGCTATTTAAAATCTTATACATTAACTCCATCTGCTTGGGGCTTGATACTAAGGATGGCTCGAAACCAAACTCTCTAACACGACGATTCAAAGTACACATTTTAATAGTGGTAGCTCCCTTATCAGTTCGATCAATATAGTATCCATCAATTTGAATGATGTGATCCTCATAATCATCAAAGTGAGGATGATAAATTAAAAAAGCTGAACTGCTACGTGGGTACTTTTTGGGATCTTTCTTAAGCATTCCCTCCAGATTATTAGACACCTCTTTCTCCCTTTTTATTTCATTACAATCAGGGCATATGACACATAAATTTTTAGGCGTGAACATGAATTCTGTATATTTGGACTTAGGAACTATATGCTCCACGTGACAGCCTGATGCTGATTTGGTTATAACATTTCTACAATAAGCACATCTTGCTTTTTGTTGAGTGCGATAAAAATTTCGAATCTCACTTCTAACACCTTTTAATAAGTCACTAGACCAATCTCTAAAACTATAAGTTGGAACCGTAACCACATCTTCAATTGCTCTTAAAGAATCCTCGCTTAAAACAATTGATTCCATTATATCAGGCATAAATCTCCCTCATTTTCTCAATCGCTTTAATCAATGAACTTAAGGGATCCTCTTCAGAAATCTTAGGAAGCATGTTAATTAACTCTTGATATATTGCAATATCATTAGAAGTAAACTTTCTATTGCTTGATACATTTGAAAAGAGATTTACGGCGATTCTCGACAAATACTCATTTTTAAAGCCAGGACTACCAAACAAAGTTGCCAATTGGAAGTCTGATGATTTGTTTATATATTCATTAGCATCTTTTGCAACTCCATCCTCCATCGTCATAATATAGCATCCCTTCTCACTGAGATTAGATACAATCTGAGGAGAGTGCGTAGCTATAATAAACTGACAACCTTTATAGGAGCTAAATATACTAGTTAAAAGCTGGATATATTTTTCTTGCCATTCAGGATGTAAGCATACTTCAGGCTCATCAATCATAATTAACGAGTTATCTTCAATGACAGAGGATATGCCAAGCATGCTTATTATTACGCACTGCTCACCTGAACTTGCATTTTCGATAGAAAACATTGTATTAGAGTCAATTTTTTTTAATACAGCACTATCAAATTTCAATAATCCCACACTGATTAAAATAGTTAACGCCTCACTAAACTCAATCGACTTATGAGATATAGAAAGCAGCTCATCTTTAATTATAATTTTTAATTTTCTTATATTATGGATTTCAGGGACTAATTTTAATGCTTTGAAAATTTTATTGATAGTAGAT
>NZ_MWUE01000037.1 GCF_002077695.1 Pantoea latae
CGCCATTCGCCTGCCTGACGGACCGGCGGGGATGGAACATCCCTGTTCCAGCCCCACCTTTCGCCCGCATCCCTGCGGGCTCTCCTGGCAGACTCACTCTGTTCAGCGCTGCGAAATGCCTGCCCCTGAGCGGCCCCAGCCTGCTGGCCAGCTTCCGTGTGCGCTGCTGGAAAAGGACGGCAAAGGGCACCGCGCCTCCTCTGCTGTAGAGGGCTATTCGCAGCGCTGAGGCGGAAACGTTGTGCCAGGAGCCGGTCGCAGGAATGCGACCGGCAGTTCGGGTAGGCCTGGATGGCCGTACACGAACGGTCCGTCCGGCACGACGTTGCAGCCGAAGGCACCGCGAAGCGGCGCGAGGACGGCCCGGCAGCAGAGGAGGCGCAGTGGCCTGCACCGGCATGCCAAACGCGTAAAACAAAGGCCGCCATTTTGAGAAAACAGCGGCCTTACCCGGACACAACCTTAACTGACTGGCATTACGCCTTATCAGGCGTCCTTTTACTGGCGGAGCCAGTATTAAATCGCTTCTTCGTCTTCTTCGCCGGTACGAATACGCACCACGCGCGATACGTCGAATACAAAAATCTTGCCGTCGCCGATTTTGCCGGTTTGCGCGGTTTTCATAATGGTTTCTACGCAGGTGTCGACGATATCGTCGCCCACCACCATCTCGATTTTCACCTTCGGCAGAAAGTCGACCATATACTCCGCGCCGCGATAAAGCTCGGTGTGCCCTTTCTGACGACCAAAGCCTTTTACTTCAGAGACCGTCATCCCGGTGATGCCGACTTCAGCCAGGGCTTCGCGCACATCGTCGAGTTTGAATGGTTTGATAATCGCATCAATCTTTTTCATGTCAGACCCTTTTCTCACTCCCTCCGTGGCCGGATGGGGTGCTGTAAGTATATACCCGCAACCTCAGGCTACCGGGACGCTCTCTGCTACGCGCCCTGCCCTCAGCGGCAACTTTAACGCTCTCGGGCGCTTCTCCGCGCCAGAAAGCTACTCTTTAAAATCGCTGGCGTCCAGTTCGTGTCGGGAGAGCAGCTTATAAAACTCGGTGCGATTGCGCCCTGCCAGGCGCGCGGCATGGGTGACGTTGCCTTTCGTCATCTGCAGCAGCTTACGCAGATAGTTAAGCTCAAACTGGTTGCGCGCCTCGACAAAGGTCGGCAACACGCTGCTTTCGCCGCTCAGCGCCTGCTCGACCAGCGCATCGCTAATCACCGGCGATGAGGTAAGCGCCACGCACTGCTCGATCACGTTCACCAGCTGACGCACATTGCCCGGCCAGCCTGCCGACATCAGCCGCTTCATCGCGTCCACCGAAAAGCTGCGCACAAAAGGTTTGTGGCGATCCGCCGCCTGCCGCAGCAGATGGCTGGCGAGCAGCGGAATATCCTCGCTGCGCTCGCACAGCGCGGGCAGCTTCAGATTAACCACGTTAAGACGATAAAAGAGATCCTCGCGAAACTCTTTCTTCTCCATCGCCTTCGGCAGATCGCGATGCGTGGCAGAGATAATGCGCACGTCGATATCGATATCGTGATTGCTGCCGAGCGGACGGATTTTGCGCTCCTGCAGCACGCGCAGCAGCTTCACCTGCAGCGACGGCGGCATATCGCCGATCTCGTCCAGAAACAGCGTGCCGCCCTCTGCCGCCTGAAACAGCCCTTCGCGCGCGCTGACCGCGCCGGTAAAGGCACCTCTGGCGTGGCCGAACAGCTCCGACTCCAGCAGCTGTTCCGGCAGCGCGCCGCAGTTAATAGCGACAAACGGCTTCGCCGCGCGCGGGCTGGCGGCGTGGATCGCCTGCGCCAGCACCTCTTTGCCGCTGCCGCTCTGCCCGTTGATCAGCACGCTGACGTCGGATTGCGCCACCATATGCGCCTGCTCCAGCAGCCGCAGCATGACGGGACTGCGGGTCACGATCGCCTCGCGCCAGCGGTCGTCGCTGACCGGCGCGCGCTGCGCCAGCGCCTCGTCGATCGCTTTATAGAGCGCGTCGCGATCCACCGGCTTGGTGAGAAAGCTGAACACACCCTGCTGCGTAGCAGAGACGGCGTCAGGGATCGAGCCATGCGCCGTCAGAATAATCACCGGCAGGCCGGGATGGCGCTTCTGAATTTCGCCGAACAGTGCCAGCCCATCCATCTCATCCATACGCAAATCGCTGATCGCCAGATCGATCTTCTCTTTTTGCAGCAGACGCAGCGCTTCCGGGCCGCTGGCGGCGGTGCTCACCTGGTAGCCTTCGCTGCTGAGACGCATGCCCAGCAGCTTTAGCAGGCTGGGATCGTCATCCACCAGCAGCAAACGTGCGGATTGTCTCGGCATCAGGGCTCCTCATGTGACGACGTTTCCGGCGCGTGGCCGCTCTCCGTAACGTCCGGCGCTTTGCGGGAAGAGAGCTGGCGTTCGATATCGGTCAGGCGTTCCAGCTTATGCTGGGTGTCGTTCAGCGTCTGGCGCATCTGCGCCTGCTGCTGGCGCAGCGCGTCGAGCTGCGCGTCGCTGCTCTGCTGCAGATGCGCGAAGCGCGAGCGGGTCTCGCTGAGATCGAGCTGCGCCACCTGATTGCTGCGCCATAGCTGGATCAGCGGACGCACCGCGCCGGGAAAGCGGCTGCTGTACTCATCCAGCGCCTCGACATAGTCGCGTCGCTCCAGCGGCGTCACGTTGCCGTTGGCCATTAAAATACCGTTCTTGAACGCGCGCGCCCAGCCTTCAACCGGCCAGCGATGCGCTTCGGCGCGCGCCTCGGCCGGCGACAGCCGCTCGGCGCAGTCGATGGCGCGCAGCCAGTAGAGCGGATTAGCGGTGGCCGCGGCGCTTTCATTGCGCCAGACGACAGCGCACTCTGTCGCCAGATAATCGGGCAGCCTGACCTCCGGCTCGGCGACGATGGCGTCGCGATGCGCGGATGACGCGGCCGGGGAGGCGCCGCAGCCGCTAAGCGACAGGCTCAACAGCGCCGTAAAAAGTGAGGCGAAGAGGATCTTCATCTGTCAGGAATTCCCGGCTGTGTGGTTCAGTATGATACGAAAACAAACGTCGGCGTCTTTGCTGTCGATCAGCAGCAGATCTCCCTGCATGCGACGCAGACAATCTTTAGCGATGCTCAGTCCCAGCCCGCTGCCTTTTACCGGCCCTTTGCGCTGCTGGCTGCCCTGAAAAAAGGGCTCGAATATCATCTCCCGCTCTTTCGCCGGGATCGGCGTGCCGCTATTGGCGACCTCAATCCACACCTTGTCGCCCTGCTGCTGACTGCGCAGCCAGATGCTACCGGATTCAGCGCCGTAGTTCACGGCGTTCGAGTATAAGTTATCGATGGCGCGCATCAGCAGCATCGGCTCGGCAAGGCAGCGCGTCGCCGCCAGATCGCAGTGCACATGCATTAGCTTAGCGCGCGCCGGCAGCGCATGCGCGCTCACCACCATATCCACCAGCTCGACGATATCCACCGCCTCCAGCGTGGTCGGGCCTTCCGCCAGCTTACGGTTATACTCCAGCAGCTGTTCGATCAGCCGTTGCAGATGACGGCTGCTGCTGTCCAGGATCGCCACCACTTCTTTTTGCTCGCCGTTGAGCGAGCCCACCACTTCGTCCGCCAGCAGCTCGGTGCCTTCGCGCAGGCTGGCGAGCGGCGTTTTCAGCTCGTGCGACAGATGGCGCAGAAACTCATGGCGCTGCGTCTCCAGCCAGGCGAGCCGTTCGCTCAGCCAGACGATGCGCTGGCCAAGCGAACGCAGCTCGCGCGGGCCGCGAAACGCCACGCTTGCCCCCAGCTCGCGTCCTTCGCCAAGGCGGTTGATCATGCGCTCCACGCTTTTGACCGGCCCGATAATCATGCGGGTAAAAAGCAGCACCAGCGCCAGGCTGACGATAAACAGCGTCAGCGCCTGCCAGCCGAAAAACTGGCCGCGGTCAGCGATTTCGCGCTGTAATTGCAGCCCGCGCGCAAACACCACCTCGCGCGTTTCCTGCACCAGCTGCGCGTTAACGGTGGAAAAGTGCTCCAGCGCCTGCGAGGCAGCCGCCACAGGATTGCCGTTGTCGCACTGAAGATCGGCGAGCTGCGGCAGAGTGGCGCGCAGCGTCTGAAAAGCCGCCAGCGCGGGCAGGCTCGAGGCATGGGAGTTAAGGATCTGGCTGTAGCGCGCGCG
Organism: Pantoea latae; assembly: GCF_002077695.1. Lineage (GTDB taxonomy): Bacteria > Pseudomonadota > Gammaproteobacteria > Enterobacterales > Enterobacteriaceae > Pantoea > Pantoea latae. Next base: position 4,167 of record NZ_MWUE01000037.1, read on the forward strand.
CTGGGTCTGATAAAGGCGCGCCAGCGTGGCGTCGCCCAGCACACAATATTGCCGGTAGCTGCGCTCCAGCTCCAGCGCGGTACGCGCCATCGCTTCGCTGCGCCGCACGTCGGTAAAGGTATTGCGGTTGGTATCGGCGGCCTGGTCGCTCAGCGCCGACAGGCTTTCCCAGGCCTGCCACGCCAGCACCAGCAGCGGCAGCAGCACCAGCAAAAACGCCATCAGCACCAGCTGACGCAACGAACGGGGAAATAGACGCCATCTTCTCACGCGGTCGCTTCCTTAAATAAACGCTGCGAGGATGCTAGCGAAGTCTGCCGGCGGAAGATAGAGCGGAAATGAAAACGGCAGACCTTTCGGTCTGCCGTGAGAGCGACGCCGCAGCATCGCCTGAAAAGAGGTGGAGCCTTACTCAACGTTGCGCCCGATGCTTGATAACGTTGCAAAGCAAGCGATTATCGGTTGGTGGACGGCAGGCTCCGTTTGGTGCGTCATTCAGTTTTTATGAGCTCTGCCGCAGTGCGGGGCAATCATAAACAGGAGAATGAGCCACGAGGTGATATTAGCAAACTTCGTGCCAACAAATAAATAACTTTCTTTTTCAGAAGGTTGCCAGTGTGCAGGCGCTGGACTGCGTGGCGGACGGGTGCCGCGCGGCGAAAAATGTCGTCAAAACCCAACACCTTACACGCTGTTTAATTTAGCTGTTATTTATCAAGCCATTAAATGTCACTGTTTAGCGACAGTGATAATACTCAGTTGTCGCTATTTACCAACACTTATAAAAAAGGAGACATCGCTGTCTCCTTTTCACGCTGGTTGAGATTAGCCCAGCTGTTTACGCGCGTTGCGGAAAATACGCATCCACGGACTGTCTTCGCCCCATTCGGCCGGATGCCAGGAGTTGCTCACCGTGCGGAACACACGCTCCGGATGCGGCATCATAATAGTGACGCGTCCGCTTTCGTTGGTCACCGCCGTAATGCCGTTAGGTGAGCCGTTCGGGTTAGCCGGATAGCTTTCCGTCACCTTGCCGTAGTTATCGACAAAGCGCAGCGCCACCAGCCCTTTCGCCTCCAGCGCGGCCAGATGCGCGCCGTCACGCACTTCGACAAAGCCTTCGCCGTGAGAAACCGCAATCGGCATATGCGAGCCCGCCATGCCGTCCAGCAGCAGCGACGGGCTGGCGGCCACTTCCACCAGGCTGAAGCGCGCTTCAAAGCGCTCTGACTGGTTGCGCACAAAACGCGGCCAGAGTTCGCTGCCTGGGATCAGTTCGCGCAGGTTCGACATCATCTGACAGCCGTTGCAGACGCCCAGCGCCAGCGTTTGCGGGCGATGGAAGAACGCTTCGAACGTGTCGCGCACGCGGTTGTTAAACAGAATCGATTTCGCCCAGCCTTCGCCGGCGCCCAGCACGTCGCCGTAGGAGAAGCCGCCGCACGCTACCAGCGCCTGGAATTCCTCCAGATCGCGGCGTCCCGCCAGCAGATCGCTCATATGCACGTCCACTGCCGTAAAGCCCGCACGGTGGAACGCCGCCGCCATTTCAACGTGGGAGTTGACGCCCTGCTCGCGCAGCACCGCCACGCGCGGACGCGCGCCGGTGGCGATCATCGGCGCCGCCACATCCTCTTCTGGCTGGAAGGTGAGATGGACATTCAGGCCCGGATCGTTGTCATCCTTACGCGCGTCATGCTCCTGATCGGCGCAGATTGGGTTGTCGCGCAGGCGCTGCATCTGCCAGCTGGTTTCGCCCCACCAGGTGCGCAGCGTAGTGCGGCTTTCGCTGTAGACCACGCTGTCGCCGGAGCGGATCACGAAGCGGTCGCCGCGCTGCGCGCTGCCAATAACGTGGCTGCACGCTGCGAGGCCCTGCTCCGCCAGCACCTGTTCCACCGCCGCGCGATCTTCAGTTTTAATCTGGATCACCGCGCCCAGCTCTTCGGTAAAGAGCGCGGCCAGCGCGTCGCTGCCCAGCGCGGCAATATCCACCTCGACGCCGCAGTGGCCGGTAAAGGCCATTTCCGCCAGCGTCACCAGCAGGCCACCGTCTGAACGGTCGTGGTAGGCCAGCAGCTTCTGCTGCGCCACCAGCGCCTGCATTGCATTAAAGAAGCCTGCCAGCTGCTGCGCGTCGCGCACGTCAGCCGGCTTGTCGCCCAGCTGACGATAAACCTGCGACAGCGCGGTGGCGCCCAGCGTATTGGCGCCGTTGCCGAGGTCAATCAGCAGCAGCAGGTTGTCGCCTTCGGCTTGCAGCTGCGGCGTCACGGTGCGGCGCACATCTTCCACGCGGGCAAAGGCGGTGATCACCAGCGACAGCGGCGCGGTCATTTCGCGCTGCTCAATGCCCTCCTGCCAGCGGGTTTTCATCGACATCGAATCTTTACCCACCGGAATGGTGATGCCCAGCGCCGGGCACAGCTCTTCGCCCACCGCCTTGACCGCTTCGTACAGGCCGGCGTCTTCGCCCGGATGGCCTGCGGCGGCCATCCAGTTGGCGGAGAGTTTCACGCGCTTGAGATCGCCAATCTGCGTTGCCGCAATGTTGGTCAGCGCCTCGCCCACTGCCAGACGGCCAGAGGCGGCGAAGTCGAGCAGCGCCACCGGCGCGCGTTCGCCCAGCGCAAAGGCTTCGCCGTGATAGCTGTCGAGGCTGGCGGTGGTGACCGCGCAGTTCGCTACAGGGATCTGCCACGGGCCGACCATCTGATCGCGCGCCACCATGCCGGTCACGCTACGGTCGCCAATGGTGATAAGGAAAGTTTTCTCCGACACGGTCGGCAGGTGCAGCACGCGGTTCACCGCGTCGCTCAGGGTAATGGCGTCGCGCAGCAGCGGCTCGCCTTTGGCCTGCTGCGTGGTGACGTCGCGCGTCATCTTCGGCGTTTTGCCCAGCAGCACGTCGAGCGGCATGTCGATCGGCGCGTTGTCGAAATGGCTGTCGCTCAGGCTCAGGTGCTGCTCTTCTGTTGCTTCGCCGATAACGGCGTAAGGGGCGCGCTCGCGCTGACAGAGTGCATCGAACTGCGCCAGTTTCTCTGGCGCCACCGCCAGCACGTAGCGCTCCTGCGACTCGTTGCACCAGACTTCCAGCGGGCTCATGCCTGGCTCATCGCTGAGGATGTCGCGCAGGTTGAAACGGCCGCCGCGGCCGCCGTCGCTGACCAGCTCTGGCATGGCGTTGGAGAGACCGCCCGCGCCCACGTCGTGGATAAACAGAATCGGGTTCTCTTCGCCCATCTGCCAGCAGCGGTCAATCACTTCCTGGCAGCGACGCTCCATTTCCGGGTTGTCGCGCTGTACTGAGGCGAAATCGAGATCGGCGTCAGACTGGCCGGAGGCCATTGATGAGGCCGCACCGCCGCCCAGGCCGATGTTCATTGCCGGGCCGCCCAGCACGATCAGCTTCGCGCCGACGGTGATTTCCCCTTTCTGCACGTGATCGGCGCGGATGTTGCCGATACCGCCCGCCAGCATGATCGGCTTATGGTAGCCGCGCAGCTCTGTGCCGTTATGGCTGTTGACCTGCTCTTCATAGGTGCGGAAATAGCCGTTCAGCGCCGGACGCCCGAATTCGTTGTTGAACGCCGCGCCGCCCAGCGGGCCTTCAGTCATGATATCCAGCGCGCTGACGATGCGATCCGGCTTGCCGAAGTTCTCTTCCCAGGGCTGTTCGAAGCCGGGAATGCGCAGGTTCGACACCGAGAAGCCTACGAGGCCCGCTTTCGGCTTCGCGCCGCGCCCGGTGGCGCCTTCGTCGCGGATCTCGCCGCCGGAGCCGGTCGCCGCACCTGGCCACGGCGAGATGGCCGTTGGGTGGTTGTGGGTCTCGACCTTCATCAGGATATGCGCCGCTTCCTGATGGTATTCATACTCGCCTTTTTGCGCGTCGGCGAAGAAGCGCCCTACTTCCGAGCCTTCCATTACCGCGGCGTTGTCTTTATAGGCTGACAGCACATGGTCTGGCGTGGTCTCGAAGGTGTTCTTGATCATTTTAAACAGCGACTTCGGCTGTTTTTCGCCGTCGATAATCCAGTCGGCGTTGAAAATTTTATGACGGCAGTGCTCGGAGTTGGCCTGCGCGAACATATAGAGTTCGATGTCGTTCGGGTTGCGCCCGAGACGCTGGAACGCCTCCAGCAGGTAGTCGATTTCGTCGTCCGCCAGCGCCAGGCCCAGCGTGCGGTTCGCCTCTTCCAGCGCCTGACGCCCGTGGTTTAGCACGTCGACGCTCTTCAGCGGCTGCGGCTGGTGATGGGCGAACAGCGCCTCCGCCTGCGACAGGTCGCTGAACACGGTCTCCATCATGCGGTCGTGCAGCAGCGTCTGCAGCGTCTGCCACTGCGCTTCCGTCAGCTGCGGCGCCTGCACATAGAACGCCAGACCGCGCTCGAGGCGACGCACCTGCGGCAGATCGCAATTGTGCGCGATGTCGGTCGCCTTGGACGACCAGGGCGAAATGGTGCCGGGACGCGGCGTTACCAGCAGCAGGCGGCCTTGCGGCGCATGTTCGGCGAGAGAAGGGCCGTACTTCAGCAGGCGCTGCAGGCGCGCTTTTTCATCAGCGTTCAGCGGTGCGCTGACATCGGCAAAATGGACGTACTCGGCGTAAATGTCACTCACCGGCAGGTGAGCGTCCTGAAAGCGGGTCAGCACTTTGTTTACACGAAATGCCGACAGGGCGGGCGAACCACGCAGAATTTCCATTATTTAATCTCTCGTCAGAGCGCCGGGCGACGCTTCAAGGGGCACAACAGCAGAAAACGGGCGGTATTATAGAGAAACACCCCGCTCGACGAAACCGTTTGCGCATAATTTCTCTGCCTGCGGAATAGCCTGAATTTTGCGCAAAACCTGCTATATCAGTTGCTCTACGCTGCCGAGTTGCGCAAAATGCCCCTCGCTCTGGGAGTTCAAAAAAGATCAATACTGCCTTTAAAAGACAGAGGCCTTAGAGCCAGCGAGAGACAACTATTTGAAACGCCTAAAATTAAACTATCTGTTTATCGGTCTCGTCACCCTGCTGCTGGCGATGGCGTTATGGCCATCGATCCCGTGGTACGGCAACGGACAGGATGCGATTTCACAGATTAAATCACGGGGAGTGCTGCGTATCAGTACCATCAATTCCCCGCTGACTTACTACACCATTAACAATGCCCCGGCCGGTATGGACTACGAGCTGGCGAAACGCTTTGCCGACTATCTGGGGGTTAAGCTCAAGGTCACGGTGCGCCCTAACCTGAGCGATCTGTTCGACGATCTGGATGACGGCAAGGCGGACCTGCTGGCGGCGGGCCTGATCTACAACGATGAGAGGCTGACGCGCTACAAAACCGGGCCGAGCTACTACTCGGTTTCGCAGCAGCTGGTTTATCGCGTCGATAAGCCGCGTCCGAAGAATCTCGGCGACCTGAAAGGCGAGCTGCGGGTCGCTTCCGGCTCCGCCTATCTTTCGTCGCTGAAAACGGCGCGCGATAAACAGTATCCCGATCTCAACTGGGTGATCGCCAGCGATCAGGCGCCGAAGGCGCTGCTGGAAGCGGTGGCCGACGGCAAGCTCGACTACACCATCGGCGACTCCGTCACTATCGCTCTGCTGCAGCGCATCCATCCGCAGCTGGCGGTGGCGTTCGACGTCACCGATGAAGAGCCGGTGACCTGGTATGTGCCGCACAGCGACGACAGCAGCCTCAACGCCGCGATGCTCGACTTCTTCAACTCTATGGGCGAAGAGGGGGCGATGGCGCGTCTGGAAGAGAAATATCTCGGCCACGTCGGCACCTTCGACTATGTCGACACCCGCACTTTTTTACGCGCCATCGACGTTACGCTGCCGGAGATCAAGCCGCTGTTTGAGAAATACGCCTCCAGCATCGACTGGCGGCTGCTGGCGGCGATCTCCTATCAGGAGTCCCACTGGAATCCGCTGGCGACCTCCCCTACCGGCGTGCGCGGCATGATGATGCTGACGCGCAATACCGCCGACAGCGTCAACGTCGAGGATCGCACCGACACCGAGCAGAGCATTCGCGGCGGCAGCCTCTATCTGCAGCGCATGATGGAAAAGGTGCCCGCCACTATTCCTGAGGAGGAGCGCATCTGGTTTGCGCTGGCGGCCTACAACATGGGCTACGCCCATATGCTCGACGCGCGCAAGCTCACCGCGAAACAGGGCGGCAATCCCGACAGCTGGGCCGACGTCAAGCTGCGGCTGCCGATGCTGAGCCAGAAGCGCTACTACGCGCAGACCACCTACGGCTATGCGCGCGGCCACGAAGCCTATAACTACGTCGAGAATATTCGTAAGTATCAGCTCAGCCTGGTGGGCTATTTGCAGGAGCAGGAGAAACGGCTGGCGCAGCAGTCCGCGCTGGAAGCGGAGCTGGGTAGCGGCTATCCGGCGGTGGCGCCGGAAATCGCCATGAACTAGTAGGGTCGACGCCTCGTCAACCGCCGCGCTGCGCCTGTCGCAGCGCTTTTTTCTGCTCGCGGCGCATGCGGAAAAAGTCGCTCAGCATCGCCGCGCACTCCTCAGCCAGCACGCCGCTCTGCAGCGCGACCCGGTGGTTCATGCCGGGATGGCCAAGCACGTCCATCAGCGATCCCGCCGCGCCGGTCTTCTCATCGCGGGCGCCGTACACCAGCCGCGTGATGCGGCTGTGCACCATCGCGCCGGCGCACATCACGCACGGCTCCAGCGTCACGTAGAGCGTGGTTTCCAGCAGGCGATAGTTTTCCAGCACCTTACCGCCCTGCCGCAGCGCCATTATTTCAGCGTGCGCGGTGGGATCGTGCTGACCGATGGGTCGGTTCCATCCTTCGCCGATGGCGCGATCCCCCTGCACCAGCACCGCGCCGACCGGCACTTCGCCCTGTTCCCAGGCGATGCGCGCCAGCTTCAGCGCATGGCGCATCCAGTATTCGTCTTGAGATTGATTCACGCAGGCGCACTCCCGGCAGCAGCAAAGCGGCGCATTATAGCGATCCCGCGCGCAGATTCGAAGATGAAACCCTACTCCAGCTGCTGAAGTTCGCCGCGCGGGGTGACGCGCCAGCGGTGCTGGCAGAAAAAGAGCAGCGGGTTATCCTGCTTGCTGTCGCTATAGCCGCTGTAGAGCTGCAGCGGCGTGCCGATTTTCTCTTCCAGCTGCACCACTTTTTCATGGCCGAGACAGCGCATCGCCAGCACGCGGCCGCCAAAGCCGCGCTGCATCTGGCTGGCGATCAGCTTTACGCGCGGCAGAAACGCCGAATCGAAGTAAACCTGCTCTACCAGCGGCTGTGGCGAGCCGGTGATCAGCCAGACGTCAGCGTCGTCGCTGCTCAGGTAATCGGTCAGGCGCTGCTGTACCACCGGAAACGCGGTGACGCGCTGGCGAAACCACTGCGCAAAGGCCGCCTCGCGCCGCAGCAGCGCGCGCTCCGAATGGCCAAAGGTGATCGACCAGAGCAGCAGGCTCATCGGCCAGCGCGCCGCGCGCCCCTTAATTAGCAGGCCCAGCCCCACCACCGGCAGCAGCGGCACCACCAGCAGCAAATTGAGCGGCTGACGCCACAGCAAATAGCGCATAAAGGTGCCGAACATATCCTGTTGATGCAACGTGCCATCCAGATCGAAAAACACCACGCGACGTTGGGTACCTTTGGTCAAAAAACGCTCCTTTCTGTTTTATTCGCCCTGTGTTTCCTTATTGTAGCCATCAACCACGGCAGCGGCGACGCGGCTATTTTTAATTCCAGCGACTACAATGCCAGATGAATAGTTTATTCTTCAGCGGCTGTACGCATCTTGCGGCAGGATAGTTAAACGAGGACCAGACATGAGTTCATTGCTGCGCATTCGTCAGCTCTATCCGCGTCTGGCGCTAAATGAGCGCCGACTGGCGGATTTTCTGTTGTCACAGCCCGATCGTGCGCGCCATCTCAGCTCGCAGAAGCTGGCGGAGGAGTCGGGCGTCAGCCAGTCGAGCGTGGTGAAATTCGCGCAGAAGCTTGGCTATAAGGGCTTTCCTGCGCTTAAGCTGGCGCTGAGCGAGTCGCTGGCGGATCGCGACGCTATTACCGTGCACAACCATATTCTCAGCGACGATTCGCTGAAAACCGTGGGGGAAAAGCTGCTGACCGAAAAGCTTTCTGCTATTCGCGCCACGCTCGATATCAACAGCGAAGAGAAGCTGAACGAGACGCTGCACCTGCTGAAAAATGCCCAGCGTATCGTGCTGGTGGGCATTGGCGCCTCGGGGCTGGTGGCGAAAGACTTTTCCTGGAAGCTGATGAAAATCGGCATTAACGCGGTGGCGGAGCAGGATATGCACGCGCTGCTGGCCAGCGTGCAGGCGATGCGGCCGGGCGACGTGCTGCTGGCGATCTCCTATACCGGCGAGCGCAAAGAGATTAACCTTGCGGCGCAGGAGGCGGTACAGATCGGCGCGTACGTGCTGGCGTTTACCGGCTTTACCCCCAACAGCCTGCAGCAGACCGCTACCCACTGTCTCTACACCGTGGCGGAGGAGCAGAGCACGCGCAGCGCCGCCATCTCCTCAACCACCGCGCAGCTGGCGCTGACCGATCTGCTGTTTATGGCGCTGGTGCAGAACGATCCCGAGCGCGCCGCCAGCCATATGCGCCATAGCGAAGCGCTGGTGAAAAAGCTGAACTAAGGGGCGAACGCGAGTATAATGGCGCCGTTTTTAGCTGATCAGGTGATAAAATGGCGCTGCTGATTACCGCCAGATGCATTAATTGCGATATGTGCGAACCCGAATGCCCGAACCAGGCGATCAGTCTCGGCGCGGCGATCTACCAGATCGACGCCAGCCGCTGCACCGAATGCGTCGGTCATTACGACGCGCCGACCTGCCAGAGCGTCTGCCCTATCGACAACACCATTATTCCCGATCCACAGCACTGCGAATCCCGCGAGGCGCTGTGGGAGAAATTTGTGCTGCTGCACCCCTAGTTTTCGATAATCACCGTGGCGCAGGCGTAGTGGCGCTCATCCGCCAGCGTGACGTGCACCTGCCGGACGCCGAGCTTTTCCGCCACTTCGCAGGCATGGTGGAAAAAGCGCAGGCCAGGCTTGCCCAGTTCGTCGTTGTAAACTTCAAACTGATTGAATGCCAGCCCACCGCGAATGCCGGTGCCGAAGGCTTTGGCCGCCGCTTCCTTGACGGCGAAGCGTTTCGCCAGAAAGCGCACCGGCTGCTGGTGGCGCTGATACTGCTGCCACTCGGCTTCGCTCAGCACGCGTCGCGCCAGGCGATCGCCGGAGCGTTCGATCACGCCGGCGATGCGCTCGATTTCAACGATGTCGGTGCCCAGTCCGAGAATAGCCATTAGCGACGCGCTTCCCGCATCAGCAGCTTCATCTCTTTTACCGCGTCGGCCAGGCCGCTAAACAGCGCGCGGCCGATAATGGCGTGGCCGATATTCAGCTCGTGCATCTCCGGCAGCGCGGCGATCGGCTGGACGTTATGGTAGGTCAGGCCGTGGCCGGCGTTGACCTTCAGGCCCAGGCCAGCGGCAAAGGTGGCGGCGTGACGAATGCGCGCCAGCTCCGCTTCGCGCGGCAGCCCTTCCGCCGCCTCGGCGTAGGCGCCGGTGTGAATTTCGATATAGGGCGCGCCGCTGGCGACCGCCGCCTCGATCTGACGGTGATCGGGATCGATAAACAGCGACACCAGAATGCCCGCGTCGCTCAGCTGCCGTACCGCCGCGTTGATCTTGTCCTGCTGGCCGGCGACGTCGAGGCCGCCTTCGGTGGTTACCTCTTCGCGCTTCTCCGGCACCAGGCAGACAAAATGGGGTTTGATATCGCAGGCGATGCCGACCATCTCGTCGGTGACCGCCATCTCCAGATTCATGCGCGTCTGGATAGTGTCGCGCAGAATGCGCACGTCGCGATCGGTAATGTGGCGGCGATCCTCGCGCAGGTGGACGGTGATGCCCTCCGCGCCCGCCTGCTCGGCGACAAAGGCCGCCTGCACCGGATCGGGATAGTGGGTGCCGCGCGCGTTACGTACCGTGGCGATATGATCGATGTTGACCCCTAACAGCAACTCAGCCATGACAATCCTCAGCTTAACTATGTCGAAAAACAGGAGTGTACCGCGACGCGCGGCGCAGGCACAGCGCTACTGGCTGGTGGCATCCGGCCGTTTTTTCGGCACGAACTGGCGAAACAGCTCGGTGCTCTTCAGCGGTTTGCCGCCCAGGTAGGGTTTGAGCGCGATACGGGTAAAGCGCTTGGCGGCGCGCAGCGTGTCGGCGTCGGGGAAGTCGCGCTCCCACAGCGCGCGCAGCTGGCGGCCAGTAAAGCTGCGCTGCCCTGCCACCAGGCTGGCGATAAAGCCCTTCTCTTCGCGGTAGCTGTAGGTCATGGCGTCGGCCACGGGCTCGCCGCTGCCGGCGCAGTGCAGAAAATCAACGCCGTAGCCAAGATGCCCCAGCAGCGCCAGCTCGAAGCGGCGCAGCGCCGGTTCGGGCGAGCTGTTGTCCGCCGCCAGCGTCTGCAAACAGTTCAGGTAGTCGAAGAAGAGTTCCGAGAAGGGAAATTCCTGCTCCAGCACGCGCGACACCAGCTCATTAACGTAGAGGCCGCAGTAGAGCGTGATACCGCTGAGCGGCAGCGCCAGCGAGACCGCTTCCGCTTTGGTGAGGGTTTTGACGTCGCCGCGTCCGGTCCAGCGCACCAGCAGCGGCGTAAAGGGCTGCAGCGTGCCTTTCAGCTGCGAGCGGCGCGCACGCGCGCCTTTCGCCAGCACCCGTACCCGCCCGTGGCTTTCGCTAAAGAGATCGAGCAGCAGGCTGGTTTCGCTGTAGGGGCGACTATGCAGCACAAAGGCGCGTTGCCAGCCTTCCATAGGATCAGAGGTCGTCTACGTAGCCCAGGCTGCGCAGCGCACGTTCGTCGTCGGCCCAGCCCGATTTAACTTTGACCCACAGCTCGAGATGCACTTTAGCGTCGAACATCTCTTCCATATCTTTACGCGCTTCAATGCCGATGGTTTTGATTTTGGCGCCTTTGTTGCCAATCACCATCTTTTTCTGCCCTTCGCGCTCGACGAGGATCAGGCCATTGATATCGTAGCCGCCGCGATCGTTGCTGACGAACTGCTCAATCTCCACCGTTACCGAATAGGGCAGCTCGGCGCCGAGGAAACGCATCAGCTTCTCGCGGATGATCTCCGACGCCATAAAGCGCTGCGAGCGGTCGGTGATGTAATCTTCCGGGAAGTGGTGATCCGCCTGCGGCAGGCGCTTGCGCACGATGGCCGCGATGGTATCGACGTTTTTCCCGCTCTCGGCCGAGATCGGCACGATGTCGAGGAAGTTCATCTGCTGGCTAAGGAACTGCAGGTGCGGCAGCAGGATGCTTTTATCCTGAATGTTGTCCACCTTGTTGATGGCCAGCACTACCGGCACTTTGTTGTCGCGCAGCTTGTTCAGCACCATCTCGTCGTCCGGCGTCCAGCGCGTGCCTTCAACCACGAAGATCACCAGTTCGACATCGCCGATGGAGCTGCTGGCCGCGCGGTTCATCAGGCGGTTAATGGCGCGCTTCTCTTCCATATGCAGCCCAGGCGTGTCGACGTAGATCGCCTGATATTCGCCTTCGGTATGGATGCCCATAATGCGGTGGCGCGTGGTTTGCGGCTTACGCGAGGTGATCGACACCTTCTGCCCCAGCAGCTGGTTCAGTAAGGTGGATTTGCCGACGTTAGGTCGGCCGACAATCGCGACAAAGCCGCAATAGGTATTCTGTTCGCTCATTCGAGTCCTGACTTTTTCAGCGCCTGTTCAGGCGCCGGGATGTTGCTATTCGAGACCAAGCTTAATTAGCGCCTGTTCAGCGGCAGCCTGCTCTGCTTTACGGCGGCTGGAGCCTACGCCCACCACCGGTTCAGCCATGCCACTCACCTGACAGTGAATGGTGAATTCCTGATCGTGGGCTTCGCCACGCACCTGCACCACCAGATAGGACGGCAGCGGCAGATGACGCCCCTGCAGATACTCCTGCAGGCGGGTTTTCGGATCTTTTTGTTTGTCGCCTGGGCTAATCTGCTCGAGGCGCGTCTGATACCAGTCAAGGATCAGCTTTTCCACCGTCTGGATATTGCTGTCGAGGAAGATGCCGCCTATCAGCGCCTCCACCGTATCCGCCAGGATCGATTCACGGCGAAAGCCGCCGCTCTTCAGCTCGCCCGGTCCGAGGCGCAAACATTCGCCAAGGTCAAACTCGCGCGCCATCTCCGCCAGCGTGTTGCCACGCACCAGCGTGGCGCGCATGCGGCTCATATCGCCCTCGTCGACGCGAGGAAAGCGATGATAGAGCGCATTGGCGATCACATAGCTGAGAATGGAATCGCCGAGAAATTCAAGACGCTCGTTATGCTTGCTACTGGCGCTGCGGTGCGTTAGCGCCTGTTGCAAGAGTTCCGGATGAGTAAAAGTGTAGCCCAGTTTGCGCTGAAGCTTATTAATGAGGATGGGGTTCATGCGATTCCAGTTCTTTTGTGCGTCTGTGACTCTGCATACGAAACAGGGCTGGCTTTCCAACACAATCTGTTTAGTGTGCAGTGGCCTCCCAGAGGAGGCCAACCGTTTTGCCCGTTTATCCGGGCCAGATATCTCAGTGGATGCCGCCGATACGACTCAGGCGTACGCCTGTCGGCCACTGACCTTCCTGCTTATCAAAGCTCATCCAGATAGCTACCGCCTTGCCGACCAGATTGCGCTCCGGGACAAAGCCCCAGTAGCGGCTGTCTGCGCTGTTGTCGCGGTTATCGCCCATCATGAAATATTGCCCCTGCGGCACAATCCAGGTCGCCTGCGGCTGGCCCGGCTGCTGATAGTACATGCTTGCCTGACTTTGCGCTTCGTTTACCAGCAAAATATCGTGCGTGACGCTGCCCAGCGTCTCTTTGCGCGTGCCGAGACGCAGCCCGCCGCGCATGGTTTCGCCCTGCGGCACCTGATAGAAGCCGTTACCGGTTTCGTTGCCGTCAAAGCCGCTGAAGGTCTGAATGAAGTCGCTTGGCTCGACGTTGGTGTAGGTGATCGGCAGCGCGCTGGCGCAGCGTTGACCGGCGGCGCAGTTCGGGCTGACGGTCAGGGTTTTGCTGTAGGGATCGAACACCACTTTGTCGCCCGGCAGGCCGATCACGCGCTTGATGTAATCCAGGCTCGGGTCTTTCGGGTATTTAAACACCGCGATGTCGCCGCGCTGCGGATGACCGGTCGGGATCAGCGTGGTCTGGGTAATGGGGTCTTTGATGCCGTAGGCAAATTTCTCCACCAGGATAAAATCGCCGATCAGCAGCGTCGGCATCATCGAACCGGACGGGATCTGGAACGGCTCGTAGATAAACGAGCGCACCACAAACACCACCAGCAGCACCGGGAAGACCGACGCGGCGGTTTCCACCCAGCCAGGCTGGCCGTTGACTTTCGCCAGCGTTTTGCTGTCCAGCGTGTTGCCTGCTGCTTCCTGCGCCTGCGCCTGTTTCGCGCGGCGCGCCGGCGCCCATTTAAAGCGATCGATACACCAGATAATGCCGGTAATCAGCGTCGCGATTGCCAGAACCAGGGCGAACATATTAGCCATTGGGGATCCTTATTTGCTGTCCTTGCCGACATGCAGAATAGCGAGGAAGGCTTCCTGCGGCAGCTCCACGTTGCCAACCTGCTTCATGCGCTTCTTACCATCTTTCTGCTTCTGCAACAGTTTCTTCTTACGGCTGACGTCGCCGCCATAACACTTGGCCAGCACGTTTTTACGCAGCTGCTTCACGGTCGAGCGCGCAATGATATGGGTGCCGATCGCCGCCTGAATCGCAATGTCGAACTGCTGACGCGGGATCAGATCTTTCATCTTTTCCACCAGTTCGCGGCCGCGATACTGCGAGTTGTCGCGGTGGGTAATCAGCGCCAGCGCATCGACGCGCTCGGCGTTGATCAGCACGTCGACGCGCACCATGTCAGAGGCCTGGAAACGTTTAAAGTTGTAGTCCAGCGAGGCGTAGCCGCGCGAGGTCGACTTCAGACGGTCAAAGAAGTCGAGCACCACTTCCGCCATCGGGATCTCATAGGTCAGCGCGACCTGGTTGCCGTGGTAGACCATGTTGGTCTGCACGCCACGCTTCTCGATGCAGAGGGTGATGACGTTGCCCAGATACTCCTGCGGCAGCAGCATATGACACTCGGCGATCGGCTCGCGCAGCTCTTCGATATTATTCAGCGGCGGCAGCTTAGACGGGCTGTCGACGTAGATGATCTCACCGCCGGTGGTTTCTACTTCGTACACCACGGTCGGCGCGGTGGTGATCAGATCGAGATCGTATTCGCGCTCCAGGCGCTCCTGAATGATCTCCATGTGCAGCAGGCCGAGGAAGCCGCAGCGGAAGCCGAAGCCCAGCGCGGTGGAGCTTTCCGGCTCATAGAACAGCGAGGCGTCGTTGAGGCTCAGCTTGCCGAGCGCGTCGCGGAAGGCTTCGTAGTCGTCGGAGCTGACCGGGAACAAACCGGCATAGACCTGCGGCTTCACTTTTTTAAAGCCCGGCAGCGCTTTGTCCGCGGGGTTGCGCGACAGCGTCAGGGTATCGCCCACCGGCGCGCCAAGGATGTCTTTGATGGCGCAGACCAGCCAGCCCACTTCGCCGCAGTTCAGCTGCGTGCGATCAAGCTGCTTCGGCGTGAAGATGCCGAGGCGATCGGCGTTGTACACCTGACCGGTGCTCATCACTTTGACCTTGTCGCCTTTGCGCAGGGTGCCGTTTTTCACGCGGATCAGCGAGACGACGCCCAGATAGTTGTCGAACCAGGAGTCGATAATCAGCGCCTGCAGCGGGCCTTCTGGATCGCCTTCCGGCGGCGGAATATCGCGCACCAGACGCTCCAGCACTTCCGGTACGCCAACGCCGGTTTTCGCCGAGCAGCGCACCGCATCGGTGGCGTCGATGCCGACGATATCTTCAATCTCCTGCGCTGCACGCTCAGGATCGGCGGCAGGCAGGTCGATTTTATTCAGTACCGGCACAACTTCCAGATCCATCTCAATCGCGGTGTAGCAGTTCGCCAGGGTCTGCGCTTCTACGCCCTGTCCTGCATCCACCACCAGCAGCGCGCCTTCGCAGGCCGCCAGCGAGCGTGACACTTCATAGGAGAAGTCGACGTGCCCTGGGGTATCGATGAAATTGAGCTGGTAAGTTTCGCCGTTCAGCGCTTTGTAATCGAGCGTCACGCTCTGCGCTTTAATGGTAATGCCGCGCTCGCGCTCCAGGTCCATTGAGTCAAGGACCTGCGCCGCCATCTCGCGATCGGACAGGCCGCCACAGATTTGAATCAGGCGGTCAGAGAGCGTCGATTTACCGTGGTCAATGTGCGCGATGATGGAGAAGTTTCTTATGTGCTTCATTTATATGAATATCTTCACGTAGAAAAACAGTTGAGAACCTGAGCACAGACACATTCAGGAAGATCGCTCTTCACCTGCAATCCTGTCAGCCTCATTAATGACGACGCATATTACACTGTTAAGGCCGCGCATAAAAGAATGGAACGTTGTGGAATCGCAACACTTTTTGGCGGGAAACAGGCGCTAAAAGGCCGCGATATACGCGGCCTGGCAGAGGGTTAAGCTTCGTCTTCTACGCGCAGGGCGTCAGGCGGCAGCGCAACCTTCAGGATGACGGGCTGGAAGGCGGCGCGATCGCCGACCTTCAGCGACACGCCTTTGGCAACGATAAAGCCGCCGATGCCGCCGAGCAGCGCGCCGCAGGCCGCCGCCAGATCGCTGTGAAACAGCGCCTGAAACAGACCCGCCAGCAGAAAGAGCCCGAACAGTGGCGTCATATAGACCAGCAGCGCGGAGCCGAGCAGACTGCTCTCTTTGATGCCAAGCTCTATGCGCTGTCCCGGCTGGAGCGGCGTCGCGCTGGCAATTTCCATCACGTGCGCGTCTTTCGGTCCCAGCTTGTTCAGCATATGGCTGCCGCAGCCTTTACGCGCTGAACAGCTGTTGCAGGAGGTTTTCGCCTCGGTATGCAGTGTGGCGATGCCATCTTGCCATGCCACCACCGTGGCCCATTCTCTCATCATCGTTGTGACCCCAAATCGATACTGTCCGCTATGCGTTTAGCCGTGGCCGGCGGCAGTTCGCCCACTACGGTAATTTCGCTATTATTGCGCACTTCGGTCTGTACCGTGCGACGTCCAGTGCGCAATGTCTGGGTGACGCTACTTTTATCGGCCGGCGTGATGTTAATGGCGAAGCTAAACAAACCGTCGCTGTAAAGGCGCGATTCTACGGTTTTATTCATCGCCGGGATGGCGCGACGACTCTGGGAAATCAGCTTCATGCCCGCCGGCACCCACGCAGGCTGCCAGCCGAGCTGCACTTTTTCCCCTTCCGGCACGGAGAGCGACGGCGGCAGACTGGCTTTTTGCAGCCCCTGCATAATATTGCGCACCCCTTCGTCGACCGCGAAGCTGATAACGCGGAACTGCTCCAGCGTTTCGCCGTCCCGATCGAGCAGATCGATACGCAGCGGCAGTTTGGTGTCCACGTCCAGCCACACCACGTAGCTGTAGCGCGTGCCGTCGCGGGAGACGATACGGATCACCTCACACAGCTGATCGGCGATGCGCGATCGGCCTACCGGGATAAAGTCCCAGGCGCTGGCGAGCTGCGAGAAGTCGGCGAAAATCAGCGACGGCAAAGCGTCGATGATGTGCTGGCCGGGAAGCGAGAAAGGATCGAGGCCGGGTTCGAAGTAGCTGATATCGCCGCCGCGCTGGATCACCTCGCGACGGGGGCCATCCATCTGCAACAGCTGCGCGTAAACGCGGTTATCGATCACCGCATGACGATAGCGCAGCGATTCAATGCCGATGCGTGAGACGTTGATATAGGCGAATTCGTAATTGAGGGTCTGGCTTGCCTGCTCCATCTGCTGTAACAACGCCCCAGACGCAGAGGTCTGCGCCGGGGCGGTAGATGACCAAAACAGGCTGCCTGCCAGCAGGCTAACGGCGCACCAAAGCTGCTTCATTACTGCTGCTGAGTACCTAAAGACTGGTTGCCGGGCACATTCGCCTGCGCCTGCTGCGGCGCGTTGGTTTCAAACTGCAGGCGATCGGAATGCAGACGGCGCTGCAGTTCGTAGTCCTGCAGCATCGCGTTGACGCGACGACGCTGCTCCTGCACCTGCTGGTTAGCGCCGCCGGTGTCGAACGCATCAGACGGCACGCCGAGGCTGACCGGTGACGCTTTGCCCATCATCGGCAGCGTATTGAAGACCGGCGAGTCAGACGGCTCTGCGGTGACGCCGCTCGGCTGATTGTAGTGCTGTACGCCAACAATCACCGCCAGCGACACGCAGGCGGCGACGCCGACCTGAGTAAGCTGCGCGCCCCACGGGCCGAGTTTGCGCCAGAAAGGCATTTTCTCCACGCTGGCTGGCTCAGGCTGCGCTTCCGGGATCAGCGTCGTGACGTTACGCGCCGGCTCCTGTTCCAGGGCTGCCGCAACGCGCGCAGAGATATCGAAGTGCAGCACGTCGCCCACATCGCCGCGCATGGTGTCGCGGATCAGATGGTAGCTTGTCCAGCGCTGTTGCAGCTCTGCATCCTGAGATAGTGCTGACAGCAGCGCGTTATCGAGCGCTTCGCCATCCATCAAAGCGGAAAGTTGTTCTTTCTGCATGCCTATGTACCCTTCCAGTAGCCGTTATCACTGACGTTGGATAAGCGGTTGAACCTTATTATCAATAGCCTCTCGCGCACGGAAGATACGAGAACGCACCGTACCCACCGGACAATCCATGATGACGGCGATCTCTTCGTAGCTCAGCCCGTCCAGCTCCCTGAGGGTGATCGCCATACGCAGATCTTCAGGAAGCGACTCAATGGTACGAAAGACAATTTGTTTCAGTTCATCTGACAACATTAAGTTCTCAGGGTTCGAAATTTCTTTTAACGCACCAGCACTTTCGAAATTTTCCGCATCGATCGCATCCACATCGCTGGATGGCGGTCGACGGCCCTGAGCCACCAGATAGTTCTTCGCCGTATTCACGGCGATGCGGTAAAGCCAGGTATAAAACGCGCTGTCGCCGCGGAACGATTCCAGCGCGCGATACGCTTTGATAAAGGATTCCTGAACAACATCAGGAACGTCTCCCGACGGAACATAGCGGGAAACCAGGCTCGCCACCTTATGCTGGTAGCGAATAACCAGTAAATTGAATGACTTCTGATCTCCCTTCTGCACCCGCTCAACGAGTACCTGATCCGTTAACTGCTCGCTCATCCGAGGTAATGTCTCCCCAAATTCTTTTAAATGCGTAAAGGAACTGCCAGCACATCTTCATGGTTCTGAGCAAGCATGCGCTTAGAGTCGTGGTGCGGCAAAAAGTTCACTTAACGCGCTGATGATGACGTTTCCGGATGCGCTGTCGTTTGTTTTTCGTTCTCAAGACAGTGTAATCCAGACTGCGGTTATCGCGCAGAATCGCAGGCAGAGTACCCTATGACGGCGGCTTTTTCATCTTTAAATCCGGCACAGGCGTCAGGTTTGATATAAAAAACGCGTCTGATAAGGATGGCTCGCAAACTTTTGATTTATCAGCGGGCTTCGAGAGATTAAATCAGGCACAGCCGCTTTTTTGTTTAAAATACTTCACAAAAAGCGGTTACCGGCATATTCTCGACCCACCCTTGTTTAGTAAATTAAACACTATGGCGCATTCAACCCTACCGGATTATCAGTGCGACGTTTTGATTATCGGCAGCGGCGCGGCGGGTTTGTCGCTGGCGCTGCGTCTGGCAGCGCATCATGACGTGCTGGTGCTCAGCAAAGCGCAGATCAGTGAAGGTTCGACGCTCTATGCGCAGGGCGGCATCGCCGCCGTGTTCGACGAAACCGACAGTATCGAGTCGCACGTGGAAGATACGCTTATCGCCGGCGCAGGGCTGTGCGATCGCGAGGCGGTCTCTTTTGTCGCCAGCAACGCGCGTCACTGCGTGCAGTGGCTAATCGATCGCGGCGTAATGTTTGATTGCGATCCGCAGGCGGCGGGCGATATGCGCTATCATCTGACGCGCGAAGGCGGCCACAGCCACCGGCGTATTCTGCACAGCGCCGACGCCACCGGACACGCCGTCGAAACCACACTGGTGAGCCAGGCGTTAAGCCATCCCCGCATCCATATTCTTGAACGCGCCAACGCGGTCGATCTGATCCTTTCCGACAAGCTGGGCCTGCCCGGTCCGCGCCGCGTCACGGGCGCCTGGATCTGGAACCGCAACCGCGAGCGGGTAGAAACCTGCAGCGCGCGCGCCGTGGTGCTGGCCACCGGCGGCGCGGCGAAAGTTTACCAGTACACCACTAATCCTGACGTCGCCTCTGGCGACGGCATCGCCATGGCGTGGCGCGCCGGCTGCCGCGTCGCCAATCTTGAATTTAATCAGTTCCACCCGACTTCGCTGTTCCATCCGGATGCGCGCAGTTTTCTGCTCACCGAGGCGCTGCGCGGCGAAGGCGCGTGGCTGCTGCGGCCCGACGGCACGCGCTTTATGCCGGACTTTGACGCGCGCGCCGAGCTGGCGCCGCGCGATATCGTGGCGCGCGCCATCGACCATGAAATGAAGCGGCTCGGCGTCGACTGCGTCTATCTCGATATCAGTCACCAGCCGCCGGATTTTGTGCGCGCGCATTTTCCGACGATTTATCAGAAGCTGCTGACCTTTGGGCTAGATCTGACCCGCGACCGCATTCCCATCGTGCCCGCCGCGCACTATACCTGCGGCGGCGTGATGGTGGACGCGCGCGGACGCACGGATGTCGACAGGCTCTACGCCATCGGCGAAGTGAGCTGCACCGGGCTGCACGGCGCCAACCGCATGGCCTCTAACTCTCTGCTGGAGTGTCTGGTGTATGGCTGGTCGGCTGCTGAGGATCTGCTCCAGACGCTGCCGCACAGTGAGGCGCCCGGCGCGCTGCCGCCCTGGGATGAAAGCCGGGTAGACGATGCGGACGAACGCGTGGTGATCCAGCACAACTGGCACGAGCTGCGGCTGTTCATGTGGGATTATGTCGGCATTGTGCGCACCACGCGCCGGCTGGAGCGTGCGCTGCGCCGCATTAATCTGCTCCAGCAGGAGATTGACGACTACTACGCCAACTTTCGCCTCTCCAGCGATCTGCTGGAGCTGCGCAACCTGACGCAGGTGGCGGAGCTGATGGTGCGCTGTGCGCTGGCGCGCAAAGAGAGTCGCGGCCTGCATTTTACGCGCGACTATCCCGAGATGCTGCCCGAAGCGCGGCCGTCGATTCTTACGCCCGCTACATAAAGAGGTAGAAGTCGCGCGTCAGGCTGCACCAGGCTTCCGAATAGTGGGTATCCTGATTGCGTATCGCCATCCGCTCCTGCAGCGTTTCGCCCGCGCTGGGCGAAAAGCCCAGCAGCACGCGATGCGGCGGACGATGAGCGTACTCCGCCACGTCGATGCGAAAGCGCAGATGCCAGCCCGCGTCTTGCGCCAGCGCCACCATCGTCTGCCCTGGCGCCTCCGGCAACACCACGCAAAAGAATCCCTCTTCGTCGAGTAAGCGCGCGGCATAGCGCAGCAGGCTGGCATGGTCCAGCGTTGTAGTGGATCGCGCCGCGTCGCGTTCTGGCGTGGCGCAGGCGACGTCTGGTGGATAATAGGGTGGATTGCTGACAATCAGCGAATAGCGCTGGTCGCTGCTTTCGGCGAAGGCGGCGATATCCTGCTGATAAACATGGATGCGCGACGACCACGGCGACTGCGCCGCATTTTCCTGCGCCTGCTGCGCGGCGGCGGCGTCCAGCTCGACCGCGTCGATGGTCACCGCATCGGGGGTGCGCTGCGCCAGCATCAGGGCGATAAGCCCGCTGCCGCAGCCAATATCCAGCACGCGGCGCACGCCAGCCACCGGCGCCCAGGCGCCGAGCAAAATCGCGTCGGTGCCCACTTTCATGGCGCAGCGGTCGTGCGCCACGAAAAATTGTTTGAAGGTAAAACCGTTTCTTTTTAACAATGGCCGCACCTGCGGCTTTTCCTGCGTCATACTCTGCAACCATTACCTTTTTTCCTGCCGTACGGCAGCGGGTCAGTGTAACGTGACGGCAGCAGGAATACACGCAATGGGCTGACCGGCGCGGATTAACAGATGAAGATTGCGTACGATCTGTCTATAATCAGCGCCCCAAACTGAGGTAGACCATGACCGTAACCACATTTTCCGAACTCGAACTCGACGAAAGCCTGCTGGAAGCCCTGCAGGATAAAGGCTTCACGCGCCCGACCGCTATTCAGGCTGAGGCGATCCCGCCCGCGCTGGAGGGCCGCGACGTTCTGGGTTCGGCGCCTACCGGAACCGGGAAAACCGCCGCTTATCTGCTGCCGGTGCTGCAGCATCTGCTCGATTTCCCGCGTAAAAAATCGGGCCCGCCGCGCATCCTGATCCTGACGCCTACGCGTGAACTGGCGATGCAGGTCGCCGATCATGCGCGCGAGCTGGCGAAACATACCCATCTGGATATCGCCACTATCACCGGCGGCGTCGCCTACATGAACCATGCGGAAGTGTTCAGCGAGAATCAGGATGTGGTGGTAGCGACGACGGGGCGTCTGCTTCAGTACATTAAAGAAGAGAATTTCGACTGTCGCGCCGTTGAGACGCTGATCCTCGATGAAGCCGACCGCATGCTGGATCTGGGCTTCGCGCAGGATATCGAAACCATCGCGGGGGAAACCCGCTGGCGTAAGCAGACCATGCTCTTCTCCGCCACGCTGGAAGGCAACGCGATCAAAGATTTTGCCGAGCGTCTGCTTAACGATCCGGTGGAAGTTGAAGCCGATCCCAGCCGTCGCGAACGCAAAAAGATCCAGCAGTGGTACTACCGCGCCGACGATCTGGAGCACAAAACCAAGCTGCTGATCCACCTGCTGCAGCAGCCGGACGTTACACGCTCTATCGTCTTCGTGCGCAAGCGCGAACGTCTGCATGAGCTGGTGCAGTGGCTGCACGATGCGGGCATCCGCAGCTGCTATCTGGAAGGCGAAATGGTGCAGGCGAAACGCACCGAGGCGATCAAGCGCATCACCGACGGCCGCGTCAACGTGCTGGTGGCGACCGACGTCGCCGCGCGCGGCATCGATATCGAAGATGTCAGCCACGTCTTTAACTACGATATGCCGCGCACCGCCGATACCTATCTGCACCGTATCGGCCGTACCGCGCGTGCCGGCCGTAAAGGTACCGCGCTGTCGCTGGTAGAAGCGCACGATCATCTGCTGCTGGGTAAAATCAGCCGTTACCTGAACGAGCCGTTAAAGCCGCGCGTCGTCGACGAGCTGCGCCCGGTCACGCGTCCGCCGAGTGCTAAAACCACGGGCAAACCGTCGAAAAAAGCGCTCGCGAAGCGTAAAGAGAAAAAAGAGAGCGAAGCGGAAAAACCGCGCGTGAAGAAGCGCCATCGCGACAGTAAAAATATTGGCAAACGCCGCAAGCCAAGCGCGGGCGCACCAGCCAGCAACGATGCGGAATAATTCAGCGCTGTTATAAAAAAATCGCCTCATCTGAGGCGATTTTTTTTGTTTATCCGGGGAAAACAGCCTTTTTGCGTGTCGCTAACAGGCTAACGGTCAAAGGCGGCTTTCTCTGAAAAGCGCTTCACAGCAACAAAGTTAAATACTCATCTTAATCAGTAACATATATTTAACCGCCCGCTGGGCGCTTTTTCTGCATCCGGACAAACTTTCTTTCTTACAGGCTTTCGGTAAAGGTGCGCGTAATGACGTCGCGCTGCTGTTCCGGCGTCAGCGCGTTAAAGCGCACCGCATAGCCTGATACGCGGATAGTCAGCTGCGGATATTTCTCCGGATGCTTAACCGCATCTTCCAGCGTTTCGCGACGCAGCACGTTCACATTCAGATGCTGGCCGCCTTCAATACGCACCTGCGGTTTCATTTCCATCGGCACTTCGCGCCAGGCGAATTCGCCCAGCTCGCTGACTGGCACCACCTGATCCTGCTGGTAGCCCGCTTTGGCGCACAGGCAGCGCGCTTCCGCTTTTTCGTCATCGATCAGCCAAAAAGAGTTCATCAGCTCGGGATGGTTAGTTTGGGTAATTTTAATGCCAGTGATCATAATCAGTTCTCCAGAACGTGGCGCTATCCTGCTCAGCGCAGTGAGTACAGCAAGTTATCGCCTTGATATAACACTGGCCTCCTGCAATGGTTTTGACCTCTATCAATTTTCACGCCGCTGGTTTTCACTGCTAACTTCAATTTATTGATTAAGATAAACTTTTACTTAAAAAATATTTTGTAAATTTCAAATATTTTTTACCTTCAACCTGACGCGGTGAACCGTTAAGCTAGCGACACCGATTTTAAGGAGGCAAACCATGACGGATAAACTGACCTGGCACGACGTGCTGGCCGAAGAGAAAGAGAAGCCCTACTTTACTGAAACGCTGAAGCTGGTGGCGAACGAGCGGGCGACTGGCGTGACGGTTTATCCGCCGCAGAAGGACGTCTTCAATGCCTTTCGCCTGACAGAACTGGGCGACGTCAAGGTGGTGATTCTCGGTCAGGATCCCTATCACGGGCCGAATCAGGCGCACGGTCTGGCCTTCTCGGTATTGCCTGGCGTGCCGGTGCCGCCCTCGCTGCAGAATATGTATAAAGAGCTGGAGCAGGAGTATCCCGACTTCAAACGGCCGCAGCACGGCTTTCTGGAGAGCTGGGCGAAACAGGGCGTAATGCTGCTAAATACGGTGCTGACCGTGGAAGCGGGCAAGGCGCACTCTCACGCGCGCTTCGGCTGGGAGACCTTTACCGATAACGTTATCGCCGCCATCAATCAGCATCGCGAAGGGGTGGTGTTTTTACTCTGGGGCTCGCACGCGCAGAAGAAAGGCAGCATCATCGACCGGCAGCGCCACCATGTGCTGCAGGCGCCCCATCCGTCGCCGCTTTCCGCGCATCGCGGCTTCTTCGGCTGCGGTCATTTCGCTGAGGCAAACGCGCTGCTGACGCAGGCGGGCGAGCAGCCCATCGACTGGATGCCGCAGTTGCCCGCCAGCTAAGATGCCAAAAAAACGGCCGCATCTCTGGGCGGCCGTCTGAGTCTCGTTGACTGCTTAACTTTTCGCTTTCGCGACAGCAACCATCGCCGGACGCAGCAGGCGACCGTTCAGGGTATAGCCGCGCTGCATCACCATCATGACATGGTTAGGCGCCACGTCGTCTGACTCCATCATCGACATCGCCTGATGGATTTCCGGGTTGAACGGCACGTTGGTGTCGCCCACCACTTCCACGCCGAACTTCCGCACCGCGCCCAGCAGCGATTTCAGGGTCAGCTCGATCCCTTCAATCATCGAGGCCAGCTCAGGATTCTCTTTATCTGCCACTTCCAGCGCACGCTCAAGGCTGTCGATAACCGGCAGCAGCTCGTTGGCAAATTTTTCCAGCGCGAATTTGTGCGCTTTCTCAACGTCAATTTCGGTGCGACGACGGATGTTTTCCACTTCCGCCTGCGCGCGCAGCTGAGCGTCGCGTACGCCGGTCTGCAACTGCGCCAGTTCAGCTTCCAGCTGCGCAATACGCTCATCACGCGGATCCACCTCTACTGCCGTCTCCGCTTCCTGAGGTTGCTGCTGATCCTGTTGAATTTCGTCTGAGACTTGCTCGTTTGGGGTGTTCTGTTCTTTACTACTCATGAATTTCTCCGCGTTTTGCACATTCATCTCGCCAGTCCGCTTATTATGGGGATCGGTTTGACGGTTTCAAGGGAACCCATCACATTGCCTTGCCGTTTTGGCTTATGAGGAAAGACCCACCAAATGAACAAACACTTTAACTGCATTGGTATTGTAGGCCATCCGCGTCACCCGACCGCTCTCACCACGCATGAGATGCTGTGGCGCTGGCTGACGTCCAAAGGTTATCAAGTGATTATTGAAAAGCAGATCGCGCAGGAACTCAACCTACAGGATGCCCAGACCGGCACGCTGGCGGAGATAGGACAACAGGCTGACCTCGCCGTGGTGGTCGGCGGCGACGGTAATATGCTCGGCGCGGCGCGCGTGCTGGCGCGCTACGACATCAAAGTCATCGGCATTAACCGCGGCAACCTCGGCTTTCTCACCGACCTCGATCCCGACAACGCGCAGCAGCAGCTGGACGAGGTGCTGCAGGGCAACTATTTCGTCGAAAGCCGCTTCCTGCTTGAGGCGCGCGTCTGCAAAGATGAATGCTCGCCGCGTCTCGGCCTGGCGATTAACGAGGTGGTGCTGCATCCTGGCAAAGTGGCGCATATGATCGAGTTTGAGGTCTATATCGACGAGGTGTTCGCCTTCTCGCAGCGGTCCGACGGCCTGATCATCTCGACGCCGACCGGCTCGACCGCCTACTCGCTTTCGGCGGGCGGCCCGATCCTCACCCCCTCGCTCGACGCCATTGCGCTGGTGCCGATGTTCCCGCATACCCTGTCGGCGCGGCCGCTGGTGATCAACAGCAGCAGCACTATCCGGCTGCGCTTTTCCTCGCGCCGCAGCGATCTCGAGATCAGCTGCGACAGCCAGATCGCCCTGCCGATTCAGGAAGGGGAAAATGTGCTGATCCGCCGCAGTGAGAACCATCTGAACCTGATCCATCCTAAAAACTATAGCTATTTCAACACGCTGAGTTCAAAGCTAGGCTGGTCGAAAAAATTGTTTTAAATTCAGCGCGCCCTCTTTACTGGATAAAAAACCAGTTTATACTGTACGAAAAACCATATCTGTTTTTCTATACAGGTGATTCTATGCTGGCACAGCTGACCATCAGTAATTTCGCTATCGTTCGTGAGCTTGACATCGATTTTCAACGCGGTATGACGGCGATTACCGGTGAAACCGGCGCGGGTAAGTCTATTGCCATTGACGCGCTCGGTCTGTGCCTCGGCGGCCGCGCCGAAGCGGACATGGTGCGTCAGGGCGCCGCGCGCGCTGACCTCTGCGCCCGCTTCAATCTGAAGTCCTCTCCTTCCGCGCAGCGCTGGCTGGAGGAGAATCAGCTCGATGACGGCAACGAGTGTCTGCTGCGCCGCGTCATCAGCGCCGACGGCCGCTCACGCGGCTTTATCAACGGCACTGCGGTGCCGCTGTCGCAGCTGCGCGATCTGGGCCAGCTGCTGATTCAGATCCACGGCCAGCACGCTCATCAGCTGCTGCTGAAAGCCGACCATCAGAAACACCTGCTTGACGCCTACGCCGGTCATGACGATTTGCTGCTGCAGATGCGCCGCGACTATCACGCCTGGCACCAGAGTTGCCGCAATCTGGCGCAGCATCAGCAGCTGTCGCAGGAGCGCGAGGCGCGCCGCGAGCTGCTGCAGTACCAGCTGAAAGAACTCAACGATTTTGCGCCGCAGGCGAACGAATACGAACAGATTGACGAAGAGTACAAGAGGCTCGCCAACAGCGGACAGCTGCTCTCTACCAGCCAGCAGGCGCTGCAGCTACTGGCAGACGGCGACGACAGCAACCTCAACAGCCTGCTCTACAGCGCGCGTCAAATGGTGACCGAGGTGGTGACGCTGGACGACAAGCTGAGCGGCGTGCTGAATATGCTGGAAGAAGCGGCGATTCAGCTCAGCGAGGCGAGCGACGAGCTGCGCCACTATGTCGACCGACTCGATCTCGATCCCAACCGCCTCTACGAACTCGAGCAGCGCATCTCTCGCTATATCGCGCTGGCGCGCAAGCATCACGTCGCGCCGGAAGGCCTGGCGGAGCTGCACCAGCAGCTGCTGGCGGAAGCGGAGCTGCTTTCGCAGCAGGAGAGCGATCAGGAGAGCCTACAGGCGTTAGTAAGCGAACACTATCAGGCAGCGCTGCACAGCGCCGAGCGTTTGCACCAGCAGCGTCAGCAGTATGGCGCCGAACTGGAGCAGCTGATTACCCAGAGTATGCATCAGCTCTCTATGCCGCACGGCCGCTTCACTATCGCGCTGACGTTCAACGCCGATCATCTTACGGCAGACGGCGCGACGCGTATCGATTTCCAGGTCACCACCAACCCAGGCCAGCCCCTGCAGCCGCTGGGTAAAGTGGCCTCCGGCGGCGAGCTGTCACGTATTGCGCTGGCAATCCAGGTGATTACCGCGAAGAAGATGGAAACCCCGGCGATGATCTTCGACGAAGTGGACGTCGGCATCAGCGGCCCGACCGCCGCCGTGGTCGGCCGTTTGCTGCGTCAGCTGGGCGAATCGACGCAGGTGATGTGCGTGACCCACCTGCCGCAGGTGGCCGGCTGTGGTCATCAGCACTTCTTCGTCAGCAAAGAGACCGACGGCGCCATGACCGAAACCCATATGCAGGCGCTAGACAAGCGCGCGCGTCTGCAGGAGCTGGCGCGCCTGCTCGGCGGCAGCGAAGTGACGCGCAATACGCTGGCTAACGCCAAAGAACTTTTAGCGGCCTAACTACCGCACTTTCTTCCCGCTGCGTGGTCATATGCTTGCTCTGTCGATGTAGAGGTTTCCAATAGCGAAAAGGTTTATTATCATCGGCAACTTATGTCGCCTGAATAATAAAGCCTGCCGCAGGCAGAGTTCAGAATTTGATGGCAAAAAAACAGCCTGAGAAAAGGCGTTTGGCCCCAGAAAAGGAATGTAGAGATGCGCTGTAAAACGCTGACTGCCGCGGCAGTGGTAATGTTGATGATGACCGCCGGATGCTCCACCCTTGAGCGCGTGGTTTACCGCCCAGATATCAACCAGGGCAACTATCTGGTCGCCAACGATGTGGCGAAAATCCACAACGGCATGACGCAGCAGCAGGTCGCCTATACGCTGGGTACGCCGATGATGCGCGACCCGTTTGGCAGCAACGTCTGGTATTACGTGTTCCGTCAGGAGCCAGGCCATGAAGCTGTGAAACAGCAGACGCTGACCCTGACCTTCGACAGCAACGGCGTACTGACCAATATCGACAACAAACCGAATCTGACCACGTCGCGTGACTGATTGAACACGCAACAAAAAAGGCGCCGATGGCGCCTTTTGCTTTTCTGACAACCGCGATTTACTTCTTCACGCTGGCCGAGCGCTCCGCACGCTGACGACGCAGCTCTTTAGGATCGGCAATCAGCGGACGATAAATCTCTACCCGATCGCCTTCCTGTAGCATATCGCCCAGCTTCACCGGCCGGCTAAAAACACCCACCTTATTACGGCTGAGATCGATATCGCGACGCAGTTCAAGCAGGCCCGATGCGACGATCGCCTGCTCGACAGTGCTTCCCTCTTCCAGCGTGACCACGCGCTGATACTGCTTTTCTGGCAGCGCGTAAACCACCTCAACGGAGATCTCAGGCACTGTAGACCTCTTTGGCGCGCTGGGTAAAGGCCTGCACCATGCTGTTGGCCAGCTCTTTGAAGATGCGGCCGAACGCCATTTCTACCAGCATATTGGTGAACTCAAAGTCGAGGCTCAGTTCAACCTTGCAGGCGTCATCGCCCAGCGAGATAAACTGCCATCCGCCGGTGAGCTTGCGGAACGGGCCGTCGACCAGCTGCATATGGATGCGCTGATTGTCGGTAAGCGTGTTGCGCGTAGTGAAGGTTTTACTAATGCCCGCTTTTGAGACGTCTACCGAGGCCGTCATTTGATTTTCGGACGATTCCAGCACACGACTGCCGGTACAGCCCGGCAAAAACTGTGGATAGGCATCCACATCGTTGACCAGTTGGTACATTTGCTCAGCGCTGAAGGGCACCAGCGCTGAACGACTAATCTGAGCCATAATGGTTCCTGTTCATCACAAAACCGCTGAATTGTAGCATTTCCAGCGATCAAACAAAAATTCCTCGCATTGAGAGGTGTGCTAGAATATCCCGTTTCCCGGTGCCCCGCTGGACAAGGGGTGCGATGGCCGCCTAAGTGATGTAAAATACGCCGCACTATGACAAAGAAAAAAGTACATAAACCCGGTTCTGCCACTATTGCCCTTAACAAACGCGCCCGTCATGAATACTTCATTGAAGAAGAGTTCGAAGCGGGATTGTCGCTACAAGGATGGGAAGTCAAATCGCTCCGTGCAGGTAAAGCTAACATCAGCGACAGCTATATTCTGCTGCGCGATGGCGAAGCCTACCTGTTCGGCTCTACCTTCCAGCCGCTGGCGGTCGCCTCGACGCACGTGGTGTGCGATCCGACGCGCAGCCGTAAGCTGCTGCTCAACCAGCGCGAACTCGACTCGCTCTATGGCCGCGTTAACCGCGAAGGTTATACCGTGGTTGCGCTGTCGCTCTACTGGAAGAACGCCTGGTGCAAGCTGAAGATCGGCGTGGCGCGCGGTAAGAAAGAGCACGATAAGCGCGACGACATCAAAGAGCGCGAGTGGAAGCTCGATAAAGCGCGCATCATGAAAAATCGCAACCGCTAATCGCTGGATAGTTGTAAAGTTTTTTGCTAGAGTAGTTGGTTCCTGGGGCTGATTCTGGATTCGACGGGATTTGCGAAACCCAAGGTGCATGCCGAGGTGCGGTAGGCCTCGCTAAAAAACCGCAAAAAAATAGTCGCAAACGACGAAAACTACGCTTTAGCAGCTTAATAACCTGCTAAGAGCCCTCTCTCCCTAGCCTCCGCTCTTAGGACGGGGATCAAGAGAGGTCAAACCCAAAAGAGATCGCGTGGATGCCCTGCCTGGGGTTGAAGCGTTAAATCTAATCAGGCTAGTCTGTCAGTGGCGTGTCTGTCCGCAGCTGCCAGGCGAATGTAAAGACTGACTAAGCATGTAGTACTGAGGATGTAGGAATTTCGGACGCGGGTTCAACTCCCGCCAGCTCCACCAAAATTCTTCAAAGATGATTACCAGAGTCATCCGTAGAAGTCCTGAAAGCCCGCTCGGCGTAAGCCTGGCGGGCTTTTTTGTGTCGGCGAGAAATGAAAATTACAATAGCAGGGCAATATCCATTTTTAATTTTTACCATTTTGCCTTTGAAGTCGTTATGTCATAGCTGACTCATCATTGGTGCTACCTGCTAACTACTACAGCTGCCCAGCTTAATCGCCTGCTGAACTTTCCCGGCGGTGCCGAAACCGCTCTCCCTGAACGCCAGGCTATAGAAGGTCTGGTAAGCCTGCTCGCTGATGTCGCTGGTCGTCGGCTCTTTCCCCGGGTTCGCCTTCCCCCATTCCGCTTCCGCCGCCTTAAGCTGTCCCGGCGTGACCGCCTCCATCCGCTCATTCGCGACTTTCGTCGCCGCTATTTGCCCTTCCGTGCGCGCGATATCCGCCGCCTGGTTGCCAATCTCACCAATCAGCTGCGCCTCCTGCAGCCGGTTCTGCTCACGCTCTTTGTCAAATATCGGCGACAGCGTCTGGTTGGCGTGCTCCACGTCCCGGCTCAGCCCGCTCACGTCCTGCGTCTGGTTATCCCGGTCGCGGATAACTATCGCGCCCTCGCTTACCGCCCCGTCCAGTTGCTGTGCATCTTGTCGCGCGAGGCGTTGACGTTTGCAGAGCCAGTCATCAAGCTGGTGAGATGAGCCCTGTAATCCCAGCAATACTCCTAAAAGAAACTGCTGGCAAAAGGGATTTTGTGACAAATATGCCTGCGACTGACGCTATTGAGCACACGCAAAGAGTGATAAGGTTAGCGGCTGAAAGTAAACTATAAGCAAAACTTACTCAGTAAAGGCCACGACTGTTGCTAATTTGCAGCTTCAAAAAAACCATCAATTTCACTTTTTGTTAGTTTTCTTAGATATAAATTAACAATGTTATTTTCATCATCTACCCCTAGGTAAAAATTATCATCACACTTTATCCAACTAGTTGCTTCTGTATTTTCATCAATCTCCAATAACATAGAATTCAATGTTATTTTTACTTGAATGCTTACACTAAAATCATCGACAAAGCGCTGACTGAAATTATTGCTATTTAATTCATCCCATAGCCCTTTATTAATAACTGGAATCCCTTCTACACTTTCTGACACATTAACTGACAGGCAGTCAACTTTATGGATTGAGCCTGGCTCTATCATTACTAATGTTATAGCTGATAAAAACCCGCTTTCTGGTAATACAGCAAACTCAAGGAGACTTGCATTACCGTTTCCTGTTCGCCAATACAGGGGAGGTAACTTTAGAGCATCAAGTGTTTTTATATCAAGCGGAACGTAACCATCAATCGCAATGGCTACATTCCCAGTCTCATTAACCACGTCATCAACAGTTAATTTCATTATTTATACAACGCATTTTTCAATACTAGATAAGGGTCTGTAGGCCGCTGGCTAAATACCAGTCCCCAGCGCCCTACCTGCATTTTCTCGTTAAACTTAACCCCCTGCGAAGAAGCATTTTCAACAGCCCCCTTAAGGCTGGTTAACATAGCCTGACTTCCATCAGTTGTACTGTGAGACAAGCCATTTCGTGTTAAATACTCACCCATATGTTTAGTTGCATTTGCATTTACCCAAATGATTTGCCCATTAACATTTAACTCAAAAGATTTTGGAATAGATGTCCCCGGTATTGCAGGTTGAGTCGCTTTAATTGAATCAAAAACAGTTCCTGTTTTAACTACATCAGGGCCAACTTTAGTCGCTGCTGATTCAACCCTACCTCAACCTGAGCAACTACTTTCTCCGTCAGTAACGCACCACCTTTCACTACCCCGGCACCGCCAGCCAGCAATCCTACTATATCCGTAACCAGCTTGCCGCCTTCAACGCCCGCGTTAAACGAGCCGCTGGCCCCGGCTTTCTGGTACTCCACTTCCATCCGGTTAATACGGTCAATATAAGACTGCTTCACCGCATCCGAAACGTTACCCAACACATCGCCGCTGTTAAACAGCGTTTTCAGTGCTTCGTAAGTTTCAATCGGACTGCTGGCCGTTTTGACAATCCCGTCAACGGCATCATACAGCCCCGCCGGAACCCCAGCTATCATACCTGCTGCAAAGCCCCCGTCCTGCCCCGGGTCGATCGCTGTCCATTTGGCCTGTACACCGGCTCTACAGGCTATTGTCTGGCATTCAGCGATTTCTTTATTATTCTGAGCCTGTTGTTTTGTACTCAGATAGTTATCTCAACTACAAATCATCTTCAGACACAACATCAAAAGCTCCGCAGGCTTTAAACAATTTCTTTAAAGCTCCCGACATAAACGTTGAGTCCAAAGTAGTTACTTCAATTAAAAAATGGCTATTGTTTAACGGAACATCGAATAAAGTAGCATCCCACCAAAACCACTCTCGCTCCTCCGGTTCCAACCAAGATAACCATGATGATAAAGTCCACTGATCATCATGAGATGCTTCGGTAAGCTTTTCTTCATAAGTCAGAGCCTCCCAGTTTTGAAATTGCTTTTCCCTATCGGCTTCCGTTAACTCTGGTGAAAAACCTTTGACAAATTGAAATGGAAGCATATTTATCCACTTTTCAAGAGAAGGCCATTCTTGCGTTGAATAATTATTTACAATAATCATAACCTCTTTCGCCAGAGCCAAAACTAAAGATGCATCATTACATGATACTACGAACCTGGCGATTCCGATTCCCGATGCCTTAGCCATAGCCTGGGGAGATTTTTTTAACCTCTCCCTTTCCAAAAAAATTTTCCGTAATCTTTCATTATTTGCTTGCATCTTTTCCCGTCCCCATAATGATTTTATCTTGCAATTCTTTCAGCTTTTCAGGCCTTATTTCATACTGATCTTTAGCTCTCGTTGGGTCAGCAATAATAGGCTTTCCTTTGTTCTCAGGTAATCGAGCAACACTCTCTTTTACGGCAGTTTTTCTCAATTCATCCAAAACAGAGTTTGGCACTTCAAAAGTTTTGATCGTTGCATTATCTATATTCTGAATGCTGCGCTTTTCAAAAAACTCCAAAGCTCTGGCTTTATCACCAAAGTTTAAATACAGCGTAGTGTTGCCAGTGATAGTAACCTGTCCATTGTCACCAATTAAAAGGCGAGTGTTTGGTGCACCTTCCACACGATAAACCGTCACCGTACTCGGGCCTTTCATTCCATACACTGCACCACCAATTGCCGCAGCGGTATGTATTCCAGCCATTGTGTAGTAAAGAACTTTAGCCGCATCCGGGCTAATGTTATGCGTGGTCGCGAGCAGTTGTATATTGGCATTACGCTGCGCTATTGCATCCGACGTCGCGTACTTCCACATCAAATCGTCTACCTTGCTCGCCCCGTCCTTATACACGCTGCGCATTTTGCTAATATAATCACCGTCGAGCATCTCGTCATAGCTCTTCGCCATTCCTGCTAAATCCTGGCGCAACCCCCTACACTGCTCTGAAGACAAATTCTGACAGGCCGCATCTATTGCAATATCAAACGCCTTATCTTTAGCGTCAAGGTCATTAATGAGTTTCTCGGCCTGCTGTTTCTTTTCACCTTCCAGATACGGCAGTGACCATTTCGCATCCTGTCGCTTTTTCTCATCCGGAGCATTAAGTGCATTATTCTCAACCGCATTCCTCCCCGCCTGCGCCCCGGCCACCGCGCCCGCCGCACCGTCTCCGGCAACGCTGCCCGCCAGTCCCGCCGCCAGCGTGCCCAGCGCGCTTATCGTCTGGCGCTGCTCTTCCGTCAGGTCCTTACGGTCCACGCCCGGGTACATCTGCTGCGCGATATACTCGCCCATCGCCGCGCCCGAGGCGCCCGCCAGCGCGCTGTTGCCTGCCGCGTAAGCCGTTACCGCGCCTACCACCGCGTGCGCCATCAGGTTCGCCTGTACGTTGACGAACCATCCGGGTTCTGCGTCTGGTTATGAATAATTTCTGCCAGATACGGTGCAGACCCGCCGGTTATTGCCTGCGCCAGGTTGCAGCGCCAGCCCCTGCACCGCCGCCGTCGCCGCCTGAATGCCCTTCTGGATGACGCTGCCCGTTCCCCACTGCTGCTGCGCCGCCTTATAGCTGTCCGTCGCCGTCAGCATGGCGTTGCACTTATTCCAGACTTCCTTAGACACGCCTTTATCTGGCTTTAAAATACTTTTCGTAGCCATGTCATCTTTATTGACTTTTGTTTCAACGACTATCGTCCCATAATGTCAAACCAAATTATTCCTGTGACTCTTCCGCCGCCTAATTAGCAATCAAATTCAGAATCTCTTCCTTATTACCCATGGCAGCAATTTCACAAGATGGTTCGTCAAAAAAACCTAAGGCAAAAAAAACCACGCCTCCCTCTCTCCAGGTTTCGTTCATCCAGTAGGACCGCCCCTCTCCATAATCAATTTTTTTAAGTTTATATCTACTTATAGCAAAATAAACATTATTTTCAGCATTTATCAGGCTACTGATCACTCCCTCCTGAGATAAATCAATTACCCCAACTCCTGAAATTTTTAGACCATCATTATTTTTTCTAATAAAGCTAACCTTATCGGATATACCTTCTATGTTAACACCTCGATCTTGAAGCAGCCCCCATAACTTTTTATGATTAACCATAGCACTATCAGGCTGCGCAGCCGAAAGCTCAACTATAACTGTCAACTTAACCCCCTCTAATTCATCAAGCAATAATAACCTCTTTATCATCAACTTTAATAAGCTTTCGCTACCTTCCCTTCTAGTCCGGTTAGTAATCTCCCAGCTAACCGCAGAGATATTCTTTCCCGTTATAGAGTAACGGCCATGAAAATCAGCTATGTCATTTGCAGAAGAAATATCCTCTGCGCATCTCGTAAAAATATTAGTAGTCATAATGATTACCTTTAGGGTCGTTAAAATGCGATCCTCGATTTTGAGGATTATCCTCACCAAAAAAATGTCCGCCAGCATCATCTCTAATATATATCTTTTCTGTACCGCCACCTGATTTTGGCACATCAAATTCATATATATATCCGGGTTGTGGATTGCCGCGTTTATCTACGTTTGGATGAACCTTGCTCGGGCTTTGGCTAACTGGGATGCCTGACTGACGTTTAGCCTCATTAAACGCTCCTGCTCTTGCGCTTCCTTCAGGAGATAAATTTGCAGGTCTGTCACCTTCAGCCAGATAGGTATAATCATTTTTATCCTGTTCAAAAATCGGTGTTACCGTTGTATTCCCCCCCGTATCTGGCACACCTTCAGTATTTCCTGTATGGATTACTCCCTGTCCCGGCGACCGATCCGGCGTAACCAGTGACGTTCCTTTAGTTTCATCCGCAGCCGGATTAACCAGCTTTCCACCCGTCAGATCGTCATTAACTGGCACCGTTTCGGTTTTGCTGCCTGCTTCATTCGTATGCTGCTGGCTCTGCGCCGATACTATTGCCATCAGGACGCAGCCGGTATTTGCCCGGCATGCCGCATCCAGTCCTTCTTTTACCTTCTTAGTCAGCGCCAGCGCCGCCTGCTCGTTTGCACCGCCTTTACCCGCTTCGGCCATCGCCGCCGAGTTCAGCGTTTCTTGTGCCAGCATCTGCTGCAACATGCCCGCGCTGAACATATTGTTACTGATTTCATTTTGGCCAGCCTGCGCGCCTGCGACCGCGTCAGCTGCTGAGTTACCTGTAAGGCCGCCCGCGAGGCCTGCCGCAACCGTGCCCAGTGCGACCAGCGTCTGCTTCTGCTCCTCGCTTAACTGGCTTACCGGCACGTTGCCATACAGCGCATTCTTGATGGCTTCACCCATTGCCGCCGTGGTCGCTGCGCCAGCCGCGCCGGACAGCGCTGAGTTGCCCTGTGCTGCAGCAATCACTCCGGCTACGGCCGCATGAGCCATGATACGGCTGGCTTCATCCGGCGCGGTTTGTTTGATGACTTCCGCCAGGTAAGGCGCCGCCGCCCCGCTGGCCGCCTGCGCCAGGTTGCCACCCGCCAGACCCTGCACCGCCGCCGTCGCCGCCTGAATGCCCTGCTGGATGGCGCTTCCGGTGCCCCACTGCTGCTGGGCGGCCTTATAGCTGTCCGTCGCCGTCAGCTTCTCGTTGTACTTCGCCCAATCTTCCTTCGACGCGCCTTCGCCCGGCTCGTTTATGCCGTTCTTCGCCAGCTCCGCCTTACCGGCGTTCGTGGCCCGTATCTGCCCCTCCGTCCGGGCGATATCCGCCGCCTGATTGCCAATCTCACCAATCAGCTGCGCCTCCTGCAGCCGGTTCTGCTCTTTTTCCTTATCAAATATTGGCGACAGCGTCTGGTTCGCATGCTCCACGTCCCGGCTCAGCCCGCTCACGTCCTGCGCCTGATTGTCCCGGTCGCGGATAACTATCGCGCCCTCGCTCACCGCCGCCTTCGTCACCGAGCTGTCGCTGCCGCTGTGGTTCGCTCCTACCAGCAGCCCGTTCGCCATGTTTCCGGCAAACTGACCGGCGATGCTGCCGCCCGTGCTGATGCCCGCGCTCTGGTGCTCCACCTTATAGTCCGCGTGGTTCCCGATGTCGCTGAACCCAAGCGTCCCCGTCTCCAGCCGGTTTTTATCCGCCGTCGCGGTGGAGCCGATTACCGCCCCGTCCAGCTGCGTGTGCTCTCCGACGCTCACGTCAAAGCCGCCCTTACCCGCGAAGATGCCGGTCTGCTCCTCCACGCTCTGCCAGGTGCTGTGCATCTTGTCGCGCGAGGCGTTGACGCTGGCCGAGCCGGTCATGGAGCCAAAAGTAAAGCTGCCGCCCGCGCTGGCGCTCTGCTGCTTCGAGTCGTAGCGGTCGCTGTCCTGCTCGCTCGCCAGCGTCAGGTTGCGGCCCACCTCCGCCTTCACCTTCTCGCCGCTCACCTGCGCGCCCTGAAGAGTGGTGTCGCGCCCGCTCACCATCGTTACCTGGCTGCCCGCGCTTACCTGCGTCTCAGTGTAGGTGACGCCGCTGCCCTGCTCGCTGCCTTTGCCCTTGTTGACGCTGGCGGAGACGCTGATGCCCCAGCCGCCCTGGCCCGCGCCGATGCCCACGCCCAGGCTGCCGCCGTGGCTCTCGTTTTTCCCCTCCAGCGAGGAGGTATTGGCGGCCGACAGCAGGTTCAGGTCACGGCTGGCCGACAGCAGCACATCCTTGCCGGCCTGCAGCTGGCTGCCCTGCACCGTCAGGTCGCCGTCGGCGCCTTTCACGCCGCTGCCGCGCGCCACCACGCTCAGGTTGTCCCCCGCCGTCAGGCTGCTGCCCTGGGCGGTGCGCTGCTCGCTGCGCTGCGTGGAGGTAGAGGACTGGCTGCCGTAAGAGAGGCTGACCCCGATAGCATTGTTGTTCTCCGGGCTGCTGCCCTGCGCCGCCGCCAGGCGCGCGGCCTGCGTCGCCTGCACGCCGCTGAGCGCGGCTTTAGTGCCCTGCAGCGCCGCCAGCCGTCCGCTGTCGGCGGACTTCGCCTCCTGCACCGTCTGCGCCGCCGTATTGAGCGCGCTGCCCACCGTGCCGGAGAGCGCCAGCGTCAGGCCGGAGGTTTTCTGCTCGACCTTGTGCGTCTGGCTGCTCTGGTTCTCCGCCGCGGTGACGCTGACGTCGCGCCCGTCCAGCGTGAGGTTTTTGCCGGCGATAAGTTCGGAGCCGTTAACGTCCAGACGGTTGCCCGCCTCCAGCGTCACGTTGCCGTTTACGCTGCCGACGGTGCTGCCCTGGTTGGTCAGCTCCTGCGCCGTGTCGCTGGTTTTCATGCTCTGCGTGCCGTAACTGAAACCAATGCCGCCGGTGCCTGACAGCCCGCTCTTTTTCTCCTGTGCCAGGTGCTGTTCGCTGTTGCGCTCCGTCGCGCCCACCACGCTGAGGTCGTTGCCCGCCTGCAGCGCGACGTCGTGCGTGCCCGCGATCTGGCTGCCCTGCACGCGCAGGTCGTTGCCTGCCGCTACCGTGACGCTGTCGCCGCTCAGCGCGCTGCCCTGCGCCGTCTGGCGCGCAATCTGGTCACGCGTGGTGGTGGTGCTCTTCGACAGCCAGCCGCTGCTGCCGGTCACCTTATGCCGCTCGTCCAGATCCTGGGTGTTCTCACCATTCGTCAGCGTAACATCCTGTCCGGCGGTCAGCGCCAGCGCGAGGTCGGCCGACAGGGTGGCGGCGCGCGCCTTAAGATCGTTGCCTGCCAGCAGCGAGACGTCGCCTTTGCCCACCACTTCGCTGCCAATCTCCTGCGTATTGCCCTGCTTCAGGCTGTTGTCGCTGTCCCAGACGATATCGTCGCGGCTTGCAGTGGTGACGGTAGTAAGGCTGAGGTCGCGGCCCGCATGAAGCACCGTCTGGCTCGACTTGCCGCTGTTGACCACCTGCGCCGCCGTCAGGTTGATATCACGTCCCGCCTGCAGGATCAGCCTGCCGTCGTCGCCCTGCACGTACATGCCCGCCACGCTGTCGACGGTGGTGCGCGCAAAGCTGTTGTCGCCGCTGCGGCTCTCGACGCTGCGCGTGGTGCTGATGGCGTTGATATCCCGTCCGGCGCTGGCCAGCAGCGCGTCGGTGCCCTGGATTACGCCGCCGATGTTGTTGATATCGGTGCGGGCAGTGAGATCGACGCTGGCGCCCTTGATGGTGCCCGCCAGGTTAGTAATATTGT
The DNA here is from genome assembly GCF_002077695.1 of Pantoea latae. Lineage (GTDB taxonomy): Bacteria > Pseudomonadota > Gammaproteobacteria > Enterobacterales > Enterobacteriaceae > Pantoea > Pantoea latae. Next base: position 42,703 of record NZ_MWUE01000037.1, read on the forward strand.
CGGCGCTCAGCTTCACCACCTCGCGTCCGGCCAGCGTGCCGCTGTTAAACAGGCCACCGCCCAGGTTCAGATTGAGGTTGCGGCCCGCAATCAGCGCGCCGCTGCCGTCGACATCGCCCGGCTGAACGCGCGCGTAAACCTGCGGCACCAGCACCGTCTGGCTGGAACCATCCGGCAGCCTGACCTGCGCGTTCACCAGCCAGACAATATCTTTGGTCAGCAGCGCCATCTGCTGCGGCGTCAGCGCCACGCCGAGCGTCAGGTTGTACTGCTGGCTGAAGTCGATGGCGTTGTTCATCAGCGCCTTGTACTGCTCTTCGTCGTTGCTGTAGCCGTCCAGATAACGCTGCCCGGTCAGGTTGATCACCTGTTCGCGGATCAGGCGCTGCTCGTAGTAGCCGTCGCCCAGCCGCTTCAGGAGGTTGTCGCTGTTCTGCGTCAGCTTCTCCTGCATATAGTCGCTGCTCAACCACTGCTTCTCCTGGGTAAAGCGCGGATCGGTTTCCACCAGGTATTTGCCGCCAGGCGACGGATTGGTTTTAAACAGGCTGTTGTCCGGCAGGCGCGTATCCGGCCCGACAATGCGCACCACGCGTGCCGCTTCGCCCTGCTGCGGCGCGACGCTGCTGGCGACTTCAAAACGCTGCCCCGGCTTCAGGGCGGCGGCGGCGATAGCGGGCAGCGCGCCGCTATCGACCGCCTGCCAGTCAGGCGCAAGTGCGCTGCCCGCCACGGCGGCGCTGACGCCGCCGGTATGGCCGATTGCCGCGTCGGTGCCCTGCGCGCTCTGTGGCGCCAGCGAGACTGGCGTGCCGCTGATGTCGCCGTGATCGACCAGCTGGCTCGGCTTCAGCGCAATCGTCTCGATTACATCCGGCGGCGAATATCCCGAGGTATCTTTGCCCTGGCTGTCGCCGCCTTTATGGCGGATGCGGTAGTAGCTGGTGACCTTACCAACGTCGGTCGTGATGCGCTGACCCGCCACCTCGACGTTATCGAGCTCGCCCGCGTTCATCGTCAGCGTGTTGCCCGCTACAATCTGGCTTTTATCGTTGAACACCTTATCGGCGTTCACCGTCATATTGCCGCCCGCGATGATCTTCGCCGGATCGCTTTCGGCGATCTGCGTCTCCTGCACCGTGCGGGTGTAGTCATACTGGGTAAAGCGGTCGTGGTTGCTGCCGGTTTTGCCCGGCGTGTTAAGGTTCAGCAGCGAGTCGGCGGAGTTGCGATCGACAAAGACGCCCTCTTCGCCCGCTTTCCAGCGCACGGTGTCGCCCGACTGCTGATACTCGGTGATCGCCTCTGTAGAAACGGTCGCCAGCTCGGTGCTGAAATGGTCGTTGACGTTATTGATCTGCCCAGCGTCAATCTGCATATCGCCCGCCGACTCGATGGTGGCGCTGTGGTTGTTGAGCGTGTCGGCCCTGCCGGTCGCCAGCCCGCTGGCGTCCAGCTGCCCGCCCAGCGCCATATGCCCCGCGCTGTAGATCAGACCGTGATCGCGGTTGTTCAATATCTGGACGCCAATATCGACCCGCTCGCGCCCCGCCAGCGTGGCGGCGGTGCCGTTTTCCGCCAGGTTATTGAAGGTGCTGGCCTGCACGCCGACCGTATCGCCGTAAATCCGGCCACTGCCGATATTGGTTAAGGTGCCGGCTTTGAGCAGCGTCTGCTTGCCGTCGATCAGGCCGTAGTTGGTGAGCTGCCCGTTGAGGGTCAGCCAGTCCTGCCCGGCATTGATCTCGCCGCTGGCGGCGTTCAGCAGATTGCTGGCGCGCAGATCCAGCTTGCTGCCCGCCAGCAGTTTGCCGCTGTTGACGACGTCGCCTGGCGTGGTGAAGTTGAAGCTGCCGTTGGCGATCATCTCGCCGCTGTTGTTCAGGCTCTGCTGGCTGAGCAGCGTGATGTCGCCGCGCGACAGGATCTGGCCATCTCCACTAATGCGATCGGCGCGGATCAGCAGCGATCGCCCCGCCTTAACGCTGCCCGCACTATTGGTCAGCGTCAGGCCGTTGCCCTGCAGCAAAAGATCCTCTCCGGCAGACAGCTCGCCCTGGCTGTTGTCGACGCTGCCCCGGCTGTTGATGGTCAGCTGCCGGTCGGCCAGCAGCGTGCCGCGCTGGTTGGCGATGCTGTCGCTGGTGACGTTGAGGTTTGCCGCTTCGATGCCCTGCTGCGCGCCCTGGGTATCCTGGTTATTGAGCTGCAGCGCATTGAGCACGGCGGTCGCGCCGCTGCGGATAAGACCGGCTGCGTTATCGATCACGCCCTGCGCGCTCGACAACAGCAGATCGCCAACGCTCTGGATCTGCCCGCCGCGGTTATCCAGATGCGCAGTGGTAAGACTGGCCGCCTGCTCGCTCACCACGCGCCCGCCATTGCGGTTATCCAGCTCGCCGCTTTGCAGGCTGAGGTCGCCCTTCGCGCCCAGCGTGCCGCCCTGATTGTCGATATCGCTGCTTTGCAGGCTAAGATCGCCCAGGCTGTAGAGGGTGCCGTTCTGGTTGTCGATGCCCTGGCCGTGGCTGTCGACGAGCACGCTACCGCCCTGCAGCAGGCCTGCCCTGTTATTCAGCGGCGATGCGGTATCGAGACGCAGCGCATTCAGCATCGATGCGGTGTTAAGGCGCGGCGCGTTCTGCGGCGATGCGATGTCGAGGCGAAGCTGCTCCTGCGCCACCAGCGTGCCAGCTGCATTATTCAGGCTGCCCGCCGCCAGCTGCAAGCCTTTTCCGCTCAGGGCCAGCCCCTGCGCGTTCTCTATCTGCCCGGCGCGGATCAGCATCTCGCCCTGGCTGGTCAGCCCGCCTTTCTCGCCGCTGTTCTGGTTAAGCAGCGCGTCGACGCCGATATCGAGACGATCGCCGCTCTGGATAAGGCCGCCGTCGCTGTTGTCGAGCGTGCCGCCGCGCAGCGTCAGCGCCTGCTGCGCCGCCAGCTGCCCGCCGCGGTTATCCAGCGCGTCGACGCTCAGGCTGCCTGTGTCGCCGCTCGCCACCATGCCCTGGCCGTTAAGCAGCTCGTCGGCCATGACGCGCAGCGCCTTGCCCGCGCCGATCGTGCCGCTCTGGTTATCGAGCCGCTGCGCCGCCTCCAGCGTGAGCCCCTGGCCCGCTTTGATGGTGCCGCTCTGGTTGCTGACGCTGGCCGTGACGGCGGAAAGCGCCGCCTGCGAGGCGAGCGTGCCGCGCTGGTTATCCAGCTGCGCGCCGTCTAGCTGGAGATCGCCCTGGCTGGCGATAAAGCCCTGCTGGTTGTCGACCGCGCCAACGTTAAGCGCGAGCGTGCCCAGGCTGCTGATGCCGCCTTTGCTGCCGCTGTCGCGGTTGCTCAGCGCGTAGCCGTGCGTGTCAATACGGGCGTCGCCGCCCGACTGCAACAGGCCCGCGTCGTTGGTCAGCGCGCCGTCGCTCTCTATCTGCAACTGCTGTTTGCCCACCAGCGTGCCGCCGCTGTTGTTCAGCGTCTGCGTGGTCAGCTGTGCATCGCCGCCGCTCGCCAGCATTCCCTGACGGTTATCCAGCTCGCCGCTGCGCAGCGTCAGCGCGCCGGAACTCAGAATGCCGCCGCTGTCGCCGCTCAGCTGATTGCTCAGGCGCGCGCCGTGCGTGTCGAGCAGCAGATCGCCGCCCGCCTGCAGCAGCCCGCCGTCGTTGTTGAGCGCGCCGCTGTCGCTGCGCAGCGCGCCTGATGCGGCGATGACGCCGCGCTGGTTATCCAGTGCGGCCTGGCCTAGCCCCAGCTGAAGGCTGTCGCCCAACAGCGTGCCGTTCTGATTCTCCAGCCCGGCGGCATTAAGGGTCAGATCGCCCTTCGCCTCAATACGGCCCGCCTGATTCGCCAGTGCCTGCTGCGTGGCGAGGCTGGCGGCGCCGGTTGCCGCCGACGCGCGGCCCTGGCGGTTGTCCAGCCGATCGGCGTTCAGCCTGAGGTCGCGACTGGCCGCCAGCTCGCCCTGTTGATTGTCGACCGTGCCGCTGACCTGCGCCGTCAGGCTGCCCTGCTGCGCGGCGACGATAGCGCCAGAACGGTTATCCAGCGCCGCGGCCTGGAGGTCGATATTGCCGTTGCCCGCCAGCTGGCCGCCCTGGTTATTCAGGGTGCCGCGCGTATGCAGCCGCATCGCGCCGCTGCCGTTCTGTATCAGCTGGCCCTGCTGGTTCGACAGGCTGTCGACCTCGGCGTCGATCTGCTGCGCGGAGGTCGTTCCCATCTCGAGGTTGAACTCGCCGCCGCGCAGGCTGAGCTGACCGCTGGAGAGCAGTTTGCCGTCGCCGCCCTGCAGACTGCGCGCGTTGATGGCCAGCGTGCCGCTGCCGGCATGAGCGATCTCGCCGGACTGGTTATTCAGCGTATCGGCGTTGAGAGTGAGATTACCGCTGTTGGTGGCGAGGCGTCCGCCGCGATTGTTCAGGCTGCCCGATAGCGTGAGAGAAAGATCGTCGCCGCCGGTTTGGCTGATCTCGCCCTGCTGGCTGGAGAGATCGCGCGCCTGCAGATCGAGCTTGCTGGCGGTCAGCACGCCGCCGTCGTTATCCAGCATTTTGCTGGCGTGGGCAGCCAGCTGCTGCTGCGCAACGAGCATGCCGCCGCGCGTAGCGATGTCGCCGTCGCGCGCTTCGATCGTGATGTTTTTTCCCTGCGTGCGGCTGCCGCTGAGATCCAGGCGCTGGCCGCGCGCGGTCAGGCTGCCGCCCGCCAGGTTCTCGCCCTGCGCGCTCAGCGCGCCATCGGCGGCGAGCGTCAGATCGCCTGAGTCGCCGAGCCTGCCGTCATCCTGTACGCCTGCGGCAAGAATGCCTGACGTCGCGCTGTTGAGACGAGCGGCCTGCAGCGTCACGTTATGGCGCGCGGCGACCGAACCGCTATTCTGCACCTCCGCCGTGCTGGCGACCGTGGCGCTGCCGCCGGCGAAAAGCGCGCCGCTGTTGCTCAAGCCTTCTCTGGTGGTGACCTGCAACTCGCCGCTGCTGCGTATGCTGCCGCTGTTTTCGATGCGGCCATCGGCGGTGATGGTCACCGCGCCGGCCTGCGCGCCGATGCTGCCCGCATTGCGCACGCCGACGCCCGCCTCAGTGCCAATCAGGCGGATTTTTCCGGCATACATGCCGCCGAGGCTGGAGACGTCCAGCGCCACCTGCGGACGCGAAGCGGGCTCGTCGCCCTGTTTTGCCACCTGCTGATGCGCCGCATCCACCTGGTTGCGTCCAGTGGTGACGTTCAGATCCTTAGCCCAGACGCTGGCGTTAATTTTCACCGAGTGGGCGATAATGTCGGTGTAGTCCTGGCGCGAGCTGTCCATTCCCGCGCCTTCAACCGCCACTTCGCCTCGCTCGACGTTAAAACCGGTGAGGTTGCCGTTAGTCATCTGCGCCTGGCCGGTGGTGAGCGTGGCGCGGTTGGCGTTGATAAATCCGCAGCCGTTACAGGTGATGCCGGAGGGGTTGGCGATCACCACTTGCGCTTTTTGCCCCGCCACTTCGACAAAGCCGTTCAGGCGGCTGGGATCGCGCGAGTTAACCTCGTTGAGGATAACTTTGGCCTCGCCTCGGGCGAGCCAGGGGTTGCCGCTCACCATGCCGCCCAGTTCAGTCTGCACGTTTTTGTGGGAGTTATTAAGAATGGCACCCTGCTGCCCAACGTCGAACTGGCTGTAGCGGTTGCGCGACACCCCGCCGGCGGAAGGAGTCTGGATATTAATTTGCGGCGTGCCGTTGGCGCTGTTGATAATGGTCGGCTGCTGACCGCCAGGCGCCTGCGCATCCGCGACGATAGCGGCGCTGGCGGGCTGGATCACGCCCATCGCCAGCCAGAGGCTAAAGCTCAGCGCGCCTACCCGGCCGACCAGACGGCTAATCGTGCAACCTACGCCCGACGAGCGAGCGCTACCAGCGCGGCCCGAACGGGCGATATCGGCCACCACCATCAGCATGCCGCGCGCTTTGTTGAAAATAATGCGGTAGAGGTTTCTGTTCATCTACTATCCCTGTCAGATTTGCGGTAACTCCAGCGCCAGCGGATGCGCCTGCCGCCAGCGTTTAGCTGCCTCATGGCTGACGCTGCCGCCATGAAAATTCAACACGCGCTTGCCGCGCTGCTCGCCGCGATGATCTAACGCCCGCCAGCAGGCGTGAGGAAAGAGGTCGCGCCGTATCAGGCGGCTCATCGCTGCGGTATGGCCAAAGGGCGCAATCCAGTCACAGCACCACATGCGAGCGCCGCTGTTCCAGTCCTCGGGCGGAAAATGGATGGCGGGCAGTTGGAGATAGCGCGCTTCGGCTTCCTCGTTCAGCCAGGCCCAGCTAAAGAAAAAAACCGGCTTGCCCGCTTCTGCCGCCAGCACGTACTGCCGCTGTTTGATAATCGGCAGCAGCAGCGTCGGCAGCGCGTGCAGCGGCGCGTCGCGATGCAGCGGCGAATGCATCCAGAGCCAGACCGCGGCGCCCAACACCTCCGCTTCGCGCGCTTCACCGCCGAGGATCAGCGGCGATGAAATCTCATAGTTTCCCGCGCGCATGCTCAGTAGCTCCAGTTGAGGTTGAAGCCGAGCGTGACGCTGCTGGTGCGCAGGCCGTCTGGTTTTGACAGCGGCGTGCCGATAAACAGGTCATAGCCGGTGTTAAGGGCCTGTCCACGCAGCCCCGCCACGCCGCCCCCCAGATGCTGGCCGGTGAGCAGCTCACTGCCTGCGCCGCCTACCTCGCCATAGTCCGCGCCGAGATAGAACTCCTGCGCGGGCAGCGGCGTGCTCCAGGCGATGTCGTTGCGGACAAACCAGCCGCGACTGGCGTTAAGGGTGCGCTCGCCGTCAAAGCCGCGCACCGTCCAGCGGTTACCGATGGAGAACTGCTCCTGTGGCGTGAGCGGTGTGCTGCTCATCTGGTGCAGATACTGCATGTTGTAACGAAAACGCTGATCGCCGATGCGGAACGGCAGGTTGAACTGGGCGTTAAGCTGCACGATTTTGCTCAGCGCCGTCGCCTCGCCGAAAGTCTCTTCCGGCGCCGGCTGGGCGCCGAACCAGCGGGTGCCGCGCTGATAGCTGACGCCCGCGTCCAGTGTCGCCTGCTGGATATAGTGACGATGCTGCAGGCCGATACGCCAGGCGGCGGTTTGCCGCCGCTGCACCTCCACCTCGGTGTCGTTGATATAGTTACGGCTTTGGCGCGTCAGCACATCGTAGCTCAGCGACGTTTTCTGCGAGCCGCTGCGGTGCAGCACCCGGCTGAGCTGTAGATCGAGGCTTTTGCTTTTGCCACTGTAGCGGTAATCCTGGTTTATCCCGGCCACCGTCTGGTGATAGTCGTAGTCGCTGCCGGTTACTGAGAACATCCAGTAGCCGAACGGCACTGAATAGTGGCCGGTGAGGTTTTTACTGCCCTTGCCGCCCTGGCCCTGTAGATCGTGCGTGGCCGAAAGATAAAACAGATCGCTCAGGGCGAAAGGATTATCGAGCGACAGCGTGACGCCGCCCAGATAGCGTCCGGTGCTGCGCGTGCCGGAGTCATCCAGCGAGGCACCGAGGCGCCACATTTTCTGCTGCTTCCAGCGCACCTGGATGTCGCTCTCGCCAGGCTGTTCGCCGGGCACCACTGCCATATCCGCCTGCACGGTCGGCAGCCGCTGAAGATTCTCCAGCCCCTGTTCAATATCACGCAGATCGAGCAGATTGCCTGCGTGGGCGGGAAAGGCGCTGTAGAGCCAGAGGTAGCGGTCGCTCTCCGGCGTCAGCTTCGCCTGCCGCACGTAGCCGGGCACGATCACCAGCCGCAACGTCCCGCTGTTGAGATCCTGCGAAGGTGCCAGCACGCGCGTGGTGACATAGCCGTGATCCACCAGCCGGTTTTGTAGCGTGCTCATCAGCAGGTTAATGCCTTTCGCGCCCAGGCAGTCTCCCTGCGCCTGGCTGGCGATACGGGCCAGCGGCAGCCAGCGCGGCAGCGTCTCTTGTCCCTGCAGCTGGACGCGCGCGACAGGAAAACAGGGTTTTTCAACGGGAAAATTGATGCGTCCGAAGCCCGAAGCTGGCGGGGAAAGGCGCACGTCAGGTGCTTTCGGCTCGATTTGCTGCTCCAGAGCCTGCTGGCGCTGCTGCTGCTGTCGGAGCTGCCTGTTTCCATCTTGCAGCGGATCGGCCGCGGCCGCCTGCATGGTGAAAAAGGCGCCAGCCAGCAGCGTAAAAGAGAGCGAAATACATTTATGCTGAAAATACATCAGACAGTCCCTGTCGCGTAAAGTAATCGTAAATTATGTTAATTTAAGTAAAACTGGCTGCGTATTATGCATAATTTAAGCACAACGGCAACTCGCCACTGCTGGAATTTCAGTCTAAATGTTTAAGCTATTTTACGAGTTTGTGTAAAAAAGTAGAGCACAGGCAGGAGGGTTAAAGCGGGGAGATTAATACCAATATTAATTTCAGGCGTAACCGTGCCGGGAAGGGACAAGCGGCGAGTCACCTCGCCGCCTCTGGTTTATCGCAGGAATACCGTCAGCAGAATCAGCACAATCGCGATCGCCACAACGCCGACGAAGGCGCGGTCAAGTCTTGCTCTTTTCATCGCCGTCCTCCTAGAACCACTGGCCAAAACGGCGAATGTAAAGCGTCTTCATGCCCTGCGCTACCAGACAGTAGCCGAACAGGGTCGCCGCCAGCCACGGGAAATAGGCGAGCGGCAGCGGCACCAGCCCGACCATTGCGCCGAGCGGCGAGAAGGGAATGGCGATGCCGAGCGCCATAATGGCACAGGTGGTCAGCAGCACCGGCAGCGCCGCGCGGCTCTGAATAAAGGGGATCTTTTGGGTGCGCAGCATATGCACCACCAGCGTCTGCGACAGCAAGCCCTCCACGAACCAGCCTGACTGAAACAGCGACTGCGCGCCCGCGTGGTTGGCGCCAAAGACGAACCACATCAGCGCAAAAGTGCTGATATCAAACAGCGACGAGGTCGGCCCCATCCACAGCATAAAGCGGCGGATGTTGCTGGCGTCCCACTTGCGCGGCTGGCGCAGAAACTCCGGGTCCATTTTGTCCCAGGGCAGCGCCAGCTGGGAGATGTCGTACATCAGGTTCTGCAGCAGCAGATGAATCGACAGCATCGGCAGAAACGGAATAAAGGCGCTGGCGATCAACACCGAAAAGACGTTGCCGTAGTTTGAGCTGGCGGTCATGTTCAGGTACTTGATGATGTTGCCGAAGGTTTCGCGCCCTTTCAGCACGCCCGCTTCCAGCACGCGCAGATCCTTCTCCAGCAGAATAATGTCGGAGGACTCTTTGGCGATATCCGCCGCGCTGTCGACCGAAATCCCCACGTCGGCGTCGCGCAGCGCCGGCGCGTCGTTAATGCCGTCGCCGAGAAAGCCGACCGTGTGGCCGTTCTGCTGGAACAGGCGCACCAGGCGCGCTTTCTGCGGCGGCGTCAGTCTGGCGAACAGACAGCTCTGCTCGGCGGCCTGCGCTAGCGCCATATCGTTCATCGCGTCAATCTGGTCGCCGGTGAGCAGCGCGCTGGCGTCCAGTCCCACCTCGCGGCAGATGCGCGCGGTGATAATTGGGTTATCGCCGGTCAGCACTTTGACCGCCACGCCGCTGGCGCGCAGCGCCTGAATCGCCTGTGCCGCGCTCGCTTTCGGCGGATCGAGGAAGGTCAGCATGCCCTCCAGCGTCAGCTCACGCTCATCCTGCTGCGTCAGCGGCAGCGCCGTTTCTCCTTCGCGCGTCGCCAGCAGCAGCACGCGGAAGCCCTGCTGGTTGTAGGTTTCCGCCTGCGCCTGCAGCGCCGCGCGCCGCGCTGCGCAGAGCGGCAGCCGTTCGCCGTTGACGCGAATACTGTCCGACACGGCGAGCATCTCCTCAACCGCGCCTTTACAGATCAGCAGCGGCTCGCCCTGCTGTAGATCCTCCAGCAGCACCGACACGCGGCGTCGGGCAAAATCGAAAGGCAGCTCATCCTGTTTGTGATAGCGGCTGCGCTGCGCCTCGCTGACCTGCGCCTCCCCTGCGCGCGTCACCGCGCGATCCATCGGATTTTTGCTGCCTGTCTGGCTGCTGCTGTTTAGCCAGGCGAGCAGCAGCACGCGCGCATCCTCTTCGCCGGCGCAGTTAAAGGCGTGCGACAGCTGGATCTCATCCTGCGTCAGGGTGCCGGTTTTGTCGGTGCAGAGCAGATCCATTGCGCCAAGGTTCTGGATGGCGTTCAGCCGTTTAACGATCACCTTGCGGCGCGCCATCGCCATCGCCCCTTTCGCCAGGTTGGAGCTGACGATCATCGGCAGCATTTCCGGCGTTAGCCCCACGGCGACGGCCAGCGCGAACAGCGTGGCGTCGATCCAGTCACCTTTGCTGAAGCCGTTAATCAGCAGCACCACCGGCACCATCACCAGCATAAAGCGGATCAGCAGCATGCTGACGCTGTTGACGCCGCGATCGAAGGCGGTCTCGGCGCGGCTGCCGACCAGCGATTTCGCCAGCGAGCCGAAGTAAGTCTGGCTGCCTGTCGCCGCCACCACGGCGCGCGCGCTGCCGCTGGCGACGCTGGCGCCCATCAGGCAGACGTTATCCAGCGCCAGCAGGCTGTTACCGCCCGGCTGACCGCCGCTGCTTTTCGCCGCCACCTCGGCACTGAGATCGACCTTCTCTACCGGCAGCGACTCGCCCGTCAGCACCGCCTGGCTGACGGAAAGATCGCGTGAGCGGATCAGGCGCACGTCGGCCGGCACCAGATCGCCCGCGCTGAGCAGCACGATATCGCCGGGCACCAGTTCGCGCATGGCGATCTCCTGAGTCACGCCGTCGCGCATCACCGTTGCCGTGGTGCGTACCAGCGACTTCAACGCCTGCGCGGCGCGGTTGGTACGAAACTCCTGCCAGAAGCGCAGCAGCGCGCTCAGCGTCACCATGGTGCTGATAATAATGACGCCGGTGAGATCGCCCGCGTCTCCTGCGCGCAGCGGCAGCCAGTAGTCGGTGAAAAAGCTCACCAGCGCCAGCGCCAGCAGTACGTAGATAAAGGGGTTGTGGAACGCCATCAGCAGCTGCAGCAGCGCGGGCGGCGCTTTCTCCTGCGCCACCTCGTTAGGACCAAACTGCGCCAGCCGACGCTGCGCCTCCTGCTGGCTCAGCCCCTGTTCATGGCTGTGCAGATGGGCCAGCGTCTCTTCGACCGTTCGCGCCGCTTCCTGCTCGATTAAATAAGGTTTTGCGGCGCGGCGCGCAGAGGCACGACTATTTTTTGCCAGCGTCTGATTTTCAAGTTTTAATTCGGACATGATAAATTCTCCCTGTAACAGGCAAAGCGATCCCGGCACGCAAAAATAAGCGTGCGTAATAAAGGAAATATTTACGGGGATGCGTAGCGTGACGGGCGAATAAGCCGCAGGTGTGCTCCTCTCGGCGCAACATCGTATCGACGCGGCGAGAATGCGCAGGCGTAAAACGCAGCCAGTCAGCTACGCGCAGCGAGGAGGAGGAAACAGAGCGTGAGTAAAAAGCAGCATAACGATCGCCTTGCTTTGAACAGGTTATTCAGGAAGCAACCGTTATTAAACAGGATTGCTGCCCGCCGGATGGCAAGCAGCATGGAAATTCAGCTTGCCGGTGTCAGTAAATAATTCGAATGACTGTCCAAGTGAATTCTCCAGAAGAAAGTTGCCGCTATTATAGGCGCGCCGGCTAAAGGGTAAAGCTGAAAAAGAGGCTAAACAGGTTTCGTTGAGGTTCTGTTTCTCTATACTGAGTTAACGCCGGTTTGCCGCCCTTATAACCTGCTCGCTGCACTTATAACTTTTATGAATAAGGTTAGCCAATAATAGACTATTCTTCCCTTAAGCCCTCTCGTACACTCGCGTGACTACTTTATAAGGCAAGGAAATACCATGAAAAAAACCGCTGCTTCTCTGCTGGCGCTCTCGCTAGCAGCCGCCTTTGCCGCACAGGCCGCCACGCCGAAAGATACGCTGGTTATCGCGCAGTCGATTGACGATGCCGACAGCTTCGATCCCGCTAAAGGGTTTGAGCTGACCAGCGTACAGGCCTTTACCAACATCTATCAGCGTCTGGTCCAGTCCGATCCGCAAAACCCGACGGATCTGAAACCCACGCTCGCCAGCAGCTGGCAGCCGGGCAGCGATAATCGCAGCCTGACCTTCGAACTGCGCAAAGACGCCAAATTTTCCAGCGGCAATCCGCTGCGCCCGGAAGATGTGATCTTCTCGCTGGGCCGCGTGGTGAAGCTTAACCTCGATCCCTCTTTTATCCTGACGCAGCTCGGCTGGACCAAAGAAAACGTCGACAGCTTCCTGAAAAAAGTGGACGACAACCATGTGCAGATCAGCTGGACCGCCAACGTCAGCCCAACCTATGTGCTGAGCCTGCTCTCCGCGCCGGTCTCCTCTATCGTCGATGAAAAAACCGTGAAGGCGAACGAAAAGAACGGCGATCTGGGCAACGGCTGGCTGGCGACCAATTCAGCGGGCAGCGGCCCCTATCAGATCCGCAAAGTGGTGCTGCATCAGGTGGTGCTGCTGACCGCTAACCCGACCTCGCCGGGCGGCGCGCCGAAGCTGAAAAACGTGCTGATTAAAAACGTGCCGGAGCCGGCGGCGCGCCGTCTGCTGCTGGAGCAGGGCGACGCGGATATCGCGCGTAACCTGGGCGCCGATCAGATCGCCGCGCTGAAGGGCAAAGCAGGCGTGAAGACGGAAGCGATCCCGATGGCGTCGCTCTACTACATCCAGTTTAACGTCGGCGGCAACGACACCCTGAAAAACCCGGCGCTGTGGGAAGCGGCGCGCTACCTGTTCGACTACAAAGGCATCGCCAACGATCTGCTGAAAGGCCAGTTCGACGTGCATCAGACCTTCCTGCCGAAGGGCTTCCTCGGCGCGGTCAACGCCACCCCTTACAGCTACGATCCTGAAAAGGCAAAGGCGATTCTGCAGAAAGCGGGCCTGACCAACGTCAGCTTCGATCTCTCCACCAGCAACCAGCCGCCCTATCTTGATATCGCCCAGGCGCTGCAGGGCAGCTTCGCCAAAGGCGGCGTGAAGATCAACGTGCAGCCTGGCCTGAGTTCCGAAGTCTCTACCAGCGTGAAGGCGCATAAATATCAGGCGACGCTGAACGCCTGGGGCGCGGATTATTTCGACCCTAACACCAACGCCGCCTCGTTCGCCTATAACCCGGAAGACGGCAGTAAAACCATTGCTTACCGCTCCGACTGGCATATTCCCGAGCTGAACAAGCAGGTGCTGGCGGCGACGGCGGAAAGCGATCCGCAGAAGCGCGTGGCGCTCTATAAAGCGATGCAGGAATCGGTGCTGAAAAACTCACCGTACGTGATCGGTCTGCAGGCACGCAACCTGATCGCGCTGCGCGACAACCTGAAAGGCTACGTGCAGGGCATCAACCCTGACATGGTCTACTACTCGCAGGTTAGCAAATAATGGTGCAGTCAGCCTCGGAGGCCGGGTTCGCCCGGCAACTCTGGCCGCGCCTGTCGCGGCTGGTCACCAGCCTGCTGTCGCTGCTGGTGACGCTGCTCGGGCTGCTGGCCTTTACCTTTATGCTCTCCCACCTGTCGCCAGTGGATCCGGTGCAGCAGATCGCCGGGGATCACGCCAGCGAAGCGACCTACGCGCAGGTGCGCCACGAGCTGGGGCTGGATCAGCCGGTGCTGGTGCAGTTCTGGCGCTATCTGGCGCACCTGGCGCGCGGCGATCTCGGCCTTTCCCACCTGACCAACCAGCCGGTGGCGAACGACCTGATGCAAACCTTTCCCGCGACCATTGAGCTGGCAACCTGCTCGATGATCTTCGCCGCCGTGTTCGGCATCAGCCTGGCGCTGCTCGCCGCCTGGAAACCCGGCAGCGTGATCGACAACGTGGCGCGCTTTATCTCGCTGCTCGGCTATTCGGTGCCGGTGTTCTGGCTCGGCCTGCTCGGCCTGCTGCTGTTCTACGCCGTGCTGCACTGGTCGGCGGGTCCGGGACGGCTCGACGATCTCTACGTCTATACGCTGGAGCCGAAAACCGGCTTCGTGCTGATCGACAGCTGGCTCTCTGGCGATCGCGAGATGTTCCGCAACGCCATTGCTCATCTCTGGCTGCCGGTGGTGGTCCTCGGTTTGCTGGCGATGGCGGGCATTACCCGTCTGCTGCGCGCCGCGCTGCTGGAAGAAAGCAGCAAAGAGTATGTGACGCTGGCGCGCGCCAAGGGCGCCGGTCGCGGCCGCATTCTGCTGCGCCATATTTTCCCTAACGTGCTGGGCACGCTGGTGACGGTGATCGCCCTCTCCTACGCCACGCTGCTGGAAGGCTCGGTGCTGACCGAGACCGTCTTCGCCTGGCCGGGCGTCGGGCGCTATATGACCAACGCGCTCTTTTCCGCCGATACGCCCGCCATACTCGGCTCCACGCTGCTGATCGGCGCCTGCTTTATTCTGCTGAACGCCCTGGCGGACGCCTTAACCTGGTTAACCGATCCGAGAACCCGATGACGCAACAACTTTCCGAACTCGAAACCGTGCGGCCGCGCCGCCGCCGTCGCGTCACCTCGCTGACTATCGGCCTGACGCTGGTGGCGATACTGGTGCTGACCGCCCTGTTCGCGCCGCTGCTGGCGCCTGTCGACCCTAATCTGCAGACCATTTCGGCGCGCCTGCTGCCGCCGTCGGCGCAGCACTGGTTCGGCACCGACGGCTTTGGCCGCGATCTGCTCTCCCGCGTGATCTACGGCGCGCGCCCGACGCTGCTGCTGGTGTCGCTGATCCTTGTGCTGACCATTCCGGTCGGCCTGCTGGTGGGCATCACCGCTGGCTACGTCGGCGGCTGGACGGAGCGCGTGCTGATGCGCATTACCGATATCTTTCTTTCGCTGCCCAATCTGGTGATCGCGCTGGCGCTGGTGGCGATGCTCGGTCCAGGCCTGATGAACGGCGCACTCGCGCTGGCACTCACCAGCTGGCCGCCCTTTGCCCGCCAGGCGCGCGCCGAAACCCTGGCGCTGCGCCGCAGCGACTATCTGGCCGCCGCGCGTATGCAGGGCATCACCGGGCTGCGCCTGATGTTTGGCCATATTCTGCCGCTCTGCATGCCGACCGCCGTCGTGCGCGCCGCGCTGAGCCTCGGCGGCATTATTCTCTCCGCCGCCGGTCTCGGCTTTCTCGGCATGGGCGTACAGCCGCCGACCGCTGAATGGGGCTCGATGGTGGCGGAAGGCAGCAAAGTGATTTTCGACCAGTGGTGGGTCGCCGCCGCGCCCGGCGCGGCAATCCTGTTCGCCAGCCTGGCCTTTAACCTGACAGGCGACGGCCTGCGCGACCGACTGGATACCCGCCATGCCAAATGATCTGTTACTTCACGCCGAGTCGCTGAGCATTCGCAGCGACGACGCGCTGCTGGTGGACGACATCAGCTTCCGCATCGGCCGCGAGCGCGTAGCGCTGGTAGGCGAATCCGGCTCCGGCAAATCCCTGACCGCCCGTTCGCTGATGGGCCTGCTCTCGCCAGCGCTGCATCTGCATGCGCAGAAGCTGGAGGTGGCGGGCCACGACGCGCTGCGCCTGAGCGAAAAAGCCTGGAGCGCGCTGCGCGGCGATACGGTGGCGATGGTGATGCAGGATCCGAAATATGCCCTTAACCCGACGCGCACCATCGGCTGGCAGGTCGAGGAGCCGCTGCTGCTGCACCGTCGCCTGAGCCGCAGCGAGCGCAAAGAGAAGGTGTGCGAGATGCTCGACGCTGTGGGCCTGCCGCAGCCGCGCCAGCTGATGCAGCGCTATCCGCACCAGCTCTCCGGCGGCATGGGCCAGCGCGTGATGCTGGCGATCGCCCTGATCACCGATCCGGCATTTTTGATCGCCGACGAGCCAACCTCGGCGCTCGATCACGCCATGCGCGATCAGGTGCTGGCGCTGATCCGACGCCTGGTGGAGGCGCGCAATATGGGCCTGCTGCTGATCAGCCACGATCTGCAGCAGGTCTCTGAACACTGCGAGCGCGTGATGGTGATGTACAAGGGCCGCGTGCTCGACACCCTGCCCGCTGCGGAGCTGCCGCGCGCTACCCATCCCTATACGCGCACGCTCTGGTCGTGCCGTCCGAGCAAAGCGACCCACGGCGAAGCGCTGCCGGTGCTGGATCGCGCCGCGCTGGAGGCGAACCATGATTAATCTTCAGCGGCTCAGCGTCGCGCATAAACAGGGCTATGAACTGCGCACCGTGGTGCATGAGGTCGATCTGCAGGTGAACGCCGGCGAGTGCTTCGGCCTGGTCGGCCCCTCCGGCTGCGGCAAGTCATCGCTGCTGTGGGTGATGGCCGGCCTCAATCCGCACTGGCAGGGCAAGATGCGGCTGGCGGGCAGCGACGTCGCACCGGGCAAGCCCTTTACCGGCCAGCTGCGCCGCGACGTGCAGATGGTGTTTCAGGATCCCTACGCCTCGCTGCATCCGCGCCATCGCCTGCGCCGCACCCTGGCGGAGCCGCTAAAGCTGCTGCGCCGCGATAATATCGACGACCGCATCAATCAGGGCTTCCGCCACGTCGGGCTGGATCCGGCGCTGGCGGATCGCTACCCGCATCAGCTTTCCGGCGGCCAGCGCCAGCGCGTGGCCATCGTGCGCGCGCTGCTGCTGGAGCCGAAGATCCTGCTGCTGGATGAGCCGACCTCGGCGCTGGATATGTCGGTGCAGGCGGAGATCCTCAACCTGCTGAACGATCTCAAGCGCGACGACGGCCTGACGATGGTGCTGGTCAGCCACGATCCCGACGTGATCGATCATATGTGCGATCGCGCCGCGCGCATGGCGCAGGGCCGCATCGTCGAGCAGATCGGCGCCTGATGGATCGCGCGCGAGTGGGCACGCTATACTCGCGCGTAATCTATCAGCAATGAGGCTTTTATGACGGTTAAGCTACGCCCGCTGGAGCGGGAAGATCTCCATTTCGTTCATCAGCTGGACAACAACGCCAGCGTAATGCGCTACTGGTTTGAAGAGCCCTATGAGGCGTTCGTCGAACTCTCCGACCTCTACAACAAACACATTCACGATCAAAGCGAGCGCCGCTTTGTCGTCGAGCACGACGGCCAGAAAGCAGGGCTGGTGGAGCTGGTGGAGATCAACCACGTGCATCGCCGCGCCGAGTTTCAGATCATTATCGACCCGGCGCATCAGGGCAAAGGGCTGGCGAGCCAGGCGGCGAAGCTGGCGATGGAGTACGGTTTTTCAGTGCTGAATCTCTACAAGCTCTATCTGATCGTCGATCAGGAGAATGAGAAGGCGATCCACATCTACAGCAAGCTGGGGTTTGAGACCGAGGGCGTGCTGAAGCACGAATTCTTTATCAACGGCGAGTACCGCAACACCATCCGCATGTGCATTTTCCAGCATCAGTTTCTGGAGCGGTTTCGCTCAGGCGGCGCGATGGTGAAGCCCACCGCGCAGTAACGCCCGTCAGCCGCGCGCACCGACTGGATTAAGGAAGGGACGTGGATGCTCCGGCTGCAGGTTGTACATGCCGCCGTTGAAGGGATCGACCAGCAGCCAGCCGGGAAAACCGCCCAGCGGAATATTGCCAAGCAGATACCAGAGGTTGGCTTTGCCTTCGATCGGCAGCGTTACCGGCACGTAGCCCGGGCTTTCCAGCATCACCTGATAGTGCTTCTTGCCGAAATAGCGGCCGGTCGACTTCGCCAGATCCACGGTTTGCGGCGTGTAGCCCTCCGCCACCGACCGTCCATCCTCATCCTGTATCGTAAAGCGCGCGCCCTGCGGCTGAGAGTCGATACGCACCGCCTGGCTCGACGAGCCGACAATCGAGGCGCAGCCGCTCAGCAGCAGCGCGGCGGCAAGGATAACAAGTCGCAGTTTCATGAAGGGATCCGCTAAAGAGTCAGAAAGGGCAGTGTAAACCGCCCTTGTGTTGTTAATCGCCTTAGCATCGCCTGTTTTCTGCGCTTTATTGCGGTTGACAGTCGTGCACAAGCGCGGCGATATCCTGCGGCGTGGTGCGGCAGCAGCCGCCGATCAGCCGTGCGCCGGCGGCGCGCCACTCGGGCAGTTTGTCGTGCAGCGTGCAGCCCGACGGCGCAGAGTGCCAGCTTTTGCTCACGGGGTCATACTGCTCGCCGGAGTTGGGATAGACCACCAGCGGCTTGCTGGTCAGCGCCTGCAGCGCGGCCAGCGCCAGCGTCGTCTGCTCCAGCGCCACGCAGTTGATGCCCAGCGCGACAACCTGCGGCTGGGCGTGCAGAAAGGCCGCTACCTCGCGCAGCGGCGTACCGTCGCTGATGTGCTGCGCGTCGCGCAGCGTAAAAGAGAACCACGCCTGCGCGCCGGGGAACTCCGCCAGCAGCGCCACCAGCGCCTGCGCCTCGGCGAACGAGGGCAAGGTTTCACACGCCAGCAGATCCGCGCCCGCCGCCAGCAGCGCCTGCACGCGCGGACGGTGAAACGCCTTCATCTCCGCTTCGGGCAGCGCATAATCGCCGCGATACTCCGCGCCGTTGGCGAGAAAGGCGCCGTATGGCCCGACCGATCCCGCCACCAGCAGCGCGGCCTGGCTGTGGCTTGCGGCGCGATAGTCGTCGCGCGCGCGTCGCGCCAGCTCAACGCTGCGGGCGATCAGCTGCAGCGACTGCGCCTCGTCCAGCCCGCGCGCGGCGAAGCCCTGCGGCGTCGCCTGGTAGCTGGCGGTGATGGCGACGCGCGCCCCGGCGGCGAAATAGTCATGGTGCACCTGATAGATCAGCTCGGGGTTTTCCATTAACACCTTTGCCGACCAGAGCGCGTCCGCCAGATTGCAGCCGCGCGCCTCCAGCTCTGTTGCCAGCGCGCCGTCCAGAATAAGCGTGCTGTTTTCAGCCAGCGCCTGCGCCACGGAATTATGCTGCATCATTGGCCTCCTCAGCCTGCGATTTTTTATGGGTTGCAGCGTAAACCGCATAGCAGAGCAGCACAAAGGGAATGCCGCACCAGAGCGCGATGCGCTGCGAAGGATCGAACGCCAGCCCGACGCACGCCAGCAGGCAGAGCACGAAGCCGAGTATCGGCGTCAGCGGGTAGAATGGCGCGCGGTAGACCAGCTCGCTCAGCGCCCTGCCCTGCGCCAGATGACGGCGGCGGAACATGTAGTGCGAGGCGCAGATGCTGAGCCAGACGGCCACCACCGCGAAGCCGGAGATGGCGGAGAGCGCGACAAACACCGTGTCCGGCGCGATAACGCTGGAGAGCAGCGCCAGCACGCCGCCCAGCATGCTGACGGTGATCGCCAGCTGCGGCACGCCGCGTTTATTGACGCGGGCGAAGCAGCGCGGCAGCGTCTTCTCATTCGCCAGCGACCAGAGCATGCGCCCAGAGGCGTAGAGCCCGGAGTTTGCCGCCGAGAGGATCGCCGTCAGGATAACGAAGTTAACAATATCGGCCGCGTAAGGAATCCCGATCTTCTCAAATACCACCACAAAGGGGCTTTTGACGATCCCCGCCTGGTCCATCGGGATCAGCGCCGCCAGCACCAGCACCGTGCCGACAAAGAAGATAATCAGCCGCGCCACCGTGGTGCGGATCGCCAGCGGCAGCACCTTCTGCGGATTTTCAGTTTCCCCGGCGGCGATGCCGATTAGCTCGGTGCCGGAAAAGGCGAAGTTAACCGCCACCATGGTCATGATAATCGGCAGGATGCCGTGCGGCAGCCAGCCGTGCTGGGTGAGATTGCTCAGCCCCGGCGCGGCGCCGCCCGCTTTCAGTGGAATAAAGCCGAACATCGCCGCCGCGCCCAGCACGATAAAGGCGATGATGGTGACGACTTTGATCAGCGAGAACCAGAACTCCCCTTCGGCGAAGAAGCGCGTGGAGATGATATTCAGCAGGTAGATAGCGACGCAGAACAGCAGACACCAGATCCACACCGGCACCTGCGGAAACCAGTACTGCATGCAGAAGCCCGCGGCGGTAAAGCTGGAGCCGAGCGCCACCGTCCAGGTGAGCCAGTAGAGCCAGGCGACGGTGTAGCCGGTGGCCGGGCTGAGATAGCGCGCCGCATAGACGTGGAACGCGCCGGTTTCCGGCATCGCCACCGACAGTTCGCCCAGACAGACCATCACCAGCCAGACCACCAGCGCGCCGATCAGGTAGGCGAGCAGCGTGCCCGCCGCGCCGGTGGTGGAAATGATATAGCCGGTATTAAAGAACAGCCCGGTGCCGATGACGCCGCCCAGCGACAACATCACCAGATGGCGTGTTTTCATGGTGCGCTTAAATTGATCCCGTGACGGGTTTTCCTGCTCGCTCATCTTTTACCCATATGGACGTCTAAACATCTATATGGCAGGTTTATACGCGTCGCTGCGCGGAATTGCAACGTGGGAAAAGATAAGGTTTTGCTAAAAAAAGACGCCTTGCCCCGCGCTGACGGGGCGGGCTGTTGTCAGCCGAAGACGCTTTGCAGATAGCGCTCCAGCGCGACGCGCGAGCTGAAACCGTGGGGAATACCGTAGTGCTCCTGCGACTCGCCCGCCAGATAGAGCGGAAAACGCGTGTAGTGATCGCAGGTTTTGACTTCAGACGCCGGCTCGGCAAACGGCTGACTTTTCTCTTTTAGCGTGGGGTGGATCACCAGCGCCGTGCGTCCCATACGGGCTTCGCGGTTAACGTAAACATAGCTGTCGCCACGGCGATAACCGTAGGCTTTCGGCGTGACCTCATCGACTTCAAATCCCGCCTTTTCCAGAACGCGCGCTACCTCATCGGGTCGTAAATACATGCTCTCTCCTCTCTTCTTTCAAGCCTCGCAACCTTACAACAGCACGCCGCCATGCGGCTTTCGGAATTTCCCTAAACCCCGGTCCTGCCGATGCGTTTATCCGCGTATCGTCTACACTCAGTATTACGTTTAAAATCAAAGGGAGCGAAAAAATGTTTAATCGAACCACTAAAAACGATGACATTGATGTTAACCAGGATGTGAACGATCTCGCGGATTCGCTGGAAGCGCTGCTGAAATCCTACGGCAGCGAAGCGAAAGATGAAGTGGACTCTGCGCGCAGCCAGGCGCAGGCGCTGCTGAAGCAGACGCGCGCGAAGCTGAACGGCGGTCATAATCGCGTGTCTCAGGCCGCGCGCGACGCAGGCACCCAGGTCGATGCCTATGTGCATGACAAACCCTGGCACGGCGTCGGCATCGGTGCCGCTGTCGGGCTGGTGCTGGGCGCCCTGCTGGTCGGCCGCCGCTAACGCCGCGTAACAGATGAAAATCGGGCCTCGCCATCGCGAGGCTTTTTTTTGCGTTTTTTTTAGCCGCCCGCCTTTACAAAAAAATTTCCTTTTACGTCGACCCGCATGCGGCCTGGCGTTAGCAGGATTTTAGCGCTTATTAGTCTAAATCCCTATATCTGGTATGCTTGAATTAATCAGGCACTATATCTAGTATTCACTCTATCACCCAGACACAAGATGCGAGCCGCAGCAACGCCACAAACAGAGGCGTAGACGACGCTAACCCATCACCCTGTCCATGAGCAAAGGTAAATACGAATCATGCGCATTATTATTTACACTAAAGATAACTGTGTCCAGTGCAACGCCACTAAAAACGCGATGGATCGTCAGGGCATCGACTATCAGCTGATCAACCTCGACGTGCAGCCTGACGCCATCGACAGCCTGAAATCCCTCGGCTACCGCCAGGTGCCGGTGGTGATGGCGGACAGCGATCACTGGAGCGGCTTCCGCCCGGATAAAATCGCCGGCCTGCGCCAGCTCGCGGCGGCAGGAGAATAATCCCATGTTTCCACTGGTCTATTTTTCCAGCCAGTCGGAGAACACCCACCGGTTTATTACCCGTCTGGGCCTGCCGGCGCGCCGCATTCCGCTCGACCTCGCCGCACGTCTGCAGCAGCAGCAGCCCTACATTCTGGTGGTGCCGAGCTATGGCGGCGGCGGCAGCCGCGGCGCGGTGCCCAGACAGGTGATCCACTTTCTTAATGATGAATCGAACCGGCGCGGCATTCGCGGCGTGATCGCAGCGGGCAACCGCAATTTCGGCGAGGCTTACTGCCTGGCCGGCGACATTATCGCGCAGAAATGCCAGGTTCCCGTGCTCTACCGCTTTGAGCTAATGGGAACGCCGGAAGACATCGCCACGGTTAAAGCGGGAGTAACTCAATTTTGGCAACAACAGACACCCTCAATGGCGTAGCGCTCGACTACCACGCGCTGAACGCCATGCTGAATCTTTATGATGCCGACGGCCGCATCCAGTTCAGCAAAGATCAGGAAGCGACGCGCCAGTTCTTTCTGCAGCATGTCGCGCCGAATACGCTCGCGTTCGCCAGCGCGGCGGAGCGTCTGCGCTATCTGGTGGCGGAAGGCTACTACGAAGCGGCGGTGCTGAATCAGTACGACTTCGACTTTCTCTGTCGCTTCCATGACGAGGCGGCGGCCTGGGGCTTTGAATTCAAAACCTTTCTCGGCGCGTGGAAGTTCTACACCAGCTATACGCTGAAGAGCTTCGACGGCAAACGCTATCTGGAAAGCTTCGAACAGCGCGCCTGTATGGTGGCGCTGACGCTGGCGCAGGGCAGCGAAACGCTGGCGCGCGCGCTGCTGGAAGAGATGCTGAGCGGGCGTTTCCAGCCGGCGACGCCGACCTTTCTCAACTGCGGCAAACAGCAGCGTGGCGAGCTGGTCTCCTGCTTCCTGCTGCGCATCGAAGACAACATGGAGTCGATTGGCCGCGCGGTGAACTCGGCGCTGCAGCTCTCTAAACGCGGCGGCGGCGTGGCGTTTCTGCTCTCTAACCTGCGCGAAAACGGCGCGCCGATCAAACGCATCGAAAACCAGTCGTCGGGCGTGATCCCGGTGATGAAGATGCTGGAGGATGCCTTCTCCTACGCCAACCAGCTCGGCGCGCGTCAGGGCGCGGGCGCGGTCTGGCTCAACGCGCACCATCCCGACATCCTGCGCTTTCTCGACACCAAGCGGGAAAACGCCGATGAGAAGATCCGCATCAAGACGCTGTCGCTCGGCGTGGTGATCCCTGATATCACCTTCCAGCTGGCGAAAGAGAATCGCCAGATGGCGCTCTTTTCGCCCTACGACGTCGAGCGGATTTACGGTCAGGCGTTCGGCGATATCAGCATCAGCGAGAAGTATGAAGAGATGGTGGCGGACGACCGCATCCGCAAAAGCTGGATCGCGCCGCGCGACTTCTTCCAGACGCTGGCAGAGATCCAGTTCGAGTCGGGCTATCCCTACATCATGTATGAGGACAGCGTAAACCGCAGCAATCCAGTCGCCGGGCGCATCAATATGAGCAATCTCTGCTCGGAGATCCTGCAGGTCAACAGCGCCAGCGAGTTCAACGAGGATCTCAGCTATCGTCGCATCGGCAAAGATATCTCCTGCAACCTGGGCTCGCTGAATATCGCGCACGCTATGGACTCGCGCGATCTCGCCAATACCGTGGCGGTGGCGGTGCGCGCCCTGACGGCGGTGTCCGACATGAGCCATATCGGCTCGGTGCCGTCGGTCGCGGAAGGCAACCAGCGCTCGCACGCCATCGGCCTGGGTCAGATGAACCTGCACGGCTATCTGGCGCGGGAAGGCATCGCCTACGGTTCGCCGGAAGCGCTCGATTTCACCAATCTCTATTTCTACTGCGTTACCTTCTACGCGCTGCGCACCTCTAATCAGCTGGCGCAGGAGCGCGGGCAGCGTTTCGACGGCTTTGAACGCTCGGCCTACGCCAGCGGCGCTTATTTCGATAAGTATGTCGAGCGCGACTGGCTGCCGCGCACCGAACGCGCGGCCGCACTGTTCGCCGCCGCCGGCATCACGCTGCCGACCCGCGCCGACTGGCAGGCGCTGCGTGAATCGGTGATGACGCACGGGCTATACAATCAGAACCTGCAGGCGATTCCGCCTACCGGCTCGATCTCCTATATCAACCACGCCACGTCAAGCATTCACCCGATTGTGTCGCGCATTGAGATCCGCAAAGAGGGGAAAACCGGACGCGTTTACTATCCGGCGCCCTTTATGACTAACGAGAACCTGGAGCTTTATCAGGACGCCTATCAGATTGGGCCTGAGGCGATTATCGACACCTATGCCGAAGCGACGCAGCATGTCGATCAGGGGCTGTCGCTGACGCTGTTCTTCCGCGACGACGTCACCACGCGTGACATTAACAAAGCGCAGATTTACGCCTGGAAGAAAGGCATCAAAACGCTTTACTACATTCGACTGCGCCAGATGGCGCTTCAGGGCACGGAGGTGCAGGGCTGCGTTTCCTGCGCGTTGTGATGAAAACTATGCGACTACAACAGATTCAGGCCATTAACTGGAACCGCCTTCAGGACGAGAAAGACCTGGAGGTGTGGAACCGTCTGACCAGCAACTTCTGGCTGCCGGAAAAGGTGCCGCTCTCCAACGATCTGCCCGCGTGGCAGACGCTGAACCCACAGCAGCAGCAGCTCACTATCCGGGTGTTTACCGGTCTGACGCTGCTCGACACCATTCAGAACGTGATCGGCGCGCCGGGCCTGATGCCGGATGCGCTGACGCCGCATGAAGAGGCGGTGCTCTCCAATATCAGCTTTATGGAGGCGGTGCACGCGCGATCCTACAGCTCGATTTTCTCGACGCTGTGCAACAGCAGCGACGTGGACGCCGCCTATCAGTGGAGCGAAGAGAATGAGGCGCTGCAGAACAAGGCGCGCATCATACTTGAGCACTACCGCGCCGACGATCCGCTGAAGAAAAAGATCGCCAGCGTGTTTCTCGAATCGTTTCTGTTCTACTCCGGCTTTTGGCTGCCGATGTACTGGTCAAGCCGCGGCAAATTGACCAATACCGCCGATCTCATCCGGCTGATCATTCGCGACGAAGCGGTGCACGGCTACTACATCGGCTACAAGTACCAGCAGGCGCTGGAACAGGTGGATGACGCGCGCAAAGAGGCGCTGCAGCAGTTCGCCTACGATCTGCTGCTGGCGCTGTATGAGAATGAGGTCGCCTATACCGAGGCGCTCTACGCCGACGTCGGCTGGGCGGAAGAGGTAAAAACCTTTCTGCACTACAACGCCAACAAGGCGCTGATGAATCTGGGCTACGAGGCGCTGTTCCCGGCGGAGCTGACCACGGTGAACCCGGCCATTCTCGCCGCGCTGTCGCCAAACGCCGATGAAAATCACGACTTTTTCTCCGGCTCCGGCTCCTCCTACGTGATGGGCAAAGCGGTAGAAACCGAAGACGAAGACTGGGACTTTTAACCCTCTGGCGTCGGGCCGGTCGCGGCCCGACGTTATTCTTCTTTCCGCCCGTCTGGCCGCCCAATATTCCGGCGAAAGCCGCTAATTATTTCCCTGCTATTCCGCTTTCATAACGCGTTAATTTCCTTTTTTCACCCTCTCATTTTCTGACAATTTTCTGCTTTTCAGTGTCAAATCCGCATAATTTGATCTCACACCGGGAAAAAATTTGTTCCCCCTTATCCCTTGTGAGCACTGGGAATTCTGCGCTTCACGCCTGCTATTCCGCCATGAATATCGCCATTCAGGGTTGTCAGATAATGTCAGTGTGTTACGGTATGAGCCGCTTAAATTTAACCGGGAAAGCTGAACTTCAATTAATTAAATCAGGACTTCATCACTGCATGGCAATTAAACTTGAAGTAAAAAACCTTTATAAAATATTTGGGGAAAACCCCGATCGCGCATTTAAATATATAGAGAAAGGGGAAGGCAAAGAGACAATACTGGCAAAAACCGGGTTGTCGCTCGGCGTCAAGAACGCCAGTCTGGCCATTGAAGAAGGCGAAATCTTCGTCATCATGGGACTCTCCGGCTCTGGAAAATCGACCATGGTTCGCCTTCTCAATCGTCTGATAGAACCCACCCGAGGTCAGGTCATCATCGACGGCGTCGACATCGCTAAAATATCCGACAGCGAACTGCGCGACGTGCGCCGAAATAAAATCAGCATGGTGTTCCAGTCATTTGCGCTGATGCCGCATATGACCGTGCTAAATAATACCGCCTTCGGCATGGAATTAGCCGGCGTGGCGCTGGCGGAACGTCAGGAAAAAGCGCTGGATGCGCTGCGTCAGGTCGGGCTGGAAAATTATGCTCACGCGTATCCCGACGAACTTTCCGGCGGCATGCGTCAGCGCGTTGGATTAGCCCGCGCGCTGGCGATTAATCCCGATATTTTGCTGATGGACGAGGCGTTTTCCGCGCTCGATCCGCTGATCCGCACCGAAATGCAGGATGAGCTGGTAAAGCTGCAGGCGAAACACCAGCGCACCATTATTTTTATTTCCCACGATCTCGACGAAGCGATGCGCATCGGCGACCGCATCGCCATTATGCAGGGCGGCGAAGTGGTGCAGGTGGGTACGCCGGACGACATCCTGAATAACCCGGCCAACGACTATGTGCGCACCTTCTTCCGCGGCGTCGATATCAGCCACGTCTTTAGCGCAAAAGATATCGCGCGCCGCAGCGCGGGCGCGCTGATCCGTAAAGCGCCCGGCTTCGGCCCGCGCTCCGCCATCAAACTGCTGCAGGATGAAGATCGCGAATTTGGCTATGTGCTGGAGAAGCAAAAGTTTGTCGGCGTGGTCTCTACCGACTCGCTGAAAGCGGCGCTGGCGGCAGGCGAAGGGCTCGACAGCGCCCTGCTCGACGCACCCACCGCCGTTCCCTCCGATACCTCGCTGAACGATCTGCTCGGCCACGTCGCACACGCGCCCTGCGCTGTGCCGGTGGTGGGCGAAGAAGATCAATACGTCGGGATTATTTCCAAAGGCATGTTGTTACGCGCTTTAGATCGTGAGGGAGCTTCATCATGAGTGAACAGAACAGTAATCCGTGGGAGAGCGCCAGTGCTGCGCCTCAAACCGACGCCGCCGCGCAGACGAGCAGCGATCCCTGGTCCGGCGCAGGCGATGCCGCGCCCGCCAGCAGCGCCGCTGACGCCTGGGGCACCCCGGACGGCGGTGCCGCGCATGACGCCGCCACCAGCAGCAGCGACTGGCTGGCCAGCGCCCCGGCGCCGCAGCCGGAGCATTTCAACCTGCTCGATCCCTTTCACAAGACCCTGATCCCACTCGATCGCTGGGTAACGGAAGGCATCGACTGGGTGGTGACCCATTTCCGACCGCTGTTTCAGGGCATTCGCGTGCCGGTGGACTACATCCTTAGCGCCTTTCAGCAGCTGCTGCAGAGCCTGCCCGCGCCGGTGGCGATTGTAGTGTTCGCCCTGATCGCCTGGCAGATCGCCAGCCCGGCGATGGGCGTCGCGACGCTGATTTCGCTGGTGCTGATCGGCGCTATCGGCGCCTGGTCGCAGGCGATGGTGACGCTGGCGCTGGTGCTGACCGCGCTGCTGTTCTGCATCGTTATCGGACTGCCGCTCGGCATCTGGCTGGCGCGCAGCGAGCGTGCGGGCCGCATCATCCGTCCGCTGCTGGACGCGATGCAGACCACGCCGGCGTTCGTCTATCTGGTGCCGATCGTGATGCTGTTCGGCATCGGCAACGTGCCTGGCGTGGTGGTGACCATTATCTTCGCCCTGCCGCCGATGGTGCGCCTGACCATTCTCGGCATCAAGCAGGTGCCCGCCGATCTGATCGAGGCCAGCGAATCCTTTGGCGCCAGCCCGCGTCAGATGCTGTTCAAGGTGCAGCTGCCGCTGGCGATGCCCACCATTATGGCGGGCGTCAACCAGACGCTGATGCTGGCGCTGTCGATGGTGGTGATCGCCTCGATGATCGCTGTCGGCGGGCTGGGCCAGATGGTGCTGCGCGGCATCGGCCGTCTCGATATGGGACTGGCCACCGTCGGCGGCGTCGGCATCGTGATCCTCGCCATTATCCTCGACCGTTTAACCCAGTCCGTGGGTCGCGACGGTCGCAGCCGAGGCAGCCGCCGCTGGAGCCATAGCGGCCCGATTGGCCTGCTGACGCGCCCTTTCCGTAAAGCCTGATTTTTCGGGCGGCCCGTCGCGGTCGCCCGCCTCGCAACGCCGACAATAAGGAATAACTATGCGCAAGACCGCACCTCTTTTCGCCGCCGTACTGACCACGTTCGCCCTCTCCCACGCCGCCGCGGCCGATCTGCCGGGCAAAGGCATTACCGTTAAGCCGGCGCAGAGCACCATCGCCGAAGAGGGTTTTCAGACGCTGCTGGTGAGCCGCGCGCTGGAGAAGCTGGGCTACAGCGTCGAAAAGCCGAGTGAAATCGACTACAACGTCGCCTATACCTCGATGGCCTCCGGCGACATTACCTTCGTCGCCACCAACTGGCAGCCGCTGCACGACGACATGTACAACGCCGCGGGCGGCGATAAAAAGTTCTATCGCGCTGGCACCTATATTTCTGGCGCGGCGCAGGGCTACCTGATCGACAAGAAAACCGCCGAGCAGTATCACATCACCAATATCGCCCAGCTGAAAGATCCGAAAATCGCGCAGCTGTTCGACAGCAACGGCGACGGCAAGGCGGATATGACCGGCTGCACGCCGGGCTGGGGCTGCGAAGCGGTTATCAATCATCAGAACAGCGCCTTCGGCCTGAGCGATACCGTCACCGCCAATATGGGCAACTACTCGGCCATGGTGGCCGACACGCTGGCGCGCTTTAAGCAGGGCAAGCCGATCCTCTACTACACCTGGACGCCCTACTGGCTGAGCGACGTGCTGAAGCCGGGCCGCGACGTGGTCTGGCTGCAGGTGCCGTTCTCCTCGCTGCCGGGCGCGCAGAGCAAGGTCGACACCAGGCTACCGAACGGCGCCAACTACGGCTTCCCGGTTAATACCATGCATATTGTGGCGAACAAAGCCTGGGCGGAGAAGAACCCGGCGGCGGCGAAGCTGTTTGCCGAGATGAAGCTGCCGATTAGCGACATCAACGCGGAAAATGCGGCGATGCACGCCGGTCAGGCGTCCGAGGCGGATATCAATCGCCATGTCGACGGCTGGATCAAGGCCCACCAGCAGCAGTTCGACGGCTGGATCAAAGAGGCGCTCGCGGCGGCGAAATAAACGCGACTCCTTTCGGGGCGGAACTCTCCGCCCCTTCGCTGCTCAGCGAACCGACTGGTACGTCCTGTCAATTTACACATTAATGAAATAGTTTTTTGGGTTACTATTACCCGATTATGATTATTACAACCTGCCTTAACTGTCCATGAATGCAAATCGCCCAAGCCTGACGCCCGCGCTGGTGCTGCTGATGTCTCTCGCCACCGGCCTCTCCGTGGCAAGCAACTACTATGTGCAGCCGCTGCTGCATACCGTCGCCAACGATTTTGGCCTCTCCGTCAGCCTGGCAGGATTTATCGTCACCACGGCGCAGCTCGGCTACGCCTGCGGCCTGCTGCTGCTGGTGCCGCTCGGCGATATGCTGGAGCGCCGCGCCCTGATCGTCGGCATGAGCCTGCTGGCTGCGGGCGGCATGGTGATCACCGCCACCTCCTCCTCTTTTACTTTGCTGCTATTGGGCACGGTGCTGACCGGGCTGTTCTCGGTGGTGGCGCAGATTCTGGTGCCGCTCGCCGCGACGCTGGCGGCGCCGGAGAAGCGCGGCAAAGTGGTGGGCACGGTGATGAGCGGCCTGCTGCTCGGCATCCTGCTGGCGCGCACCGTGGCGGGCGCGCTGGCGCAGCTCGGCGGCTGGCGCACCGTTTACTGGGTCGCCAGCGCGTTAATGGTGCTGATGGCGCTGGCGCTGTGGCGTTTTCTGCCGCAGGTGAAACAGTCGGTGTCGCTTAACTATCCGCAGCTGCTGAAGTCGATTTTCCAGCTCTACCGGGCGAATCGCGTTATCCGCACCCGCGCCTGGACCGGCTGCCTCTCTTTCGCCAACTTTAGCGTGCTCTGGACCTCGATGGCGTTTCTGCTTGCCTCGCCGCCCTATAACTACTCGGAAGGCGAAATCGGCCTGCTGGGTCTGGTCGGCGCGGCGGGCGCGCTGGCGGCGCGTCAGGCGGGATCGCTGGCGGACAAGGGCAAAGCGCGGCTTACCACTTCGCTGGGCCTGCTCATTATGCTCGCCTCCTGGGGCATGACGGCGCTGGGCGCGCACGCTTTAACCGCGCTGATCGTCGGCATTCTGCTGCTCGACCTGGCCGTTCAGGGCGTACATATCACCAACCAGAGCGTGATCTACAGCCAGATGCCGGAGGCGCGCAACCGCCTGACCGCTGGCTATATGACCAGCTATTTTATCGGCGGCGCGTGTGGGTCGGTGCTTTCCGCCAACGCTTTTCATATCGCCGGCTGGTACGGCGTCTGCGCCGCTGGCGTGGTAATGACGCTGCTCAACCTGCTGATCTGGTGGCGCGGCTACCGCTTCGAAACGCCCTTAAGTAAGTAAATAAAATGCCAAAAAAGTGATTGAGTCTGGTCACGAATGGTTAGTTTTGTTATGGTTAGCAGCAAATTTATTCACAGAAGTTATTTTTTCTTGCGAAATTATTTAGCAAACAAAAAGTTTCTTCCCGTTTTGATAACGCGTCCTGCGGCCGAAGGCGGCAGCGAGCGAGGGTTTTGTGCCCAGGGTTACGGATTGACCTGGAAACACCTGATGACGACAGTGTGATCTTCTGAACAATTGCGCGGAGTAAAAATGACTACGCTTAATCTGTCACCATCGTTACTATATTAGCTGCAACTAGTGAGGTTTTTTTATAATGGAAAGTTCGTTTACTCCCATTGAACAGATGCTTAACATCCGCGCAAATCGCCACAAAGATTTCCCGCTGCACGAAATCATTTTGACGCGTCTGTGCATGCACATGCAGGGGAAGCTGCTGGAAAACCGCAACAAGATGTTAAAGGCGCAGGGAATTAACGAAACCTTATTCATGGCGTTGATCACCCTGGACGCGCAGGAAAACCAGAGCATTCAGCCGTCTGAGCTGAGCGCCGCGCTGGGTTCTTCGCGCACCAACGCAACGCGCATCGCCGATGAGCTGGAAAAACGCGGCTGGATCGAACGTCGCGAGAGCGACAACGATCGTCGCTGCCTCCACCTGCATCTCACCGAAAAAGGCAACGAGTTCCTGCGTCAGCTGCTGCCGCCTCAGCATCAGAGCCTGCAGTATCTGTGGTCTTCACTCTCCACAGACGAAAAATCGCAGCTGGAAGGCATCACGCGTAAGTTGCTCAATCGTCTCGACAAAATGGACGAAGATCAGGTCATCGCTTCCCTCTCTCGTTAATAGCAAGAACTGCGACACAATCACCTGTCGAAACCGTTATTTTAATCCCCTTTTATCCGGCCAGCGCTCTGTCGCTGGCTTTTTTCGACTCGGGCTCCGTGAAAGGGACGATCGCGCCCCGATCCTATGAAACAGTTGGAGAGTGAGATGAGTGCAACTGCGGAGGCGCAAAGCCCGCAACAGCCAGCCAATAAAAAGAAGACGCGTAAAAAAGTGCTGCTTCTGCTGGCGCTGCTTTTTGTGCTGGCGGGCATCGCATGGGGCGTTTACTGGTTCCTGGTGCTGCGGCACTTCCAGGAAACAGACGACGCCTACGTGGCGGGAAATCAGGTGCAGGTAATGGCGCAGGTGTCGGGCAGCGTCAATAAAGTCTGGTTTGACGACACCGATTTCGTCAAAAAAGGCGACGTGCTGGTGTCGCTGGATAAAACCGACGCCGAGCAGGCGTTTGAAAAAGCGCAGACCGCGCTGGCTACCAGCGTGCGTCAGACGCATCAGCTGATGATCAACGCGAAGCAGTATCAGGCGAGTATCGCGCTGCAGCAAACCGCGCTGGCGCAGGCGGAAGCCGATCTGAAACGCCGCGAGCCGCTGGGCGCCTCTAATCTTATCGGACGTGAAGAGCTGCAGCACTCGCGCGACGCGGTCGCCACCGCAAAAGCGCAGCTCGACGTGGCAGTGCAGCAGTATAACGCCAATCAGGCGATGATCCTCAACACCTCGCTGGAGGAGCAGCCAGCGGTGAAACAGGCCGCCGCGGAACTGCGCGACGCCTGGCTGGCGCTGCAGCGCACCGATATTCGCAGCCCGATGGACGGCTATGTGTCGCGCCGCAGCGTGCAGGTCGGTTCGCAGATCGACACCAGCAGCGCGCTGATGGCCGTGGTGCCCGCCACCAATCTGTGGATCGACGCCAACTTTAAAGAGACGCAGCTGGCGGGCGTGCGCATTGGTCAGGACGCCACGGTGGTGGCGGATATCTACGGCGACGACGTGGTCTACCACGGCAAAGTGGTCGGCCTGGATATGGGCACCGGCAGCGCCTTCTCGCTGCTGCCTGCGCAGAACGCCACCGGCAACTGGATCAAAGTGGTGCAGCGTCTGCCGGTGCGTATCGAGCTGAATCAGGACGATATCGTCAAGCATCCGCTGCGCATTGGCCTGTCGACGCTGGTGAAAATCGATACCACCAACGCCGACGGCAGCGTGCTCGCCACCAGCGTTCGTCAGCAGGCCGCCTACAGCAGCAATGCGCTGGCGATCGATCTGGCGCCGGCGAATCAGCTGATCGCGGATATCGTTCGCGCCAACGCCGGATGATGACGCGGAGGCTGTTATGGCACAAAAACCGCTAGAAGGCGCGCCGCTGGTCCTGATGACCATTGCGTTGTCGTTGGCGACCTTTATGCAGGTGCTGGACTCGACCATCGCGAACGTGGCGATCCCGACCATTGCCGGCAATCTGGGCGCCTCTAACTCGCAGGGCACCTGGGTGATCACCTCGTTCGGCGTGGCGAACGCCATCTCCATCCCGATTACCGGCTGGCTGGCGAAGCGCATCGGCGAGGTGAAGCTCTTTACCTGGGCGACGGTGCTGTTCGCCCTCGCCTCCTGGGCGTGCGGCATGTCGGAAAGCCTGGAGATGCTGATTTTTTTCCGTATTCTTCAGGGCATCGTGGCGGGCCCGCTGATCCCGCTGTCGCAGAGTTTGCTGCTGAGCAACTACCCGCCGGCCAAACGCAGCATCGCGCTTTCGCTGTGGGCGATGACGGTGATCGTCGCGCCGATCTGCGGCCCGATCCTCGGCGGCTGGATCAGCGATAACTATCACTGGGGCTGGATCTTCTTTATCAACGTGCCGATCGGCGCCGTGGTGGTGATGCTGACGCTGCAGACGCTGCGCGGCCGCGAGACGCGCACCGAGGTTCGCCCGATCGACGTGGTGGGTCTGGTGCTGCTGGTGGTGGGCATCGGCTGTCTGCAGGTGATGCTGGATCGCGGCAAGGAGCTTGACTGGTTTAACTCCACCGAGATTGTGGTGCTGACGGTGGTCGCTGTGGTGTCGCTGGCGGTGCTGCTGGTGTGGGAGCTGACCGACGACCATCCGATTGTCGATCTGGCGCTGTTTAAGTCGCGCAATTTCACCATCGGCTGTCTCTCGATCAGTCTGGCCTATATGCTCTACTTCGGCTCGATTGTGCTGCTGCCGCAGCTGCTGCAGGAGGTCTATGGCTACACCGCCACCTGGGCCGGGCTGGCGTCGGCGCCGGTAGGGATTATCCCGGTGATCCTTTCGCCGATTATCGGCCGCTTCGCCCATAAGCTGGATATGCGCCGGCTGGTGACCTTTAGCTTTATTATGTACGCCATCTGCTTCTACTGGCGCGCCTACACCTTCGAGCCTTCAATGGACTTCGGCGCGTCCGCCTGGCCGCAGTTTATCCAGGGGTTCGCCGTCGCCTGCTTCTTTATGCCGCTCACCACCATCACTCTGTCCGGGCTGACGCCCGATCGGCTGGCGGCGGCGTCGAGCCTGTCGAACTTTGTGCGCACCCTGGCGGGATCGATTGGCACCTCGATTACCACTACGCTGTGGACCAATCGGGAGTCGATGCATCACAGCACCTTTAGCGAATCGATTACGCCTTATAACCCGAACGCGCAGCAGATGTATCAACAGCTGGAAGGCATGGGCATGTCCCACCAGCAGGCGTCGGCCTATATCGCGCAGCAGATTACTAATCAGGGATTGATCATCTCTGCCAATGAGATCTTCTGGGCGTCGGCTGGGGTGTTTTTGATTCTGCTGGTGCTGATCTGGTTCGCTCGCCCGCCGTTTGGTTCCGGCAGCGGCGGCGGCGGCGCGCACTAAACGCAGCAACAAAAACGGGCCTTTCGGCCCGTTTTTTTATGCGTTCTGTCGCCACCATTCGGCAAGCAGAATGCCGGTGGCCACCGAGACGTTAAGGCTCTCGACGTTGCCGGTGCCGCCGATAGAGAGGCTGATATCGCCCTGCTGGAAGGCGCTGTCGGAGAGGCCTTCGCGCTCCTGGCCCAGCACCAGCACCATCTTCGCCGGCAGCTCGGCCTGCGCCAGCGGCGTGCCCTGATGGCTTGAGGTGGTGACGATGGTATAACCCGCTTTGCGGAACGCTTCCAGACCGGCCGCGAAGCTTTCGCCGCTGATCGCCTGAACGTGTTCGGCGCCGCCTTCAGCGGTGCGCACCGCCGCGCCGGACTCCAGCAGCGAGGCGTCGTTCACCAGCAGACCTTTCGCGCCGAAGTGCGCGCAGGTGCGCATAATGCCGCCCAGGTTGTGCGGGTTGCTGACATCTTCCAGCGCCAGCACGCAATCTTTCTCACCGGCCTGGCTCAGCCACTCGCTGACCGCCATGCCCAGACGTTTTTTAATAATAAAGCAGACGCCGCCGTGATGCTCGGTGCCGGACGCCTTCGCCAGCTCAGCGTCATCCACGACGTGATAGGCTTTGCGGTTCGCCGCCAGCCAGCGCAGCGCTTCGCGGAAACGCGGCGTCACGCTCTGCACGAACCAGGCGCGAACGATCGCTTCCGGACGACTCTGGAACAGCGCCTGACAGGCGTTTTCACCATAGACGCGCGTCTCTTCCTGACGCTGGCGACGGATCACTTCTGGATCGATCGCGACTTTGCCGCCCTGCTC
Source organism: Pantoea latae (assembly GCF_002077695.1). Classification (GTDB taxonomy): domain Bacteria; phylum Pseudomonadota; class Gammaproteobacteria; order Enterobacterales; family Enterobacteriaceae; genus Pantoea; species Pantoea latae. The sequence goes on from NZ_MWUE01000037.1 coordinate 77,609, forward strand.
CGGCTGTGCGTCGTCAACGGGCGCGCGTTCGCTCGGCGGACGCGACACGGTGCGCCAGGGCGAAAAAGCCTCGTCGCTGCGCGGTCTGCGGCTGTTTTCTTCGCTGCGTGGCCGACGGCTGCCTTCCTCGCTGCGCGGTTTACGGCTGCCTTCGTCGCTGCGCGGCTTGCGGCTGGCGCCCTCTTCGCTGCGGCGGCCAGAGGAACGACGCGAATCTTCCTGACGGGCTGGGCGGCCACCCCCTTTACCGGTACGCGGGTTCGGCGCGCGTGAGCCTGACTCGCCCTCATCTCGCACGTACATCACTTTTACCTTGCCACTTTTGCCTTTAAATTCGTCGTTCATCTGTTCCTCCTGCATTGAGAGCGCGAAGATTACCTGATGTATTAGCGCTTAGCTATCAACTATTGAACCTATTGGACAATCCAGTTTGAGGGCTGTTCGCAACCTTCTCATAATGGACAATATTTACAAAAGTGACACCTGCAACCCCCCGAGGTATCTATGAATACGGTATGTGCTTCCTGTCAGGCAACCAATCGCGTTCCGCAAGAGCGCGTGGCCGATGGAGCAAAATGCGGTCGCTGCGGCAGCGAACTGTTTAATGGTGAAGTGGCAAACGCCACCGCCGAAACGCTGGATAAATATCTGCAGGACGACCTGCCGGTCGTGGTGGATTTCTGGGCGCCGTGGTGCGGTCCCTGCGTGAACTTCGCGCCGGTGTTTAAAGAGGTGGCGCAGGAGCGCAGCGGTCAGGTGCGTTTCGTTAAGGTGAATACCGAAGCGGAGCCCGCGCTGAGCAGCCGTTTTCGCATCCGCAGCATCCCGACCATTATGATCTTCAAAAATGGCGAGATGGTAGACATCCTCAACGGCGCGATGCCGAAATCGCCCTTCAACGAATGGCTGGATGAATCGCTGTAACGCCTGCGATAACGCATCCTGTCAGCACACTCAGGCCAGCCGCGCTGGCCTTTTTCTTTTCCCGCGCGCTTCGATTACAATAGCGTTTTCCTTCTCTTGCTAAGCCATGACTGATAACGCCGTTCTCCGCCTGCGTGCGCAACGCCTTGCTCGCGCCACTCGCCCTTTTCTTGCCAGAGGCAACCGCGTCGTGCGCTGCCAGCGCTGTTTGCTGCCGCAAAAAAACTGCCTGTGCGCCACCATCCAGCCGCAGCGCGCGCGCAGCCGTTTTTGCCTGGTGATGTTCGATACCGAGCCGATGAAGCCGAGCAATACCGGCCGGCTGATCGCCGATATTCTGCCGCAGACCGACGCATTCGGCTGGTCGCGCACCGAACCCGATCCCGCGCTGCTGAGCGCGGTCGCCCATCCTGACTATCAGCCGATGGTGGTGTTTCCCGCCTCTTACGCCGATCCCGGCCGCGAGGTGCTGACCGCGCCGCCGCTGAGCGGCAAACCGCCGCTGTTTATTATGCTCGATGGCACCTGGACCGAGGCGCGCAAAATGTTCCGTAAGAGTCCCTGGCTCGATGCGCTGCCGGTGATGTCGCTAAACGTTACCGCGCCGTCGCGCTACACGCTGCGCGAGGCCCACGGCGAAGGCCAGCACTGCACCGCCGAGGTCGCCGCCGCGCTGCTGGCGCAGGCGGGAGATGACGCCGCCGCGCAGGCGCTGCAGCGCCATTTCGACCATTTCCGTCACGCCTATCTGGCGGGCAAGCCGCACCATCCCGCCCATTGCGCCTCGCAGGCCGACACGACCTAGCGCCGGCCTGCGCAGGCAAAAACCTGCCGACCTCGCAGCCTGCGATCGCCGAACCGGCAAAGCGGCTAAAAAGCGATTACAATCACGCCATTCGACCAGGGGAGAGTGGGATGAGCCAACGCGGACTGGAAGCGCTGTTACGACCTAAATCGATTGCGGTTATCGGCGCGTCCGACAGGCCAGGGCGTGCCGGCCACTTTATGATGCGTAATCTGCTGGCGGGCGGCTTTAGCGGCCCTGTGATGCCGGTGACGCCTAAGTACAGAGCGGTCAGCGGCGTGCTCGCGTGGCCCACCATCGCCAGCCTGCCGTTCGCGCCCGATCTGGCGGTGATCTGCACTCATGCAAAACGTAATCTGGAACTGCTGCAGCAGCTGGGCGAGAAAGGATGCAAGGCCTGCATTATTCTCTCCGCGCCCGCCAGCCAGCTGGAGGAACTCAAGGGCTGCGCGGCGCAGTGGCAAATTCGTCTGCTGGGGCCCAATAGCCTCGGGCTGCTCGCGCCCTGGCAAGGACTTAACGCCAGCTTCTCGCCGGTGCCAATCGAAAAAGGCCGTATCGCCTTTATCTCCCAGTCGGCAGCGGTCTCCAACACCATTCTCGACTGGGCGCAGCAGCGCAATCTGGGCTTCTCCTGGTTTATCGCGCTGGGCGACAGCCTGGATACCGACGTTGACGATCTGCTCGATTTCCTGGCGCGCGACGGCAAGACCAGCGCCATTCTGCTCTATCTCGAACACCTCAGCGACGCGCGGCGGTTTGTTTCAGCCTCGCGCAGCGCGTCGCGCAATAAACCTATTCTGGTGATTAAAAGCGGCCGCAGCCATCAGGCGCAGGCGCTGCTTGGCACCCATAGCGGACTGGACGCCGCCTGGGATGCGGCCATTCAGCGCGCCGGCCTGCTGCGCGTGCAGGACACCCATGAGCTTTTTACCGCCGTTGAGTCCCTTAGCCATATGCGCCCGCTGCGCGGCGACAGGCTGATGATCGTTAGCAACGGCGCCGCGCCCGCCGCGCTGGCGCTCGACGAACTCTATGCGCGCAACGGCAAGCTCGCCTCGCTGAGCGACGACACGCTGACGGCGCTGGCCGCGCTGCTGCCGGAAGGCGTGGGACGCGGCAATCCGCTTGACCTGAAAGATGACGCCACGCCGCAGCGCTATGTCGACTGCATTAACATCTTGCTGGGCAGCTATGAGCTGGATGCGCTGATGATCGTTCACGCGCCCAGCGCGGTGGCGCCCGCCACCGAATCGGCGGAGCAGATCATTCAGGCTATCGCGGCGCATCCGCGCGGCAAGCAGGTGACGCTGTTAACCAACTGGTGCGGCGAGTTCTCGTCGCAGGCGGCGCGCCGCGCCTTTACCCAGGCGGGGATCCCCACCTGGCGCACGCCGGAAGGCACCGTCACGGCGTTTATGCATCAGGTGGAGTATCGCCGCAATCAGAAACAGCTGCGTGAAACCCCGGCGCTGCCCGCGAGCCTGACGCAGGACAGCGCGCAGGCGCATCAGCTGCTATCGCAGGCGCTGGCGCGCGGCGTCACCACGCTGGACACCCATGAAGTGCAGCCGATACTGCAGGCGTACGGCCTGGCGACCCTGCCCACCTGGATTGCCGGCTCGAGCGAGCAGGCGGCGGCGATAGCCGAACAGATTGGCTATCCCGTGGCGCTGAAGCTGCGATCGCCCGACATCGCGCACAAATCTGAAGTTCAGGGCGTGATGCTCTACCTGCGCAACGGCGCCGAAGTGCAGCAGGCAGCCGACGCCATCGTCGATCGCGTTAAGAAGACGTTGCCGCAGGCGCGCATTGAAGGCCTGCTGGTGCAGAGTATGGCCCATCGCGCCGGCGCACAGGAGCTGCGCGTGGTGGTGCAGCAGGATGCGCTGTTCGGCCCGGTGATTTTGCTCGGCGAAGGCGGCGTTGAGTGGCAAGCGGATAAACAGGCGGCGGTCGCGCTGCCGCCGCTCAATATGACGCTGGCGCGCTACCTGGTGATACAGGCGATTAAGAGCGGCAAAATCCGCCGTCGCGGCGGGCTGGAGTCGCTGGATATCCCGGCGCTCAGCCAGCTGCTGGTGCAGGTCTCCAACCTGGTGGTGGATTGCCCCGAGATCCAGCGGCTCGACATTCATCCGCTGCTGGCGGCGGGCAGCGAGTTTACCCTGCTTGACGTCACACTCGAGCTGGCGCCGTTCAGCGGCGACAACGCCGCGCGGCTGGCGATACGCCCCTATCCGCAGCAGCTGGAAGAGTCGGTCACGCTAAAAGACGGACAGCGCTGCGTGTTCCGCCCTATTCTGCCGGAAGACGAACCGCTGCTGCGCGCCTTTATCGCGCAGGTCACCAAAGAGGATCTTTATTATCGCTACTTCAGCGAGATCAACGAGTTCACCCATGAGGATCTCGCCAATATGACGCAGATTGATTACGACCGCGAGATGGCGTTCGTCGCGGTGCGCCAGCAGCAGACAAGCAGCGAGATTATTGGCGTTACGCGCGCCATTTCCGATGCCGACAATATCGACGCGGAGTTTTCCGTGCTGGTGCGATCCGATTTAAAAGGGCTGGGCATGGGACGACGGCTGCTGGAGAAGATGATCCGCTATACGCGTGAGCATGGTCTGCAGCAGCTCACCGGCATCACCATGCCGCACAATCGCGGCATGATCACGCTGGCGCGCAAACTCGGTTTCGGCGTGGATGTTCAGCTGGATGAGGGCATCGTCAGCCTGAATTTACCCTTACACAGGGACATCAGCTAACCTTGTAGAGAAAGGTAAAAAATGGCCGACCAGTGCAGGTTGATGTTATTATTTACCGTTATGACCCTGATTTGATGGCAAAAGGCCATGCAATGAACCGAGAAGAAGCGCACTGCGATGCTGACTAAATTCAAACGCAATAAGCATCAACAACACCTCGCACAGTTGCCGAAGCTGTCACAGTCCGCTGCGGATGTGGCAACTCTTTACTCGCCTGCCGATTTTCGTCGCACGCTGCTGGAAAAAATCGCCGCGGCGCAGCACCGTATCTGCATTGTCGCCCTCTATATGGAAAACGATGACGCCGGACGCGCGGTGATGGATGCGCTCTACGCGGCGAAGCGCGCCCGTCCCGAGCTGGATATCAGCATTCTGGTCGACTGGCATCGCGCCCAGCGCGGTCGCATCGGCGCGGCGCGCGGCGTCACTAATGCCGACTGGTACTGCGAGATGGCGACGCAGCACGCTGATATCGCCATTCCGGTTTACGGCATTCCGGTGAATACCCGCGAAGCGCTTGGCGTGCTGCACCTTAAAGGCTTTATTATCGACGACACGCTGCTTTACAGCGGCGCCAGCATCAATGACGTCTATCTGCACCAGCACGATAAATATCGCTATGACCGCTATCAGCTGATCCGCAACCCGCAGCTGGCCGACGCCATGTTTGAGTGGATCAACGTCAATCTTAAGCAGTCGGAAGCGGTCAACCGTCTCGATCGGGAAGAGCGCCCCTCCAGTCCGGAAATCAAAAATGAAACGCGCCAGTTCCGTCAGGATCTGCGCGGCTTCAATTATCAGTTTACCGGCGACGGGCATAACGAAGAGCTGACGGTGACGCCGCTGGTCGGGCTGGGCAAGCGCAGCCTGCTGAATAAAACCATTTTCCATCTGATGCCCTGCACCGAGCAGAAGCTGACCATCTGTACGCCCTACTTCAACCTGCCGGCGATTCTGGTGCGCAACATTATCCATCTGCTGCGCGAGGGAAAAGAGGTGGAGATTATCGTCGGCGATAAGACCGCTAACGACTTCTATATCCCGCCCGAGCAGCCGTTTAAAATTATTGGTGCGCTGCCCTATCTCTATGAGATTAACCTGCGCCGCTTTCTCAGCCGTCTGCAGTATTACGTGGATAACGGCCAGCTGGCGGTGCGCCTGTGGAAGGATGGCGAAAACAGCTATCACCTGAAAGGCATCTGGGTGGATGATGAGTGGATGCTGATTACCGGCAATAACCTCAATCCGCGGGCCTGGCGGCTCGACCTGGAAAATGCGGTGCTGATCCACGATCCGCTGCAGCAGCTTGCCGAGCAGCGCGAGAAAGAGTTAGCGCTAATTCGCACCCATACTCATGTGGTGAGCCATTTCCGCGATCTGGAAAGCATCTCTGACTATCCGGCGAAGGTGCGCAAGCTGATCCGCCGCCTGCGTCGTATTCGTATTGACCGCCTGATTAGCCGTATTCTCTGACGCAATGCCTGCGGCGGCCAGCGCCGCAGGCAATCCCCTTTCCCGCTACAGTCTGATGCCCTTGCCGCGCTTATGCAGCAGTAGTGATACCAGAAACGCCAGCGCGCCCATCGCCGACACATACCAGAAGAAGGTCGTCTCTACGCCCTGCTGCTTCAGCAGCAGCGCCACATACTCTGCCGAACCGCCAAAAATCGCGTTAGCCACGGCATAGGAAAGCCCTACGCCCAGTGCGCGTACCTCTGGCGGAAACATTTCTGCTTTCAGGATCCCGCTGATCGCGGTGTAGAAGCTGGTGATCAGCAGCGCCAGCATGATCAGGCAGAATGCGAGCGTCGGACTCTGCACGCTTTGCAGCGCGGTCAAAATCGGAACGGTGCAGATCGCCGCGCCCGCGCCGAAGATCAGCATCGATCCGCGTCGGCCGATTTTGTCGGAGAGCGCGCCGATAACCGGCTGGATCAGCATAAAGACCAGCAGCGCGCCGGTCATCAGCCCGCTGGCGCTTTTGGCATCCATTCCCGCCGTGTTCACCAGGTATTTCTGCATATAGGTGGTAAAGGTGTAAAAGCTCAGCGAACCGCCGGCGGTGAAGCCCAGCACCATTAAAAAGGCGCGCGTATGGTTGCGCAGCAGTCCGGTAATGCTGCCGGCATCTTTATGATGGCGGCTTTGATTATCAGAGGTTTCATGCAGCGAACGCCGCAGCCAGAGCGCCACGACGGCGAGGATTGCGCCGAGGAAAAAGGGGATGCGCCAGCCCCAGCTACGCAGATCCTCTTCGCTGAGGATAAACTGCAGCACCACCACCGTCAGCACCGCCAGCAGCTGACCGCCGATTAGCGTAACGTACTGAAAAGAAGCGTAGAATCCTTTACGTCCTTCCAGCGCCACTTCGCTCATATAGGTGGCGCTGGTGCCATATTCCCCGCCGACAGAGAGGCCCTGGAACATGCGCGCCAGCAGCAGGATCGCCGGCGCGGCGATGCCGATAGCGCCATAGCCAGGCAGGCAGGCGATCACCAGCGAGCCGAAACACATCATGCACACCGAAATAAGCATCGACTTTTTGCGGCCGTGACGATCGCCAATATAACCAAATAACCAGCCGCCGATGGGACGCATCAAAAAACCGGCGGCGAATACGCCAGCGGTCTGCAGCAGCTGCGTGGTGGTATCACCTTTAGGAAAAAAGACGTGCGCAAAATAGAGGGAGAAGAAAGAGTAGACGTAGAAGTCGAACCATTCGACCAGGTTGCCCGACGACGCGCCGACGATTGCCCAGACACGTTTTTTGCTGATCCCCTGCGCGTCTGTCGCGTGACGGGATGAGCGCGTATTATTTTCTGCCATGCGTTACCTCAAGTTCCTTGCTGATAAGCAGCGTTAAAACAATGAGTAAAGCATTTCAGCCACCTCAACGGAACGTAATCACGCGCCGGGTGCGGTAAATGTGACGCAAAGCAAAAAACCCTGACCGTGAGGTCAGGGTTATTGCAGTTGGATGCCTGGCAGTTCCCTACTCTCGCATGGGGAGACCCCACACTACCATCGGCGCTACGGCGTTTCACTTCTGAGTTCGGCATGGGGTCAGGTGGGACCGCCGCGCTAGTGCCGCCA
>NZ_MWUE01000038.1 GCF_002077695.1 Pantoea latae
GACCGTTCGGGTACGGCCATCCAGGCCTACCCGAACTGCCGGTCGCATCCCTGCGACCGGCTCCTGGCACAACGTTTCCGCCTCAGCGCTGCGAATAGCCCTCTACAGCAGAGGAGGCGCAGTGACCTCAGACAGAGTGCCCTTTGTAGCAGTAAAAACGCTGCCGTCCTTTTCCAGCAGCGCCCACAGAAGCTGGCCAGCAGGCTGGGGCCGCTCAGGGACGGGCATTTCGCAGCGCTGAACAGAATGAGTCTGCCAGGAGAGCCCGCAGGGAAGCGGACGAAAGGTGGGGCTGGAACAGGGATGTTCCATCCCCACCGGTCCGTCAGGCAGACGAATGACGTGAAGGGACCGCGTCAGCGGCGCGAGGACCGCCCGTCCCTGAGCGGCTCCAGACTGCGTTATCACCCCATGCTTAACTGACAAGTATTAGCCGTTAAGGCTCCTTTCTTATGCCGTCAATAACTCAAAAGGTTTCCCAGTTATCGCTGCCTGTTGCGGCCAGCGCCGGACGCGGCGTCGCCAGCGGCGATTTCAGCGCAGGCGCGGCCGGAGAGGGCGCCGCCGGGCGAACCGGCGTGTTGTGCAGGCGGAAAGCGGCCACCGCCTGCGTTAGTTTACCCGCCTGATCTTCCAGCGAGGCCGCCGCCGCGGAGGCTTCTTCCACCAGCGAGGCGTTCTGCTGGGTCACATTGTCCATCTCGGTGACCGCCTGGCTCACCTGCTGGATGCCGCGGCTCTGCTCATCCGACGCAGCGGCAATCTCAGCCATGATATCGGTGACGCGACGCACCGCCTCGACGATATCGCCCATGGTTGCGCCCGCTTCGCCTACCTGATGGGAGCCCTCTTTGATCAGGTTGACCGACTCCGCAATCAGCGACTCGATCTCTTTCGCCGCCTGGGCGCTGCGCTGCGCCAGACTGCGCACCTCGCTGGCGACCACCGCGAAGCCGCGGCCCTGTTCGCCGGCGCGCGCCGCTTCTACCGCGGCGTTAAGCGCCAGAATATTGGTCTGGAAGGCGATGCTGTTGATGACGTTGGTGATCTCAGCGATCTTCTTCGAACTGCCGGAGATGTTAGTCATGGTTTTCACCACGCCGTTAACCAGATCGCCGCCGCTGCGCGCTTTGCCGGAGGCGTCCGCCGCCAGCTGGCTGGCGTGATGGGCGTTCTCGGCGTTCTGCTTTACCGTGGCGGTGAGCTGCTCCATGCTGGCGGCGGTCTGCTCCAGCGCGGCGGCCTGCTGCTCGGTGCGGGAAGAGAGATCGGTGTTGCCGGCGGAAATTTCGCCAGAGCCCTGATAGATGGCGACGGCGCCTTCACGCACCGTGCCAACGGTTTTAACCAGCGAATCCTGCATCAGCTGCAGGTTATGCAGCAGAGCGCCAATCTCGCTGCGGCCGTGCGGCTCCGGTGGGGCAGTGAGGTCGCCCTGCGCGATGCGTTCAATGCGCGCCACCGACTGACGCAGCGGGCTGATCACCACGCGACGCAGGAACACGAAGGTCAGCAGCGTTAGCGCCAGCGCGGCGGCGAAGGCGGCGGCCATGGCGATAAAGCCGATGCGCGACTGATGCTCCGCTCTGGCGTTAATGGCGTCGGCGCGCTGCGTGCGCAGCTTGATCGCCTGCAGCAGCACCTCGTTATAGGCGTTGTCGAGTTTGCGCGTGACGTCGGTCTCCTGCGCGATAATCCCCTCGAAGCTGCCCTGTTTGCCGGCGTTGATCATCGGCTTCAGCCCTTTTTCGACATAGTCGTTAAAGCGCGCCGTCAGCGGCGCGTCGAGGGCGATATCCTCGGGGGTTTTCACCTTGCGCGCCAGATAGAGTTTGAAGCCGTCCTGCGCCTGCTGAATGCGTTTCTCGGTGGCGGCGACGCTGGCTTTGAACTCATCCATCTCGCCGATGCGCGCGGCGGCGCCCGCCTGAATAATCGTGAGGCGCGCGGTGCGCAGGTGGTTTGAACTGTTGGAGATCCCCATACGCACCTGGATCTCGTCAGTGGCATCGCGCAACGACTGGTTGCTCTGAATCAGGAAGTAGCTGGCAAGAGCGATACAGAGGGCGAACAGCAGCATAATGCCGCCGAAGATCATACTGAAGAGTGGAACCAGGCGCAGGTTGCGCCACAGTCCGGCCTTGAACTGTGCAGAAGAATCCAGTGGTGTGTTCATATCCTTGATCTCATGTCGGGGTTATGAGGCTAACATCGGCAAAGAGAGAAAAAGGGTTAGGGCAGGGAGTGCGATCTCGCTCGCAAAAACGGCGAAAAAAAACCGGCCAGGAGGCCGGTTCTTTCGCGAAGTGATTATCTTACATTGACATAGATGCCAGAGGTCACATTGTCGGTTAAACGCACCACATGGTAGATAACCTGTTTATTGTGGGTTTTAATTTTGCGCTTAATATTACCTTTATGTGACGAAACTGTTTTAGCCTTAATTTGCATCTTGTCTGAGATCTGAATGGTGTCGTGACCCGACATCCACATTTTCAGCATATTCGATTCCGTCTGGCTTAATGTCAGCGGGTGAACGTCCAGGCCAGAAGAAATACGCGGAGAGGCGTTGAGCTTTTTCTGCAAATAGGTGCTAAGTAATGAGTCCAGCGTCGTCGTTTTTATCGATTTTGACGTAATAATCAGGTTCTTACGAACGTAGAGGTATTCCTCAAAATGGATATTGGAAATCGCCATAAAGATGAAAAAGAGCGTTTCCGGATGCTGCATAATAATGTTTCGGATGCGGTCGCTGGAATCCGATTCATGAATGAAACATTCTTCGTTAATAAACACTACGCCAGGTTTTAACTGTTCGCAGCGCTGCTGTAATTGATCAATATCGGAGACGGAAAAGATGTTTTTCTTTTTGACTCCCTTACAGGACATATAGTCCGATAATCCCAGGCGTGTGTAGTTGCATGAATCCATAATAATCGTTGGCATGTTTAGCGACCCTCACCAATTTGTTATCCGTTTAAATCAACGATGAATTACGCGTTGCGGTACGAGAGAGATTTCTAAGACACTTTTTTATTCTGCTCAGCAGTCTGGCGACAGGCCATACGCCTGCCAAAAGTACTCTTCCCTGACCCGTTTCTGCAAAGTTATTTTTGTGCTGCCTTGACGTCACTTATCCCTCCAGTGATAGCGGGAATCGCTGGCGGTTTGCAATAAGCGTGCATAACACCCTGTTTTGAGAGCCTCGTCACTATCGCGCATAACACCCTCAATGCTGATAGGACGATTCTTAAAAACATTTGATTCGCGAAAGTGTGACGTTTTAGCGAGTGTTGACAATGCCGGAAAAAGAGAGTCCTGACAAGAAAAATCGTTAAAGGATTTTTTTTGTTCGAAAACAACCTGTTGCCTTTTTTGTCAACGATTCCACGCTCTTAGCGATGCCGGGAATCTGTGAAATAAAATACTTGAAGCGCGGTTTAATAAGAATAATTTTCAGAGTCAGTTCTCACTTATCAGAATTTCCTTAGTTGATTTCTGAGAAAACTGGTTTGAAAAATGCACAGAATGTTTTAAGTGGCTTAAGTATTACTTTAGAAAGATAGTGAGATACTTAATGATCAGGGGTGAGACAGTTCCACCAGAAACTGGGCGAGCAAATCAAAGACTTCACTAAACAGATGCTCACAGAAGGGCGCGACCAGCGGCATCATCAACCCCATGGTCAAAATTCCCACTGTTAAGGTAATTGGAAAGCCAACCGCAAAAATAGAGAGCTGAGGTGTAACACGGTTTAACAAACCCAGTACCAGGTTTATCAGAAGCAGCAAAACGATTAAGGGTAACGCTAACATCATGCCATTAAGGAAAATTAACCCGCCCGCTTTGACCAGCGCGTTAAAGGCATTGGCGTTTAACAGCCCTCCGCCAATCGGCAGCGTATGAAAACTGTCCGCCAGCAACGAGATCAACCACAGGTGTCCGTTGAAGGTCAGAAACAGCAGCATCGCCAGCATATCGAGAAAACGCGCCAGCACCGGCATATTTAATCGACTGCCTGGGTCGAAAAAGGTGGCGAACGACAGCCCCATCTGCAAACCGATCACCTCGCCCGACAGGCGCACCGCAGCAAAGGCCAGCTGCATGGTAAAGCCGAGCCCGACGCCAATCAGCATCTGCTGCAGCAGCAGCCAGAAGCCAGCAGACGAAAACAGCGTTACTTCAACCGGCGGCAGCACCGGCACCATTAGCCAGGTAATCAGCGCCGCCAGGCCAATCTTCACCCGGTTGCTGATGGTGCGCTCGCTCAGCAGCGGCGCGGTGGCGAACAGCGCCAGCATACGTGCCAGCGGCCAGAAAAACTGACTGACCCAGTGAACCAGCTGACCGCTGTCGAGCGTGACCATTAGCCGATCATATAAGGCAGGTTGGTGAACAGGGTGCGGATATAGTCCAGCACCAGATTCAGCATCCACGGCCCGGCAATGACGCCGGTCGCGGCAACGGCCAGCACCTTCGGAATAAAGGAAAGCGTCTGTTCGTTGACCTGGGTCGCGGCCTGCAGCAGGCTGATAATCAGGCCGCTCACCAGCGCCGCCAGCAGCAGCGGCGCGGCAAGCATCAGCGCCAGGCGCATCGCCTCCTGGCCCATCACCATCACGGATTCTGGCGTCATTTTTCTCTCCGGGGAATCGGAATAATCAGGAATAGAAGCTTTGCGCCAGCGAACCGACCAGCAACTGCCAGCCATCCACCAGAACAAACAGCATAAGCTTGAAGGGCAGCGAGATGGTCGCCGGCGGCACCATCATCATCCCCAGCGCCATCAGCACGCTGGCGACCACCAGATCGATAATCAAAAACGGGATAAAGACGGTAAAGCCAATCTGAAAGGCGGTTTTCAGTTCGCTGGTGACGTAGGCGGGCAGCAGAATGCGCATCGGCACCGCTTCCGGCCCCGCAATCGGCGGCGTGTTCGCCAGGCGGGCAAACAGCGCCAGGTCCGCTTCGCGCGTCTGGCGCAGCATAAAATCGCGCAGCGGCTGCGCCCCTTTCTCCAGCGCCACGTCCATGCTGATTTTGTCCTGGCTGAACGGCAGATAGGCGTCGTCGTAAATCTTGTCGAAGGTCGGCGCCATAATAAAGAAGGTCAAAAACAGCGCGAGGCCGAGCATCACCTGATTCGGTGGCGCCGACGGCGTGCCCAGCGCGTTGCGCAGCAGGCCGAACACGATAATGATGCGGGTGAAGCTGGTCATCATCAGCAGCACCGCGGGAATAAAGGTCAGCGAGGTGATAAACACCAGCGTCTGCACCGGCAGCGACCAGCTCTGCCCGCCGTTGGGCAGCGCATGGCTCACCAGGCCCGGCAGCTGGGCGTGAGCGGCCGGCGCCAGCAGCAGCAGCGGCAAAAAGGAGAGCAGTCGACGCATCATTGGGGTTTTCCGGGACGTTTAACCAGGTTCTGTAACAGCTGACGGAAATCTTGCGGCGCGGCGGCGGGCGCGCGCTCCTCCGGGGTCATCGGCGGCAGGGTGTGCAGATGGGTGATCTGCGCCGCCGTGACGCCCAGTACCAGGCGCGCCTCGGCGGTATCCACAATCACCACGCGCTCGCGCTGGCCAACCTGTACGCTGGCGCTCACCTTCAGCGCCTGGTTGCTTACCGTTTTCGGCGCGAAGCCGAGACGGCGCGCCAGCCAGGCGCAGGCGAGGATCAGCAGCACAATTACCGCCAGCACGCTGCTGACCTGCGTCACAACAGAGCCGGTGGAGAGGGCTGGCGCGGCGGGCGCCGCGGGCTGCAGCGCGTGGGACTGGGTGTTCATCATGCTTAGCGGCTCAGACGACGCATACGTTCAGACGGCGTGATAATGTCGGTGATGCGCACGCCATATTTATCATTGACCACCACCACTTCGCCCTGGGCGATCAGGTAGCCGTTGATCAGAATATCCAGCGGCTCGCCGGCCAGGCCGTCGAGCGCCACCACCGAGCCCTGCGTCAGACGCAGCAGCTCTTTGATGGTCATTTTGGTGCGGCCCAGCTCGACGGTGAGTTTGACCGGGATATCCATAATCAGGTCGATATCCTGCAGTGAACCGGCGGCCACGCTGCTCTCGAACGTTTTAAACACGTCGTCGCTCGGCGCCGCACTGGTGGCGGTCTGCTCGTTCATCGCCTCAGCCCACAGATCGTCCGCAGAGATGTCGTCGGACGGTTTATTGCTGTCACTCATTGGGCTGTTCCTCATTCAGCGAATTCAAAATCGGGTTAATCAAATGCTCGACACGCAGGGCATACTGGCCGTTCATGGTGCCGTACTGGCTGGTAAGCACCGGCACGCCGTCGACGTGCGCGATAATGCGCTCCGGCTTCTCGATCGGCAGCACGTCGCCAGGCTTGAGCTGCAAAATGCGCGACAGACGCAGCGAGGTCTCGGCGAAGTGGGCAATCAGCTCCAGCTCCGAATGCTGCACCTGCTTCACCAGGTTTTCGCGCCAGTGGTTATCCTCCGTACGGGAGTTCTCCAGCGGCGGGTTGACCAGCAGCTCGCGCAGCGGCTCGATCATCGAGAACGGAATACAGATGTTGAACTCGCCCACCAGGTTGCCAATCTCGACCTGGAACGGCGTGTTGACCACGATATCGTTCGGCGAGGTGGTGATGTTGGTGAACTTGACCTGCATCTCGGAGCGGACATACTCCACGTCCAGCGGGTAGATCGCCTTCCACGCGTCGCTGTAGCCTTCCAGCGCCAGCTTCAGCATGCGGCGGATTACGCGCTGCTCGGTGTGGGTGAACTCGCGGCCTTCTACCTTGGTCGGAAAGCGTCCGTCGCCGCCGAACAGGTTATCCACGGCGATAAACACCAGGCTTGGCGAGAAGACCACCAGCGCCGTTCCGCGCAGCGGTTTCAGGTGGATCAGGTTCAGGTTGGTCGGCACCGGCAGGTTGCGGGCGAACTCGTGATACGGCTGAATCTTGATCGCACCGACGCTGATATCCGGGCTGCGGCGCAGCAGGTTAAACAGCGCCATACGAAAATGTCGGGCGAAACGCTCATTAATAATCTCCAGCGCCTGCAAGCGCTCGCGCACCACGCGACGCTGGGTATTCGGATCGTAAGGACGAATGTCGCCTTCCGGCCCGCTTTGATTCTTTTCATCTACCGCGCTGTCACTGTCGCCGTTGAGCAGCGCGTCAATCTCAGCCTGGGAGAGAATGCTATCGCCCATTGATTTACCTCAAAATGAAGGCGGTAAACAGCACGTCGGTTACCACCTGCGCAGGCTGTCCTTTCACCAGCGGAGGTGACAGCACCTGCTTGATCTGATCAATCAGCGCTTGCTTGCCTGGCTCCGTCGCCAGCGCGGCGGCGCTCTGTCGGGAGAGCAGCAGCAGCAAGCGGCTACGCACGTCCGGCAGATAATCATTCATCCGACGACGGGTATCTTCGTCCGGCAGACGCAGGGTAAAGCCTACGTACAGCACGCGGTCAGGATCGTTGTCGGGATTGACCAGGTTAACCGTAAAGGTATCAAGCGCAAAAAAGACGGGAGCGGGTGGCGGTTCCACTTTCGCGGCTTCCGGTTTGTCGCTCTCGTGTTTATTCATCATTCGCCAGACTGCATAGCCTGCCACGCTACAAGCGGCCAGCGTTACAATCAGCAACACCGGAATTAAGAGTGAACGTTTGCGGCCTTTTGCTTTCGCGTTATCAGACATTTTTGCAGTAACTTCCTGTGAATTATCGGCAAACCTCTCGGTTTGCCTGGACAGATTATCCCGCGTCTTAAGTCAAACAATGGGAAGAAAAGACGCGGGTTTTACGCTTACCTTCAGCGTTTGTCGCTGTCAGGCAAAGGTATCGACGGCGCCGGTGCCGAGGATGCGCGCCTGAAGGGCGGCAGGAACGGCGATCGGCGTTATTTCGCTATCGTCATTCTGGGAGAGAGAAAAGGCGCCGTGCTGTCCGTCGCGGCGTGTCTCCTGCTGCTGCTGTTGCTGCTGCTGGAAGCCCTGGCTCTGCGCGAAGCTGTCACTGCTGACCTGACTCTGTCCCAGGTTAATGCCGTTTTCCGCCAGCGCGGTGCGCAGCTGCGGAAGGGCGGCTTCCAGCGCGGCCCTGACGTGGCTGTGGCTGGAGGCCATACTGATCTGCGCCTGGTCGTTTTCCAGCTTCAGGCTAATCTGGATCGCTCCCAGGTCTGCCGGATGCAGCCGCAGCTCGGCGTTTTGCTGGCCGTTGCGGCTGAACATCACAATCTGCTGGCTGAGCGCCTGCTGCCACTCGTCGCTGCCCAGCTGCGCGTTAAGCATCGGCGTCGACGGCGTGCTGGTCGTGGCCGAGGCGCTCTGCATCATCAGCGGCGCCGAGCTGCTGCTGAGCGGGGCGCTGGTGAGCGTGGTGCTGTCCGAGGTCAGCGGCGCGCTTTTCTCATCCGGCTTGCTGAAGCTGCTCAGCGCCTGCTGAAAGCTGCTGTCCAGCGTCAGCGGTGCGGCGGTCGTGCTGGCTGCTGCCGTTGCCGTCGCCGCTGGCGTTGCGTGCAGTACAGCCGCTGACACCGCTTTCGTCTCTGCCTGGCTCGACTGCGTCTGTGACGGCGACGCATCGCTCTGCGCCAGCGCGCCGCTTAGCGCCTGGCTCAGCGTGGAGAGCGCGCTGCGCCGCGTTTCACCGCCGGTCGCCGCCGGACTCACCGCCGCGTTTACGCTGCTCTGCGTCACCGCCGTTGCCGGCAGCATGGCGAACAGCGCCTGTATAGTTTGCGCATCACTGCTGTTTACGATTTCTGCGCTTTCTTTCTCTTTATCATCGGCGGATTTGGTGGCGGCTTTAATATTTTCCGGCGTCAGCAGCGCATTCAGGCTGTCGGGTTGCTCAAAGGGAGTCAGCAGCGCGCTGAGCGCATCCGTCGGCGCGGCCTCATCCTGGCTTTCCTCTGCGCTTTCAGCAGATTGCGCCACGTTTCCCTGCTGTTTCGCCAGCGTCAGCAGGCGGTTGCCCAGCTCGGTGAGAAAATCCTGCGGCAGCGATTTGACACTGTGCAAAAGGTCTGCGGAATCTGAACTGTTCAGGTCACCTTTCGCGCTGGCGGCGGTGACAGTAGTTGGCAGCGTAATCATTCGCCTTTCCTCAATGCGGCCCGTTGGGCATATTCATCCATCCGTTTCTGATCGAGACGGTTTTCCATTCGTAATGCGTTGTCCGCCGCGCGGCTAATCAGCGTCTGATAGGCGTTAAGGCGCTGCTGCTTCTCGCGCCAGCTCGCCAGCGCCTGCTCCAGCCGCTGGTTCCAGTGATTCAGCTGGGCGCGGTGCTGCTCAATCGCTTTTTCCAGCGTCTGAATAAACTGGTGGTAGTTGGTCCAGCGCGTGGTGGCGATGCCGCCCGACATATCGCTGTTCAGCTTGTTGCGGTACTCATCCTGGTAGTCGAGCAGCATGGTGAGCTGCTCGTCGGCCTGGCGCACGCCGCGGCGCATATCGCCGAGGTGGATCACCGCTTTTTCCAGATCCTGCTCCGCTAAATCGCGCAGCGTGTCGATGGCACTGGCGCTTTTCATCGCTTACTCCTCCGCCGTTAGCCGAACAGCGCGTGCAGATGCAGGCAGGCGTCGTCGTAGTGGCTGCGTTCGAAAATGCCCTGTTGCAAAAAGGCTTCCATCTGCGGATAGAGGCGGATCGCCTTATCCAGCATCGGGTCGCTGCCGGCGGCGTAGGCGCCGACGCTCACCAGGTCGCGGTTGCGCTGGAAGCTGGAGAGCAGCTGTTTAAACTGGCGCACCCGCGCATAGTGATCCTCATCGATCAGCGCGGTCATGGCGCGGCTGATAGAGGCTTCGATATCGATCGCCGGATAGTGGCCCGCTTCAGCCAGCCGGCGCGACAGCACGATATGGCCGTCGAGAATGGCGCGCGCCGAGTCGGCGATGGGATCCTGCTGATCGTCGCCCTCGGTCAGGACGGTATAGAAGGCGGTAATGGAGCCGCCGCCGTGGGTGCCGTTGCCGGCGCGCTCCACCAGCGCAGGCAGTTTGGCGAACACTGAGGGCGGATAGCCTTTGGTGGCGGGCGGCTCGCCGATAGCCAGCGCAATCTCACGCTGCGCCATGGCGTAGCGCGTCAGGGAGTCCATGATCAGCAGCACATGCTGGCCGCGATCGCGAAAATCTTCGGCGATGCGCGTGGCGTAGGCGGCGCCCTGCATGCGCAGCAGCGGCGAGACGTCGGCGGGCGCGGCGATAACCACCGAGCGCGCGCGCCCCTCGGCGCCGAGGATATTTTCAATAAAGTCTTTTACTTCGCGGCCGCGCTCGCCGATCAGGCCGACCACGATCACGTCCGCCTGGGTATAGCGCGCCATCATGCCGAGCAGCACGCTTTTGCCGACGCCGGAGCCGGCGAACAGGCCCATACGCTGGCCGCGACCCACGGTGAGCAGGGCGTTGATGGCGCGCACGCCGGTGTCCAGCACGTCGGTAATTGGCGTGCGCTGCAGCGGGTTAAACGGCGGCGTGATCAGCGGCGCGCGGTAGCCGGTGTCGGGCGAGGGCAGGCCGTCCAGCGGCTTGCCGCTGCCGTCGAGCACGCGGCCCAGCAGTTCTGGGCCGAGCAGCAGCTGTTTGCCGCTGTGGCCGCTGTCGCGGGCATAGACGCGCGCGCCAGGCAGAATGCCGTCAACCTCTTCCAGCGGCATTAAAAACAGTTTCTGGCCGTTAAAGCCCACCACTTCGCTTTCCACTTCGGTCAGGGTTTTGCCGTCGTTGCGTTCGATTACGCAGGTGGCGCCAAGCGGCAGCTGCAGGCCGGTCGCCTCCAGCACCAGACCGGTGGCGCGCGTCAGGCGGCCATAGCGGCGCACCGGCTGTACCTGGGCGATGCGGGTTTCAAAGGCGTCGAGCGCGCCCAGCCAGCGGGAGAGTCGCGAGGTCATTAAAACTCTCCTGGCGCGGCGAGGCGACACAGCTCCTGCCAGCGCGTCGCCACGCTGGCGTCAAGGTCGCCATCTTCGGCGCTCAGCTTGCAGCCGCCGGGATGCAGCGTGCTGTCGGCCAGCAGCCGCCAGCCGTGCAGATCGAGCGTCGGGCCAAGCGTCTGTTCAATGCGTTGCAGATCGTCGGGATGCACGCGCAGCTGCGGTTTGCCGCTGAACATCGGCTCCTGCTGCAGCAGCTGCTGGATCTGACGCAGCAGCGCCGTGCCGTCCACCGTAGTCGCCTGGCCGATCACCTGACGCGCCGCCTCCAGCGCCAGCTGCATCAGCCGCGAGGCGATAACGCTGTCGAGCGCCTCCAGCGAGTGCTGGAACTCGGTGACCAGCTGCTGCATGCGCGCCTGAAGCGGCGCCTGCTGCTGCTGCGCATCCGCCAGCCCCTGCTGAAAACCGGCGTCGTAGCCCGCTTTCTGGCCTTCGGCGAAGCCCTGCTGATGGCCTTCGCTGTAGCCCTGCGCCTGCGATTCTTTGCGCGCCTGCTGCTGCAGGCGCTCGAACTGAAGCTGTTGCTCATCAACCTCTGAGGCGAACATCTCCGGCTCCGGCATCATCTCCGGCTCCGGCTCGTCGCGGCGGCCTAAATCCTCAGGCTGCCAGAGCTGCCACGGGCGGGCGGAAAAGGCATCAGACATAGGTTTCCTCGCCGCCGCCAATCACCATCTCGCCCGATTCCGCCAGACGACGGACGATAAGCAGGATGGCTTTCTGTTCGTTCTCCACCGCAGACATACGCACCGGCCCGCGGTTGGCAAGGTCGTCGCGCAGGATATCGGCGGCGCGCGCCGACATGTTCTTGAGGAACTTCTCGCGCAGCGGCTGTTCTGCGCCCTTGAGCGCCACCAGCAGCTGCTCGGACTCCACTTCCTGCAGCAGGCGCTGGATGCTGCGGTCGTCCACTTCCACCAGGTTCTCGAACAGGAACATCTCGTCGATGATCTTCTGCGCCAGTTCGCCGTCGAAGTCGCGAACCGCTTCGATAACCGCCTCTTCCTGCTGCGTTTTCATCAGGTTGATGATTTCGGCCGCGGTTCTCACGCCGCCCATCTTCGCGCGCTTGAGGTTGGTGCCGTCCAGCAGGTTGTTGAGCACTTCGGTCAGCTCCGCCAGCGCCGCCGGCTGCACGCCGCCGAAGGTGGCGATACGCAGCATCACGTCGTGACGCAGGCGCTCGTCGAACAGCGCAAGGATATCCGCCGCCTGGCCGCGTTTGAGGTGCACCAGGATGGTGGCGATGATCTGCGGATGCTCGTCGCGAATAAGATCGGCTGCCGCCTGCGGCTCCATAAAGTTGAGCGTTTCCATGCCGCTGGTGGTCTCGCGGGATTCGAGAATATCTTCCAGCAGGCTGGCGGCGCGCTCTTCGCCCAGCGCTTTGGTGAGCACCGAACGCAGGTACTCGTTCGAGTTGAGGCTGAGCGCCGCGAACTGCTCGGCGTCGGTCTCGAACTCGCGCAGGATTTCGGTGAGCTGCTTGTGCGACACCTGGCGCATATTGGCCATCGCGGCGCTCAGGTGCTGCACTTCACGCTGGTTGAGGTGCTTGAACACCTCGGCGGCGCGCTCTTCGCCGATGGTCATCATCAGGATGGCGCTTTTTTCAGTTCCGGTCAGACTCATAGTTCTTTACTCATCCATTCGCGGATAACCAGCGCGACGACGCGCGGATCGTTCTCGGACATATCGCGGATGCGCTGGCTCATCACCTCGGCGCTCATGCGGTTGTTAGACTTACGCTCCACGTCCTGCTCATCTTTGCTGAGCTGCACGCTGTAGGCTTCTTCTTCCTGTTCGGCGGCAACGCGCTGCGCGGCGGCTTCCACGGCGGCCTGCTCCGCTTCGCGTTTGCGCATCAGCTGCGGACGCACCATTTTGCGGTAGAGGATGAAGGCGACCAGGGCGATCAGCAGCCATTTGCCAACGTTCATCATCTGATCGAAGAAGGCCTGCTGCTGCCAGAACGGCAGGTCGCCGCTGCTCGGATCGTTGGCGGTGAACTCGGAGTTGACCACGTTGACGCTGTCGCCGCGCGGCTGCGAGTAGCCCATCGCTTCGCGCGTCAGATCTTCTACCTGCTTCAGCTGCTGTTCGTTAAGGGCGATCGCCTTGCCTTTGTCGTCGGCGCGGTAGTTAACCACCACCGCGACCGAGAGACGCTGCACGTCGCCGACGTTCATTTTGGTATGGCGAATGGTGCGGTCCAGCTCGTAGTTCACCGTATCGTCGCGGCGCGAGTTGGTCGGCGCGCTGCTGCTGGCGGTGCTGGTGGTGCTGCCGTTGTTAGCGTTGTTCTGCTGACCGTTCTGGCCGTTCTGTCCGTTTTGACCATTAGGCGCGTTAACCGGCGCGGTGTTGGCTGGCGCAGGCTGGTTGGAGAGGGCTCCCGGCACGCCGCCCGGATAGGGGCTGCCGCTCTGATCGCTGGTGCTGGTCTGACGCGAGCGGATCGCGGTGCTGTTCGGGTTGCCGTTAGGCTGATACTTCTCGTCGGTTTGCTCGCTCTTGTCGAAGTTGATCTGCGCTGTCACCTGCGCATGCACGTTGCCCTGGCCCAGAATCGGGTTCAGGATCGCTTCAATGCGCTGCTGGTAGCGCGCTTCGACTTCGGCGGTGTACTTCAGCTGCGCGTCGTTGAGATCGCGGCCTTCGCTGTCGGAGCGGGTCAGCAGACGACCGCTCTGATCGACCACGGTGACGTTGCCCGGCGGCAGACCCGCCACGCTGCTGGAGACCATATGCACGATGGCCTGAATCTGGCCCTCATCGAGCGCGCGGCCCGGCTGCAGGTTCAGGGTCACCGAGGCGGAAGGCGATTTCTGCTCGCGCACGAACAGCGTCGGCTTCGGCATCGCCAGATGCACGCGCGCGGTTTTCACCGGCCCCAGGGTTTCGATGGTGCGCGCCAGTTCCCCTTCCAGCGCACGCTGGTAGTTGACCTGCTCGCTGAACTGGCTGATGCCGAACTTCTCCTGATCGAGCAGTTCAAAGCCGACCGATCCGCCCTTCGGCAGTCCCTGCTGCGCCAGACGCAGGCGCAGCTCATGCACCTTTTCCGCCGGCACCATCAGCGCGCCGCCGTTCTCGGCAAAGCGGTAGGGGATGTTCATCTGGGTGAGCTGAGTAACAATCGCGCCGCCGTCTTCATCAGAGAGATTGTTGTACAGCACGCGGTAATCCGGCGCTTTCGCCCAGAGCACCAGCGCCATCACGATAGCGATAGCGGCGGCGGCGGCAATGATAAGGGGGATACGCGGGTTAGCGCGCAGGCGAGCGATAAGGTCACTAAAGCCTTTTTTTGCTGAATCCTGTGTAGCGGCTGCACTCGCATTCATGACCGTTTCCTGCCTGACATAATTGACCGGGTTTGTTGTGGTGACAAAACAGACTCCCTGACACTGCGTAAAAGAAATTCCACTTCAATGCATGGCATTATTTTCTTTATCGCAAAATTCGATGGGCGAATAAGCCGGGTTTTTTGCAGTTATTTAGCGCCTTTGTCTCATTGACAACGTGTTAACTTTTTGAGCGTAGAAAATTCCATCTCCTTCTCTCAATGAGGTAACGGCATGTCCATTCAGGCAATCGACGGCGTTTTACAGCAGCTTCAGCTGACTTCGCTGCAGGCCAGTAACAAAAGCAGCGAGGCGACGCAGCCGGTCGACTTCGCTGCCACCATGAAAGCGGCGCTCGATAAGATCAGCGACACGCAGAACACCGCGCGCGCCCAGGCGCAGGATTTTGAGATGGGCAAGCCAGGCATTGCGCTGAACGACGTGATGGTGGATATGCAGAAGTCGTCTATCTCGATGCAGATGGGGATTCAGGTGAGGAACAAGCTGGTGTCGGCGTATACGGATATTATGAATATGCAGGTTTAAGTGGGTAACTTGCTGATAATAATACAAATAACTATACGGCCACTTTAGCGAAGCACGTATGTAGCACAAGATCGTTCATTTTCGTGTTGATAAGGGAAAGCTGATCCGTATTGTTCTCTGACATCCAGGCGCCATAAACCCGATACACCATCTGCGCATCTGAGTGACCCATTTGCGCGGCGACATAGTTCGGGTTTGCGCCTGCCGACAACGCCCAGCATGCGAACGTGTGCCTGGACTGATATGCTTTGCGGTGACGAAGGCCTGCACGCCTCAGTGCACCGTTCCATATCTGACCAAGCGACTCTGTTGAATATAAGCGCCTGACCTGCCGTTTACTGAATCTTCCTCTATGGAAGAAGTATCGGGTTCTACTCAGCAGAATAGACGGTAATACCTCTCAGGCCATCGCATGGCCTGATAAGCCTAATGTGTAACTGTAATTGGGTCATAGGCAAACATTTTGCTCAATTCATCTCTCTCAACTACCGTTACGATTACATAATCAGGCTTGTAATCTAGCAGTATTTTTTTGATAGCTTCAGGAGATGTCCTTCCGTGATGAACCTGAAGTGTCTCGTAAAATGTTGAAGCCATAACTCGGGACATTGCAGTGCCGAATGAATCCCTAAGCCAAAGAACCTTCACTTTATTTAGAGCACTTGGCGAATGAACTAGCAATAGCTCTGACGGTGACTCGATGGGTTTGTTTTTTCCGCTATAAATTATGACGCCTGAATTATATGAGCTGACAGATATATGAAGATTAGCCACGGAAGGCGAAGTTATTTTCATATCAACATCAGATAAAAATCTTGCTGAACGTTGAAACCGAGATAGATCCCCTGCCTCAGAAGCAAAAGAAGTAAATTCCAAATCACTATCAGGCCAAGTTAATTTTTCTCTATTCTTTGCTGATTTATTAGCTAGCCCTTTAAACGCAGCATACGCACCGAGTTCATTCCAGTGAGTATCAGTTTTGAAATACAGTGGCTCAGTGGTTTCTTTTTTGGCTCTTAGAACAATTTCCGGTGTGTTTATGTAAAAGTCACAACCATTAATCAATTCACTAGTAATGGTGCTTTCCTTTTTCACATACCACTGTGGTAATTTGTCACTATAAATTGAATCTTTGTCAGGGCCAACCACAACATAGAATCCCTTAACTCCAATCGATTTCGAAATTTTTTCCCACCCGTGCATAACACTTATGGTTTTTTTGATTTCCTTCCCATACGCTTGCGAACCATTTATTTTTTTTGAAACGGAGTGATTGAAAGAATCCCCCAAGAAAAGCCATTTTTCTCTCCCAAAGAAAACTTTATTGCTATCAGATGAAATGCCCACAAAATTACCTGCAGACCCTGCAATGGACATTATTAAATCTATATTAAAAAGCGAATCCCTGACTCTTTCAAGCCTATCAGTTTGGTAGATTGCTTTGTGATTGATAATGTTATAAATCGGGATGATTGATAACGAAATTAAGAAAATAAATATGAATATAATTGACTTGGTTTTCATGGCCGCTTCAAAAATTAAAGTATAAGAATACTGCACTTTCTGAGTGCAGAGTAAAGTAAACGGATATAGAGCTAAGAAGAGCTAGCGAGACCACTTTTATATACCCTGACTTTCCATTAAGTGCAATCTCTTGTGAGTTCTTTTGCGAACAAATTACAAGAGCAAGTAGAGACATTGCAAATATTGATATATAGGCTGCAATGCCAAAAGAGATATGTTGAGCTACCCACCCGCTAAATAGTCCATAACGTGAAAGGTCAGTGGTTGGAATAGAGGGTAAAGACACATCCATTGACTTGGAAATATCAAGCATGTTTTTTATAATGTCAGTGGCTGTATCAAGGTTCGGAGAGCGAAAAAATATCCATGAAATGTTAACAAACATAAATGTAGTGAACCATGCAAGATATTTCGGCATTGTTAATCCGGCGTACTTCCATACGCGATGAATAATTAGCGCCAGACCATGCATAGCCCCCCAAAGCACAAACATCCAACTAGCACCATGCCAAAGGCCTGCGATAGTAAAAGTAACGAATAGATTTAAATAGTTCCTGAACGGGGAAACTTTGTTGCCTCCTAATGGGATATATACGTAATCTCTTAAATATCTACCCAAGGTAATGTGCCATCTGCGCCAGAAGTCCTGAATGTCCAGTGCCTTATATGGAGAGTTGAAATTTATTGGAAGCATAACGTTAAACAACAATGCCGCGCCAATTGCCATGTCACAATAGCCACTAAAATCAAAGTAAAGCTGAAAAGTATAGGATAGGCTAGTTGCCCACGAGTTGTAGAAATCATACACATATCCTTGTGTATAACCGCGCTCAGCAAAAGTGGCAAAAGTATCTGCAACTATAACTTTCTTTATTAAACCTATAGAGAAGATCATCAATCCGCAAATGACGTTTTTGTAATTTATTCTATTGTTATTTTTATCTTTAAATTGAGGCATCATTTCTCCATGATGCAATATAGGTCCAGCTATCAAGTGAGGAAAAAAAGTCACAAAGAGAGTATAGTTGATAAAGTCATATTCTTTGGCCTTGCCCATAAAGCTATCGACTAAAAATGCTATTTGCGTGAATGTAAAAAAACTGATGCCAAGAGGAAGAACTATTGCCTTGATAGTGTACTCACTTCCCGATAAAGAGTTAATGTTCTCTATGAAAAAGTTTGCATATTTATAATAGCCAAGTACAAGTAAGTTTAAAGAAATGCTCAGGATTAGAGAGCACTTCCTCATAAAATGCATGCCGTTTTCTTTACCGCGAGAGAGAAAAGCCCCAATAAAAAAATTAAATATGATGGAAGTGAGAAGAAGAGGTAAGTAACTGGCATCCCAGTATCCGTAAAAAAACAAGCTTGAAATACAAAGCCATGATTTACCAACGAGGTGATTTGAAATTCTGTTTAACAAGAAATATATAAAAAATGTAATCGGTAAAAACAAAAATATAAATTCGGAAGAGCTAAATAGCATAATTATTACCAATCAAAAGACGAGTTTAGAATTTACAATATATTATACACATAGTGTAAAGA
>NZ_MWUE01000039.1 GCF_002077695.1 Pantoea latae
AAAGAGCAATTTCAACGTAACAAACTGCACGTAAACGTGGGCACCATCGGTCACGTTGACCACGGTAAAACCACCCTGACTGCAGCAATCACCACCGTTCTGGCTAAAACCTACGGCGGCCAGGCTCGCGCATTCGACCAGATCGATAACGCGCCGGAAGAGAAAGCACGTGGTATCACCATCAACACTTCACACGTTGAGTATGAAACCCCGTCTCGCCACTACGCGCACGTTGACTGCCCGGGCCACGCCGACTATGTGAAAAACATGATCACCGGTGCTGCGCAGATGGACGGCGCTATCCTGGTTGTTGCTGCGACTGACGGCCCGATGCCGCAGACCCGTGAGCACATCCTGCTGGGTCGTCAGGTTGGCGTGCCTTACATCATCGTGTTCCTGAACAAGTGCGACATGGTTGATGACGAAGAGCTGCTGGAACTGGTTGAGATGGAAGTGCGTGACCTGCTGTCACAGTACGACTTCCCGGGCGACGACACGCCGATCGTTCGCGGTTCCGCGCTGAAAGCGCTGGAAGGCGACGCTGAGTGGGAAGCGAAGATCGTTGAGCTGGCTGGCCACCTGGATACCTACATCCCGG
>NZ_MWUE01000004.1 GCF_002077695.1 Pantoea latae
TCTGCTGCCGGGCCGTCCTCGCGCCGCTTCGCGGTGCCTTCGGCTGCAACGTCGTGCCGGACGGACCGTTCGGGTACGGCCATCCAGGCCTACCCGAACTGCCTGTCGCATCCCTGCGACAGGCTCCTGGCACAACGTTTCCGCCTCAGCGCTGCGAATAGCCCTCTACAGCAGAGGAGTCGCAGTGGCCTCAGGCACGGTGCCCTTTGCAGCAGTAAAAACGCTGCCGTCCTTTTCCAGCAGCGCACACGGAAGCTGGCCAGCAGGCTGGTGCCGTTCAGGGGCGGGCATTTCGCAGCGCTGAACAGAATGAGGCTGCCAGGAGAGCCCGCATGGATGCGGGCGAAAGGTGGGGCTGGAACAGGGATGTTCCATCCCCACCGGTCCGTCAGGCAGACGAGTGGCGTGAAGGAACCGCGTCAGCGGCGCGAGGACCGCCCGCCCCTGAGCGGCACCCGACTGCGCTATTACCTCATTTTTAATGCACTGCTACGCGTGCGCCCGGCGCGCAAAATCGCGCGGGCGGAAGCCGAGCAGCCCTAAGGTCAGGAAGTAGGCGCCGCCGCCTACCGCGCAGACCGCCGCCAGCCGCACCAGACGCCAGACCATCGCGCCCTGCTCCCACGCCGGCATCAGCCAGAGAATGCCCACCAGCGCCGCTGCCATCACCACCACCGCAATCAGCAGACGCAGCAAAAAGCTCGCCCAGCCCGGCTGCGGCTGAAAAATACGCTGCTTGCGCAGCTGCCAGTAGAGCAGCGAAGCGTTGAGGCAGGCCGCCAGGCCGATAGAGAGCGACAGACCGGCATGCTTCAGCGGGCCGATAAAGGCCAGGTTCATCAGCTGCGTCATCAACAGGGTAATCATGGCGATCTTCACCGGCGTCTTGATGTCCTGACGTGAATAGAAGCCCGGCGCCAGCACTTTTACCACGATCAGTCCCATCAGCCCGACGGAGTAGGCGATCAGCGCGCGCTGCGTCATCAGGGCGTCAAAGGCGGTGAACTTGCCGTACTGAAACAGCGCGATGGTCAGCGGGCCGGAAAGAATGCCCAGCGCCACCGCGCTCGGCAGCGCCAGCAGGAAACAGAGGCGCAAGCCCCAGTCCATCAGACGCGAGTACTCGTCGTGGTTGCCGCTGGAAAAGCTCTTCGCCAGCGACGGCAGCAGGATAGTGCCGAGCGCCACGCCCAGCACGCCCGACGGGAACTCCATCAGGCGATCGGCGTAATACATCCAGGAGACCGAGCCGGAGACGAGAAACGAGGCGAAAATGGTATTGATGATCAGCGAAATCTGGCTGACGGAGACGCCAAGGATCGCCGGCCCCATCTGACGCATCACGCGCCAGACGCCCGCATCCTTGAGGTTAAGGCGCGGCAGCACCAGCATGCCGATCTTCTTCAGGTGCGGCAGCTGATAGAAGAGCTGCAGTACGCCGCCCGCTACCACCGCCCACGCCAGCGCCATCACCGGCGGATGGAAGTGCGGCGCAGCGAAGAGCGCAAAACCGATCATGCTGATATTCAGCAGCGTGGGCGCAAACGCGGGCACCGAGAAGCGGTTCCAGGTATTGAGTATTGCCCCCGCCAGCGACGCCAGCGAAATCAGCAAAATATAGGGAAAGGTGACGCGCAGCAGCGCGCTGGTGAGCGCGAACTTGTCGGCGGTGTCGGCAAAGCCAGGCGCGGTCACCAGAATCACCCAGGGCGCGGCGACCATTCCCGCTACCGTCACCAGCGCCAGCGCCAGCGTCAGCAGCCCCGAGACATAGGCGATAAACAGCCGCGTCGCCTCTTCGCCCTGCTTGCTCTTGTACTCGGCGAGGATCGGCACGAAAGCCTGGGAAAAGGCGCCCTCGGCGAAAATACGCCGCAGCAGGTTAGGCAGTTTAAAAGCGACGAAGAAGGCGTCCGTGGCCATCCCGGCACCGAACACCCGCGCCACGATGGCGTCACGGGCAAAACCCAATACGCGGGAAAACAGGGTCATGGAACTGACCGCTGCCAGCGATTTCAACAGATTCATAATTGGCGCGCGTCCTGAAAAGAGTCGGCAAAATGAGCTACTTAGCGCGGGCGCCCAGCGGCGCCCGGCGATAGTCTACTGTCACGGCGGGAAATGACCAGCGCGGAGTGTTACAAGGCGTTATTCCCTTTCCGCCTCGCGCCACAGTTTTTCTACCACGCGCTGCGCCAGCAGCGCCTGTTCGCCCCCTGTTTCAGGCATCGTCTGATTTTGCACACACTGGATAAAATGGTGCGCCGCGCCGCTAAAGCCGCGCTGGGTCAGATGGCTCTGCCAGGCGGGCGGCGGATCGAAGCGAACGCCGTCGCCGCGCTCTTCCTGCCAGTCGCGCATCTCCAGCACGTCGATGCAGCGGCCGTCGCCGATCAGGCTGGCGCGCTCGCGCTGGCTGCCGGCGCGGCGATGCATGCTGGTGGCGATCTGCAACGCGCCGGCGGCGAAGTGGTGCTCGGCATAAAGCATTTCGCCGCGTTCGTTGGTGCTGATAGTGCCATGACGCGGCGTCGCGCGGCCGCCCGCCAGCCACAGCGCGGTATCCACCACGTGCAGATAGTCGTCCAGCAGCGTAAAGCGCAGATCGCGCGGACCGACGCTGTCACTGCGGTGCTTCTCCAGACGCAGACTGGCGGCCTGCGGCATCGCCAGCCGCAGCTGCTGATAACGCGGCGCGAAGCGGCGGTTAAAGCCGACCATCAGCCGGCGTCCGCGCTTCTCTGCCAGCGCCACCAGCGCCTCGGCCTGATCCAGCGTCTCCGCCAGCGGCTTGTCGACCAGCACATCTTTTCCCGCCAGCAGCAGCGCGTTCACGATCTCATAGTGGGTCGCGGTGCTGCTGTGGACAAACACCGCGTCGCAGGCGTCGGCCAGCGCGTTCAGGGAGGAAAAACAGGCCATGCGGTAGCTGTCGCACACCGCTTTCGCCTTCTGCTGGTCGGGGGAAAACGCGCCCGCCAGCGTCCAGCTCTCCGCCTGCGTCAGGACCGGCAGCCAGGCCTTCTGCGCGATCGATCCCAGCCCGACGACGCCAATGCGTAAACTCATCTCAGCCTCCTTTATGCAGCAGCGACTGCACCAGCGCCTGTAGCGCAGCAAGCGACTGCTCCAGCACGGCGACGCGCGCGCTGAGATCGCTGTTATCCTCCAGCGGCGTCTCCTCGGCGGCCGCCGCCGTCTCGTCGCCAAACAGGTGGACGTAGCGGCTCTCGCGCTTGCCCGGCTCGCGCGGCAGGCGCGCCACCATCTCACGCTCGGCCAGATCGGCCAGCGTCGCTTCTACTTCCGCCACTTCGGCGAACTCGTGCAGCCGGCCGCTGCGCGTGCGCAGTTCGCCCGGCGTTTGCGCGCCGCGCAGAAAGAGCAGCGTCAGCACCGCCACCTCGGCGCTGCTGAGCTGCAGGTTGCCAAAGGTCGAGTTGCAGAAGCGCTGCTCATACTTCGCCACGCGCTGGCCGAAGCCGCTGTTAGCAGTTGCCAGATGGGCCTTCACCAGTCGATCCAGCTCGTCCTGCACCTCGCTTTCGCTCAGGTTCATCACCGGCTCGCGGTTCGATTTTTGATTGCAGGCGGTGACCACCGCGTTTAACGACAGCGGATACTGCTCCGGCGTGGTGACCTGCTTTTCCAGCAGGCAGCCGAGAATACGCAACGCCAGCGGCGATAGCGCCATTTTCATTTTGATCTCCTTATTAACCACGCCGATCCGGCGTCCACTCCTGACTGGTCAGCGCGGTCAGCACGTGATCCTGCCAGCGACCGTCGATCAACAGATAATCCTTCGCATAACCCTCTTTTTCGAAGCCGAGGCGCGCCAGCAGATCGCCGCTGCGCTGGTTATGCGGCATGTAGTTCGCCATGATGCGGTGAATGTGCTGCTGACGCTGCATATAGCGGATTGCGCTCTGCAGCGCCTCAAACATCAGCCCCTGCCCCTGCCACTTCTCGCCCAGCGAGTAGCCGAGGTAGCAGGCGTGAAACGAGCCGCGCAGCACGTTGCTGAAGTTGGCCACGCCGCGAATTTCGCCTTCTTCGGGATCCATTAAAACAAAGTAATAGGCGGAACCGCTTTTATGCATATCGGTGATCAGGCCCAGACGCGCCTGCCAGCCGGAGGGATAGCAGTGGCTCTCATCGCGCACCGGCTCCCAGGGTTTTAAGAAGGTGCGGTTCTCGGCGTAGTAATCCGCCAGCCGCCAGGCGTCGCGCTCATGGACCAGACGAACCACCAGCCTGTCGGTGGTCAATCGCACCCTGGGCGCGGCAGAACGATAGCCAAACATCATGACTCCTGAAATCTGAGGCTTAGAGAAAGCGGGGCCAGTCACATGGCTTTCACTATAACCGTCGCCTCTGCTTCGGTAAAATATTCGTTAACGCTCAGGCGGAAACCTCTTGATGCGCACTGGCCCTTCGCCGTTCGCGCCCGGCTCGGGTTTGCCCTGGGCCTGAATCTCTTCCATACTTCCG
This sequence comes from Pantoea latae, assembly GCF_002077695.1. Lineage (GTDB taxonomy): Bacteria > Pseudomonadota > Gammaproteobacteria > Enterobacterales > Enterobacteriaceae > Pantoea > Pantoea latae. The sequence continues at coordinate 4,492 of NZ_MWUE01000004.1, forward strand.
GCACGTCCTCATTCAGGGTGACGCCCGTCACTCTGAACACCAAAGGAGACCGGGATGAAACTCTACATCTACGACCACTGCCCCTTTTGCGTCAAAGCGCGCATGATTTTTGGCCTGAAAAACCTGCCGGTCGAGCTGATCGTGATGCTTAACGACGACGAAGCGACGCCGAAAAAACTGGTGGGTCAGAAAATGGCGCCCATTCTGCAAAAAGATGACGGCAGCGCGATGCCGGAGAGCCTCGATATTGTGCGCCTGATCGATAAAAGCGACGGCGAACCTTTGCTGACCGGCAAGGCCAATCCGGCTATCAGCGACTGGCTGCGCCATACCAATAGCTACATTAACAAGCTGCTGCTGCCGCGCATCGCTGACGCCGCGTTTGCCGAATTTGCCACGCCAGAGGCGCGCAGCTACTTCCGCAGCAAAAAAGAGGCGGCGATCGGCGACTTCGCCGAGCTGAAGCGCCATGCGCCCGGCCTGATCAAAAACGTCAGCGACGATCTGCGCCAGCTCGACAAGCTGATCGTCAAGCCGAATGCGGTCAACGGCGAGCTGTCGGAAGATGATATTCATCTCTTTCCGCTGCTGCGCTCGCTGACGCTGGTGGCCGGCATCGACTGGCCGAGCCGCGTCGCAGACTACCGCGACAATATGGCGAAACAGACGCAGGTCAACCTGCTCTCCTCTATCGCCCTCTGACGCGATGCGATGAGAGGCGCGCCTGCGTTTCTCATCGCCTTCTTAATGACACCCTTTCCGCATTCAGGCACCCTATGCGCTGCATAAGCACCCATCTGGATGAGGACAAGATGAAAAAGGTATTTCTTGGGCTGTCGGCCCTGTTTTTCGCCGTGCTGGTTAGCGGCTGCAATCAGCTCACGCAGTACACCATCAGCGAGCAGGAAGTGAATCAGGCGCTGGCGAAGCACAACAACTATGAAAAAGATATTGGCGTCGCCGGTCTGGTGAACGCCCATATTCTGTTAACCGATCTCAGCAGCCAGATTGGTCGCGAGGAGCCGGACCGCGTTACGCTGACCGGTAAGGCGAAAATCAATGTCACCTCGCTGTTCGGCCCGCAGGAGGCGGATATGCAGCTGAAGATGAAGGCGCGGCCGGTGTTCGACGCGCAGCAGGGTGCGGTCTTCCTGCGCGATCTGGAGATCGTCGACGCCCAGGTGCAGCCGGAGAAGATGGCCGCGGTGATGAAAAGCCTGACGCCCTATCTTAATCAGTCGCTGAAAAGCTACTTTGATCAAAAGCCCGCCTGGGTGCTGAGCACCGATCGCAGCAAAGGCGAGGCGCTGGCGAAGAAATTCGCTAAAGGGCTGAAGGTTGAGCCGGGCCAGTTGGTGATTCCGTTTACGCAGTAACAAGGTGCAGGCGTGGGTGACATGGCCCGATCGCAAAGACGCAAAAGCGCCATCCCTGGCGGCTCGGCCCGCGTGGATACGCACCTCCTCCCTGAGGTGCGCCCGTAAACGGGCCAACGCGCTGCGTTGTTCAAAAACGCTCCAGGCGTTTTTGTCCCTTGCGCGGGACGCTTTGCTCTTCGGTCCATGTCACCCGCGCTGTAAGCTCATTTGCGGTCTGGAGCCGTGCCCGCTGTCCTTTTCCCCTTCCCTGTAAGAAAAGAAGTGCAAACGGTTGCCCGACACCTTATGCTTTGTACCCGGCCAAAACGCGCCTCTACGTTTCCTGACAAGCCGGAGCTTCACTGATGACTGCACAGCCTCAACAACTCACTATCCGCCGCCCTGACGACTGGCATATCCATCTGCGCGACGACGCGATGCTTAAAACGGTCCTGCCTTACACCAGCGCGGTTAACGGACGTGCCATCGTGATGCCCAACCTGGTGCCGCCGGTTACCAGCGTCGCCGCCGCCGTCGCCTACCGCGATCGCATTCTGGCCGCACTGCCGGCGGAACACGCGTTTACGCCGCTGATGACCTGCTACCTTACCGACTCGCTCGATCCTGACGAAATTGAACAGGGCTTTAGCGCTGGCGTGTTTACCGCGGCGAAACTTTATCCGGCGCACGCCACCACCAACTCCAGCCACGGCGTCACCAGTATCGCCGCCATCAGCAGCGTGCTGGAGCGCATGCAGAAAATCGGCATGCCGCTGCTGATCCACGGCGAAGTGACCCACGCCGACATCGACATTTTCGACCGCGAGGCGCGCTTTATCGAAACGGTCATGGAGCCGCTGCGCAAACAGTATCCAGAGCTGAAGATCGTCTTCGAGCACATCACCACCCAGGAGGCGGCGCAGTATGTCGAGGCGGGTAATGACAAGCTCGGCGCCACCATTACGCCTCAGCACCTGATGTTCAACCGCAACCATATGCTGGTCGGCGGCGTGCGTCCGCATCTCTACTGCCTGCCGATCCTGAAGCGCAACGTGCATCAGGAGGCGCTGCGCAAGGTGGTCGCCAGCGGCCATCCACGCTTCTTCCTCGGCACCGATACCGCGCCGCATCTGCGTCACCTGAAAGAGGCGAGCTGCGGCTGCGCAGGCGTATTCAACGCGCCGACCTCGCTGTCCGCCTACGCCACCGTCTTTGAGGAGCTGGGCGCGCTGCAGCATTTTGAGGCGTTCTGTTCAGAGAACGGCCCGCGCTTTTACGGCCTGCCGCTCAACGAGGGCTCCATCACCCTGGTGCGCGAACCCTGGACGGTGGAGGAGCGCATCAGCATGGGCGAACACGCGCTGGTGCCTTTCCTCGCCGGCGAGACGCTAAACTGGCGCGTGAAAATCTAATCTGCGCTTTCGCTTGCCTCCGGCGCAATTATACTGTAGATATATACAGTATCTAATCCGGAGGCTGCTATGCGTGTTGAAATTACCGTTGCCAAAACGTCCCCGCTTCCGTCTGGCGCCATGGAGGCGCTGACGGCAGAACTTTCCCGCCGTCTCGATGAAGAGTTTCCCGACGGCCAGAACCACGTCAAAGTGCGCTATGCCACCGCAAACCAGCTCAGCGTGCTGGGCGGCGGTAAAGAGACGCGCGATCGGGTCAGCGATATCCTGCAGGAAACCTGGGAGAGCGCTGACGACTGGTTTGTTACCGATTAACCGCCACTGCGCAGTTTTTGCCGGGTGTCGCCATCCGGCTTTTTTATCACTCTCCCCCCTCGCCAGAACATTTTCCTGCATCTAGACTCTGATCGATCAATCGCCTATTCTTGCGCTCGTTATGCTTAACAGGAGGTGAGACGAAATGATGACAGACAATCCGGAAGAGGCCATGACCTTCGGCGAACTGCTGGCGCTGATCGCCGAGCAGCAACGTCGCCTGACGGTGCTGGAAAGCGCGTTTTCCAGCCTGACCTTCTGCCTGGACGAGCGCGCCGCTCAGCTGATGGTGCATCACCTGACGCTTGAAGCGCAAAACCAGAATCATGATGAACATCTGCAGCAGCACTTTGCTCGTCTGGCGCAGGTGTTGCAAAAGCATCCCGGCGCGCAGCCTGCTGACCCTGTGGCCTGATTTTAGCGCCTGAAAAAAACTGCCTGATGCGTCAGGCATTTTATTTTTTTGAACGCCCTTTTTAACGCCGATTATTTCGCTCACTTTTTGTTCGCCGCATTTTTTAATCGGAGATCACATATTTTCTGTTATAATTGTCTCGCTACTGGATAAAAAAGCCGCATTGAACCTCATCATGCACTTCGTTTAACGAGTAATAAGGAGGTTATAATGGACAGAAATAAAGACGTTATTCAGACTCACCCGCTGGTGGGCTGGGATATCAGTACCGTAGACAGCTACGACGCCATGATGATCCGCTTACATTCGCTCTCCTCGCAGGATCAAAAAGAAGAAGAAGCAGACGTCGGACCAACCTACTGGCTGACAACAGACGTGGCAAGGCAATTTATCTCGATTCTTGAAGCTGGCATTGCCAAGATCGAATCGGCTGAGCAGATGGAACGTTACCAGTCCAAACATTAGCCTCAGCCAGGTAAACGGGCACCCTCAGGGGTGCCTTTTTCATTTCTGATTCTGGTATGCTGCTGGGCGTGTTACGGCTTTCAGGAGTTTACCCTTCAATGATTTATGATCTGATTGTGGTGGGCAGCGGCTCCGTCGGCGCCGCCGCGGGCTTTTACGCCACCCAGGCTGGCCTGTCGGTGCTGATGATCGATTCCGCCCATCCGCCGCATACCCAGGGCGCGCATCACGGCGAAACGCGCCTGATCCGTCACGCCTACGGTGAAGGCGAGCGCTATGTTCCGCTGGTGCTACGCGCGCAGACGCTGTGGGATGAGCTGGAGCAGCTGGCCGGCGAACGCATTATGCACCGCAGCGGCATTATCAACCTCGCGCCCGTTCACTCTGCGTTTATTCGCAACGTCATTGAGAGCGCGCAGGCCTGGAAGCTGGACGTACAGGTGCTGCAGGCGGACGAGGTGCGTCAGCGCTGGCCGCAGATTGCCGTGCCGGACGGCTATATCGGCGTGTTTGAACCGCAGTCGGGCTATCTGAAGTGCGAGCAGGCGGTACGCAGCTGGATCGCCCTTGCCGAACGGGCGGGCTGCGCGCAGCTGTTTAACTGCGGCGTGTCGCACATCGGCCGCGACGGCGATCTGCAGCAGGTGGTGACGGCGGATGGCACCTTCCGCGCGCGCAAGCTGCTGATCAGCGCCGGCACCTGGGTGGGCCAGCTGGTGCCCAATCTGCCGCTGAAGCCGACGCGCAAAGTCTTCGCCTGGTATCAGGCAGACGGGCGCTACAGCGAAAACAATCAGTTTCCCGGCTTTACGGTGGAGATGGAGAACGGCAGCCAGTTCTACGGCTTCCCGGCGGACAATAACGCGTTAAAGCTGGGGCGCCACGACGGCGGTCAGCCGATGAGGGCGCCGGAAGAGCGCAAACCTTTCGGCAGCTACGCCGAAGATGGCAGCGACGCTTTTGCCTTTTTGCGGAAATTCCTGCCAGGAGTCGGCGTCTGTCTGCACGGCGAGGCGTGCAGCTATGACATCAGCCCCGACGAAGATTTTATTATCGATACGCTGCCGGATGAGCCGAATCGGTTAATTATCACCGGGCTGAGCGGCCACGGCTTTAAGTTCGCCAGCGTGCTGGGCGAACTGGCGACGGAGTTCGCGCTCGATAAACCGTTCTCGTTCGACCTCGCGCCCTTCTCACTCTCCCGCTTCGACCGCTAAACGCAAAAAGCCTGACGCACCGGCGTCAGGCTCTACGCGTTACTCTTTATCCGGCGATGGGATCGCCATCGTCAGGCGGCCACGCGACTTGTTGAAAATTTTGTTGCCGTTTTCGCGACCGGCGCGGCGCGCGCGCTGCTCTTCCGGCGACAGCTGCGACTCTTCCATACAGAGCGGGCTGCAGCAGTTGTGAAACTTCTCGGCGCAGCTCGGACACTGAATAAACAGCAGATGGCAGCCGTCGTTGACGCAGTTGGTGTGGGTGTCGCACGGCGCGCCGCACTGATGACACTGCGACAGCACGTCATCAGAGATGCGCTCGCCCATACGCTCGTCGAACACGAAGTTTTTGCCTTTGAAACGCACCGGCAATCCCTGTTCACGCGCGCGACGCGCATATTCGATAATGCCGCCTTCGACATGATAGACATCGTCGAAACCGTTGTGACGCATCCAGGCGCTCGCCTTTTCGCAGCGAATGCCGCCGGTGCAGTACATCACGATTTTTTTATCTTTCTGCTCCTGCAGCATCTCGACCGCCATCGGCAGCTGATCGCGGAAGGTATCAGCCGGGATCTCCATCGCATTGTCAAAACGACCCACTTCATACTCGTAGTGGTTGCGCATATCGACAAACACCGCGTCGGGATCGTCGAGCATCGCGTTGACGTCCGCCGCCTTCAGATAGGTGCCGACATCGCTGGCGTCAAAGCTCTCATCTTCAATGCCGTCCGCTACGATGCGGTCGCGCACCTTGAGGCGCAGCACCCAGAAGGATTTCCCGTCGTCGTCGAGGGCGATATTCATGCGCAGTTTGTCCAGCGCAGGATCAAAGCCGTAGAGAAACGCTTTCATCTGCTCATAGCGGCTGGCCGGCACGCTAATTTGCGCGTTAATGCCCTCTTTGGCCACGTAAACGCGACCAAACACCTTGTGTTCGGTCAGGCCGAGATAGAGCGCGTCGCGAAAGGCCTTGGGATCGGCAATGTGAAAGTATTTGTAGAATGAGACGGTGGTGCGCGGTTCGGTCTCCGCCAGCATGCGCGCCTTCAGCTCTTTATTGTTAACAAGGTTGTGTAACACTGGCATGGTGTTCGTTCCTGTTGGGGATAAAAATTGCGCCGCACATGATACAGCAATGCGCCAGGATGCAAAGAAAATTGATCTGACGCGGCTTTTCATCCCGCCTGTCGGGCGGCGGATTTTCAATTCGTCGCCTGCGCAATGCGTCTGCCTTTATTTCAGCGCAGAAGAAAAGCTGGCACAATAGGGGAAAATCAACGAGATATTGGTGCCATCAGGCGCATTACGCAGGATAAGCTTTTTCCTATGACTCAACTGCCGCAATTTTCCCGAGAACTTCTGCATCCCCGTTACTGGCTGACCTGGCTGGGCATCGCGTTCCTCTACCTGCTGGTGCTGCTGCCCTATCCGCTGCTCTATGTGCTCGGCTGCGGTTTAGGCCGTATCGCCATGCGCTTCTTAAAGCGCCGCGTCGCCATCGCCCAGCGCAATCTGGAACTCTGCTTTCCCGAAATGCCCACCAGCGAACGCGAAGCGATGGTCAAGCACAACTTCGAGTCGGTAGGCATGGGACTGATTGAAACCGGCATGGCGTGGTTCTGGCCCGACTGGCGCATTAAGAAGTGGTTTGACGTGTCTGGCCTTGAGCATATTCAAAAAGCGAAAGATGAGCAGCGCGGCGTGCTGCTTATCGGCATGCACTTTCTGACGCTGGAGCTGGGCGCGCGTATTTTCGGCATCTATAACCCCGGCATCGGCGTCTATCGTCCCAACGACAACAAGCTGATCGACTGGCTGCAAACCTGGGGTCGCATGCGCTCCAACAAAAGCATGCTGGATCGCAAAGACCTGAAGGGCATGATCCGCGCGCTGAAAAACGGCGATATCATCTGGTACGCGCCTGACCACGACTACGGCCCGCGCAGCAGCGTCTTCGTTCCCTTCTTCGCGGTCGAGAAAGCCGCGACCACGGTCGGCACCTATCTGCTGATCCGCAGCGGCAAGCCGCACGTGGTGCCCTTTGTGCCGCGCCGCCTGCCGCACGGCCGCGGCTATCAGATGCTGATTTTACCGGACGTCAGCGAGCAGATGCCGCTCGACAGCGACGTCGCCACCGCCGCCGCGATGAATAAAGTGGTGGAAGAAGGCGTCCTGCTGGCACCGGAACAATATATGTGGCTGCACCGTCGCTTTAAAACCCGCCCCGAAGGCGAGCCCTCACGTTATTAACCTTTTGCCGGCGAGCGGCGCTCTGCTCGCCGGCGATAAGCATCACTGCCGCTTACCCTTACGCCATGAGAATAACCTCTATAACTCTTTGTTTTTAAAGAGTTATATATTGTATTATTGGCTAAACAGGCCAGCCTAAACTCAAGCGTGTCTGATAACGATTACCGATCTTTATTAAATGTTTACGGCGGCTACATTAATTAAGGCGAAAACAGGAACAGAGGCCGGAACAAGAGAAATAACAGGCTGCGAAATTAATGTTTGAGGTTTATCTTAATTGGCCCTGATTTATATTGATTCCAGGCCTTTTCTTATTTATTCATTGACAATTCTTTGCTTTAGCTTATGTATGCAGTAAAATTAACTTATTTTACAAGGCATTGTCTTATTAAGCGCGTCACATATACTCATTATGCAATTTAACTTAAGGCTTTATACCTTTATGGAATTTGTAAACCCAGACATACCTCGGTAATTTCGACCCTGAAAGTTAGTTATTTCACCGCTCGTCTAAAAATATAAAAAGATTACACACAGCAAATCTCTAGCAGGAACATAAAATGAATAAAGGCATCTATTACTACGTGACAATCAGCACCGATCAGGAAAATTATCATTATTTACACCGCAAAGAGTGTAAGCGTATGCCGGATAAAAACGACATGGTTTTTATCGGTACGTTATATAACCTGAATCAGGCATTATCTATTGCGCGAATTAACTTTAAAAAGGTCAAACCCTGTATTAAATGTTGTATTCGCTACTCTGCGCCGGTTATCCGCGAAACGGTGCGGCCGGTGCTGCACTTCCCGCAGAAATCGCTCTGACCGGCGGCGGCGGGACGACTTTCTCTCCCGCCCCTCTTTTTCTCCTTTCCCCTGAAAAATTTCGTCTATCCTTCTCCTACATCCCGTTAATCAGGCAAGGAGAAAAGTGATGAGCATGTTCAGTACCTTAGAGGAAGCCATTGATGCTGCACGTGAAGAGTTTCTCGCCGATCATCCCGACATCGAGGAAGAGGATGTCAGCGTGAGTCAGTTCGGCCTGCAGAAGTATGTGATGCAGGATGGCGATATTATGTGGCAGGCGGAATTCTTCGAAGATGAAGGTGAAAGTGGCGAATGTCTGCCGATCCGCAGCGGCGAGGCGGCGCAGGCCATTTTTGATGGCGATTTCGACGAAGTGGAGCTGCGTCAGGAGTGGTTAGCCGAAAACACCCTGCACGAATGGGATGAAGGCGAGTTCCAGCTTGAGCCTCCCCTCGACAGCGAAGAGGGCGAAGCGGCGGCGCAGGAGTGGGAAGATGACAACAGCGAGTCTGACCGCCTGCTGTAACTACTCGTAGGGGCCGTGCTGGGCATCCACCGGCAGCAGCAGGGTGTCCACAACCAGCGACAGCGGCAGATCGAGGATAGTGAGGACGCGCCATGCGCCGTCGCGCACATCCCACTGCACGCCAGGATAGTACTGGTTGCCGTGTCCCTGTCCGGGCACGGCGCGGCTGATAATGCTGCCGCATCCGCTCAATAATAGCGCCATCAGCGCGACAACCGTTATTTTCAGCACACTCTTCACACGCGATACCTAATTCAAACAGCGGCTATTGTAATCAATGCCGCGAGGCTTTTATCGCTATTTTACGCCAGAAAAACGTAATGAGGGCGTTAAAACCGCGTCCATAAAAAAAGCGGCATTGCTGCCGCTTTATCATCTCGAACCTTAACGCGTTTGCGGCGGTAACGCCAGCGGGTTAAGCGCGAGCTTTTGATAGCTCTCTACCCACTGATGATACTTGTCGCTGTTTTCCCACAGGCGCGAGTGCACGCGCGCCAGCACCACCGGGTCGCTGATCAGCTGCAGCCGCTGTTCGCGGTTCAGCTTCTCAGGCACGTCGCTCAGCGCCTGGTCGACGCGGCGGTCGCGCGCGTAGTCCAGCAGCTGGCTCTGTCTGTGACGCGACGTCGCCAGCGCGGTGGCCAGCGCGTTAAACGCCGGATGGAACAGCGCATGCATAAAGCCATGCTTCAGCGCGCGCTCGCGGTTGAGCTGCAGATAGCGATCGGTGTCCACCAGCTCTTTCGGCGGCTCATACTCTTCCGGGATCAGGAACAGCTTCGCGCGTCGACTTTTCATCCCTACCGTGGCGCGGCTCGACATCACCGAGACAAACGGCGAGAGGATCAGCGAGAAGACGATCGGCGACAGCCACCAGAGGAAGTTAAGATCCAGCACGCCCATACCAACCGCCCAGACGATGCCTAGCAGCATCTGCGAGCCGTGACGACGGAAGGCTTCGCTCCACGGCGTGGCGTCGTCGTCGCGCTGCGGCGAGTTCCATACCACTTCCCAGCCCAGGAAGGCGCTGACCACAAACACGGTGTGGAACAGCATGCGCACCGGTGCCAGCAGCACAGAGAAGAGCATCTCCAGCAGCAGGGAAATAAACAGCCGGAACGCACCGCCGTACGGTTTCGCGCCCTTGAAGCAGATCAGCACCACGCTGAGCAGCTTCGGCAGGAACAGCAGCACCAGGGTGGTCGAGAACAGCGCGATCGCCAGTTCAGGACGCCACTGCGGCCAGACCGGGAAGAGCTGCCTCGGCTGCAGGAAGTAGGTCGGCTCCATTAGCGTGTGCACCACCTGCAGCGCGGTGGAGAGCGCCAGGAACATAAACCAGAGCGGCGCCGAAAGATAGGACATCACGCCGGTCAGAAACACCGCACGGTGCACCGGATGCATCCCTTTCACCAGGAACAGGCGGAAGTTCATCAGGTTGCCGTGACACCAGCGGCGGTCGCGCTTCAGCTCGTCCAGCAGGTTCGGCGGCAGCTCCTCATAGGAGCCCGGCAGATCGTAGGCGATCCAGACGCCCCAGCCGGCGCGACGCATCAGCGCGGCTTCGACGAAGTCGTGCGACAGAATCGACCCGGCAAAGGAGCCTTCGCCCGGCAGCGGCGCCAGCGCGCAGTGCTCAATAAAGGGCTTCACGCGGATAATGGCGTTGTGCCCCCAGTAGTGCGACTCGCCCAGCTGCCAGAAGTGCAAACCGGCGGTGAAGAGCGGGCCGTAAACGCGCGTGGCAAACTGCTGACAGCGCGCGTAGAGCGTATCCATGCCCGACGCCTTCGGCGACGACTGGATAATCCCGGCGTTCGGGTTCGCTTCCATCATGCGCACCAGGCCGGTAAGGCACTCGCCGCTCATCACGCTGTCCGCGTCCAGCACCACCATGTAGCTGTAGTTGCTGCCCCAGCGACGGCAGAAGTCGTCGATGTTGCCGCTTTTACGCTTCACGCGGCGACGGCGACGGCGGTAGAAAATCTTGCCTGCGCCGCCCACGTCACGCACCAGCTCCATCCAGGCTTTCTGCTCGGCGATGGCGATATCGGGATCGTAGCTGTCGCTCAGCACGTAGACGTCGAAATGGTCTGCGTTGCCGGTGCGCACCACCGATTCCCAGGTCGCGCGCAGGCCGGCGAAAACGCGTTCCACGTCTTCGTTGCAGATCGGCATGATCAGCGCGGTGCGGTGCTCGGGATTCAGCGCTTCGTCGCCCACCGTTGAGTAGGAGATGCTGTACTTGTCGCGGCCGATCAACAGCTGCAGGAAGCCCATCAGCGCGGTCCAGAAGCCCGCCGAGACCCAGCAGAAGAGGATCGCGAACAGGAACAGGATCCCGGTCTGCAACACGTAAGGCAGGATCTGCATCACCGACTGCTGCCAGTTCTGGTTAAGCATCTCCATCGGGTCGAGCAGCGTCCAGCCCTGATAAGGCAGGATGGTTTTCATGTACCAGGTGGCGATAACGGTCTGGAACACCGTGAGGATCAGCAGCACGTAGCGGCGAATCGAGCCGACGTGACGCCACTTCTCCTCGGCGCGCTGCTCTTCCGCCGTGGCGTAGCGATGCGTCAGCTTTTCGCCGCGCAGCGAACGCCAGGCGCGCACCAGCGGGTTGGTGCGCCAGGCTTCCGGGAACATCAGCGAGCGCTTCACCTTCGGCATCGCCTTCAGCGTGGTGCGGTCAAGGTAATCCTTGCCGAACTGCTCGCCGTCGGCCAGCGAATCCGGCCACGCCATTTTGACGCGGGCGGAGACCGACTTAAGCGGCGCATCGTCGGGACGATCGCTGGCGGCGACATCCTGGCCAAGCGTCTCGTGGATGAAGTGAAACGCCTCGGCGTGCTGCAGCGAGGCGCTTAACCGGGCCTTCCCTGCCGCATCCAGCGGCAGGGCTTCCACGTAGTTTTTAGGGATTAATGTCGGATTATTCATTGGCAGGTAACTGATAGCTCCAGGTTTCCGTCAATGTCTTGTCGCCGCTAACCAGCGCGGCGCGCATTTCGGTAGGCTGTTTGTTATCTTTGACGCGCAGACGCAGCACCAGACGCCAGCCTTTGGTGACCGGGTTATAGCGCACGCTCTGCTCAACCACTTCGCCGTTGTCGCCCACGCTCACCTGCGGCGCGACCTGGCTGTTGTCCGGCATCTCGCTCATCGCTTTACCTACGAAATCGATGGTAAAGGCGATCGAGCCGTCCGGCTGACGCACCAGATTCGACTGCTTGACGTCGCCCGCCGAGCGCAGCGTGTTTTTCACCCACGCGACGTCGTCAGAGTGGAGCTGGCTTTCGTCGCGCGTAAAGTGCAGGCGATAGCTGAAGCTCATCTCTTTGCCTGGATCCGGCAGGTTTTCCGGCGTCCAGAAGGCAACGATGTTGTCGTTGGTTTCGTCTGCGGTCGGGATCTCCACCAGCTCGACGCGGCCTTTGCCCCAGTCGCCCTGCGGTTCAACCCAGCCGCTCGGACGCATGTCGTAACGGTCGTCGAGATCCTGATAGCGGCTGAAGTCGCGGCTGCGCTGCAGCAGGCCGAAGCCTTTCGGGCTTTCGATGGTGTAGGTGCTCACCGCCAGATGGCGCGGATTATTGAGCGGCCGCCAGATCCATTCGCCGTTGCCGCTGTGAATCGACAGCCCGTCAGAGTCATGCAGCTCCGGACGGAAGTTGGTCACCGGCGACGGCTGGTTGGCGCCAAACAGGAACATGCTGGTCAGCGGTGCCACGCCCAGTTTGCCGACTTTATCGCGCAGATAGACCTTCGACTGCACGTCGACGGTGGTCTCTTTGCCCGGATGTACGGTAAAGCGATAGGCGCCCGTGGCGCGCGGCGAGTCGAGCAGCGCGTAGATCACCAGCTGTTTATCCTGCGGCTTCGGACGCGCGATCCAGAACTCTTTGAAACGCGGGAACTCTTCGCCGGACGGCAGCGCCGTGTCGATGGCGAGGCCGCGCGCAGAGAGACCGTAAACCTGATCGCCGCCGATGACGCGGAAGTAGCTGGCGCCGAGGAAGCTGGTGATTTCGTCGTCTTTGTCCCGCTTATTAAGCGGATAAAGCACTTTAAAACCGGCGAACCCTAAGTTTTTCACCGCATCGGCGTCGTGCTTGACGTTGCCGAAGTTGAAATAGTCAGGGCTGTATTTGATCTCGCGCACCGCGTTAGCCGCGACCTCGTTGATTTTTACCGGCGTGTCGAAATACATGCCCTGATGGTAAAACTCAAGTTTGAACGGCGTACGCAGTTTGCCCCAGTACGCTTTATCGTGGTTAAACTGGATCTGCTGATAGTCAGCAAATTTCATTTCACGAAACTGAGAGGGTAAATTGCTCTTAGGCGCTTCAAAACTTTTCCCTGCCAGCGTTTTCGCCTGTTTGGCGACATCATCAAGGTTAAACGCCCAGCTATTATTGGCGTACAACGCCAGCAGAACTGCCGCGCCAACCCAGCGCATCTTCATCAGCCCGCCTTTATTTTCCACTTTAATCAGCACATCCCCCCCTTTCGTGTGCTAAGTACAAACCCATTTATCTTAAAGGATTATTCGGTTTTCCGACAGCATATCCAAAAGATTGTTCCGTGGTTTCGTCAGCAAGCGCCCCGCTTTTAGGACAATTAAACGTTCCAGAATCAACTGATAGTATACCCTGTTTACTGCGGGTAGAATTTCACCCCGGTATACTCCGGTTTCAGGGCGAAACTGGCCAAACAGCGAACATAATGGGACGTTATGAGCACAGCAAAACCTGAACGTGAATATTTCCTCGATTCAATTCGGGCCTGTCTGATGTTGTTGGGGGTGCCGTTTCACGTTTCCCTCATCTATTCCACGCAGAAATGGGCGGTCAACAGCCAGGAGGCGTCGCTCTGGCTGACGGTGCTGAACGATTTTATTCACGCCTTCCGCATGCAGGTCTTTTTTGTTATCTCCGGCTATTTCTCCTACATGCTCTATCTGCGCTACGAGCCGCAGCGCTGGCTCAAGGTGCGCATGGAGCGCGTCGGCATTCCGCTGCTGACCGCCGTGCCGCTGATCACCCTGCCGCAGTTTTTTATGCTGCGCGCGCTGTCGGACAAGATGGCCGACTGGGACAGCCTGACGCTTTACGGCAAGTTCAATAACCTGATGTGGGAGCTGATCTCCCATCTGTGGTTCCTCGTGGTGCTGGTGATCCTCACCGCGCTGGGCATGGTGACCTTTAACAGGCTGCGTCGGCAGCAGCATCACCTCGACTACAGCCGCATCGGCTGGGGCAAGGTCACGCTGGGGATCATGGGCTATGCGCTGCTGTGGGATATTTTCCGCCGCGCGGTGTTCACCTTTTTCCCCGCGCTGCTGATGGATGGCCTGTTCAGCATTATGGTGATGCAGACGCTGCTGTTTTTGCCGTTCTTTATGCTCGGCGCGCTGGCGTGGAAGCACCCTGCCCTGAAGCAGCTGTTCGTGCGCTTTAATCCGGTGATGTGCTTCGGCGCGATTCTGGTGTTTATCGCCTACAGCCTTAACCAGCGCTACAGCAGCGGCGACGGCTGGCTCTATGAGCTGGATGCGTTAATCACCACGCTGATGGGGCTCTGCATGCTCAATGTCTGCTTCAGCTTCGGCCATCGCATGCTTAACGCTCACTCGCCGCGCATTATGTACCTGGTCAACGCCTCGCTGTTTATCTACCTGGTGCACCATCCGCTAACGCTGCTGTACGGCATCTTTATTACGCCGCTGATCGGCAACAACACGCTGGGCTTTTTCGTCGGGCTGGCGCTGGTGTTCGGCGTGGCGTTCCTGCTGTATGAGATCCACCTGCGTATTCCGCTGCTGCGCTTTCTGTTTTCCGGCAAAGCGCAAAAAAAATAGCGCATCGGGGGCGCAGCAGAAGCTGCGCCCTTTCCAGCTACAGCAGCCACTCGATCGGCAGCCGCCACACCAGCCGCACCAGCAGGCGCTGCACCCAGGTACAGCGCGGCTCATGCTTGTGCACGATCTCCCGCGCCTCGCCGGCGTACTCCACCCAGTTGACGCGTCCCCATTTATCGAGGCGCAGCGCCCAGGCGCGATCGCGCATCGCCGCGCTAAAACGCTGATGGGTCTGCCGCGCCAGCGCTTCGCTCTCGATCACCAGCCCCATCTCGGTATTCAGCACCGCCGAGCGCGGATCGAAGTTGAAGGAGCCGATAAACAGCGTCTCCTGATCGACGGTAAAGGTTTTGGCGTGCAGGCTGGAGCCGGAGTTACCGGTCAGGCCGCGATCGTGCGGCGCGTCCGGCACGCCGGACTGCGGCTTTAGCTCATACAGCTCAATGCCGCGCCGCAGCAGCTTTTTGCGCCATTTGGCGTAGCCGGCGTGCACCACCGAGACGTCGTTGGCCGCCAGCGAGTTGGTGAGGATGGCGATTTTTACCCCGCGCCGCTTCAGCGCCAGCAGCTGGGCGACGCCGGCGCGCGTCGGCACGAAATAGGCGGAGATAATATCGAACTGCCGCTGCGGCGCGCCGATCACCTCCAGCATGCGCTGCGGCAGCAGACTTTTGCGCTTCGCCCGCCCCAGCCCCTTACGCGGGTCGTCGCTCAGCAGACGCGCCTTCGCCCAGGTCATGCGCAGCGTGCCCTGCTCAAGCTGGCTGACGAAATGCGAGCTTTCCAGGCGCGCCAGATAGCGCTGCACCGCCTCGCTGTCGCGCCAGTCGGGCGGCAGCGCCACCGAGCCATCCTGCTGCTCGCTCTCGTCCAGCACGCTTTTCAGCGGCGCCACCGGCTTGCTCTGCCAGTAGCGCTCAAAATCGTTCGACACCTCGGCAACCACCGGGCCGATGGCCAGCACGTCGAGATCGGCGAACAGCGGCTCGCTGCCGGTGGCAAAATATTCGTCGCCGACGTTGCGTCCGCCGACGATGGTCGCCACGCCGTCCACGGTGAAGCTTTTATTGTGCATGCGTCGGTTGAGACGGGCGAAATCGGAGAGATAGCCCAGCGCGCGCAGGGTGCGGAAGGAGAAGGGATTAAACAGCTTAACGGTAATGTTCGGATGGCGATCGAGCCGGGCCAGGGTGTCGTCCAGGCCCGGCGTGTTGTTGTCGTCGAGCAGCAGCCGCACCTTTACGCCGCGCCCGGCCGCCTCCAGCAGCGCGCTGAACAGCAGCCGTCCCGACATATCGTTCTGCCAGATATAGTACTGCACATCGAGCGTGCGCTCCGCTTTGCCCATCAGCAGATAGCGCGCGGCGAAGGCGTCCAGCCCGTCGGCCAGCGGGTGAATGCCGCTCAGGCCCGGATGGCGCGCGCTGCGCGGGCCGACGATCTCCTCGAGCCAGCTGACGTCGGAGAGGTCAGGCGACAGGTTTAACGCTTCGGTCATTGGGGTTCCCTGGATAATCGACACGCTCTTATTATTTAACGCTTCGCCGAATATGGCTATACGCGGAGTCCGAGAGCGGCCAACTGCCGCACTTTTCAACTAGACTTAGCCAGACTATCGCGACCGGCCAGCCAGAGGAGCGGACCATGACGTCAGATTCATCCCGGCTTCAGCGCCACCATCCCCAGCTGTTTAACACCTTTTTTCAGGGCAGCTTTCCCTGCTCTACCGCCTGCCGCACGCCTGGCAAACGGCTCGACATGGTGATCAGCAGCGGCCACGATATGCTGCTGGAGAAGGATTACGCCGCGCTGGCGGCGCAGCGCCTGCAGACGGCGCGCGACGGCGGGCGCTGGTATCTGATTGAAAAAGAGCCGGACCGCTACGACTGGAGCAGCTTTTTGCCGATGGTGCGCGCGGCGAAGCAGCATGAGATGCAGATTATCTGGGAGCTGGCGCACTTCGGCTATCCCGATCACCTTAACATCTGGAAGGCCGCGTTTATCGATCATTTCGCCCGATTCGCCCGCGCGATGGCGCAGGTGATGCGCGATGAAGGCATCACCCAGCCCTTTTTTACGCCGGTCAATCAGATTTCATTCTGGGCCTGGGCCGGCGCCGACGTCGCCTGGTTCAATCCGCACGTCGCCAACCGGGGCAAAGAGCTAAAGCGCCAGCTGGTGCGCGCATCGCTGGCGGCGATCCACGCCATCCGCGACGTCTATCCTGAGGCGCGCTTCGTGCTGACCGATCCGCTGGTGCAGATCGCCAGCGATCCGCACAACCTCGACAGCAAACCCTACGCCGACGCGCAGCATCAGGCGCAGTTTGAAGCCTGGGATATGCTGGCGGGCCGCATCGACAGCGAACTGGGCGGCAGCGAAGCCTGTCTGGATATCCTCGGCCTGAACTACTATCCCGATAATCACTGGTTCTTCCCCGGCGAGCCGATGCCCGCGGCCCATCCGCTGCGCCAGCCGCTGCATCGTCTGCTGGCGCAGTGCTGGCAGCGCTACCAGCGCCCGCTGCTGCTGGCGGAAACCGGCGCGGAAGGCGACGCGCGCGCCGCCTGGCTGCAGCACGTCAGCGAAGAGGCGATGCTGGCGCTGGATCAGGGAATCGGGCTGGAGGGAATTTCGCTCTATCCGGTGGTGGAGTATCCTGCCTGGGCGGACGACCGCCGCTCGCCAGGCGCGCTGTTTGGGCTGGGCGATCCCAACGGCAACCGCACGCTGCACGAGGGCCTGGCACTGGTGCTGCGCAGTCAGCAGATTAAATTTCAGACAAAATTTCAGCTGCGGTGAACCGGCGGTTTTTTCGGCGTGCAGCTCTGAACTTCAAGCGAGGGATCGGCGGGATGGCGGACATCGGTGAGCCAGGTCATGGCGAAGAGGAACACTACGCCAATCAGGCAGGCTGCCAGCAGGCCGATAATGGCGATCAGTTTGTCATCTCGCGACTCCATACTTTCTCCTTCTGAACATCCTGCCGTTCGCTTTAGCTCATCCAGAGCGTCACCATCAGGACGACGATTATAAGCGTAACGGAGGTCACCGCAAGCACCACGATGGCGAAGTGCGCATCGTCCAGCGACTGGCGAAGGGGCTCATCTTGCGGATCGTGCGGTGACGGTGGAAGCATACATTCTCAACAGAAAACGGGGATCGCCGCAGGCTTGCGACGCCGACCAGTGTAATCGAAAGCCACCGGCCCGCCAGCGTTTTCTTGCAGCAAAAGAGACGGGGCGCGTTGTGCGCCCCGTTGATGCATTAAAAGTCGTAGCTGACGCCGACTTTCAGGGTGCGTCCGTCGCCGCGGAACAGATAGGTACCGGTGTCGTCAACGGAAGACCAGTATTTTTCATTGGTCACGTTATCAAGGCCGGCGCGCCATACCAGATCGTTTTCGTTGACCTTCATGCGGTAGCGCATGCCCAGGTCCAGCGTGGTAAAGCTATCGATCTTTTTCGTGTTGGCGGAATCGGCCCACTGCGAACCGGTATGCTCCAGCTGCGCCGTCGCCGTCAGGCCCTCTACCGGCCTGATGTCATACTCAGCGCCCAGCACCACGTTGTAGCGCGGTACGCCGATCGCATCCTTGCCGTTGTAGGTGCCATTTTCCGTTTTGGTCATTTCAGGATCGATCCAGGTCGCGCTGCCGTTGAGACGCACGCCTAACACCGGCTCGCCGAAGATGTTTAGCTCAACGCCTCGATTGCGCTGCTCGCCGTCCAGTCCATAGCTGCCGTCGCTGTTAAGAATGCCGGACGGCTTTTTGATTTCAAACAGCGCCAGCGAACCGCCCACGCGTTGAAAATCGACTTTCACGCCCACTTCGTTCTGCTTCGCATGCGCAATGCCGGTAGTGGTACCGTAGTTGGTGGCGTTGTTCGGTGCCACGTCGCCCGGCTGCAGCGATTCGGTATGGTTGGCATAGAGTGCCAGCGATTCAAGCGGCTTGTAAACGATGCCGTAGGTCGGCATCCAGCGGCTGTCGGTGTAGCGGCTCGAGGTGTCTTCAGCCCCAGTGGCGTTGCTGTAGTTGCGTACCACCACTTTCTGATGGCGCGCGCCCAGCGTCAGCTGCACGCTGTCGTCCAGCACGCCCAGCGTATCGCTCAGCAGATAGCCCTGGGTGCGGTTGCGGCCGGTGGTTAACGGATCGCTGTAGTTGCCGCCCGTCAGGTTGTTGGTCGGGTTCGCCACCTTGCTAGTGCTGTAAATATTGGTCGACTCGGTGTTGGTGCCGTAAGCCATACGCCATGCGGTATTATTACGCGTGGTATAGGCGGAGTAGCCGAAATTCACTTTGTGGCTGATAAAGCCAGTATCAAACTGGCCACGAATGCCCGCCATGCCGCTAAAGTTATTAATGATGCGGTTGGTGTCGAGACGGCCGATTTGCGCATTGCCGTCGGCGTCGGTGAGTTTCGGCGACGCGTAGTCGCCCAGCTCGTGCGAATGCTGAGCGCCTACTGCACCGTAGAGCGTCCAGTTATCGCTGACGTCATATTCCGCGCGCGCCATGCCGAACTCAGATTCGATATCGCTGTAGACCCAGTCCTGGCTGTAGTTGTGGCTGTTAGAAGGCAGCGAGGGAATAAAGTCGATGCCGCTGATGTTGACGCCGTTGTCCGCGTCGTGGAAGGTTTTTTTCTGATAACCCAGGTCGAGCGAGGTGCGCAGGCGATCGCCGCGATAGTCCAGTCCGATGGAGGCGGCGGTGGTGCGTTTCTGCTCGCCGTCGACGCCGGTCTCTCCTTCACGATGCACCGCGTTAAGACGCACGCCAAACTGGTTATTGTCGCCGAAGCGGCGACTGATATCGGTGCTGGTGCCAATTTGCTGTGCCGAAGTGTAGTCAATGCCGACACGGGTTAGCGGCACATCGTCAGCATGTTTCGGCTCCAGGTTGATCATGCCCCCCACACCGCTGCTGGCCGCGCCATTGAGCAGACCGTTTGCGCCTTTAAAAATTTCCACGCGATCGATCAGCGAGGCGTCCATGACCTGGCGCGGCACGATGCCTGGCAGGCCGCCGAAGGTCATGTCGTCGCCATCCAGTGTGAATCCACGAATGCGGTAAGTTTCAGCAAAATTGCCGTAGCCCTGCTGGCTTTGCACGCCCGCGTCGTTTTTCACCACGTCGGCGATGGTTTTCGCCTGCTGATCCTGAATCATCTTCGAGGTAAAGCCGATGACGTTAAACGGCACGTCCATGGCGTTTTGCTCGCCCAGCATGCCGAGACGGCCGCCGTGCGCCACCTGACCGTCAAGGTAAGCAGGCACCAGCTGGTCGCCGCCGGGTTTGAAATCACTTTGCGGCGCGGCGGTTACGGTCAGCGTCTGCTCGCTGTTGCTGGTGGTTGAAGCGGTGTCACTGGTGTTGGTAGTCGCAGCCATCACTGGCAAACAACCGGTGCTGACCAGCAAGGCCAGCAGCGTCGGTTTACATCCGTGAGAAGAAAGCGAACGGCGCATAGTCGATCCCTAATACGAAGGTTATTGATAATCATTATTATTGCGGTTTGCGATTATGCGCAGCCTCGCCTTTAATGCAAGCAAAATCTTACGTATTACCAGGCTGGAAAGTCAGGAACGATAAACAAGAGGAGATCGCAGCCCCGTCTGCGCCTGCAGGCAGGGCTGCGCAAAGCGGCGTCAGACGCCGCGCCAGCGCTTAAAGATCAGCGAGGTATTAATGCCGCCAAAGGCAAAGTTATTTGACTGGATATAATCCGTTTCCAGTTGCCGCGGCTCGCCCATGATGTAGTCCAGGTCGCCGCACTCGGCTGCCGGCTGCTGCAGATTAAGCGTCGGCGCAAACCAGCCTTCGCGCATCATCTCAATACTCATCCACGCCTCCAGCGCGCCGCAGGCGCCCAGCGTATGGCCGAAATAGCTTTTCAGCGAGGAAATCGGCGTGCCGCTGCCGAACACCGCCGCTGTCGCCTGGCTTTCCGCGATATCGCCGCGATCGGTGGCGGTGCCGTGCGCGCTGATATAGCCGATCTGCTGCGGCGTCAGACCCGCGCTCTGCAACGCGCGCTCGATACAAATTTGCATGGTTTCGCGCTGCGGCTGCGTAATGTGGGCCGCATCGCAATTGGTATGGAATCCCACCAGCTCGGCATAAATTGTCGCGCCACGCGCCTGTGCGTGCTCCAAAGCTTCAAGAATCAACGTGCCGGCGCCTTCGCCGATAACCAGGCCATCGCGCTGCTGATCGAACGGCGCAGGCGAGCTATCGGGTGCATCGTTGCGTTGACTGGTAGCGAACAGAGTATCGAACACCGCCGCTTCCGAAGGACAAAGTTCTTCCGCCCCGCCCGCCACCATCACGTTTTGGTAGCCATGGCGGATGGCTTCCCAGGCATAGCCGATAGCCTGACTGCCTGACGTACAGGCGCTGGAAGTGGGAATAACACGCCCGCGCAGCCCAAAAAACAGGCCGGCATTGACCGCTGTGGTGTGCGGCATCATCTGCACGTATGTGGTGCCGGTAATGTTATTGGTATGCTTTTCGGTCAGCATGGTGGCAAATTCGCTGACCGGACCGGTGCTGCCGGTTGAGGAGCCATAGGCGATGCCGGTTTCGCCGCTGACCAACGCAGGGTGATCGATGAGTCTCGCCTGCTCCAGCGCCAGTTCGGTGGCACGCGTCGCCAGAAGCGACACGCGGCCCATAGAGCGAATACGTTTTCGGGTATAGTGCGCCGGAGGCGTGAAGCGATCGACGGGCGCGCCCAACAGCGTGTGAAGGCCGTCGTAAACCTGCCATTCCGGCATGCGGCGCACCGCGTTTTTACCTGCGCGTAGCCGCGTCGCTATCTCCTGCCACTGTTCGCCAAACGCCGTGACGCCGCCCATTCCGGTGATTACCACACGACGCGTCACAGCATACCTCCATTGATGGAAATAACCTGGCGCGTCACATAACCCGCAATATCAGACATCAAATAGCTTGCCAGTCCGGCCACCTCTTCTGCCGCGCCCATACGCTTCATAGGCACGATTTTTAGCGCCTCCTCGACCACATGCGGCTCCAGCCCTTCCATGCCGGTATCCACCAGACCAGGCGCGATGCAGTTTACAGTGATTTTCCGTTTCGCCAGTTCGATCGCCAGCGCCTTCGTGGCGCCAATAATGCCCGCTTTCGCTGCGCTATAGTTGACCTGGCCTCGGTTGCCCGCGATGCCGGAAACAGACGAGAGCGTAATAATGCGTCCGCCCTGGCGCAGGCCGATCATCGGCATCACGCAGGGCTGGATAACATTGTAAAAGCTGTCGAGATTGGTATGGATAACGCTGTCCCATTCGCTGTCGGTTAGCGCTGGGAAGGCAGCATCTCGCGTGATACCTGCGTTGCTGACCACGCCATAATAGGCGCCATGCACTTGCATATCCTGTTCCAGCGCGGCGCGCGTCACGGCACGATCCGACACGTCGAAACCCAGCAGTCGTGCGCTGCCGCCCGCGGCCTGGATATGCGCCAGGGTCTGTCCAGCGCCCTCGCGGTCGCGGTTAAAATGCACCGCGATCTGAAAGCCGTCCTGCGCCAGCCGCAGCGCGATGGCGCGGCCGATTCCTTTACTTGCGCCGGTAACCAGTACGGAGCGCGTCATGGCTGTTTTCCTTGTGACATCAGTTGTTGTAACTCGTGTTCGTTAGGTTGATAGGTAGTCAGTCTGCCGCTGGCGAGCAGGCGATCGTTGTAGCGGATATCGCCCTCAAAACTGCCCATGCGGTCGTCACGCATCAGCAGGCGCAGCCGGATATCCAGCGTAATCGCGGCGGGAAAAGCGGCGGTTGTCGCGCGCCAGTTTCGGCCGCCCAGCAGCATGCCGGGCTGAATTTTTTGCGCGCCTGCGCGTCTGGCGTGCCAGCCAGACCAGACCCCGACGGTTTGTGCCATGATCTCGACGCCAAACCAGGCTGGTAGCTCGCCCTGCGCGTTCAGGAAAGGCGCAAGCACGCCGTCAGGCGCAGTAGACACCTGACAATGTACGCTCTCGTCATCAACGGCAATGACGCGATCAACTAAAATCATCGGCGTCTGATGCGGCAAATAGTCGCGGGCGTTAAGCGCTTTACTCATCATGTACGTCCTAAAATCAGGCAGCTGTTATTCCCGCCAAACGCAAAGGAATTTGACGCGATAACCGGTTTTTGCAGCGGCTGCGGCGCCAGCAACAGCCCGCAGGCGGGCAGGTTGCTATCCTGCGCTGCGGTTGAGAAGTCTTGTGGCGGCAAAGGTAATCCGTCACGCAAAATTAACGCGGCGATAGCCGCCTCGATAACGCCCGCCGCCCCTAGCGTATGGCCGGTTAGATGTTTGGTTGAGCTGGCGGGAACGCGATCGCCAAACAGGCGATGCACGACTTTTGACTCAATCTGATCGTTAAGCGGCGTCGCCGTGCCGTGCAGGTTGATATAGCCCACCTCCTGCGCCGTCAGGCCCGCGCTGCTCAGCGCCATCTCCATGGCGCGCTGCGCGCCCTCGCCTTCGGGATGCGGCGCCGACATATGCCAGGCGTCCGATGACTCGCCGACGCCCAGCAGCGCCAGCGGCTGCGGCTCGCGCGTCAGCAGCATCAACGCGGCGCCTTCGCCGATGGAGATGCCGTCACGATCGCGGCTAAAAGGCGCGCAGCGTTGTCCGGAGAGCGACGCCAGACTGTCAAACCCGTTAACCGGCATGCGGCTCAGCGAGTCTGCACCGCCAACCAGCGCCACGTCCGCCAGTCCGGCGGCAATCAGCCGCTGGCCGCTAATGATAGCCCGTGCGCTCGACGAACAGGCGGTTGAAATGGTGTAAGCCGGGCCGTTAAGCTGCAGATAGTTCGCCAGGAAGCGCGACGGATCGCCCAACTCCTGCATCTGATAGTGATAGCCACTATAGGGCGCGCGTCTGTGGCGATCCCCTTCATCAACCCCTGAGGTGCTGGTGCCGAGCACAATTGCCACGCGTCCGGCGCCATAGTTCGCCACTGCCGCCTCCAGCGCCGGACGAATCTGCGCCAGCGCCGCCAGCAGCAATTGATTGTTACGCGTGTTGTGCGTCGCCAGATGCGACGGCACCGGCGGCAGCTTGCCCTCTACCGCGCCAAGCCAGCAGCGTCGTCCCCCGCTCAGCCAGCCGTCGCGCGGCTGCATGCCTGGCGCGACGCCGCGCACCAGATTGCGCGCGATGGTGGCTAAATCGTTACCCAGGGCGCTGAGCATGCCAAAAGCGGAAATGTAAATCATGATGCATCCAGATGTTGAATACGTATCAGGTAGCCGAACGCGCGCTGTCGGATGCTGACCGGTTCGCGCTGGCCGCCGCGTTGCAGATAGTCGATTTCGGTGACGATGTCGCCCTGCGCGTCGCGCAGCAGGCGCGTCATGCCCGCATCCTTCAGCGTCCAGCCCGACGGCAGCTCACGCTGCCACACCGCGACTGGCCACTGGCTGAGCATAACGTCCGCCAGCACCTGGCTGGCTGGCGGCAGCTGCGGCAGCGGCATCAGCTGCTGGCTGTGGATCCCCTGCGCATCATAGGTCACGCGAAACAGGCGGATGCCTACCGAGGAGAGCCCTGCCAGTTCGATCTTTTCGCCGTTTGCGCTTAACAGCACCAGTAGCGACTCGCTTTTGCCGCCGACCTCGCCGGTCAGCAGCTGCTGTTGCTGAAACGCCGGCGTGATGCCCGGCGGCGGCAGCGTAACGCGAACGCCCGGCCTGAGCCAGGCAGTCGGTCGCGCGCTATCCGGCGCCTGACTGGCGCAACCGCTCAGCATTAAAGCCGATAAAAACAGCAGGACGACTCGCCACATTATCTTTTCCTCGATTTGGATGGCCGCAGCGCCAGCGGCGACAGTAAAAAGGCACTGAAAATGCCGCTGCACAGCACCACGCCGAAACTGGATATTGCACGGGTGCTGCTAAAGACCAGCATCCCCAGCGTCAGCAAGGTCGTAATCATCGCCAGCGACACCGCCAGCAATGAAGTCAGCGGCGTGCCGTCTGGATTGCTGAAAAACAGGGTGTAATTGATGCCGATGCCGAGCACCAGGATCAGCGCCAGCAGCGCGAAAAGATTGAGCGATGCGCCGCTCCAGCCAAGCGTTGCGAGTGCCGCCGCCAGCGACAGCGCAGAAGGCACGACGCTGCGCAAGCCCGCCGTGACCCCCAGGCGCAGCACATAGCTCAGCGCGATGAACAACAGCGCCAGCGCCAGCAGGCTACTCAGCAACGTACGCCAGAAGCTGAACAGGGCATCGTAGGTCGCCTTGCGATTAACCCAGCTGACGCCCGGTTGCTGTTCGGCCAGATGCCGCAGCGCCTCGCTGTTATGCACGCCGCTCACCGGAACCAGCACGCCGCTACGCCCATCCGGCAGCGACAGCCAGAGCAGCCGCCAGCCTGCGCTAAGTGGACTGGCAAGCCAGTCCTGCGGCGTAACGAGCATCGGGTCAACAGAGGGCGCCGGCAAGGTGATGCCCGCCTGTTGCAGCCTGGCAACGATCTGCGGCGCCATCTCGCCCAGCAGCGCCGCGTCTTCCCGCTGTTGCCGCAGCGAACGGAGCGGCAGAATGCGCGCCGTCTCCAGCCAGCCCGACCGCTTCGCCTGCTGCAGCGCAGGCGACAGCTTCGCCAGCCGCTGCAGCGTCTGCTCTGGCGTATCGCCCCAGACCACAAACCAGGTCTGATCAGCCCGCTGACCGGTCAGCGCCGCGATCTGACGATCCTGCGCCAGCAATACCTGCGGCGCGCTTTGCAATTTCGCAATATCGTCATCGACGCGCAGCTGGCTGACGCCCAGAATGGCGTAGATAATCAGGCCCAGCGGCAGTCCGACGCGCAGAGTGCGGTTGCGGCGCCACGCCGCCAGCCAACGCGCCAGCCAGACCATCATCGGCACGGGACGCACAGGCAGCCCGCGCACCAGCCAGGGATAGAGCAGAATCACCGTCAGGCAGGAGGCTGTCAGGCCGCTGGCGGCAAATACCGCCAGCTGGCGCAGGCCTGGAAACGGCGCCAGCAGCATCAGCAGCCAGGCGATTGCCGTGGTGCCCAACGCCAGCAGCAGTGTGCCGCGCACTTTGCGCAGACTCTCCCACGGCGAGGCGTGCGCGCCATGCACCATGCGCTCCGTCAGGTAGTAAAGCGTATAGTCCGCCGAGATGCCGACGATGCTAAGGCTCATCACCAGCGTCATCAGATGCAGTTCGCCAAAAAGCAGCAGCGTCGCCGTGGCGCCGGCCATCGCGCCAACGCCGACCGAGAAGATGCAGAGCAGCAGCGGGCGGAGCGAACGGAAGACCAGCAGCACCAGCAACACCACGCCGCCGAGCGTCGCCGCACCCAGGGTTTCCATATCCCGCTGCGCCCGCTGGCTGGCGTCGTCGCTAAACAGCACAGTGCCGCGCGTCAGCAGCTGCGCGCCAGGCCAACGTGCTTCCAGCTGCCGCTCAAGCGCCTGCAGCCGCGCCACCAGCGCATGATTCTCTTTGATGCTGAAAGCGTTGTTCGCCAGCTCGCCGTGCAGAAAATACCAGCGCGCACCCTCGCTTCCTTCCACCGTCAGCCAGCCGTCGCGCAGCACCATACGATCGGCATTTTGCTGCAGAGCGAGTTGAGAACCGCGCGTCAGCATTAGCGGATCGCCCTGTATCTCTTTGCTGCTGACGCCGGCAAAGGCGGAGAAAAGCTGCGCGAGTATCCAGTCGGCCTGGGTCTGAGTGCGCAACCGTTCGCGCGTGGCATCGTCAATCAGGCCGTTGCGATGGGACCAGGCGAAGCGCCCCCACTCGCTCTGGCGCTTTTCATCGAGCGCGCCCTCTACCGCTTTCAGCTCAGGCAGCGCCTGCAGCTGCGCCTGCCACCAGATGGCCGCCTCTCTGCCGCTGTCGCCGTCCGCCGTGACCAGCCACACCAGCTGGCGATCGAGACGCTGCATAAAGCCCTGCTGCAGCTCAGCCGGCGCGGCGCCCAGCGTCTGCTGCGGCAGCAGCGCCAGTACGCTGCTGTTAAGCGGGCTGCGCGGCAGCAGCAGCGCCAGGGCGACCGCCAGCGCGACGCAGAGAGCCAGCCAGAGGCCCGCCAGCAGGCGTGCGTTACGGGGCAAAGCGCGCGCGCTCCTCGGCGCTGAGCTGCGGCGGTTGGGTACGCGTATTGCTGAGTTCAATATGGGTGCGATCGCCCTGCGTATCCTTCAGATCGATTTGCTGCAGGAAGGTGTCGCCGGCTAAATCGATACGCGTGAAAATTTTATTCAGCGGCGGCGCCTTTGGCGTCAGGGCCAGCGTCCAGCGCGCGTCGCCCTTTGCCTGAAAATCGAGGGTAAAGTTCTCCTGCAGCACGCGCGCGTCCGCTTCAAACAGCGCGCGCAGCAGGTGATTGAACTGAAACATCTGCGGGTTGGCCTCGGCGGTGACCACCTGCGGCGGCTGGCCGTTCAGGATCTGGACCATGCGCTTATCGTCCAGCAGCAGCGTCATGGAGAAAGGCGCGCGCTGATGCCACCAGAGTCCCTGCTGCTGGGCAATCAGCAGCTCGCCGCGCGAGGTCAGCGGCTGCGCCATGCCGGCAATCTGACGCGTCTGAGTGAAATCAGCGCGTATCACCGGCTGGCTGGCGAACCGCTCTTGCAGCTGCGCCAGCGTGACCGCGCCGGCGGCGTGGGTCGCCAGCAGCAGCGCGGCGAGCAGATATTTCAACATCCCTTCACTCCCAGTTTTTCCAGCAGAACGTCAGGCGAAACAAAGCAGATCTCTTGCGTCTGCTGACGCACCGCCACCTGCAGCGTATGGGCGCGCGTTGTCACCTGCCCCGCGGCGTTTCTGACCTCATAGTCGATGCGCAGACGATTCTCATATTCCGTGATGCGCGCGCAAACGCGGATGACCTCTTCGCAGCGCAGCGGCTGGCGGTATTTGACGTGGGTATCGACCACCGGCCAGACATAGCCGCTGGCGGCCATTTCAGCGTAGCTGTAGCCGACTTGGCGCAGCAGCGCTTCGCGCGCCTGTTCAAAAAAGCGAAAGTAGTGGCCGTGCCAGACTACGCCCATGGGATCGCAGTCGTGGAAAGAGACCGTAATCGTCACCTCGACGGCGTGCAGATTGTTATTCATCAGAGGGCTCCTCGCGGCGCGCCGGATGGGCAGGCAGCGTCCAGAAATCGAAAAAATTAAACCAGTCGAGCGGCGCCTTCAGCGCGTAGGTTTCCAGCCGTTGCGCATAGCAGTCTACCGTCGCCTGCAGCGCCTGCTGACGCGTCGCGCGCGGCAACCGCAGCGGATCGGCGAAAGGCTCGCAGTAGACGCGCAGCTTTCCCTGCTCACGCAGCGCGAACATCAGCATAACGGGACAGCGCAGCGCTGACGCCAGCACAAAAGGTCCTTGAGGAAACGGGGCGGGCTGACCAAGAAATTCGCTCCAGACCACGCGCGGCTCGCCGCCGCGCTGACGGTGCACCGCAGTGCGATCGCCGACAATCGCCACCCATTCGCCTGCATCTATTTTTTGCTGCAGCAAAATAGCGGTGTCCGGCCCGATATCCGATACCGGCATCAGGTTCACGCCGGCGTGCGGCGCGATGGTTTCCAGCACCGCGCGAAAACGCTGCGCGTTGTCGGTAAACACCAGCGCATTGATCACCAGCCCGCTCACCTGCTGCGCCATGGCGCGGCAGGCTTCAATATCGCCAAGATGAGAGGCCAGTATCAGCTGCCCTTTTCCTTCCGCCTGGCGGATTGCCGCCTCAGCGCCAGGGGCGAAGTCGATCTCTTTGCCCCAGCGCAGCTCGCCGCGCCAGCTGGCCACCTTGTCCAGCATCGCCTCGGCGAAGCGCAAAAAGTGGCGGTAGCTGTTAAGCGGTTGCGAAAGCGTAACGTGACGGCGCTGTGCGCAGGCGGCGATGCGCTGCAGATATGCCTGCGACGCGCGACGCGCGTTTCGTCCCGTCAGCCAGTAGACCGCCACCACAGGCCAGAGCAGCAGCGTGAAAGGCAAACGTCCGCCATAACGCCATAGCGCCAGCATAAAACGCAGCCCGGCCTGACCGCGCCGCTCCGGCTCGCCAGACCAGTGTGCCTGCTGCTTACGCATCGTCAGCAGCCTGGGGATGCGCGGCAACATGCCGAAAAAAAGTCGGGTATGCATCCATGAGATTCGCAAGTTGTCCCGCAGCGCGTCAAAATGGGAGAGCCCCGCTTCGGGATAGGTGACGCGCGTGACAAGAAACCGGCTCGGGGTGCCTTGCCAGTAAAGCCGCACCATAATCTCGGTATCGAAGTCCATCCGCTGGCCGATGGCGCGCCGATCGCACAGCGCCAGCGTTGACGTCAGAGGATAGACGCGGAAGCCGCACATGCTGTCTTTGATCGAAAACGACAACGTCTCCACCCACACCCAAAAGTGGGTGATATAACGTCCGTAAAGCCGCGCTTTCGGCACTGAGTCGTCATAACGAGGGCGACCCGAGATCAGGCTGTCGGGATAGCGTCGCGCCTCCTCTAACAGCCGAGGCACATCTTCAATAGCGTGCTGACCGTCGGCGTCGAGCTGCAGGACATGGGTGTACCCTTTTTGTCGCGCTACCTGCAGCCCAGCGATCACCGCCGCGCCTTTGCCCTGATTGACGGGCAAGCGCAGAATATGGAGATCTTCCGCGTGTAGCTGTGCCAGCTGTTGCTGCGTCGAGAGATCGCTGCCGTCATCCACGACGATAACCGGCAAGGCGAAAGGCGCCAGGCGCGCCAGCACCGACGCCATAGTTGCGCCGTGGTTATAACAGGGGATCACCACGCAGGGGGAAAAGTCGGCGTTCAGCACAACAAAATCTTCCCGCTGCTGGCGGTAAGCCGCTCACCGTCACGCAGCAGCAGGTAGCGGAAGCTGATGCGGGATGTGCTTTCATTCCACTCGAGTTCAAGCTGAAGATGCGAACCCGGCGGCACCGGCTGTTGAAACTTAATGTTTTCCAGCGCACTAAAGACTTGACCAGGCGTCAGCAAGGTGGTTGCATAATGCATCACCCAGTCGAGCTGCGCTACGCCGGGCAGAATCGTCAACGTGGGGAAATGACCCTGAAACCAAAAGAGGTCAGCTTCAACCTGAAAATGTAACAGAGCCTGCGAGCCGCTGACTTCGCAGCTACGTTCAACCGGCAACATGAAAAAGCTCCTCAATTTGTGTCCAGGCGCGTTTGCTCTGGCTGGTGACGGGAATGCTCTCCACGACGCGCCAGTAGCGCGGTAGCGCTACTGGCTCCAGCCAGGGATGAAGCTGCCCGCGCCAGCGTCTTTTTAGCCGACTAAGCTCGGCAGCGGGCAGCGGCACGTCAAGCTGGACCACCACGGCAACGGCGCAGCGGCCTCCGCGCGTTATCGTCAGTGCGGCGGCGTCGATGACGCCCGGCAGCGCCATAACCCGACGTTCGACTTCGCTTAGCGAAACGCGTTTCTCTTCGATTTTCATCACGCGATCGTGTCGCCCCGCCAGCTGAAAGCGTCCCGTGTCGCCCATCACCAGACGATCGTCAAGCGGCCAGCCGCCAGGGTCGGGGATCAATGCTGAGCGCACATGCCAGCGATCGGTCGCGGTTTTCTCCAGATGCACCGCAGGAAACGCGCGCCAGTCGCCATCGTCGCCGTCGCGCTGACGCCAGGCGATTACGCCAGTTTCCGTGCTGCCGTAGATTTCGTTGACGCAGCAGCCCAGCGCCTGCTGTGCGCTGCGCGCAGCCTCCTCTTCCAGCGCGCCGCCGGCGGACATAACCAGCGCACACGGCGGCGCGGCGAGCGGCGCATCAAGACGACGCAAAAAAGCGGGACTGCTAATAAACGCGTAAGGCGCATGGCGTGCCAGCTGCGTCAGCTGCTCGCTGTAAACTATCTGCTGTGCCGCAAACGGCCGCGACAGCGCCATGGGCAGAAACAGACGAAAGCTCAGGCCATACAGGTGCTGATGGCTGACAGAGGCGATAAACCGGCACGCCGTCGCCTGCTCGCCCCAGCGTTCGGCCAGCCATTGCGTCTCGCGCTCCATCACCGCCAGCGGCTTATGCACGGCGCGCGGCACGCCGGTCGAGCCGGAGGTAAACAGCACCAGCGCAGCATCGTCGGGCAGCGGCGGCAGCGCGTCGCTGCTTTCGTCCTCGCGCCACAGCAGATGCGGCAGGGTAATGTCCAGCGGCATATCGCTGACCACGCCGTCCAGCGCCGCGCGCATCTCCTCCAGCGGCCGGGCGCGACAGTGGCCGGGAATAACCGGCGTCTTGCCGGCATACCAGGCCGCCAGCAGCGCCACGCAAAAGTGATAGCTGTCGTCGAAACAGAGCGCCCAGCGTTTTCCCGGCGCGGCGGCAAGGCGCGTGGCGAGCGCGGCGACCTGCCGACGCAGCGTGCTGCGCATTAGCGGCCGGTCGCCGCGAAAGGCAACCTCGGCCTCTGGCGCGTTAAGCCATAAGCTGACCGGTAATATCTTCATGTTTCCTGTCTGATACGCTGCCGCACCAGCCACTCGCCCGCCATCAGCAAGCCTGTTAGCAGATAGCTGACGCCGCCGTTCCACAGCGTCCACCAGTGCAGATTTCCTGCCAGACAGGTCGCGACGGCGACGCCGCCATTACAGAGGAAAAACAGCGACCAGAGCTGGGTGACGCGCCGCGTGTAGGCGATGCCCTGCAGCGACAAATCGGGTTCGCGCAGGCGCGCGATACGCTCCACTAGCGGCATTGGGCCGCGCAGCGATCCGGCGAACAGCATCAGCAGCAGCAGATTCACCAGCACTGGATACCACAGCAGCAGATGGAAGCTGCGCAGCGCGCCGGCGCTCAAGGCAAAGATGGCGCCAAACAGCGCCAGCCTGACGCCGAGCCGACCCATGTCGGTGGTGGCGCCACGCAGCATCCACGCGCGCAGCGCAAACAGCGCGCTGAGCGGCCAGAACAACCACTGCCACTGCGGATGCGTCGCTGCCAGCAGCACGATAAACGGCCACATCAGCAGCGACAGACCGTTCAGCAGACGCAGCGCGGCAACTCCCATCGGCTCAGGCGCTCTCTCGCATCAGCAGCTCAACCGCATCCACGACATCCTGCACGGTACGCACGGAGCGAAAGGTTTCGGGCTTGATCTTACGCCCGGTTCGCTTTTGCAGGTGCACCACCATGTCGACCGCGTCGATGCTGTCAAGCTCCAGATCTTCATATAACCGCGCCTCCGGGCGGATCGCCGCCGGGTCGGTTTCAAACAGGCTGGTCAGCAACGACGCGACCTCCTGGTAAATTTCGTCTTTATTCATCACAGGTTGGCTCCTGGCGCTTACGCCTGTTGCTGCTTAATAAATGCCGCCAGCGTGGCGACAGAGAAAAAGTGCGCGCGCAGCGTCTCGCTTTCTGCTGAAAGCGCCACGCCGTAGCGGTTTTTGACCGCCAGACCCAGCTCAAGCGCATCGATAGAGTCCAGCCCCAGGCCTTCGCCAAAGAGCGGCGCATCGGTTTCAATATCATCGGGCGTGATGTCTTCGAGATTGAGCGTCTCAATGATCATCTGTTTAAGGGTGTTGATAAGTGCGTCCATTATATTTCCGTCAAACGTCTTCTTCGTGGGGTACCAGCGCCTGCTGCAGATAGCGGGTCAGACGACGCGCCGCCAGAGGCTGCGCATCTTCGCTGGCGGCGCGAAAAGGCTGGCTGCTGATTTGCGCCTGTACGCGCACGGTAAACAGGGGTTTCACCGGCGGAATTTGATACCAGCGGCTCTGCTTGTCGAGCATACGCTGCGTGCAGCTGATGTGAACGACGCGCAGCCCGCAGCCCGCGCGCACCGCGATATTGGCGGCGCCCCGCTGCAGCTTAAGCGCTTCGCCGTAGCGTGTGCGCGTCCCTTCCGGGAAGATCAAAATGGTCTCGCCGCGCGCCAGGCGCTGCTGGCTGTCGGGCAGTAGCGTTTCCGCTTCGCTGTTGATCAGATAATCCGCCGCGCGTATCACGCCGCGGAAAAAAAAGTTGCGCTGAAGATCAGCCTTTACCAGGCAGTCCATCTCCGGCAATACCGAGGCGATCATGACATAGTCGATAAGCGAAGGATGGTTGGCGACAATCAAACAGCCCCTGTCCTGCCGCAGCAGCTCCGCGCCGATAATGCGATAGTCATACACGCCGACAAAGCGGCAGAAACGTAGAAAGCAGCGGAAGCTCCAGGCAATGCTGCGGCGTGCCAGCGCGCGACGTTGCAGGGTATTACGTTGAATGAGCAGCAGCAAATTGAACCAGATAAGCGACAGCAGCAGGCCGCCAACGCTGAACAGGCTGAAGCTGACAGCGGTCATCATCAGCCGCCAGTAATAGTTAACGCTGAGCCGACGACGCAAAATCAGTGAAGAATCAGCCATGGCTCTTCTCCCATCGCCAGCTCATGCGCTCGCCCGGCAGGGTAAATTCAGCCGCATCGCCTAACACCCCATGCAGAAAGGCCAGGCTCTGAGGCAGCACGTCGGGCGGCGTACCGATCTGCGGGCAGGCGCGACAGCGCAACGACTCACCCGCGCCAAGCACCAGTCCGACCGCATAAGGCGTTTGCCCGACGTGCGCGGGCAGCCAGGGACGATAGTAATCCGGCACCGCGCCGTCAAAATCTACCAGCATTACCTGCTGGTATCCCGCCTGGTGCAGCGCGGTGACTTCGATAAGGCCCTGCTGAAAAGAGTCGATGCCGGCCGAGACAGAGGTCGACACCAGCGGCTGTTGCGCGGCGATCGTCAGGCTGCCCACCGCTGAATTATGTACTGACATGGCAAAATCCGTGGGCGAAAGTGCCTGCTCATCCGCCAGCGCCGTCAGGATACGCAGATTGCGTTCCAGTTCGCCATGGCGGCTGGTAAACACCACCGCGTCAACATGCTGGCGTGCCAGCAAGGCGAGACCGCATTCAACGGCCGCCCGGCTGCCGCCGCTCAGGCGTCGCGCCGTCATCATCGGCAAAAATTGCGGTTTGGCCACAGGAAGGGTCGGATCTAAAACAGGAGGTTGCTGCGCCCAGCGTTGCCAGACATCTCGACTGTCCAGTCCCGGCGCCAGCGCCTGCCATGCAACAAGCGAATATGCCAAATTCATAACTGCGTTCTTATCTTGTGTCTTGCGAAGCCAGCGTCAGGCTGTCCTGGTTGAAAACGGTGCGTTTTCGCGTTTCCTCGCATCGCTCTGACAGGTCAGAAGAGTAAGAAAGCCGCGAGAATACTATCGACAAACATCAATGATTCTTTAGTAAAACGCCCGGCACCGCCGGGCGCACGCTTATTTCAGCGCCTGCGCCGCCAGACGCAATTGAATATCCTGGTCGAGATTATTCACCCAGCGATTGTAATTGGCATGAATTTTCCCGTTGCTGGCTTTCAGGTTTTGGCTGCTGACATACTGAATAGAATAACTTTGCGCCGTATAGGTGACGCGGATATTGGCAACAAATTCGCGCTGCGCATAGCGACCATTAATCACGCCGGGTGCTACAGGCGTCATGATCCATTTGCGGCCGAGGCCCGCCTCGATAATGGCGGTTTTCATCTCACTGTCAGAGTAGCGCTGGGTTAGCGACTGATCGACATTGTGCACGGGCGCGGTACGCGCGCAGCCTGTTAATAACGTGGCCGCAATAGTCATTACAATAAGAGAGCGCTTAGACATGGTTTATCCCTGTTATGCCTGTTTCAGCCAGGCGGAAATCTCCATACGCGTCCTGAGCGTGTATCGTAGCGATCCACACTTTTCTGCTCAGGCACGTTCGAAAGGGCGCTATGTTACCAGCTTATGTAAAGACCTGTAAGCAAAAGTATACCTGGTAAACAGCCATTTATTAATGGAATGACGACGGAATTTACTGCTAGCGGCACGCGGCACCATGCCGTTAACGCCCCTGCCAGCCGCCACCCAGCGCGCGATAAAGCGCAATCTGCGCCAGCAGCAGGTCGTTTTTCACCGAGACCAGATTGAGCTGAGTGCTGAACAGCGTGCGCTGCGCGTCCAGTTCGTCAAGATAGGAGGCGTAGCCGTTCTGATAGCGGTTGCGGGCAATGCGCAGCGCCTCTGAGACATACTCCTCCTGCTTTTGCAGCTCCGCCAGCTGCGCCTGCCCTTGCTGAATCGCGTCTATCGCGTCGTTAACTTCGGAGAAGGCGTTGCGCACCACCTTTTCGTAGCTGTAGAGCGCCTGATTACGCGACGCCATCGATACATCGACCTGCGCCGTCAGCGCTTCGCGGTTCAGCAGCGGCGCCAGCACGCTGCCGCCAATGCTCCAGAGGCGGAACGGATCGTCGATCAGCTGATGCAGCTCGCTGCTTTGCAGGGTGCCGCTGGCGGTGAGGTTCAGCGACGGCAGCAGCTTCGCCTGTGAAGAGGCGAGCGTGGCGTCGGCCGCCAGCAGCAGGCGCTGCGCCTGCACGATATCGGGACGCCGGTTCAGCAGCTGCGACGGCAGCAGCTGCGGCATCTGCTGCGGCATAATCTGGTTGAACTGCGGTCGACGGGCGATCTCGTGCGGGTTCATCCCCACCAGAATGCTCAGCGCGTTCTCCTGCTGGGCGATTTGGTGCTTCAGCTGCGGCACCTGCGCTTTCGCGGTTTGAAATTCGGAGGCCGCCTGCATCCATTCCAGCCGCGAGCTATAGCCGGTCTCGAACTGACGCTGCGCCAGCTGGAGCGAGTTGCCGCGCGTGGCCAGCGTCGCCTCGGTGACGCGCAGCTGCTCGTCCAGCGCCACCAGGCTCAGATAGCCTGACGCTACCGAACTGGCGACGGTGAGTTCCGCCGCCGCGGCCGCCGCGCGCTGCGCCTCGAGCGACGCCTCGCTGGCGGCGATGCTGCTGCTGCGCGCCCCCCAGAGATCGACATCGTAGCTG
Source organism: Pantoea latae (assembly GCF_002077695.1). Taxonomy (GTDB): domain Bacteria; phylum Pseudomonadota; class Gammaproteobacteria; order Enterobacterales; family Enterobacteriaceae; genus Pantoea; species Pantoea latae. The sequence goes on from NZ_MWUE01000004.1 coordinate 40,007, forward strand.
GCCTGCAGCAGTCCCTGATACACCGCGTTCTCATAGGGCTGACCGGTTACCGACGACAGCGTGCGCTGGTGCGTCACCCCGACGCCGGCGCTTAGCGTCGGGAAATTGTCGCCCTGCGCCGCGCGCAGCTGGGCGCGATACTGCTCGACGCGCGAACGCGCGGCCAGAATATCGAGGTTATTGCGCAGCGCCTGCGTCACCAGCCGGTTGAGGTTGTCGTCGCCGAAGGCGCGCCACCACTCCGCTTCCGGCGCGGCCGCCGGGCCGACCTGATTACGCCACTGCAGCGGGATCGGCAGCGACGCGGGCGCTTTCTCTACCTCGGTGGCGCAGCCGGCCAGCGTCAGCGCGGTCAGGCTGGCGAGTAGCAGCCGACGCATCACTCCACCGCCTTGCTGCGCGGCTGCGCGGCGGTGTCGATGCTGACCTCAACCGACATGCCGGGCCGCAGCTCGCGCATATCTTCCGCGTCAATGGCGATGCGCACCGGAATACGCTGGGCAATTTTAACGAAGTTGCCGGTGGCGTTATCCGGCGAAATCGCGCTGAACTCCGAACCGGCGGCCGGCGAGATAAACTCCACGTGGCCGCTGAAGCGTTTGCCGTTGAGCGCATCGACGCGAAAGGTCGCCGGCAGGCCAGGACGGATAGCCGCCAGCTGCGTCTCTTTCATATTGGCGATAATCCACTTATGGTCCGGCACCACCGAGGTGAGTCGCGTGCCCGCGGTAACATAGGCGCCTTTGCGCACCGACAGCTGGCCAAGCTGACCGGCATCCGGCGCGACGATGCGCGTATTTGCCAGATCGATCTGCGCCAGCTCCAGCGCCGCCTGCGCGCTGGCAACATCCCCTTCCAGCGAGGCGCGATTGACGATAACCGTTTGCAGATTCTGCTGCGCCACCGCCACCTGCGCCTCCGCCTGGCGCACCGCCGCCTGCGCCTGCGCGTTGGCGGCGCGCGCCGCGTCGCGCTCACGCACCGAGAGCGAACCGTCGGCGGCGAGATTTTCCACGCGCTTCAGGTCAAAGCCCCCTTTCAGCGCCTGCGCTTTCGCGTTTTCCAGCGCAGCCTTATTGCTGGCGATAGTCGCTTCCGCGCTGCGGCGCTGCTGCAGGTTATTGCTGAGCGCCGCCTGCTTCATCGCCAGCTGCGCCTGCGCCTGATGCACGCGCTGGCGATAGATGCGGTCGTCGATGGTCATCAGCAGCTGCCCTTTCTGCACCGGCTGAAGATCGACCACCTCTACCGAGGTGAGATAGCCGCTGACCTGCGGGCTGATAAAAGTCACCTGGCCGCGCACATAGGCGTTCTCGGTGCTCTGAATGGCGCTGGTAAACGGCCAGAGCTGCCAGGCGTAGAGAATAATCAGCACGCCAAGAATAACGATGCCGCTGCCTGCGGCGATAGAGAGTATGCGCCGACGGCTGGCGCGCTCGCGCTCCGCGACCTGTAGTTCATCCTGCTGACTCATCGTGACTCCATAGATTCTTGTGACGCGGCTGCCAGACGCTGTTCCATCAGATTAAAGCGCGCCTGTCGCCAGTTGAGGTAGCGCTGACGGGAAAGCCGCCACAGCGCCCACATCAGGGTGATGAGCGCCAGCGCCGCCGTCAGTAAATAGGTATCGTTATAGGCCAGCACGTTGGCCTGCAGCGTCGCCACTACCTGCAGCTGGCTGGTGCTTTGCGCGCTCTGCAGCACCGGATCGCCCAGCTGGCTGCTGAACAGCGCGCTGTACTGGCTCAGGCGCTCCGTGACGTTGGGATCGAGCAGCGAGAGCTGATCTCCCAGCAGGCTGGAGTGATATTTTTCGCGCCAGACCTGAAAGGTGCCAAGGATAGCGGAGCCGATCAGGCCGCCGAGGTTCTGGCTCATGCCGAACAGCACCACGAAGCTCACCAGATTTTTCGGCTGCGTCACCACGCTGCCGATGCCGATCAGCATGGCAGGCGCCATAAAAAAGGTGCTGCTGAAGCCGAGCAGGAACTGGCTGAGGTACATATTGTTGGCCCGCGTGACCGGGCTGGCCTGCGCATCCATCAGCGAGGCGACGATCATTACCGCCAGCGAGGTGACGATCGGCCAGTTCAGGTGCGCAGGCTTGATGGTCAGCGCGCTGGTGGCGATGCCGAGCGTCATGCCGCCGATAATCGCCAGCGACAGGCCGCGCATCTGGTCGTTCAGCAGGCCCAGCTGCTGCAAAAAGCCCACCGCGCCGGTGTTCTGCTCCGCCAGCACGATGCGGATCATAATCATCACGATGCCGAGGCGCACCATCATGCCGCTGCTGAGCCAGCGTGTGTTGATCAGCGGATTTTTTCGATTGTGCTCAATAACGATCGCCGCGACGATCAGCACCAGCGCGATAGCGAGGCAGACGCCGAGCCAGGGCGTGGTGAACCACCACTCGATGCGTCCCAGCGACAGCACGCCGCAAATCAGCGCCATGCCGGGCGCCAGCAGCATAAAGGTGACGAAATCCAGTTTTTCAAAGGCTTTGATGCGGTCGCCCGGCGGCAGCTTCACCACCAGCACGCAGCCCAGCGCGATCATCGCCAGCCCCAGCTCAAACAGGTAGAGCCCGCGCCACTCCTCCAGCTGCAGCAGTTCGGTGGAAAAAAGCCGCGCCATCGGAATGGCGAACTGCGACACGGTAAGGCCAATCACCAGCGCCTTCAGCCGGTGTTTCGCCGGCCACGCCTGCACCTGATAGTAGATCCCCAGCGAGCTGAGCGCCGCGCCCGCCATGCCGTGCGCGGTGCGCACAATAATCGCGGAGCTGAGATCGTTGGCGAAGAGATGAAAAAAGGCCACCAGCACATAGAGCACCAGAAACGCCTCGGTAAAGACGCGCAGGCCGAACTGCTGACGAAACTTCACCAGCAGCAGGTTGATAGAGATATTGCCCATCACATAGACCGCGGGCAGCCAGGCGATCTCGTTAGAGTAGGCACCGAAGGTGCCCTGCAGATTGGTCAGATTGGCGGTGACCAGCGCGTTGCTGAGCGCGCCGGTCAGGGAGATCAGCAGGCCGATCAGGCCAAAGGCGATGCGTTTCGGCGGCGAATGCAGCGGCGTCGAGGGCGATCCCGGCAGCATCGGCTTTTCATGCGGCAACCATTCACGCTGCGCGTAGGGGTTGCGTCTGGCCACGTTACATATTTCCCATGCGCGTCAGCAGCTGTTGCAGCACCTGCTCCGTGGTCGCCAGCGCCTGCGGATCGATATCGCCCAGCAGATCGGCGCGCAGCGCGTCCGCCTCGTTTTTCACTAAGGCGAACGCCTGATTGCCTTTTTCCGTCAGCACCAGATGCCGCTTGCGGCGATCTTCCGGCGGCTGCACGCGTGACAGCAGCTCCTGCTTCACCAGACGATCGATCAGCGGCACCATGCTGGCGTCTTCCAGACCGAGCATCTGCGCCAGCTCCGTCTGGGTCAGCGGCCGCGTTTCGCTGGCGATAAGCCCAATCGCCATCCAGCTGCTCATGCTCAGGCCGCTGTGTTTAAGATGCCGGTCCACGGCGAGTCGCCAGGCGTGCGCCGTCTGATAGAGCAGATGAGTGAATGTTTTATAGTGGAGAGTCAAAGCGTAGCGACCTAATTGTTAGACTTCTAACTAAATGAGTGCGTTATTATACGCAGAGCAAATTGCTAAAGAAAATAGCACATGGCGTTAAAAAAAGGCGTGCTGCCCGCCCCCTTTTTAAGGCCATATTAGTGCTTAAAGCGGCCAAAAGCGGAGAACAGCATGCCCGATCGCAACAGCAACTGGATAGATCTGCGCCGCGACCCGACGCGCGGCATCGAAACCCTTCGCGCGCATTTCACCGGCCACGCCTACGATCCCCACTGGCACGACAGCTACCTGATTGGCGTCACGGAGCAAGGGGTCCAGCAGTTTCATTCGCGCCGCAAACGGCATCAGAGCCGTCCCGGCACGGTGTTTATGCTGGAGCCAGAGGAGCTGCACGACGGCGACGCGGTGGACGCGCAGGGCTTTACCTATCGCATGCTCTACCTGTCGCCGCAGCAGTTGCGCCAGCAGTTAGCTCGCGAGAGCGACGGCGAGCTGCATTTTGCCGCCACACTGCGCGACGATAAGCAGCTCGCCTACGCCGTCTGGCACTGTTTCGACGCGCTGTGGCACGATCATCCCGCGTTGATCAAAGAGGCGACGCTGGACCGGCTGTTTATGCAGCTGGCCGCGCATCCTCTCTGGCGCAGCGAGACACGTCCGGCGGATCGCGACCGACTGCTGGCGCAGCAGGCGCGCGACTGGCTGATTGCGCATCACGCCTCTAATCCCGGTCTCCAGGCGATGGCGGACGCGCTGAAGGTCGATCGTTTTCGCCTCTCGCGTCTGTTTCAGGCGCAGTGGGGATTGCCGCCGCACGCCTGGCTGGTGCAGTGGCGCCTTTCGCAGGCGCGTCGCCTGCTGGCGACGGGCAGCGCCGCAGCCGATGTCGCCGCCACGCTCGGCTTCGCCGATCAGAGCCATCTCGGCCGCTGGTTTAAGCGCGCCTGTCACCTGACGCCGGCACGCTATCAACAGGCCTGCACAAATCTTCCAGACCCCGGCTGAGGCGCGGTTCACAATAGCCTTTTCTGTCTGGAGAAGCGCTATGCAAGACCCTCGTTGCGTCATGATTTTACACACCGATCTCGCCCCGGGAAAAGCCGCCAACGCTGCGGCGGTGATCGCGTTAACCCTCGGCCAGCGCCATCCTGCGCTGGTGGGCGAAGCGCTGCAGGATGCGGAACAACGCCGCTTTCCCGGCCTTATCCCGCTGGGCATTCCGGTGCTGGCGGCAAGCCATGAAGAGATGGATCGCCTGCGCGCCCGCTGCGCGGAGACGGCGTGTGACCTTGTGCTGTTTCCTGAACAGGGGCAAACCACCACCGACTATGCGGCGTTTAGCGCGGCGATGCGCGCCATCCCGGCGCCGGCGTGGCGCCTGCTGGGCCTGGCGCTGGTCGGCGAGAAACAAGCGGTGCGAAAACTCACCTCAAAGTTAAGGCTATTTAGCTAAATCTTAGCAGGAAAGAAAACGTGCTTTTTTCCCCTACTCTTAGAAAATTACCCGGCTGTACAGATAAACCTGTACAGATTTGTCCTAATTCGTACAGTTATAATCCATTGTTTTATAATGAATAGCACAAATAGCTTATCTTTCTCCTTGTGTCTGTACACCTTCTTTGTATAACTTTAGCTCCCATGAATCGGATAACGATTCCGTAACGAATGATGCGCTTGCGTCGCCTCTGAAGGTGTCAGTGGATTTCCACCTTCAGAGGTCCTTTTTTTATTTCGATATGATTCGGGACCCTTTACATCTGTCCATGTAAGGGGATTTTCAACATCAATCGTCCTGGTATCCGAGCTGAGATTCGGGCTGTTTTAAGGGCTGACACATGCAAAACGCTGTTCCACAAACCGATCAAGAGATTGCTGACTACTTCAACACCGCGGCGAATACGGCAGCCAGCGAAATGGAAATGCTGGGCCTGGTGGTCGCTGAAATTTTGCAAGCGGGCAAGCCTGTCACCAATAAAGCCATTATCTCTAAGCTTATTCACCGGCTGGAGCTGGAGACGGATGGGGTGTCGCTCGACATCTACCGTCAGCTGCTTGAGCTGGTTGTGCATAAAACGCCTGACGATTTGTCGGTGTAGCGCCCGACTCCAGGGACGGAGTCACCCTGCCATTTTGTGATCGCTGGCAAATTTCCTCGCTAACCAGTACCCTTCTCAGCCTGATCCTTCCCTGTTCTCCCGGCCTGCCCTGAGAACCATGATTAAAAAGAGCCTGCACCTGTATGAGTCAATCCAACGACGTTGCCACGCCTCACGCCGTGGACAACGATCTGAGCGTGGGTCGCGTTTTGCGCTCCCCTGCCCTGCTCACCCGAGAGTGCCTTGCCGGCGTGATTACCGCGCTGGCGCTTATCCCTGAAGTGATCTCGTTTTCGGTGATTGCCGGCGTTGACCCGAAGGTCAGCCTGGTCGCCTCTGTGGTGCTCTGCCTGACGCTGTCGGTGCTGGGCGGACGCCCGGCGATGGTAACCGCCGCGGCCGGTTCGGTGGCGCTGGTGATCGGCCCAATGGTGCATGCGCACGGCGTGGAATATATTCTGCCGGCGGTGGTGCTGGGCGGCGTGATCCAGATCCTGTTCGGCGTCGCCGGCCTGGCGCGCATGATGCGCTATATTCCGCGCTCGGTGATGCTCGGCTTCGTTAACGCGCTGGGCGTGCTGATCTTCTTTGCCCAGGTGCCGCACGTCTGGGGTCAGAGCGCGCTGGTGTGGCTGCTGTTCGCCGTCACGCTGGCGATTGTCCTGCTGCTGCCGCGCGTGCTGAAAAGCGTGCCTTCGCCGCTGATCGCCATCGTGGCGGTGACCGCCGTGGCGCTGCTGCTGGGCTGGCGCGTGCCCAACGTGGGCGATGAAGGCCCGATGAGCGCCGGTTTGCCCGGCCTGAACGCGCTGCAGGTCCCGCTGACGTGGCAGACGCTGCAGATCGTCTGGCCAACAGCGCTCAGCATCGCTTTTGTCGGACTGATGGAGTCGCTGCTGACCGCCAAGCTGGTTGACGACCTCACCGACACGCTCTCCAGTAAGCGACGCGAATCCTGGGGCCTGGGCGTGGCGAATATTTTCGCCGCTTTCTACGGCGGCATCGCTGGCTGCGCCATGATCGGTCAGACCATCGTCAACGTCGAGTTGGGCAAAGCGCGCACCCGCGTCTCAACCGTGGTCGCCGGGCTGGTGCTGCTGCTGCTGGTCACCGGCCTGAGCGCGCTGATGGCGCAAATTCCGATGGTGGTGCTGGCGGGCATTATGATGGTCGTTGCCGCGAAAACGGTGAACTGGCATAGCCTGCAGCCCGCCACGCTAAAACGGATGCCCTGGTCAGAGACGCTGGTAATGGTCCTGACGATTGGGGTCACGGTGTGGACCGGCAACCTGGCGCTGGGCGTGCTGGCGGGCGTAATTGCCGCCATGCTGCTGTTCGCGCGCCGTATCGCGCATGTGATCCATGCCGAGCGCGAGCTGAGCGCCGACGGCACATCGGTGCGCTACACCGTGCGCGGGCCGCTGTTCTTCGCCAGCAGCAACGATCTGTTCGAGCACTTCGACTACGGGCATGATCCTGCGCAGGTCACTATCGATCTCACTCATGCGCAAATCTGGGATGCTTCCTCGGTGGCGGCCCTTGACGGCATTGAGTATCGCTATCAGCGCCACGGCGCGCAGGTGACCATTGTCGGGCTGGACAGCCGCAGCAGCGATTTTCATCGCCGCCTGACCGGCAACCTGGGCGAGTAACAGCAAGACTTCGCCCCGCTACGGCGGGGCTTTGCCGCCTTCGACATAGCCCGCTCGCGTCAGGTTAGCGTTTTCTTTGACAGCATTCCTTCTACCGTCTCAAGCGTGGTTTCACACGCCTGCCGCAGTTCAAGCAGCATCTTGAGGTTATCGCGCGTCGCTGGGGCTGGCATATCGAGATAGTTCTCGCTTAACTCCGCGTAGAGCCGCACGCATTTGACGATCAGCTCGCTGCGTGTACATCTTTCCTTGTGGCAAATCTCTTCGATCAGCAGTTTCGCCTCATAGTCGGCTCGCACGTTCAGATTATAGAGAAAACGCTTCCCTGACTTTCCCTCATGACAATAATCATTGATCATTTCTCCTCCTTGTCATTATTCTTAGATATTTAAATACGCTGCCCATTTAATAAGACGAATTATTTATAGAGGAAAATAATCAGCAAAACAATATCATCCCGGCGCTAAAATAATTATCAGCAATAGGTCAATACTATCAGGAAAACGCATTAATAAAGATATAACGCGCCAAACAATAATAAGCAGAAAGAAACGACATTAAATTCCGGCAATAAGTCAGCATGACGCCGCCAAAGAAAAAAACATGTTAAAAACGCACAGCTTTCCGACAGAAATTTATTTACAACCCGTTGAAAATGCTAACTAATAACCTAACCCTGTTTAGACTGGGTTTAATATGTAAAGAAACGATGCGCGACCCAAATGCTTTACCAGACCTCAGCGTTTATCACCAGCGAAGTTTGTTATCGATTTTTCGCTGACAAGCGTTGTTTGTTTGCCACCACGCTATTCTATCTCTTCCGTGACCGTCACCTGCCAGCTATAGGCGCCCGCTTCAGCCGGGCAAGGAACAGACACCGTCAGCGGATGGTCACCATTCGCCGTGGCGGTAATATCCGCCGGGCTTTGCACAATATCGTTATTATTGCCGTCGAGAATTTTTACCGTGTCCGCCGTGCCGCTGCCGCCGGTCACGCTGGCTTTCAGCGTGACAGTATTGGTCGGAAAATCGCCCGTGGCGGCGGTGGTGGCGGTAAACTGACCGCTCAGCGTCTGCGGGTGATCGACCCGACAGCTGCCTAAATCCAGCGTTTTTGCCGATAAAGAGAGCGTCGGTTTCGGCACCGCGTGGATAGTAATATTGACCGGCGTAACGGCAGAGACAGGCGTCCCGCTGCTGGTTTTTAACTGACACCAGATTGCGGCGCTCATCGTGCTATGCGCGGTATCCGAAGTATAAAAGCTGTAAAGACGGGTGTTTGCCTGCACGAGCTGCCCCTTGACGGTCGAGTTTGTCAGACCGGTACTCTTCAACTGCCAGCGCGGCATATTGCTTTCGCCTAAATCTAAGATTTCCGAGAGATCGGTCTGAGTCAAGCCACAGTCAAGATAGGCATCGGTTGCGTCGGCCGTGGCGGTAAATGGCACGGTGACAAGGGTATTGTTTTGGTAATTTCCGCTTGCGGCAACGTTAACCGTTACGGTCGCGAAAACAGGCGCGGCCGTAAGCAGCAGTGAGATCCCACTCAGCGGCACTATTTTCTTTAACCGGGTTTTCCACATCATTGGTTACCTCACTGTCGGCTCACTGTGCGCCTGTCATCGTCAAAATAAAAAGAGCGTTAAAAGCGTCAACGCCGTTGCGTCACCATCAGGGCGCGTAAAGCGTCCGCTTTGCCACGCCTGATGGTTAAACTGGCCGAAAAACAGCGTCAGGTTTTCGGCCGCTGGCTGAGCCTTATTCGTAATCCATGTTCAGCGTAACGTTGCTGTTGATGCTACCGGTGGTGATCGCCGTATCAGACGACTGTTTCACCGAGGCGGCAAAGTTCAGCGTGCTGTCGCCCTGAGCAATGGACTCTTCCACCGAGTTGCTGCCGTCCGGCTTCAGCGCCACTTCTTTACCGTCGCTGCCGGTAGCGTAGAGATAGACATCCACGCCCGTCGCCGCACCGTCGCCGCTGTCAACAGCGAAACCATCCGCATCGCTGCTGTCTGCCGTGCCGGCGGCGGTGACTTTCACGGTTTTTGCCCCTTTGCCGCACTCTTTCAGCGCCAGAGTAAAGGATTTTTTACCCACTTCAGCGCCTTTGGCGGTCAGGTGCGCGCCGTTCAGGTTGCCGAGATCAACCGTGGTGCCGTTGGTGTCCCAGCCCGGTGTACAGGTGTTGTCTTTTACCGTGGCGGTCACGTTGATGGTGGCGCTGTCGTCGGCGGCGAATGTCGCGTGCGAAACGCTCATCAGAGAAGCCACAGCCAGGCAGATAGCGCTCAGACGTGCGCCGGTTTTAGTCATCTTCATTTTCATTCCTCACTTGATAAGACGGGACAGTCGCCCGACATGTTGGGTTGCCGCTTAGCGGCATTCTGCTTTCATCTGATACAGCGCGGCGCTGAGCGCCGCCTGCGGCAGCTGGAAATTCACTTTGCACTGCTGGTCGCTGTCTGCGCCCCATGACGCATTCAGCGTGCCGCGCATTGGCAGGCCGGAGAGGTACACCTCGCCGTCGTCGCCGACAATGCTGGCATTGTCTTTCACGGTCACCGTGGCGCCGAACGGCAGCGGCTTACCGTTATGCGTCAGCGTCATCATGACGCGCGCGCCCTGACGCGCTTTAAACGTCGCTCTGACCACCGCGCCGCGAGTGGGCACGACATGCACCACCGTGTTCTCAATTTCGGTGTGCGCGTCGAGGCGGCTGACATCCAGCGCGACGCGGTTTTCGCGATAAAGGCTGGCGTAGGGCAACAGGGTGTAGCCGCGTCCATCGGTGCGTGCGCCGGAGACGCCATCGACCGGAACGTTAGCCGCGCCAGGCGCAGCGACCAGAATGGCGGTGTCGCCGGTCAGCTGGCCAAAGGTGACGCCGCCTGAGTGCAGCAGCATGCCGCCGGATGCGCCCCAGGTGAGCTGGCGATAGTTGCGGCTCTGGTTCCAGCCGAGCGAACCACTGCCTTTGCTGCCCTGATAGCTGGCGGCGGCGCTAAGGCTGTTGCCGTCGGCGCGGCTATGACCCTGGGCGATATCCCAGCTCAGGTTGCCATCCTCCAGCGCGGTGCCGTTCAGTCCGGTCTGCACGGTCATGTTGCCGCTGCTGTCGCGGCTGCTGCTGACCGAGGCCCAGATCGGATGCGCGCGCTCTTCTGTTGACCAGAGGGCGTCAAGCGGCATAGAGAGCGACAGGAACAGCGTTTTATCGGCGCGCGGCTGCGTGCTCGCCTTGCTGTAGGCCCAGCTCAGGCTGTAGTTAACCCGCCCTATGGAGCTGCTGAACGCGGCCTGCAGCGAATCGCTGGCCTGACTGCTGTTCCAGTAGGTCTGACGGCTGCCGGTCAGCGACAGGGCGCCGAGGCTGCCGAGATGCTGCGAGAGATTGAGCTGCACCCGCTCGCGTTTGCTGCTGCCGAGATCGTAAAAATCGCTGTAGGGACGAGCGACGGGGCGACCGGCCGCATCTGTTTCCTGATTTTCGTAAAGCCACCCCTTCATGCCTCGCAGTGCCGTTTCATCCAGGGTATGGAAGCCACGGGTGGAGTAGCGATAGCCGGCGATTTGCACGCTGGTGCCGGTCAGGCTGAAGACGCGTGAATAAAGGAAACGCAGCGACTGTCCGCTATGCCGGGAATCGTCGGCCAGCGTGCTGTTCGCCTGGGTCAGGTCAGCAGAAAAGGCGCCCCAGTGACCTAAGTTCATCCCCGCGCCCAGCGCGATGGCCTGATAACGCTGCGCATACTGCAGACCACCGTATGCGGTGACGCTATGCGGCAATCCCCACAGCAGCGTGCCCTGTACGAACTCAGGGTCGCTATAGCTGCTACTGGTGCTGCGATAGCGACCGGCAGTCACCGCGTAGCGGAAATGGTGTTCACGCTGTAATACCGGTACTGACGAATAGGGCACGGTAAAACGCTGCACACTGCCGTCGGCCTCGGTGACGCTGACTTCCAGATCGCCGCCGCTATAGGTCGGGTAGAGATCGGTAATGGCGAACGCGCCCGACGAAACGGTGGTCTGGTAAATGATATTGCCGTTCTGCCGCACGTTTACGTGCGCATTGCTGTGCGCGACGCCGCGGATAACCGGGGCGAAGCCGTGCAGGGAGTCGGGATACATGCTGTCGTCCGTCGCCATCTGCAGGCCGCGGAACGAGAGCGTGTCGAAGACGTCGCCATTAGTCGAGCCGTCGCCCATGGTCAGTTCGCTGCGCCACGGAATAATGGCGCGCTCGGCATAGGTGTTCAGATGCTGCCAGCGGCGCTGATGGGTATAACGACTTTCAATATCCTGCCAGGTGCTGTTGTCGCGCAGCCGCCACGGCCCAATATTCACGCCGCTGGTTAAGCTTAAAAAGTTGTTGCGGCTATCCCCGAAGCTGGCGCGGTTATCGCTGCCGCTCAGGTTGTAATTGAACATCAGAGCGTTAATGCCCTCATCCCAGCGTTCCGGCGCAATCCAGCCGCGCGCGTGATTCTGCATTGCCGCCTGCGGCACGTTTATTTCCAGCTGCATTTTGGGGAAATTGAAGGTGCTCCACGCGCCGGGAATAAACCGCCCAGGCGAAATACACTCCCCAGCGGCGGTGGCTGCCGTAAGTTCGGGCGAGGTGGGCAGAATAATACCCATCGACGCCAGATCCTTCGCGCTCAGGCAGGCAATTAAACCGGTATCGTCGCGAATATCCTGCTGCGCCTGATTATCGCCGTCAGCGGGCTTTCTCGCTTTAAAATTCACGTTACGGTTAGCCACATTGACATTATTCACCAGAATGCTGACCTTATATTCTCCGGCGGGCTGCTGAGCCTGTTCAAAGCGGGAAAGGTCGGCGACATCCTGCGCATTCCCGGAGATCATTGACGGATCGAACCAGACTTCCGCATGTGCCGGCAGCACGGAAAAAATAAAAGCGGCCAGCGGCGTCAGCGCAATGCGTAAATACCGGCGCTGGCGCGTGGAGCAAGGGCTTTTATAAACTGATTTATGCTGCTGGTTCATGATATTTGCCTGATAAAATAGTCAACGATATTTTACTGCCGGTTTACTGCATTGAAGCGGTCTGGGCTTTTGTTATTGCGCCATAGTCATTAATCGTATGGAATGTGACTGTGGTGCCGCTACCAGACGGTAACGCTTCAGAAATATTGCCACGCGGTGGCACCATAATATCTTTCAGCACGGCGCTGCCAGCCTTCATATCGGTCAGCGTAATGTAATAAGGGGTCGGGTTATCGATTTGCAGCGTGCTGCCAGCACGGTGAAAGCGCAATTTTGTCGGCGCTTCCGTTACCGACGGCGTCAGGCCTGCCGGACGCACGAATAATTTGATGCGGTTTGCCGCTGCCATCATTAATACGTTCTCGTCTTTCGCCTTGTTTTTTTCCACCGACGGAATGGCTTTTTCAATAAAGTAATAGAGCGATTCGCGATCCTGCGGCAGCTGATGGCCGGTATACATCAGACGAAGAATATTTTCGTCCCCGGCATGGCTGACAAACAGCGGCGGCGTAACGGCAAAGTCGTGGCTTTTGTGGCCCTGTGCGTCTTCTGTCCATGACTGGATAAGATACATATCCGTTTTCGACGAATTATTTAACGCCACGCTGACCTGTTCTGCATTTTGCGGATAGATAATGCGTGTTCCCTGAATAGAGATGCCGCCATCAGCAAATACAGACGTTGAGGCAACACAGGCTGCGGCGAATAAAACGCTGCGCATCATATTTTGCTTATTCAGTTTAGTGAACATATCTACTCCTGCCGGTTAGGGCATTGGTTATAGAGGGATGGTTTATTCAGAGCGGCACGATAAAGGTTCACCTGACTCTGGCTATATATTCTGATATATGAATATCGCTTAATCGCCCTACCCGGCTTTCATTCAGGCACGAGAAAGAGGATTACTTTTGATTGATTGAGCATCAATCCCCTGACACTGCAAAAAACCTTATGCCAAAACAATTTCAAGTATGAAAATGGCATATCAATGCAAAACTTTATTGCCGGTCCCTTGCTACAGGATAGTCTGACAAAACAGAGTTATTTGTTCGACAGCGTAGCGACTCATAAATGTAGATAGCAGGCATAACGTTTACTCTTTATTTAACTACGCCTGCTTTCTTAACCAGAATGAGAGTCTGGCTTGAGGACTTCCGTTATTATCACCGTTTCATTTTGCCTTTGACTTATTAAACAGCGAGTCAACAAATTCGCCCTCTTATTACGTCCCTTTTTTTGTTGCGCTCTTTATAAATTAAAGCCTGTTGTCGCACAACAAAATTAATAGCAGCAATAGTGGCAAAACCCATAGCCATAACCTATTAATTGAAAGTGATTTTTGCCGCAAATAGATCCTTTATATAACCTGATATTACATAAACAATTGAAATTCAGAGAGTTATACTGTTAATAAATACCCTGTGAAATTTACCTGTATCTATTTTTTATTAACATCTTATTAGCAATTTGGGGCTAGCAACGGCGATTAGCATGCGCGAAACACGCTCAATTTTTATTTTCTATTGATGAACCGCCTTTTAGAAATTGAAAGTGAGGGGATAAAGAGCTTTTCAGGGAGAGCGAATTAAAATGATCTAGATCAATTTAACCCAGCAGGCTTATTTAACAGGCCGCTTTAAAGAGTCTCTCGGGTCAATACTGAAGGAGAGGAAGAGTGGCGTCGCTCGCGCTGTACCAGTCGGTAAGTGGCGAACCAGAGTTGTTTTCAAAGGGGATGCAGGATAACCGAAGGGCTGGCGTCGGGCGCCTGATACGCAGGCACAAAAAAACCGCCCAGAAGGCGGTCACGACATTGCTTATATTGCTTTGTTTTAATTTGTTTTTTCTGGTAGACAGAAATGGTGCCCGGGGCGGGACTTGAACCCGCACGACCATAAGCCGAGGGATTTTAAATCCCTTGTGTCTACCGATTTCACCACCCGGGCAGGGTGTAAAGTGGAGGCGCGTCCCGGAGTCGAACCGAGGTGGACGGATTTGCAATCCGCTGCATGGCCACTCTGCCAACGCGCCTTTATCCGCTGTGCCGTCAGGCTATCCTGACCTGCAAATCTGGAGCGGGAAACGAGACTCGAACTCGCGACCCCGACCTTGGCAAGGTCGTGCTCTACCAACTGAGCTATTCCCGCATTAGCCAGCAATCCGATGGAACTTGCTGATTTTCTTTATCTTCTGACAGCCTTGCTGTCGTTCGATGCGATGCATTCTACTGACCTGACGCATTGAGTCAACAGAATTATCCTCACAATGCGTCCGTTTGCTGCTTTTTAAGTCGCATCGATCAGCTATCGAGCAGATCGCCGCGCGCCGCGCTCAAATACTGAAACATCGACCAGAAAGTGAGCACGGCGGCGATATAGAGCGCCACTACGCCCACCGCCACCACGGTGGTGTCGTAACGCCAGAGCAGCGCCACCAGCGACAGCATCTGCGCCGTGGTTTTGACCTTGCCGATCCAGGAGACCGCCACGCTGCTGCGCTTGCCGATTTCCGCCATCCATTCGCGCAGCGCAGAGATAATAATCTCGCGCGCGATCATGGTCGCGGCCGGCAGGGTAATCCACCAGGAATGAAAGTATTCCGCTACCAGCACCAGCGCAATCGCCACCATCACCTTATCGGCTACGGGATCGAGAAAGGCACCGAAGCGCGTGGTTTGCTTCCAGCGGCGCGCCAGAAAGCCGTCGAACCAGTCGGTCACGGCGGCGATCACGAAGATCAGCGCGGCGGCGAAAGGCGCCCAGTAGAACGGCAGATAGAAAGCCAGCACGAAAAAAGGGATCAGGACGACTCGAAACAGGGTGAGACACGTCGGAATGTTATATTGCATATGCCGGTAACTGTCTGGAATGGGTAGAATTTCCCCTATGTTCCTACATTGCCTCACCTGTTTCAATGCTAGTGTTTTAGCGAATGGTATATTTTTTCGGCCAGCGCGAACGAAATGCCAGGCACATTGGCGATCTCCTCTACCGTCGCGTTCATCAGCGGTTGCAGGCCTCCCATGTACTTCAGCAGCTGCTGGCGACGTTTCGGACCGATGCCTTCGATGCTCTCCAGCGCGCTGGTGTTCTTCACTTTCGCCCGTTTTTTACGGTGGCCCGAAATTGCATGATTGTGAGCGTCATCACGAATATGCTGAATGACGTGCAGCGCAGGCGCGTCCGGCGGCAGAGAAACCCCCTCGCCTTCCGCCTCAAAGAACAGCGTTTCCAGCCCCGCTTTACGATCGCTGCCTTTCGCCACCCCTAACAGGATCGGCCGAGATTTGTCCCACTCCACCTCCAGCTCAGCAAATACCTGCTTCGCCTGCGACAGCTGGCCTTTGCCGCCATCGATGAGAATAACGTCGGGAATTTTATCCTCGTCTAGCGCCTTGCCGTAGCGGCGACGCAGCACCTGATTCATCGCCGCATAGTCATCCCCTGGGGTGATGCCTTCAATATTGTAGCGGCGGTAGTCGCTGCGCAGCGGGCCGTTGGCGTCGAACACCACGCAGGAGGCGATGGTCTGCTCCCCCATGGTGTGGCTGATGTCGAAACACTCCATGCGGTTGATTTTGTCGAGTTCGAGGAACTGCGCCAGCGCCGCCAGCCGCTGCTGGATCGTGGAGTGCTGCGACAGCCGCGTGGTGAGCGCCGTTGCCGCGTTGGTGCGCGCCAGCTTGAGGTAGCGCGCGCGATCGCCGCGCGGCTTGCTCTGGATGGCCACGCGCCGCCCTGCCAGCTCGCTCAGCGACGCGGAGAGCAGCTCGCGCTCCGGCAGGTCGAAGTCGAGCAGGATATCGCCCGGCAGGGTGCGCGCTTCGCTGCCCTGCAGATAGAACTGGCCGACAAAGGTCTGCACCACTTCCGCCAGCTCGGTGTCGGCCGGCACTTTTGGAAAGTAGCTGCGGCTGCCTAATACCTTGCCCTGACGAATAAACAGCACGTGCAGACAGGCCATACCGGCGTCGTAGGCCACGCCCATCACGTCGAGATCGTCGCCCTGATTCGAGACAAACTGCTTTTCGGTGATGCGGCGCACCGCCTGAATCTGGTCGCGCAGACGCGCCGCCTCTTCAAAGCGCAGCCCGACGCTCGCCTCTTCCATCCGCTTCACCAGCATGTTCAGCACCTGATCGTCCTTGCCGGACAAAAACAGCCGCACATACTCGGTCTGCTGCGCATACTCCTCTTCGCTCACCAGACCGGCAACGCACGGCCCAAGGCAGCGGCCAATCTGATACTGCAGACAGGGTCGGGAACGATTGCGGTAGACGCTGTTTTCGCACTGGCGAATCGGAAACACCTTCTGCATCAGCGCCAGGGTTTCACGCACCGCGTAGCCGTTGGGGAACGGGCCAAAATATTCGCCTTTGGCGTGTTTCGCGCCGCGATGGTAGGCCAGGCGCGGATGGGTGTCGCTGCTGAGAAAGATAAAGGGATAGGACTTATCGTCGCGCATCAGCACGTTGTAGCGCGGCTGATAGAGCTTGATGTAGTTGTGCTCAAGCAGCAGCGCTTCCGTTTCGGTATGCGTGACGGTGACGTCTATATGATGGATGTTACTGACCAGCACCTCAGTCTTTCGGCTGCCGACGTGGCTGCGAAAGTAGCTGCTGAGGCGCTTTTTAAGATCTTTGGCTTTTCCTACATAGATCACGGTGTCCGAGGCATCGTACATGCGGTACACGCCCGGCTGACTGGTCACCGTGCTGAGAAAGGCTTTGGCGTCGAAAACTTCACTCACTACTGATTAACGGCTCCGCATTGAACAGGCCATGTCGAATGGCCAGATGCGTTAACTCTACGTCACCGCTGATGTTCAGCTTGCTGAACATGCGATAACGGTAGCTGTTAACGGTTTTAGGACTGAGATTGAGCTGCTCGGAAATTTCCGTCACCTTTTGCCCCCGGGTGATCATCAGCATAATCTGCAATTCCCTTTCCGACAAACAGCTGAAGGGCGATTCTGCCTTTTGCGGCTCAATCTGGCTCAGCGCCATCTGCTGCGCGATATCTGAAGCGATGTAGCGCTGGCCGGCGTGCACCGAACGAATTGCGTTCACCACCTCCTGCGGCGCGGCGCCTTTGCTGAGGTAGCCCGCCGCGCCCGCCTGCATCACTTTAGCGGGCAGCGGGTTTTCGGTGTGGATGGTCAGCATAATGATTTTGATGTCGGGATTAAAGCGCACGATTTTGCGCGTCGCCTCCAGCCCGCCGATGCCGGGCATATTCATATCCATCAGGATCACATCAACCGGATGGGCGCGACACCATTTCACCGCGTCCTCGCCGCAACAGGCCTCTCCCGCGACCACAAGACCTTTCATATCTTCCAGTATGCGTCGAATACCGGTGCGTACCAGTTCATGGTCATCCACAAGAAGAACACTGATCAACGGGGAGCACTCCGCAAGCAAAAAGGGGGAATAAAACGAGTAGTGAATGCGCGCATGATACCTGCTTTTCAGGATAATGAACATCAACGGGCTGAATGTAAGACCGTATTCAATGATTTACATCAAAGCTTTTCTTTTCGTTCAAAAAATATGTTGAATGGATAAAATTCAGGCGAAAGTTTTTATAACTAGTTATTTATTTTCAATCAGTTAAATTATAACGCCGCGTAAAGTTATTTTACTGGATAAATGCGTTGACGCGCCCCTGTGAAAATTATTCATCATCTACGTTAAATAATATCCGGTTGTGAGCCGAGCGCCGTCACGCTTCGCTTTTACAGGGAAAAGCGGTGATGTGATATACTCACGCACGGCTGCGCGGAACATGCCGGCACGATCATTCACCCCCAAGGAGATTACAATGAGCGATGAAGAATTCGTCACCTCGCACGACACGCTGAAGCTGGCCGATGAGGTCGCCTGCCTGAAGATGATGGTTACGCTGATTCTGAAAGGAATGGGCCAGGCGGACGCCGGTAAAGTGATTATTAATATGGAGCGCTACGTGCAGACGCTGGGCGACAAACCCCAGGCAGAAGTGTTCAGCAACACCATTAAGCAGATTAAAACCGCGTATCGTCAGTGATGCGTTCGCCCCCGCTACAGCGGGGGCGCGCCGTCAGGTGTGCGACTGCCAGTTTACCGAGACGCCCAGCGACGGCAGCACCTCTTCAGGACTAAAGCGGCGCGTACCGCGATATTTTTCCGCCAGCGCCGGCTGCTCGACCGGGATACGAATAGCGAACAGGTTGTCTTCCGACTGGATTAAGCCCGGGGTAAGCGGCTCATACGCCACCTGATGCTCTTCAAACATCTTCTCCAGCATCGGCGTCGCCGAGCTGATCAAATACTCCATGCCGTTGAGTTCGGCGAGCTGCACGGCGTGCCACAACAGGTTGAACGGCAGTTCTGCATCCAGCTCCAGCTTCGCTGAGAAGCGCGACATCTCCCACACCTTCTCATGACTGAACGGCACCACCAGCCCTTCGTTTTGGGTTGGTTCCTGCCACGGCATCAGACGCGCGCAGCCGCTGATGCCGTCGCGCGCGTTCCAGGCCAGCAGCCAGGTGACGTCCGAACGATCGAAACGATCATACTCCTGGCCCGGCGTGCTCAGACGCGGCGGAATTGACCAACCTTCTCCACGCGCAAATACGCTATATCGGTAGCTGCCTAACTCGGCCAGCAGAGAGGACGGCATATCCTTTAACTGGGTTTGAATTATTTTCATCATGCGCCCCTGACATCCTCATGTTTGCACTGATTTACGCTACGCCAGCCTGGCAACGTCCCGGCGCAGGGTAGACAACTGCCTCCGGTAACGTAACTACTAAAATTAGTAGTTGTCATTTTCTATATCAGTCCAATTGCCGCCGCATAACAGGCAATTTGCGTTTTATTGGAAACATTAAATCGCTTTTGCATATTTTTTTGGTGAAAATTGACCGTGTGTTGCGAAATAGACAAAATAAGCGAAATTTCAGCCGAGGTTTTCCCTTCGGCGGTCCATTTCAAAATCTCCAGCTCGCGCTGGCTGAAATCATTTTTTAGCACCATCAGCGCATCATCTGAAAAGCGCTGCAGGGCGCGCAAGCTCAGTTCCGCCAGAAAGTGCAGTTTCACTTCCAGCTCGGTGTGCAAATGCTGCGTCTTTCTTGCCAGGCGAGATGCTATAGATAATATACCAATGGCGCGATTTGACGCCATCGCGGAGCAGGAAAATCCGCTGATTAACCCATACTCCTGCGCCTCTTTCCACAAATCCCCGGCCCCAGTGAAGATGTCATCCGTCCACTCCAGCCCTCGTCCCGGCTGCTGGCAAAGCAATAACACCGGATCGACGGCGTAATAGTTTTGTTCCTCATAGCGTTTCATCCAGGCTTTGGGATAAGTGTGGTGCAAAAAAATGCGCGGACGGGTAAAAGGCACAGGATGCTGAATCAAAAAGGAATAGCTATCGAAGCCTAATGACACCACCAGCGTCTGAATAAGCGTCTTCAATTGCGCGGTTGAAGTGATAGCCTGAAATTGTTTTTCCGTCTCTCTGCGCCAGACGAAATAATTGTCGTTAGTCATATTGCCTCGGCGTTATCCTCACGCTGATGCGTCTGGTTATTGAGGTTATTCATTTGCAAAAAAATAAATTTATAAGAGAAAAAAGTTTTATTGAGAAAAACAGGTATGCAAGTAAAAACCACGTGACGTCCGGTTGTTCGTGTTTTACTAAAAGCCTGTCGCATGCGCTTCCCGAAAAGTGATCTCATTCACAGCATTATAGCGCCAAAAAAAACAGAATAAGATTTTTCTGATAGAGATTCAATCATCACCAACACAATAAATTTTCCATACATTGATCACCATTTAGCATAGCCATTAAGTAAAATTAGCATAACTCGTAATTTATTTGTAAACATAGAGTTAAGCCATTCTAAAGAAAGCGTACCAGCCGTGAATGAAATTAGCGCACCTTCTTGCCGCCTCGCTTATCGATTTCGCATGTCAGCGCGACGCAATCGAGGCTACGCTTAACAGCTCAAGCCTTCACATTTTTCTGACTTTCGTACGGTATGCGCAAGCTGGTTGCGTCGGACGAACGGGCGGATGCACGTTAACATTTGCAGGTGGGAGACCCTATGTTGAATCAGCTGGCATTACCCTTTCTGTTGCTGGGGGGCTGTACCGCTTTAATGATCCTGAAGGATATATTTCGCCATCCCCATCCCGTCAGGGTAATGAACCTGATCTGGCCGCTTACCGGCCTCTACATGCCGTTCTTCGGCTGGCTGGCCTGGTGGTATCTGGGGCGAAAACCCTCCCGTCAGCTTAAATTGGCGCTGCTGGCGCCGCAAAAAATTCACCGCTACGCAGGCTGGCCAACCATATTTATCACCACCTCATTAACGGCGGCGGCCTGTATCTTCAGCGAACTGATTACACTTCCGATTATCACTCTTCTCAACCATTACCATTTTGCGACGCCATTTTGGATGCAGGCGATTATTTGTCTCGCTATTTCGCTGTTTAGCGGCTTGTTTTTACAATTTCTGGCGATTAAACAGCGTGAGGCGCTATCGATGTGGCGCGCCTTGCTGGTGGCGTTTCGCACCGAAGCCTTTCCGCTGCTGGTTTATCAGGCGGGTATTTTTCTCTTTATGGGGCTGGCCCTGAAATTTGTGCTTAACCAACAAATAAACCCGCTGGTTGCGGCGTTCTGGTTTATGTTGCAGCTGGCGATGCTGACCGGATTTATATTTTCCTGGCCAGCCAACCATTTCCTGATTAAACGCGGCCTGAACCCGGCGGTGTAATTTATCGGCAGTATCCCGTTCCGCGCATGCCGAAATGAAAATGGCTGGCGTGCGCGGCGTTATAATCCGGGCCAAGCGCATTGCCGAAATTATTACAGCCCTCTTGCCAGAGCTGGCGCAGCAGCAGGGATTTATTTTCCGGCTGCGTCCAGTTTTTCCCTACCTCCAGCCTTTGCCCGTCGCCAAGCTGAAATCCCGTCACGTCCCAGGCGTCGGCGCTGGCGTGTTCGCTCAGCCGCCCCTCGGCGCGGTGATAGATATTGCGACAGGCGTAGCTGCCGACATGGGTGATGCGCGCCAGCGAGGCGCCGGGCTGCCGCTGCGCCAGCTGCTGCTGGCTGCGCAGCACATACATGGTGCTGGCCACCGCCAGCGGACAGCTGGCGAGAAAGCTGCTGCTTAAGCTGACCTTGCCGAAGCGCTGGATGCGCAGCGGAGCGGGCAGCGGACAGGCGCCGGTAACGGCGGGCCGTGGGCTAAAGGTGACGAAACCCGCCTGCTGAGCGCGACGCATCACATCCAGACAGGCCGCGGGGTTGTTTGCCAGCCGCTTAAGCTTGTAGCGCGTCATCCAGCCGGGCGGATCGGTCACCGCCAGCGGCGTGAAGGGATTAAACTGAGGCGGCAAATGCTGTTTTAACCAGGGCAGACTCCACCAGCCCGCCGCAGCCAGTATCAGCAACAAAATAATCGCGCGCATTATCCCTCTCGCAGCAGCTTGATTTAGAGAACAAAAGTGTAGAAGCTACGCGCCGGTTTAGCGCCGTTAACGGCGCATTTCGTTTAAAACAGCAGCGTTGTGCCGCAAGTTTGTGCCGCGTAAAGATTTTCTGACATGTTACTAAGACGTAAAGCCCAGGTTTAGACAAAAACCATTAGCGGGCTTTTGTCTTATTCCTCTATCTTATGCCAACTTGCCTCCAGGCAGGCACCACAAACAGCCAGCAGAGCTGACACAACATCCAGACAGGAATAACAATTTTATGGTTGATCAAACAAAAGAAGTCGCCGCTGCGCAGGAGAATCCTGACAAGCTCCGGCGTAATCTGCATAACCGCCACATTCAGCTTATCGCCATCGGCGGCGCCATCGGCACCGGCCTGTTTATGGGCTCCGGTAAAACCATCAGCCTGGCGGGCCCCTCGATCATTTTCGTCTATATGATCATCGGCTTTATGCTGTTTTTTGTGATGCGCGCCATGGGCGAGCTGCTGCTCTCCAATCTGGAATATAAATCGTTCAGCGATTTCGCTGCCGATCTGCTTGGGCCCTGGGCGGGTTATTTTACCGGCTGGACCTACTGGTTCTGCTGGGTGGTGACCGGCATCGCCGACGTGGTGGCGATCTCCGCCTATTTCCAGCTCTGGTTTCCTGGCTTTTCCGTGTGGATGAGCGCCCTGCTTTGCGTGTTTGTTTTCCTGGCGCTTAATATTGCCACGGTCAAGATGTTCGGCGAGATGGAGTTCTGGTTCGCCATTATCAAGATTGTCGCCATCGTGGCGCTGATTGTGACCGGCGTGGTGCTGGTCAGCCTGCATTATCCCTCGCCTGGCGGCGGCACCGCGTCGCTGAGCAATATCTGGGATCACGGCGGCCTGTTCCCGAAAGGGCTGAGCGGCTTTTTCGCCGGATTCCAGATAGCGGTTTTCGCCTTTGTCGGCATTGAGCTGGTGGGCACCGCGGCGGCGGAAACGCACGATCCGCATAAGGTGCTGCCGCGCGCCATCAACGCCATTCCGCTGCGCGTGATTATGTTTTACGTGCTGGCGCTGATGGTGATCATGGCGGTGACGCCCTGGACCCAGGTGCTGCCGGATCGCAGCCCCTTTGTTGAGATGTTTGTGCTGATCGGCCTGCCCGCCGCAGCCAGCATCGTTAACTTCGTGGTGTTGACCTCGGCGGCCTCTTCCGCCAACAGCGGCATCTTCTCTACCAGCCGTATGCTCTACGGTCTGGCGCAGCAGGGCGTGGCGCATCGCGCCTTTGGTCAGCTCTCCGCGCGCGCGGTGCCGACCGCCGGTTTGTTCTTCTCCTGCCTCTGCCTGCTGGCGGGCGTCGCGCTGATTTATCTGATCCCGGACGTGATGACGGTGTTCACCATGGTGACCACGGTGTCGGCGATCCTGTTTATGTTCGTCTGGACCATTATCCTCTGCAGCTACCTGGCCTACCGTAAGAAGTATCCGGAGCGTCATGCCGCCTCAGGCTTCAAAATGCCGCTCGGCAAGGTAATGTGCTGGGTGGTGATGGCGTTCTTCGCCTTTGTGCTGGTGCTGCTCACCCTGCAGGAAGATACCCGCCAGGCGCTGATGGTAACGCCGCTGTGGTTTGTGATGCTGACCATGGGCTGGCTGCTGCGCCGTCGCGCCGCACGGTAAAAGGATAACGTCCCGGTCGCCTGACCGGGACGACAGCGCGCTTAGAGCCGCTCCCAGATGGCCTTAAAGCTTTGCCCCAGCGCAGGCCGCGTAGAAGGCAGCCGCTCAGGATGCGCGGCGGGCGCCTGTGGCGTGCCCAGCCCAAAAGTAAAGGTATAGTTTCCCCCTTCCCCCATGCGTAAGTCGGCAATCGTGACTTGCCCCGCCTGCTCGCGCAGCGCATAAAAACCGTGGCTAAACCAGGCAACGCGCTCGGCGTGCCAGTTGCCCTTTAGCGGCGCGAACAGCGCGGTATGACGCGCATGCCAGCTGATCTGCAGCGGCCGCCTCGGCGACAGCAGCGACCAGTAAGCTTCGCCGTAGCGATCGCCGTCGATAATCACCGTGCGCCACACCAGGGTATTAAACGCGGTGGGCGTCACCAGCACCTTGTCGTCAGGCATACGCTGCTGCGCCAGCGACTGCGCGATCTGCCAGCTTGCCACGCCCTGAATCGCCATACTCCAGCCGAGATAGAGGGTGCTGAGCGCCAGCCCGGCGCGATTCCAGCGCAAACCGCCCGCGCCGCCGCGCCAAAACGCCGCCGCAAGGCCGATCAGCAGCGGCAGCGTATAGAGCGGATCGACGATGTAGATGCTGCCGACGGCAAAGGGGTGATCGGTGAGCGGCAGGCCCAGCTGCGTGCCGTAGACCGTCATCAGATCCAGCAGCGGATGGGTAATGAGCGCCAGCCAGATGGCCAGCCACCACTGCTGCCAGCGCACGCCGCGCCGAAACAGTCCGGCGATAAGCCAGGCGAGCAGCGGCGAGGCCAGCGTCAGCCAGAGCAGCGCATGGCTTTCGGTGCGGTGCAGAGTCATATTGCGGATCGCATCGCCGTGATCGATAAACACATCGAGATCGGGCAAGGTGCCGCACGCCGCGCCCACCGCCGCCGCCTGCCAGAGCGGCACACGCCGCCCCATGACCGCGACGCTGACCGACGCGCCCAATACCAGTTGTGAAACTGAATCCATCGGTGACTCCAGGACAGAACAGGCGGTGACAGCCGCCGGAAAATCAGCGCACGCGAATGCCTTCGATAATCATGCGCTGGACATTCTCGACCGTTTCATCAAAAAAGCGCGCATCGCTCAGCGTCTGGCCGGTAATCGCCTCGACCTGGCTGGCGAAATCCGCGTAGTGCTGGGTCGCGGCCCACAGCATAAAAAAGAGGTGCTGCGGCTGAACGCCCGCCAGACGCCCTTCATTGATCCAGCGTTCGACGATGGCCGCCTTGTCATCCACCAGCTGTTTAAGGTCGCCCGCCAGTTCGCCTTTCAGCAGCGGCGCGCCCTGCAGCATCTCCAGACAGAACAAACGCGACGCCTGCGGATGGTCGCGCGAGACTTCAAGCTTCAGGCGGATATAGCGACGGATGGCGCTAAGCGGATCCATATCGTGCTGCAGCGCGCGCAGCGGCGCCAGCCAGACGTCGAGGATCTCTTTCAGCACCGCGACGTAGAGCGCCTCTTTTGACGGGAAATAGTAGAGCAGATTGGTTTTCGACACGTCGGCGCGCTCGGCGACCTGATCCAGACGTGTGCCATGAATGCCAAACTGTGAGAAGAGCGCCAGCGCCGCCTCCAGAATGGCGGCGCGTTTCGCCGCGGTGGCGCGCGATCGACGCGTCGGTTGTTTTTCATCTGTTTTCACAGCGTTGCCTCGTTCCTTAAGCGTACTGGCATCATAGCAAAGCCGCTCCGCCCTGCCCAATCGCGCCGCTGCACCTTTTTCGCTCAACCTGCCTGCAAAACGTGCAGCGATTTTTGACCAACTGGTCCAAAACGGACCAGCTGCTCTGGTTTTTCGATGCCCTTTTTATTTAACCAATTGTTAATCATAATTTTTTATTTTGTGGCACAACCTTTGCAAATTTGTCAGCAAGCGCCGCCATCAGGGATGAAGCAGGATGCCGCGCCGCGCACCATATCTTTTACTACCTGACAAAGAGGGTTTGACATGAAGATTGGCGTTTTTATTCCAATTGGTAACAACGGCTGGCTAATTTCCACCCACGCTCCGCAGTACAAACCGACCTTCGAACTGAATAAGGCGATCGTGCAGCGCGCGGAGCATTACCATTTTGATTTTGCGCTCTCGATGATCAAGCTGCGCGGCTTTGGCGGCAAAACCGAGTTCTGGGATCACAATCTGGAATCCTTCACCCTGATGGCCGGCCTGGCCGCCGTCACCTCGCGCATTGAAATCTACGCCACCGCCGCCACCCTGACGCTGCCGCCCGCTATCGTGGCGCGCATGGCCTCGACCATCGACTCTATTTCCGGCGGCCGCTTCGGCGTCAACCTGGTAACCGGCTGGCAGAAGCCGGAATATGAGCAGATGGGCATCTGGCCGGGCGATGAGTACTTCAGCCGCCGCTACGACTACCTGACGGAGTACGTCACCGTGCTGCGCGATCTATGGGGCAGCGGCCAGTCTGATTTTAAAGGGGAGTTCTTCACCATGAACGACTGCCGCGTCAGCCCGCAGCCGCAGCGTCCGATGAAGGTGATCTGCGCCGGCCAGAGCGACGCCGGTATGGCCTTTTCCGCGCAGCACGCCGACTACAACTTCTGCTTCGGCAAAGGGGTCAACACGCCGGCCGCCTTTGCGCCGACCGCCGCGCGCATGAAGCAGGCAGCGGATAAGGCGGGCCGCGACGTCGGCTCCTACGTGCTGTTTATGATTATCGCCGCCGACAGCGACGAGGCGGCGCGCGATAAGTGGGAACACTACAAAGCAGGCGCCGACGAAGAGGCGCTCGCCTGGCTGACCACCCAGAGCCAGCAGGACAAACGCTCCGGCAGCGACACCAACGTGCGCCAGATGGCCGACCCCACCTCTGCCGTCAATATCAATATGGGCACGCTGGTCGGCTCTTACGCCAGCGTGGCGCGCATGCTCGACGAGGTGGCGCTGGTTGAAGGCGCCGAGGGCGTGCTGCTCACCTTTGATGACTTCCTGCAGGGCATCGAAGATTTCGGCCAGCATATTCAGCCGCTGATGCAGTGCCGCAGCCAGATTAATGACAACAGAGAGGTCGCCTGATGAGCACCATTTACTGCGCCCACACCCCTGCGCTGCCGCAGGTTGAACTGCCCGCGCGCCCGGAAGCGATCGCCTTCCCGCCGACGCAAAGCGCGCTGATCGTGGTGGATATGCAAAACGCCTACGCCACGCCGGGCGGCTACCTCGATCTGGCCGGATTCGACGTCTCCGCCACCGCGCCGGTAATTGAGAAGATCCATCAGGCCGTCACCGCCGCGCGCACCGCGGGCGTGCAGATTATCTGGTTTCAGAACGGCTGGGACGCGGACTATGTCGAAGCGGGCGACGCCGGTTCGCCCAATTTTCATAAGTCGAACGCGCTGAAAACCATGCGCAAGCGACCTGAACTGCAGGGCTCGCTGCTGGCGAAAGGGGGCTGGGACTATGCGCTGGTAGACGCGCTGCAGCCGCAGCCGGGCGACATCGTGCTGCCGAAACCGCGCTACAGCGGCTTTTTCAACACGCCGCTCGACAGCATGCTGCGCAGCCGCGGCATTCGTCATCTGATCTTCACCGGCATCGCCACCAACGTCTGCGTCGAGTCGACGCTGCGCGACGGCTTCTTCCTCGAGTATTTCGGCGTGGTGC
This sequence comes from Pantoea latae, assembly GCF_002077695.1. GTDB lineage: Bacteria > Pseudomonadota > Gammaproteobacteria > Enterobacterales > Enterobacteriaceae > Pantoea > Pantoea latae. Next base: position 67,173 of record NZ_MWUE01000004.1, read on the forward strand.
TGGAAGACGCGACCTACCAGGCGGGCCCGGCGTTCGCCCAGCAGGCGGCGATATTCAATATCGAAACCTTTTTTGGCTGGGTCTCCAGCGTGGATGTTTTTTGCGAAAGCCTGAAGGGCCATAAGGAGTAATGCCATGCCGAAATCTGTGATTATCCCACCGGGCACCACGACGCCGATCGCCCCTTTCGTGCCCGGCACGCTGGCCGACGGCGTGGTTTACGTCTCCGGCACCCTGCCGTTCGACAAACAGAACAACGTGGTGCACGTTGGCGACGCCGCCGCGCAGACGCGTCACGTGCTGGAAACCATTAAAACGGTGATTGAAACCGCGGGCGGCACGCTCGACGACGTCACCTTCAACTCGATTTTTCTCACCGACTGGCAGCACTACGCCGCGATTAATCAGGTCTACGCCGACTATTTCCCCGGCGACAAGCCGGCGCGCTTCTGCATCCAGTGCGGTCTGGTGAAACCTGACGCGCTGGTGGAGATCGCCAGCGTGGCGCATATCGGCCAGCGGGAGGCGTAATGCATCTGGAGATCACGGGACGTCAGGATAATGCGGCGCCGACGCTGGTGCTGTCGTCGGGTCTGGGCGGCGTGGCGGGCTTCTGGCAGCCGCAGCTGGCGGCGCTGAACGCCGGCTATCGCGTGGTGCGCTACGACCAGCGCGGCACCGGCCGCAGCGCGCAGCCGCTGCCGGCTGACTATTCGATGGCGATGATAGCGGCCGAGCTGGCGCAGGCGCTGGCGCAGCGCGGCATTGAGCGCTTTGGCGTTATCGGCCATGCGCTCGGCGGGCTGGTGGGGCTGCAGCTGGCGCTTGACTACCCTGAGCGCGTCGAGCGCGTGGCGGTGATCAACGGCTGGCTGCGGCTGCATCCGCATACGCGGCGCTGTTTTCAGGTGCGACAGGATCTGCTGCTGCACGTCGGCGTCGAGGCGTTTGTGCGCGCGCAGCCGCTGTTTCTCTATCCGGCAGAGTGGATGGCGCAGCATCAGCCGCGTCTCGCCGAAGAGGAAGCGGCGCATATCGCCCACTTTCAGGGGCGCGACAACCTGCTGCGCCGCCTGAACGCCCTGATGTGCGCCGACTTTACCGCCCATGCCGCGCGCATTACGCAGCCGGTACTGGCGATCTGCAGCCAGGACGACCTGCTGGTGCCCTGGAGCTGCAACGCGCAGCTGGCCGACGCGCTGCCCAATGCGCAGCAGATCGCCATGTGCTGGGGCGGCCACGCCATGAGCGTGACCGACGCGGAAGGCTTTAATTCGCTGCTGCTGCAGTGGCTTAACCGGAACGAGACCGCGCCGCAGCGCGCGGCGAGCTGAGGAGACAACGATGAGCACCCTTTCTGTTTTACCTGACATCGAACGGGTCGAGAAGCAGGCGTTTCGCGACGGCATGGCGTGCCTTGGCGCTGCGGTGAATATCATCACCACCGACGGCCCGGCGGGTCGCGCCGGCTTTACCGCCTCGGCGGTGTGCAGCGTCACCGATACCCCGCCGACCCTGCTGGTCTGCCTGAACCGCTCGGCCTCGGTATGGTCCGTTTTCACCGCCAACCGCCAGCTTTGCGTCAATACGCTGGCGGCCGATCAGGCGGCGATCTCGACGCTGTTCGGCGGCAAAACGCCGATGGAGACGCGCTTTCAGGCGGCGCAGTGGCGCACGGGCGCCACAGGTTCGCCGCGACTGGAGGGCGCGCTGGCCTCGTTCGACTGCCGCATCAGCGAGATCGCGCAGGTCGGCACCCATGACGTGCTGTTTTGCGAGGTGCTGGCGCTGACCGTTAGCCACAATCTGCACGGGCTGGCCTGGTTCGATCGCGGCTATTTACCCCTGCAGCGGCAGGATGCCCGCTAATCCGCCCTGCGCGGCCTGATCCCCCCTTTTTTCTGGAGATAACGATGGCGAGTTCCTGGTTTCCTCAATGGCGTAAAAAGTCGGCGGTATCGGACGGCGGGCTGATCGCCCCGGATGAGACGCTGCCCTTTGGACAAACGGCGATCCTCGGTTTACAGCATGCGGTGGCGATGTTCGGTGCCACCGTGCTGATGCCGCTGCTGATGGGGCTGGATCCCAACCTGGCGATTCTGGTGTCGGGCATCGGCACCCTGCTCTTTTTTGTCGTCACCGGGGGACGTGTACCGAGCTATCTCGGCTCCAGCGCGGCCTTTGTCGGCGTGGTGATCGCCGTGACCGGCTTTAACGGTCAGGGACTCAACCCGCATCTCAGCGTCGCGCTCGGCGGGGTTATCGCCTGCGGCGCGCTCTATACGCTGATCGGTCTGGTGGTGATGAAAGTCGGCACGCGCTGGATCGAGCGGCTGATGCCGCCGGTGGTGACCGGCGCCGTGGTGATGGCGATCGGGCTTAACCTTGCGCCCATTGCGGTGCACAGCGTAGCGGCGTCCGGCTTTGACAGCTGGATGGCGGTGATGACGGTGCTCGCCATCGGCCTGGTGGCGGTATTTACCCACGGCATGGTGCAGCGCCTGCTGATTCTGGTGGGGCTGATCGTCGCCTGGGCGATTTACGCCCTGCTGACCAACGTGCTGGGCTTCGGCAAGCCGGTGGACTTCAGCGGCGTGGCGCAGGCCGCCTGGTTCGGTATGCCGCACACCACCGCGCCCAGCTTCGATCTGCAGGCGATAGTGATGATCGCGCCGGTGGCGATTATTCTGGTGGCAGAAAACCTCGGCCATCTGAAGGCCGTGGCGGGCATGACCGGCCGCAATCTCGATCCCTGGATGGGACGCGCCTTTGTCGGCGACGGGCTGGCAACGATGGTCTCCGGCGCGATGGGCGGCAGCGGCGTCACCACCTACGCGGAGAATATCGGCGTGATGGCGATAACCAAAGTCTACTCGACGCTGGCGTTCGTCGCGGCGGCGGCAATCGCCCTGATCCTCGGCTTTTCGCCGAAGTTCGGCGCGCTGATCCACGCCATTCCCGCGCCGGTGATCGGCGGCGCCTCGATTGTGGTCTTCGGCCTGATCGCGGTGGCGGGAGCGCGCATCTGGCTGCAGAATCATGTGGACTTCAGCCAGAACGGCAATCTGATTATGGTCGCCACCACGCTGGTGCTGGGCGCGGGCGATTTTTCGCTGAAGATCGGCAGCTTTACGCTGGGCGGCATCGGCACCGCCACTTTCGGCGCCATCCTGCTTAACGCCATTCTGCAGCGGCGCGGCGCGGCGCTGACGGAGCGTCCGGCGCGCCAGCAGGGATAGTTAGTCGCGCGGCGCGACAGGCACCGTTTTTTTGCGCCTCAGCTTTAGCTCGCTGACGATAACCCCGCAGACGATCAGCGCGCCGCCGAGAATAGCGGCCGCCGGCAGCCGCTCGCCGGCGAGTCGCCCGACCACGCCCGCCCAGACCGGCTCGCCCGCGTAGATCACCGTGGCGCGCGTCGGCGAGACGCTGCGCTGCGCCCAGTTCATCGTTACCTGAATCAGCGCGCTGGCGGCGCCGAGGCCGAGCGCGCTCAGCAGCAGCGTCGGGCTGAGCGGCGGAATCGACTCGCCGTTCGGCATCATCAGGGCAAAGGCGCACAGCGAGGCGACCGCCAGCTGAATCAGCGTCACGCGCCGCACGTCCACCTGACCGGCGAAACGACTAATCAGAATGATCTCGGCGGCGATCGCCAGCGTGCTGAGCAGCGTCGCGATTTCTCCCTGATTGAGGCTAATACGGCCATCCTGCGGCCCGGCCACCAGCATCAGGCCGAGAAAGGCCAGCAGAATGCCGCACCACGCCATCAGGCCCGGCGGACGACGCAGAAACAGCCACTGCAGCAGCGGCACCACCGGCACATAGAGCGCGGTAAGAAACGCGGACTGGCTGCTGGAGATGGTCTGCATGCCCCAGGTTTGCAGGCCGTAGCCGCCGGCGATCGACAGGCCGATCAGCGCGCCGGCGATCAGCTCCTGCCGTGTGGTGCCCGCCAGCGCGCGGCGAAAAACGCAGGCGAGGATCAGCGCGGCGGTGGCGAAACGCAGGCCGACGAAAAAGAACGGCCCTGAAACGGCCATCGCGCGATGCACCACCAGAAAGGTGCCGCCCCAGATCATAGTAATCAAAATCAGCACCAGCTCTTCGCGCGATACGCGCAGCGCCAGCGTGCGGGAAACGTCCGACATAACACACCTTCCGTGATTCAACGGGCGCCATTGTGCGCAGGTCGCCGCCTGAATGCAATGCAGCAGAAAAAAGCGCAAATTTTGCGATCTCGCCGCAGGCCCGGAAAGCTCTTCTATACTTCTGCTTAGGTTTTCACAGGCTGAGGAGAGCGCAATGGCCAGAATTCTGGTGCTTTATTACTCAATGTATGGACATATCGAAACCATGGCGAACGCGGTGGCCGAAGGCGCGCGCCGCGTTTCCGGCGTCGAAGTCGACATCCGGCGTGTGCCGGAAACCATGGATGCCGAGCGTTTCGCTCAGGTGGGCGGCAAAACCGACCAGACGGCGCCGGAAGCGACGCCGGAGATCCTGCCGCAGTATGACGCCATTCTTATCGGCACGCCGACGCGCTTCGGCAATATGTCCGGCCAGATGCGCACCTTCTGGGACCGCACCGGCGGCCTGTGGGCCTCTGGCGCGCTGTTTGGCAAGGTTGCCAGCGTCTTTACCTCCACCGGCACCGGCGGCGGCCAGGAGCTGACCATTACCTCGGTCTGGACCACGCTGGCGCATCACGGCATGGTGATCGTGCCGATTGGCTACGGCACCAAAGAGCTGTTCGACATCTCGCAGACGCGCGGCGGCACGCCATACGGCGCCACCACGCTGGCGGGAGGCGACGGCTCGCGCCAGCCAACAGAAGCCGAACTGAATATCGCCCGCTTTCAGGGCGAGCACGTTGCCGGACTGACGGTAAAACTCAAAGGGTAAGTTTCACTAAGGAGAAAATGATGTCTAACGATCAAGCGAAAGCACACCACGTGGGCGAATGGGCCACGCTGCGTCACACCTCTCCAGAGATCGCAGAGGCTATTTTCGAAGTGGCGAACTACGACGAGAAGCTGGCGGAGGAGATCTGGCGTCAGCAGGGCAACGATGAAGTGCTGTTTCGCGCTTTTGACAAAACAGAAGCCGATGTCCTGACCTGGGACGACACGCCGGTAGAGCGCAAAAACATCTGATTGCGAGGCGGGATTTCCCGCCTCACCTTTTTTACTGACCAAGGAGAATTTATGTCTTCCTATCAGAGCATTAACCCCGCCAACAATCAGCTGCTAAAAAGCTGGCCTTCTCACGACGCCGCTGCGGTAGGCCAGGCGCTGGAGACGGCGGATCGCCTGTTCCACTCGTCGTGGAGCAAAGGTGATATTGAGCCGCGTCTGCAGGTACTGGCGAAGCTGGCGGATTTGATGGAAAGCCGGGTTGACGAGCTGGCCGCCATCGCCAGCAAAGAGATGGGTAAGCTGATTGGTCAGAGCCGTGGAGAAGTGAAGATCTGCGCGCAGATCGCACGCTACTACGCCGAGCATGCGGCGGCGATCCTGAAGCCGCAGCCCTACCCCAGCGATCTGGGCGAGGCCTGGGTTGAGTACCATCCCATCGGCGTGCTGGTGGCCGTCGAGCCGTGGAACTTTCCTTACTACCAGCTGATGCGCGTGCTGGCGCCTAACCTGGCGCTGGGCAATCCGGTGCTGGCGAAACATGCCAATATCGTGCCGCACTGCGCGGACATCTTCGCGCAGCTGGTGAAAGAAGCGGGCGCGCCGGAAGGCGCCTGGACCAATCTGTTTATCAGCAGCGACCAGGTCGCCGAGCTGATCGCCGACGATCGCGTGCAGGGCGTCGCCCTGACCGGTTCGGAGCGCGCCGGCAGCGCGGTGGCGCAGCAGGCAGGCAAATACCTGAAGAAATCGACGCTGGAGCTGGGCGGCAATGATGTGTTCGTGGTGCTGGACGACGCCGATATCGACGAGGCGGTGCGTCAGGGGGCGCAGGCGCGCCTCAGCAACTGCGGCCAGGTCTGCACCGCCGCTAAGCGTTTTATTCTGCATGAAAAGATCGCCAGCGCCTTTATCGACAAATTCAGCGCTGCGCTGAAGGCCGCACGGCTGGGCGATCCGCTGGACGAGCAGACCACGCTCGGCCCGCTCTCCTCTAAGGATGCGCGCGACCGGCTGGCGAAACAGGTCGATGAGGCGGTGCGCAACGGCGCGACGCTGCTGATCGGCGGCAAGCCGGTCGAGGGCGTCGGCAATTACTTCCAGCCGACAATTTTGACCGATATCCGGCCAGACAATCCGGCTTACTATGAAGAGTTCTTCGGACCGGTGGCGCAGGTCTACGTGGTCGGCGACGACAACGCCGCCGTCGCGCTGGCGAACGACTCGCACTACGGCCTGGGCGGCTCGGTCTGGACGCGCGACAGCGCGCGCGGTCGTCGTCTCGCCTCGGCGATTGAAACCGGCATGATGTTTATCAACTCGCAGAGCGATACCGCCGCCGAGCTGCCGTTCGGCGGCGTGAAGCGTTCCGGCTATGGCCGTGAGCTGTCGGATTTGGGTATTAAAGAGTTCGCTAACCAGAAACTGGTGGTGATTGCGGGCTAACGCGCCCGCGCCATAAAAAAACCCCGCCGCGGCGGGGTTTTTCATCTGTTGCAAATTACTGCGTAACGGTCTGTTTCGCGTCGCTGTTCTGTGCGGATTCCACCGGCTTCTGCGCAGGCGCGTCGGCAGGTTTGTCGGCGTCAGCTTTGTCCGCTGCCGCTTTATCAGCAGCTGCTTTCTCGGCGGCCGCCTTCTGCGCGGCGGCGCGTTCAACCTTCGCTTTCTCCTCGGCCGCTTTTGCCTTCTCTTCGGCGGCTTTCGCCTCAGCGGCCTTCTGCGCGGCAGCTTTTTCGGCGGCGGCTTTCTCAGCCGCGGCTTTGTCGGCAGTCGCTTTATCCGCTGCGGCCTTGTCGGCAGCGGCTTTATCCGCTGACTTCTCGCCTTCGCCGTTGACGGCGTCAGCGGCAACCGGCTGCGCGGCCGGCGCCATCGGCGTGCCCTGCAGCGCGCCGTTCAGCGCCTGGGTGAACTGCTCCCAGCTGCAGTAGCCGTTGCCGTCCGTCGGGCAGCCTGCCAGCTGCAGCGTCACGCGCTTCGGCGGATTTTTCAGGCTCAGCACCTCGCCGTCGCGCAGCTGATCGGCGGTCTGGTAGACGTACTCAAGCTTAAGCAGATCTTTGTTATTTTTCGCATCGTGCCAGCGCTCAAACACCAGCTGTCCGCCGATAGGGGTATTTTCCCAGGTCTCCGGCAGCTCATAAGGCTTGACCTGCAGCGCGCTCAGCAGCGAGGCGATATTGGAATCGTGTCCCACCATCAGGGTGATTTTTGGCGCGTTGGCTTTGTCCTGATCCACCAGCTGACTGCGGATGTAGTCCACCAGCGGCGCGGTGACTTCGCGCGCGACATCCGGGCTGGTGAACAGCGCGTCCTGATAGCCGTTTTTAATCGCCGACAGCGCTTTCCACTGCTCTGGCGTTTTGATCTGACCCCAGGCGACCTGCTCAAGCGGGAAGCCTTCATAATATTGCAGCGTAAAGGCGTCCATCAGGGAGTTGCCGACTTTAAGCGGCCCGCTGACGTTCGGCTCTTTGCCATTCTCCGCACTGAAGGCGTTGTCGCCGCTGGCCAGATCGCACTGCTTTTTGTTGTTGCAGGCGGGCGCAGATTTGTAATCGACGATTTTATCCAGCTGCTGCAGCGCAGGCTTCAGCGCCAGCTTTTCGTTTTCCGCCGTCATCGCCGCCAGCGCTTTCTTGTTAAAGGCTTCGCTGTCGTCGGTGATCACCGGATTAAACACTGGATCCATGGTGCCCATGGCATCCTGATGCGTCACGGCGATATCGCAGCCCGGGAAGGCGCCGTTAATAAAGAACTGAGCCGTCGCCACGGTGCGCTGCAGGCTGTTGGCGTAAACAAAGACATTGCTGCTGTCCGGGCAGCTGCCGTTTTGCACCAGCCCCTGCTGCGCCAGCCACTGACGCGTGTAGTTGCCCATATAGACTTCCAGCACGCCGCCTTTGGTGGTGAGCTGTCCGCCCGGCACGCTCCACTGCGGCCAGCTTTTCTTCGTCGACTGTTCCAGTACGCTGCCGTTGTCGGCCAGCGGCGCGCGCAGGTTGTGGCGGCTGAACATCAGTACCTGTTGCAGCTGCATGTCGCCGTCGGCCGCGTGGGCCGTCATGCCGATCGGCAGCGCGGCGAGAACCGACAGTGCGCAAAGACTCAGTTTCTTGATCATTGTGCCTATTCCATTTATTCAGTAGAGAAACACTCTGGCTATCAACCGATTAGCTCTGCAGAGCATAGTGACCCACAGTGTAACCCAAGCTGGCGGCGAAAAGCGCCCGCTGATTGCAAAAACCCTGTGTGGACTATAGCAAAGTTAGCGGAAAGCGAGCTGACGAGGAGAAGAGTCGGAAAGCAGGAGGCCGGAAAAGCAACAGGCCAGCACATTGTGCTGGCCTGTCTGATGTGGCGGAGGAAGAGAGATTCGAACTCTCGGATGGTTTCCCATCGGCGGTTTTCAAGACCGCTGCCTTAAGCCGCTCGGCCATCCCTCCGGGGTAATGCTTTTCACACGGGCAAAACGTCGCTGCCGTATTGCCTGTTCCTGACTGAGCAGGAAAGTGGCGGAGGAGGAGAGATTCGAACTCTCGGATGGTTTCCCATCGGCGGTTTTCAAGACCGCTGCCTTAAGCCGCTCGGCCACCCCTCCGCAATGAGGCGCACTATAAACATCCCCCCGAAGGATGTAAACCCCGTACCAATTCATTCGCCTGAAAAACAGCCAAAACGGCGTTATTCGTTGGCAAAATCGCCATTCCGCTCAGAGAAACAGCGATTTATCGCGTAAAGAAGGGTAAAACGCCTTTCCCGTTTTGCGGCCGCTGCGTATTCTCAGCGCAAACCTCGTGTCGTGTTCTGATAAAGGAGCGCATTATGGAAAGAATTATTAGCTCGTCCTCCCGGACATCCCTGCTCAGCACCCATAAGGTGCTGCGCAACACCTATTTCCTGCTCGGCATGACGCTGGCGTTTTCCGCCGTCACCGCCACCGCCAGCACCGTACTGGGCCTGCCAGGTCCCGGCCTGATCCTGATGCTGGTCGGCTTTTACGGTCTGATGTTTCTGACGCACAAGCTGGCTGACAGCCCAATGGGCATTCTGGCCGCCTTCGCCTTTACCGGCTTCCTTGGCTACTGCCTGGGTCCGATCCTCAGCTCGTTTTTAGCCGCCGGCATGGGCGACGTCATCGCGCTGGCGTTAGGCGGCACCGCGCTGGTGTTCTTCTGCTGTTCGGCCTATGTGCTGACCACGCGCCGCGATATGTCGTTCCTCGGCGGCATGATGATGGCGGGCTTTGTGGTGCTGCTGGTGGCGGTTATCGCCAATCTGTTTCTGCAGCTGCCTGCGCTGCACCTGGCGATTAGCGCGCTGTTTATTCTGTTCTCCGCTGGCGCGATCCTGTGGGAAACCAGCAATATTATTCACGGCGGCGAGACCAACTATATTCGCGCCACCGTCAGCCTCTACGTTTCGCTCTACAATATCTTTATCAGCCTGCTGAGCATTCTGGGCTTCGCGCGCAACGACTGACCCTCATTGACGCTGGCTCGCCTCCCCTGACCCCGCTTCGGCGGGGTTTTGCTTTTTCTGACGGCGCAATTTGCTAGAATGCCGCCGTATCGGGCAGTAAGGAGCAAACGTGGAATTCAACGGTAAACACATTGAGGTCGATGGCGAAGGCTATCTGAAAAACCGCGACGACTGGAGCGAAGCGCTGGCTGAGGCGATCGCCCGGCTGGAGGGCATTACGCTGAGCGACGCCCACTGGGAAGTGGTGCGTTTCGTGCGCGCGTTCTATCTGGAGTACAACACCTCACCCGCTATCCGCATGCTGGTAAAAGCGATGGGGCAAAAATATGGCGAAGAGAAAGGCAACAGCCGCTATCTGTTCCGCCTTTTCCCGGATGGCCCGGCGAAGCAGGCGACGAAAATCGCTGGTTTGCCGAAACCGGCGAAGTGTCTCTGATCAGCCGGTCGTAAAGCGGCGCGGCGGCTCTGCCGGCTGATGCGGCTCGGTGAATACCTTATCGACCCGCGCGCTGCGTGGCCCGCCCGCTTTCAGCCAGGCGATGAGCGCCTCGACCTTTTCCGGCTCGCCCCACGCCAGCACCTCGACGCTGCCGTCGTCCAGATTACGCGCGTAACCCAGCACGCCAAGCTGCGACGCCTGCTGCTGGGTGCTGTAGCGAAATCCCACGCCCTGCACCTTGCCGTGTACCCAGATTTTAAAACCGGCTGCTGTCATCTCTCTCTCCTGCCGCTGCGCGTTGCATTTTCCCGCTTTCCGCCCGACAATGGCGCCTCATTTTTTCAGGTAAGCATAGCAAACTATGACCGTTCGATTGATTCTCGCTAAGGGACGTGAAAAATCCCTGTTCCGCCGCCATCCGTGGGTGTTTTCCGGTGCCGTCGCGCGCCTCGAAGGTAAAGCGCAACTGGGTGAAACCGTTGACGTCTGTGACCATAATGGCAAATTTCTCGCGCGCGCGGCGTATTCGCCGCAGTCGCAAATTCGCGCCCGCGTCTGGAGCTGGCAGCAGGATGAATCGATCGATATCGCCTTCTTCGAACGCCGTTTCGAACAGGCGCGGCAGTGGCGCGACTGGCTGGCGCAGAAAGACGGTCTCGACAGCTATCGCCTGATCGCCGGCGAGTCGGACGGCCTGCCTGGCGTCACCATCGATCGCTTCGGCAACTTTCTGGTGCTGCAACTGCTCTCCGCCGGCGCAGAGTATCAGCGCCCCGCTATTCTCTCCGCGCTGCAGCACTGCTTTCCGCACTGCGCGATCTACGATCGTTCCGACGTCGCGGTGCGTAAAAAAGAGGGGCTGGAGCTGACGCAGGGCCCGGTTACCGGCGAAATCCCGCCGCCGCTGCTGCCGATTACCGAACACGGCATGAAGCTGCTGGTCGATATCCAGGGCGGCCATAAAACCGGCTACTACCTCGATCAGCGCGACAGCCGTCTGGCGACGCGTCGCTATGCGCAGGACGCCCGCGTGCTTAACTGCTTCTCCTACACCGGCGGCTTTGCCGTCTCGGCCCTGATGGGCGGCTGTCGCGAAGTGATCAGCGTGGACACCTCGCAGGAGGCGCTGGACGTGGCGCGCCAGAACGTCGAACTTAATCAGCTGGACGTGTCGCGCGCCCAGTTTGTGCGCGACGACGTCTTTAAGCTGCTGCGCCGCTACCGCGACGCCGGCGAAAAATTCGATCTGATCGTGATGGATCCGCCGAAGTTCGTGGAAAACAAAAACCAGCTGGCGGGCGCCTGCCGCGGCTATAAAGATATCAATATGCTGGCGATGCAGCTGCTGAACCCGGGCGGCATTCTGATGACCTTCTCCTGCTCTGGCCTGATGGCGACCGAGCTGTTTCAGAAAATCGTCGCCGACGCCGCGCTGGATGCGGGTCGCGAAGCGCAGTTTATCGAGCAGTTCCGCCAGGCGGCCGATCACCCGGTGATCGCCAGCTATCCTGAAGGTCTTTATCTTAAAGGTTTTGCATGTCGTGTGGTGTGACTTGAAAAAGCGCCTTCTGACGCCATATTGATCAGGAGGCAGTTTTTTCGGAGGTCACTATGATTGCCACTAAATTTGGTATTGGTCAGCAGGTCCGGCACCGCCTGTCAGGCGTGCTGGGCGTTATTGTCGACGTCGATCCGGAGTATTCGCTGGATACGCCGAAGCTGGACGAGGTTGGCGCGGCGGAAACGCTGCGCAGCGCGCCCTGGTATCACGTGGTGATGGAAGATGAAGAAGGCGATCAGGTGCACACCTATATCGCCGAGATCCAGCTTTCCGGCGAAACCAGCGCCGAACATCCGGAGCAGCCGGAAATGGATGAGCTGGCCGCGTCCATTCGCCAGCAGCTGCAGGCGCCGCGCCTGCGCCACTAATCGCAGGCGGCAACCCAGCGCCGCCTGAGATTTATCGCTTACTGCCGCGTAATGCCCAGACGCGGGATTTCCATCTTCGGACAGCGATCCATAATCACCGTCAGACCCGCCTCCTGCGCCAGCACGGCGGCCTGTTCATTTATTACCCCCAGCTGCAGCCAAAGCGTATCCGCACCCGCGGCAATGGCTTCTTGCGCCACGCCCCAGGCCGCTTCCGAGTTGCGAAACACGTCCACCATATCGATTTTGCCCGGCACCTCCGCCAGCGTGGCGTAGGCCGTCTGCCCCAGCAGGGTTTTGCCGGCCAGCTTCGGGCTGACCGGGATCACCTCGTAGCCCTGATCCAGCAGATATTTCATGACGCCATAGCTGGGACGATCGGGACGATCGCTGGCGCCGACCAGCGCGATGCGCTGCGTGCGCGTCAGCACGTCACGAATAGTTTGATCATTCATATTTCTCTCCTCTTTTCACAGCGTTAAATGTAGTGGCGTCCTGACGCGACGCGACGGACCAGAAAGAGATATTTTGCGCTGGCGCACGAAAAAATATGTTCAAATGTAAATTTACTGCCATAATGTAAGAATTTGCTACATACAAATCCTTGCGCCCTTTTCTGGAGTCTACATGAAACTCTCTCTGGTCGTGACGGGGTTGATTGTTCTCCTCGTCTCGGCAACCTGCCAGGCCATTACGCTCAAGCTGGATCCGCAAATCGATCTGCTGGTGCTGGACGGGCGCAAGATTTCCGGCTCGCTGTTGAAAGGCGCCGACAGCCTGGAGCTGGAGCGCGGGCAACATCAGTTTCTGTTTCGCGTCGAGCAGCTGCGCGACGCGCATAAAGACGCCTCGCTGCGCTATCAGTCGGTGCCGATGATCGTCACTTTTAATGCGCAGGTGAAAACCATCGCCATCCGCCTGCCCGCGCTGGAGAACCGCCGCGAGCGACACCACTTCGATCGCACCCTGAATTTCCAGCTGGTTGACGAACGTGGCGTAGAGATTGACTGTAAACGCGATCGCCTGCCTCTCTCCACCGAGAGCGATATGGAAAAGGCGATGATCCTCTATAACCGCAACGGCCAGGCTGCCTCGGTGCCCCATTTCGCCACCGTCAGCGACGCGGCGGCGATATCGCCCGCCGAGGCGGAGTTCGTCTGGGTCGAAGAGACGCAGTCGCCGTCCCTCAAACGCTGGTTTCATCGCTTCGACCAGGCGACCCGCCAGCAATTTCTCTCGCTGGTCAAATTGCTACGGACAAGTTGATAGCCGGGAAAGGCGCAGGGTAAACTCGGGTCATCTTTTTCGCACTCGACTTTACCAGGAAGCCTGAATGGAACAGACCGTCCGTACGCTTGGCCTCAGCAAACATATTGCGCTCGTCGCGCACGATCACTGTAAGGCTTCACTGCTCGACTGGGTGAAACAGAATCAGGCCACGCTTGAACCTCATACCCTCTACGCCACCGGCACCACCGGCAATCTGATCAACCGCCACACTGGATTAACGGTGAACGCCATGCTGAGCGGCCCGATGGGTGGCGATCAGCAGGTCGGCGCGCTGATCGCCGAAGGAAAAATCGACGTGCTGATTTTCTTCTGGGATCCGCTTAACGCGGTGCCGCACGATCCCGACGTCAAAGCGCTGCTGCGTCTCGCCACCGTCTGGAATATCCCGGTCGCCACCAACCGCGCCACGGCTAACTTTATTATTCAGTCGCCGCTGTTTGCGCAGGCGGTGGAGATCGCTATCCCGGACTATCAGCGCTATCTGCAGGCACGCCTGAGCTAATCAGGCTTTTCGCAGCAGCGGCACGCCGAGCTGGCGGAATTGTTCGACAAACGGCGACGGCCGCTCGCGATCGTACAGCATCCAGACCTGCTGACGCGCGCGCGTCAGCGCCACGTAAGCCAGACGCCGCTCCTCTGCATCGGGAAAATCGTCCGGCTGCGGCAGCAGTCCCACCTCTATTACCGATTCGCGCGCCGGTGCGGGGAAGCCCTCTTTGCCCGTTTGCAGGCCCAGCAGGATAACAAAGTCCGCCTGCTGCCCTTTGCTGGCGTGGATGGTCATAAAATCGAGATTGAGCTTCGGCCAGCGGGTTTTGGCTTTGTCGAGCACCTCCGGACGCAGATGGTGATAGCGCGCCAGCAGCAGCACGCGCTCATCCGCTCTGGCGTAGCCGCTCAGCTTATTCAGCAGCGGCTCCAGCTGCTCTTGCGGCAGCAGGCCGATCGCCTTCTTCGTGCCTTTGGTCAGGCTGTTAAGCGGCTTGCGCAGCTGATGCGGGTTTTGCTGGACGAAGCGGTTAGCGATATCACCGATGCGATCGTTGAAACGATAGGTGGTGTCCAGCACGCAGCGATCGCCGTCGCCGAACGCCTGGTGAAAGGCGGTAGTCAGGCTCATCTCCGCGCCGCTGAAGCGGTAGATCGCCTGCCAGTCATCCCCGACGGCAAACAGCGTGGTGCGCGCGTTCTGCTGGCGCAGCGCCGTCAGCAGCGCGGCGCGCTGCGGCGAGATATCCTGAAACTCATCCACCAGAATATGCTTCCACGGACTGATAAAACGCCCTTTGTCCAGAATGGCAATCGCCTGATGGATCAGCCCGGAAAAATCGAGCGCGCCCTCTTCTTTCAGCGCGCTTTTCCAGGCTTTTAGCAGCGGCGCCATCAGCTTTACCCGCTTGCTGAACAGTTCGCGCACCTCTTCCGGCACCTCAGCGATCATCGCCGCCTGCGCGCCGCCGTGCATGCGCATCAGCCCCAGCCAGCGATCGAGGCGCGACGCCAGCCGCTTCGCCAGCCTGTCGTCCTGCCAGAAGTGCCCTTCAGGCAGCTCCCATTCCAGCTCGTCGCGCAGCCACTGCCGCCAGCCGTTGGCCTGCGCTTTTTTCTCGTCGCACTGCTGACGCCAGACGGCGATCAGCAGCGCGTGACGCGCCGCCGTATCGCCTTCCAGCTTGCTGACCACCGGCTGTTTGCTGCTGCCTTCACGAATAATGTGCAGCGCCAGCGCATGAAAGGTGCGCGCCTGAATATCGGCGACGCCGAGCCGCGCCTGGATGCGGTCGTTCATCTCTTCCGCCGCCTGGCGGCCAAACGCCAGCAGCAGTATTTGCTCGGGCGCGGCCAGCCTGCGCCGCAGCAGCCAGCCCGCGCGCGCCACCAGCACCGAGGTTTTGCCGCTGCCGGCCCCGGCCAGCACCAGCACCGCGTCTTCGCCGTTAACCACCGCTTCGCACTGCGACGCGTTGAGCGGCGAGGTTTCTACACTGGCGAAGAAGTCATGATGTTGTTCCAGCATGCGCGCCGTCCAGTCGCGATTGCGCTGACGCAGCGCCGCCTCGCCCTGCTCCAGCCAGCGCTGGCAAACCTGATAAGGCTCGCGGCAGTCGCTAAACTCCGTCAGCCGCGCCAGGGGCAACGGCAGCGCCGCAAACTGTTTCGCTATCGTCCCGCGCAGCGCCTGCAGCTCGCCGCGCGGGATCCAGCGATCCTGTTCGCCGAAGCGGTCGATCGCCTGTTTCAGCTCGGTTAATACCTCAACGCAGATCGCGCTCATTTCCGCGCTCCACGTCTGCCACGCCTGCAGCAGATAGTGGTAGAAGCGCTGCGTCTCCTGCCATTCGGTGCCGTGCAGACGCACCACTTTGCTGTCCGGCAGCAGAAACTCCAGCTCTCCCCACACCATGCCGCGCCTGCAGCTGATGTTTAGCAGTTCGTTGAATGGGATCAGGTATTCATGCCGGTCACCGCTGACTTCTACCCCAGCCGCCAGCAGGCGAACCCGGTTATAGGGATGCTGGGCAAGCCGTTTGCCCATCGATGTCGCTTTAAGTTCCATATCCACACCGTCGAACCAGGGAAAAGATTATCGGCAGTTTACCTGTCAGACACTTGGCGCTCCAGCCTTAAAACAGGCTAAACTTGGCGGCACATCTTGCGGAAAGCAAAAGGAAAAGAACGCCATGCGCACAGTGTTGAACATTCTCAATTTTATTCTCGGCGGCTTTATCACCACCCTGTGCTGGCTGTTCGCCACGCTGGTGAGTATCCTCCTGATCTTCACCCTGCCGCTGACGCGCTCCTGCTGGGAAATTACGAAGCTCTCTCTGGTGCCCTACGGCAACGAGGCGGTGCATGTGGATCTGCTGCGCCCGGAGAGTAAAAGCGCCTTGCTGAATACCGGCGGCACCTTTTTGAATCTGTTCTGGCTGATCTTCTTCGGCTGGTGGCTCTGCCTCACCCATATCACCACCGGGATTGTGCAGTGCATCAGCATCATCGGCATTCCCGTGGGGATCGCCAACTTTAAAATCGCCGCCATCGCACTCTGGCCGGTCGGCCGCCGCGTGGTGTCGGTCGAAGAGGCGCGCGCCGCGCGCGAAGCCAGCGCCCGCCGTCGCTACTGAGGTCGCCCCATGATGTCGAAAGCCTTGCCGGGCTGGCGCAACTACCTGTTCAACAGCAGCTGGCGTTATCTGCTGCGCATCTTTCTGGCGCTGACCGGCTGTGCGGCGGTGCCCTGGTGGCTGCAGCAGATTGACTGGACCATTCCGCTGACGCTCGGCGTGGTGGCCGCCGCGCTGGCCGATCTCGACGATCGCCTCAGCGGTCGCCTGCGCAATCTGCTGATTACCCTGCTCTGCTTTTGCATCGCCTCGGTCTCGGTCGAACTGCTGTTTCCTCATCCGCTGGCGTTTATGGTCGGGCTGGCGCTGTCGACCTGGGGCTTTATTCTGCTGGGCGCGCTTGGCCAGCGCTACGCCACTATCGCCTTCGGCGCGCTGCTGATCGCGGTCTACACCATGCTGGGCATTGGGCTCTTTTCCCAGTGGTATATGCAGCCGATCCTGCTGCTGGTCGGCGCGCTCTGGTACAACCTGCTGACGCTGCTCGGCCATCTGATGTTTCCGGTACGGCCGGTGCAGGAGCAGCTGGCGGGCAGCTATGCGCAGCTGGCGCAGTATCTTGAAGCCAAGGCCAACCTGTTCGATCCCGATGGCGACGCGCAGGATGACGCGACGCTGATCCGCACCGCGATGGTCAATAGTCAGCTGGTGGCGCAGCTCAATTTAACCAAAACCACGCTGCAAAGCCGGCTGCGCGGCGATCGCGGATCGCGCAGCACCCGCCGCAGCCTGCACTACTATTTTGTGGCGCAGGATATCCACGAGCGCGCCAGCTCGTCGCATCTGCAATACCATCTGCTGCGCGACGACTGGCGCTACAACGAGATCCTGTTCCGCTTCCAGCGTCTGCTGAATATGCAGGCGCAGGCGTGCCGCCAGCTGTCGCAGTGCATTTTGCTGCGTGAGCGCTGGGAGCACGATGCCCGCTTCGAGCGCGCGTTTGATCGTCTGCAAACCGCGCTGGAGCGGCTGCAGCAGAATGAGCCCGACGCGCCCCATTTGCGCCCGCTGTTCTGGCTGTTGCGCAACCTGCGCGCCATCGATGCGCAGCTCGCTTCTATCGAGTCGGAGCAGTCGCTGGCCAGCGAGAATTTGCCGGGCGACAACCGGCTGTCGCGGGAAGGACTGAGCGGCTGGAGTGACATCCGTCTGCGCTTCAGCCGCCATATGACGCCCGCCTCCGCGCTGTTTCGCCATGCGATGCGCATGACCGTGGTGCTCTGTATCGGCTACGGGTTTATTCAGATCACCGGCCTGGATCGCGGCTACTGGATCCTGCTGACCAGCCTGTTCGTCTGTCAGCCGAACTATAACGCCACGCGCCGCAGGCTGGCACTGCGTATCGGCGGCACCCTGGCGGGCATTGCCATCGGACTGCCGGTGCTCTGGCTGGTGCCCTCCACCGAAGGGCAGCTGGTGCTGATCGTGGTGAGCGGCGTGCTGTTTTTCGCGTTTCGTCAGGTGCAGTATGCGCAGGCGACGCTGTTCATTACCCTGCTGGTGCTGCTCTGCTTTAATCTGCTGGGAGAGGGGTTTGAGGTGGCGCTGCCGCGCATCGTCGACACGCTGCTGGGGTGCGCGCTCGCCTGGCTGGCGGTGGCGTTTATCTGGCCCGACTGGCGCTTCCGTCAGCTGCCGACGGTGGCCGCGCGCACGCTGAACGCCAACTGCCGCTATCTGGATGCGATCATGGAGCAGTATCACCAGGGCAAAGATAATCGCCTTGCCTATCGTATCGCGCGTCGCGACGCCCATAACGCCGACGCCGAGCTGGCGTCCGTGGTCTCCAATATGAGCGGCGAGTCGCGGACTCATCAGAAGCATAAAGAGTCCGCTTTTCAGCTGCTCTGCCTGAACCACTCCTTTCTGAGCTACATCTCCGCGCTGGGCGCGCATCGCGACAGGATCAGCGACGCGGCGCTGCTGACGCTACTTGATGATACGGTCTGCTATGTAGAAGATGTGCTGCAAACCGACGTGGTGAGCGACAGCGAAGCGGAAACTATGCAGAACGCCCTGACGCAGCGCATCAGCGATATGGCTGCGAACCCGGAGACGCGCGCGCCGCTGGTGCTGCAGCAGCTCGGTTTGCTGGTGGCGCTGCTGCCGGATATCGCCCGCCTGCGCCGTACGCTGGCGAAATCTTAGCTGTCGGCGCGCTTGAGCGTCTCAAGATACCACGCGTTCAGTTCCGCCCTGACCGCCTGCGGCAGGGTGGCTTCATGGCGCCCTTCGATGGCGCCTTCCAGCGCCAACAGGGTTTTAAAACCGATATGCTGGTTGATCGCCTTTAGCCTGAGCCAGCACTGCTTCGCCCCCAGCTCGACCAGATGCCGGACGCTTTTCACCCCCGCTTCGTGCAGCAGCAGCTCCATGCGCAGGCTAAGGTTGGGCAGATCTTTCAGCCGCCGCGGTGCCTGCCTGGCCATCACATCCTGCCGCGCGGCGTGCAGCGAGGCGACGGAAAGCGCCAGCAGCTGGCGCGCATCGTCCCACAGCGCGTCGTCGACGCGGTAGTAGTTAAGGTTGACGGCGCTGCCGCGCTTACGAAACACCAGCGGCTGCAGAGGTTGCTGCGCGACATACTCCTGCAGCGCTTCGCTGGCGCGTAAATAAAGCGCATCCTCGCTCACCAGCGCGAATACCACTTTCTCGACCGCCAGCGCATAGCCGCCGAACTGGGTGCGCGACTCAATATGACCTAGCGCGGCGAGGCGTTGACGGGACCGTTCTACAACAGGGTGCTGTTTTTTCATGGCACGCTCTCCTTGTGCGAAATTAACCGAAAAAGCCATTGCTATCAGCCCGTTAGAGATATAGAAAAAATCGGTTACGGGTTCAATTAATTCTTGCCCTGATGCCTGACCTTCTGCTGTTTTTGCGAGGCGTTTTCCAAATTTGAGGTTGATCTTTATCCACGAAGTCATTACTGTATATCCATACAGTCCATTGCTGAGTGGTTACCTTATGCGCACCCAACACTTTAAAAATGCAGGCTTTGCTCACCGTCACGTTTCTTCTTCTACGCCGTCGCAGCACAGCGGCTGGATCACAGAACTGCGCTACAGCGAACAACCGGGCATGATGCAGATGTTGTTGCTGCCGCTGCTGCAGCAGTTGAGCCAGGAGTCACGCTGGCAGCTCTGGCTGACGCCGGCGCATAAGCTTAACCGCGCCTGGCTGCAGCAGTCTGGCCTGCCGCTGGAGAAGAGCATGCACGTGGCGGATTCCGAGCGTTGTACCTCGGTGGAAGCGATGATTAAGGCTTTGCGTACAGGCAATTACAGCGTGGTGCTGGCATGGATCCCGTATGACCTGGACGAAGAAGAGCGTCGTGAATTAGAGCAGGCGGCGGCAGAAGGACAGGCGCTGGGACTGATTATGCGCACTAACGGCAACGCATCGGCTTCGCGTGGACCAGAGAAAGGACTAAAAATTCAGTCCGATTTGTTTCATTAAGTAAAATTAGGATTTTTCTCCGGTCTTTTTCCTTTTTTGTTTCGGCTAAACCACTGATTCTTTTCCTTCCAGCTTTGACAATGGCTTAGCTGCGTTTTGCTGAAAAACGCGGCGGCATTAAGGCCGGGTCAAATGTGAGAATATGTGTATAAAGCCCTGTTTTTTTGCAGCATCCCCTCACATCATACTTGTAAGTTTCCAATCTCGTTGTAGACTTTACCTCGCCAGGGTGCTCAATAATCTCCGTTTTTTATCGGTAGAGTCATAAGCGAGCGTATTAACCCGGCGAAGGATTACAACCAAGAGCAACCCTTATTGCTCATTGCCTATTTGGATGATAACGAGGCGCAAAATGAAAAAGACAGCTATCGCAATTGCAGTGGCACTGGCTGGCTTCGCTACCGTAGCGCAGGCCGCTCCGAAAGATGACACCTGGTACACCGGTGCTAAACTGGGCTGGTCTCAGTACCATGATACTGGTTACTACGGTAACGGTTATGGCAACAACAACGGCCCGACTCACGAATCTCAGCTTGGCGCTGGCGCATTCCTGGGTTACCAGGCTAACCCGTACCTGGGCTTCGAGCTGGGCTACGACTGGCTTGGCCGTATGCCGAACAAAGGCACCGTAAACAACGGCGCATTCAAAGCACAAGGCGTTCAGCTGGCTGCTAAACTGAGCTACCCGATCACCGACGAACTGGATGTCTACACTCGTCTGGGTGGTATGGTATGGCGTGCTGACGCAACGCAGAACAACGCAGTCAACGGCCGCATCAGCGACCACGACACCGGTGTTTCTCCGCTGGCAGCAGTGGGTGTTGAATACGCTCTGACTCAGAACTGGGCTACCCGTCTGGACTACCAGTGGGTTAACAACATCGGTGACGCGCAGACCGTTGGCGCACGTCCTGACAACGGCATGCTGAGCGTAGGCGTTTCATACCGCTTCGGTCAGGATGAAGTTGCACCGGTAGTTGCTCCGGCTCCGGCTCCGGCTCCAGTTGTTGAAACCAAGCGTTTCACCCTGAAGTCTGACGTGCTGTTCACCTTCAACAAATCTACCCTGAAGCCGGAAGGCCAGCAGGCTCTGGATCAGCTGTACAGCCAGTTGAGCTCAATGGATCCGAAAGACGGTTCAGTCGTGGTTCTGGGCTTCACCGACCGCATCGGTTCCGACCAGTACAACCAGAAACTGTCTGAGAAACGCGCTCAGTCCGTGGTTGACTACCTGGTTTCTAAAGGTATCCCGTCTAACAAGATCTCTGCACGTGGCATGGGCGAATCTAACCCAGTTACCGGCAACACCTGTGACAGCGTGAAAGGCCGTCAGGCTCTGATCGACTGCCTGGGTCCGGACCGTCGCGTAGAAATCGACGTGAAAGGTATCAAAGACGTTGTAACTCAGCCGCAGGCTTAAGTTCTGACGTAAGAAAAAACCCCGCAAAGCGGGGTTTTTTTATGGCTGCTGTTTACCAGTGACCGAGCCGGGCTACTCGCCGCTCGTGTCGGATTTGCCCAGAATTGCCTGCAGATCCTGCTTCAGGCTCGACATCTGCGTGGCATATTTCTCTTTACGCTCCGCATCTTCAATCAGCTGAACGATGGTTTCCGATAAGGTGCAGGCCCGCCGCTGCGCCAGTCCCGCCAGCCGTTGCCAGACCAGATACTCCAGGTCGATCGACTTCTTGCGCGTATGCTGATGCTCGGCATTGAAGTGACGCTTGCGACGCGCGCGAATCGTCTGCTTAAGCCGATTGTCCAGCTCCGGATGAATGTGTTGCGCGATCCAGTCCGCGACATCAACCGGACGATTCTCCATTGAAAGCAGTTCTTCAACGGCCGCCTGCGCAGCGCTCCGTTCCAGATGACGCGTGATCAGCTCACCTTCCCGGTGTTTTTTCACCAGGTATTTCCATTTCCATCCACTTTCAAGATTTTCGAGTTGTTGGTATTTCATCGGAATCTCATCGTGACCGCGTAACAAACCAAGAATAACAGCTTTTCTGCCGGATGCAGCAAGGAAAAGGCGTTGATTGTCTCAGGGTTATTCAGAACCATGCAGTGCTTAACAAGGGGCTTTCCTGTATAATCCCGCTTTTCTTTAACCAACCAAATGCGATTATTTTGACCAGCTCTCAACTTTCCTGGCAAGACCTGCAGCCGAATATTACCGAATACGCATCTGTTTTTTCCCGCATCGAGGAAGAAGAGACCGATAGCCTGGCGGCGGTACAACCGCGTTTGCTCAATGCGCTGGCCTATCTCGCCAGCCAGACCGACGGCTTTCCCCTTCTGCTGGTGTGCAGTCAGGAAAACAGCGATTATCTGGCGCTGATTGCGCGCCAGATGGCGCGTATTGCTGACCAACCCGCTGGCCTGTTCGGCGGACACTACCATCTCATCGCGGATAACGTCACCCTTCAGCCGCCCGGCGATGCCTCGCATCCTTTTACCGGCCGCGGCGAGGTCCATTTTGCCGAATGGATTGAGAACGACCAGCTGTTTGGCTGCGTGCGCCTGCATCGCGATCGTCTCCAGCTAGAGCCGGGCCTGATCCATCGTGCCAACGGCGGCACGCTGGTGCTGTCGCTGCGTACGCTGCAGGCGCAGCCGCTGCTCTGGCTGCGCCTGAAACGCGCGATCCAGCTGGGACGTCTTGAGTGGCAGTCGCCGGATGAACGCCATCCTCTGCCGGTTTCCATTCCGCCGCTGCCGCTCAGCCTGAAGCTGGTGCTGTGCGGCGATCGTGACGCGCTGGCGACGTTTCAGGAGAGCGATCCTGAACTGCATGAACTGGCGACCTATACCGAGTTCGAAGAGAACATGCAGGTGGTCGATGAAGAGGATATGCTCGCCTGGTGCCGCTGGGCGCAGGATGTCGCGCTGCAGGCGGGGCTGCCCGCGCCGCAGGCTGATTTCTGGCCGCCCCTGATCCGCGAAGCGGTGCGTTACACCGGCGACCAGGAAGTGCTGCCGCTCTGTCCGCGCTGGCTGTTGCGTCAGATGCGCGAAGCGGTGATGCAGGAAGCCACGCTGAGCGAAGCGGCGCTGACCAGCGCGCTTGAGGCGCGCACCTGGCGCGAGGCGTTCCTCGCCGAACGCATGCGTGACGAAATCCTGTTAAAACAGATCCTGATTGAAACCGAAGGCGAAGTCGTCGGTCAAATCAACGGCCTCTCCGTGGTGGAATTTCCCGGCCACCCGCGTCCCTGGGGCGAACCGTCGCGCATTACCTGCGTGGTTCACCCTGGCGACGGCGAATTTACCGACGTCGAACGTAAAGCGGAGCTGGGCGGCAATATCCACGCCAAAGGCATGATGATCATGCAGGCGTACCTGATCGCCGAGCTGGAGCTGGATCAGCAACTGCCCTTCTCGGCGTCGCTGGTGTTTGAGCAATCCTACTCAGAGGTGGACGGTGACAGCGCCTCGCTGGCCGAGCTGTGCGCCCTGATCAGCGCGCTGGCGAACCAGCCGATCAATCAGCAGATCGCCGTCACCGGTTCGGTCGATCAGTTTGGCAATGTGCAGCCAGTGGGCGGCCTGAACGAGAAGATTGAAGGTTTCTTCACTATCTGCAACGAACGTGAGCTGACTGGCCAGCAGGGCGTCATTATCCCGATGAGCAACGTGCGCCACCTGAGTCTGAGCCAGGAGGTGGTGGACGCCGTCGAACAGGGGCGCTTCCATATCTGGGCGATCGATCGCGCTGAGGAAGCCTTGCCGCTGCTGACCGGCGTCATCTGGCGCAGCGAAGAGGAGAACGCTGACGATCTGCTGCGCAGGATCCAGGATCGCATCGCTCAGCTGAATCAGCAGGAAGCGAGCCATCGTCCCTGGCCCCTTCGCTGGCTAAACTGGTTTAACCAGCGCTGATTAAATTGCCCGGCGTACAGCTGTTCGCTAAACTTCGTGCTCTACTAAAACAAGGCTTATTGAAAACATGGTTGATAAACGCGAATCCTATAGCAAAGAGGACCTGATTGCGTCAGGTCGCGGTGAACTGTTTGGCGAGAACGGACCGCCGCTTCCGTCAGGCAACATGTTGATGATGGACCGCGTGGTCAAAATGACCGAAGACGGCGGTAAATACGATAAAGGTTTCGTGGAAGCTGAACTGGATATCCATCCGGATTTATGGTTTTTCGCCTGCCACTTTATCGGCGATCCGGTGATGCCGGGCTGCCTCGGCCTTGACGCTATGTGGCAGCTGGTAGGCTTCTATCTGGGCTGGCTCGGCGGCGAAGGCAAAGGCCGCGCGCTGGGCGTTGGCGAGGTGAAATTCACCGGCCAGGTGCTGCCGACGGCGAAGAAAGTGACCTACCGCATTCACTTCAAACGCGTCATTAATCGTAAGCTGGTGATGGGCGTCGCCGATGGCGAAGTGTTTGTCGATGGCAACCTGATTTACTCTGCCAGCGATCTGAAAGTCGGTCTGTTCAAAGACGCCAGCGCTTTCTGATAGCGTAAATGAAAACCTCCGCCGCTGCGGAGGTTTCTTCCTTTTCCTGACGGTCGATTACACCGTAACCGCCCTGTCCTCCATGGCTTGTCGCCAACCTCCCAACCAGTGAGACTTAGCCTCAATCATCTGATACGGACACATCTCTTTTGAGCGTCCTGTAATACCGGCCTGGTAGCCACGTGCATGAGCGCGTTCAAGGCGGTCTCGTTTCTGTCTCTTCATACTCCGTATCCCTCATATCAGGTCTGTGGAATCTGGTGGAAAGAAATAGAGTGGCGAAATAGTGCCCAGCCACAGTTAAGTTCTACCTGCCCTGGCCGCAAAGGTCAATGCGCAAATTTCACGCCACTGTCACCGTTTTGCCGTCAAATCGCCATCAACGTCGCGCCATAAAAAGCGGCTGATGACCTTATCGCCTTGAGACGGCAATAAAAAAAAGCCCCTGGCGTTCGCTGCGTTTTGCTGCGGCCGCCAGGGGCTTGAGGACATCTTTAGCGCATTTTATTCTGTGGTTATCGCCGCGTTGGCAATCTGCTGCGCGGTTTGCTGCCAGCCGATAGCCAGGGTTCGCACCAGCGCGTCATAGCCATCTTCGTTCTGCGGCAGCGCCACATCGAACCCCTGCTTCACCACATGGCCATTATGCTGCAGCACCCATTCGCCGCTGACCACGGCGCGCCCGTCGTAGCGCCCCTGAAAACCGGTAACCGTTACGTTCAGGGTGTCATGCTTCTCGCCCAGCGGCGCGGCGGAGACCAGCCGCCCCGGCAGCGCTTTGCTCAGGTTGGCGACCAGCGTCTGCTGCAGCTGCTGATCGAGCGGGCTGGCCCACAGATTATTGGCGGCGATAACGTATTTAACGTCGCTGGTCTGATAAACCAGCCCGTTGCCCGCCAGATAATCGGGCACCGCCACCTGCTCCACCCACAGCGCCGGCGGCTGCGCCTCGCCGCCGGTGCGCACCTGCATCGCCGCCGGTTTCGACGGCAGCTGATAGTAAGTGTTATCAATGGTGCTGCTGCACGCGCCTAACAGCAGCGCGGCGCACAAAACGGCTCCTTTTCTCACTGTTTCGCCCTCTTTGGCTGGGGATCCTGACCCGGTTTGGCCTCAAAGACCAGCGCGTTGCTCTTGGTGTTGAGGGTTTTCAACACCGGCTGCAGTTCGCGCAGTACCTGATCGAGTCGCTGCATATCGCCCACCAGCTTAGTGTAAGCCGGAGAGCCCGGTTGCAGCCCTTTCATGCTGCGATTCAGTTCGCGCAGCGTTTGCTGCATATCTTCCGGCAGGGTTTTCATCGCCGGGCTGGCGGTGATCTGATTGAGGTTTTTCAGCGTGCCCTGCATTTCACGCAGCGTGCGCTGGCTCTCTTTCAGCGTGCCGGTCGCCTCGGTGACCACGTTGTTGAGCGGCAAGGCGTTGATCTTGTCGAGCGCCGCCACCAGTTTCTGCTGGATCTGGCTCAGGCCGCCGCTGGTGGTCGGAATGATCTCGTAGCCAGCCACTTTGTTGGGGCCTTTATAGGCCGGCACATTATCGTAGAAGTCGAGATCGATATAGAGTGAGCCGGAGAGCAGGTTGCCGGTTTTCAGCGAGGCGCGCAGGCCGCGTTTTTTACCGTCCTGCAGATGCTGCTCCAGATTAAAGTCCTGACCCAGTCGGGCGATAAAGCGATCCGGCTCGATGCGGATCAGCACCGGCACGCGATAGTCGTTATTCAACGCCTGATTGACGCTTTCGGTCATAAACGGCACCTGCGAGACGGTTCCCAGACGAATGCCGCGGAACTCCACCGGCGCGCCAACCTGCAGGCCGCGAATCGAGTCGGTGAAGAACATCAGGAAATCGACGTGATTGGTGTAGAGCGAATCCTGAATGCTGCGCTGATCGTCGAACAGATGATAGTCGGCGTGGTTCGCCGCCGCCTGGCCTAAATCCCAGCCGTCCGGCACGTCGAAGCTGACGCCACCGCTGAACAGCGTGGTCAGCGATCCCATCTCGACACGCATGCCCGAGGCGGACATATCCACCGCGATGCCGCTGTCTTTCCAGAAGCGAACGTTGGTAGTCACTAGCCGATCGTAAGGCGCGGCGATAAACAGCTGATAGGTCATCATGCGCTTGTCGGTATCGAAGGTGCTGGTTTCCACGCTGCCGACGCGGTAGCCGCGGAACAGCACCGGATCGCCGGCGTTCAGCTGCCCCGCTTTTTTGCTGTCGAGCGTAATGCGGATGCCTTTCGCGTCAGGCGGTGCCAGCGGCGGCGCGTCCAGCAGCTGATACTGCTCTTTCGGCTCCGCTTTGGTGCCCGGCTGCAGTTCGATATAGTTGCCGGAAAGCAGCGTGTTGAGGCCAGTGACCCCTTCGCGGCCGATCTGCGGCTTCACCACCCAGAACACGCTGTCGCCGTGCAGCAGCTTTTCCATGCCGGAATTGAGCCGCGCGGTGATCTCCACGTGGTGCAGATCGTCGGTCAGCTCCGCTTTTTCCACCACGCCGACATCGACGCTGCGGCTTTTAATGGTGGTTTTACCCGCTTCGATACCTTCCGCGTTTTCCGTAAACAGGGTCACTTCCGGCCCGAGATGGCTAAAGTGATAAAACAGGATCCATCCGCCGATCAACAGCGTCACGATGGGGACAATCCAGACCGGCGACCAGCGTTTTATCTGGTCCACTTTGGCATGGCCGTGGTTACTTTCCGTCAAGGCGCGGCTCCTTCGTAGTGTGTTCCCGTAGGCGATCCCAGGTCAGGCGCGGGTCAAAGGTCATGGCGGCGATCATGGTCAGGATCACCACCAGCGCGAATAGCAGCGCGCCCGTCGCGGGATAAACATTCATCAGTTGCCCCATGCGCACCAGCGCAGAGAGCACGGCAATAACAAACACGTCGATCATCGACCAGCGGCCAACGAATTCGACCACTTCATACACCAGGTGCATCCTTTCGCTGTCGCGGTGGCCGCGTCCGCTGGCGTTCCAGCAGAGCCAGCCAATCGCCAGCATTTTTAGCGACGGCACCATGATGCTGGCGATAAAGATCACCAGCGCCACCGGATAGGATCCGTCGCTCCAGAGCAGGATCACGCCCGCCATAATGTTAGACGGATACGGTGTGCCGAGGGTTTCGGTCACCATAATCGGCAGCACATTGGCGGGGATGTAGATCATCAGCGAGGTAAAGAGCAGCGCCAGCGTCCATTGTAGACTGTGTTTGCGGCGCGGCGCGGCGATAACGCCGCAGCGCGGGCAGTCGGGCTGCTGCGCAGGCAGAATGGCGGTGCAGCAGGGACAGGAGCGCAGATTCTGCTGCAGCCCGCTGACGCCCTTTTCCGGCGCATGGGGCAGCGACGGCATCGGCGCGATCTGGTTCCACAGCCAGCGGCGATCCACACACTGGAACGCGCGCAGCTGCAGCAGGCAGAACAGACACCAGGGCCAGAAGCTGGTCTCCAGACCGATATCGCCATAGGCCATCAGCTTGACGAAGCTGACCAGCACGGCGGCCATAAAGATCTCCGCCATGCCCCAGCTGCGCAGCTGAAACAGCGTGCGCGCCAGCCCCAGACGCAGGCTGGCTGGCATCCTGATGCGGTTGACCAGCAGAATAATGGTCAGCATGCAGAGGCCGGGGATCGCCTGCACAAACACCAGAAACAGCGTGGCGAGACTGCTGTAGTCCTCCGACACCATCACTTTCGGGATCTGCAGCAGCGATATCTGGCTGCTGAGACCCGCGACCTTCATGGTGATAAAGGGAAACAGGTTCGCCAGCAGCAGCATAAACAGCGCCGCCAGCGCATAGCCGGTCGGACGCCTGCGCGGCTCGGGCCAGTTGGTGGTCAGCACCGAGTGGCAGCGCGGGCAGGACGCACGGCTGCCCTGCGGCACATCGGGCAGTTTTACCATTAAATCGCACTGTGGACAGAGCATCCACGCCTGACTTTCAGCGGCTGAACACATCCCGACTCCCTTTTCTTTATGCGCCGTTTTTCAGCGCTTCCAGCTCTTCCCAGCGGGCGAAGGCCGTTTCCAGCTCCTGCTCCGTCTGCGCCAGCGCATCCAGCACCGGCTGGGTCTGGTCGTGCGGCTGGCTGAAGAAATCGGGATGGCTCATTTTCGCCTGCAGCTCGCCGATGCGCGCCTCCAGCGACTCCAGCTTCTGCGGCAGCTGCTCCAGCTCGCGCGTCAGGTTGTAGCTGAGCTTAGCGCCGCCGCGTTTGCCGGCCTCGTTTTTCTCTGCGGCCGGTTTCGCCGCGGCAGCAGGCTTGCTCGCCTGGGCGCTCTTCTGCTGTTTATAGGCCGCGCGCTGCTGCTGCGCGTCGTGATAGCCGCCGACAAAGCTGCCGATTTCGCCGTTGCCTTCGAAGATCCAGCACTCGGTCACGGTATTGTCGACGAACTGACGGTCATGGCTTACCAGCAGCACCGTGCCCTGATAGCCGTCGATCAGCTCTTCCAGCAGCTCCAGGGTTTCGACGTCGAGATCGTTGGTCGGTTCATCGAGGATCATCAGGTTGCTGGGACGCAGGAAAAGACGCGCCAGCAGCAGACGGTTGCGCTCGCCGCCGGAGAGGGCGCGCACCGGCGTCATGGCGCGTTTCGGATGAAACAGGAAGTCCTGCAGGTAGCCCAGCACGTGGCGCGGCTTGCCGTTGACCATCACCTCCTGCTTGCCTTCGGCGAGGTTATCCATCACGGTGCGGTCGGGATCCAGCTCGGCGCGATGCTGGTCGAAGTAGGCGACCTCCAGCTTGGTGCCGCTGTGCACGCGGCCGCTGTCGGCTTTCAGCTGCTGCAGCATCAGGCGCAGCAGCGTGGTTTTGCCGCAGCCGTTCGGGCCGATCAGGCCAATTTTGTCGCCGCGCTGCACCTGTGCGGAGAAGTCCTGCACCAGCGTCTTGCCGTCCACGCCATAGTTGACGTGCTCCAGTTCGAAGACGATTTTGCCGGAGCGCGACGCCTCGCCCACCTGCATATTCGCTTTGCCCATCACCTCGCGGCGCTCGGAGCGTTCGCGGCGCAGCGCTTTCAGCGCGCGCACGCGGCCTTCGTTACGGGTGCGGCGCGCCTTGATGCCCTGACGGATCCACACCTCTTCCTGCGCCAGCTTGCGGTCGAACTCGGCGTTCTGCATCTCTTCGACGCGCAGCGCCTCCTCTTTCCCCTCCAGGTAGAGGTCGTAGTTGCCCGGCCAGGAGACCAGCTTGCCGCGATCGAGGTCGACGATGCGCGTCGCCATATTGCGGATAAACGAACGGTCATGGGAGATAAAGACGATGCTGCCGGTAAAGGTCTTCAGGAAGGTTTCCAGCCAGTCGATGGTTTCGATATCGAGGTGGTTGGTTGGTTCGTCGAGCAGCAGCACGCGCGGATTGCTGACCAGCGCGCGGCCCAGCGCCGCTTTACGCAGCCAGCCGCCCGACAGCGACGACAACTCGGTATCGGGCTGCAGGCCGATCTGCTGTAGTACGTCGTTGATGCGGCTTTCCAGCTGCCACAGGTTGTGGTGATCGAGAATGGTCTGCAAACGCCCCATCTCGTTGAGGTTTTTCTCGCTGGGATCGAGCATCACCGCATGGGAGATGGCGTGGTAGGCCTTGAGGTGCTCGGCCTGCTCTTCCACCCCTTCCGCCACGAAGTCATACACCGAGCCGGTAATATTGCGCGGCGGATCCTGCTGCAGACGCGCCACCACCAGATCCTGCTCAAAGATGATGCGGCCATCGTCCAGCGGCTGCTCGCCGTTGATGATCTTCATCAGGGTCGACTTGCCGGCGCCGTTACGGCCGACCAGACAGACGCGTTCGTTCTCTTCGATATGCAGCTCGGTGTTGTCGAGCAGCGGCGCGTCGCTGAAGGAGAGGTAGGCGCCGTGAATACTGATTAATGACATCTGAACTTATTCCTTACCGGCGTGGGTGATCAGCCAGCAGTTGTGAATTTGACGGTTACGGGCAAAATCCTGCGACAGGGTTTTCTGGGTAATGTCCTGCGCCTTGAGGCCCAGCGACGCCAGCCCCTCAAGATCCATTTTGAAGCCGCGTTTGTTGTTGGAGAACATCACGGTGCCGCCTGCGCGCAGCAGGCGTTTCAGGTTGCGCATCAGCATAATGTGATCGCGCTGCACGTCGAAGTCCTCTTCCATGCGTTTAGAGTTAGAGAAAGTCGGCGGATCGATAAAGATCAGATCGAACGTTTCGTTACTTTCGCGCAGCCAGCCCAGGCAGTCGGCCTGCATCAGACGATGCTGGCGGCCAGTCAGCCCGTTCAGGCGCAGGTTGCGCTCCGCCCACTCCAGGTAGGTGCGCGACATGTCGACCGTGGTGGTGCTGCGCGCGCCGCCCAGCCCGGCGTGCACGCTGGCGCTGCCGGTGTAGGCGAAGAGGTTGAGGAAATCTTTATCCTTGCTCATTTTGCCGAGCATCTGGCGCGCGATGCGGTGATCGAGGAACAGCCCGGTGTCCAGGTAGTCCGTCAGGTTGACCAGCAGACGCGCGTTAAATTCCTGCACCTCAAAGAAGTCGCCCTTCTCGCCGAGCTTCTGATACTGGCTCTTGCCTTTCTGCCGCTCGCGCGTTTTCAGCACCAGGCGGTTAGCGGGCAGCTCCAGCACGCTAAGCGTGGCGCCGATAACGTCGAACAGGCGCTGACGCGCTTTAGCGGCGTCGATGGTTTTCGGCGGCGCATATTCCTGCACCACTACCCATTCGCCGTAGCGATCGACGGCGACGTTATACTCCGGCAGATCGGCGTCATAGAGGCGATAGCAGGCGATGCCCTCCTGGCGCGCCCACTTCTCCAGTTTCTTCAGGTTTTTTCGCAGGCGGTTTGCGTAGTCTTCGGCGATCTGACCGCCGTTTTCGCTGCTGTTTTCCGCCAGCTGGTAGTTTTTCTGCACGCACTCAATCGGGCCGTTTTTCGCCTTGAACTGGCGCTCCGCGCGCAGCTGCAGGCAGCTCAGCAGCTCTGGCGAACCGCTGAACAGCGACAGCGTCCAGCCGCCAAAGTGCTGTTTCATAATGCGGCCGAGCTGGCTGTGCAAAGCAATCAGCGCCGGTTCGCTCTCCAGACGCTCGCCGTAGGGCGGGTTGCTCAGCACGGTGCCGCGCTGCTCGCCCGGCAGCGGATTTTTCAGCTGCAGCACATCCTGACGCGCGAAGGTAAAGAGATCGGCGACGCCGGCGCGGCGCGCATTGGCCTGCGCCCACTCCAGCACGCGGCCGTCGCTGTCGTAGCCGAAGAAGCGCGCCTGTGCAGCGGCGGTGCCGGCGCGCGCGCGCTGCTGCGCCTCGCCTTTCACCTCGCGCCACAGCGCATCGTTGTGCTGACGCCAGTGGGTAAAGCCCCAGCGCCCGCGCAGCAGGCCCGGCGCGCGATCGCAGGCGATCAGCGCCGCCTCGATCAGCAGCGTGCCGGATCCGCACATCGGATCGAGCAGCGGCGTGGTCGGCTGCCAGCCGGAGCGCATCACGATCGCCGCCGCCAGGTTCTCTTTCAGCGGCGCCTGACCGGTCTGCTGGCGATAGCCGCGCTGATGCAGCGCGTCGCCGCTCAGATCCAGCGCGATGCTGACGCGATCTTTATTCAGCCAGACGTTGATGCGGATATCCGGCTGCTCGCGATCCACATTGGGACGCGGCAGATTCTGGCGGGTAAAGGCATCGACAATCGCGTCTTTCACCCTTAACGCGCCAAACTGGCTGTTGCGGATCGAGTCGTTGGTGCCGCTAAAGTGCACCACAAAGGTGTGCTGGCTGCCGAACAGTTCGGTCCAGTCGATGCTCTGCGCGCCGATATAGAGATCGAGATCGCTGTAAACGTTAAATTCGCCGAGCGGCAGCAAAATGCGCGACGCCAGACGGCTCCACAGCAAACTCTGGTACATCGTGCGGTCATCGGCTTCAAAGTGAACGCCTCCCTGTACCACCTGCAGTTCCTGCGCGCCCAGCGCGTCCAGCTCACTTTTCAACAGCTCTTCGAGCCCACGCGCCGTACTGGCAAAGAGAGAATTCATATCGTCACTATTACTCTTGAGAAAATTGCTGCGCATTATACCCTAAATCAGCGCCATTGTTGGAAAGCCGCGCGCCTGTCGCAGCAACCCGATCAATCACAAGGGGATAGCGTCCTGACGCCAGCTATCATAAAGTTAGCTTCTTTTGTCGCGCCCGCCCGTTTCTCTGGAGATTCTTATGCTTACGCTGTCCCGTCTGTTTATCCATCCGGTCAAATCGATGCGCGGTTTGCACCTCTCTCACGCGCAGGTGCTGGAGAGCGGGCTGGCATTCGACCGCATATTTATGGTGACAGAGCTGGACGGCACCTTTATTACCGCGCGTCAGTATCCAGAGATGGTGCGCTTTACCCCGGCGCTGCTGACTGATGGCCTGTTTCTGCAGGCGCCCGACGGCAGCCAGGCGATGATCCGCTTCAGCGATTTCGCCGCGCAGGAGCAGCCGACCGAAGTGTGGGGCAACCACTTCACCGCGCGTATCGCACCCGACGCCGTTAATCACTGGCTGAGCACCTTTTTCCCCCGCCCGGTGCAGCTGCGCTGGGTCGGCCCGCAGCCGTCACGTCGGGTGAAACGCTTTACCGACGTGCCGCTGGGGTTCGCCGACGGCTACCCTTTTCTGCTGATCAATAACGCCTCGCTGCAGGATCTGCAGCAGCGCTGCCCGGCCAGCGTTCGCGCCGAGCAGTTTCGCGCCAACCTGATCGTCAGCGGCGCGCCCGCCTGGGATGAGGACAGCTGGGCGACAGTGCAGATCGGCGGCGTGATATTCGACGTGCCGAAGCCGTGCAGCCGCTGCGTCTTTACCACCGTCGGCACCGAAAGCGGCCGCAAACATCCCGACGGCGAGCCGCTCAGCACCCTGCAGAGGTTCCGCAGCGCGCAGGATGGCAGCGGCGATATCGACTTCGGCCTGAATCTTATTGCCCGCAGCAGCGGCATCGTGCGCGTCGGCGATGAGGTGCAGGTGCTGGCGCGCCATACGCCGCGCGCCTATGGGCCAGGCGCGGTAGTGGAGACCCTCAAGCCGCAGCAGCAAACGACGGCGACGGTGGCGATTGCGTATCAGGGGCAGCAGTTTCAGGGCGACAACCAGCAGGTGCTGCTGGAGCAGCTGGAGATGCAGGGGTTTAAGATCCCCTACTCCTGCCGCGCGGGGTTGTGCGGCAGCTGTAAAGTGACGCTGGTGTCAGGCGACGTCAGGCCGCTGAAGAAGAGCGCTATTCGCGGCGACGGCACGATTTTGAGCTGCAGCTGTATTCCGGACGGGGATATCGAACTGGCGTAACCGTCAGACCGCGTAGGCGAAGCGCGGCGCGCTGTCGGCGTGGTGCGGCACCAGGCGGTCGTTCATGATTTTAATGGCGTCGCCCAGTACCATCTGTTTGCCCGCCAGCGTCAGCGAAGGCTGGGCCAGCAGGCAGAGCGTGGCGTTGCCGCCGCTCTCGACCGCCAGCAGTCGCGCCTGCTCGCCGTTCTCCGCCAGCGTCACCTCGACCATATCCCCCGCTTCAGGCTGCAGCACGCAGGTCCAGGCGGTGAAGTGCCAGCTTTTCGGCATCAGCGGCTTGAGAAAGCGGCTGGCCACCAGTGCATTGAGCGTCAGCTCGGCGCGCTGATTGACGCTTAGCGCGCACTGCCGGCAGCGTTCTTCGAAGGTGTAGTAGAGCGCGGCGTCGTCAACGCTGAAGCCGCTCTGGCTGAACGCGTCGGGCGTCAACATTTTGCGGGGAAAACGAGAGCGGAAAAGCATACCGTCAGCCAGATCGAGCATCATGCGGTCATGGTCGGCGTCAAAATACCAGCGCCAGTTATCGTCAGGTTTGATTTTCATAATTTGCCTCGTCATTAACCGCCGCGTTTCTCTGCACAGACTCAGCGAAGCCCTGTTTATGGGTAAAAAGCTGAAAATACGCACAACAGGGAAAAAATATAAACGAGCCGAAGTCAGAAATAAACCCCCCGGCGTCGTTTTATTAGAAATGTCTTAGAGATGGGTCACGATATCTTTTATTAATCCCGGCCCTTTATAAATAAAGCCGGAGTAAATCTGCACCAGCGAGGCGCCTGCAGCCATTTTTTCCCGCGCCGCGGTTAATGAATCGATGCCGCCGACGCCGATAATCGGCAGCGCGCCGTCTAGCTCCTGCGCCAGCCGCTTGATCACCGCCGTGCTGCGCGACTGCACCGGACGACCGCTGAGGCCGCCGCTTTCGGTGCCATATTTCAGGCCGTTGACCAGCGAGCGATCCAGCGTGGTGTTGGTGGCGATCACGCCATCGATATTATGACGCACTAAACTGTCGGCAATTTGTATTAATTCTTCTTCAGAAAGATCCGGCGCAATTTTTACCGCCACCGGAACATATTTCAGATGCTGCTGCTCCAGCGCTTTCTGTTTCGCTTTAATCGACGCCAGAAGATCGTCCAGCGCCTCGCCATATTGCAGCGAGCGCAGGCCCGGCGTATTGGGCGAGGAGATATTTATCGCGATATAACCGGCGTGGGCGTACACCTTTTCCATGCAGATCAGGTAATCCTCTTTGCCGTTTTCCACCGCCGTGTCTTTATTCTTGCCGATATTAATGCCGAGAACGCCGTTGAAGCGCGCCTTTTTGACATTCTCAACCAGGTGGTCGACGCCGAGGTTGTTGAAGCCCATGCGGTTGATAATGCCCTCCGCCTCCACCAGCCGGAACATGCGCGGCTTGTCGTTGCCCGCCTGGGCGCGCGGCGTGACGGTGCCGACCTCTACAAAGCCGAAGCCCATAG
The DNA here is from genome assembly GCF_002077695.1 of Pantoea latae. Classification (GTDB taxonomy): domain Bacteria; phylum Pseudomonadota; class Gammaproteobacteria; order Enterobacterales; family Enterobacteriaceae; genus Pantoea; species Pantoea latae. The sequence goes on from NZ_MWUE01000004.1 coordinate 102,289, forward strand.
CGCCGAAGGCGTCGATGCACTCTGCATTCTTATCCAGTCCGGCCGCCAGCCCCAGCGCGTTGTCAAAGCGTAACCCCATGCAGGTGACCGGACGAGAAGGCAGTCGCTGACGGATCAGCGCCTCCAGCGGCGTGCCGCTGATAAAACGCAGCTGCTGAAAAGTGAGTTCGTGGGCGCGCTCGGGATCGAGCTTAAACAATGCGGGTCGGACGATTGGATAAAGCATGCACTCTCCTGGAGATCGGAAGCGATGAATTGTCAGGGTGCACAGGAAAATGTGCGCCAGAATGGTAAAGGCCTCTGGCGCAAAAGTAAATTATTGACGGGACGAGATTATTGATCGCGATCAGCGCTTGCTGGCATAGCGCGCCAGTCGACGGCACGCCTGCAGGCCGCTATAGAGCGTCGGATAGTACCAGAGCAGTTTGAGACGCTTACTTTCGCCCGTCACCTTGCGCACCAGCTGATCGATGGTGGGATGCCAGTCGGCGGGCACCGCAATATTGTTTTTGCGGATCTCAATCAGGCAGCCGTACATCACCGGCTGATAGTAGATATCCAGCAGCTTCTCTTCCGGCGGCAGACCCTGCTCGCGCAGGAAGCTTTCGCTGCTGCGCCGCGCGATATAGTAGTTCTCTACCCAGGAGAAGGTCGCCTTGCTCTGCGACAGCGAGGTGGGCATAAAGCGCTTGTTGTAGTAGCTCTTGCGGGTAAAGCCGATCTGTCGCGCCGACATATAGAGCGCGAACATATAGGGCGCATCTTCGTGGTTCTGGATCGGCAGAAACTGCACGCCGGTACGCGCGATCAGATCGCGTGAAAGGATGCTGCTCCACAGCGTGCGATGGGCCGAACGGTGCGGGATCATGCTGCGCAGCGTCTCAGCGCCGCCGGGCAGGACGGCGTCGACGTGGCGCTGATGGAACAGGTCATACTGACGCTCGGCGACCGGCTTATCGGTAAACATGCGCGCGCCGAAGCAGAACATCTCCATCTCGGGATGCTGCGCCAGGGTGCGGCGGAAGTCGGCGAAGAGATCTTTTTCGACGAAATCGTCGGCGTCCATAAAGTAGATAAAGTCGCCGTGGGCAATCTCCAGCCCTTTGGTGCGCGCCGCACTGACGCCGCCGCGTTCGCCGCGCAGCAGCGTCAGCTGCGGATGGCGGGCGGCCAGCGCCTCCAGTAAGGCGACGCTGTCGTCGGTCGAGCCGTCGTCAATGACGATCACCTGCTCCGGCGGAGAGGACTGGCCCAGCAGCGAGTCGATCGCTTCCGGCAGCCAGGGCGCGCAGTTCCAGTTAGGCACGATGACGGTGATCGTCGCGGCGCGGCTGTCAGGGTTCCTTGTGCTCATTCTCTTTCCTCAACGTTGAAGCCTCTGTTGCGCGCGGGCAGCAGGCGTTTGATCACCAGGCTGTGCAGCAAGCAGCACACCGCGAGGTTCACCAGGCCAATCAGCCCCAGCCACAGCAGGTTAAGCCAGCGGTTCTGGTTCCACTCAATAGGCAGGAAGCTGCAGAGCCAGGCGATCAGCGCCGCCACCGCCCAGATCAGCAGCACGTCGCGCGTCAGCCAGGTAAAGTGGATGCCCGGCGCAAAGCGGCGGTGCACCAGCCACGCCCAGCCCGCCAGATAGAAGACGTTCTGCCCCAGCCAGAGCCAGCCGGTGCCCTGCGCGCCATAGTGGATCGCCGCCCAGATATTCAGCGGCACCAGGATTACGGCGAAGCAGGAGAAGCCTTTCAGGTGCAGCTTAAGGTTGCCGTTAACGTACTGCAGGTGGTAAAGCAGACCGCAAATTGCCTGCACCCCGCTGCCGAGCGCATAGAGGCTCAGCACGAAAGACATATCGGTGACCACCTGCGCGTTCTGCGTCCAGGCCCACAGCAGCGGCGTGGCGAACATGGCGATGGTGATGCTGAGCGGCGCCATAAAGATCGCCACCGCCTGCGTGGTGTAGCGATAAAGCGTCAGAGACTCGGCGTCGCCCTCTTTGCGCGTTTTGATGCCGGTCATGCGCGGCACGATCGCCTGCATAATCGGACTGCTGAGCAGAATAATGCCGGTCGCGGCGGTGGCGACCACGGTAAAGGAGCCGTAGGCGCTCAGCGGCAGCGTTTTCGACAGCACCAGACGGTCGATTTGCGAGATAAAGGTCCAGATGGCGCTGGCAAAGGCGGCGCTCAGGGCGAAGCGAATAAAGGGCTTTAAGACCGTCTTTAAATTCTCGTGCTTCTGTTTACGCGCGGCGGCGGGCACCAGCTGGTAAGATTTGGCGATCAAACAGACCGCCTCGGCAATCGACACCGCCAGCTGCCAGATAAAGAAGCTCAGCACCGGATTGGAAAAGAGCTGGATCACCAGCACCGCGCCAAAGGTGCGCAGCGTCACGATGACCAGGTTGACGCCGTTGAGCCACACCTGATGCTCAAAGCCGACAATCACGCTGCGATAGGGGCTGGTGCGCCAGCGGATCGCCGCCGTGATCACCATAATGGCGACGGCAAGGGTGACATCCGCCGAAGGCAGATGGCGCGCGTCCAGCCAGTTATGGGCGATCCACGGGGTCGCCAGCCAGCCGATCACCACCAGAATCAGCGTGGAGATCAGGAAGAACTTCGACAGGGCGGAAAAGAGCGCCGGGAACCAGATAAACTCCGCCTGGTTGGCGCGGTAACGCGCCGCTTCGCGCATCAGCGTGGTGGATACGCCGGCGTCGAGCAGCTGAAGCCAGGTTAACAGAATCGAGAAAAACCCTACCAGCCCGTAAGCTTCCATCCCTAAATGTTGAATATAAAGCGGTACGACCAGAATGCCTGACAGCGTCAGGTAAATCTGACCGACATAATTGGCGATCGCGTTACGTTTTATTGACATATGTATGATTGTATCTGGGCAATTTTCTCGGAGGTCACAAGCGTGGCATACATCCTCTGACCTGCCTACCAGACATAGTCTTAAATTTATCTCTGGCGCTGCGCGCCAGATTTAATCTGACATTTCGCGGATAAGTCGACCAGCGTCGACGCTTTATCCGCGAGCGAGTCCGTCAGGCTGGCAGGCGAGCCAGAATGCGTAAAAAGGTCAGGCGGCCTTTTTTAGCTCTTTTGTAACTTTATATTTTTGCAGCAGGATAAAAACGCGCGGGCGATTAATAAGCAGCCACTCTTTCGCGTTGGCGGGCTTGAACTGGCCGCCCATAAAGCGAATCGCATTAATCACATATTCTGGCACCGGCGTGCCGTTATAGAGCGACAAATAAATCATCAGGCGGAAAGAGTGCATTAAATAGGCTTTTTCCAGCGCGTTTTTCAGCGGCGACCGATCTAAATTATGCTTGAGTATGCCGTAGGTCTGCATAAAGGCGTTGTAGCGCTGGAGAAAATAGTCGTCGTTTTTGCGGCTATTGGTTAACGAGCCGCTGCGCACGCGCTGGCGATAGTAAACCTGCTGGCTAACCCAGGCGTGGCGCGCGTGAACAAATACCGACAGCGTAAATTTATGATCTTCATGCACGCGGTCGACAAAGCGCAGCTGATGCTGAGTGATGATGCTTTTTTTCACCGCGTAGTTCCAGGCGGCGGAGGTATAGGAGCCGTTATTCAGCAGGCGCGCCAGCACCTCCTGCGGCGAATGCAGGCCGAACTGCTCATGACGTACTTTGGGCCGGGTAACGCTCTGCTGGCCATCTTCGAACATCTGCGAACTGAAACAGAAGAGATCAACCTCGGGATGCGCGTCAGTCACCTGCTGCAGCTCGGCGAAAAAGCCGTCGGGCACGATGTCGTCGGGATCGCAGAAAAAGAGAAACTCGCCCTGCGCCGCCTCAATGCCGGTGTCGCGCGCTTTGCCCGCGCCGCCGTTGGGGGTGGTGATAATACGCACCTGTGGCAGATGGCCATATTGCTGCTGCACCAGCGCCAGGGTTCCGTCGGTAGAACTGTCGTTGACGATGATGATTTCATTCGGCGCGTCAATCTGACGCAACAAGGAGTCGACACATTCGACAATATAGTTTTCCACGTTATAAGTGGGAATAACGACTGATAATAGCGTCTTTGCCATACATCTTTCTCTGGGTCAATTAGAAGAAAAGGCATGAGCGTTACACAATTTTTAAAATTGTGTTAAAGCAATGCGCTAAAGAAATAACGAAGCTTAAACAACCAACCTCTCCATGGTGGATTAGTATAAGCAGAAGATTTTTTCTATTAACAGGGCCAGTGATTTATTCAGTCAGACCCTGCGCGCTTAACGTATCACTCTGAGTAAAGTATCTGATGAAAAGCGACGCTATTAGTTAACGCGGATTAACCTCTGCCGCGCGCATTGCCTCGCGGCTAACGGTAACAACCGTCATAAAACGTTGCACAGTGATGACGTTATTATCATCTTGTCGCGATTGTGACGCGCAAATAATGCGCCAGCAGATAGCGATATTCTGATAAACAGGCAGTGCGATGGCCATCGGCTGCGGCTTTTGCCGATGTAAATCGCCCGAATCTTAAACGCGGCATCAAAATAACTGGCTTCATATTTCCCTCTTTTCCTTCACGCCAGGACGTTCTCTTTTCTGCTTAACCTCCCCAATACTTTCACTGCTATTCATTTAGCCGTTATAAACTATCCCCCTGGATCTAACCCCGCCTTTTAAGATTATTCGTAACTCTGCCGCCGCTGCGCCTGCCACGGCTTTCATTAGCTATGCTGTGCTTTTTGCGGATTTTGCCTTTCCATTGCCAGATAAATCATTTAAGCCCTCCTCATCGCTCTGTCAGGATGTCTGCATCAGTTCTCAACAATAGCTAATCAATAACTTTCAGTTATAAGGAGTAACGATGCGAGTTATTACGCTAGCTGGCAGCCCGCGTTTCCCGTCACGTTCGACCTCGCTGCTGATCCTCTGCCAGCACGCGCTGGAAGCGCGCGGCGTTGAGGTTATCCCGTGGAATATTCAGAACTTTCAGCCGGACGACCTTATCAACGCGCGTTTTGATGCCCCCGCGCTGCTGGCGTTACGCGAGGATCTGCTCGCCGCCGACGGCGTCATCGTCGCGACGCCAGTCTATAAAGCCTCTTTTTCCGGCGCGCTGAAAACGCTGCTCGATTTGCTGCCGGAACGCGCACTGGAGCACAAAGTGGTCCTGCCGCTTGCCAGCGGCGGCAGCGTCGCCCATATGCTCGCGGTCGATTACGCCCTGAAGCCGGTGCTGAACGCCCTTAAGGCGCAGGAGATCCTGCACGGCGTATTCGCCGAAGATCACCAGATTACCCAGTACGATCGTCAACCGGAGCTGCAGCCGGCGCTGGCGCGCCGACTGGATGAAGCGGTCGAGGCGTTCTGGCTGGCGCTGACTCGCCATCACAAACCCCTGGCTCAGGCTGTATAAAAGGAAGCGACCGAGATGAAAAGGATGATCGGCTGGCTTCTCGCCGCCCTTGCCGTTGTTAGCCTGCAGACCCTGGCGGCGGACGCCCCCGCGCAGATCCGCATCGGCTACCAGAAAGGCTCCGTCAGCATGGTGCTGGCGAAATCGCATCGGCTGCTGGAGCAGCGTTTTCCTCATACCACTATCAAGTGGATTGAGTTTCCCGCCGGCCCGCAGATGCTGGAGGCGTTAAACGTCGACAGCATCGACCTGGGCAGCACCGGCGACATTCCGCCGCTGTTCGCCCAGGCGGCGGGCGCCGATCTGCTCTATGTCGGCTCAGAGCCGCCTAAACCGAAATCCGAGGTGATCCTGGTGGCGAAGAACAGCGCGCTGCACAGCGTCGCCGATCTGAAAGGGAAAAAGGTGGCGTTTCAGAAAGGCTCCAGCTCGCACAACCTGCTGCTGCGCGCCCTGCAGCGCGAAGGGCTGAGCTTTAAGGACATTCAGCCGGTTTATCTGACGCCTGCCGACGCGCGCGCCGCTTTCCAGCAGGGTGACGTGGACGCCTGGGCGATCTGGGATCCCTACTACTCCGCCGCGCAGCAGCAGGGCAACGTGCGCGTGCTGGCCGACGGCAGCCAGCTTAACCTGACCGGCTCTTTCTATCTGGCGACACGTTCGTTCGCCGAGCGCAACGGCGCCTTCGTTCAGCAGGTGCTGGACACCTTTAGCCAGGCGGATGCGCTGACGCTCAGCCAGCGCGAGCAGAGCATTGAACTGCTCGCCGCCGCGATGGGCCTGCCGAAGCCAGTGCTCGCCAGCTACCTCGATCATCGTCCGCCGACCCGCATTACGCCGGTCAGCGCGCAAACCGCAGCGGCGCAGCAGCATACCGCCGACCTGTTTTACGCCAGTCATCTGGTGCCGGTGAAACTGACGATCGCCGATCGCATCTGGCATCCCAGCGCCCCTCTTCAGTAAGGAGTGAATAATGAGCTTATCCGTATTCTGGTTTCTCCCGACGCACGGCGACGGACACTATCTCGGCACCTCGGAAGGGGCGCGTCCGGTCGACCACGGCTATCTGCAGCAGATTGCGCAGGCCGCTGACCGGCTGGGCTTCGGCGGCGTGCTGATCCCGACCGGCCGCTCCTGCGAAGACGCCTGGCTGGTCGCCGCCTCGCTGATCCCGGTGACGCAGCGCCTGCGCTTTCTGGTGGCGCTGCGCCCTGGCGTCATTTCGCCAACTCAGGCGGCACGTCAGGCGGCAACGCTGGATCGTCTCTCCAACGGTCGCGCGCTGTTCAACCTGGTGACCGGCGGCGATCCGGAAGAGCTGGCGGGCGACGGCGTGTTCCTCGATCATCATGAGCGCTATGTGGAGTCAGCGGAATTTACCCGCGTCTGGCGGCGCGTGCTGGAAGGGGAAACGGTCGACTACGACGGCAAGCACGTTAAGGTGCGCGGCGCGCGTCTGCTGTTCGATCCGGTGCAGCAGCCGCGACCGCCGCTCTGGTTCGGCGGCTCTTCCGAGCCAGCGCAGGAACTGGCCGCTGAGCAGGTCGACGTTTATCTCACCTGGGGCGAGCCGCCGGCGCTGGTGAAAGAGAAGATCGATCAGGTACGCGCAAAGGCGGAAGCGCAGGGACGCAAAGTGCGTTTCGGCATTCGCCTGCACGTGATCGTGCGCGAAACCAATGAGGAAGCCTGGCGCGCCGCCGATCGGCTGATCGCCCATCTCGACGACGCCACCATCGCCAAAGCGCAGGCGGCGTTCGCCCGCACCGACTCGGTGGGCCAGCAGCGCATGGCGGCGCTGCACAGCGGACGCCGCGACCAGCTGGAGATTAGCCCTAACCTGTGGGCGGGCGTCGGTCTGGTGCGCGGCGGCGCAGGCACCGCGCTGGTCGGCGACGGTCCGACGGTGGCCGCGCGCATGCAGGAGTATGCCGATCTCGGCATCGAAACCTTTATTCTCTCCGGCTATCCGCATCTGGAAGAGGCGTATCGCGTCGGCGAGCTGCTGTTCCCGCACCTGGATCTCAACGTGCCGTCTATCCCGCAACCGCGCGACGTGCAGGCGTTCGGCGAAACCGTCGCCAATGATTTCCGTCCGCAGAAAGTGTCGCAGAGCTGAGGAAAAAGAGATGGCGAAAACCTCTAAACGCATTGCCAACCAGCTGGTGCCCTGGGTTTTCCCGGCGCTGCTGGTGGTGGTCTGGCAGATCGCCTCCCAGACCGGGCTGCTGTCGACGCGCATTCTGCCGTCGCCGGAAAATATCGTGATCACCTTCTGGCATCTGGCGGCGAGCGGCGAGCTGTGGCAGCACCTCGCCATCAGCGGCTGGCGCGCGCTGATCGGCTTTAGCATCGGCGGCTCTATCGGGCTGATTCTGGGGCTGATCACCGGCACCTCGCGGCTGGGCGAACGGCTGCTGGATACCTCGGTGCAGATGCTGCGCAACGTGCCGCATCTGGCGCTGATCCCGCTGGTCATTCTCTGGTTCGGCATTGACGAAGCGGCGAAGATTTTTCTGGTGGCGCTCGGCACGCTGTTTCCTATCTATCTCAATACCTATCACGGCATTCGCAATATCGATCGCGGTCTGGTGGAGATGGCGCGCAGCTATGGTCTCTCTGGCTGGAGCCTGTTTATTCAGGTGATCCTGCCCGGCGCCCTGCCCTCGATTATGGTCGGCGTGCGTTTCGCGCTCGGCCTGATGTGGCTAACGCTGATTGTCGCCGAAACCATTTCCGCCAACTCGGGCATCGGCTATCTGGCGATGAACGCGCGTGAGTTTCTGCAAACCGACGTGGTGGTGGTTGCCATTATTCTTTACGCCCTGCTCGGCAAGCTGGCGGACGTCGCCGCGCTGCTGCTGGAGCGCGTCTGGCTGCGCTGGCATCCGGCCTATCAACTGAAGGAGGAGAACGCATGAGCACTTCACTCTCTCCGGCGCGGCTGAATGCCGGCACGCCGGTCGGCGTCAACGGCGTCAGCAAGCAGTACGGCAGCCGCACCATCCTGAATAATATCGATCTGCATATTCCTTCCGGCCAGTTCGTGGCGGTGGTCGGCCGCAGCGGCTGCGGCAAGAGTACGCTGCTGCGTCTGCTGGCAGGTCTGGAGCAGACCACGCAGGGCGAACTGCTGGCGGGCAACGCGCCGCTGCAGACGGCGCGCGACGATACGCGCCTGATGTTTCAGGACGCGCGTCTGCTGCCGTGGAAGCGGGTGATCGACAACGTTGGTCTCGGCCTGAAGGGACGCGCATGGCGCAGCGCGGCGCTCGAGGCGCTGGAGGCGGTCGGGCTGGCGGAGCGCGCCAGCGAATGGCCCGCCGCGCTTTCCGGCGGTCAAAAGCAGCGCGTGGCGCTGGCGCGCGCGCTGATCCACCGTCCAGGCCTGCTGCTGCTCGACGAGCCGCTTGGCGCGCTGGATGCGCTGACGCGTATCGAGATGCAGGGCTTAATCGAGTCGCTATGGCAGCAGCATCACTTTACCGTGCTGCTGGTGACGCACGACGTCAGCGAAGCCGTGGCGATGGCGGATCGGGTGCTGCTAATTGAAGAGGGGCAGATTGGGCTGGATTTAATGGTCGACCTGCCGCGTCCGCGGCGGCGCGGCTCGGCCCGGCTGCCGGAGCTGGAGGCGGAAGTGCTGGACCGCGTGATGCGCCGCAGCGAAAGCGAGCAGCCGGTGCGCTACGCCCACCAGCGCTAAAAATATTTGCGGTAACACCGGGTTCAGATGCCCACGCGGGTAGCAGTGACCGATCGCAAAGTCCATTGCATCCTTGCGCGGGACGCTTTGCTCTCCGGTCTCTGCTACCCGCGTGTTATACTTTTCTGCGGCCTGTAAGGCGGGAATATTTCCCGCCTTTGCCGTTTAGGCGTTCAGCGCGCGGGTGATCTTCTCATAGAGATCGCCCGACAGCTTATCCAGCCCCTGCAGCGTCTCCAGCGCCTGACGCATCAGCGCCTGACGGTCGGCGTCGTAGCGCTTCAGGCGGATCAGCGGCTCAATCATGCGCGCCGCCACCTGCGGGTTACGGGTATTAAGATCGGTCAGCATCTCCACCAGGAACTGATAGCCGCTGCCGTCTTTGGCGTGGAACGCCGCCGGGTTGCCAGAAACGAAAGCGCCAATCAGCGCACGGATGCGGTTGGGGTTGCTCATGGTGAACGAGCGGTGATGCAGCAGCTCGCGCACCTTTTGCAGGGCGTCGGGCGACGGGCTGGTCGCCTGCAGCATCAGCCACTTATCCATCACCAGACCATCACGATGCCAGCGCTCGTCGTAGTGCGCCAGCAGCGCGCCGCGACACGGCAGCTGCGCCGCCACTGACGCCGCCAGCGCCGCCAGCGCGTCCGTCATATTGTTCGCCTGGTGATACTGCGTCTGCACCAGCTTATCCGCCAGCGCGGTTTCGCCGAACGCCAGATAGCTCAGACAGATATTCTTCAGCGCGCGCTGCCCCATCGCCTCATGCTCGATACGGTATTCCCCTTGCTGATTCGCGTTGTACACGGCGAAGAACTCATCCGCCAGCTCGGTGGCCAGCGTGCGCACCAGCGCCTCACGCACCACTGAAATCGCCAGCGGATCGATCACGTCGAACAGCTCGGCGATCTCGTTCTCACTCGGCAGCGTCAGGATCAGCGCGGTCAGCGCCGGATCGCGCCCGTCGTCCAGCAGCACCGCGCGGAAGGCGTCGGCAACGTGCAGCGGCAGCGACAGCGGCTGGCCCTGCTGATGGCGCGCCACGTTAAGACGGATATAGGTCGCCAGCAGGCTCTGCGCCGCATCCCAGCGCGCAAAGTCATTGCGCGCGTGGCGCATCAGGAAGGTGAGCTGAGCGTCGCTCCACTTATAGTCGAGCTTCACCGGCGCGGAGAATTCACGCAGCAGCGACGGCACCGGCTGGAAATAGACGTTGTCGAAAATAAAGGTCTGGAACTCCTCGGTCACGTTCAGCACGTGATGCACCGGATGCCCGTTGTGCTGCAGCGGGATCACCTTGCCTTCGTTGTCATACAGCTCGATATCGAGCGGAATATGCAGCGGCAGCTTCTCTTTCTGATCGGCGGTGGGCGGCGTGTGCTGGGTAACGTGCAGCGTGTACTGCTCCAGCTCGGGGTTATAGTCGTCGCGCACCGACAGCACCGGCGTGCCGCTCTGGCTGTACCAGCGGCGGAACTGCGACAGATCGACACTGGAGGCGTCTTCCATCGCCTGCACGAAATCGTCGCAGGTCGCCGCGCTGCCGTCGTGGCGCTCAAAGTAGAGCTGCATACCTTTCTGGAAGTTCTCTTCACCGAGCAGCGTATGCATCATGCGGATCACTTCCGATCCCTTTTCGTAAACGGTCAGGGTATAGAAGTTATTCATCTCCATCACCTGATCCGGGCGGATCGGGTGCGCCATCGGGCTGGCGTCTTCGGCAAACTGCGCGCCGCGCATCACGCGGACGTTGTCGATGCGGTTGACCGCACGCGAGCCGAGATCGGAGCTGAACTCCTGATCGCGGAACACCGTCAGCCCCTCTTTCAGGCTGAGCTGGAACCAGTCGCGGCAGGTGACGCGGTTCCCGGTCCAGTTATGGAAATATTCGTGGCCGATCACCGCCTCGATGCCGAGGTAGTCTTTGTCGGTGGCGGTCTCCGCCTTCGCCAGCACGTATTTAGAGTTAAAGACGTTCAGGCCTTTATTCTCCATCGCGCCCATATTGAAGAAGTCGACGGCGACAATCATAAAGATGTCGAGGTCGTACTCCAGGCCGAAGCGCTCTTCATCCCACTTCATGCTGTTTTTCAGCGAGGTCATCGCCCAGTCGGCGCGATCCAGATTGCCGCGGTCGACGAAGATCTCCAGCGCCACGTCGCGCCCGGAGCGGGTTTTGAAGCTGTCGCGCAGCACGTCGAAATCGCCCGCCACCAGCGCAAAGAGGTAGCAGGGTTTTGGGAAGGGATCCTGCCATTTCACCCAGTGTTTGCCCTGCTCCGCTTTGCCGCCGTCGATGCGGTTGCCGTTAGAGAGCAGATAGGGGTAGCGCGCCTCGTCGGCGATAATGGTGGTGGTGAAGCGCGCCAGCACGTCCGGGCGATCGAGATACCAGGTAATATGACGGAAGCCTTCGGCTTCACACTGGGTGCAGAGCGCCTCGCCTGACTGATAGAGTCCTTCCAGCGCGGTGTTTTTATCGGGATGGATATCGTTGACAATCTTCAGCTCAAACTGCGCCGGCAGCTGGCTCAGCACCAGCGCGCCCGCTTCCTGGCGATAGTGGCTCCAGGGCGAGCCATCCACCTCCAGGGCGATCAGGGTTAACGCTTCGCCATCGAGACGCAGCTCAGCCTGCGCATCGCCGAGTCGTTTCACCTGGCTAACGGCGGTGACGCGCGTCGCGGCGGCGTCGAGCGCAAAGGTCAGATCGATATCGGTGATGGTGTAATCCGGCGCACGATAGTCGTGGCGATATTTGATGTGGGGCTGTTGCGTCATATTCCGTCTCGCATTGTTATAGGTTTACCGCCAAAGTCTAAGCGCGTTGCCTTTAGCTTGCCATGCACAATGCATGTCGCGGCATAAATAGCTACAATTCATTAACAACGGCACGATTTAACCTCGACCTGCGGGCTTGAAATATGCTGTGATCGGTCGCAGTTACTGATTTATACTCCTGCGTCTTTATGACTTTTACACACCGGGCTCTGCGCCGCCGAACAGGATGCTGAAACGCACCATGACAGGACATGCTTCCCCGATACTGACTTCCCTGCTGGATACTGACGCCTACAAGCTTCATATGCAGCAAGCCGTTTTTCACCGTTATCACGACGTTACGGTGGCGGCTGAGTTTCGCTGCCGCGGCGACGATCTGCTCGGTCTCTACGCGAATGAGATCCGCGAGGCCATCAATGCCATGCAGACGCTGGCGCTGACCGATGACGAATACAGCTATCTCTCTGGCCTGCCCTTCTTCCAGTCCGACTACCTTAACTGGCTGCGCGATTTTCGTTATAACCCCGAACAGGTGCAGGTGCGCAACCGCGACGGCCATCTCGCTATCCGCATCACCGGGCCGTGGCGCGAGGTGATTCTGTGGGAGGTGCCGCTGCTGGCGCTGATCAGCGAAGTGGTGCATCGCTACCGCTCGCCGCAGGCTGGCGCGCAGCAGGCGGTCGACCATCTGCAGCAGAAGCTGGAAACCTTTCGCCGCGACGTTGCCGACATCGATATGTCGCGCTTTCGCCTGATGGATTTCGGCACCCGCCGCCGTTTCTCGCACGAGGTGCAGCACGCCATCGTTTCGACGCTGAAGCAGGATTTCCCCTGGCTGATCGGCACCAGCAACTACGATCTGGCGCGCCGCCTGGCGTTAACCCCGGTCGGCACCCAGGCGCACGAGTGGTTTCAGGCGTTTCAGCAGATCAGTCCGGTGCTGGCCAACAGCCAGCGCGCGGCGCTGCAGGCGTGGCTCGACGAGTATGACGATCAGCTCGGCATTGCCCTGACCGACTGCATCGCGATGGACGCCTTTCTGCGCGACTTCGGCGTCAATTTCGCCAGCCGCTATCAGGGGCTGCGCCACGACTCCGGCGATCCGGTTGAATGGGGAGAAAAGGCGCTTGCTCACTATGAAAAACTGGGCATCGATCCGCACAGCAAAACGCTGGTGTTCTCCGACAACCTCAACCTGGACAAGGCGCTGGCGCTCTATCGCCACTTCGGCCAGCGCACCAACGTGGTTTTCGGCATCGGCACGCGCCTGACCTGCGATATTCCCGGCGTCACGCCGCTCAATATCGTGATTAAACTGGTGGAGTGCAACGGCAAGCCGGTGGCGAAACTCTCCGACAGCCCCGGCAAAACCATCTGTCAGGATCAGGCCTTCGTCAGAGCCCTGCGTAAAGCCTTTGATTTACCGCTGGTGAAAAAAGCCAGCTAATCCTCGCGTTATCGGGGCGTTGACGCGCCCCGCTCTCTCTGTAATAAATCTGCCGTCCCGCCGGATTTTGCTTGTTTCCTTGCGACTCGCAAGTAACATAGCAACACCCCTTTCCGGGGGAATTATGTCAACTCACTTCTTCTATATAGAGAGATATTTATGAGCGTAGTGCCTGTAGCGGACGTACTGCACGGTCGCGTCGCGGTGGACAGCGAAGTCACCGTACGTGGTTGGGTGCGTACCCGAAGAGATTCAAAAGCCGGTCTTTCCTTCGTCGCCGTTTATGACGGTTCCTGCTTTAATCCCGTTCAGGCCGTTGTGAATAGTTCTCTGAATAATTATCAGGACGAGGTTCTGCACCTGACCACCGGCTGCTCGGTGATTGTTACCGGCACCGTGGTGGCTTCGCCGGGCCAGGGCCAGGCGTTTGAGATTCAGGCGACCCGCGTGGAGGTCACCGGCTGGGTGGACGATCCCGACACCTATCCGATGGCGGCGAAGCGTCACAGCATCGAATACCTGCGCGAAGTGGCGCACCTGCGTCCGCGCACCAACCTGATCGGCGCCGTGGCGCGCGTGCGCCACACGCTGGCGCAGGCGCTGCATCGCTTCTTCCACGAGAACGGCTATTTCTGGGTCTCGACGCCGCTGATCACCGCCTCGGACACCGAAGGTGCCGGCGAGATGTTCCGCGTCTCGACGCTGGATCTGGAAAACCTGCCGCGCACGCCGCAGGGCGCGGTTGATTTCAATGAAGACTTTTTCGGCAAAGAGGCGTTCCTGACCGTATCCGGCCAGCTGAACGGCGAAACCTACGCCTGCGCCCTGTCGAAAATCTACACCTTCGGCCCGACCTTCCGCGCGGAAAACTCCAACACCAGCCGTCACCTGGCGGAGTTCTGGATGCTGGAGCCGGAAATCGCCTTCGCCACGCTCGATGACGCCGCCGCGCTCGCCGAAGCGATGCTGAAATATGTGTTTAAAGCGGTGCTGGACGAACGCGCCGACGATATGGCGTTCTTTGCCGAGCGCGTGGATAAAGAGGCGGTCGAGCGTCTGCAGCGCTTTATCTCCACCGATTTTGCGCAGGTCGACTACACCGACGCCATCACCATTCTGGAAAACTGCGGTCAGAGCTTTGAAAACCCGGTCTCCTGGGGCATCGACCTCTCCTCCGAGCATGAGCGCTACCTGGCCGAGCAGCACTTTAAAGCGCCGGTGGTGGTGAAAAACTACCCGAAAGACATTAAGGCGTTCTATATGCGCCTTAACGAAGACAACAAAACCGTGGCGGCGATGGACGTGCTGGCGCCGGGCATCGGCGAAATTATCGGCGGCTCCCAGCGTGAAGAGCGTCTCGACGTGCTGGACGCGCGTCTGGAAGAGATGGGCCTGAACAAAGAAGATTACTGGTGGTATCGCGATCTGCGTCGCTACGGCACCGTGCCGCATTCTGGCTTTGGTTTAGGCTTTGAACGTTTAATCGCCTATGTCACCGGCGTACAAAATGTAAGGGACGTTATCCCTTTCCCACGCACCCCGCGCAACGCGAGTTTCTAAAATACTCTATTAATTATAAGAAATTCATATATATAAAGAGGTCGGCCCTGCCGGCCTTTTTTTATTTTTGTAAATTTTGAGTTCTCTCACAAAGTTCCCCAATATTTACATCCTGTAATACAAATTTTCTTTTAGAAACCAGATTACGAGTTTAGTAGCATTTTCAGTGTGGCATATCCTGCTGTGGGATGGAAAGATGCGTGCAGACACAGGAAGACACCAAACTTCTCTCAGGGTTCCGTAACGGTTTCTTGACGGCAGTGGCAGGTGTCCGAATAAACTCCAATGAGGGTAATAAATAATGATGAAGCGCAACATTCTTGCAGTGGTTATCCCTGCTCTGTTAGCTGCCGGCGCAGCAAACGCAGCAGAAATTTATAATAAAGACGGCAACAAGCTGGACCTGTACGGCAAAGCTGTTGGTCTGCACTATTTTTCTGATAATGACGGCAACGATGGCGACAACACTTACGTTCGCTTCGGCTTCAAGGGTGAAACTCAGATTAACGACCAGCTGACCGGTTACGGCCAGTGGGAATACAACGTTCAGGCGAACAACTCTGAAAGTTCTACTGACGCACAGGACGGCAACCGCACCCGTCTGGGCTTCGCCGGTCTGAAATTCGGCGACGCTGGCTCAATCGACTACGGTCGTAACTACGGCGTAGTTTATGACGCCATCGGCTGGACCGATATGCTGCCAGAATTCGGCGGCGACTCTGGCTACTCAGACAACTTCATGAACGGTCGTAGCACCGGCCTGCTGACCTACCGCAACAAAAACTTCTTCGGCCTGGTTGATGGCTGGGACTTCGCGGCGCAGTATCAGGGCAAAAACGACCGTGACGAAATTCGCCGCGCGAACGGCGACGGCTGGGGCCTGTCAACCTCCTACACCTCGCCAATCGGCCTGGGTGTTGTAGGCGCCTACAGCAGCAGCGACCGCACCGACAGCCAGGCGGCTGGCGTGGCTGACGGCACCGGCAACGTAGTAGGCCAGGGCAAACGCGCTGAAAACTGGGGCACCGCGGTTAAATATGACGCCAACAATGTCTACCTGGCGGCTTACTACGGTGAAACCCGTAACTCTACGCCGTTCACTCTGACCACCACTACTGGCAACACCACTGCGTTCGCCAACAAAGCGCAGAACATCGAGCTGGTTGCACAGTATCAGTTCGACTTCGGTCTGCGTCCGTCTATCGCCTACGTGCAGTCTAAAGGCAAAGACATCGAAGGCGTGGGCGATGCTGACCTGGTCAAATACATCGACGTGGGCGCAACCTACTACTTCAACAAAAACATGTCGACCTATGTTGACTATCAGATCAACCAGCTGGACGACAACAACCGCCTGGGTCTGAACACCGACGACACCGTAGCAGTAGGCCTGGTTTACCAGTTCTAAGTTACCTGTCGCAAAAAAACGGAGCTTCGGCTCCGTTTTTTTATGCCTGAAATCTGCGCCGCCACGGCGCGCTTCCGTTCGCAGCCATCAGCCTGCTGTATGACCCGCAGCGAGCGACGATTTTTTTCCTAAACGGTTGGCAAGGCAGAGCGCTGACGTTAACCTGAAGGCTCATTTCGTTAAAGTTCACGCTACTGGACACGACTCATGTTTGAATCTATCTCTGCGGCACCCGCCGATCCTATTCTTGGGCTGGCCGATCTGTTTCGCGCCGACGACCGCCCGCACAAAATCAACCTTGGCATCGGCGTTTATAAAGATGAAACCGGCAATACGCCGGTGCTGACCAGCGTAAAAAAAGCCGAGCAGTATCTGCTGGAAAACGAAACCACCAAAAACTACCTCAGCATTGATGGTCTGGCTGATTTTGCGCGCTGCACCCAGGCGCTGCTGTTTGGCGCAGAGAGCCCGCTGATCGCCGCTGGCCGCGCGCGCACCGCGCAGACCCCAGGCGGCACCGGCGCGCTGCGCGTGGCGGCGGATTTCCTTGCCACCCAGACAGCCGTTAAGCGCGTCTGGGTGAGCAACCCGAGCTGGCCGAACCATAAAAACGTCTTTAACGCCGCCGGTCTGGAAGTGTGCGAATACGCTTACTACGACGCGGAGCAGCACCAGCTCGATTTCGACGGCATGCTGGCCGCGCTGCAGGAGGCCAAAGCGGGTGACGTGGTGCTGTTCCACGGCTGCTGCCACAACCCTACCGGCATCGATCCAACGGCGGAGCAGTGGCAGCAGCTGGCGCAGCTCTCCCAGGCCAAAGGCTGGCTGCCGCTGTTCGACTTCGCCTATCAGGGCTTTGCGCGCGGTCTGGATGAAGACGCAGAGGGCCTGCGTATTTTCGCCGCCTCGCATCAGGAGCTGATCGTTGCCAGCTCTTACTCGAAAAACTTCGGCTTATACAACGAGCGCGTCGGCGCGATTACGCTGGTCGCCGCCGATGCGGCAACCGCAGAAACCGCCTTTAGCCAGGTGAAATACACCATCCGCGCCAACTACTCCAACCCGCCGGCGCACGGCGCGGCGGTGGTCGCCACTATCCTGAGCAATCAGGCGCTGCGCACCATCTGGGAGCAGGAGCTGACCGATATGCGCCAGCGCATCCAGCGCATGCGTCAGCTGTTTGTGAACACCCTGGCGGAGAAAGGCGCCACGCGCGATTTCAGCTTTATCATCCAGCAGAACGGCATGTTCTCTTTCAGCGGCCTGACCAAAGATCAGGTTGTTCGCCTGCGTGATGAGTTCGCCATCTATGCGGTCAATTCAGGTCGCGTGAACGTCGCGGGTATGACGCCGGATAATATGTCGGCGCTGTGCGAGGCGATTGTTGCAGTGCTTTAAGCGCGGCAACAGCTAACGAAAAATGGGCCATTACGGCCCATTTTTTTATTGCAGAAAGGGGTTGCTGATACGTTCGCGTCCCAGCGTCGAGATGGCGCCGTGACCGGGAAGAAAGGTGACGTCGTCGCCCAGCGGCAGCAGCTTCTCTTTGATCGAGGCGATCAAATCCTGATGGCTGCCCTGCGGGAAATCGCTGCGGCCTACGCCGCCGTGGAAAATCACGTCGCCGGAGATCAACAGACGGCCAGCCCGGTCGAAGAAGACGATATGGCCCGGAGTATGGCCCGGCGTGTGCAGGATCTCCAGCGTGACCTCGCCAACCTGAACGCGATCCCCCTCTTCCAGCCAGCGATCCGGCGTGAACGACGCGCACTCTGCCAGGCCGAACATGCGGCTCTGGGTCGGCAACGCCTCCAGCCAGAAGGCATCCAGCTGCTGCGGACCCACGATGGGCACCTGAAAGTGCGCAGCCAGCTCCGCCGCCGCGCCTACGTGGTCGAGATGGCCATGCGTCAGTAAAATTTGCGTGGGGGTAAGGTTGAGCTGCTGGAGCGTCTCAATAATGGTCGCCGCATCGCCGCCGGGATCGACCAGGGCGGCGTCGCGCGTCGCCTCGCACCAGATAACGGAACAGTTCTGCGCAAAGGCGGTAACGGGAATAATGTGGTAGTTCATAACGCTCCATGACCGGCGCACGCAGCGTTGCCGGCGTTGTTACCAGTGCCGAACCGGCCCGGTATCAATATGAACGAAGTTGCTGCGAGGATAATATCCTACACCACCGGCGCGCATTGTTAAGGCCGCCTTGCGAATGTTATTCAGCGCAATGCCTTCGATATGGAAATCCATCGCCTGCCCTTTGGTGTGGTAGCTGTGCTTCGCCACGCCCGGACCGCTTTCACGCAGCATATTGTTGGTCGCCAGCGAGCGATAGCCAGAGACCAGCTGGATCGGTTTGCGGGTTTCCAGCAGCGCCTGCAGTCGGTAGATCTGATCGAACAGATGCGGGTCGATGCTTTTGGTCAGATTGGCGCGATAATCACGGAAAAAGTGGTTCAGACGAGCCAGTTCGCTCTTGTCGTAACTTTTTCCATTAAAAAACTCAGTTTTAAGGGTTTCACCGGTGTGAAGATTGCTCAGCGTCAGCACCCGAGGACGTGACGTGGAAAGCGAGGCCATAGCTGCGTTGGGCAGTAGCGCCATCCCGGCCGCAGCCGTTCCGCCAAGAAGCAATTTGCGACGTGTTAAGTTAAAACTGGACATGAAAAACGGTTACCTGAGATTGAAGCCATCGAAATGTGCAAAAACCGCACAAGGCCGAACCATAACCGTCCGCCAGGGTCTCGTCAACCCGTCGTAAAGAGGTTTGCGCGGCGATCCCAGACGGGATCGCCATTCTGGAAGGCTTATCGCACGCCGGGCGATAAGTAACAGAGTTGGAAAATCAAGGATTAGAGCAGCAGCTGCCCGGCGCGCGCCAGCACCTGACTGCCGGAACGCGCGGTATTATCATAATTGTAAATATCTGTGCGGAACTGCGGCTTGCCGTCGTCGGCAACCCAGGCGGTCAGATAGTACAAATTCACCGGAATGCGATGCCGGATCGGCACGTAGCGCGTATCGCCCTGTTTTAACTGGTCAGAAATGCGCGAATCATTCCAGCCCGCATCCTGCAGCAGCAGCCCCGCCAGCTCCGACGCTTTATTGACGCGCACGCAGCCTGAACTGAGCGCGCGAATATCGCGCTGGAACAGGCCGTGGTTCGGCGTGTCGTGCAGATAGATGGCGTCTGAACTCGGCATGTTGAACTTGTAGCGGCCCAGCGAGTTAGTGGTGCCCGGCGCCTGACGCAGGCGATAGGGGAACGAGGAGGCTGACACCATGCTCCAGTCGATCATGCTGGGGTCGATCACCTCCGCATCCGCGCTCCAGCCAGAGAGCAGCGTATAGCCGTGCTTATAGAGGTAGCTCGGGTCCTGCTTCACCTTGGGAATGATATCCTGACGCACCAGCGTGGTCGGCACGTTCCACGGCGGGTTTAGCACCACATTATTGAGCGCGCTGCGCATCAGCGGCGTCTTGCGATCGGGACGGCCGACGATAACGCGCGACGAGAGGATCTTGCTGCCGTTGTTGTAGTAGGTCAGTGAGTAGTTAGGGATGTTGACCATAATGCCGTTATGCATATCATCCGGCAGCAGGCGCAGACGCTGAATGTTAAGCGCCAGCAGCGCGGCGCGCATCTGCGGCGTCACGTTGAGCCATTCGCGGGTGCGCGGGCCGATAGCGCCATCGCTACCCAGCCCCTGCCACTGCTGAAAGCGTTTCACCGCCTCCACCAGCGCCGCGTCATAGACCTTATCGCCGCCTGCGTCAGCGCCGCTGTTCTGCACGTTGCCCGCGGCCTGCGGCGTCTGCGCCGCGAGATCGCCGACGCTGGCCGCCGAGGGGCTGACCGCAGCAGGCTGTGCGCTCTGACTGACCGGCACCGGCGCGGTGGGCACCGCATCATCCGCTGGCGTCGGCGCGGCGGTCTGCGCGGCGAGCATGCCGGTGCGCTGTAAAATGTCGCGCAGCGCGGGCACGTCGTCACTAACCTGGCCGGGGCGCAGCGTGTCGCGATTTTTTAACTGCGGCCACGGCCGCGAGTCGGCCAGCAGCTGTTTCAGCGCGGCGTGCATCGGCGCATATTGCGGATGCTGCGGCACCAGCGAGGCGACGAAAGAGGCGGAGGCCCCGGCGAGCACCGCCTTCTGCCACTGATTGACCACCGCCAGCGACGGCTGCGCCAGTTTGTAGGGCACGTTGCTGTAGAGCCAGCTTTCACCCTGGGTGGGCACGCTGGAGACAAACTGCAGATAGCCGAGCATGGCGTCACTGAGCACCACGTCGCGCGCGAATCCGCTGATAGCGGGATCGGTCAGACGATCGACCCAGCGGGTAAACTGCGGCTGCACGCCCGACATCGCCACTTCCGCCAGCTGCTGCTGGAATTGCTGCACCGCCGCGCGATCCTGCCACATCGGCTGCATGTTATGCGCCGCATAGAGCGTGGCCAGCGAGGCTAAATAGAACGGCGGCTCTTTGCCGGCGAACGCCTGACGCAGACGCTGCTGGCTGTCGCTCACTGAAATGGCCGCGTGTGTCGTACCGGGTAAGGCTGCAATAACGGCCGCCTGAGTCAGATGCAGCGGCGTCAAGGCCAGCGCGAGCGCCAGCAGTGAAAAAACGTAGTTGTTGGTTTTATTGGTCAGCAACATCCCTGCCCCCTCATTTGTTTACCACGCAGCGTGTCCTGGATCCGCTGCAACTGGGCTGTTACTCGTCTCCTGAGTATACAAATAAAAAACGGCATTTGCCTCAGGGGACAAATGCCGTTTACAGATTACCCAATGTGGTAATTTTTGAACAGATTAAACCTGCGAGTTTTCCGCTTCCAGGCCCGCCTGTTCCGGGCTGCCGCTGCGCGTCGGCGTCGCGTCGGCGGAGAAGCCGCGCAGGCCGACAACGTGCACGTGCTCGGTATTGTTAAACACTTTACGCACCAGTTTATAAGTGGTGCCTTTCTCCGGGCTGATGTTCTCCGGCGCGGCGATCACCAGCTGCATCTCCAGACGTTCGCAGAGTTCGAACAGCGTGGCGATAGAGCGCGCATCGAGACGCGCCGCTTCGTCGAGGAACAGCAGACGGCAGGGAGAGATATCCTTGCCGCGCAGGCGGCGCGACTCCTCTTCCCAGCTCTGCACCACCATCACCAGAATCGACATCCCGGTGCCGATCGCCTCGCCGGTCGACAGCGCCCCGCTCTCGGCGCGCAGCCAGCCGTCGGAGCCGCGGTTAACCTCAACCTCCATCTCCAGATAGTTGCGGTAGTCCAGCAGCTCTTCGCCAATGGTCTGCGGCGTGCGCTGGCCCATGTCGATCTGCGGGTTAAGGCGCTGATAAAGTTTCGCCAGCGCTTCGGAGAACGTCAGGCGGTTGCTGTTGAACAGGTCCTGATGCTGCTCGTGCTCTTCCGACAGGGTATCGAGCAGCGTGGCGTGGGCTTCGCGCACGTTGACGTTGAGCCGCACGCTGCGCACCTGGCCGAAGCTCACCATCTGCAGCCCCTGGTTCAGCTGACGGATGCGGTTCTGCTCGCGCTGAATGGTTTTGCGAATGATACTGGAGACGCTGCGTGAGCTGATCGCCAGCGTCTGCTCACGCGCCGTCAGCTCCTCGGTCAGGCGGTTCAGCTCGATCTCCATCTGCTCGATCGCCTCGACCGGATCGTCGGTGCGGATGATGTCCTGACGGATGCGCTCGCGCAGATGCTGATAGACGGCGATAAAGAACTGGATCTTGCGCTCCGGACGCTTCGGATCTTCCGACAGGCGCAGCACGTCACGCAGATGTTCGTTATCCGCCACCGCCAGACGCAGCGCGCCCAGCGCCTTATCCGACATTGAGCGCAGCTCGTCGCCGCTCAGGTAGGCCAGCTCGCGGCGGTGCAGGCGTCGCTCGACGCCGTTCTCTTTCACCAGGCGCAGCACGCTGCACCAGCCCGCTTTGGCGCTCACCACCTGCTCGCGAATGCGATGGTAGTCGCGCTCCAGCACGCGCAGCCGTTTCTGCAGGTTCTCCATCTCCGCTTCACAGAAGGTGAGCTGTTTTTCCAGCTGGTTGCGGCGCGCGCGGTTGTGGCTCAGCGCGGCGTAAAGCTCGTCGCGGCGGATGCGGGCGCGCTCTTCCGCGCTGGCGTCGGCGTGCACGCCGATATCCTGCATCTCCTGCAGCAGCTCTTTCAGCATGTCGCGTTTGGTGTCGTGCGAACTCTTCAGCGACGCCAGCACCTGGCTGTACTGCGTCAGCTGCGCGCGATGCTCGCGCAGGCGTTCGCGCGCGCGGCTGCGCTCGCCTTCGGCCTGCTCCAGCTGGCGACGCAGCCTGTCGCTGAGATCGTTGTTGCCGTTCAGCATGCCGGCGGAGTCGCCGTAGCTGAAGTGGGCGCGGCGCTGCACCACTTCGGTCAGGGCGAACGCCTGCTGACGCGCCGTGCGCTGCTGCTGCTGCGCCTGCTGATAGTCCGCCTGCAGCTGTTCATGCTGTTCCGGATCGCTCTGCAGCACGCTAATCAGCGATTCCAGCTTCGTGAGTTTAGCGCCGTGCTGATGCAGGAAGCGCGCCGCGTCCTGCGCCTCTTCGACCTGCTCGCGGATTTCGTCGCAGCGATCGGCCAGCGTATCGTCCAGCAGCAGATTGACGCGCGGCAGCAGGCGGTTAAGCTGCGCCACGCCCTCTTTCGCCAGATCGTACTGCTGGCGCTGCTGCTGATTGTCACTCTCATGCTGCGCCAGCGCGCGCTCCAGCTCGGTGCGGCGGGCGTTGAACTGGCGGATTTGCGCTTCGGGATCCTCCTCGAAGGCGACCGCCAGATGCGTGCCGATAAAGCGGCTGAACGACTGATGCAGACGCTGCGTTTTCTGTACGTCGAACGAGAGCGTGGCGTAGCGTTCCGCCAGGCGATCGCGCTCGATGTGCAGCTGCTCCAGCTGATTTTCACGCGCGGCGCGGCCGAACAGCGGCACTTTTGGAAAGCGAGAATAGCGCCACTGACGCTCCGCCACCTTCACCACCACCGCGTTCTGCAGCTCTTCCACAGCGAAGACGCTGTCGTCAAACGACTGCGGATCGCCCTCGATCAGGTAGAGATCTTCCGGGCACTCTTCCAGGCCATCGAGCTGCTCGCGCACCAGCGACAAATCCGGCACCACGATAGCGTGGCGCGACGGACCGTAGAGCGCCGAGAAGTAAGGCGCGTCCTCCAGCGTGACGTCGTCGTAAATTTCAGAGAGCAGCACGCCGCCGAAGCGCTCCGCCAGCTGCGTCAGGCGCGCATCTTCCGCGCCGCCAGGCTGGCTAAGGCGTTCAATTTTACGTTCGACGCTGCGTTTGCGCGCGGCGATCTCGTCGCGCTCCACCGTAGTTTCGCGCTCGCGCTCCAGCAGCTGCTGCATGTATTCGGTGATCTGCTGGCTGTTTTCCAGCGCCTCGCCGGTCTGCTCGCTAAGCTGCGTCAGGATCTCCTGCGCCGCCAGCCAGTGCGGCGCGCGCGCGGTGAGCGCGGCGATGCGCTCGCGCAGCGACTCCAACTCCTGGCGCATCACCATACGGCGCTCACCGGCGTCGGAGACGCTGGCGTTGAGCTGTTCGATCTGCGCTTCCAGCTCGCTGTGCAGCCCTTCCAGCGCGTCGGCGTCATAGTGCGCGCCCTGCCGTTTGCAGAACTCCGCCAGCAGGCGTTCCGCCTCATGCTGCTCGCGCAGACGCTGCTCCATCTCATTCAGGCGCAGGCGCAGCGAGGAGAGCTGCTCGGCGTAGTGGCGCTGATTGGCGGCGTCGCGCAGCAGCTCGCGGCCGGTTTGCCACGCCTCCTGGCGCGGCACCTCGCCGGCGATGCTGGTGACCAGCGCCAGCGCCTGCTCGAACTGGCTGTGCGCCGCTTCCGCCACGCTCAGCTTCTGCTCCAGCCGCAGCAGGGTTTCGGTCGCTTCCTCTTCGGTCGCCTGGAAGCGCGCCTGCCACTCGTCGGCGCTGTCGAGGGTTAAATCGGGCAGCTGGCACAGCGTACGGGCGCGCTCCAGCGCCTGCAGCGCCTGCTGATACTGAATGGCGCGCGTTTGCTGCACGTCGAGCGCCTGCTGAAAATCAGCCAGCTGGTTTTTCAGCTCGTCGACCTCCAGCTCCGCCGCCTCGGCGCGCGCTTCGTTCTCTTCCTGCACTTCGCGCGCTTCCGCCACTACTTCGTTCTGCTCTTCCAGACGGTGAGTCAGCTCGTCGAGGTCAGCTTCGTAGCGCGCGATTTTTTCCTGCTGGCGCATCGCGGTCTGCACCAGATTGAGGTGGTCGCTGGCGGCCTGATAGTCCGCTTCCAGATCGCTCTCCGCCCCGCCGTGCTCGGCAAGTTCGCGCGCCATCTCGATATGGCGATACTGCTCCGACGCCAGCTGCTTGCGGCTGGAGAAGAGATCGCGGCGCAGCTGCAGGGCGTCGTCGAGGTGAATGCGTCGCTCGTTAGCGTGGCGCATATAGTCCGCCGAAACATAGCTGGTGGCTTCGGAGATCAGGTGCTTGAACAGATCGCGATCGGACTGGGTGACGCGGATCGCCTCCAGCGTCATGCGGTTTTCGCGCAGCGCCGCTTCCATATCCTGGAAGGCTTTGCGCACGCCGCTGTTTTCCGGCAGCAGATAGTCGCGCAGCGAGCGGGTAATGGCGCTGGAGATGCCGCCGTAGAGCGACGCCTCGATCAGCCGGTAGAATTTGCTGCGGTCGCCGGCGGAGCGCAGGCGGCGCGGCACGATGCCGTGCTCGAACATCATCGCGTGGTAGTCGGTGACCGAGCTGAACTGGCGGAACTGCACCCCGTCCAGCGCTTCGACGCGCTCTTTGACTTCGCTCAGCGGCAAGACCCGCGCCTGGCGGCTGCCCATGATCTCGGTCAGCATATCGGTCGGCTGGCTCTCCAGCGGCAAACCGTGAATGCTGAACGGCTTGATATCGACCTTTTTATCGCGGCCCGCGACCTGCTGCAGACGCACGCCCGCCACCACGCGCTGATGGCGCGAGTTGATGACGTCGAGCATCGCATAGCAGACGCCGGCGCGCAGCTTGCCGTGCAGCCCCTTGTCGCGCGAACCGCTGGTGGCGCCCGCTTCCGTGGTGTTGCGGAAGTGCAGCAGCGTCAGGTCCGGGATCAGCGCCGTGACGAAGGCGGCCATGGTGGTGGATTTACCCGCGCCGTTGCCGCCCGATAAAGTAGTGACCAGTTCGTCGAGATCAAAGGTACGGGCAAAAAAGCCGTTCCAGTTGATCAGCGTCAGCGAACGAAATTTACCGCGTTCAATCATGCCTGTTCTTCCTCTGCGCTATCACTCGCGTCGCTGTCGCTCTCATCCTGCTCGGGGGTCGCGCTGACGCTGTCGAGCGCCATCGCTTCGCCGTCGCGGATCAGGCGCAGCTGCGCCTCGCGCGGATCGTCGCCGCTGCGCACGTCGGCGCCAAAGCGGAACACCGACTCGGTGATGCGAAATTTGCTGCTGTCGTTGCCCATAAACCACACCATGCCGAGGCGACGCAGTCGGCTCAGCGAGGCGCGCATTTTCTCCTGCAGCCTGGCGCGATCGAGATCGGATCCGGTCGAACGCTGGTTCACCAGCTTCAGCAGCTTGCTTTCGTCTGCCAGCGTCAGCAGCTCGTCATACAGCTCCTGCTGGGTGAAGATGCCTTCGTTCGCCAGGCGTTCCGGGCTGAGATAGAGGTAGCAAAGCAGCTTGCCGACCATCATATCGAGTTCAGAGAGCACCGAGCGCGGGATCAGCGTGGTCGAGCGCGGACGCAGATAGAAAAAGCCCTCTGGCGCGCGGATCAGCTCCACGTTGTAGCGGGCGTAAAACTCTTCCAGAAAGCTCTGGTAATCCATCAGAAAAGCGTGCTGGTCCAGCTCTTCGATGCCGATATGGCGGCCGGCGCGCAACTGGCTGTCGAGCGCGGGAAAAATCGGATTGGCCAGTGCCTGTGCCAGCTTAAGCGGCATCACTTGTTCAATATTTGTCGATGACATGTGCCTGCACCTTGGCTCCGTAATCATTAATGGCCTGCCACTCTGCGGGCAGGCCGGCTAAATCCGCTTCCGCCACGCCGAGACGCACCGCCTGATCGACGACGATGCGCGCCAGGTCAAAGTGGCGCGCCCGCGGATACTGGGCCAGATAGTCGCGCATCACCGTGGCGAGGTTGAGCGGTTTGCGCGCCGATTTGTAGCTCAGCAGCGCCTCTTCGATCATCGCCGCCAGCTGTTCGCGGATTTCGTTGAACTCTTCAAACTCCAGCTCGGCGGGCAGCTCGCCCAGCACCTCGTCGTTGCGCAGCGTAAGATCCTCGTCGCGCATATCAAAGAGACGATCGGCGTTGGCGTAGGTCAGCACCCACGGCTGGTCGAAGTAGTTCTGCACCGACTGACGCAGACGCTGCGCGAAGACGCGGTTCTTGTCCATGTCGATGGCGGTACGAATAAATTTATGCACGTGGCGGTCATAGCCGATCCACAGGTCGATCGCCTGCTGTCCCCAGCTGATAATGCGATCCAGCTTGTTTTGCAGGTCGAACACCAGCTTATCGACGAAGCCGAGATCGGGGCTGCTCAGCGTGGCGTCCTGGATGCGCAGCAGATTGGCCTGCAGCTTGTCGCCCGCCGCCTCTAGCGTATCCTGCAGCTCGCGCAGCGTGCCGGAGGTTTCCGACAGCAGCATTTCGCAGCTGGCGATCGCCGCGCGCCAGTCTTTGTTCAGCAGCTCGGCGATGTCGTTCT
Source organism: Pantoea latae (assembly GCF_002077695.1). Taxonomy (GTDB): domain Bacteria; phylum Pseudomonadota; class Gammaproteobacteria; order Enterobacterales; family Enterobacteriaceae; genus Pantoea; species Pantoea latae. Next base: position 129,328 of record NZ_MWUE01000004.1, read on the forward strand.
TCACCGCCTGCTGCTGTTCATCCATCAGGCGCTGCGTCATATCGATGCTGTCGAAAATCTCCGCCACCGAATATTTCAGCGGCGCGAAGACGTTGCGGTGCCAGTGAAACTCGTCGCCGTCCTCTTCCGCCGCATCGGCGGCGCGCCTCAGCTCGCCCGCCACGATCGACAGCTGCATCGACAGGCGCAGCGTCGAGAACTCGCGCTGGCGGATGTAGTAGTCGGTGATGCCGATCGCCAGCGGCGTCAGGCGGTAGATGGCGTGCCCTTCGGTTAGTTCGCTGGTAAAACGGTTGATCAGCCGCTGGCGCACCATGTCGTTGATGGCGTTATTAGCGCGCACCACCACGGTTTCGTGAGTCTGTTCAAAGGCTTTACTGACGTGCTGAAAGGCGTCGATCAGCTCGCCCTCACTCATTTCGCCATCCATGCGCTCACCGTTTAGCGTGGCGATGGCCAGCAAAAAGGCCAGACGATCGACCGGCAGCGCAAGAGAAAAATCGTTCTTGCGCGCCCAGCTGACCAGCTCGGGTACCGTCTGGGAAAATTCACTCATAGTTCGTCCTTCTGCCCTGGTTTACGCGCGGTTACGTGAATGTAACGTCCCAGGCTTAAAAAGGGTTCCTGGCGACAGTAGCGTCGCTCCATCTCAAGAATGCTCGCATCGCCGCCGCCGTCTGCCGGCGGGGCTTTCATATAGTCGCTGAAGACGCGCACGCCCGTACGCTGCTCGATGTCGAAACCGCAGGCGGTGAGCCAGCGATAGACATCGTCAGGATCGCGCGGGTAGTCCGGCGACAGGGAGCGCTTCTTCTGCTTCGCCATATTGACCCGCAGATAGCCGAAGTTACCCAGCGTCAGGTTGCGAAACACCAGGCTGTGGCGGTTAAAAAACATCAGCGACATCACGCCGCCCGGCCGCAATGCGTCAAACAGCGCCTGCAGCGCTTTTTCAGGCTCTGCGACCCACTCAAGCACAGCGTGAAACAATACCAGATCCACCGGCGTATCCAAATGTTCGCCCACCTGCTGGACTGCGATTTGTCTGAATTGCATGTTGTGGCTCACATCCTGCGCGTCGGCATGCTGCTGCGCGCGGCGCAGCATCTCCGCCGAGAGATCGCACAGCAGGATCTGATGGCCGCGCTGCGCCAGCCCGCTGGAAATTTGCCCCAGCCCGCCGCCGGCGTCGAGCACGCGCAGCGGATCCGTGCCGAGCGTCGGCAGGATTGCCTCTAGCTCGTCCCACAGGATCGCCTGACGCACCAACCCTTTGGTGGTGCCGTAAATATTTTGCGAAAATTTTTCCGCGAGATCGTCGAAGTTACGATCCTGCATGGCGTGGGCTCCGGTATGCTGCGCTCAGACTTGTGCTATTTTGTCACAGCCTCAACAAGAATGAACCTTTCATCCCCTTCTTCCTTTCCGGCTGCTGTTTTTTCGGACAACAAGGAGTTTTTTTGATGTTTTTTGCGCTGAAAAAAGTGGCGGGCGGCCTGTTGATGCCTTTACCGCTGCTGCTGCTGGTAATGGCGGCGGGCATTTTGCTGCTTTGGTTCAGCCGCTGGCAAAAAAGTGGCAAAATTTTAGTGACGCTGAGCTGGGCGCTGCTGCTGCTGTTAAGCCTGCAGCCGGTGGCCGATCGCCTGCTGCTGCCGCTGGAGTCGCGTTACGCCACCTGGAACGGCGAGCAGCCGGTTGACTTTATCGTGGTGCTGGGCGGCGGCTACACCTTTAATCCCGACTGGGCGCCGAGTTCGAATCTGATCGGCAACAGCCTGCCGCGCGTCGCCGAAGGCGTGCGCCAGTGGCGACGTCAGCCGCAGGCGACGATGATTTTTACCGGCGCCGCCGCCGGACGTAATCCGGTCAGCAACGCGCAGGTGGCGGCCTCGGTGGCGCTGAGCCTGGGGGTGCCGCAGGATCATATCCAGCTGCTGGATCGGCCAAAGGATACCGAAGAGGAAGCGCGCGCGGTGCGCGGCCTGGTCGGCCAGCGTCCTTTTCTGCTGGTAACCTCCGCCAACCATATGGCGCGCGCGCTCAATTTTTTCCATGCCGCAGGATTAACGCCGTTCGCCGCGCCCGCCAACCAGCTGGCGGTAACCTCGCCGCTCAACGGGTGGGAGCGCACCATTCCCTCGCCGCTCTGGCTTAGCCACAGCGATCGCGTCGCCTATGAGGCGCTGGGAAGCGTGTGGCAGTGGCTGAAAGGCGGCGACGCGCCCTCAGCCGAGCCAGGGCAGTAGCTGGGCGTGGGCGTGATCGAAGCGCGCGCGGTCAAATTCGCCATACTGTACCAGCCCGTCGATGCAGTCCCACAGCTGGTAGAGCCAGCGCCGCCAGAGGAAGCCTTCGGCAACCGGCGCGCGGCGCAGATAGTGCTGCATCAGCGCCCTTTCCGCCGGGCTTTCGCCAAGGTGGATCAGCTCATATTCGCGCGGCGCCCATAATATCGACCCAGGCTGGGTCATCGCCAGCAGCTGATCGCTGCGCGCGTTTTTAACGATGCTGGTGAGGCGGAGATTGCCGTGTAGCATCACGCAGGGATCGTCGACGTCGCGCATGAGATGCTCCAGCTGTTCGCGGCTGCGAAACAGCACCTGACGATCGGCGAGGGTAAAGGCGGGCGGCTGCAGATAGCTGAGCGTGGCCCATAGCACCTCCACGCGCTGATGAAACCAGGCGGGCCAGGTGTTTTGCTGCGTGCTGTCGACGGTGCCGACCAGGCCGTGGCTGCTGATGCGGTGCCAGGCGAGTAATCCCTCTACCACCTCTTCGCACAGCTGCTGCCAGCGGGCGCCATCGCGGGTCGGCGCCTCGGCGGAGACGCCGTTGAGGCGCGCCATCAGCAGCATTTCATGCACCGGCGGCTGCTGGCTCAGCACCAGGCCGTAGACCGCCGGCACGGCGATCAGCCCTTCGTGCCCGAGCAGCGCCAGCTTTTTCGCTTCCAGCGCGGCGCGTCCCTGATGACGAAAATATTTCGCCACCAGCGGCATCGGTTTGTCCTGGCGATCGTAGAGCGCATAAAGCCGCGTCGGCGGCTGGTCGCTGATGGTTTCGAGCCGGCTGACCGTCTCGCCCAGCACCAGCGACAGTTCAGATTTGAGACTTTCCATGCATCCTCCTCAAGGAAAATATCACACCATCCTGGAGGCCTCAGCGGGCAAAGATACGGAAACAGATCAATAAAAAGCGCCGGGGGCGATCTCCCCCGACGTTTTAGCCCTGCAGCGCGGCGCGCACGCGCGCCAGATCTTCCGGGGTATCGACGCCGACGCCCGGCACGGTTTCCGCCACGGCGACGTGGATCTTTTCGCCGTACCAGAGCACGCGCAGCTGCTCCAGCAGTTCAATGCGCTCCAGCGGGCACGGCGCCCAGGAGACGTAGCGACGAATAAAACCGGCGCGATAGGCGTAAATGCCGATATGGCGCAGCAGCGTGTCGCCAATCTCCTCGCGGGAGGCGGCGAAGCGCTCGCGATCCCAGGGAATGGTGGCGCGAGAGAAATAGAGCGCATAGCCCTGCGCGTCCATCACCACTTTCACCGCGTTGGGGTTGAACGCCTCTTCCGCGTCATGGATCGGCACCGCCAGCGTCGCCATGCCCGCCTGCGCGCCAGCCAGATTCGCCGCCACCTGCCGCACGATCTCCGGCGGGATCAGCGGCTCGTCACCCTGCACGTTGACGATAATCTCGTCGTCGGCGAAGCCGCAGGTTTCAATCACCTCAGCCAGCCGCTCGGTGCCTGACTGATGATCGGCGCGGGTCATGCAGACTTCGCCGCCTGCTGCCTCCACCGCCGCTTTCACGTCGGGATGATCGGTCGCGACAATCACGCGGCTGGCGCCAGAGGCGCGCGCGCGCTCCATCACATGAACAATCATCGGCTTTCCGGCGATATCAACCAGCGGTTTGCCAGGCAGACGCGTCGACGCGTAGCGCGCAGGAACGATGGCCGTGAAACTCATGGATGGATCTCTTCAACAGAGAGCGTGCGCGCTTCGTTTTCCAGCAGCACCGGAATACCGTCGCGCACCGGGAACGCCAGCGCGTCAGGTTTACAGATCAGCTCCTGCTGCGCGTTGTTGTAGTAGAGCTTGCCGTTGCATACCGGGCAGGCAACGATTTCGAGTAAACGGTGATCCATATGTCCTCCATCACGGACCGATTGCATAAGGCGCTAAGGATACCATAGCGCAGGGTCTCAGCGTGCGCGTAAAGCGGCCGCGAATCTGCGGCGCAAGCCGCAAAGCTCAGGAATTGAGCGCCCACTCAGAGGGCCAGTGCGCCCGCAGCGCGGCGGGCATCTGTTCGAACAGCACGCTCTCCGCATTCTGCCACGCCGCAAAGCGGCTAATCGCCTGGCGAATATCCCTGACGAAGGCGGCGGTCACGCGCACGTCCGCCTCCAGCCAGAGGTTTTTCACCACCAGCCGTCGCGCCTGCCGCTGCATGCGCGCATCCAGCCGCGCCTTGATGACGCCGCGATGCAGCACCGGCAGCACGAAATAGCCATGTTGGCGCTTCGCCTCTGGGGTATAGCACTCGAGCCGGTAGTCGAACTGGAACAGCTCCAGCGCGCGGCGCCGATCCCACACCACCGGATCGAACGGCGACAGGATGGCGCTGTGCGTGGCGTTAAGCGGCGCGTCGAGCAGCGGCAGCAGATCGCGATGCAGCCACATCTCCCCCAGATCCGCTACCGTGACGGGCACAATCTCGCCCGTTCGCTGCGCCTCCTCCAGGTGTGGCTTCAGCGCCACGCGCCTGAGACGGTAGTAATCCGGCAGCCAGGCGGCGCGAAAAATGCCGAGGCTGCGCGCGCTGTTGCGCAGCATCTCCCGCTGCGCGTCCGCTTCGCTGAGGGCGTGCAGCGCATCCTGCCACTCGGGCAGCAGGCGCGAACGCAGATCGTAGACCCGCTGAAAATTACGCCGCTCGCTGACCATCAGCTCGCCCGCGCTGAACAGATTTTCCAGATGACGTTTGTGCGGCTTCCACGCCCACCAGCCGGATTTGTGATCGGCGCCGCTGGCGAAGTCGGCGGCGCGCACCGGCCCCTGCTCGGCGATATGCTGCAGCAGGTCGGCGATCTCCTGCTGATGGTCGCGCACCCACTGGGCGTTATATTTCCAGCCCAGGCGCTCTGGCTCAAGCATGCGGTGGCGCAGCAGCCGGTAGTCTTCGCGTGGAATAAAGCAGGCTTCGTGCGCCCAGTACTCAAACAGTTCGCCCTGCGCCAGCGCCTGTTCCAGCCAGACAGGCGGATAGCTGCCGAGGCGGCTGAACAGCACCAGATAGGGACTGCGCGCGACAACGTGGATGGTGTCGATTTGCAGCAGCGACATGCGGCGGATGGCGGCGAGCAGATCGGGATAGCGGGCGCGTTTTGACGGCGCGCGCAGCAGGCCCTGCGCGGCCAGATGAAGATGTCGTGCCTGTTGAAGCGAAAGCGAAAGCGTTGTGTTCATTCCCTTCCTGCGTTCGGCGTAAGTTAGCTGGCGGCCCCGTTAGCGTTGTGCCGCGCCAGACGTTCGATATCATCCAGCAGCGGCGTCGTCGCGTCGTCACTCAGCTCAGCCTCGACCGGCAGATACCACCAGTTGGGCTGGGCGAAGCCTCGACACTTCACCGCGTCTTTTTCGGTCATTAGCAGAATCTGCCCGTCGGTCAGCAATTGAGCGAGTTCCGGCTGGCTGTAGGCGTGGTGATCGGCGAAAGCGATTTCGCTAACCGGCGTAACGCCATGCTGCTTAAGGGTGGCGAAAAAGCGCGGCGGATGGCCGATACCGGCCATCGCCACCACGTTGTTCAGGTCGGCGAGCGGCGCGCGCCTCTGGCTCTGCAGATTCACCGCCTGGCCTGGCCGCAGCGTCATCGCGATTTCACCCGGCTGCGCCTGGCCGCCGTTGACGATCACCGCGTCGACCTGCTGCAACCGCGACGCGCGTTCGCGCATCGGCCCGGCGGGCAACCACCAGCCGTTGCCGAAGCGGCGCACGCCGTCGACGACTACAATCTCGCGATCGCGCTGCAGCGCGTAGTGCTGCAGCCCGTCGTCAGTAACGATAAGATCCAGCGGCTGGCTGGCGAGCAGCGCCTCGACGGCCGCGCGGCGTTTCGGCGCCACCGCGACCGGCGCGCCGCTGCGCTGGGCGATCAGCACCGGCTCGTCGCCCGCCAGCTCCGTCGACGTGTCGCCATTAACCAGCAGTGGATAGCGCTCCGCTTTGCCGCCGTAGCCGCGCGACACCACGCCCACCTTTAGCCCGCGGCGCTGCAGCGCCTGCACCAGCCAGATCGCCACCGGCGTTTTGCCATTGCCACCCGCGGTAAGATTGCCGACCACCACGATCGGCACCGGCGCGCGCCAGCTTTTACGCCAGCCGCGCTGGTAGCTAAGGCGAATCAGGGAGGAGACGGCGCCATAGATCAGGCTGAGCGGCCATAACAGCAGCCACAGCGGCGAGCGTCCACTCCAGATGCGCTCAATCATTGCCCAAACTGCATCTTATGCAGCTGAGCATAGGCGCCCCGCTGCTCAAGCAGAACGGCATGGGTGCCGCGCTCGACGATACGGCCATCTTCCACCACCACGATTTCGTCTGCTTTTTCGATAGTCGACAGGCGGTGGGCGATCACCAGCGAGGTGCGGTTTTTCTGCAGCTCGTCCAGCGCAGACTGGATCGCGCGTTCCGATTCGGTGTCGAGCGCAGAGGTCGCTTCGTCGAGGATAAGGATCGGGCAGTCACGCAGCAGCGCGCGCGCGATGGCGATACGCTGACGCTGGCCGCCGGAGAGCAGCACGCCGTTTTCGCCAATCACCGTATCCAGTCCGTGATCCATCTTGTTGATGAAATCCATCGCGTGCGCCATGGTGGCGGCGCGCTCAATCTCTTCACGGCTGTACTGCTCGCTGCGCGCGTAGGCGATATTGTTGGCGATGGTGTCGTTGAACAGATGCACGTTCTGCGAAACCAGCGCCACCTGATTACGCAGCGAACGCAGCGTGTATTCGCGCAGGTCATGGCCGTCCAGCAGAATTTCACCCTGCTGAATGTCGTAAAAACGCGTCAGCAGGCTAGCCAGCGTCGACTTGCCTGAGCCGGAACGCCCGACCAGCGCCACGGTTTTCCCCGCCGGCAGCGCCAGGTTGATGTCGCGCAGCGCCGGCGTATCGCGGCCTGGATAGGTAAAGGTGACGTTGCGGAACTCGACGTCTCCTTTGGCGCGTTTGATTTCGCGCGTGCCGGTGTCGACTTCCTGCTCACTGTCGAGAATCGAGAACAGCGTCTGGCACGCCGCCATGCCGCGCTGAAACTGCGCGTTGACGTTAGTCAGGGACTTCAGCGGGCGCATCAGTGCGATCATCGAGGAGAAGACCACGGTGATGGTGCCTGCGGTCAGCGTCTCCATCACGCTAGGGAAGCTGGCGGCATAAAGCACGAACGCCAGCGCCAGCGAGGCGATAAGCTGGATAATCGGATCGGAGATAGAGGAAGCTGACACCAGCTTCATGCCCTGCTGGCGCATGCGGTTGCTGACGCGGCCGAAGCGTTCCGATTCCACTTCCTGGCCGCCGAAGATCAGCACTTCTTTATGGCCTTTCAGCATCTGCTCGGCGCTGGTGGTGACCTGCCCCATGGTGTTCTGCATGGTTTTGCTGATGCTGCGAAAGCGCTTGGACACCGAGCGAATCGCCAGCGAAACGATGGGCGCCAGCACAATCAGGATCAGCGACAGCTGCCAGCTGTAATAGAACATCATAATAAACAGGCCGATAATCGACGCGCCTTCGCGAACCACGGTAACCAGCGCGCTGGATGACGAGGAGGCGACCTGCTCAGAGTCATAGGTAATGCGCGACAGCAGCGTGCCGGTCGACTGCTGGTCGAAGAAGGAAACCGGCATACCCATCATATGGCTGAAGAGGCGACGACGCATGTTCATCACCACATTGCCGGAAACCCAGGAGATGCAGTAGCTGGAAATATAGCTGGTGACGCCGCGGATCAGCATCAGGCCGACAACGGCCAGCGGCATCCAGATCAGCACCGATTTATCCGCTTTACCAAACCCATCATCCAGTAAAGGCTTCAACAGGGAGAGCATAAGTGTGTCGCCGGCGGCGTTCAGTATCAGGGCCACAGCGGCCACGAATAAACCCGCTTTATGCGGCGCGATCATCGGCCAGAGTCGACGAAATGTCTGCCACGTTGAGAGATCTTTATCTTGATGCATTATTTATTCACGCTGTTTGAAATAGCCGCTCATTCTACCTGGATTCCCGTTTGACGCCAAACCACTGATGGTACCAACGGGGCAAAATTTGCTCTCTCAGGCCCGATATCCTGATTTTATTGTTGTGAATAGCGACGCTTATCTGACCCGATTGCGCGGTATCGCGCCAGCTGTAGCCCGCGCGGCGGTAGTTTTTCACCACGCCCGGCACCGGCATGCGCCAGGCGTTATAGCGCGACGCGGAGGCGATGGCGATGTTACCCGCCACGCTGCGCAGCAGCAGCGGCGTCGATGAGGTGCGGCTGCCGTGATGCGGAACCTGAATGATATCCGCCTTTAGCCGCGCCTTTTCCAGCGCCACCAGCTGCCGCTCCGCCGACGCCTCCAGATCGCCCATTAGCAGCAGGCGCGTGGTGCCGTCATCCACGCTCAGCACGCAGGAGTCGTTGTTGTTGCTGACGTCGGAGCGTTTAAGCGGCCAGAGCGCCTCGACGTTGAGCCGCCCCCAGCGCCAGCGCGTGCCGCGCACGCAGGGCAGATGAGTGGGATCTCGCGTGGCGCTGCGCACCGGAACATCCGGCCAGCGTTGCCTGATAGCGCGCAGGCCGCCGCTGTGATCCAGATGACGATGGCTCAGCACCACGGCGTCAAGGCGCAGACGCTTGCGTAACAGCCATGGAATAACGTGGCGCGTGCCAGCGTCGCCGCTTTCCCAGCGCGGCCCGGTGTCGTAGAGCAGCGCCTCTCTGCCCTGACGGATAACCACGCTCAGCCCCTGGCCGACATCCAGCATATCGATATGCCAGCCCGGCGCCTCGCGCGGCCAGCGCCAGACAATTAGCGCCAGCGCCAGCAGCAGACAGTTAACCGGCGTCGCGTAACACCAGCCGCATCGCCAGACGATCAGACCGCCCCACAGCAGCAGCGCCAGCGTGCCGGCGTCATAAAAGGCCCACCATCCCGCCGGCAAGGCCTGCAGCGCCGCCATCAGCCAGGCCACGGAGCGATCCGCCAGCCACCATAAGGCGCTGCAGAGCGCGCCGCCCGGCATCAGCAGCGCCAGCAGGATCAGCGGCACGCTGACAAAGGAGATAGCCGGTATCGCCAGCATATTCGCCGCCAGCGCCGAGAGGCTGAGGCCTTCAAACAGCATCACCTGAAGCGGCGCCATCAGCAGCAGCATCCCGAGCTGCAGATGAAACAGCTGAAGCGGCAGCCAGCGCAGGCCGCGGCAGCAGCGCGCCGGTAGCGGAAACCAGTGATACCAGCTCAGCAGCATGGCCACCGCCAGCGCCGAGAGCCAGAAACTCTCTGACAGCACGTTTAAGGGATCGAACAGCAGCAGGCCGCCGACGCAGCAGGCCCACACCTGCCAGCCGCTGAGCTGAATACCCTTCATGCGAAAGATGACCCACAGCGTCAGGGCGATCAACGCGCGCTGCGCCGGGGCGTGGCTACCGGAAAGCCAGCTATAGAGCGCCGCCAACAGCCAGCTCACCAGCAGCGGAAAGCGGTAGCCGATCAGATGCGCCGGCAGAGCCAGCTGCACGGCGCGCGCCATAAGCCAGCCGCTGCTGGCGGCGAGCGCGATATGCATGCCCGAAATCGCCATCAGATGCGCGGTACCGGTTTCCCGCAGCAGCTGGCGCAGCGCCTCGCTCATCTCCGCGCGTTCGCCAAACGCCAGTGCCTGTAATACCGCGCGCTGCTCAAGGGCATTAATAACCGGTAGATCGCGCATGATTCGCTGCCAGCGCCAGCTGCAGGCGAGCGATTCCGGCTGATAGCGCTGAATGCGGCCGCGCAATGATGTATGGTTCGCCAGCGCAAAGCGCTGAGCGTCAAATTCGCCCTCATTGAGTTGGGCATGAACCGGCCGTAGGGTCAGGGTCATCAACCAGCGCTGTCCCGGACACCAGCTCTCCTGGCGATCGCCCAGCGACAGCCAGGCGAAACGCGGCGGAAACAGATAGCGCCCTTCTCGTCTGAGGAGCTGCACTTTGATCTGCTGGCGGTCGTGTCGGACTTCATCGATGCGCACGCTATAGGCGGCGGGCGTGGCGCTGGCGGCCTCGGTCTCATCGACGCTGGAGCGCGCGGCACCCAGCATCCAGGCAACCAGCAGCAGCGCGATGGCTGCCGCACGCAGCCAGGCGGTGTTTGCCCACAGCAGCAGCATGCCGGCCATGGCCACAGCCGCGATGCCTGCCGGCGGCGGCAGCTGATGGAGCAACAGCAGCGGCAGCGCCGCGAGGATCGCCAGGCTGGCAAACAGTGTTACCGTCATGATTTATCCATCCCTGTTCAACCGGCTCAGTATGCAGATGAATCAAGGCTGGATCAGGGGCAGGATGACCGGTCTGCGCGTCGCTTCGCAGAGAAAAAGGGATATTGCAGAGAGAATACCGTTTTTTTGAGCGCGCTCGCCTGTTACCGCAGGCAAAAAAAAACGACATCCTGGGATGTCGTTTCTGCGTTCGGTTACGGCTTAGCCGTAAATGTTTGCACGGTCTCGCAATTCTTTGCCCGGCTTAAAATGGGGAACGTATTTACCTTCCAGTTCCACTTTATCGCCCGTTTTCGGGTTACGACCCGTACGCGGTGCGCGGTAATGCAAAGAAAAGCTGCCGAATCCCCGGATTTCAATGCGTTCGCCCTGGGCCAGCGTTGTGGCCATGTGCTCCAGCATCTCTTTTACAGCATCCTCAACGACTTTCGCCGGAATATGAGTCTGCTGGCCAGCAAGTCTTTCAATCAGTTCTGACTTGGTCATGTAACCTCCGGTTAATCCTTGTGGGAAAGGTATGACAGCCTGCTACCGTAACCGGGCAGATTTCCCTGCCCGGTTGCTTCAGGTCGATTACTCGCCTTTAGCTGCTTTGAACGCTTCAGCCATAGCATTAGAGAAGTTGCCTTCTTCCTGCTTGTTGTTCACGGTCGCGATAGCGTCTTTTTCGTCAGCTTCGTCTTTCGCACGAACAGACAGGCTAACAACGCGGTTTTTACGATCAACGCCGGTGAATTTAGCTTCAACATCGTCGCCAACATTCAGAACCAGAGTTGCGTCTTCAACGCGGTCACGTGAAGCTTCAGAAGCGCGCAGGTAACCTTCAACGCCGTCTGCCAGTTCAACTGTAGCACCTTTAGCGTCAACTGCCGTTACTTTACCAGTAACGATGGCGCCTTTCTTGTTCAGGGTGATGTAGTTGTTGAACGGATCTTCAGCCAGCTGTTTCACGCCCAGAGAGATGCGCTCGCGCTCTGCGTCAACCTGCAGTACAACGGCAGCGATTTCGTCGCCTTTCTTGTACTCACGAACGGCTTCTTCGCCAGTCGCGTTCCAGGAGATGTCAGACAGGTGAACCAGACCGTCGATGCCGCCGTCCAGGCCGATGAAGATACCGAAGTCAGTGATTGACTTGATTTTACCTTCAACGCGATCGCCCTTGTTGTGGGTCTCAGCAAACTGCTGCCACGGGTTGGCTTTGCACTGCTTCAGGCCCAGGGAGATACGACGACGCTCTTCGTCGATGTCCAGAACCATAACTTCAACCACGTCGCCCACGTTAACAACTTTAGACGGGTGGATGTTTTTGTTGGTCCAGTCCATTTCAGAAACGTGCACCAGACCTTCAACGCCTTCTTCGATTTCAACGAAGCAGCCGTAATCAGTCAGGTTGGTCACACGACCGGTCAGGCGAGTGCCTTCCGGATAGCGTTTAGCGATAGCCACCCACGGATCTTCGCCCAGCTGTTTCAGGCCCAGAGATACACGGGTACGCTCGCGGTCGAACTTCAGCACTTTAACAGTGATTTCGTCGCCCACGTTGACGATTTCGCTCGGATGCTTAACGCGTTTCCACGCCATGTCGGTGATGTGCAGCAGGCCATCGACGCCGCCCAGATCAACGAATGCGCCGTAGTCAGTGAGGTTCTTAACGATACCTTTGACTTCCATGCCTTCCTGCAGGTTTTCCAGCAGCTGATCGCGCTCAGCGCTGTTCTCAGATTCGATAACCGCGCGGCGTGAAACCACGACGTTGTTACGTTTCTGATCAAGCTTGATTACTTTGAATTCAAGCTCTTTGCCTTCCAGGTGCAGCGTGTCGCGAACCGGACGCACGTCAACCAGTGAACCTGGCAGGAACGCACGAATACCGTTCAGCTCAACTGTGAAGCCACCTTTAACTTTGCCGTTGATAACACCGGTAACAGTTTCAGCGTCTTCGTAAGCTTTTTCCAGCGTGATCCAGGCTTCATGACGTTTAGCTTTCTCACGGGACAGCAGGGTTTCACCGAAGCCGTCTTCCACTGCATCCAGGGCAACGTCAACTTCGTCACCAACCTGGATTTCCAGTTCGCCGGCTGCGTTCTTGAACTGCTCTGCCGGGATGGCAGATTCAGATTTCAGACCCGCATCAACCAGAACGACGTCTTTGTCGATAGAGACAACAACGCCACGAACGATGGAACCCGGGCGGGTTTCGATTTCTTTCAGGGACTCTTCAAAGAGTTGAGCAAAAGATTCAGTCATATTGATAATCTTAGGATTCTTCAATTTAACGTCCACCTGACGTCAGTGTCGGATGGGGTTGTTTCACATGCCCTGCGCGCTTTCCCTGGCACAGGGTTACTGCAATTCTGTTTGGCCGAAAAGATTAAATGCCCAGCTTAGTGCGGGCATATTCCAGCGCCTGATCAATGACTTGCTCGATGGATAACTGCGTAGAATCCAGAACCAGCGCATCGGCGGCGGGGACTAAAGGCGCAATGGCGCGGTTACGATCGCGGTCATCACGTTCTTTTATCTCGGCTAAAAGGCGATCAAAGTTAACACTAAAGCCGCTCTCCTGCAACTGTAGCATACGGCGCTGGGCGCGCTCTTCCGGGCTGGCGTCGAGGAAAATTTTTACCGGCGCGTCGGGGAAAACCACGGTGCCCATATCGCGGCCGTCGGCGATGAGGCCAGGCTCATCGCGGAAGGCGCGCTGACGACGCAGCAGCGCCTCACGCACGCGAGGAAAGGCGGCGACGCGTGACGCGGTGTTGCTGACCTCTTGCGTGCGGATTTCGCCTGTCACCTCTTCGCCCTCCAGGATCACCTGCAGTTCGCCTTCCTGTGAGACGAAACGCACGTCCAGATGCGCGGCCAGCGGCACCAGCGCCTCTTCGGATTCGATATCCACCTGATGATGCAGCGCAGCCAGCGCCAGAACGCGATAGATGGCGCCGGAATCGAGCAGATGCCACTGCAGCGCTTCCGCCATCGCTTTGCACAGGGTGCCTTTGCCTGCGCCGCTGGGTCCATCGACAGTTATAACCGGGGCCGTTGCCGTCATTATTCTCTCCTGTTGCTGCGCGTAATAGTCCAGCCTTCAGGCTGTTCAGAATGGGTAGCATTATACGCCGACAAGGATAACGGCGTTACCCTTTAGCGGAGACATCGCTAAAAATTGCAGCAGATTCAGACGATTTCTTGGCCGGTAAGGCCAGACGCAGTGAGAATGCCGGAGAACGCGCCTCTCCGGCAGGATGCCCATCAGGCGTTGTGGCTGATTTTCGCCAGCTGATGGAAATAATCAGGGAAGGTTTTCGCGGTACAGCCAGGATCGAGGATGGTGACCGGCGTATCGGAGAGGGCCACCAGCGAGAAGCACATCGCCATGCGGTGATCGTTATAGGTGCCGATCTCGGCATGGGTTAATTTTTCCGGCGGCGTGATGCGGATAAAATCGTGCCCCTCTTCCACTTCCGCACCGACTTTGCGCAGCTCGGTCGCCATCGCAGCCAGACGGTCCGTCTCTTTAACGCGCCAGTTGTAGATGTTGCGCATCAGCGTGGTGCCTTTGGCAAACAGCGCGGTGGTGGCGATGGTCATCGCGGCGTCGGGAATATGGTTCATGTCCATGTCGATGGCGTTCAGCTCGCCCGCGGTACAGGCAATATAGTCGCTGCCCCACTCGATGCGCGCGCCCATTTTTTCCAGCACGTCAGCAAAGCGGATATCGCCCTGCACGCTGTCGCGGCCAATGCCGGTTACGCGCACGGTTCCCCCTTTAATGGCGGCGGCAGCGAGGAAATAGGAGGCGGAAGAGGCGTCGCCCTCGACCAGATAGTCGCCCGGCGACTGATACTGCTGCTGACCTTTAATCAGGAAGCGCTGGTAATGCTGGTTCTCTACCTCGACGCCAAAACAGCGCATCAGGTGCAGCGTGATGTCGATATAGGGCTTCGACACCAGCTCGCCTTTAATGGCGATCGTCGTATCGCGCTGCGCCAGCGGCGCGGTCATCAGCAGCGCGGTGAGGAACTGGCTGGAGACGCTGCCGTCAACGCTCACTTCGCCGCCGGTAAAGCCGCCTTTCAGGCGCAGCGGCGGGTAATCGCTGTTTTCCAGATAGTCAATCTGCGCGCCGCCCTGACGGAGCGCGTCGACCAGATGCCCGATAGGACGCTCTTTCATACGCGGCTCGCCGGTCAGCACGATATCCTGCTCACCCAGGCAGAGCGCCGCCGCCAGCGGGCGCATCGCCGTTCCGGCATTGCCGAGGAACAGCTCCAGCGGCTGGGACGCACGCAACGCACCGGCCTGACCGACCACTTCGCACTGCGTGCGATCGGCGGAGAGGGTGAAGTCGACGCCCAACGCCTTCAGGGCGTTCAGCATGTGCTTAACATCGTCGCTGTCCAGCAGGTTTGTCAGACGCGTGGTGCCTTTCGCCAGCGCCGCCAGCAGCAGCGCACGGTTAGAAACGCTTTTTGAACCCGGCAGGTTAACGGTGCCGTCAACGCGTGCGATGGGTTGTAAGGTCAGGGAGTCCTGCATGTGAAACCAAATCTCCAAAAAAGGACAAAACCCCGCCGCGAGACGGGGTCTGAAGTCGGCGCGAGCGCCGACGCTACTGCGAAGGCTTAACCGTGACGACGAGCGAAGTCAGCCATAAAGTCGGTCAGCGCTTTCACGCCTTCCAGCGGCATCGCATTGTAGATCGATGCGCGCATGCCGCCTACCACGCGATGGCCTTTCAGCGCGTGCAGGCCCGCCTTGAACGACTCTTCCAGGAAGAGCGCGTCCAGCGCGGCGTCCGCCAGCTGGAAAGGCACATTCATGCGCGAGCGGTTCTCTACCGCGACGTCGTTACGGTAGAAGGGGTTCTGATCGATCAGGCCGTAGAGCAGATCGGCTTTGGCCTGATTGATCTTGTCAATTTCGCCTACGCCGCCCTTCTCTTTCAACCATTTGAACACCAGGCCAGAAAGATACCAGGCAAAGGTAGGCGGCGTATTGAACATCGAGTCGTTCTCTGCCAGCACCTGATAGTCGAGGATAGAGGGCACTGACTGACGCGCTTTGCCCAGCAGATCGTCGCGTACGATAACAATCGTCAACCCTGCCGGGCCGATGTTTTTCTGCGCGCCAGCGTAAATCACGCCGTAGCGGCTGATGTCGAGCGGACGCGACAGAATGGTAGAGGAGAGATCCGCCACGACGATCTTATCGCCGAAGTCAGGCTGCTCATCGATGGCGATGCCATCAATGGTTTCATTCGGGCAGTAGTGCACGTAGGCGGCGTCGCTGCTCAGATCCCACTGGCTCATCGGCAGAATGGCGCGCTTGCCGTCGCGGGTGGTTTTCACATCCAGCGTGCGCGGCGTGCAGTACTTTTCCGCTTCTTTAATGGCGCTGTGCGCCCAGTAGCCGCCGTCGACGTAATCCGCCGTGGTTGCCTCGCCCAGCAGATTGCCCGGTACGGCGGCAAACTGCGCACGCGCGCCGCCGTGGCAGAATAAAACTTTGTAGTTGGCCGGGATTTTCAGAAGATCGCGTAAGTCCTGCTCCGCCTCTTCCGCTACCTTAAGAAACTCTTTGCTGCGATGGCTGATCTCCATAACGGAGGTCCCCAGACCGTGCCAGTTTGTCAGTTCTTGTTCTGCACGACGGAGCACTTCAACCGGCAGCATCGCTGGACCGGAACTAAAATTATAAATCTGCGTCATTTCCCCTCACCACGGTTATCCAGAACGGTTATGCATTGCTTACCGGTTTTATCACTGCCTTATGACGCCTGCAATGATAAATCCGGACGGGATCACATTTTCTGAATCTGCCGCCCCGCAGCTTATGTCACAAATGCAACGCAGAGCGAAATTTTGTGAGGCGGCGCGTTTGCATGGCGATATGGCCGTTATTTCCCGCGCCTTTTAGCGATAATGGCGCGGAGAAATTTATGCCGTCTTCATAGCGCCAGAACGGCAAAGTCCGTATCATTGCGCGCTTTACGCCCACTATCTATGAGAGAGCGGTTTCATGACGCAAACCTTTATTCCCGGCAAAGACGCGGCCCTGGAAGATTCCATCGCGCGCTTCCAGCAAAAGCTCACCGACCTGGGCTTTAATATTGAAGAGGCCTCCTGGCTGAATCCGGTTCCCCACGTCTGGTCGGTGCATATTCGCGATCGCGACTGCCCGCTCTGCTTTACCAACGGCAAAGGCGCCAGCAAGAAAGCCGCGCTGGCCTCGGCGCTGGGCGAATATTTCGAGCGCCTCTCAACCAACTACTTCTTCGCTGATTTCTGGCTGGGTAAATCGATCGCTAACGGCGATTTCGTGCATTACCCCAATGAAAAGTGGTTCCCGCTGCCGGCGGACGGCTCGCTGCCGGAAGGCATTCTCGATGCGCGTCTGCGCGCCTTTTACGATCCGGACAACGCGCTGACCGCGCCAGAGCTGGTGGATCTGCAGTCCGGTAACGCCGAGCGCGGCATTTGCGGCCTGCCCTTTACCCGTCAGTCTGACCAGCAAACCGTCTATATCCCGATGAACATCATCGGCAACCTCTATGTCTCTAACGGCATGTCGGCGGGCAATACCGCCAACGAGGCACGCGTTCAGGGCCTCTCCGAGGTGTTTGAGCGCTACATTAAAAACCGCATCATCGCCGAAGCGATTAGCCTGCCGACCATTCCCGACAGCGTGATGCAGCGCTATCCCGGCGTAGTGGAAGCGATCGCGCGCCTGGAGGCGGAAGGCTTCCCGATTTTCGCCTACGACGCCTCGCTGGGCGGTAACTATCCGGTGATTTGCGTGGTGCTGTTTAACCCGCAGAACGGCACCTGCTTCGCCTCTTTCGGCGCGCATCCCGACTTCGGCGTCGCCCTTGAGCGTACCGTGACCGAGCTGCTGCAGGGCCGTGGCCTGAAAGATCTCGACGTCTTTACCCCGCCGACGTTTGATGACGAAGAAGTGGCCGAGCACGCCAACCTTGAGACGCACTTTATCGACTCCAGCGGCCTTATCTCCTGGGATCTGTTTAAAGAGAAAGCGGACTATCCGTTTGTCGACTGGTCGTTTAGCGGCACCACGCAAGAGGAATTCGCCACCCTGATGGCAATCTTCCGCAAAGAGGATCAAGAGGTCTACATCGCCGACTACGATCATCTGGGCGTCTACGCCTGCCGCATTATCGTGCCGGGCATGTCCGATATCTATCCTGCGGAAGATCTGCTGCTGGCGAACAACAACATGGGCGCTGGCCTGCGCGAGACGCTGCTGGCGCTGCCTGCCACCAACTGGAATCCGGAAGAGTATCTGGATCTCATTGTGCAGCTGGATGAAGAAGGCCACGACGACTTCACCCGCGTGCGCGAACTGCTGGGTCTGGCGAGCGGCAAAGATAACGGCTGGTACACGCTGCGCATCGGCGAGCTGAAAGCGATGCTGGCGCTGGCGGGCGGCGATCTCGACCAGGCGCTGATCTGGACCGAGTGGACGATGGAGTTCAACGGTTCGATCTTCTCGCCGGAGCGCGCCAACTACTACCGCTGCCTGCAGACGCTGCTGCTGCTGGCGATGGAAGACGAGCGCGATCCGCTGCAGTATCACCACGCTTTCACCCGCATGTATGGCGCGGAGACGCTGGAAGCGGCCTCGGCGGCGATCAGCGGCGAAGCGCCGTTCTACGGTCTGCAGGCCGTGGATGAAAACCTGAACGCCTTCCCGGCGCATCAGGCGCTGCTGCAGGCCTATGAAAAACTGCAGGCGGCGAAGCGCCGTTACTGGAAAGCGTAACTCCCGCTGTGTTATCCGCAGGCAGAGTCATTTAAAAGGGCGTCAGCGCAGCTGGCGCCCTTTTTTATACACCCGTCGGGAATATTTTATTAACACATATTGATGGGTAACACCCTGGTTTTATTTAACAATAAAATAGCGTTTAATTATTTTAATTAACAGAACGGCGCCATCATCCTTATACCATTTAAAATAATATTATAAAATTTAAAATAAATTTATTTATTTAAAATCAACAAATTAAATAAAATCCGCCTGTCGACTTCTCGCCTCAACCCGCTGCCTTCCGGTCAAATATGATCCAGATCAAATCCTGTCCTATACTCCTTTGTTAGTATTTTTCCAGACATCTTTTGGAGAGCGTTAGTGTGAAAGCTGACAACCCTTTTAATCTGTTATTACCGGCTGCAATGGCCAAAGTGGCGGAGGATGCTGGAGTTTATAAAGCCACAAAACATCCCCTGACCACCTTTTTTCTCGCCATCAACGCCGGCGTTTTCATTTCCATCGCGTTTGTCTTCTATATCACGGCGACCACCGGCAGTGCAGGCATGCCTTACGGCGTCGCGAAGCTGATCGGCGGCCTCTGCTTCTCTCTTGGCTTGATTCTGGTGGTAGTCTGCGGCGCTGACCTCTTTACCTCGACGGTGCTGATTGTGGTGGCGAAAGCCAGCGGTCGCATCACCTGGGGCCAGCTGACGCGCAACTGGATCAACGTCTATTTCGGCAACCTGGCCGGCGCGCTCTTTTTCGTCGCGCTGATCTGGTTCGGCGGCATGCATATGACCGCGAACGGCGCCTGGGGCCTTAACGTGCTGCAAACCGCCGATCACAAAATGCACCACAGCTTTCTCGAAGCGGTCTGCCTTGGCATCCTGGCGAACCTGATGGTCTGTCTGGCGGTCTGGATGAGCTATTCCGGCCACAGCCTGATGGATAAAACCATCGCCATGATCCTGCCGGTCGCCATGTTTGTCGCCAGCGGCTTTGAGCACTGCATCGCTAATATGTTTCTCATTCCGCTGGCTATCGTGATCCGCGACTTCTCCGGACCGGCATTCTGGCAAGCCGCCGGCGCCAGCGCCGACCAGTTTCAGGCGCTGACGCCCGTTAACTTTATCGTCGACAACCTGATCCCAGTGACCATCGGCAACATCATCGGCGGCGGGCTGCTGGTCGGACTGACCTACTGGGTGATCTATTTACGCAACGGTTCGACCGCACACTAATCATTTCTGGCCGACGCCGCGCAGCTGGCGGCGCCAACATAAAGTCTTCTTAGATAAGGCAGGTATATCATGACCGATCTGAATGCAAAACAGGCTGCGGCCTGGGAAGGATTCGCCAACGGCGAATGGCAGAACAGCGTAAACGTTCGCGACTTCATTCAAAAGAACTATACCCCGTATGAGGGCGATGAGTCCTTCCTGGCAGGCGCCACAGACGCCACCACTAAGCTGTGGAATGCCGTACTGGAAGGGATCAAAATTGAAAACCGCACCCATGCGCCCGTCGACTTCGACACCGATCTCGCGTCGACTATTACCGCGCACGACGCCGGCTATATTAATCAATCGCTGGAAAAAATCGTCGGCTTACAGACTGAAGCCCCGCTGAAACGCGCCATTATTCCGTTCGGCGGCATCAAAATGGTGGAAGGCTCCTGCAAGGTTTATGGCCGCGAACTGGATCCCGCGCTGAAAAAAATCTTCACCGAGTATCGTAAAACCCATAACCAGGGCGTGTTCGACGTCTATACCCAGGATATCCTGCGCTGCCGTAAATCAGGCGTGCTGACCGGTCTGCCGGACGCCTACGGCCGTGGCCGCATCATCGGCGACTACCGCCGCGTCGCCCTGTACGGCATCGACTTCCTGATGCAGGACAAACTGGCGCAGTTCAATTCGCTGCAGAGCGACCTGGAAAACGGCGTCAATCTGGAAGCCACTATCCGTCTGCGCGAAGAGATTGCGGAACAGCATCGCGCCCTTGCTCAGATTAAAGAGATGGCGGCGAAATATGGCTGCGATATCTCTGGCCCGGCGACTAACGCGCAGGAAGCGGTGCAGTGGACCTACTTCGGCTACCTGGCCGCGGTGAAATCACAAAACGGCGCCGCCATGTCGTTCGGTCGCGTTTCAACCTTCCTCGACATCTATATCGAACGCGATATGCAGGCTGGTAAACTCACCGAAGAGCAAGCGCAGGAGCTGATTGACCATCTGGTGATGAAACTGCGTATGGTGCGCTTCCTGCGTACGCCGGAATATGACGAACTCTTCTCCGGCGACCCGATCTGGGCTACTGAATCCCTGGCGGGCATGGGCGTCGATGGCCGCACGCTGGTGACAAAAACCACCTTCCGCTTCCTGAATACCCTTTACACCATGGGCCCGTCGCCGGAGCCGAACATGACCATTCTGTGGTCAGAAAAACTGCCGGTGAACTTCAAAAAATACGCGGCAAAAGTTTCGATCGACACCTCGTCTCTGCAGTATGAGAACGACGATCTGATGCGTCCCGACTTCAACAATGACGACTACGCCATTGCCTGCTGCGTCAGCCCAATGATCGTTGGTAAACAGATGCAGTTCTTCGGCGCGCGCGCCAACCTGGCGAAAACCCTGCTGTACGCAATCAACGGCGGCATGGATGAAAAAATGAAAATGCAGGTCGGTCCGAAAGAGGCGCCGGTAATGGACGACGTGCTCGATTTCGACACCGTGATGGCACGTATGGACCACTTCATGGACTGGCTGGCGAAGCAGTACGTCACCGCGCTGAACATCATTCACTACATGCATGACAAGTACAGCTACGAAGCTTCGCTGATGGCGCTGCATGACCGCGACGTCTATCGCACCATGGCCTGCGGTATCGCCGGTCTGTCAGTGGCTGCCGACTCGCTTTCCGCGATTAAATACGGCAAAGTGAAACCGGTGCGTGACGAAGACGGCCTGGCGGTGGACTTCGAAATCGAAGGCGAATATCCGCAGTTTGGTAATAATGACCCGCGCGTCGATGACCTGGCCTGCGACCTGGTTGAACGTTTCATGAAGAAAATTCAGAAGCTCGCCACCTATCGCAACGCCGTGCCGACTCAGTCAGTACTGACCATTACCTCTAACGTGGTCTATGGTAAGAAAACCGGTAACACCCCGGATGGTCGTCGCGCCGGCGCGCCTTTTGGCCCAGGCGCCAACCCGATGCACGGCCGCGATCAGAAAGGCGCCGTCGCCTCGCTGACCTCGGTGGCGAAACTGCCCTTCGCCTACGCGAAAGACGGTATCTCCTATACCTTCTCAATCGTGCCGAACGCGCTGGGTAAAGACGACGACGTGCGTAAAACTAACCTTGCCGGTTTGATGGATGGTTATTTCCATCATGAAGCGAGCATCGAAGGCGGCCAGCATCTCAACGTCAACGTGATGAACCGCGAAATGCTGCTGGATGCGATGGAGCATCCTGAGAACTATCCGCAGCTGACCATTCGCGTCTCTGGCTATGCGGTGCGCTTTAACTCGCTGACCAAAGAGCAGCAGCAGGATGTGATTACGCGAACCTTCACCAAATCGCTGTAAGCCTGATGCGCTGAGCTGTCTCAAGGCTCCTTCGGGAGCCTTTTCTCTAAGGCCCGTTTTAACTGCGCTCCTCAGCGCAGGAACCAGTTAAAACTGACTTTATCACCGAGCACAACAGAGATTGTGCGCCTGCTGGCAGGTTAACCTGGAGAATACATCGCAATGTCTTGCATCGGTCGTATCCACTCATTCGAATCCTGCGGGACGGTTGACGGTCCCGGCATCCGTTTCATCACCTTCTTTCAGGGCTGCCTGATGCGCTGCCTCTACTGCCATAACCGCGACACCTGGGACACGCACGGCGGAAAAACCATCACCGTCGAGGAGCTGATGAAGGACGTGGTCTCCTACCGCCACTTTATGAACGCCTCTGGCGGCGGCGTGACTGCGTCCGGCGGCGAAGCGATTTTACAGGCCGAGTTTGTACGCGACTGGTTCCGCGCCTGCAAGGCGGAAGGCATTCATACCTGTCTCGATACCAACGGTTTCGTGCGCCGCTACGATCCGGTGATTGACGAACTGCTGGAGGTCACCGATCTGGTGATGCTCGATCTGAAGCAGATCAACGATGAGGTGCATCAGATTCTGGTCGGCGTCTCCAACCACCGCACGCTCGACTTTGCCCGCTACCTGCAGAAGAAAGGCAAACGCACCTGGATCCGATACGTGGTGGTGCCTGGCTATTCTGATGACGATGATTCCGCGCACCGGCTGGGCGAGTTCACCCGGGATATGGATAACGTCGAGAAGATTGAGCTGCTGCCCTATCATGAACTGGGCAAGCATAAATGGATTGCGATGGGCGAAGAGTACAAGCTCGACGGCGTGAATCCGCCGACCAAAGAGACCATGGAGCGCGTGAAGAACATTCTCGCTAGTTACGGTCATCATGTGATGTATTAAACGTAAAAGAGAGCCGATGCCTTAATGCTTGTCAGTTGAGATCATGTTCAGGTAAGGCCGCTATTTTCTCTAAATGGCGGCCTTTTCATTAATGCGTGTGGGTATGCTGGTGCGGGCATTTCGCAGCGCTGAACAGAATGCGTCTGCCAGGAGAGCCCGCAGGGATGCGGGCGAAAGGTGGGGCTGGAACAGGGAGGTTCCATCCCCACCGGTCCGTCAGGCAGACGAATGGCGTGAAGGTACCGCGTCAGCGGCGCGAGGAGCGCCCGCCCCTGAGCGGCACCAGACTGCGTGAGTACCCCGTGCTTAACTGCCAAACATTAGAGCCGATGGCTCCCTTTTTTATGACTGCCCTGACGTCAGGCGTGCGCCACCGGCGTCGCCTGCTGATCGGCCTTACGCAGCAGCATCATCAGGTAGACCAGCGCCACGCCGGCGATCATCACAAACAGAATGCGGTCGGAATAGCTCTGCATCAGCACCGCCGTCATGCTCGGACCCGCCAGACTGCCCAGCGTATAGCTCATCAGCAGCGCCTGATTCATCGCCACCAGCTCATGATGCGCCACGGTCTCGCATGCCCATGACATCGCCACCGGATAGAGCGTAAAGCCCGCCAGCCCCAGCACAAACAGCGCGGGTGCCATTGCGGCGTTGGTCAGCATAGCCAGCGCGCCCAAAATCACCACAAACACCTGCACGCGCAGCACCAGCAAACGGCCGAAGCGATCGGCGAGACGGCCAACCGGCCACTGTCCGACGATGCCGGCGCTCACCAGCAGCGCCATCCAGTAGCCGACGTTGGCGTCGCTCATCCCCTGATGAGAGAGATAAAGCGGCATCAGTCCATAGAGCGATCCCAGCACGATGCCGGAAATAATACAGCCGTTAATGCCGAGCCTGGAGCTGCGACGGCGCAGCATCGGCCAGATTTTACCGGGCGCGGCGTCGGTCGCTTCGCTGGCGGCGGTCACCTTAACGAACACCAGCGGCAGGATGGCGCAGATCATCAGCGCGGTGAGCCACGGAATAACGCTAAACAGCTCGGTAGAGACTTTGCTGACCAGCAGCTGACCCGCCACGGTGCCCAGATAGTAAACGATCATATAGGCAGCCAGCAGCTGACCGCGGTTGCGTACCGTGCCGCTGCAGAGCAGCGCGCTCTCCACCACGACCCAAATCAACGCACAGCCTATCCCGGCGCTAAAACGCAGTATCGACCAGGCCCAGAAGCCATCCATCATAATCAAACCGGCGGTCGCCGCGGCGAAAATCGCTGTCGCCAGATAGTAGCTGCGGTTGAAACCGTAATGCTTAATCAGCCAGCCCGCCATCAGCGTGCCTGCCAGATTGCCGGTATAAAAAGAGGAACTCACCACGCCTACCTGCCAGGTAGCCAGCGCGTCGTGAGTCAGCCACAGCGGAACCAGCGTATTGAGCACAGCAATTGCGACCGTCAGCAAAAGCAGGCCGCAAAGCAGCAGCACCACGGGACGTGACCAGGTTGACATAGGGATAAAACCAAAGAGAAGAGAGGAAGTTGCGCGCAGTTTGCCACCGGCGAAAATAAAGGAAAAGCACAAAAAAAAGGCGCAGCACATTTTGCTGCAGGATAATTTAATTTATTAATCTTCAGTAGGTTATAGAAGTGTCAAACGGGACGGCCTTTAGCGCTATCTTAATGAAAAACAGGATTTTTAAGCGCGACGCCACAGTGAGCGACGATAACATTTATTTCTGATAACTTTTTGCCGGTTTCAGGCATAAAAAAACCCGGATGGCTCCGGGTTTAATTTAATGCATCTGAATCAGCCGATAAACTCGACGCCGTTCATATAAGGGCGCAGCACTTCTGGCACCTGAATACGTCCGTCAGCCTGCTGATAGTTCTCCAGCACCGCCACCAGCGTACGGCCAACCGCCAGACCTGAGCCGTTCAGGGTGTGCACCAGACGCGGCTTCTTGTCGGTTTTGCTGCGGCAGCGCGCCTGCATGCGGCGCGCCTGGAAATCCCACATATTGGAGCATGAAGAGATTTCGCGATAGGTGTTCTGCGCCGGCAGCCACACTTCCAGATCGTATGTCTTGGTGGAGCCAAAGCCCATATCGCCGGTGCAGAGCAGCACCTTGCGGTAGGGCAGATTAAGCAGCTGCAGCACTTTCTCCGCGTGGCCAACCAGCTCTTCCAGCGCGTCCATGGAGGTTTCCGGCGCGACGATCTGCACCATCTCCACCTTGTCGAACTGATGCATGCGGATCAGGCCGCGCGTATCGCGTCCGTAGGAGCCCGCTTCAGAACGGAAGCATGGCGTATGCGCGGTCAGTTTGATCGGCAGGCTCTCCTCTTCTACAATCTCGTCGCGCACCAGATTGGTCAGCGGCACTTCCGCCGTCGGGATCAGCGCATAGTTGCTGCTCTCTGACTCCTCTTCCAGCGGACGGGTATGGAACAGGTCTTCGCCAAATTTCGGCAGCTGACCGGTGCCGTACAGGGTCGCGTGGTTAACCAAATAAGGCACGTAGGTTTCCAGATAGCCGTGCTGTTCGGTATGCAGATCGATCATAAACTGGCTCAGCGCGCGATGCAGACGGGCGATCTGGCCCTGCATCACCACAAAGCGCGAGCCTGTCAGCTTCACGGCGGAGGCAAAGTCGAGGCCTTTGGCCATTTCGCCCAGTTCGACGTGATCTTTCGCCGGGAAATCAAACTGGCGCGGCTCGCCCCAGCGGCTGACTTCCTGGTTTTCGCTGTCATCTTTGCCCAGCGGCACGTCGTCTGCCGGCAGGTTAGGCAGCGCCATCGTGAAGTCGCGAATGTCGTTTTGCAGGGCGTCCAGTTCCGCTTTGGCCGCATCCAGGCGTTCGCCCAGCGCGTTCACTTCCTGACGCAGCGGCTCGATGTCTTCCCCACGTGCTTTGGCCTGACCGATGGATTTGGATCGGGAGTTGCGCTCTGCCTGCAGGTTTTCGGTTTCTACCTGCAGCACTTTACGACGCTCTTCGAGGGAGCGCAGCGTTTCCACATCCAGTTTGAATCCTCGGCGTGCCAGTTTTTCTGCGACTGCGTCTGGCTCATTACGCAGCAGATTGGGATCGAGCATGCTTATCCTGTGTAATAAAAGGTTGAAAGAATGAAGGGATGCACTCCCGCGGGAATGCATTGAAATCCTTGCTCACCTTACCGTAACGCCTGTTTCAGCGGTAGCGTTTTGTCGGGCTATTTTGATCCTGTTCAGCCAGCCAGGCGAGCTTTTCACCAATTTTGCCTTCCAGCCCGCGCTGGGTCGGCTGGTAGTAGCGCGTCTGCGCCATTTCCGGCGGAAAATAGACCTCGCCGGCCGCATAGGCGTGATCTTCGTCATGGGCGTAGCGGTACTCTTTGCCCAGTCCCATCTCTTTCATCAGTCTGGTCGGCGCGTTGCGCAGATGCTCCGGCACGTCGTAGTCGGGATGTTCGCGCGCGTCGCGCATCGCCGCTTTAAAGGCGGTATAGACGGCGTTGCTTTTCGGCGCGCAGGCAAGATAGACGATCGCCTGCGCGATGGCGCGTTCGCCCTCGGCGGGCCCGACGCGGGTAAAGCAGTCCCAGGCGGCGATCGCCACCTGCATGCCGCGCGGATCGGCGTTGCCGACATCCTCTGAGGCAATCGCCAGCAGGCGCCGCGCCACATAGAGCGGATCGCCGCCGGCGGTGATAATGCGCGCGTACCAGTAGAGCGCGGCGTCCGGGGCGGAGCCGCGCACCGATTTATGCAGCGCGGAGATCAGGTCGTAAAAGCGGTCGCCCTTGTTGTCAAACCGCGCGGCGCGCTCGCCGGAGACCTCGGTCAGCAGCTGCGGCGTCAGCTCGCGCTTGCCCTGCGCGTTGCTCTCCGCCATATCCGCCATCATCTCCAGCGTATTCAGCGCGCGGCGCGCATCGCCGCTCACCAGCTCGGCGATCATGCGGCGCGTGTTATCGGGCAGCAGAATATCACTGTCGCCGTAGCCGCGCGTCTTGTCCTGCATCGCCTGATCGAGCACCTGCTCGATATCCTCGGTGGTGAGCGACTTCAGCAGGTAGACACGCGCGCGCGACAGCAGCGCGGAGTTAAGCTCGAACGAGGGGTTCTCGGTGGTAGCGCCGATAAAGGTGATGGTGCCGTCTTCAATATGCGGTAAAAACGCATCCTGCTGGCTTTTGTTGAAGCGGTGCACTTCGTCGACGAACAGGATAGTGCGGCGCCCCACCTGACGGCTGTGCCGCGCCCGCTCAATCGCCTCGCGGATCTCTTTAACGCCGGAGGTGACGGCGGAGATACGCTCGACGTCGGCATTGCCGTAGCGCGCGATAATCTCCGCCAGCGTGGTTTTGCCTGTGCCCGGCGGTCCCCAGAGGATCATCGAGTGAAGATGGCCAGCCTCGATAGCGCGCGGCAAAGGCTTGCCCGGCGCCAGCAGGTGCTGCTGGCCAATGTACTGCTTAAGCGTTTCGGGGCGCATACGCGCCGCCAGCGGCTTAAAATCCTCAGAGGAAAAGTCCAGAGACAGATTACCCACGCTTACCTCACTGACGCTGGTCGTCTACCGTCACCCCTTTCGGCGGCGTGAAGGTAAATTTATCCGGGCTGATAGCGCCGTTCTTCTGGCTCTTCAGCTGATAGCTGCTGCGCTGGCCATCCTGCTCAATGGCGCTGAACTGATTGATGGTGCCGGCAGAGGTCACGTTGATAGTGAACTGCTTGAGATTGCCATCGCTGTTTTTGGGCGTCAGCTCAAAGGCGTCACCCTGCTGCTTGATGTTGTACTGCTGCCAGTCGCTCGGCTGGTTGCGCGCAATCAGCATAAACGGGGTGTTGCTGGTGGCGTTTTTCAACAGGCTGACGCTCGCCTGTTCCACGAACGGATTGTAGAACCACAGGTTTTTGCCGTCGGAGATAATCACGCTCTCATCCGGGGCGGTCATGTGCCAGTTAAACAGGCTGGGACGTTTTACCCAGAGTTCGCCCTCGCCTTCCTGCACGTTGGCGCCGCTGCTGTCGGTCACTTTTTGGCTAAAGCTGGCGTGGAAGCTATTTACTTTATTCAGGCGCTGCTGCAGGTCGCTGGAGGCGTCCGCCATCACGCTGGCTGATGCGAAAACGGCCAACAGGCCAGGCACGATTAGGTTTAATTTCATCCGCTTCAATTCCTTATTTATCTCTGTCCAGTGAAACCCGTTTTAATTCTGGTCGCCGTTCCGGCATTGAGCCAGGAGAAAAACCCGAAAGCGTTATCTGATATAGGGGGCAAACCGCGCGTAAACAATGGGCCAGTGAAAACTGGCCCATGATTGTTTGTTGCAAAGCGTGTCGCGCTACATTTCGTGCGGCGGCGGCGAGAGCACTTCACGGTTGCCGTTGTGACCCGGCTCCGAGACGATGCCCTGCGCTTCCATCTGTTCAATAATACGCGCGGCGCGGTTGTAGCCGATGCGGAACTGACGCTGCACGCCGGAAATCGAGGCGCGACGCTTGTCGACCACGAAGGCCACCGCCTGATCGAACAGCGGATCCAGCTCTTCGTCGCCTTCCAGCCCGCCGCCGCCGCCTTCGCTCTCTTCGCCAGCGGTAATGCTTTCAATGTACTGCGGACGTCCGCGCGCTTTCCAGTCCTGCACCACCGCATGCACTTCCTGGTCGCGAACAAAGGCGCCGTGCACGCGCACCGGCATAGAGGAGTTCGGCGGCATATAGAGCATGTCGCCCATCCCCAGCAGCGATTCGGCGCCGCCCTGATCGAGGATGGTGCGCGAGTCGATTTTGCTCGACACGGTAAAGGCGATACGCGTCGGGATGTTGGCCTTGATCAGGCCGGTGATCACATCCACGGAGGGACGCTGCGTCGCAAGCACCAGGTGGATGCCCGCGGCGCGCGCCTTTTGCGCCAGACGCGCAATCAGCTCTTCTACCTTTTTGCCCACCGCCATCATCAGGTCGGCGAACTCATCCACCAGCACCACGATATAGGGCAGTTTTTCCAGCACCGGCGGCATCATATCCATGCTGTCGCCCGGTTTCCAGAACGGATCGGGGATCGGACGGCCCATCGCTTCCGCCTGCTCGACTTTTTCGTTGTAGCCCGCCAGGTTACGCACGCCCAGCGCCGACATCAGCTTATAGCGACGCTCCATCTCGCCGACGCTCCAGCGCAGCGCGTTGGCCGCGTCTTTCATATCGGTGACCACTTCGGTCAGCAGGTGCGGAATGCCTTCGTAGACCGACAGCTCGAGCATTTTCGGGTCGATCATAATAAAGCGCACCTCTTCCGGCGTCGCCTTATAGAGCATGCTGATAATCATGGTGTTGACGCCGACCGACTTACCGGAGCCGGTGGTACCGGCCACCAGCAGGTGCGGCATCTTCGCCAGGTCCGCGACCACCGGCTGACCGGCGATATCTTTTCCCAGCACCACGGCGAGCGGCGACGGGTTATCGCGGAATTTGGCGCAGTCCAGCACCTCGCGCAAATAGACCGTCTGGCGATGCTTGTTCGGCAGTTCCAGGCCAACATAGGGCTTGCCGGGGATCACTTCCACCACGCGCACCGCCACTGCGGAGATTGAACGCGCCAGATCGCGCGACAGGTTGGAGATGCGCGCAGCCTTGACGCCAGGCGCCAGATCCAGCTCGAAGCGGGTAATCACCGGGCCAGGCGAGATGCCGACCACTTCCGCCTTGACGCGATAGTCGCCCAGGCGCGCTTCAACCAGACGCGCCGTTTGCTCCAGCGCGAACATATCGACCGGCTCCTCTTCCGCAGGCGGCGAGGTAAGCAGATCCAGCGTCGGCAGCGGCGTAGAGGGTTTCTCCAGCGGCTGGTTATGGCGCATCAGGAACGGATGGATCAGGCTGTTATCCAGCGAGCCGGACTGCGGCTGGGCAGCGGCAGGCGTCTGAACTGCCGCAGCAGGTTCGTAAGCCACAGGCGCAGGCGTCTGTGCTGGCGCAGCGGGTTCATAAGCCGCAGGCGCAGGCGTCTGTACTGGCGCAGCGGGTTGATAAGCCGCAGGCGTTTGCGTCGGTGCAGCGCGCTCGTACGCCGCTGGCGCAGAGGTTTGCGTCGGCGCGGTGGGCGAGTAAGCCGCGGGTTCAGACGCAGCGGAGCCGTAAGCGGCGGTCGTTGACGGCGCGGCCACAGGCATAGCGGGCTGCGCCACCGGCGCTTCCGCAGGCTGCTGCCACGGCGTATGCGTCGCCGCCGGGGCTTTCGGCTCCGGCGCGCTGGCGATGGTAAACAGCGGCTCGTTAGGGCCGTCGTCCACCAGATCTTTCATCGGCGAGAAGTCGAATGCGGCAGAGGTGTCGAGACTAAAGGCAGGCGCCTGCGCTTCCGGCTCTTCGTCGTAGCGCTGCTGCTGCTGCGCGGCGAACTGCTGCGCCAGCGCGGCCTGCTCCGCCGCCTCTTCGTGCTCTTCTTGCTGCGGCTGCCAGCTTTCGCCGTAGCGCTGCTGCTGCTGGCTGGCGAACGCGGCACGCAGCTGCGCCTGCTCCTGAGCATCCTCTTCCTGCCATGCTGGCTCAGCGTCAACGGGCTGCGCGACGGCGTCGGCGCGCTGCTGCTCTTCCGCTTTGGCTTTCTCTTCCGCCATGCGCTGTGAAGGCAGCTTAATGCCGTATGAGGCGAGTTCGCGGCGCGTCGGCAGTTTGACCGGGTTAGGACGCGGCAGCGCCGGACCGATACCCTGCTTCACCTGCGGGTTGAAATCCCCTTCCGGGGCGATGTCGAACAGCGGCGTGGTCGCGGCCTGCGCGGCGGCGGCGGCTGTCGCCGCGCCCGCGGTGGCCGCAGCGCCCATATCGGCGTCGCGCCAGTTGCCCATCTGCGGGCCGTCGTCCTCTTCCCACTGCGAGAAGGCGGGCTCAGGCGTCTGCTGAGGCATTTCAAAGTGATAACGCGGCGGTTCGACCGGCGCAGGCGCAACGGGCGGCTCTGGCTGAGCGACCGCTGGCGTAAAGGCGCTGGTGACCTGCTGCGGTGCTGGGGTAGCGACGCTGCTAGCCTGCTGCGGCGCTGGAGTAACGGTACTGGCAGCCTGCTGGGGCATAGCCGCTGCGGGCTGGAACGGCGCTGACGGCGCAGAAGCGGCAGGCGCTGAAACCGGCGCGGCTACCGGCGCTGACCCGGCCTCGACAACCGGCGCCGGCGCGACGGACGCAGAGACGCCCGCAGCTTCAACGGCGGAGGTCAGCGCGGCGTCGGTCGCCGCCGCCGCTTTCGCCAGCAGCGGATCGTCGGCTACCGGCGCAGCAGCCTGCGCATGGGCGCGTGGCGAAGAGAGCAGCACGTCGTGCTCGTCCTGCGCGGCCGTTACGGCGCGCGGCGCGTCCTCATACTCGACCTCATCCTCTTCGTGCCAGGGCTCATCGCGACGCGAGCGGTTGCTGGCGAAGGTCAGCACGCCCATGACCACGCCGCCGATGCGTTCGGCGATGGTCAGCCATGACCAGCCGGTGTAGAGCGTAATGCCCGCCGCCCAGACAAACAGCAGCGCCAGCGTGCCGGTGGCCGGGCTGAACCAGGGCGCAATCGCGCTGCTGACCAGGCTGCCGATCACGCCGCCGGAGGCGAAGTACCAGATATCGTCGGCGTTAAGCGCCGCCAGGCCGCAGGTGGTGACCACCAGCGACAGTACGCCGATCAAGCGCAGGCCGATAGCGAAATAGTCGATGTAATCCTGGCGATCGCGCTGGCGAAAGGCGATCCAGCAGAGGCCGATGATCACCGGCGGAATGGCGTAGGCCATCACACCGAAAATAAACAGCAGCGTATCCGCCAGCCAGGCGCCCACGCCGCCGCCGAGGTTATGGATCGGCTCGTGCCAGGCGGTCTGCGACCAGCTTGGATCGGAAGGATTGAAGCTGACGAGAGAAACCATCAGGTAGATGGCGAAAAGTGAGACGAGAATAAGCAACGCTTCCAGCAGACGGCGTCCACTGCTTAGCGGTTTTAACGAAACTTCTTTGTCTTCTGTGTATTCCTGGCTCAAGAGAACTCTCCAGGTGCCTGTAAATTATGAAGGCAACAGCGTCGGGCAAGCCCGACGCTGGTCCTGTATGAATTCACAGGAGTGTATCGAAATATCACAGGTTTTGCACCTGCGCTGCGTTATCGGGTTTTAATCACCAGCCGATTGCTCTGTTTGACCTCTTCCATCACCACGTAAGTACGGGTGTCGTTGACCCCCGGCAGGCGCAGCAGGGTTTCGCCGAGCAGCTTACGATAGGCGGACATATCCGGCACGCGCGTTTTCAACAGGTAGTCGAAGTCACCGGAAACGAGGTGACACTCTTGAGTTTCCTCAAGTTTTTGCACAGCGGCGTTAAACTGTTCAAACACATCCGGCGCGCCACGATTCAGAGTAATCTCAACGAAAACCAGCAGCGACGCATCAAGATAGTGCGGGTTAAGTTGCGCGGTATAGCCAAGAATAAAACCCTGACGCTCCAGACGACGCACACGCTCAAGACATGGCGTAGGCGATAATCCTACGCGTTTGGAAAGCTCTACGTTGGAAATACGACCATCTTTCTGAAGTTCGTTCAGGATGTTTCTGTCGATTCTGTCGAGATCTTTTCCGGGGCGTTTCTTATTGTCTACCATTATTATTGTCTCTCTTAATTCCTTCCCTTTACCTGCCACACCCTGAAAACGGTCACTGTTCAAGGCATTATTGAAGTGAAGAATCAGAGCCTGTGCGCCCTCGCGCATCCATCCGCATGACGCATGTTGTCTGTCCACATCATGCGTCATTACCCATGTCAGGCTGTAATTTATCCGGTGTAAAAGGCAAAACAAGAGACGAAACCCTGTTTTGACTCCCTCCTTCTTCTTCGCTTCTGCCATTGTTTTCGCAAAAGCGCAGGCGATTGTCAAAGTAAAAAGACCAAATTCAGGACAAGATGCCAGACAGACCGCTGGGTTACTGTTTTTAAATGAGTATTTTTCTACTCCTGCACCAGTAAAAACCGATTATTGCCCCCTTTTGGCGCAGACGGCGTGCAGAAACCGGTATTATCGTCTACGCCGTTTGCAGCTATTGGAAACAAAATTTCCCAGCCCT
Organism: Pantoea latae; assembly: GCF_002077695.1. GTDB lineage: Bacteria > Pseudomonadota > Gammaproteobacteria > Enterobacterales > Enterobacteriaceae > Pantoea > Pantoea latae. The sequence continues at coordinate 162,210 of NZ_MWUE01000004.1, forward strand.
TTTTTTGCCCCGGTAAATTCCCTACAATCCCAGGTCATGTTGTCAGCCGATGAAACTGAGGATCATATGAGTACGGCCAAACACAGTAAATTGCTCATTCTGGGCTCCGGCCCGGCGGGTTATACCGCAGCGGTCTATGCTGCCCGCGCTAACCTGAATCCGGTACTCATTACCGGCCTCGAAAAAGGCGGTCAGCTGACCACCACAACTGAGGTAGAGAACTGGCCCGGCGACCCGCACGATCTCACTGGTCCCTCGCTGATGGAGCGCATGCATGAGCATGCCGAAAAATTCAACACTGAAATTATCTTCGACCATATCCATAGCGTCGATCTGCAGAACCGCCCGTTTCGCCTGACCGGCGACAGCGGCGAATACACCGCCGACGCGCTGATTATTGCCACCGGCGCCTCTGCGCGCTATCTGGGGCTGCCTTCCGAAGAGGCGTTTAAGGGCAAAGGCGTTTCCGCCTGCGCCACCTGCGACGGCTTCTTTTACCGCAACCAGAAAGTGGCGGTGATCGGCGGCGGCAACACCGCGGTGGAAGAGGCGCTCTATCTGGCGAATATCGCGGCGGAGGTGCATCTGATCCACCGTCGCGACAGCTTCCGCGCAGAGAAGATCCTGATTGACCGCCTGATGGAAAAAGTGCGCAGCGGCAATATCGTGCTGCACACCCATCGCACGCTGGAAGAGGTGGTCGGCGACCAGATGGGCGTTACCGGCCTGACGCTGCGCTCGACGCTTAACGACGCGGAAACCGAGTCGCTGGAGGTGGCGGGCCTGTTCGTCGCTATCGGCCACAGCCCGAATACGGCGATTTTCGACGGCCAGCTGGCGCTGGAAAACGGCTACATCAAGGTGCAGTCCGGGCTGCATGGCAACGCCACCCAGACCAGCATCCCTGGCGTCTTCGCCGCGGGCGACGTAATGGACCATATCTATCGTCAGGCGATCACCTCCGCCGGCACCGGCTGCATGGCCGCGCTGGACGCCGAGCGTTATCTGGATGGGCTGGTTAAAAACGATCGGTAAGTTGTTAATCTGTTGATCTTAGTTATTCAGGGCGACTGTTTTTCAGTCGCCTTTTTTTATGCCGCCGTGCTAGATTCGTGCGCCTGAAGAGAAAGCCTTTTATCCTTTCGTTGGTCGCTGACAACGCTTACGGTCTCGCATGAACAAAACCCGGCAACATGAACTTACCCGCTGGCTGCGCCAGCAACGCGCGTCTGGCGGCCGCTGGCTGCGGCTGACGACGCTCTGCGGGCTGGGCAGCGCGCTGGCGATTATCGCCCAGGCCTGGCTGCTGGCGTTTCTGCTGCAGGCGCTGATTGTGGATCAGCGGCCGCGCGGCGAGCTTCTTCTCCCCTTCTCGCTGCTGCTGCTGCTGTTTGCGCTGCGCGCGCTGCTTAACTATGCGCGCGAGATCGCGGGCTTTCACGCCGGTCAGGCGATTCGCCGGGCGCTGCGTCAGCAGGTGCTGGATCGCCTTTCCGCGCTGGGTCCGGCCTGGATCCGCGGCAAACAGGCGGGCAGCTGGGCGACGCTGCTGCTGGAGCAAATCGAGGAGATGCAGGACTACTACGCGCGCTATCTGCCGCAGATGACGCTGGCGGCGCTGATCCCCTTGTGCATTCTCCTGACCCTGTTTCCGCTGAACTGGGCGGCTGGCCTGATTTTGCTGGCGACCGCGCCGCTGATCCCGCTGTTTATGGCGCTGGTCGGCATGGGCGCGGCCGACGCCAGCCGCCGCAACTTCGTGGCGCTGGCGCGCCTGAGCGGCGACTTTCTCGATCGCCTGCGCGGACGTGAAACCCTGCGTCTGTTTCACCGCGCCGAGGCGGAAACCGCCGCCATCGCCGCCTCTACCGCCGACTTCCGCCAGCGCACCATGGAGGTGCTGCGTCTCGCCTTTCTCTCCTCCGCCGTGCTGGAGTTTTTCGCCTCGCTGGCGATTGCGGTGGTCGCGGTCTACTTCGGCTTCTCCTACCTTGGCGAACTCCATTTCGGCGCCTATGGTCAGGGCGTGACGCTGTTTGCCGGCTTCGTCGCCCTGCTGCTGGCGCCCGAGTTTTTTCAGCCGCTGCGCGATCTCGGCACCTTCTATCACGCCAAAGCGCAGGCGATCGGCGGCGCGGACGCTCTGGAGCGCTTTATGCGCGAAAGTCCGGAACCCGAGCAGCCAGCCGGTTCGGCCGTACTGGCCGACGACGCGGCGATCGCTATCGTCGCGCAGGATGTTGTTGCGCTCAGCGTGGATAAAAAAAGCCTGTGCGGTCCGCTGAGCTTCACTCTTGCGGCCGGCGAGCGCGTCGCGCTGGTGGGCGAGAGCGGCGCAGGCAAAACCGTACTGATGAACGTGCTGCTCGGCTTTTTGCCCTACCAGGGATCGCTGCGCGTCAACGGCGTTGAGCTGCGCGAGATGCACCGCGAAGCCTGGCATCAGCACATCGCCTGGCTCGGTCAGAATCCGCAGTTGCCCGCCGAGACGCTGCGCGACAACATTGTGATGGGCGGCGCATCGCACCACGCCGATCTCGAGGATCTGCTGGCGGCGTGCGGCGTGAGCGAGTTTTTGCCGCGCCTGGCCGACGGCATTGATTCGCGGGTCGGCGATGACGGCGCTGGCCTCTCGGTAGGCCAGGCGCAGCGCATCGCGCTGGCGCGCGCGCTCTATAAACCGGCGCGCCTGCTGCTGCTGGACGAGCCCGCCGCCAGTCTCGACAGCCGCAGCGAGCGGCATGTGATGCAGGCGCTCGACACCGCGTCGCGCCAGAAAACCACGCTGATGATCACGCATCAGCTCGATCACCTTCAGCAGTGGGACGCCATCTGGGTGATGCAGGATGGCAAACTGACGCAGCAAGGCCGCTGGCAGGCGCTGATCGCCGAGCCCGGCCCGTTTCGTCAGATGGTTTCGCATCGTCAACGGGAGATCGGCTGATGTCCGCACTGCGTCCTTTCCTGCGCCTGTTCCGGCGCCATCCCTGGCGGCTGCTGCTCGGCGTGCTGCTCGCCATCGTTACGCTGCTCGCCAGTATCGGCCTGCTGGCGCTGTCGGGCTGGTTCCTGGCCGCTTCGTCGCTGGCGGGGCTCGCCGGGCTCTACAGCTTTAACTACATGCTGCCGGCCGCCGGCGTGCGCGGCGCGGCCATCGCGCGTACCGCCGCGCGCTATTTCGAGCGGCTGGTGAGCCATGACGCCACTTTCCGCGTGCTGCAGCATCTGCGCGTCTTTACCTTCAGCCGCCTGATTGCGCTGGCGCCGGGCCAGCTGGCGGCGTTTCGTCAGGGCGATCTGCTTAACCGCTTCGTTAGCGACGTCGATACGCTTGATCATCTCTATCTGCGGGTGATCGCGCCGCTGGCGGGCGCGTTCGTGGTGATTGTCGTGGTGACGCTGGGCATCGGCCTGGTGGATGTGCGGCTGGCGCTGGTGCTGGGCGGCGTGATGCTGGCGGCGCTGGTGGCGATGCCGCCGCTGTTTTACCGCCTGGGCGCGCCGGCCGGACGCGCCATTGCGCTGCAGGGCGCCGCCTGGCGCCTGCGGCTGATGCAGTGGCTGAGCGGCCAGGCGGAGCTGACGCTTTACGGCCTTGCCGCCGGCTGGCGTCAGCAGCTCGACATTGACGAGCGTCGCTGGCAGGCGGCGCAGCGCCAGCAGCAGCGTTTACAGGCGCTGTCGCAAAGCCTGCTGCTGCTGCTGAGCGGCGCGACCGTGACGCTGCTGCTGTGGATGAGCGCGGGTGGCCTGGCGCACGACGCGTCGCCCGGCGCGCTCATCGCGCTGGTGGTCTTCTGCGCGCTGGCCGCGTTTGAAGCGCTGGCGCCGGTCGCCGGCGCCTTTCTGCCGCTGGCGCAGGTGATCGCCGCCGCCGAGCGCGTCAACGCCCTTATTGACCAGACGCCCGCCCTGGCGTTTCCCGTCGCCTCGACCTCTGACGCAGGCAGTCTGGCGGTGGCGATCGACCAGGTCAGCTTTCACTATCCGCAGCGCCCGGATGCGGTGCTGGACCAGCTGTCGCTGACGGTGCGCGCGGGCGAACGCGTGGCGCTGCTCGGCCCGACCGGCTGCGGCAAATCGACCTTGCTGGCGCTGCTGACCCGCGCATGGGAGGTCGAGAGCGGGTCGATCAGGCTGCAAAACCTCGCGCTGCGCGACTGGGATGCGCGCGCGCTGCGGCAGCGCATCAGCGTTGTCACTCAGCGCGTGCATCTGTTTAACCAGACGCTGCGCGACAACCTGCGCATCGCGCGGCCCGACGCCAGTGACGCGCAGCTTAGCGACGTGCTGCGTCAGACCGGCCTGGCGCGCCTGCTGGAGGGTGACGAAGGGCTGAACGCCTGGCTCGGCGACGGCGGCCGTCCGCTGTCGGGCGGCGAGCTGCGCCGCCTGGCGATTGCGCGCGCGCTGCTGCACGACGGCGATCTCTGGCTGCTGGATGAGCCAACCGAAGGGCTCGACGCCACCACCGAGCGCCATATCCTGGCGCTGCTGCAGCAGGTCACGGCTGGCAAGACCCTGATTATGGTGACGCATCGGCTGAGCGGGCTGGACGCGCTGGATCGCATCTGCGTAATGGAAAACGGCCAAATCGTTGAACAGGGCACCCATCAGGAATTAATCTCAAAAGCGGGTCGCTACTGGCATTTCCAGCAGCGCTTTGCGCTATAGTCTTAGCGAAAAAACAGCGAGTAGAGATGCGATGAGACTGGTGCAACTGTCACGGGAATCCCTTCATTTTCCTCCGCCGGAGATGGCGCTGCGCGAGCCGAACGGCCTGCTGGCGATGGGCGGCGATCTCTCCCCTGCCCGCCTGCTCAGCGCCTACCAGCACGGCATTTTTCCCTGGTTCTCGCCGGGCGATCCCATTTTGTGGTGGTCGCCCGATCCGCGCGCGGTGCTGCTGCCGGAGACGTTTCACCTCAGCCGCAGTATGGCGCGCTTCCATCGGCGTTCGCCGTTTCGCGTTACCATGAATCAGGCCTTTTTCGACGTGGTCGAAGGCTGCGCCGCCGGTCGCCAGGAAGGCACCTGGATCACTTTCGAGGTGAAGCGCGCCTGGCAGCGCCTGTATGAGCTGGGACATGCGCATTCGATTGAAGTGTGGCAGGAACGCCAGCTGGTCGGCGGCATGTATGGGCTGGCGCTGGGCCAGATTTTCTGCGGCGAGTCGATGTTCAGCCGCATGGAGAACGCGTCGAAAACCGCACTGTGGGTCTTTTGCCAGCATTTTATCAAACACCAGGGCAGGCTGGTGGATTGCCAGGTTTTAAACCCGCATACGGCCTCGCTGGGCGCGCGCGAAATTCCGCGCGTCGACTATTTGCAGTACGTTCAAACCCTTGCCTGGCAGCCCGTCAGCGCCGGATGCTGGCGCACCCAGACCCTTTTTTAAGCCCGCGCAGATGTTTTGCACACAATCAGGCGCAAAAGTGGTATAATAGTCGCGTTTGGTATGTCGTCCGCGCTTCGCAACGGCGAGCCGGAATTGCCAGGCTGGGAATCACTACGCACTCCCGGAACTGTTTCAGATGAGCGCGTGTTACCGCCGACTGATGCAGATTCTTAGCCCGCTAATCCCCCGCAGACGTCACATAAACACCCGAATTTAACCGAGATGCTCGCGCTCCGCGCGCGAAGCACGGCGAAGCGTTGGCCTTATCGCCAACGTTTCTTTACATAAATCGTGGAATTCGGCATTATTTTGCCGGTTCACTGAAAGCTAGTCCACCCAGAGGATTCGATGGCCAAAGAAGACAATATTGAAATGCAAGGTACCGTACTTGATACGTTACCTAACACCATGTTCCGTGTAGAACTTGAAAACGGTCACGTGGTTACCGCTCATATCTCCGGTAAAATGCGTAAAAACTATATCCGCATCCTGACGGGCGACAAAGTGACTGTTGAGCTGACCCCGTACGACCTGAGCAAAGGCCGCATTGTCTTCCGTAGTCGCTAAGCGGCTCCACTTCGTATTCGCCGCCTGAACGGCGGTGAAAAAAAAGGCCAGATTCGCATCTGGCCTTTTCTATTTCTACTCTACGGCAATCAGTGAACCGTGCCTTCCGTTTTGCGTTTTTCTGCGCTGAGGAAGTGGTAGGTCAGCTGGTTCTTCTCTTTGTCGAGCGCCACCGAAACCGATCCGCCATCCACCAGCGAGCCAAACAGCAGTTCGTTGGCCAGCGGTTTCTTGAGGTTTTCCTGCACCGTACGCGCCATTGGACGCGCGCCCATCGCCTTGTCGTAGCCCTTCTCCGCCAGCCAGTCGCGCGCTTCGTCGCTGACTTCCAGCGAAACGCCTTTGGCGTCCAGCTGCGCCTGCAGTTCGACAATAAACTTGTCCACGACCTGATGGATCACCTCCGGCGACAGGTGGCGGAACCAGATAATGTTGTCGAGACGGTTGCGGAACTCCGGCGTGAAGATCTTTTTGATCTCTTCCATCGCATCGGTGCTGTTGTCCTGATGGATCAGGCCGATGGACTTACGCTCGGTTTCACGTACGCCGGCGTTGGTGGTCATCACCAGCACCACGTTGCGGAAGTCCGCTTTACGGCCGTTGTTGTCCGTCAGCATGCCGTTGTCCATCACCTGCAGCAGCAGGTTAAAGACGTCCGGGTGCGCCTTTTCGATCTCGTCGAGCAGCACCACCGCATGCGGATGTTTGATCACCGCATCGGTCAGCAGGCCGCCCTGATCGAATCCGACGTAGCCCGGAGGCGCGCCGATCAAACGGCTGACCGTATGACGCTCCATATACTCGGACATATCGAAACGCAGCAGCTCGATGCCCAGCGCTTTCGCCAGCTGCACCGTGACCTCGGTTTTCCCCACGCCGGTCGGGCCGGCGAACAGGAAGGAACCAACCGGCTTGCGATCCTGGCCCAGTCCGGCGCGGCTCATTTTGATCGCCTCGGTCAGCGCTTCAATGGCGTTATCCTGGCCGAACACCAGCATTTTCAGGCGGTCGCCGAGATTTTTCAGCGTGTCGCGATCGGTGGCCGATACGCTCTTCTCGGGGATACGCGCGATGCGCGCCACCACCGTCTCGATATCCGACACGTTGATGGTTTTCTTGCGCTTGCTGGCCGGCATCAGACGCGCGCGCGCGCCCGCCTCGTCGATGACGTCAATCGCCTTGTCCGGCAGATGACGGTCGTTGATATATTTCACCGCCAGCTCCACTGCGGCGCGCACCGCTTTCGCGGTGTAACGCACGTCGTGGTGCGCCTCATATTTCGGCTTGAGCCCGTTCAGGATCTGCACGGTTTCATCCAGCGTCGGTTCAGTAATGTCGATCTTCTGGAAGCGACGCGCCAGCGCGCGGTCTTTTTCAAAGATATTGCTGAACTCCTGATAGGTGGTTGAGCCCATCACGCGGATTTTTCCGCTGGAGAGCAGCGGCTTGATCAGGTTAGCCGCATCCACCTGGCCGCCGGACGCCGCGCCTGCGCCGATGATGGTGTGGATCTCATCGATAAACAGGATACTGCTGTTGTCCTGCTCCAGCTGTTTCAGCAGCGCTTTGAAGCGCTTCTCAAAGTCGCCGCGATATTTGGTGCCCGCCAGCAGCGAGCCGATATCGAGCGAATAGATGGTGCAATCCTTCATCACTTCCGGCACGTCGCCCTGCACGATACGCCAGGCCAGCCCTTCCGCGATGGCGGTTTTACCGACGCCCGACTCGCCCACCAGCAGCGGGTTGTTTTTACGGCGACGGCACAGCACCTGAATGGTGCGCTCCAGCTCTTTGTCGCGACCAATCAGCGGATCGATTCCGCCGACGCGAGCAAGCTGATTGAGATTGGTGGTGAAGTTTTCCATACGTTCCTCCCCGCCTGCTTGCTCTTCGTTGACCGGATTCTCATTGTGCGGCGCCTGACCAGGTTCGTCTTTGCGCGTGCCGTGAGAGATGAAGTTCACCACGTCGAGTCGGCTGACTTCATGTTTACGCAGCAGATAAGCCGCCTGCGACTCCTGCTCGCTGAAGATGGCGACCAGCACATTGGCGCCGGCAACTTCGCTGCGGCCCGATGACTGGACATGGAACACCGCGCGCTGCAGCACGCGCTGGAAAGAGAGCGTCGGTTGCGTATCGCGCTCGCCTTCGCTGGCAGGCAGCACCGGTGTGGTTTGTTCGATGAAAGCTTCGAGTTCTTGCCGCAGCGCGGCAATATCGACGGTACAGGCTTCCAGTGCCTCTCTGGCCGACGGGTTGCTCAGCAATGCCAGCAACAGATGCTCGACGGTCATAAACTCATGACGGTGCTCACGCGCTCTGGCGAAAGCCATGTTTAAACTGAGTTCCAGTTCTTGATTGAGCATTTGGCACCTCCCCCAATTATCGCTCTGATAACCTCACCTCCAGGATATGAGGGCGAGTTCAGGCTTTTTCTAGCGTACACAGCAGTGGATGCTGATTCTCCCGCGCATACTTGTTCACCATGGCGACTTTGGTCTCCGCCACTTCGGCGGTAAACACACCGCAGATCGCTTTTCCATGGTAGTGAACTTTCAGCATCAGTTGCGTTGCACGTTCAACATCATAAGAAAAGAACTTTTGCAGAACGTCAATAACAAATTCCATAGGCGTATAATCGTCATTGTTCAGGATGACTTTATACATAGAGGGCGGCTGGAGCCCCTCTTTCGCTTTGTCTTCGGCCAGGTGTTCAAAATTAAGCCAGTCGTTAGTGTTTGCCATAATGTTCCGTTGAAATTCTGCACATCGATACGGACGATTAGCTGTCCATACGTAGAGTTTAACACGCCTGTCAAGGGCCCCGCCGCCGCCGCGCTTTTTAGCGAAAAAAACCGCACGCGACCTGCATCACAAAATTTGCAATAGCGTTAACTGCCTCAAATTTTGACGATTTTATCCCGGCGCTCTCCGGCGGTTTGCTTGACGCCAGGGGCCCTTTCTCTACATTCTACAGACACAAGCTGATTGAGTTTTAAACAAACTCGACCCCAGCTTTAATTTACTCACCTGATTATCAAAATGTCTTGCGAGGGAAGTAAAAGCATGGAGACGGGTACTGTTAAATGGTTCAATAACGCCAAGGGCTTCGGCTTTATCTGTCCGATTGGTGGCGGAGAAGATATCTTCGCGCACTACTCTACGATTCAGATGGATGGTTACAGAACATTAAAAGCCGGCCAACAAGTTCAGTTTGACGTTCATCAAGGCCCCAAGGGTAATCACGCCAGTCTGATCGTGCCGGTGGAGGCTGTGCAGCACGCCTGAACGGCACTCCCCCATTCTGAACGCTCCCCCAAAAAATGCCAGCCGTGTCGCTGGCATTTTATTTTATTGCGCACGTGCGGTTAATCCGCCTTGCCGCGCGCCAGCCACATCACGCGTGAAAACATCTGACGCATCAATGGCGGCATCGCCTGCTCGCCGCGCTCGGCGGCGGCCATCGCCACGGCGATCGCCAGTTCCGGCTTGGAGGCGTGCTGAAGGGCATGGGTAATAATACGCCTCGGGCTCATCGCCGCATTTAACGGCAGGTGCGCCATCTGCAAATAGACCTCTCTGAAGCCGGCGCTGAACAGGAAATGTTCCATATCGCGCGCCGGCAGCTGCGTCAGATGGTGGTCGCTCTCCTCATGCGGCTGAAGCTGACTGCGCGCCGTGGCGACATATTTGTTACCAGCATCGTCGCCGTCGGTCAGTACATGCCAGGCGATGCCCATGCGCGCGGCGAACTTCAGCAGCGGCTTCAGGCCGGACTGCGCGAACTCGATCACCTTCACCCCTTCCGCCGCGAAGTGGTAGCCGCACTGGCGCGCCAGCTCGTTGATGATCCACACCTCGGTTTCGCCCTCTACCAGCAGCCAGCAGCGGGCGAACAGCGCCGAGGGACGATTGACGCGAATATGAAAGCCGATACGGCGGCTCTCTTCGGCGCTCAGCCCCTGAGGACCGATGCGCCAGGCGGCGACGCGTGCGGGTTCGCGCACCAGCCGACAGACGTTCTCCACCGGCGTCAGCGACAGCAGCTCGCCGGAGTTGGTGGTGGCGATTTTCTGCAGCGGCATCAGCTCCAGCAGATTCCAGGTGACCGACAGCATAATCGGGTGCAGCCGGGTTTCGGGATCTTCGATCAGCAGCAGCGGCCGCGCTTCGGGCGAGAGTGCCGCCGCGCCGCGCGCCTGCGCCAGCAGCACAAACATGCGCAGCAGCACGATCTGCTGACTGCGCGAGTCGGTTTCGCCCATCAGCTGATTAAGCCGATCCAGCGCGCGCCAGCCGTGCGCGCCGTCGCGCCTCTGCGGATCGCTGCGCCGCGCCTGGCCGTCAGCAGGCTGTAGCACGAGAAAGTAGTGCTCCATCAGCTGCTGCATCGTCGCGACGCCCTGGCGCAGCGTCTCATCGCTAAGCTGATGCGGCTGCGACGCCAGCTGGCGCGTCAGGCTGGCGATATCCGTCGCCAGCGCGCGCTGCGCCTCGCCCTCATCATGGCGCAACCGCCGACTAAAGCGCGCGTCGCGCAGCCGCAGCACCGGATGCCGCCGCACCAGCTCGCCGATCGCCGCTTCGCTGCCCGCCAGCGGCAACAGCTCGCCGTCCGCGCGCAAAAAGCGGCGCGAGTCGCTGACACCGTCGTCACGCAGCCGTGCGCGCGTGCTGAAGTAGAGCCGCCGCGCGCCCTGCGCGTCGCGCTGCCAGAACGGCGACAAGGCGTCTGCCTGCTCGCTGCCGTCGTCGCGGAAATGAAGCACGATCTGCAGCCGCCGCATCGGGGCCGCGCCGTTGCCGGGCGTGAAGTGAAAGTCGTGGCGGGTAAAGACGTAGCGCGTCTCCTGCGGTGCCAGCAGCAGGCTCAGGGCGTCCAGCAAACTCGACTTGCCCCAGGCGTTTTCGCCAATCAGCAGGTTGGTCTGGGTGAGCGGCAGCGATAGATGGCTAATGCCGCGAAAGCCGGTAATCTCAATATGTTCCAGAATCATGGGCATCCCTCCTCAGGTTCGGCCAGGCCGCGGTGATACAAGTGTTTACTCCTTCAGGCTTTTTCGCTAGCGTGTCGCCACTCTCTGTAAGGAAACGCATCCGTTATGTACTCTGGACTTCTTATCATTCTGCTGCCGCTGGTGCTCGGCTGGCTGCTGCCGCTGCGTCAGCCCGCCGTGTTACGCCTCGTTAATCGCCTGCTGGGCTGGATGGTCTACATCATCCTGTTTTTTATGGGCATCAGCCTCGCTTTTCTCGATAACCTTAGCCGCAATCTGCTTAGCGTGTTTCATATCGCGCTGGTGAGCGCGCTGGCGATCCTGCTGTGTAACCTGCTGGCGCTGCGCCTGCTGGAAAAAAAGCGCCCCTGGCAGCATCAGCATAAGCAGGAAGCGCTGCCGTCGCGGCTGCGCATGGCGCTCGACTCCCTGACCCTGTGCGGCGTGGTGGTACTGGGCTTCCTCGCGGGGCTGACGCAGTTTCCCTTTTTGCGCCACGCCTCGACGGCCAGCGAGTACGCGCTGCTCTTTTTGCTGTTTCTGGTGGGCGTGCAGCTGCGCGGCAGCGGCATGACGCTGCGCCAGATCCTGCTTAACCGACGCGGCATGCTGGTGTCGCTGGTGGTGCTGCTGAGCGCGCTGCTGGGCGGCGCGATTGCCGCCGCGCTGCTGGGTCTGCCGCTGAAAACCGGCCTGGCGCTGGCCAGCGGCTTCGGCTGGTACTCTCTTTCCGGCATCCTGATGACCGAGGCGTTCGGACCGGTGATCGGCAGCGCCGCCTTTTTCAACGATCTGCTGCGCGAGCTGATCGCCATTATGCTGGTCCCGGCGCTGATCGCCCGGCACCGCTCCAGCGCGCTGGGCCTGTGCGGCGCGACGGCGATGGATTTCACCCTGCCGGTGCTGCAGCGCGCGGGCGGCAACGAGATCGTGCCAGCGGCCATCGTGCACGGCTTTGTGATGAGCCTGCTGGCGCCGCTGCTGATCGCCTTTTTCTCCGCCTGAGGCGCAGCGCACTTTTTCACGGCTGCGCGCGCGCAACCTCGACTACGCTTCTCTTTTTGTCCGCCATCGGGACGATGGCTTGCAGCCAGAGGAGAAGAGAATGAAGCAGACCGTTGCGGCGCTGATCGCCAAAACGCTGGAAAACGCGGGCGTGAAACGCATCTGGGGAGTCACCGGCGACTCCCTGAACGGGCTGAGCGACAGCCTGAACCGCATGGGCACCATCGAGTGGATGCCGACGCGCCACGAAGAGGTTGCCGCCTTCGCCGCAGGCGCCGAGGCTCACGTCAGCGGCGAGCTGGCGGTGTGCGCCGGCTCGTGCGGGCCGGGCAACCTGCATCTGATCAACGGCCTGTTCGACTGCCACCGCAACCGCGTGCCGGTGCTGGCGATCGCCGCCCATATTCCCTCCAGCGAAATCGGCAGCGGCTATTTTCAGGAAACCCATCCGCAGGAGCTGTTTCGCGAGTGCAGCCACTACTGCGAGCTGGTTTCCAGTCCCGAGCAGCTGCCGCAGGTGCTGGGCATTGCGATGCGCAAGGCGATCCTGAATCGCGGCGTTTCCGTGATCGTGCTGCCGGGCGACGTGGCGCTGAAGCCGGCGCCAGAGAGCGCCACCGCCGAGTGGTATCCGCCGCTGCTGCCGCAGGTGCTGCCGCAGGAAGCGGAACTGGCGCAGCTGGCGCAGAGCCTCAACGAGGCGGGCAATATCACGCTGCTGTGCGGCAGCGGCTGCGCCGGCGCCCATGACGAGGTGGTGCGACTGGCGGAGACGCTGAAGGCGCCTATCGTCCACGCGCTGCGCGGCAAAGAGCATATCGAGTATGACAATCCCTACGACGTCGGCATGACCGGCCTGATCGGCTTCTCTTCCGGCTATCACGCCATGATGAATGCCGATACGCTGCTGCTGCTCGGCACTAAATTCCCCTATCGCGCCTTCTATCCCGAAAAGGCGAAAATCATTCAGCTCGATATCAATCCCGGCAGCCTGGGTGCGCACTGTCATGTCGATCAGGCGTACGTCGGCGCGGTGAAGCCGACGCTGCAGGCGCTGCTGCCGCGGCTGACGCAGAAAAGCGACCGTCATCATCTCGACAGCGCGCTGGAGCACTACGCCGACGCGCGCAAAGGGCTGGACGAGCTGGCCAACGCCAACGACAAACAGGCGATCCACCCGCAGTATCTGGCGCAGCAGATCAGCCACTACGCCAGCGACGACGCCGTGTTCACCTGCGACGTCGGCACGCCCACCGTCTGGGCGGCGCGCTATCTGAAGATGAACGGCCGCCGTCGCCTGCTCGGCTCCTTCAATCACGGTTCGATGGCCAATGCGATGCCGCAGGCGATCGGCGCGCAGGCGCTTGACCGCCAGCGTCAGGTGGTGGCGCTGTGCGGCGACGGCGGCTTCAGCATGCTGATGGGCGACTTTATCACCCTGGCGCAGCTCAAACTGCCGGTGAAGCTGGTGATCTTTAACAACAGCGTGCTGGGCTTTGTCGCCATGGAAATGAAAGCGGGCGGCTACCTTACTGACGGCACCGAGCTGGATAATCCCGACTTCGCCGCTATCGCCGAAGCCTGCGGCATCAAAGGGTATCGCGTTGAGAAAGCGTCCGATCTTAACGGCGCGCTGGAGCAGGCGTTCGCCCATCCCGGCCCGGCGCTGGTGGACGTCATCACCGCCAAAGAGGAGCTGGCGATGCCGCCGCAGATCAAGATGGAGCAGGCGAAAGGCTTCAGCCTCTATATGCTGCGTGCCATTCTGAATGGTCGCGGCGACGAAGTGGTAGAGCTGGCGAAAACCAACTGGCTGCGGTAAAAGAGAAAGAGGCCAGCGGGCATCTGGGTCCGCTGAAGATACAGGCAAGGTGCCTGCGCGGATAGCGTGGCCCGATCGCAAAGACGCAAAAAACGGCATCCCTGCCAGCTCGGCCCGCGCGCATACGCACCTCATCCCTGAGGTGCGTATGCGCGCGGGCCAACGCGCTGCGTTGTTCAAAAACGCTCCTGGCGTTTTTGTCCATGGCGCGGGACGCTTTGCTCCTCGGGCCACGCCATCCGCTCCTCACCCTGTGTGCAGTCTGTTCGGGCGTTTGCGCCCGCTTTTCTTTTCTCAGGAGAGCCACGTGATCGATCTACGCAGTGATACCGTAACCCGGCCCAGCGCCGCGATGTTGCAGGCGATGATGGCCGCCGACACCGGCGACGACGTCTATCGCGACGATCCCACCGTTAACGCGCTGGAGGCGGAAGCGGCGCGGCTCAGCGGCAAAGCGGCCGCGCTGTTCTTCCCTACCGGCACCCAGGCCAACCTGGTGGCGCTGCTGAGCCACTGCCAGCGCGGCGATGAATATATCGTCGGCCAGCAGGCGCACAACTACAAATATGAAGCGGGCGGCGCGGCGGTGCTGGGCAGCATCCAGCCACAGCCGATCCTCGCCGCCGCAGACGGCACGCTGCCGCTCGACGTCGTGGCGGCCGCCATCAAGCCGGACGATATTCACTTCGCGCGCACCCGCCTGCTCAGCCTGGAAAATACCCATCACGGCAAGGTGCTGCCGCTCGACTATCTCGCTCGCGCCTTTGAATTTAGCCGCGAGCGCAAGCTGGCGCTGCATATTGACGGCGCGCGCATCTTTAACGCGGTGGTGGCGCAAAACGTCACGCTGGAGGCGATCGCGCGCTACTGCGACACCCTGACTATCTGCCTGTCGAAAGGACTGGGCACGCCGGTGGGATCGCTGCTGTGCGGCGATGAGGCTTATATCGACAGCGCGCGTCGCTGGCGCAAAATGACCGGCGGCGGCATGCGCCAGGCGGGCATCCTGGCGGCGGCCGGCCTCTATGCGCTGCAGCACAACGTGGCGCGGCTGAAAGAGGATCACGATAACGCCGCCTGGCTGGGCCAGCAGCTGCAGCAGGCGGGCGTCGAGGTGGTGGAGCAGCAGACCAATATGCTGTTTGTGCGCGTGCCCGCCGAGCAGGTCGAGGCGCTAAAAAGCTGGTTCGCCCAGCGCGACGTGCTGCTTAGCGTTGGGCCGGTAACGCGCATCGTCACCCATCTGGATGTCGATCGTTCTGCGCTGGAGCAGCTGGTGGCGCACTGGAGAGCCTTCCTGCAGCGTTAATCGCCATATCTCTCCAGCAGCGCCCTGGCGATCGCCAGGGTTTCCGCGTCCGGCAAACCGCGATAGTCCGCCGGACGAAAATGCATCTGAAACGCCGCGATCAGCCGCTGCTGCTCGCGCGGCGTGGTCGCACCGCTCACGTCATAGCCGTAGCGCGACAGCGCCGACAACAGCTTTTCTGTCTCAACCGGATCCTGCGCCGCGCGGCCCGCTAAGTAGTGCTGCACGCGCGCTGCCTCTGGCCAGGCGCCGATGCCCTGCTGCGCCAGCTGGCGCCAGGGAAACAGCGGGCCGGGATCCTGTTTGCGCTGCGGCGCGATGTCGCTGTGGCCGACGATCTGCACCGGGGCGATGGCGTAGCGCTGGGTAATATCTTTCAGCAGCGGGATCAGCGCGGCGATCTGCGCCGCGCTAAAGGGCTGCCAGTCGCGCCCGGTTAGCGTGCGCCTGTAGCCGCGATTCACCAGCTCGATGCCAATCGAGGTGTCGTTGATATGCGTCGCGCCGCGCCAGTAGCTGGCGCCGGCATGCCAGGCGAGCTGCGCCTCCGGCACCAGCTGCCACACCACCTGTTTGCCGGCGCGCTGCGGCGGCTGGCGCGGGATCAGATAGTGGGCGCTGACGTCGCGATCGGTCAGGGTCGCCAGCGACGAGGGAAAATCTTCGGCGGTGTAGTGAATAACGAGGGTTTTGATACGCGGCCTGGCGCCGTAAGCGGGATGCTGCGTATCGACCCAGTAGCCCTGCCGCGACTCCAGCCCGCTGTGGCAGCCCGCCAGCAGCAGCAGCGACAGCGCCGCCAGCCGCCGCCTCAACGCAGGATCACCGCCGTGCCGGAGACGCTGACCATCAGCATGCTGCCATCTTTGCCGACGGTTTCATAATCGATATCGATGCCGACCACCGCATTGGCGCCCAGCGATTTCGCCTGCGCTTCCAGCTCTTCGAAGGCGATTTCACGCGCCTTGCGCAGCTCTTTCTCGTAGGCGCCGGAGCGGCCGCCAACCACATCGCGAATACCGGCAAAAAAGTCGCGGAAGATATTGGCGCCGAGGATCGCCTCGCCGGTGACGACGCCGCAGTAGTCGCTGATGCTGTGTCCTTCCAGGGTGGGCGTAGTGGAAAACTTCATCGCTCTCTCCTTCTATGAAATGGCGTGCAAGGCTCTTTCAACTAAAAAGCACGGCTATACTCTATGCTAAAAATAGCGCTTTGCCAGAGAACAATAAGGAAATCGAGATGAGAAACAAAGCCTTTGCGCTGCTGATCCCCACCGCGCTGCTGCTCTCAGCCTGCACCACGGTCGAGCCGGTGATTAAGGACAACGGCCCTCGCAGCGCGCCCTGCGTCGACGGCGGCCCGGACAGCGTCGCGCAGCAGTTTTACGATCTGCGCCTTCAGCAGCCGACCCCAGGCCTGCCTGGCAGCGATCAGCTGGCAAAATATCGCCCTTACCTGAGCGAACGTCTCTACCAGGCGCTGCAGCAGGCCGGCAGCCAGAGCGGCAACGCCTCGGCAGCGTGGCGCAGCGGCGATCTCTTCTCCAGCCTGCCGCAGGGCCCGACCGCCGCCAGCGTGGCGGACAGCTCCACCATTCCCAACCGCGACGCGCGCAATATTCCGCTGCGCGTCGAGCTGAGCCGCGACAACAAAAGCTGGCAGGATGAGGTGCTGATGATCCGCGAAGGCACCTGCTGGGTAGTGGACGACGTGCGCTACGTCGCCGACTGGCCCCATCCGGGCGGCGGCACCCTGAGCCAGACGCTGGAGCAGGCGAGAAAATAACGCCTGTTTCCCTGACGCGCGCCGCTCTTCAGCGGCGCGATTTTTTGCCCCTGGCGACCTGCGCGGAGTGGCGCGATATTGTGCTACGCTTTACCTGTTTCGCTGCAGTTTAATAAATTTTAACCCACTTCATTTGCATAACTATTCTGGTGCGGTTAAGATTCGCGGCACTAATGGCTATTCAAAATTTGCGCATGAGTATTCAACTAAACGGGATTAACTGCTTTTACGGCGCCCATCAGGCGCTGTTTGACATCAATCTGGATTGCCCGCAAGGCGAAACGCTGGTGCTGCTCGGCCCAAGCGGCGCGGGGAAAAGCTCACTCCTGCGCGTGCTTAACCTGCTGGAGCAGCCGCGCTCAGGCAGCCTGAAAATTGCCGGCAACCATTTCGACTTCAGCAAAACGCCTTCTGACGCCGCCATTCGCGAACTGCGTCAAAATGTCGGTATGGTGTTTCAGCAATATAATCTCTGGCCGCACCTCACCGTGGTGCAGAACCTGATCGAAGCGCCGTGCCGCGTGCTGGGCCTCAGCAAAGGCGAGGCGCGCGCCCGCGCCGACAAGCTGCTGGAGCGCCTGCGCCTGACGCCCTATGCCGACCGTTTCCCGCTGCACCTTTCCGGCGGCCAGCAGCAGCGCGTCGCCATCGCACGCGCCCTGATGATGGAGCCGCAGGTTCTGCTGTTCGACGAGCCGACCGCCGCGCTCGATCCCGAAATCACCGCGCAGATCGTCAGCATTATCCGCGAGCTGGCCCAGACCAATATTACGCAGGTTATCGTTACCCACGAAGTCGAAGTCGCCCGTAAGACCGCCAGCCGCGTGGTCTATATGGAGAACGGCCATATCGTGGAACAAGGCGACGCCAGCCGATTTACACAGCCGCAAACCGAGGCGTTTGCACATTATCTTTCGCATTAAGTCAGGAAGCTCCCAATGAAAAAAATCGTACTTGCTGCACTGCTTGCTGGTCTGAGCCTGAGCGCGTCGGCGGCGCAGACTATTCGTTTCGCCACCGAAGCCTCCTATCCTCCGTTCGAATTCGTCGATTCCAGCAACAAGATCCAGGGCTTTGACGTCGATCTGGCGAACGCGCTCTGTAAAGAGATGGACGCGACCTGCACCTTTACCAATCAGGCGTTCGACAGCCTGATCCCGAGCCTGAAGTTCCGCCGCTTCGACGCGGTGATGGCCGGCATGGATATCACGCCGGAGCGTGAAAAACAGGTGCTGTTCAGCCAGCCTTACTATGACAACTCCGCGCTGTTTATCGCCCAGAAAGGCAAAGTGGCCGATGTGGCCGCGCTGAAGGGCAAACGCGTCGGCGTGCAGAACGGCACCACGCACCAGAAATACCTGAACGATCAGCATGGCGACATCACCACCGTGCCCTACGACAGCTATCAGAACGCGGTGCTGGACCTGAAAAACGGCCGTATTGACGCGGTGTTCGGCGACACGGCGGTGGTCAACGAATGGCTGAAGCAGAACGCGAATCTGGCGGCGGTGGGCGACAAGGTCACCGACAAAGCCTACTTCGGCACCGGCCTCGGCATCGCCGTGCGTCAGGGCAACAGCGATCTGCAGGCGAAGTTCAACGCCGCGCTGGCGAAGGTGAAGGCCGACGGCACCTACAAAACCATCTACAGCAAATGGTTCCAGCAGTAATTACCGATGAGTGAGTTCTATCCTCTCGCCAGCGCCGCCGGCATGACCGTCGGCCTCGCTGTTTGCGCCCTGATCGCCGGCCTTGCGCTGGCGATGATTTTTGCCGGCTGGGAGTCGCTGCGCATCAAGCCGCTGGCGTGGATCGGCACCGCGCTGGTGACGCTGATCCGCGGCCTGCCGGAAATCCTGGTGGTGCTGTTTATCTATTTCGGCGCCTCGCAGCTGCTGCTGCTGCTCTCCGACGGCTTTACCCTGAATCTCGGCCTGTTCCAGCTGCCGGTGCAGGTTCAGATCGAAAACTTCGACGTCAGCCCCTTTCTGTGCGGCGTGATCGCGCTGGCGATCCTCTACTCCGCCTACGCCTCGCAAACCCTGCGCGGCGCGCTCAAGGCGGTGCCGCAGGGACAGTGGGAGTCGGGCCAGGCGCTGGGCATGAAGAAATCGGCGATTTTTCTGCGCCTGATTATGCCGCAGATGTGGCGCCACGCGCTGCCGGGCCTCGGCAACCAGTGGCTGGTGCTGCTAAAGGATACCGCGCTGGTCTCGCTGATCAGCGTCAACGATCTGATGCTGCAGACCAAAAGCATCGCCACCCGCACGCAGGAGCCCTTTACCTGGTTTCTTATCGCCGCGGCGATCTATCTGGTCATTACGCTGCTGAGCCAGGCGGTGCTGCGTCGGATTGAGCTGCGCACCACCCGCTTCGAGCGAGGGGAGAGCTAATGCTGAGCTACCTGCCTGAAATTCTTAAAGGGTTACATACCAGCCTGACGCTGACGCTGGCGTCGCTGCTGGTGGCGCTGGTGCTGGCGCTGCTGTTCACCGTGGTGCTGTCGCTGAAAACCCCGCTGCTCACGCCGCTGGTGAAGATCTATATCACTCTGTTTACCGGCACGCCGCTGCTGGTGCAGATCTTCCTGATTTACTACGGCCCCGGCCAGTTCCCCAGCCTGCAGAGCGTTCCCTGGCTGTGGCATCTGCTGTCGCAGCCGTGGCTCTGCGCCATGCTGGCGCTGTCGCTCAACAGCGCCGCCTACACCACGCAGCTGTTTTACGGCGCGATGCGCGCCATCCCGTCGGGCCAGTGGCAATCCTGCGCCGCGCTGGGCATGAACCGCAAAGATACGCTGCGCATCCTGCTGCCCTATGCGTTTAAGCGTGCCCTCTCCTCCTATTCCAACGAGGTGGTGCTGGTATTCAAAGGTACATCGCTCGCCTACACCATTACGCTGATGGAAGTGATGGGCCACGGCCAGCTGCTCTACGGCCGCACCTACGACGTGATGGTGTTCGCCGCGGCCGGTCTGGTCTATCTGGTGGTGAACGGGCTGCTGACGCTGATGATGCGGCTGATTGAGCGGCGCGCGCTCGCTTTTGAGCGTAGAAGTTAATAACCAGGCGAGCAATGCTCGCCTTTTTAATTTTTTACTCACAAATATTGCATAAAGATTCATTTACTGGCATCGTGTCAACCGTTCCGCCTCTGGCATGGTTTTCAGGAGTCACACAATGAAAAAATGGATCCTTGCCGCCGCGCTGGCGACTCTGGCAATGAGCGCCCACGCGGCGGAGACAATCCGCTTCGCCTCTTCCGCGACCTATCCCCCGTTTGAATCGCTGGATCGCGACAACCAGATCGTCGGCTACGATATCGACCTGGCGAAAGCGCTCTGTCAGCAGATGAAAGCGGAGTGCACCTTCACCAACAACGCCTTCGACAGCCTGATCCCGTCGCTGAAATTCCGCCGCTTCGACGCGGTGATCTCCGGCATGGATATCACCGACGAGCGCAGCAAACAGGTGGACTTCACTCAGCCTTACTACGCCAACTCCGCCGTGGTGATTGCGCGTAAGGGCAAATTCAGCGACTTCGCCGCGCTGAAGGGCAAACGTATTGGCGTGGAGAACGGCACCACCCACCAGAAATATCTGCAGGAGAAGCATCCTGAGATCGCCACCGTCGCCTATGACAGCTATCAGAACGCGATTCTTGATATGAAAAATGGTCGCCTGGATGGCGTATTCGGCGACACCGCCGTGGTCAATCAGTGGCTGAAGACCAACAGCGACTTAGCGCCGGTGGGCGAGCACGTCACCGACAAGGCCTATTTCGGCACCGGTCTGGGCATTGCGGTGCGCAAAGGCAACGCGGCGCTGCGCGACCGTCTGAACGACGCGCTGGCGACGCTGAAAAGCAACGGCGCCCTGCAGCAGCTGAATCAAAAATGGTTTCCTGAGTAACGCCATTATGGGCCAGCGGACGAGAGTCTGACCGGTTCTGCACGCTCCTCAGTTCAGGCTGTCAGGACGCTGGCCCACCCTCTTCCGCGCCACGGCGCGTCAGCAGGCAGAGCACCTCAAAGTGCGCGGTGTGCGGAAACATGTCGAACAGCTGCACGCGCGTGACGCGATAGGCCGCCAGCCGCGCGATATCCTGCGCCATGCTCTCGGGATTGCAGCTCGAGTAGAGGATAGTCTGCGGCGCCATGCGGCTGAGATAGTCGCACAGCGCGGCGCCGATGCCGCGCCGCGGCGGATTGACCAGCACCAGATCGGGCACCGCGTCGCGCCCGGTGGCGAAAGCGGTTGAGTCGAGCGCGGCAAAGTTCACCTTCTCCAGTCCCAGCATCTGCGCCGAGCGCTGCGCGCAGGCGATCGCCTCGGCGCTGATCTCAATGCCGGTCAGCTGCATCTGCGGCGTGGCGCAGTGCAGGCCGAAGCCGCCAACGCCGCAAAACAGATCCCACATGCTGCCGACGTTCAGCGCGTGCACCCAGTCGCGCGCCGTGGCGTAGAGCGCGGCGGCCACCTGCGGGTTGGTCTGGAAAAAGCTTTGCGGCCGGATCCAGAGCGGCACCTGGTTAAAGCTCTCCGCCAGCGACTGCGCCGGCGTCAGCGCAATCTCCTCATCCCCTTCGAGAATCGCCATATGCACCGGCTGAATATTGGCCGAGATCACCTCAAGCTGCGGCAGCTGCTGCTGCAGCCACGGCAGCGCGGCGCGCAGCTGATCCAGCTTCGCGCGCGAGCGCAGCACAAAGCGCAGCATCATGCCGCCCTGGGTGCTTTCGGTCAGCAGCAGAAATTTTAGTTCGCCGCGCCGGCGCGCCACGTTATAGGGCGTCAGGCCCGCGCGGGCGATAAAGGGCCTGATGGCAGCGAACACCGGCGCGAAGCTGGCCGGATAGAGCGGACAGGCGCTGAGATCCACCGCCGTGCCGTCGCGCTGCACCATGCCGAGCACCGGACGTTCGACGCTGCCGCTGACCACCATCTTCGCTTTGTTGCGGAACGCCTGCTGCGCCGAGGTCACCGGCGGCAGCCACTCTCCAACCGGCTGCTGCGCCAGCAGCGCTTCGAGCCGCGCCTGTTTGTCGCGCAGCTGTTGCGAATAGGGTTTTTCCAGCCACTGGCATGAACGGCAGCGGTCGGCGTCATAGAGCGCGCATTGCATCGGGTAAGGCCTGTATTAATCGTGGGAGGTCGGGCGGAGCGCGATTGTATCACCGCTTACGGAAAAATGCGCGGCTGCCGGCCGGGACGAACAGCAGCCCCAGCACCAGCAGATCGGGCAGCTTTTGCATCAGCGTATGATGGATGATTTGTGCGTTACTGGCGCCGCTGATGCTGAAAATCTCCGGGTAGACGGCGCCGGTCGACGCCAGCAGCATATAGAGCAGCACCACCAGCTGCGTCGCCGCAAAGCCCCAGCGCCCGCGGTTGCTGCCGCGCAGCAGCAGAAAGGCGCAGCGCAGCTCATAAAAGAAGATCAGTTGGCTGGCGATAAAGATCAGGGTAGAGTCCCACGCCTGAGCGCTGCGATGAACGAAGTTGGCAATCTCCTCAAGCCCCAGCTCGTTGGCCAGCATCAGCACGCTCAAACAGCGCGTGGCGATAATAGCGATGCCCGCCACCGTCACCGGTACAGGCGCGAGAGAGATAAAATCGCTGTTCTTCAGGGTTTCCGACATCGGCAGGCTCCGTCACCACGCGTAGACGGGCGGCACCATCCGCCCGTCTTTATAGTGGCAAAAGTTACGGATTTCAGCCACGTCTGGCTTTCTGAATATCGCGAATACGCTGTTTTTCTTCGTGCGCCATCCAGCGCCAGGCGATAAAGCCCACCAGCCCGACCACAAACAGGATCAGCGACGCCAGCGCGTTGATCTCCGGGTTCACGCCGCGCCGCACGGTGGCGAAGATCGCCATCGGCAAGGTGGTGGCGCCCGGCCCGGTGACGAAGCTGGCGATCACCAGATCGTCCAGCGACAGCGTAAAGGCGAGCAGCCAGCCGGTGACGATCGCCGGGGCGATCATCGGCACGGTGATCACGAAGAAGACCTTCAGCGGCGTCGCGCCCAGATCCATTGCCGCCTCTTCAATCGAGCGATCCAGCTCGCGCAGGCGCGAGTTGATCACCACCGCCACATAGGCGGTGCAGAAGGTAACGTGCGCCAGCCAGATGGTGAGCATGCCGCGATCGCTCGGCCAGCCGAAGGCGTTACCCATGGCGACGAACAGCAGCAGCAGCGACAGTCCGGTGATCACGTCGGGCATCACCAGCGGCGCGGTGAGCATAAAGGCGAAGCCGGTATGGCCGCGAAAGCGGCCAAAGCGCACCACCACCACCGCTGCCATGGTGCCGAGCACCACCGCCATGGTGGCGCTCAGCGCGGCGATGGTCAGGCTCAGCCCCACCGCGTCGAGCATGGCGCTGTCCTGAAACAGCACGCGATACCAGTGAAACGAGAAGCGCTCCCACACCGTCACCAGCTGCGAGCTGTTGAAGGAGTAGACCACCAGCAGCAGCATCGGCGCATAGAGAAACAGGAAGCCGCAGGCCAGAATGGCGGTGCGCCACGGCGAGCGGATCGCAGGCAGCTGGTTCATTCCTTCTCTCCCATTTCACGGTTTTGATGCTTGTGGAACCAGACGATCGGCAGGATCAAAATCAGCAGGATAATCACTGCCAGCGCCGAGGCGACCGGCCAGTCGCGGTTGTTGAAGAACTCCTGCCACAGAATGCGGCCAATCATAATGCTGTCCGGGCCGCCGAGCAGTTCCGGGATCACGTATTCGCCTACCGCCGGGATAAACACCAGCATCGAGCCGGCAATAATGCCCCCTTTGGTCAGCGGCACGATCACGCTGAAAAAGGTTTTCAGCGGCTTCGCGCCGAGATCGAGCGAGGCCTCCACCAGCGAATAGTCGATGCGCGTCAGCGCGGTGTAGATCGGCAGCACCATAAAGGGCAGATAGCAGTAAACGATGCCGATATAGACCGCCGTGTTGGTGTAGAGGATCACCAGCGGATGGTCGATGACGCCCAGCCACATCAGAAACCGGTTCAGGATGCCGTTGTTGTTCAGCAGCCCCATCCAGGCGTAGACGCGCACCAGAAACGAGGTCCACGACGGCAGGATCACCAGCAGCAGCAGAATGGTGCGCATCGAGGGTTTGCTGTGCGCCACCGCCCAGGCGAGCGGATAGCCCACCAGCAGGCAGATCAGGGTCGAGACCGCCGCCACCTTCAGCGACTGCAGATAGGCGTCCACGTAGAGCGGATCGTCGGTTAGCGTCAGGTAGTTGCCGAGATTGAGCACGATGTTGAGCTGATCGTCTGCCCAGCTAATCAGCTCGGTATAGGGCGGAATGGCGCGCGCGATGTCGGCAAAGCTGATCTTCAGCACAATCAAAAACGGCAGCAGGAAAAAGAGCACCAGCCAGACGTAGGGCAGCGCGATCGCCAGCTTGCGGCCGTGACGCATTTTCATGCGCGTCGCCCAGCGCTGCAGCGGCGTGCCGGCCAGGCGCGCGCGCACCGGCTTGCTGGAGTGAAAAAGTTGGCTCATTGCGTCTCCTTAAGCCGTCAGCACCACACAGCTGTCGACATCCCAGCAGAGGCGTACTTCGTCGCCCCAGGTCGGCAGCCCTTTGCGGAAGCGATGGGCGTTCTGCAGCTGGGCGCTGATCATCTGGCCGCTTTTCAGCCGCACGTGGAAGATGGAGAGATCGCCGAGATAGGCGATATGCACCACCTCGCCGACGGCGAAGTTGTAGCCGTCCGCCGGCACCTCGTCGCACAGCATCACTTTTTCCGGGCGCAGCGCGACGTGCACCGGCACGTTATCCAGCACCGAGACGTCGGAGTCGACCTTCAGCGGGTGCACCAGGCCGGGACTGTCGATCACCAGACCATCCTCCTGGCGTTCGCGCAGCATGCCGTTAAAGACGTTCACCGAGCCGATAAACTCCGCGCTGTAGACGGTGGTCGGGTGCTCGTAAATCTCTTCTGGCTCGCCGATCTGCACGAATTTGCCGCGGTTCATAATGGCGATGCGGCCCGCCATGGTCATCGCCTCTTCCTGGTCGTGGGTCACCATCACGCAGGTGGCGCCGACGCGCTCCAGGATATCCACGACTTCCAGCTGCATCCGGTCGCGCAGTTTTTTATCCAGCGCGCCCATCGGCTCGTCGAGCAGCAGCAGCTTGGGCCGCTTCGCCAGGCTGCGCGCCAGCGCCACGCGCTGACGCTGGCCGCCGGAGAGCTGATGCGGCTTGCGCTTCGCGAACTCCTGCATATGCACCAGCGCCAGCATTTCCTGCACCCGCGCGGCGATCTCGCCCTTCGGCAGTTTGTCCTGCTTCAGGCCGAAGGCGATGTTCTGCTCTACCGTCATATGCGGAAAAAGCGCATAGGACTGGAACATCATATTGACCGGACGCTGATAAGGCGGCACGTGCGAGAGGTCCTGGCCGTCCAGCACGATCTGGCCGCTGGTCGGCGGCTCGAAGCCCGCCAGCATGCGCAGCAGGGTCGATTTTCCGCAGCCGGAGGCGCCGAGCAGTGCGAAAATTTCGCCTTTATAGATGGTGAGGCTGACGTCGTCGACGGCGTGCTGGCCGTCGAACGATTTGGTCAGGTTGCGGATCTCCAGCAGCGGCGTTAACGCTTTTGCGGTTTTAGGTTGAGGACGAGGGATCGCGTCGTTCACTAACAGTTCACTCCGGTCTACGCGGAACGGCTGAGCCAGCCGCTAAAAAAAGGAAAACAGAGGCCAGCGCAGCGCCTCTGTTCCAGGTTGTTAACGTTCGGGTGCGCTAAACGCGGCTTATTTCCCGCTTTTCACGCGCGTCCACGCGCGGGTGCGCGCGCGATCCAGCTTCGGATCCTGCACCTTCAGCACAAACAGCTTCGACATCGCCTCCGGCGTCGGGAAGATACCCGGGTTGTTGCGGATGTCAGCGTTGATCAGCGGCAGCGACGCCTTGTTACCGTTAGCGTAGGACATCTTGTTGGAAACGTCGGCAATGACTTTCGGATCCATGATGTAGTTCAGCCATTGATAGGCGGCGTCGAGGTTTTTCGCATCTTTCGGGATCGCCATCATGTCGAAAAAGGCGAGCGCGCCCTCTTTCGGCACGCTATAGGCGAGATGGACGCCGTTTTTCGCCTGCTCGGCACGGTTTTTCGCCTGCAGAATATCGCCCGACCAGCCGATGGCAACGCAGGTGTTGCCGTTTGCCAGATCGTTGATGTACTGCGACGAGTGGAAGTAGCGAATGCTGGGGCGCAGCTTCAGCAGCAGATCGGTCGCCGCGCCGGAGTAGTCTTTGGCGTCGCTGCTGTTAGGATCTTTGCCGAGATAGTTAAGCACGGTGGCGAAAATCTCTTCCGGCGCGTCGAGGAAGGAGACGCCGCAGCTTTTCAGCTTCTCGAGGTTTTCCGGCTTCAGCACCAGATCCCAGCTGTTGACCGGCGCGTCGGTGCCCAGCGCGGCTTTCACCTTGTCGACGTTATAGCCGATGCCGGTGGTGCCCCACAGGTAAGGGATGGCGTATTTATTGTCGGGATCGTGCTGCGCCACCTTCTTCATCAGCTCAGGATCGAGGTTTTTGTAGTTCGGCAGCTTGCTCTTGTCCAGCTCCTGGAATACGCCGGACTGCAGCTGACGCGCCAGAAAGCTGGAGGATGGCACCACCACGTCGTAGCCGGTGCTGCCCGCCATCAGTTTGCCTTCCAGCACCTCGTTAGAGTCAAACACGTCGTAAACCACTTTAATGCCGGACGCTTTCTCAAAATTGGGAACGGTGTCCGCCGAGATATAATCTGACCAGTTATAAACGTGCAGCGTTTTATCTTCCGCCATTGAGCCTGCAGAGGCGACCATCAGTACGCCGGCGATCGCACCTGACAACCATTTTTTTTGAGTAGACATCTTTTTAGTTCCTCCTGAGCGGATCATCACCACCGGGTCAACGCGGATCCCTGCATGGCAAGCTGTGCGCGAATTCAAGGACACAATGAATCAATATTCACTGAGAGTTTAATAGTAAAAACTGATACCTGCGCTGCGGATCCACGTCTCATGCAGCCCCGCAAGAATAGCCCCCCGCCCCTGCCGCTGCCATACCCCAGCGTAAAAAACGCCTTTTAGCGACAGGTTATGCATGTTTGTGCTATGTGGTCTGGCAGGATTGGCATAAAGCACGAGAAATATCTGGCAGTAAAGGGCGAAATGCAGAATAAAAAATGGTGGCGCAAAAATAGAAACTGCCGCATAAAGCGGCAGTTAAAAAAGCAGGAAAATGGGGGTGCTTAGTGCAGCAGCGAATGGCTGAAGCTGACCGGCGCGCGCTCTTCTTCTTCGCCCATCATCAGCAGATTATTGGCGAACGCTTCCATGATCACCATCGAAACCTGCTCTTCGCTCTGCTTCATAAAGCTGGCGAACTGGCCAAAGGTCAGACCGGCGCTGGTGGCGAGGGACTGGCAGACAATCAGCTTCGGCAGATTGTCATCCTGAATGTCGACAAAGGCTTTCACCGTCAGCGAGCTGGCGTTGATCTGCGACAGATCGCCGACCAGCGGGATCAGCGCCGTCGGCTTCACCTCCGCCAGCGCGGAGAAGAGAATGACGTTGTCGACCAGATCGATTTTGGCGTCAAACACCCCATCGAAATTTTGCATGTGCGGCAGATGAAGTGCCTGACAGGCATCACATTCGAACCAGGTGATATTTTGCTGATCCAGCCAGCGACGCAACAGGTCGATATCCGGAACGACAAGAGAATCCATCGTAGTGTCCCAAGGGGTGAATAAACAGGCGACTAAGCTTACGGAAAAAAAGGGCGGGACGCTACGAAAACTGCTGAAAAGCGCGCGTCAGCCGCCGGTTTTAAGAGTGAAGCCGGGCAAAGCGTTGCGCTCAATCCAGCCGATCATCAGAGCGGCGATATCGAGGCCGGTGGTAGTTTCGATCCCCTCCAGCCCAGGGGAGGCGTTGACCTCCATCACCAGCGGCCCGCGTCGGGCGCGCAGGATATCAACGCCCGCAACCGCCAGCCCCAGCGTCGCCGCCGCTTTCACCGCCATATCGCGCTCCTGCGGGGTGATCTCCACCGCGCGCGCGGTGCCGCCGCGATGCAGGTTAGAGCGGAAATCGCCCTCTTTCGCCTTGCGCTCAATCGCCGCCACCACCTCATCGCCGATCACCAGACAGCGCAGGTCGCGTCCCTGCGCTTCCTGAATAAACTCCTGCACCAGAATATGGGCGTTGAGGCCGCGAAAGGCATCAATCACGCTCTCCGCCGCCTGGCGTGTCTCCGCCAGCACCACGCCGATGCCCTGCGTGCCTTCCACCAGCTTCACCACCAGCGGCGCGCCGCCCACCATAGCGATCAGATCCTGAGTGTCGTCCGGCGACGAGGCGAAGCCGGTTACCGGCATATCGATTCCCTGACGCGCCAGCAGCTGCAGCGAGCGCAGCTTATCGCGCGCACGGGCGATCGCCAGCGACTCGTTGAGCGGATAGCTGCCGCACATCTCGAACTGGCGCAGCACCGCGGTGCCGTAAAAGGTAATGGCCGGGCCGATGCGCGGGATCACCGCGTCGAAATGGCCCAGCGGTTCACCGCGATAGTGCACCGTCGGCGACGCTGGATTGATGTTCATGTAGCAGGAGAGCGGATCGATGACCTGAATCTCATGCCCGCGCCGCTCGCCCACTTCGCATAAACGGCGGCAGGAGTAGAGCGTCGGATCGCGCGACAATATAGCGATTTTCATCATCGATCCTCGTGCCGGTTAGCGCGTTGCCCAGCCCTGCTGATGCAGGTAGTCGAGCATAAAGGGGCGCGTCTCTTTGACGATCAGGCGCTGGATCAGCTCGCTCCAGGTTTCGCTGCGCTGATTGCTGTCGCGCTGTTCGTAGTAGATCGCCGTGCGGCTGTCGTAGTCGGCCAGCACCTGCGGATCGACCGGCTGATAGCGGTTTTCATGCACCAGCATCGCCTGCGGCAGACGCGGTTTAACGTCGGGCACCGCGTCGGGATAGCCGATGCAGAAGCCGAACAGCGGCAGCACGAATTTCGGCAGGCCGAGCAGCTCGGTAACCTGCGCGATATTGTTGCGGATGCCGCCGATAAAGACGCCGCCCAGGCCGAGCGATTCGGCGGCGACCATGGCGTTCTGCGCCATCAGCGCGGTGTCGACGCAGCCGAGCAGCAGCTGCTCGGCGCGGCCCAGCTGCGCGTCCGGGCAAATTTGCAGATGACGGTTGAAGTCGGCGCAGAACACCCAGAATTCCGCCGCGTCCGCGACCCACTGTTGGCCGCCGGTCAGCTGGACCAGCTGCTGACGCAGCGCGGGATCGGTAATGCGCACAATAGAAGAGCACTGTAGAAAGCTGGAGGTGGACGCCGATTGCGCCGCGGCGATAATCGCCTCACGCTGTTCCGCGCTAATCGCCTGGTCGGTAAAGGCACGAATGGAACGGTGGCTGCACAATAGATCGATAGTCGGTGTCATTAAGGTCTCCGGCGAGTCTTGTTGTTGTTAGTGGTGCGACCAAACAGCTGCGGCGCCATGGCTCGGGCGGTACGCCACATCATCAGCCAGGCGGCGGGCAGCATCAGCAGAATGCCCACCATCAGCAGCGCGGTCGCCAGCGTCTTGCTGTCAAGGTGCGCGGGCAGCGGTAGCCAGCGGTTAGCCAGCAGCAGCGCGCAGAGCGCCATCAGGCCGCCGAGCGCCTCCATCAGCAGCAGAGCTTTGGGTAAACGTGCCAGTGGGGTCATGGCGTTCTCCTGGGTCGCACCGGGTTCAGGCCGCTAATTATGGTCAAGCTTCACAAACTTGCATAGGCGGCGCGCATCAGACTAACAGGCATTTCCCGCTTTCTTTAAGCGGTTCGAGCGGGCATGATATTGACTATCCGTTCTGAACTTATGTGACATGGGTCACATTGTAGAACCTGAATTAAGGAGCGTTTCATGGTTACTGTGATTTTTGGTCGTCCAGGCTGCCCCTACTGCGTGCGTGCGAAAGAGCTGGCCGACAAGCTCAGCGCCGAGCGCGACGACTTTAGCTATCAGTATGTGGATATCCAGGCAGAAGGCATCACCAAAGCGGATCTGGAAAAGAGCGCGGGCAAACCGGTAAGCACCGTGCCGCAGATTTTTGTGGATGAGCAGCATATCGGCGGTTACACCGATTTCGCCGCCTGGAGCAAAGAGAATCTAGGCGCGTAAGGCGTCAATGCACAGCTAACGGGCCGCTTCGGCCCGTTTTTCATTCTGGCGTCAGCGCCAGACGATACGCGCCAGACGCACCAGCAGCGCGCCGCTGCCCGCCCAGAAGAGTGCGCTCAGGCTCCAGGTAGAGAGCATCAGCCAGCTGGTGTGCGCCAGCAGCGCGTTGTTAAGCAGCAGCACGCCGAGCAGCGTGCCCCATAGCGCCATCAGCAGCGTGCTTTTTAGCGGGCTTTGCGCATGCAGCAGCGCCATCACCACGCCAGGCAGTAAAAACAGCAGCAGTTCAGGCTGGCCGCGCAGCGGCGTATTGCCGACCAGCCAGAAACGATGAGCATAAATAAACACCAGACTATAGAGCGCAACGCCGAGCATTGCCCCCGTCCAGCGCAGCGAACGCTGTGGCATATCACCCCACTTGTTGAAAATTATCACAATGACAATAACCTGCCGCGATCTGGTGGAAATAAAATGAAACAGGCCAGGGGCTGAATGACGTTTTCAGCGCATGGCTGAGGGTGATTTTTATGATTAGAATGTCTGCCGTTTCAGAGTGGCCTGTTTGGGTAAATAGCAGGCTCACCGCGCGGCCTGCACAAGATAGCGAAAAACAGGCCTGTCATCAACAGCTTACACGTAAACAAGAAGTTAAACAGTGAACATAAACGTCGCAGATTTGTTAAGCGGAAATGACGTTCTGTTATTATTTGTCGTTTTAGCGCTCGGACTCTGTCTGGGTAAATTACGCCTGGGTTCGGTGCAGTTAGGAAATTCCATCGGCGTATTAGTGGTTTCTTTATTACTCGGGCAGCAGCACTTCGCGATTAATACCGCCGCGCTGAGCCTGGGCTTTATGCTGTTTATTTTTTGCGTCGGCGTAGAGGCGGGCCCCAACTTTTTCTCGATTTTCTTCCGCGACGGAAAAAACTATTTTCTGCTGGCGATGGTGATGGTGGTCAGCGCGCTGCTGCTGGCGCTCGGCTTTGGCAAGCTGTTCGGCTGGGATATCGGCCTGACGGCGGGCATGCTGGCGGGGTCGATGACCTCCACGCCGGTGCTGGTGGGCGCCGGCGACACGCTGCGGCAAAGTATAAACGACCGCGCTCAGCTGGCGCTGATGCAGGATCATCTCTCTCTCGGCTATGCCCTCACCTATCTGGTGGGCCTGGTGAGTTTAATTTTTGGCGCGCGCTACCTGCCGCGCCTGCAGCATCAGGATTTGCCGACCTGCGCGCAGCAGATCGCGCGCGAGCGCGGGCTCGACGCCGACAGCCAGCGCAAGGTTTTTCTGCCGGTGATCCGCGCCTATCGCGTCGGCCCGGAGCTGGTGGCATGGAGCGGCGGCAAGAACCTGCGCGAGCTGGGCATCTACCGCCAGACCGGCTGCTATATCGAGCGCATTCGCCGCAACGGCATACTGGCCAGCCCGGACGGCGACGCGGTGTTGCAGCTTGGCGACGATATTTCGCTGGTGGGCTACCCCGACGCCCACGCGCGCCTCGACGCCAGCTTCCGCAACGGCAAAGAGGTTTTTGACCGCGATCTGCTCGATATGCGCATCGTCACGGAAGAGATTGTGGTGAAAAACCACAACGCGGTGAACAAGCGCCTTAGCAAACTCAACCTGACCGATCACGGCTGCTTCCTGAACCGGGTGATCCGCAGCCAGATTGAGATGCCGATCGACGACAGCATTATGCTGCACAAGGGCGATATCCTGCAGGTCAGCGGCGAGGCGAAGCGCGTGAAAAACGTGGCGGACCGCATCGGCTTTATCGCCATTCACAGTCAGGTAACCGATCTGCTGGCGTTCTGCGCCTTCTTTATCGTCGGGCTGATGATCGGGCTGATTACCTTTCAGTTCAGCAACTTCAGCTTCGGCATCGGCAACGCCGCCGGGCTGCTGTTCGCCGGCATTATGCTCGGCTTCCTGCGCGCCAACCATCCGACCTTCGGCTATATCCCGCAGGGGGCACTGACCATGGTGAAGGAGTTTGGGCTGATGGTATTTATGGCGGGCGTCGGCCTGAGCGCCGGCAGCGGCATCAATCACGGGCTCGGCAGCGAAGGCGCGCTGATGCTGCTGTGCGGCCTGCTGGTGAGTTTGCTGCCGGTGGTGATCTGCTATCTGTTCGGCGCCTACGTGCTGCGTATGAACCGCGCGCTGCTGTTTGGCGCCATTATGGGCGCCCGCACCTGCGCGCCGGCAATGGAGATTATCTGCGATACGGCGCGCAGCAATATTCCGGCGCTCGGCTACGCAGGCACCTACGCCATCGCCAACGTGCTGCTGACGCTGGCCGGCACGCTGATTGTGATTATCTGGCCGATTTTGCCCTTATAAAATTTTTTTGACTCAGTCCAGAACTTTTTTGTTAAGACCGAGTCTGAATATGTGCCACTGCTTTTCTTTGAAATCCCCAAATTGTGGAGCCCGCCAGTTTTTTACTGACGGGTTTTTTTATGCCTGCGATTTACTGCGTCGCAGCGGGCAAAGGCTGCGCGCAGCGTCACTGAACTTAAACCGTTCTGCAACCTGCGTGTCATTTAAGAACCGACGCTATATACCCCGGCGGGCCGTGCCGCCAGGATAGGCTTTTTATTGCCATTTTGTGCGCAACGGTAGACGGGCGCAGGTTTATGACGAGGAGACTGACACCACGATGGAAGCGCTTAACCACTCTCTGTTTTTACTGATCAACGCCACCCCGGATTCCCCCGCCTGGCTGCTGGCGCTGGCGACCTTTATCGCCAAAGACCTGATCGCTATTGTGCCGCTGCTGATTGTCGCGCTCTGGCTGTGGGGTCCGCGCGATCGCGTCCACTCGCAGCGCGTGCTGGTGCTGAAAACCGGCATGGCGCTGATTTACGCGCTGAGCATCTCATGGTGCGTCGGCCAGCTGTTTCCGCATCCGCGCCCGTTCGCCATCGGGCTGGGCTATCAGTTTCTGCATCATGCGCCTGACGACTCCTACCCGAGCGATCACGGCACCACCATTTTTACCTTTGCGCTGGCGTTTATTTTCTGGCATCGCCTCTGGTCGGGCGTGATCCTGATGGCGCTCGGCACGGCCATCGCCTGGTCGCGTGTTTACCTTGGCGTGCACTGGCCGATGGATATGCTGGGCGGGTTTCTGGTGGGGCTGCTCGGCTGTCTGGCGTCGCATCTCGCCTGGCAGGGCTACGGCGCGCGCATGCTGGCGACCTGTAGCGCGCTTTACCGCGCGCTGTTCGCCCTGCCGATACGCAAGGGCTGGATCCAGGATTAAGCAAGCGGGCCGAGCGCGCAGGGAGGCCGTGAGCGACTTTGCGATCGGCCCACGCCATCCGCGTCTGCTCAACACTACCAGAGTGTACTTTAACTAAACCACTTGCCGAACAGCGAGTGAAACTGCATCAGCACGAAATCGACGATGCGGCTGAAGAAATTGCCTTCTGGCACCTCCTCCATCACCACCAGCGGACGCTGTTCGATGGTTTTGCCATCCAGCTGGAAGTCGATGGTGCCCACCACCTGATTTTTCTTTAACGGCGCTTCAAGCTGCGACGTGGTCAGGTTATAGCTCGCCTTCAGGTTCTTCATCTGCCCTTTCGGCAGCGTCAGCGCGGCGTCTTTCTCGACACCCAGATTGACCTCTTTGCGATCGCCGAACCAGACGCGCTGCTGGGCGAACGGCTTGTCCGCCTTAATCGGCGTCACGGTTTCGAAAAAGCGGAATCCCCAGGTCAGCAGCTTCTCGCTTTCGCGGAAACGCGCGGCGTCGGTGGCGGTGCCGAGCACCACGGAGATCAAGCGCATATCGTTCTCGGTGGCGGAGGCCACGAGATTGTTGCCGGCGCCCGAGGTGTGGCCGGTCTTGATGCCGTCGACCTGCAGATTGGTGCTCCACAGCAGCCGGTTGCGGTTCATCTGGCGAATATGGTTGAAGGTAAACTCTTTCTCTTTATTCAGCGCATACTCTTCCGGCACGTCGCGGATTAGCGCCTGGCCAATCAGCGCCATATCGCGCGCCGTGCTGTACTGCCCTTCTGCATCCAGCCCGTGCACCGTCATAAAGTGGGTGTTTTTCAGCCCGAACGCCTTCACGTAGTTGTTCATCAGGCCGATAAAGGCGTCCTGGCTGCCGGCGACATAGTCGGCCAGCGCGATGCAGGCGTCGTTGCCGGACTGGATAACAATGCCTTTATTCAGCTCCGACACCGGAATGCGGTCGCCAGGCTTAAGGAACATCAGCGACGAACCCTTGAGCTTAGGATTGCCGGTGGCCCATGCGTCCTGACCGATTGTCACCATATCGTCGCGCTTAATCTTGCCCGATTTCAGCGCCTGCCCGACCACATAGCTGGTCATCATTTTGGTCAGGCTGGCGGGATCGAGCCGATCGTCCGCGTTGCCTTCCGCCAGCACCTTACCGCTGGCGTAATCCATCAGAATCCAGGCTTTGGCCTCAACCTGAGGCGGCGCGGGGGCATCAACGGCAAGCGCGGCGGGCGCGACAAACAGCAGTAACGAGGCGGCGGCGAACCGCAGGCGGCGTGGAGAGCGAATAGTTGTCATATGCGAGGAAATTCCATGTTAAATCGCGGTTTTAAGGCAAAAAACGACAGAGTAAAACGCTACCCTCTGCAGCGCATGAAAAAAACCGCCCAACCGTAAAGTTTTATAGAGTTTAGTAGAGTAACCCTGGCACCAGCCGGACGCGCTGACCAGTGTCGCGCCGCGCGCGCGTGGAGAAAAGCCGGTTAAATTCCGATTTTTCGCAGAAGAGTTAAGACCGTCACAAAATTCTGCCAGGCTGATGGGAGTCAACTGAGGAGATGCACCATGGACTTAGCCGTATTTGACCTCGACGAAACCGTCATCTGCGCCGACAGTACTGGCCTGTGGCTGCGTTGGCTGGTGTCGCAGGGCTTCGCGCGGGAAACGCTGCTGGCGGAAGAGCAGGCGCTGATGGCGCAGTACTACGCCGGCACCCTGGCGATGGAAGAGTATATGGCGCTGACGCTCTCGCCGCTGGCCGGGCTGGCGGCGCCGACCGTGGCGGGCTGGGTGCGCCGCTGGATCCAGCGCGACATCCTGCCGCGCGTCTATCCAGAGGCGCGTGACCGCATTGGATGGCATCAGCTGCGCGGCGACAAAGTGGTGATTTGCTCCGCCAGCGGCGAGCATCTGGTGGCGCCGATTGCCGAACGCCTGGGGGCGCACGGCGCGCTGGCGATTGGCGTCGAAGTGGTGGACGATCGCTACAGCGGCCAGACCTACGGCACCCTGACCTACAAAGAGGGCAAGGTGACGCGGCTGACCGACTGGCGCGCGCTGCAGCAGGAGAGTCAGTTTGATCGCACCTGGGCCTACAGCGACTCCATGAACGACCTGCCACTGCTGGCGCAGGCCGATCATGCGCTGGTGATCAACCCCGACGCGCGGCTGCATCAGGAAGCGCTCGCGCGCGGCTGGGAGGTCTGCCGCTGGGCGCGCTGATTAGCCGCGTGCGGCGCTGGCCTCCTGCGCCAGCCCGACCTTCAGCAGCTTGCCGTTGTCCTCGTCGGTGAGCACATAGAGATAGCCGTCCGGCCCCTGACGCACGTCGCGGATGCGCTCGTGGCGATCGCCCAGCAGGCGCTGCGTCTCGACCACCTTATCGCCGTTGACGCTGAGGCGGATCAGGCTTTTCTCTTTCAGCGCGCCGATAAACAGCGAATTTTTCCACTGCGGAAAACGGGCGCTGTTGTAAAACGCCATGCCGCTAACCGCCGGCGAGACTTTCCAGTAAAACGCCGGCTGCTCCGTTCCCGCCACGTGCGTGCCCTTTGACTCCGGCACTTTACTGCCGCTGTAGTCAA
This sequence comes from Pantoea latae, assembly GCF_002077695.1. Classification (GTDB taxonomy): domain Bacteria; phylum Pseudomonadota; class Gammaproteobacteria; order Enterobacterales; family Enterobacteriaceae; genus Pantoea; species Pantoea latae. Next base: position 198,139 of record NZ_MWUE01000004.1, read on the forward strand.
TGCCCCAGGTCGCCAGCGGCCAGCCGTAATTTTTGCCCTTTTGCGGAATATTCACCTCATCGCCGCCGCGCGGGCCATGCTCGCTCTCCCACATCTGCTGCGTCCAGGGATTAAAGGCCAGCCCCTGCGGATTGCGCAGGCCGTAAGCCCAAATCTCAGGACGCGCACCGCTGCGGCTGACGAATGGATTATCTTTTGGCACGCTGCCGTCCTGATTCAGACGCAGGATTTTGCCGGTGAGCTTGTCGAGATCCTGCGCGCTGCTGCTGTGGAAGTTGTCGCCGAAGACGATATAGAGATAGCCGTCGCCATCGAAGGCGAGGCGCGTGCCGAGGTTGTTGCCCGCCGACAGCTGCGGCGTCTGGCGCACCACCGTTTTAAAGTCGGTCAGGCGGCGATTATCCGCGCTGAGCTGACCGTAGCCCACCACTGCGCCCAGCTCGCCGCGGCTGTTGGCCTCGGTATAGCTCAGCCAGACGCGGCGGCTCTGCGCAAAATCCGGCGCCAGCACCACGTCGAGCAGCCCTGCCTGGCGACGCGCCACCACCTGCGGCACGCCCTCAATCGGCTGCGACAGGCCGCTCTGCGGCTGCCAGCTGCGCAGCTGGCCGCTGCGCTCGGTGATCAGCAGCGTCTGATTGTCCGGCAGAAACGCCACCGACCAGGGATGATCGAGTTTGTCCTGTAAAACCTGAACCTGCACCTCCGCCGCCAGCGCGGGAAGCGTCGCGAGCGCGCCGCCGAGTAGCAGCGCAGCAGTGAATCGGGCCATAGAGTGCTCCAGTCGCCAGGGGATAAGCTTAAGGGTAGCCAGCGCGACGGGATAATGTTCAGGCTTTACAAAAGATTAAGTATGGCATCCCTGCCAGTGCCCGCTGACTCAGGGCGCGCTAAAGTGCATAGCGTCGCTGACGGTTTCGTCAATGGCGCTTTTCACGTCGCCGTAGGTGATGGGCGCGCTGCTGTTGTTCAGCGGCTTGCCGAACGCTTTGCGCACCACCTTGATCAGCGGTTTGCCGGTCTGGGCGTCGCGCGCTTCGATCTCCAGGAACAGCGCGCTGTTCTGCGTGCGGTGCCCGGTCGCCGCCATGGTGCTGGCGATCACCGCCGCGACCGGCACCACCTCATAGAACTGCACGCCCTCGTTTTCCGCCGTGACGCCGGTGATGGCGCTGCGCACGATCAGCGTGCGCGGGCCGGGCTGCGTCACCAGCTTTTTACGCTCGCCAATCGCCGCTTTCAGCCGCGTGTCGGTGTAGCTGCGGATCTGATCCAGGGTTTGCTGGCTGACGCGCGCCGTAGGCTTCGCCGCCGGATAGTACACCACCGGCGTATAGACCACCGAGCTGTAGTCGCTGCTGCGGTAGTCGGGCGAAATCCAGCGCAGCGTCGGTCGGTCGCTGGCGGAAGAAGCGGGTTTAAGCTGACTGTAATCCTGGATAAAACCGGAATAGTGCTGTTTATCGGTAACGTGCGAGGTACATCCCGCCAGCAGCGCGGCGCCTGCTAACAGGGTCAACAAGGAAATTTTGCGCATAGTCAGTTCTCAAGTGGAAACAGGACGTTAATAGCTTAGATAATCTAATGAGAACGCGCCGGAAGAAAAGGAAAGAAAACGCCCGCTGTGGACACAGCGGGCGAGAGGATTACTCGAAGCAGGTTTCCGGGTTATCGGAGAGAGAGATAAAGCTTTTGCCGCCTTCGGTCAGGGCGATGATTTTGCCTGACTCAATGTCGTAGACCCAGCCGTGCAGGCGCACTTTGCCTTTACGCAGCGCCAGCGCCACGGACGGATGCGTCTTGATATTGTTCAGCTGCGCGATAACGTTCTCTTTCACCATCTCGTTTAGCTTGGCTTCCGGCGTTTCGAACTCGCGCTCTTCCACCACGGTTTTCGCCGCGTCGGCGTAGCGCAGCCAGTGCTCAACCGCCGGCATGGTGTCCATGCACTGGCAAGAGGCGATAGCGTTCATCGCGCCGCAGTTGGAGTGGCCGCAGATGATGATTTCGCTGACGCCCAGCACCATCAGCGCATATTCGATGGTGGCGGAGACGCCGCCCGGCTCAGGACCGAACGGCGGCACGATATTGCCCGCGTTGCGGATCACGAACAGCTGGCCCGGCTCCTGCTGCGTCACCAGCTCCGGCACCAGACGGCTGTCGGAACAGGAGATAAACAGCGCTTTAGGATTTTGGTTCGACGCCAGGCTTTTGAAAAGATCCTTCCTTTCAGGAAACACATTCTGTTGAAAACTCAGAAATCCGTTAACGATCTCTTTCATCATTGCGCTCTCACATTATCCACTTCGTCGACTGCGGCGACAGGTGTCCGCAGCTGCCTTGTTATCTGCTTATTATTGAATTCACAGTAAATTTGAATGTCGGATTTAAGCACCAGGCCGCGCCAAACTCAACCCTGTTGTGCGCACCAGCCGGTTCCATCTGAGAGCGTTTTTTTGATTTTTTACTGAGATAACGCGAGGTTAGCCAGCAAACGCCCGGCGACGGTGTTTGCACTTATTTACGTAATGGACCAAAGAAAAGGCGGTTTGCCCGCACAGGGAAGCGCCCTTTATCTGGTTGAAAAACCCCACGATTTATCGGTCAATCGTGCGACATTTAGCCATACAGCTTCTGGTGCGCCTGTTTGCGCGCCAGATAGTCCTCATCTTCGCGCAGGCGATCCCAGTAGGCTTTGAACACGGCCGCCGCCGCGGCCTTCTCTTCGTCGACGCCGCGCGGCAGCTCATTGCCGTCGGCGTCATATTTGCGTCCGCCCTTGTGGTTGCTGTAGCGACGCGCGCGGGTGTAGCCCATCTGAATGAATTTACGCGCCATATCCATACCAACGAAATCATCCTGCGCGCGATAGGCCTCAAACAGCTCCATGATCTTCGCCGCCGAGGCCTGCGCTATCGGCACGGTGCGAAAGCGCCAGTGCGGCAGGATCTCGCTTTTATAGGGCTCCACCATCAGCACGCCCTGCTCGCCGCGCCCAACCTGATAGCGCTCCGGCTGCTTGCGGAAGTCGATGGTTTTAAAGTCTTGCTCGTAGTCGAATTTTTTCATGACCTGAGTTTAGGATCGAGTGCGTCGCGAAGCCCGTCGCCAAGCAAATTAAATGCTAAAACCGTGAGGAAAATCGCCAGGCTGGGGAAAATCGCCACGTGCGGCGCCAGCACCATATCGGCGCGCGCCTCGTTCAGCATCGCGCCCCACTCCGGCGTGGGCGGCTGCGCGCCCAGCCCGAGAAACGACAGGCTGGCGGCGGTAATGATTGAGGTGCCGATGCGCATGGTGAAGTAGACCACAATGGACGACACCGTGCCGGGCAGGATATGGCGCAGCAGGATAGTGGCGTCCGAGGCGCCGATGCTACGCGCCGACTCGATATAGGTCTGATGCTTCAGCACCAGCGTGTTGCCACGCACCAGGCGAGCAAACGCCGGAATGCTGAAGATTGCCACGGCGATGATCACATTGCTCATGCCGCTGCCCATAATCGCCACCACGGCGATCGCCAGCAGAATGCCGGGAAAGGCAAACAGCACGTCGCAGACGCGCATGGTAATGCGATCCCAGGCGCCTTCGTAGTAGCCCGCCAGCAGGCCGAACAGCGTGCCGATCGCCGCGCCGATGGCCACGGAAAAGAAGCCGGCGATCAGCGAGATGCGCGTGCCCACCAGCACGCGGCTAAAGATATCGCGCCCCAGCGAATCGACGCCGAACCAGTGCAGCGCCGAGGGGCCTTCGTTGAGCCGGTCGTAGTCGAAGTAGTTTTCTGCGTCGAAGGGGGCGATCAGCGGCGCGATAAAGGCCACCACGATCAGCAGCAGCACGAACAGTCCGGCCGTCACTGCCACCGGCTGACGGCGAAAACGTCGCCAGAACTCGCTCCAGGGCGTACGAACCCGATTTTCCGTGGTCAGCGGCAGGCTTTTCAGCGCCGCTTCACGTCGCCAGTTTTTCATTGCGACTCCTTACCTGTAGCGAATGGCGGGATTGATTGCCGCATAGAGCAGATCGACAATCAGGTTAATCAGGATGAACTCCAGCGAAAAGAGCAGCACTTCGGCCTGGATCACCGGGTAGTCGCGCATCTCCACCGAATCCACCAGCAGACGGCCCAGCCCCGGCCAGTTAAACACCACCTCGACGACGATGGAGCCGCCAAGCAGAAAGCCGAACTGCAGGCCCATCATGGTGACCACCGGGATCATGGCGTTGCGCAGGCCGTGTTTCACCACCACCAGCGATTCGCGCACCCCTTTGGCGCGCGCGGTGCGCATATAATCCTCCTGCATCACCTCAACGAAGGAGGCGCGGGTAAAGCGCGCCATTACCGCCGCCACCGCGGCGCCCAGCGTAATCGACGGCAGAATATAGTGTCGCCAGCTGTCGGCGCCGACGGTCGGCAGCCAGCCGAGTTCCACCGAGAACACCTGCATCAGCAGCATGCCGAGGGCGAAAGCGGGAAAGGAGATGCCTGACACCGCCAGCGTCATGCCAAGACGGTCCGGCCAGCGGTTGCGCCAGACGGCAGAGAGGATGCCAATCGCCATGCCGAACACCACCGCCCAGATCATACTGGCCAGCGTCAGCCACAGCGTGGGCATAAAGCGCGCGGCGATCTCGTCGGCCACCGGCCGCTTCGACACCAGCGACTGGCCGAAATCGCCCTGCAGCGCGTTGAGCATAAAGTGCCAGAACTGCTGCGGCAGCGGCTGATCCAGGCCCAGCTCCTGGCGCACCAGCGCGACCACCGTCGCGTCCGCGTCCTGACCGGCGATCAGGCGCGCCGGATCGCCCGGCAGCAGGTGAACGAACATGAACACCAGCACCGCCACAATCAGCAGCGTGGGGATCAGCCCCAGCAGCCGTTTAATAAAATAGTTAAGCATGCGAAATCCTGCGCAGCGGCGGCCAGCCCAGACGGGCTGGCCTGTCGGGTTACTTCAGATCGGCCTCGTCGAAATTGAAGCCGGTGTCCGGCTGGACGTAGAAGCCGCTCAGCGAGGTGGTGTTGGCGGAAACCAGCTGCTCCACCACCAGCGGGATCCACGGATGATCGTTCCAGATTTTATCCTGCGCGTCTTTGTAGAGGCTCGCTTTACGCTCGCGGTCCGTGGTTTTCAGCGCGTCGGCCAGATCTTTATCAACCTGCGGGTTGCTGTAGAACGCGGTGTTGAAAATGGCGGGCGGCCAGGAGGTGGTGGCGAACAGCGGCGTCAGCGCCCAGTCCGCTTCGCCGGTCGAGGCGGACCAGCCGGTGTAGAACATGCGCACGCCGCTCTCTTTCTGTGCTTTGCTCTCCACCTCGGCGGCGCGCTGACCAGCGTCCATCGCCGTCACCTTCACCTTCACGCCCACCTGCGCCAGCTGCTGCTGGGTAAACTGCAGCACTTTTTGCGCGGTGCTGTGGTTGTGCGACGACCAGAGCGTGGTTTCAAAGCCGTTGGGGTAACCCGCTTCCTTCAGCAGCTCGCGCGCTTTGGCCGGATTGTAGGGGATCGCCGGATATTTTTGCGCAAAGTCGATGGCGGGCGGCACGACGCCGGTCGCCGGCGTGGCGTAGCCGGCAAAGGCGACTTTGGTCAGCGCCTCGCGGTTGATGGCGTACTCTAGCGCCTCACGCACCTTCGGGTTGTCGAACGGCTTCTGGGTAACGTTCAGGCTGATATAGCGCTGCATAATCGACGGCGAGGTCACCACCTTCAGCTTCGCGTTCTTCTCCAGCAGTTTTGCCTGCTCGAACGGGATCGGGAAGGCGAAGTTCGCCTCGCCGGTCTGCAGCATCGCGGCGCGGGTGTTGTTGTCGACCACCGGACGCCAGGTGATGGAGTCGAGCTTCGGATAGCCCTTTTTCCAGTAGCAGTCCCACTTCTTCACCTTCACAAAGTCGGTCTGGTTCCAGGTCACCAGCTCATAGGGACCGGTGCCCACTGGATGGAAGCCGATCTCCTTGCCATATTTTTTCAGCGCGGTCGGGGAGATCATCACCGCGGCCGGGTGCGCCAGATTATTGATAAAAGCCGAGAAAGGCTGCTTCAGGGTGATCTTCACCGTGGTGGGATCGACCGCCTCGGTGGTGGCGATATATTTGAACAGGTTGTAGCGCTTCAGGTGATTGTCCGGATTGCTGGCGCGCTCCAGGTTGACCTTGACCGCTTCGGCGTTGAAATCCGTGCCGTCCTGAAATTTGATCCCTGGACGCAGCTTGATGGTGTAGGTCAGCCCGTCCGGGCTCGCCTGATAGCTTTCCGCCAGCACGTTGGTCAGCTTCATCTCTTCATCGAAGCCGAACAGCCCCTGATAGAAGGATTTCGCCACCGACTGCGACAGCGTGTCGTTGGCGTCGTAAGGATCGAGCGTGGTGAAGTTCGAGCCGACGGCGATCACCGCATCTTTCGCCGCCCAGGCGGGCAGCGCCGTGATGGCGCTGAGCACGCCTGCCGCCAGTAGCCCTTTACGCATTGTGTTGTGCATCTGGTTCTCCTGTAATCCCTGCTTAGTGTGAGTGTGATATCAGGTGCTGCTGATGGCATGGCGCGCGACGAAGTGGCCTGGCGCCACCTCAATCAGTGGCGCGACCTCCGGTTCGTCGCCCAGCGCGCGCACCGCGCTGGGGATTTCATCCACCAGCAGCGCGCGCTCGCGGCGGCGATGCGTCGGATCCGCCACCGGCACGGCGGCCATCAGCTTGCGGGTGTAGGGGTGCTGCGGCTGTTCGAACACCGCCTGGCGCGGCCCCATTTCAACGATCTGTCCCAGGTACATCACCGCCACGCGATGGCTGATGCGCTCCACCACGGCCATATCGTGCGAAATAAACAAAAAGGCGATGCCGAACTCGCGCTGCAGGTCGAGCATCAGATTGACGATCTGTGCCTGAATCGAGACGTCGAGCGCCGACACCGACTCGTCGGCGATCACCACTTTCGGGTTGAGCGCCAGCGCGCGGGCGATGCAGATACGCTGGCGCTGACCGCCGGAAAATTCGTGGGGATAGCGCTGCGCGTGCTCCGGCAGCAGCCCGACCTTTTCCAGCAGCCAGGCGACGCGCTGCTCCGCCTCGCGGCGCGGCATCACCTTGTGCACCAGCAGCGGCTCCATAATCGAGAAGCCCACCGTCAGGCGCGGATCGAGCGAGGCGTAAGGATCCTGAAAAATAAACTGAATGTCGCGCCGCAGATGCGCCAGCGCCGAACCGGCAAGCTGGTCGATGCGCTGGCCGTTAAAGGTGATGGTGCCGCCCTGGCTCGCCACCAGCCGCAGCAGCGAGCGGCCGGTGGTGGATTTGCCACAGCCCGATTCGCCCACCAGCGCCAGCGTCTCGCCGGCGTAGAGGTCGAAGCTCACCTTCTCCACCGCGTGCACGCGGCGTTTAACGCGGTTAAGCAGGCCGCCGCGGATATCGAAGCGCGTTACCAGATCGCGCACCTGTAAAATGGGTTCTCTGTCGCGCTGCACCGTGTCCTGTGGCGTTTCCGGCTCGGCCTGCGCGTCGGCGCCCAGCAGCGGGAAAGGCGCGGGCAGCGGCTGGCCGCTCATGGCGCCGAGCTTCGGCACCGCAGCCAGCAGCGCGCGGGTATAGGGCTGCTGCGGCGCGTCAAACAGCTGCTGCACCGGCGCGCTTTCCACCACGTCGCCGCGATACATCACCTGGACGCGGTCTGCCATTTCCGCCACCACGCCCATATCGTGGGTGATAAAAATCACCCCCATCTGCATCTCTTTTTGCAGCACGCGGATCAGCTGTAATATTTGCGCCTGAATGGTGACGTCGAGCGCCGTGGTCGGCTCGTCAGCGATCAGCAGCGCCGGCCGGCACGACAGCGCCATGGCGATCATCACGCGCTGGCGCATGCCGCCGGAGAGCTGATGGGGATAGCGCGACAGCACGCCCTGCGCTTCAGGGATGCGCACCAGATCGAGCATGCGGCGCGCTTCTGCCAGCGCCTGCTGGTGGCTTTTTCCCTGATGCAGGCGGATCGATTCGGCGATCTGCTCGCCCACGGTGAAAACCGGGTTAAGCGAGGTCATCGGCTCCTGGAAGATCATCGCCATATCGGCGCCGCGCACGCGCCGCATCACGCCCGGCGCGGCGCGCGAGACGTCCAGCAGATCGCCGCTGCGGCGACGCAGCAGGATATCGCCGCTGACCTCGCCGCCCGCCTGCTCGATCAGCCGCATCAGCGCCAGCGAGGTGACCGATTTGCCAGAGCCGGATTCGCCGACAATCGCCAGGGTTTCGCCGCGCTGCACCTCCAGCGAGAGGTTGCGCACCGCCTGCGTCACGCGCCCTTCATGGCTGAAGCGCACGTTGAGATTGCGTACTGCCAGCACCTGCTCCGGCGCCATTTGCTGCGTCATGCCTGCTCCTTAGCTTTCGCGGTAGATGCCGACCTCAATCTCTTCGCCCACGCGCGCCACGCCGCGATACATGCCTTCGCTGTTGAACGGCAGCGCCACGTTGCCAAAGCGGTCGACGGCGATTAAGCCGCCGCTGCCGCCCAGCTCGGGAATGGCGTCGTGGATGACGTTGACGCACGCCTGCTGCAGCGAGTGACCGCCGTAGCGCATCTGCGCGGCGATATCGTAGGCCGCCAGGGTGCGAATAAAGACTTCGCCGGTGCCGGTACAGGAGACCGCCACCGTGTCGTTGCTGGCGTAGCAGCCGGCGCCCGGCAGCGGCGAATCGCCGACGCGGCCCGCCTGCTTGTTGGTCATGCCGCCGGTGGACGTCGCGGCGGCGAGGTTGCCCTCGGCGTCGAGCGCCACCGCGCCGACGGTGCCGAATTTATGGTCGGGATCGAGCGGATCGTCCGGCTGCGCCGCGCCGTCGTGATCCAGCAGCGTCTCGTCGCTGGCCAGCGCGCGCTGCAGCTGCGCCCAGCGCTCCGGCGTCGAAAAGAAATCGGGCTCAACCTCTTCCAGTCCGTTGTCCCGCGCGAACTGTTCGGCGCCCGCGCCGATAAAGAGCACGTGCGGGCTCACCTCCAGCACTTTGCGCGCCGCCAGCACCGGATTGCGCAGGCGCGAGACGCCCGCCACCGCGCCCGCCTCCAGCGTGCGGCCATCCATCACGCAGGCGTCGAGTTCGTGCGTGCCCTGATGGGTAAAGACCGCGCCCCTGCCGGCGTTGAACAGCGGGCACTCCTCCAGCAGCCGCACCGCCTCGGTTACCGCGTCCAGCGCGCTGGCGCCCTGCGCCAGCATCGCCTGGCCGGCGGCGAGGATATCGCTCAGCGCCTGACGATACGCCTGCTCTTTTTCTGCGCTCATTGCCGAGCGCGTAATGGCGCCCGCCCCACCGTGAATGGCGATGACTGCTTTGACCATAACGCTTGCCCTGTCCTTTTACTGGAGTGAAAACACTGATTTAAAATGGTTTTCAGCCAATTTTAGTGATTTTTGACTATAGAAAGCCTGTTAAGGCTTGTAAAGCGGAATGTCGCCTGAGCGCCATAACCTTTTATTGTGGCTTATGCCGTGGCGCAGATGTGACTCCGCTGGCGATTAGCACCATAATAAGCAGCTACTCTCTTCACGCAGGTTGTTATTACCATGGAAAGCTTTACCGCAGGGCTCATCTCTCTGGAAGAAGCGCAGGCGAAAATGCTGGCGCAGCTTCAGCCTCTTCGCGATCGCCTTAGCGTGCCGCTGGCCGACGCCGCGGGCCGCATTACCGCATTGCCGGTCACCTCGCCCCTTGACGTGCCGCCGTTCGACAACTCCGCGATGGACGGCTATGCCGTGCGGCTGGCCGATCTTCACCCCGATCGCCCGCTCAGCGTCGCCGGCAAAGCCTTCGCCGGCGCCCCCTTCAGCGGCGACTGGCCGCCGGGCAGCGTGGTGCGCATTATGACCGGCGCGCCGGTGCCGGCCGGCTGCGAAGCGGTGGTGATGCAGGAGGAGACCCGCGAAGTCGACGGGGGCATTGTGATTAATGCGCCGGTGCAGGCGGGACAGAATATCCGCCTGATCGGCGAGGATATCCGCTGCGGCCAGCCGGTGCTGGCGGCGGGCGTACGCCTCGGCGCGGCGGAGCTGCCGCTGCTCGCTTCGCTCGGCATCGCTGAGGTCAGCGTGCTGCGCAAGCTGCGCGTAGCGGTGTTCTCCACCGGCGATGAGCTGCAGCCGGTGGGCCAGCCACTGGCGCCGGGCCAGATTTACGACACCAACCGCTTTGCCGTCTCGCTGATGCTGCACAAGCTCGGCTGTGAGGTTCTCGATTTAGGCATTATCAAAGATGATCCGCAGGCGCTGCGCCGCGCCTTTGAAGAGGCGGATCGTCAGGCCGATGTGGTGATCAGCACCGGCGGCGTGTCGGTGGGCGAAGCGGATTTCACCAAAACCATGCTGGATGAGCTGGGCGCGATCACCTTCTGGAAGCTGGCTATTAAGCCGGGCAAGCCATTCGCCTTTGGCCGTCTCGCCAGCAGCTGGTTCTGCGGGCTGCCGGGCAACCCGGTGTCGGCCGCCGTCACCTTCTATCAGCTGGTGCAGCCGCTGCTCGCCGCCCTGACCGGCCAGCACGCCTCGCCGCTGCCGCCGCGCCTGCGCGCGCGCGCCGCCTCGCGCCTGAAGAAATCCCCTGGCCGCCTCGACTTCCAGCGCGGCATCATGCGCCGCGGCGCGGACGGCGAGCTGGAGGTGAGCAGCACCGGGCATCAGGGTTCGCACGTCTTTAGCTCGTTCGCCGCCGCCAACTGCTTTATCGTGCTGGAGCGCGATCGCGGCGCGGTCGAGCCGGGCGAATGGGTGGAGATTGAGCCGTTTAACGCGCTGCTGGAGGGGTAAATGCTGCCGGAACTCAGTGATGAAGAGATGCTGCGCTACAACCGCCAGATCGTACTGCGCGGCTTTGACTTCGACGGTCAGGAAAGGCTGAAGGCGAGCCGCGCGCTGATTGTCGGCCTCGGCGGGCTGGGCTGCGCGGCGTCGCCCTACCTGGCGGCGGCGGGCGTCGGCGTGCTGACGCTGCTCGACTTCGATACCGTCGCCCTGTCGAATTTGCAGCGACAGATCCTGCATCACGACGCTGATATCGGCCGCGCCAAGGTCGACTCGGCGGCGCAGAGCCTGGCGGCAATAAATCCTCATGTGCAGATCGAAACGGTTAACGGCCTGCTGGACGATGCCGGACTTGAGGCGCTGATCGCCGGGCAGCAGGTGGTGCTCGACTGCACCGACAACGTGCAGATACGCGAACAGCTTAACCGGCTCTGTCGCGCGCGTGGCGTGCCGCTGGTTTCCGGCGCGGCGATCCGTATGGAGGGCCAGATTAGCGTGTTTAGCTGGCAGCCGGGCACGCCCTGCTATCGCTGCATCAGCCGCCTGTTTGGCGAGCAGACGCTAAGCTGCGTGGAGGCGGGAGTGATGGCGCCGCTGGTCGGGGTGATCGGCGCGATGCAGGCAATGGAGGCGATTAAAGTGCTGACGGCCTTCGGCACGCCCGCCACGTCGCGGCTGCTGATGTATGATGCGATGAGCGCGGAGTTCCGCAGCGTGAAGGTGGCGCAGGATGCGCACTGCGAAGTCTGTGGTTTACCGGCAGCCAGCAAATAAGCTTCAAAGCAGGCGGCATGGCCCGAAAAACAAAGCGTCCCGCGCCAGGGATGGCGCGGGCCGAGCGGCATGGATGCTTAAGCGACTTTGCGATCGGGCCATGCCACCTGCGTTCGCGCCTGAACTAACCGCCATGGGGTAACTCTCGCTACCCCACATAGCCTGTCGAATCAGTAAATACCCTGGCTGCGCAGATAGTCTTCGTAGTTGCCGGTGAAGTCCACCACGCGGTCCTCTTTGATCTCCAGCACGCGCGTCGCCAGCGAGCTGACGAACTCACGGTCGTGGGAAACGAAGATCAGCGTGCCTTCGTACATCTCCAGCGCCATGTTCAGCGACTCAATCGACTCCATATCCAGGTGGTTGGTCGGTTCATCCATGATGAGAATGTTCGGTTTCTGCATCATCAGCTTGCCGAACAGCATGCGTCCTTTTTCACCGCCCGACAGCACCTTCGCCGGTTTCTTGATGTCATCATGGCTAAACAGCAGACGCCCCAGAATGCTGCGCACCGCCTGCTCGTCGTCACCCTCTTGCTTCCACTGGCTCATCCAGTCGAAGACGCTGAGGTCGTCGGCGAAGTCGGCGGCGTGATCCTGCGCGTAATAACCGATGCGCGCATTTTCTGACCATTTAACGCTGCCGCTGTCGGGAGCCATTTCCCCTACCAGGGTTTTCAACAGGGTGGTTTTACCAATACCGTTGGCGCCAATGACCGCCAGCTTCTCGCCCACTTCCAGCAGCAGGTTAAGATTGTTAAACAGCGGGCCATTATCGAAACCTTTACGTAATGCTTCCACCTGCAGCGCATTACGGAACAGTTTCTTCTCTTGCTCAAAACGAATAAAGGGGTTTTGACGGCTGGAGGCTTTCACTTCGTCCAGCTTGATTTTATCAATTTGTTTTGCGCGCGAGGTCGCCTGACGCGATTTAGAGGCGTTGGCGCTAAAGCGGCTGACAAAAGACTGCAGTTCGGCAATCTGCGCTTTTTTCTTGGCGTTGTCCGCTAATAAGCGTTCGCGCGACTGGGTGGCCGCCGTCATATACTCGTCATAATTGCCGGGATAAACGCGTAATTCGCCGTAATCCAGATCCGCCATGTGCGTGCAGACCATATTCAAAAAGTGGCGGTCGTGCGAAATGATGATCATGGTGCTTTCACGCTCGTTCAGCACCTGCTCAAGCCAGCGAATGGTGTCAATATCCAGGTTGTTGGTCGGTTCGTCCAGCAACAAAATATCGGGATTGGAAAATAACGCCTGCGCCAGCAGCACGCGTAATTTCCAGCCCGGCGCAATTTCGCTCATCGGGCCATAATGCTGCTCAACCGGAATACCGACGCCCAGCAGTAACTCGCCTGCGCGCGACTCAGCGGTGTAACCATCCATTTCACCGTAGAGCACTTCGAGGTCCGCCACTTTATAGCCTTCCTCTTCGCTCATCTCCGGCAGCGCATATATGCGATCGCGCTCCTGCTTTACTTCCCACAATTCATGGTGACCCATGATGACGGTGTCCAGCACGCTATATTGTTCAAACGCAAACTGGTCCTGTCTTAACTTGCCGATGCGCTCATTGGGATCGTAAGAGACATTTCCGCCGGTGGGCGTCAGGTCGCCGCCGAGGATTTTCATAAAGGTGGATTTACCGCTGCCGTTTGCACCGATTAAACCGTAACGATTACCCCCGCCAAATTTTACGGAGATATTTTCGAACAGTGGCTTGCTGCCAAACTGCATGGTGATATTGCTGCTTACTAACACGGCATTAACCTTTATGGCTGAGTGGAGGAAAAAACGGCGGCCATTATGCCAGACATCGCCTTACGCATGCCAGCGCCAGGCGTGCGGGCAGAGGCAAACCGCTGGCGGCGGGGGAAAAATAAAAAAGCCGATGGCTGTGACGCCACCGGCTACCGCTTGCAAGGATGAGGGAAATTTAGCCGATCAGGAAATCGTCGAGGCTTTTGCCGGCGTCCAGCGCCTTTTTAATTGCCGCTGGAGTACGGCCCTGGCCGGTCCAGGATTTTTCTTCGCCGTTTTCGTCGGTGTAAGAATACTTGGCCGGACGCGGCGCGCGCTTGGCGCGTTTTTTACCGGTTTCCAGCGCGCCCAGTAATTCATTCGGATCAATTCCATCGGCCAGCAGCATTTCGCGATATTTAGAGAGCTTTTCTTCTTTTTCGCGGTTCTGCGCTTCTTCAGCTTCCACTTCTTCGCGGCGTTCTGTGACGACGACGGTTAATTTCTCCAGAATTTCTTCCAGATCGCTCAACGGCAGTTCGCGCGCCTGAGCACGCAATGTGCGAATGTTGTTCAGAACTTTAAATGCGTCACTCATTTTACAATGTCCTTGACTAAGGGGTTTAATAAAACTGTAGCGACAAGATTACCCAATTCAAATAAAAAAATAAATTAATTTTCGTCTACGGAAAATTCTGAAGCATAAGCGTTAATTTTCCCAGCAAAAAACCTGACGATCCTGGCTGCATTATTAACGATGAATTAACAGCAGTCGCCGCGATAAAAACGCGCAGCTGAAATCGTTTTCATTGCCTGCCGCCCAGGTTAATAGCGTGGCATGCGGGAAAAAAGTGGATATAAAACGCCTTTACGCTTTATGTTTTGCAAATAGTGCCTGATGGACGCTGCATGGCCTGGTTTGCGAAGAATCGCAGGCGCATGGCCTGAAAAAGGTGATGCAGCGCGAAAAATGGATAAAAAAAAGCCGGCGGTTAAGCCGGCTCAGGAGCGAATTGATAACTTTTTATTATGAAGTTTTATTTAACGGCCGTCCAAGTGCTTCGTGAGCAGGCGCCGCATCGCGAGAGAGCGTTTCATGCAGATAATGTTCAATCTGCTCGAGACTGCGGTTACGCGTTTCCGGTACGCATTTTATTACAAATATCGCGCCCGCAATGCCGACCAGCGCAAAGATAAAGAACGCGCCCGCCAGCCCGACGCTCGCCAGCAGCACCGGGAACATCAGCGAAATAAGAAAGTTGGCGATCCACATGGCAAACACCGCGCCGCCCATAAAAATGCCGCGCAGGCGCGTCGGGAATATTTCCGACAGCAGCAGCCAGGTGACCGGCGATAATGCCCCCTGCTGAAAGCTCAAAAACATCAGCATGCCAAGCAGCACCATATAGCTGCGCAGCATATCGGGTTCACCGTTAATAGTTTCCGGCATAAAAAAGGTGACGGCGCCAATAAAGACCAGACAGGCGGTGCAGCCGAACTGGCCCAGCATCGTCATGGTGCGGCGGCCGATTTTGCCCAGCAGCCAGATGCCGACAAAGGTCATCAGCACCGAGATGGCGCCGTTGGCGATGGTGGCGAACAGCGCGGCGCTGTCGTCCATGCCAACCGCCTTCAGCATAGTCGGCGCGTAATACATAATGGTATTGACGCCGGTCAGCTGCTGGATGACCGCAATGCCCATGCCGAT
Organism: Pantoea latae; assembly: GCF_002077695.1. Lineage (GTDB taxonomy): Bacteria > Pseudomonadota > Gammaproteobacteria > Enterobacterales > Enterobacteriaceae > Pantoea > Pantoea latae. The sequence goes on from NZ_MWUE01000004.1 coordinate 213,160, forward strand.
AAAGAACAGCTTAAACAGCCAGGGCTTGCGCAGCTCGCGCAGGCGCGGCCGCTGCTGCTCCTCTTCCGCCAGCGTCTCTTCGATCTCCGTCAGTTCCCACTCCACATCCTGTCGGGCGCGGGTGCGCTCCAGCACCTTACGCGCCTCGGCCAGACGTCCTTTCATCGCATACCAGCGCGGCGTATCGGGCATAAACATCATGCCGAAGAAGAGCAGCACCGCTGGCAGCGTCGCCACGGCCAGCATCCAGCGCCAGGTGGTTTCGCCGCCCCACGCGGCGTTAAAACCGGCGTTGGAGATATAGGCCAGCATCTGGCCGGAGACGATCATCAGCTCCTGCAGCGTCACCAGCTGACCGCGCCGGTTGGCGGGCGCGATCTCCGCGATATAGACCGGCACGGTCGCCGCCGCGCCGCCGACCGCGACGCCGAGCACCAGACGGAAGAAAATCATCCACTCTACATCCGGCGCCATCGAGGTGCCCAGCGCGCCGATGGCAAAGATGATGGCGAGTACCAGAATAATTTTTTTCCGTCCGGCCGCCGCCGCGAAATGACCGGAGATAAGCGCGCCAAACGCGGCGCCAAACAGCAGGCTGCTGGTGACCAGTCCTGTGGTAAAAGGCGTCAGATTGAGTTCGGGGCCCATAAACAGCAGCGCACCTGAAATCACGCCGGTGTCGTAACCAAACAGCAGGCCGCCCAGGGTGGCGACCACGGCGATGACTTTGACGAAGGGCTCGGTGCGGGTGGTGCTGTTCGGCCCTGAGGCTTTATTCAGCGTAAGGTAGGGTTCTCTGGACATGTATTCTCCCGATGGTGTGCAGGTGTCCAGTGAAAATAGATTATTTCTATCGTGTAAACAAAATATGAAATATTAGTTTTGCGCGGTGAGTCATATGTTCCGCCTCATTTTGTATAACAGATCACAAATATCCCCTGCAACGCTTTACGTACAGAGATTATCTTCTCTCTCTTATCCGAAAGGAAATGAAAAAAGGAATGTTTATTTCATAGAAAGAAGCGGAAAAATAGCCGCGTCGAGCAAGCGGGCTGCGGCGCCTGCCGCAGCCGCTATTGCGGCAGACTCAGTTGGCCTGCGTCGCCGGGCCGAAGACGTCGAACTGCGGCAGCGTCACGTTCTGGTAGCTCTCCCAGCCGCCGCCCAGCGCTTTGTAGAGCGCCACCAGATCGAGCGCGCTCTGCATGCGCGCCTGGGTCGCCTGCTCCTGCGCCTGTGCCAGCTGACGCTGCGCGTCCAGCACGTCGATAAAGGTTGAGATGCCCTGGCGGTAGCTGTCGCTGGCCAGATCGAAAGCGCGCTGCAGCGAGCCGGTGGTTTCATCCAGCGCCGTGACGCGCGCCTGATCGGCGCGATAGCTTACCAGCGCGTTTTCAACATCCTGCAGCGCGGTCAGCACTGTCTGACGATAGTCGAGCGCCGCGCTGGCCTGCTGCGCGCGCGCCAGCTTCACGCTCGACACCAGCCGGCCGCCCTGAAAAACAGGGATCGACAGCGAGGGGCCGACGGAATAGAAGTGGCTGCTCCAGTTATCAAGGTAGCTGACGTCGGTATTGCGCACGCCAAGCTGTCCGGTGAGCGACAGGCTGGGGAAAAGCTGCGCCACTGAGACGCCGATATTCGCCGTCTGGGCATGCAGCGTCGCTTCCGCCTGGCGGATGTCGGGACGCCGCCGCGCCAGCGTGGCGGGAATGCCGACCGGCACCATCTGCGGCAACGCCGGCATCGGCTTCGTCGCATACAGCTCGTTATCCAGCGCGCCCGGCGTTTTGCCCAGCAACACCGCCAGACCGTTCATCGCCTGCCGCGCCTGCGACTGATACTGCGGCAGCTGCGCCTGCAGCGAACTGAGCTGCGCGCGCGCGTTTTCCACATCGGTCAGCGGTGCGAGGCCGTTGCGCTGCTGGCTCTGGGTCAGCTCCCAGCTTTGCTGCGCCACGGCAATCTGCTGCTCCAGCGTCGCGACCGTGGCCTGCGCGCCGCGCAGCTGCAGGTAGGCGCGCGCCACTTCCGCTTCCAGCGACACCAGCGCGTCATTGCGCTGCTCTACGGCCGCCTGGGTTTGCGCGTCTGCCAGCTCGACCTGACGGCGCACTTTGCCCCACAGATCCAGCTCCCAGCTGGCGTCAAAGCTGCCCTGATAAAGCGTGACCGGCTGCTCCAGGCTGCTGAGCTGGCTGGCGGTGTCGCTGTCGAGCTGGTCGGTGACGCCGTTCGCCTTGAGCAGCCCCTCCAGACCCAGCTGCTGGCGCGTGACTTTGGCGCTGCCGTTCAGGCTGGGAAACAGGCCGCCGCGCGCCTGCGCCAGCTCCTGACGCGCGCCCGCGATGCGCAACACCGCCTGCTGCAGCGTCAGATTGCCTTCAATAGCGCGATCGATCAGGCTGTTGAGCTGCGGATCGTTAAAGGTTTGCCACCAGCGCGCATTGACGGCGCCCGGCGCGGTTTTCGATGCCTGCTGCGCGTCCAGCTGATGATAGCCGCCGGGCAGCTGCGGTTTCGGCGCCTGATAATCGGGCCCGACGGCGCAGCCCGCCAGCCAGAGCGCCAGCGTCAGCAGGCTGAGCGGCCTCAGCGAACGAGTAGAGATAACCTTCATGTCAGTGTGCTCCTGCGCTGCCTTCGCTCTTAATCGGCGACAGCAGCCAACAAAATGGGATCAAGATCAGGGCGACGATGCTCAGGCCCGAAAAAACGTCGATATATGCCAGGATGCGCGACTGCGCCACCATCTCCTGATAGAGCTGGCCGGTCGCCAGCGTCGCGGGATCGCCCACCGCCGAGGTGAAGTCGCGGATCGCCTGCGCCCAGTGCTGCACGGTGATATTGAACGGCTCGTTGAGCGGCGACATGTTGTGCACCATATGCGCCGAGCGCACCTGCTCGCGCTCGGTGATCGCCGCTGTCGACAGCGAAATGCCGATAGAGCCCGCTACGTTGCGGAACATGGTAAACAGCGCCGACGCGTCGGCGTTAAGGCGCTGCGGGATGGTGACGAACGCGATGGTGGTCAGCGGCACGAACAGAAAGCCCAGCCCGATAGACTGCGCGCTGCGCATCAGCACCAGCGTTTTAAAATCCACATCCGGCGTCAGGGTCGAGGAGTAGAAAAACGCCAGCGCCAGGCAGCTGAAGCCAAAGGCGATGATGTAGCGCGTCTGTATGCGCGGCATCAGGTTGATCACCAGCGGAATGGTGAGCACAATCAGGATCGCGCCCGGCGACAGCACCAGCCCCGACCAGGTGGCGGTATAGCCGAGATCCTGCTGCGCCAGCTGCGGCAGAACCACCGAGCTGCCGTACAGGATCATCGCCATGCCCGCCATCAGCAGGCCAGACACCCAGAAGTTGCGGTCTTTCATTACCAGGATATCCACCACCGGCTTGCGTGCATACATTAGCCAGTAAATCGCCCCGACGATGCCGACCAGCGCCAGGGTGGCGAACAGCACGATAAAGTGCGAGGCGAACCAGTCTTCATCTTCGCCACGGTCGAGGAACACCTGCAGGCAGCCGAGGCCGAGGGTGATCAAACCAATGCCGATGTAGTCGATCTTCAGCCGCCCTTTCGCCCACTTGCGCTCCCACGGCGGATCCTCCAGCAGCTGGTAGATCGCCAGCACCGTCAGAATGCCCACCGGAATATTGATAAAGAAGACCCAGCGCCAGCTGTAGTTATCGGTGATCCAGCCGCCAAGCGTCGGGCCGATAACGGGCGCGACGATGATGGCGATCGAGGAGAGGCCGAATGCTTTGCCGCGATCCTCTGGCTTAAAGTAGTCAAGCAGCACCGACTGCTGCACCGGCTGCAGGCCGCCGCCGAAAAAACCCTGCAGCACGCGGAACAGGATGATTTGCCACAGCTCGGTGGCGATGCCGCACAGGAACGAGCAGATGGTAAACATCACGATGCAGATCAGGAAGAACTGCTTGCGGCCGAAGAGGCGGCTAAAGAAGGCGGAGATCGGCAGCACGATGCCGTTCGCCACCAGATAAGAGGTCAGCACCCAGGTGGATTCGTCGTAGCTGGATGAGAGCGAGCCGGCAATATGGGGCAGCGCCACGTTAACGATGGTGGTGTCCAGGATCTCCATAAACACCGCCAGCGTGACGGTCACCGCCACCAGCCAGGGATTGCTGGAGGGTTGCCAGCTCTGCGACTGGCTCATTCCACAGTCACCTTCGGTTCCACCGACAGGCCGAGCGGCAGCGGATGGTTGGGATCCAGCCCTTTATCAATGACGATCTTCACCGGCACGCGCTGCACGATCTTAACGTAGTTGCCGGTGGCGTTCTCCGACGGGAAGGTAGAGAAGCGCGAGCCGGAGCCCATCTGGATGCTGTCGACGTGCCCTTCCAGCTGCATATCGGGCCAGGCGTCGACGCTGATGGCCACTTTATCCCCTGGGTTCATACGCGCCAGCTGCGACTCTTTAAAGTTGGCGGTGATCCAGATATCGGGCGACACCAGCGAAAACAGCGAGCTGCCCGCCTGCACCAGGGTGCCGAGCTGGACGTTGCGTTTGGTGACGAAGCCGTCATAGGGCGCGCGCACCTGGGTATAAGAGAGGTTCAGTTCGGCGGTGTTGAGCTGCGCCTGCGCCTGCGCCACCTGCTGCTGCCGTGCCTCGACGTTGGTTTCCTGCTGGCGGATCTGCAGTGCCACCTGTGAGGCGACTTCCACCTGCGCTTTGGCGCTCTGCAATTGCGCCTGAGCCGAGCGCAGCTGCGCGGCGGCGGTATCAATATTGCGCTGGCTGGTGGCGCGCGGGTCGACGCCGCGCTGACGACGATAGTCCGCTTCCGCATTCAGCAGGTTAGCCTGGGCTTTCGCCTGGTCGGCCAGCGCCTGGTCGCGCTGCGCCGGGTACTGCACCTTCGACAGCGCCAGCTGCGCCTGTGCCTGATGCAGCTGCGCCTGCGCCAGCCCGAGCTGCGCTTTCGCCTGATCGCGCTGGGCCAGGGTATCACTTGGATCGATTTCTACCAGCAGATCGCCCTTTTTCACCCGCTGGTTATCGTTGACCAGCAGCTTTACCACGTAGCCAGAGGCTTTCGGGGCAATAGTGACCGCGTCACCTTCGGTAAAGGCGTCGTCGGTGGTCTCCTGATTACGGGTGGTGAACCAGAACCAGAAACCGACAATCAGCATGATCACCACGACAATCGCGAGGATAATCAGCGGTTTTTTGCCGGGCCTTTTGCGTTCTGGCTCATCGTTATTGTTTTGTTCAGACTGGTCATTAGAAGGCTGCTGCGCGTTCTCTGCATCATCCTGATGGGATCCGCGTTTCTCATTCTCGCTCATAGTCAGTTCCGCATGGCTAACGCCCTAATTCCCGGGCATAAAAGGTCAGATCAACAGTAGATAAAAAACTGACATTTTCCAGCGTTTCTTGACCTTTCCCGACAAAAGAGGCACAACCTGCAACATTTTTTTAAGCGCAGCGCAAGTCAGGACAGCAGGCGCAGCAGCAGCCAGCCGCAGAGCATCGACCAGGCGAGCATCGGCAGCGAGAAGAGATGAAACTGCCACCAGACGCGGCGATCCTGCGCCATGCGCAGCGCAATCAGGTTGGCAAGGGAACCCGGCAGCAGCCCGAAACCGCCAATGTTAACCGCCCAGGCGAAAAGCTCGGACGGCGGGATTTTCTGCAGCAGCAGGATGGTGGCGGGCACGTTGCTGATCACCTGCGACAGCCCGATAGCCAGCAGATAAATGGCGCCGTCGCCCAGATGCGCCACCGCATCGAAGTGACGCTGTACCAGCGGCAGATGCGTCAGCAGATAGACGTCGATAAACATAGCGATAAAAACCGCCAGCAGGCTCCAGTCGATGGTGGTCAGCACCCTGCGCGCCATCAGCAGGTAACAGCCGATAATCAGCAGCAGCGCCCAGCCGGTCATCTGCCACTCCAGCGCGGCGACAAACACCAGGTAGAGCAGCACGCTAAGGGCGAACAGCGGCTTCTGCCACTGGCGCGCGTCGTCGTTGCCATGCTTCTCAATGGCGCGCGGCTTAAAGCTGAACCACGTCAGCGCCAGCAGCGTCAACAACAGCCAGATCGCCAGCGGGGCCATCTGCGCGATAAACCCCGCCACGCTGAGTTTGCCGTGACTCCACAGCAGGATGTTTTGCGGATTGCCGACCGGGGTCAGCAGCGAGCCGGCGTTAACCGCCAGCGCCTCAAAGATGATCAATCGGGATAGCGGCAGGCGTGAAAACTTACGCAGCGTCAGGGTGAGTGGCACCAGGATAAACAGCGCCACGTCGTTGGTGAGAAAGGTCGACAGCAGCGCCGCGGCCAGCACCATAAACAGCGCCAGCGCGCGCTCGTGGCGGAAGCGGCCGATTAGCCGCGCGCCCAGTACGTCAAAATAGCCGCTGGTTTCCAGCCCTTTGGTCAGCAGCAGCAGGCCCGTCAGGGTAACGATGGTGTGCCAGTCCACCGCGCGAGGCAGATCCGGCCAACGGAAGTCCGCCAGCAGCAGCAGCAGCGCGCCGAGCGCCAGCAGCAGATGCAGAAGACGATCGTGCAAAAAAGAGCGCAGCAGGGTCGACATGGTGCACCATCCAGAGGTTAACTGCGGCTTTCGTAGAATTTCTGAAATACGGCCAGGGTTTCATCACTAACGTGATGCTCGATGCCTTCAGAATCGCGACGCGCGGTTTCCGGGCTGATGCCGAGCGCGAGCAGAAAGGTTTCGACAATATGATGGCGGGCGCGGCTTTCCGCCGCCAGCTTCTCCCCTTCCGCGGTTAAAAACACGCCGCGATAGGGAACCTGCTCAACCAGCCCGCCGCTGCTGAGGCGCTTCAGCATTTTCGCCACGGTAGGCTGCGAAACGCCCAGGCGCGCCGCCATATCCACCTGGCGCGCTTCGCCGAATTCACCGATTAAATCTGAGATCAACTCAACGTAGTCATCGATCAGTTCGCGGCGATGCGCTTCGCGAACCTGTCGAAATCCTTCGACATGCTCTTCGATATCTTTCAGGGGTCCTTGCGGCGCGGACACCCCAGTTTTGGCACGACGACTCATTCAGCTTCCTCTTTATTATTCTCCGTACCCGCGCAGCGAGACGGATTTGCTGCGCTCATTGTAAACCAGGCACAAAGAAGCTCAAATTTTTCGTAAATAGCATTGGCTACAGGGTATAGCCAGTGCTATATTTGTTGATATTGTAGGCAAACGCGCTGGCAATGGAGAAACGATCGTGCAGGATCCTTATCTGTTATTACTGCTGTTTCTTCTGTATGTCGCCGGGCTCTGCCTGCTATTACGACGTTACTGATTGGGAGGTCGATATGAGCACCCTGAAATGCTGCCTTGAGTGCGGCAAATGCTTCCAGACTGAAACACCGGCTTCATCCGCATCGCTGAAGTCATGGCTTTGCCTGCTGAGCCGCTCCCCGTTTTCCCTGCGCCTGATGCTGGTTGAAAAACTGCTTGGCAGCAAACGCGCCAACCGCAACTGCCCTAATCTTATCTGGCGCGGTTAACGCGCTCGCGCTTCTTAACAGCCCTCCTCTCCGGTCAGGGCTGTTTTGCTATGCGCCTTTTTTAGCAGCTGCTGTCGCGCAAAAAGCATAAAAAAAACGGCCGCGAAGGGCCGTTTTTTTGTAACTGGTCTAAGCAAGAACTTAGAAGCTGTAACCTACGCCAGCAATCCAGGTACCTACGTCGACGTTACGGATACGGCTCTGCTCGTAACCCACGTCGATAGCAAACTGCTCGTACGGGTTGAACTGCAGACCGGCACCGTAGGAGAAGCCCACGTCGCTGGAGTCAGATTTGTCACGGACAACCGTGTCATTCTGCTGGAATTTGCCGTAGCCGATACCTACTACGCCGTAGATGCTCGCCCAGTCGTTCAGACGGTAAGCCGGACCTGCGGTGAAGCCGTAGTACTGGCCTTTGTTGTACACGCCAGAATCAGTGCGATCTTTTTCGGTGTAGGTGAAAGAACCGATCCAACCCAGTGGGTTAGAGCCGTCTTCGTAACGGTATTTCAGGTTGAAACCGTTCGCTTTGTTAGCCACGCCCTGATAGTCGGACTGAGCGTAACCGCCGGTGACTGTGCTCTGCGCCATTGCGGAACCCGCAGAAACTGCCAGAACACAAGCCAGTGCTGAAAGACATGCAATTTTTTTCATAACCACCTCAAATGTGATAATACTTCTCTCCTGACAACGCTAAAAATATAACAAAACTCAGCAAGAAACTCTGCCCGCAAATTATTGTCTAACAGAATGTTTGGTGTAACAGAAAGTTAATGAAGTTTCCTATGTTATTCATTTTACTTATATTTTGCGTCATTAAACTGCAATGAATTTCCCGCAATAAAAATTGTCGTTTAAGTAAAATCCTAAAAAAACCTGACGTTTCTTTACGTAAATGGCCCTGAAATGGGTTAAATTTCACGCAGTCGCCAACGGATTTTGCTGAATGTCTTCTCTGTTTTTCCCTTCGCTTCCATTAAACTGGCACCCTTTGTTACCTCTGTGTTGACTATCAGGACGCGTGTACAGGATGTCTCTTTCTCTCTCCGATAAAAACGCAGCCCCGGCTCTGTCGGTCGCTGTACTACTGATCGCCATGCTGTCGCTGCAGGGCGGCGCGTCGCTGGCGAAATCGCTGTTCCCCGCCGTGGGCGCCACCGGCATTACCGCGCTGCGCCTCGGCCTCGGCACGCTGATGCTGTGCGCGATCTTCAAACCCTGGCGGCTGCGCTTCACGCGCGAGCAGCGCCTGCCCCTGCTGATCTACGGCCTGGCGCTGGGCTGCATGAACTTTCTGTTTTATCTGTCGCTGCGTACCGTGCCGCTGGGCGTGGCGGTGGCGCTGGAGTTCACCGGTCCCCTGACGCTGGCGCTGCTGGGCACGCGCCGCCTGCTGGACCTGATCTGGGTGGTGCTGGCGGTGGCCGGCCTGTGGTTCCTGCTACCGTTCGGCGACAGTATGAAGACGATCGATCCGCTGGGCGCGGCACTGGCGGTCGGCGCGGGCGCCTGCTGGGTGCTCTATATTCTGGCGGGTCCGCGTGCGGGCGCGGAGCACGGCCCGGCGACGGTGGCGATGGGGTCGCTGATCGCCTCGGTGATCTTTGTGCCGCTGGGACTGACCTTCGCCGAGCCGGGCATCTGGCACTGGAGCGTGATCCCTGTGGCGCTGCTGGTCGCCCTGCTCTCCAGCGCCATTCCCTACGCGCTGGAGATGGTAGCGCTGACCCGTTTGCCGGCGCGCATTTTCGGCACCCTGATGAGCCTTGAACCCGCAGTGGCCGCGCTGTCGGGCATTCTGTTCCTGGGGGAAACGCTGTCGCTGAAGCAGTGCGCAGGCCTGCTGGCAATCATCCTGGCGTCCGCTGGCGCGACGCTGACGCTAAAGCCCAAAAATAATCAGCTGAAAGAAGTAAAAATAAACACGCCACCGCCGCAATAAGCTATTCCGTCGGCTTCTGTCGCCGGCGGATAATATTCGCCGGCTCCCGCTGGCTTTATTTTAACCAGCAATACACATTAATATTATTATTCTGAAACATACTGTTGAACTTTACCGCATCTTCAGATTTAACTAATTGTTAATTCGCTTCTTTATTTCACGGCCCTGCTGTTGCCGCTAATGCGCTGCCCATATTTACGCTTAAGCCTTATCCGTAAATGCTATCTATTTCAGCCATCGATAAGCTCAATACTGCAAACACGCCAGCTGCTGCTATACTTATTCCCGTGCTTGATTAGGACAACCCATCAAAGAGAGGATTCATACGATGAGTACCGCAAAACTGGTTAAAACGAACGCTTCCGATCTGCTTTACACCCGTAACGATGTGGCTGACGACGAGAAAAAAGCCACCATTGAGGTGCTCAACCGTCTGGTGGTGGAATTTATCGATCTGTCGCTGATTACCAAGCAGGCGCACTGGAACATGCGCGGCGCGAATTTTATCGGCGTACATGAAATGCTGGACGGTTTCCGCACTACCATTACCGATCATCAGGACACCATCGCTGAACGTGTCGTACAGCTGGGCGGCGTAGCGCTGGGCACCACCCAGGTCGTTAACGACCGTACGCCGCTGCAGAGCTACCCGCTTAACATTCACAGCGTGCAGGATCACCTGAAGGCGCTGGCCGATCGTTACGCAATTGTCGCCAACGACACGCGTAAAGCGATCTCCGAAGTGAAAGATGAAGACACCGCTGACATCTTTACCGCAGCGTCACGCGATTTAGACAAATTCCTGTGGTTCATTGAATCCAACATCGAATAAAACTGAAAAGCGTTATCAGGCGGGGAGACCCGCCTTTTTTCTCTCTGCATCACAGAAAAATTACCATTCTTTGACCTCTATAACACTTCTGCACTCCCCTTCTTCCCACCCTTATTGCCGCATGCAAAGGTGCGATTGCACCAAAAACTCACTACGCACCATTATGGTGCCCATTTTTGGTGCAAAAGGTTTTGCCAGTGCAAAATCGTGTCAGCTTTGCGGTTTAAGCTGTTGATTCTGGCTGAATTGAAAAGTTGGCATAGTTTTTTCATATGGTAAGCTGAAAACACCGCTTTCGGGCCGGGCAGTAATAAGGAAAAATGATGAAGTCACTGTTTAAAGTCTCTGTGGCCGCGCTGGCGCTGGCCTTCTCTCTCTCTTCTACCGCAGCAGAAAAAAAACTGATCGTCGCCACCGACACCGCTTTCGTGCCGTTTGAATTCAAGCAGGGCGATAAGTATGTAGGTTTTGACGTTGACCTTTGGGACGCCGTCGCCAAAGAGCTGAAGCTGGACTATACCCTGAAGCCGATGGACTTCAGCGGCATTATTCCCGCACTGCAAACGCGCAATATCGACCTGGCGCTGGCGGGCATCACCATTACCGACGAACGTAAAAAAGCGATCGAGTTCTCTGACGGCTACTACAAAAGCGGCCTGCTGGTGATGGTGCGCAACAACGAAAACGACATCAAAGGCATCGACGATCTGAACGGCAAAGTGGTGGCGGTGAAGAGCGGCACCGGCTCGGTCGATTACGCGAAGGCACATATTAAAACCAAAGACCTGCGTCAGTTCCCGAATATCGACAACGCCTATATGGAACTGGGTACCAACCGCGCTGACGCGGTGCTGCACGATACGCCGAATATTCTGTACTTCATTAACACCGCCGGCAAAGGCCGCTTCAAAGCGGTAGGCGACTCTATCGAAGCGCAGCAGTATGGCGTTGCGTTCCCGAAAGGCAGCGACGAGCTGCGTGAAAAAGTAAACGGCGCGCTGAAAACCCTGAAAGAGAACGGCACCTATAACCAGATCTACAAAAAATGGTTTGGCAGCGAACCTAAATAAGAAAGTCTTGACGTAATTTTAGGCAGGGACGCGTTCCCTGCTTTTTTCCATCGCAACAAAACTGGAGTCACACCATGGAGTTTGACTGGAGCGTCATCTGGCCCGCTATGCCGGTGCTGATTGAAGGCGCGAAAATGACCCTGCTGATCTCGGTGCTCGGTCTGGTCGGCGGACTGATCATCGGCCTGGTCGCCGGCTTTGCCCGCGCCTACGGCGGCTGGATCGCCAATAATCTCGCGCTGGTCTTTATCGAGATCATTCGCGGCACCCCTATCGTCGTACAGGTGATGTTTATCTACTTCGCCCTGCCGATGGCGTTTCCCGATCTGCGCATCGATCCCTTCACCGCCGCGGTGGTGACCATTATGATCAACTCTGGCGCCTATATCGCCGAGATCACGCGCGGCGCGGTGCTGTCGATCAACAAAGGCTTCCGCGAAGCGGGCCTGGCGCTGGGTCTGTCGCGTCGCGAAACCCTGCGCTACGTGATTATGCCGCTGGCGCTGCGTCGCATGCTGCCGCCGCTCGGCAACCAGTGGATCGTCAGCATCAAAGACACCTCGCTGTTTATCGTTATCGGCGTGGCGGAACTGACGCGTCAGGGCCAGGAAATCATCGCCGGCAACTTCCGCGCGCTGGAGATCTGGAGCGCCGTGGCGATTATCTATCTCGTTATTACCCTGGTGTTGAGCTTTGTGCTGCGCCGTATTGAGAAAAGGATGAAAATCCTGTGATTGAATTCAAAAACGTTTCCAAGAGCTTCGGCACAACCCAGGTGCTGCACGACATCAACCTGAAGATCAATCAGGGCGAAGTGGTAGTGATTATCGGGCCGTCCGGCTCGGGCAAATCGACGCTGCTGCGCTGCATCAACAAGCTGGAAGAGATCAGCAGCGGCGAGCTGATCGTCGACGGCCTGAAGGTCAACGATCCTAAAGTCGACGAGCGCTTGATCCGCCAGGAAGCGGGCATGGTGTTCCAGCAGTTCCACCTGTTCCCGCAGATGAGCGCGCTGGATAACGTGGCGTTCGGCCCGATCCGCGTGCGCGGCGCAAAGAAAGCGGACGCACACCAGCTGGCGCGCGAGCTGCTGGCGAAGGTTGGTCTGGCCGAGCGCGCGCACCACTTCCCGTCTGAACTCTCCGGCGGCCAGCAGCAGCGCGTCGCTATCGCCCGCGCGCTGGCGGTGAAACCGAAGATGATGCTGTTCGATGAGCCGACCTCGGCGCTCGATCCCGAACTGCGTCACGAGGTGCTGAAGGTGATGCAGGATCTGGCGGAAGAAGGCATGACCATGGTCATCGTCACCCACGAAGTCGGCTTCGCGCAGAAAGTCGCCTCGCGCCTGATCTTTATCGACAAAGGCACCATCGCGGAAGATGGCGATCCCGACGCGCTGATTACCCAGCCGCCAAGCGATCGCCTGCGCGAGTTCCTGCAGCACGTCTCCTGATCCTTCGGGCCGACGCCTGTCGGCCCGTCGCTTTCTTCCCCTGCCTTTCCTCTACCGTACGATTAATGCCTTTCACCGCGTGCCTGGTTGACGCCTGACTATACTTCTCCACCTGTGAGCCAGAGGTTGCTAAGGAGAAAGCCATGTCGTCAGCCCACATATGTTGTCGCCTGATGCGGCAAGGGATCGCGCTGTTTCTGCTGTTTTGCAGCGCGCTGCCCGCCGCACAGGCGGCCGTCACGCTGCCGCAGGCGGCGGTCGCCGCGCAAAAGTCATCGGGATCCGCCAGCGGTGCGCAAAGCGAGCCGACGCTCGACGAGAAAAAAGCCGCCTACGCCGCGCTGGCGAATATTCTGGAAGATGACCAGTCACGCAAAGCGCTGATTGCCCAGCTGCGCGGCGCCGCCAGCGCGACGGCGAAAAATAATACGCCAGCGCTGACGCCGCCCAGCGAAGAGGATGAGGATAAAACCGTGCTGCAGGGCGTGACCGACGTGACGCGCGAATTCGGCGGCAACGTGGCGGAAAAATTTGTTCGCCTGCATGACAACATCGCCGAGGCGCCGCATAAAACCTTTAATCCCGACACCTTTTTCAACGCGCTGCGCCACTTCGTGGTGCTGGCGGCGGCGCTGTTCGCCTTTTACTGGCTGACGCGTCGGGCGATCGCGCCGCTCTATCGTCGCATGGGGCGCTGGGGACGCGCGAAGAACCGCGAGCAGCACAACTGGGTGCAGCTGCCGGTGGCGATTATCGGCGCCTTTGTTATCGACCTGCTGCTGCTGGCGCTGACGCTGTTTGTCGGCCAGATTATCAGCGACAACTATCATGGCAACAGCCGCACCATTGCCTACCAGCAGGGGCTGTTTCTTAACGCCTTCGCGCTGATCGAGTTTTTCAAAGCGGTGCTGCGCCTGATCTTCTGTCCGGGCTTTAGCGATCTGCGCTTCTTCCACCTCAGCGACGGGCGCGCCCGCTACTGGAACACGCGGCTAAGCTGGCTCTCCGGCCTTATCGGCTATGGTCTGCTGGTGATCGTGCCGATTGTCTCTAATCAGGTCAACGTGCAGGTCGCGGCGCTGGTCAACGTGGCGATTATGGGGATCATGACCGCCTGGGCGCTGACGCTGATCTTCTCCAACCGCCGCAGCATTCATCATGCCTTGCAGCAGCTGTCGGATCGCAGCATGGCGTTTTTCGCCTTTTTTATTCGCGCCTTCGCACTGGTGTGGCACTGGCTGGCGAGCGCCTACTTTATCGCGCTGTTTCTGCTCTCGATCTTTAACCCCGGTGACAGCCTGAAATTTATGATGTCCGCCTCGGTGCGCACGCTGGCGATTATCGGCATCGCTGCCTTTGTCTCCGGCATCCTGACGCGCTGGATTGGCAAGACTATTACCCTGTCGCCCGATCTGCGCCGTAACTATCCGGCGCTGCAAAAGCGCGTCAACGACTGGGTCAAGGCGCTGCTGAAGCTGGCGCGCATCATCACCGTGTTCGCCACGCTGCTGCTGCTGCTCAACGCCTGGAACCTGTTCGATCTCTGGCACTGGCTCACGGTGGGCGCTGGCGAAAAGATGGTAGATGTGCTGATCCGCATTGTGATGATCCTGCTGCTGTCGGCCATCGGCTGGACGGTGCTGGCGAGCCTGATCGAGAGCCGTCTCGCCTCGGACTCGCACGGCCGCCCGATGCCGAGCGCCCGCACCCGCACGCTGCTGACGCTGTTCCGCAACGCGCTGGCGGTGGTGATCAGCACCATTACCATTATGACCTTGCTGTCGGAAATCGGCGTCAATATCGCGCCGCTGCTGGCGGGCGCGGGCGCGCTCGGTCTGGCGGTGTCGTTCGGCTCGCAGACGCTGGTGAAGGATATTATCACCGGCATCTTTATTCAGTTTGAAAACGGCATGAATACCGGCGATCTGGTGACCATCGGCGCCATTACCGGCACGGTGGAGCGGATGTCGATCCGTTCGGTGGGCGTGCGTCAGGATACCGGCGCCTATCACATTATTCCCTGGTCTTCGATCACCACCTTCGCCAACTTTGTGCGCGGCATCGGCTCTTTCGTCGCCAACTACGACGTCGAGCGCGGCGAGGATAGCGATCGTGCTAATCGCGTGCTGCAGGAGGCGGTGAACGAGCTGCTGGAGAATGCGGATATCCGCAGCATGGTGATTGGCGAACCGAACTTCGCCGGGCTGGTGGGCTTAACCAATCAGGCCTTTACCGTGCGCGTCTCCTTTACCACTCAGCCGCTGAAACAGTGGACGGTGCGCTTCGCGCTCGACAGCATGGTGAAGAAGCATTTCGACGCAGCCGGAATAAAAGCGCCGCGCCAGACGGTAGAGGTGATGCAAACCGGCACCAGCGTGGCCAGCGCGGCGGCCCTGCCCGCGCTGCCGGCGCCAGAGTAAGGTTATTTCGCCAGCCGCTGCGCGCGCGTGGCGGCGGGCATAAAGCTCCAGGCAAGGAAACGGCTCTGCTTCTGGCCCTGCGCCATGTTCACCACGCGCACCTCCGCCGCGTCGAGCGCCTGCAGCTGTTTTTCCAGCAGCGGCAGGTGCTCGCGGCGCGACACCAGCGAGGTAAACCAGACGCACTGGCGCGCCAGGGTCGCGCTCTCGGCGATCATCTTGCCGACAAAGGCTTTCTCGCCGCCTTCACACCACAGCTCGTTATGCTGGCCGCCGAAGTTAAGCGGCGTGGCGCTCTCCAGCTTCAGATTGCGCACTTTGCGCTGCGAGCCGGCCGCCGCCTCTGCCGCCGAGGCGTGGAACGGCGGGTTGCAGATCACCGCATGGAAAAACTCGTTTTTGCTGATGACGCCCGCCAGCACCGCGTCGGGATTTTTCTGGCGACGCAGGCGAATGCTGCGCTGCAGGCCTGGATTGGCCGCCACGATGCGGTTAGCCGCCTTGAGTGCCGCCTCGTCGATATCGGTGCTGGTAAAACGCCAGCCATACTCTGCGTGGCCGATCAGCGGATAGATGCAGTTGGCGCCGCAGCCGATATCGAGGATGTCCGCCATCGGGATCGCGCCGCGGTTGTCCAGCGCCAGCAGATCGGCCAGATAGTGCAGATAGTCGGCGCGGCCTGGCACCGGCGGACAGAGCGCGCCGGGCGCCAGCTGCCACTCCAGCCCGTAGAACAGCTTCAGCAGCGCCTGGTTCAGCAGCATCACCGCTTCCGCGTCGGCAAAATCGATCGACTGCGCGCCGTAGCCGTTGGGCCGCACTTTCGGCGCCAGCGGCGGATGCGCGGCGGTCAAGGCGGCGAAGTCATATTCACCCTGATGGCGATTGCGGGCGTGGAAAAGATTACTGGCTGGCTTGTTCATGGCGTCTCCCGATTTGCAGGCGCGTACAATACGCCGCAGCGCCGGGAAAATAAAGTCGCACAATCCGCTTACGCATTTCTTCCCGATGCAGCCGATGCTGTAGCGCTAAGATATTGTTAACACTTCGCTACGGGATAAAAGATGACGCATAAACGCTACTCCTACCAGCCGCGCGCCGGTCATGGCCTGCCGCACGACCCGCTGAACGCCATTATCGGGCCGCGTCCCATTGGCTGGATCAGCTCAATCTCTGCCGCCGGCCAGCGCAACCTGGCGCCCTACAGCTTCTTCAACTGCTTTAACTACCATCCGCCGATTATCGGCTTCGCCAGCAGCGGCTGGAAAGACAGCGTGCGCAACATCAGCGAAAGCAAAGAGTTCGTCTGGAACCTGGCAACGCGTCCGCTGGCGGAAGCGATGAACGAGAGTTCAGCCTCGGTGCCGCCGGATCAGGATGAATTCGCGCTGGCGGGCGTGACGCCGCTGGCCGCCTCGCAGGTTAAGGCGAGCCTGGTAGCGGAAAGCCCGGTTAACTTCGAGTGCCGCCTGACCCAGCTGATCCAGCTGCAGGACGCCCAGGGCAATCCCATTGACAGCTGGCTGGTGCTGGGTGAAGCGATCGCCATTCATATCGACGAATCGCTGCTGGATGAGGGGATCTATCAGACGGCGCGCGCCGAGCCGATCCTGCGCGCCGGCGGGCCGAGCGCCTACTACGGCATCAGCGAGAACGAGCGCTTCGACCTGATGCGCCCAGACGCGCGCCGTCGTTAAGCGATGTGACCGCAGGCGATAAAGCGCTGCACCAGCGGCTTCAGCACCTTCTGCAGGGCTGAAGCCCGCTCCTGCCGCCAGGCGAACGGCGGCGTCTCGTCCATATAGTTGAGCTGCGCCAGCTCCAGCTGCACCGCCTGAATATTCTCTGCCGGCTGACCGTAAGCACGCGTAATGTAGCCGCCCTTAAAGCGTCCGTTCACCACCCAGCTGTAGTCGCTCTGCGCCGCGCAGACCGCTTCCAGCCCCTGCGTCACCTCGGCGCGACAGCTTTTGCCGTCGTTAGTGCCGATATTCAGATCCGGCAGACGTCCTTCGAACAGGCGCGGTATCTCGCTGGCGATAGAGTGGGCGTCAAACAGTAGCGCGTAGCCGTGCTCCGCCTTAAGGCGCGCCAGCTCCTGCTGGATTTGCTGATGATAGGGCTGCCAGATATCGGCGAGATAGCCTGCGCGCTGCGCCGCCGTGGGCGTGCTGCCCGGCGCAAAAGTCGGCGAGCCGTTGAACAGGGTTTCTGGAAAGAGGCCGGTGGTGGCAGTGGCGTAGAGCGGCTGATTGTCCGGCGGTCGATTGAGATCGATAACGAAACGTGAATAGTGGCCGATCAGCACGCTGGCACCGAGATCGCGCACAAAATCGAACAGCAGCGGAATATGCCAGTCGGTGTCGGGCAGGCCGCGCGCCGCCTCGCTCAGCCCCGCGTCCACCTCTGGCGTGAGCTGGGTGCCGGCATGGGGAATGCTGACCAGCAGCGGCAGGCTGCCCGGCGTAAAGTGAAAAGGTGTCATTGCGCATCTCCACGATAGATAACGGTACAGGGCAGCTCGCCGCCCAGCCAGTAAACCAGTTCCGCCGGGCGCGCCAGCGGCCAGTGGACGAAGTTCGCCACTTTGCCCGCCTCCAGCGAGCCGTGCGTTCTCTGCAGCCCCAGCGCTTTGGCGCCCCAGAGCGTGACGCCCGCCAGCGCCTCTTCCGGCGTCATGCCGAACAGCGTGCAGCCCATATTGAGCATCAGGCGCAGCGAGAGCGCGGGCGAGGTGCCGGGATTGGCATCGCTGGCCAGCGCCATCGGCACGCCGTGCTGACGAAACAGCGCCACCGGCGGCCGCTGGGTTTCGCGCAGCAGATAGAAAGCGCCGGGCAGCAGCACCGCCACCGTGCCCTGCTCGCCCATCGCCCGCGCGTCCTCTTCGGTGGCGTATTCCAGATGATCGGCGGAGAGGGCGCCGTAGCGCGCCGCCAGCCGCGCGCCGCCCAGCGAGGAGAGCTGCTCGGCGTGTAGCTTCACCGGCAGGCCCAGCTCGACGGCCTTGTCGAACACACGCGCCACCTGCGCCGGCGAGAAGGCGAGATGCTCGCAGAAGGCGTCTACCGCGTCCGCCAGCCCGTTGGCCTTTACCTGCGGCAGGATGCGCTGGCAAATCAGGTCGACCCAGCCGTCAGGATCCTGTTTGAATTCCGGTGGAAAGGCGTGCGCCGCCAGGCAGGTCGCCAGCACGTCAGCTGGCGCACTCGCGCCAAGCTGGCGTATCGCGCTCAGCATGCGCAGCTCGCTCTCCTCATCCAGCCCGTAGCCCGACTTAATCTCTACCGTGGTGACCCCTTCCGCCAGCAGCCGGTTAAGCCGCCAGCGCGCCGACGCCACCAGCGCCTCTTCGCTGGCGGCGCGCGTGGCGCGCACCGTGGAGAGAATGCCGCCGCCCTGCGCGGCGATCTCGGCGTAGCTAACGCCGTTAAGACGCTGTTCGAACTCCGCGCTGCGGTCGCCGCCGAACACCAGATGGGTATGGCAGTCGATCAGCCCTGGCGTCACGATGCCGCCGTCGAAGCGGTGCTGATGGCGCGGCGTAAAAGCGGGCATCTCTGCGCGCGGCCCTACCCAGACCAGCTTGCCGGCGTCTACCGCCAGCGCGCCATCTTCGATAATGTGATATTTGCCTTCACGCATGGTGACCAGATTGGCCCCCAGCCACAGGCTCTCTATCTCTCCGCTCTCCGCCATACCCTCTCCTCCTGCGATGGACGATTTACTCCGCCCGCTAAAGTATGTATATGTATATACAACTACATCCGCTGAGGATCAACTATGGCAACCTGTTTTGCTCCACGCGCGCTGCTGGCCGACGGCTGGCGACATCAGGTGCGCATCACCGTTAACGACGCCGGGATCATCGAGAGCGTAACGCCCGACAGCGACGCGCAGGATGCTGTTCGCCTGCCGGGCGCGGTGATCCCCGCCATCGCCAATCTGCATTCGCACGCCTTCCAGCGCGCCATGGCGGGGCTGGCGGAGGTGGCGGGCGATCCGCAGGACAGCTTCTGGACCTGGCGCGATTTGATGTATCGCATGGTGCAGCGCCTGACGCCGGAGCAGGTCGGCGTCATCGCCGCGTATCTCTATATCGAGATGCTGAAAGGCGGCTATACCCAGGTGGCGGAGTTTCACTATCTGCATCACGACGCCAGCGGTGCGCCCTACGCGCAGGACGCGATGCTGCAGCAGCTGATGCAGGCGGCGGAGATCGCCGGCATCGGCCAGACGCTGCTGCCGGTGCTCTACAGCCACAGCGGCTTCGGCGCGCAGCCGCCGCTGCCGGGGCAAAAACGCTTTATTCAGCAAACCGAGGCGTATCTGCGCCAGCAGGAGCGGCTGGCGGCAAGCCTGCGCGATAAGCCGCTGCTCAATCGCGGCCTCTGCTTTCACTCGCTGCGCGCGGTCAGCGAGGCGCAGCTGCGCGAAACGCTGGACGCCAGCGACAGCGGGCTGCCGGTGCATATTCACGTCGCCGAGCAGGAGAAAGAGGTCAACGACTGCGTCGCCTGGAGCGGCGAACGCCCGGTGGAATGGTTACTTAACCGCTTCGAAGTGGATGCGCGCTGGTGCCTGATCCACGCCACGCATCTCGACGCGCGCGAAATCACGCAGCTCGCCGCCAGCCGCGCGGTGGCCGGCCTCTGCCCCACCACCGAGGCCAACCTGGGCGACGGCATTTTCCCGGCGGTGGAGTTTATCGCGCAGGGCGGGCGCTGGGGCATCGGCTCCGACAGCCACGTTTCGCTCAGCGCGCAGGAGGAGCTGCGCTGGCTGGAGTATGGCCAGCGGCTGCGCGATCGCCGCCGCAACCGCATCGCCACCGCGGCGCAGCCGTCGGTGGGCGATCTGCTGTGGCACGGCGCAGCGCAGGGCGGCGCGCAGGCGTGCGGCGTCGCGCTCGGCGCGCTGTCGCCGGGCAAACGCGCCGACTGGCTGGTGCTGGCGCAGGATGAGTGGCTCGGCGGCGTCGACGACGCGGCGCTGCTCAACCGCTGGCTGTTTGCCGGACGGCGGGAGCAGATCCGCGAGGTGTGGGTGGCGGGCCGCGCGGTGATCGCGGCGGGACGTCACGCCGCGGAAGAGGCCTGCGCCGCCGCGTTTCAACAGGCGATGGCGGCGCTGCGATGAGAACGCGCTTCCGCTACGCCGATCTCCCGGTCAGCCGCTGGCGCAACGGCGGCGGTGAAACGCGAGAAATCGTCAGCTATCCGCCGGGCGAAGCAAATTTCGCCTGGCGCGCCAGTATCGCTACCCTCGCCTGCGACGGCCCCTTTTCGCGCTTTCCCGGCGTCGATCGGGTGATCACCCTGCTGCGCGGCGACGCGGTGCGCCTGAGCGCGCCGGACAGCGTGCACCTCCTGCAGCCGCTCCAGCCCTGGCGCTTCCCCGGCGAATGGGCGATCGAAGCGGTGCTGCAGGGGAAAAGCGAGGATTTTAATATCATGACGCGGCGCGACAGCTGGCAGGCGCAGGTCACGGTGACGGAGCAGGCCGCCGTCAGCCTGCACGGCGTCGCCTGGGCGATCGCAGGCGAGTGGCAACTGGCGAGCGGCGAACGCCTGGGCGCTGCGGAAGGCGTGTGGTGGCTCGATGAGGAGACGCAGCTGACGCCCGCAACGCCGGACGCCAGGCTGCTGCTGACGCGCCTTAGCCGTGTCCCTTGAAGCGGCCCAGCAGCTTATAGCGCGATCCCGGATAGAGCAGACGGGCGTAGGTCACGATGCGGGTGTCGCTCCAGGTCTGCCGCCGGATCAGCAGGCAGGGCTCATGCTCGTCCAGCGACAGATGTTTGCGCTGGCGCGCATCCGGCAGCACCGCCTCGACAATATGCTCGCCGGCGGTCAGCGGCGCGACCCGCATCAGGTAGGTGTAGGGGGTAAACTGCTGATAGTCCTGGCTGAGATAGTCGGGCGCCACCTGCGGATTGACCAGACGATCCTCCAGCTGAACCGGCAGGTCATCTTCGTAGTGCACCATCAGCGAATGGAAAATGGTCTGCCCGGTGCTTAAGCCGAGCACCGCCGCCTGCTCGGGATCGGCTTTATTCTGACCGATCGCCAGGATCTGACAGCGGTGCTGATGGCCGCGCTGGGCGATCTCATCGGCGATGTTATGCACTTCCAGCATCGCCGTGTAACCTTTCATCTCCGCCACGAAGGTGCCGACGCCCTGCATGCGCACCAGAAACCCCTCGCTGGTGAGTTCGCGCAGCGCGCGGTTGATGGTCATACGGCTCACGCCCAGTTCGTTGACCAGTTCGCTTTCGGACGGCACGCGCTGATTCGCCTTCCAGCTACCCGCGCGGATCTGGCTGATAATCGCCTGCTTCACGCGCTGGTAGATGGGCGCCGGCTCATCGCTCATCGCGGCCGCCAGCTGCGCTATTGCCGAATGCTCAACCATATTCATTTCCTTATCACGATAGTGCCTGAAGTTTACTGTCTCGCGGCGCGAATGTATATACATCTGCAGCCGCCTTCGCCTTGCCAGCGCGCTATGCCCGTCACGGTAATTTGTGATCGCGCTGGCATAGCAAATGCTTATAGCTTGCCAGTTGTATAGACAAGAATAGACACTTATGTTTCACTCGATTTTATTTGCTGCGCCGAGGAAAACCGTTTTGGGTTTTTGCTTAACGCGCTTACTTGTATAGACAGGAGTAGACTATGTCAGGTTCAGCTCAGGCGATGCGCCTGGTTCCCGGTGAAGTGGATCTTGCCGCGCTGCGCAGGGTGTATCAGGGCGGCATTACGCTGACGCTCGATGAGCGGGCGCAGGAGGCTATTCTGCGCGCGCAGCAAACCGTGGACGATATCGTTGCCTCCGGCAGAGTGGTGTACGGTATCAACACCGGTTTCGGCAAGCTGGCGCAGACGCAAATCCCCGCCAGCCGCCTGGCGGATCTGCAGCGCAACCTGGTGCTGTCGCACAGCGTCGGCTTGGGCGATCTGCTGCCCGACAACGTGACGCGCTTGGTGATGGCGACGAAAATCATCAGCCTGGCGCGTGGCCACTCCGGCGTGCGTATCGCGCTGATCGAGGCGCTGCTGCGGCTGTTCAACGCCGGCGTGATGCCCTGCATTCCCGAAAAAGGCTCGGTGGGCGCGTCGGGCGATCTGGCGCCGCTGGCGCATCTTTCGCTGATGCTGCTGGGCGAAGGCCAGGTGCGCGTCGACGGCGCGCTGATGCCGGCGCGTGAAGGGCTTGCCTCGGTGGGGCTGGAACCCTTCGTGCTCGGCCCGAAAGAGGGCCTGGCGCTGCTGAACGGCATCCAGGTTTCGACCGCGCTGGCGCTGCGCGGCCTGTTCGAGGCGGAAAACCTGATGGCCGCCGGACTGGTAGCGGGCGCGCTGTCGCTGGAGGCGATCAAAGGCTCGCTGAAACCCTATGACGCGCGCATTCATCAGGCGCGCGGCCAGCGCGGACAGATCGCCGTGGCCGCTGCGGTAGAGGCGCTGGTTGAAGGCAGCGAGATCCTCGGCTCGCACGTCAACTGCGGCCGCGTGCAGGATCCCTACTCGGTGCGCTGCGTGCCGCAGGTGATGGGTGCCTGCCTCGATAACCTCACCCACGCCGCGCGCGTGCTGCAGATTGAAGCCAACGCCGCCTCCGATAACCCGCTGGTGTTCAGCGACAGCGGCGACGTGATCTCCGGTGGCAATTTCCACGCCGAGCCGGTGGCCTTCGCCGCCGACATTATCGCGCTGGCCGTCGCCGAAATCGGCGCCATTTCCGAGCGCCGCATGGCGCTGCTGCTCGACACCGGCCTGTCGGGGCTGCCGCCTTTTCTGGTGCGCGACGGCGGCGTCAACTCCGGCTTTATGATTGCGCAGGTCACCGCCGCCGCCCTCGCCTCAGAGAATAAATCGCTGGCGCATCCAGGCAGCGTCGACAGCCTGCCGACCTCTGCCAACCAGGAAGATCACGTTTCAATGGCGACCTATGCGGCGCGCCGTCTCGGCAGTATGTGCTTTAACACCGCGGCGGTGGTCGGCATCGAAGCGATGGCCGCCGCGCAGGGCATTGAGTTCCACCGTCCGCTGCAAAGCTCGGCGCAGCTTGAGCAGGAGATTGCCCGCATTCGTCAGCAGGTCGCCTTCCTTGAGGAAGACCGCCTGCTGGCGCCCGATATCGAGGCCATGCGTCTCTGGGCCAGCCGCTGCGACTGGCCCGACTTTCTCACGGCGCTGCTGCCCAGCCAGCAGACCGTCTCTTCTGGTGAATAAGGAATCCGCGATGAGTGAAACTCTCTCCCAGGCCGTGGCGCGCGAAGTGCGTGCGCCGCACGGCACTACGCTGCACTGCGCCAACTGGCTGATCGAAGCCGCGTGGCGCATGATCCAGAATAACCTCGATCCCGACGTGGCCGAGCGGCCGGAAGATTTGGTGGTGTATGGCGGCATCGGCAAGGCGGCGCGCAACTGGGACTGCTTTGAGCAGATCCTGCGCTCGCTGGAGCTGCTTCAGCCCGACGAAACCCTGCTGATCCAGTCCGGCAAGCCGGTGGGCGTTTTTCGTACCCATGCCGACGCGCCGCGCGTGCTGCTGGCGAACTCTAACCTGGTGCCGCACTGGGCCAACTGGGATCACTTTCACGAGCTGGATAAGGCGGGGCTGATGATGTACGGCCAGATGACCGCCGGCTCCTGGATTTACATCGGCGCGCAGGGCATCGTGCAGGGCACCTACGAAACCTTCGTCGAAGCGGGCCGCCAGCACTATAACGGCGATCTGGCCGGACGCTGGATCCTGACCGCCGGTCTCGGCGGCATGGGCGGCGCGCAGCCGCTGGCGGGCGTGCTGGCGGGCGCCTGCGTGCTGGCTATCGAGTGTCAGGAGTCGCGTATCGACTTTCGTCTGCGCACCCGCTATGTCGACCATAAAGCCTATACGCTGGACGAAGCGCTGCAGCTCATTGAGGCCGCGACGCAGGCGAAGCAGGCGATCTCCGTCGGCCTGCTGGGCAACGCCGCCGAGATCCTGCCGGAGATGGTGAAACGCGCCCGCGCGGGCGGCCTGAAGCCCGATATCGTAACCGATCAGACCTCGGCGCACGATCCGGTGAACGGCTATCTGCCGATTGGCTGGGACGTGGCGCGCTGGCAGGCTGAACGCGCCAGCGCGCCGAAAGCGGTGGAAAAGGCGGCGCGCGCCTCGATGGCGGTGCACGTGCAGGCGATGCTCGACTTCTGCCATATGGGCATTCCCACGGTGGACTACGGCAACAATATCCGCCAGGTAGCGCTGGATGAGGGCGTAGAGAACGCCTTTGATTTCCCTGGCTTTGTGCCGGCCTATATTCGTCCGCTGTTCTGCGAGGGCAAAGGGCCGTTCCGCTGGGTGGCGCTGTCGGGCGATCCAGAGGATATCTATAAAACTGACGCGAAGCTCAAGGCGCTGTTTCCGCAGCATAAAAGCCTGCATCGCTGGCTCGATATGGCGCAGGAGCGCATCGCCTTTCAGGGATTGCCGGCGCGCATCTGCTGGCTGGGTCTGGGCGAGCGGCATCTGGCCGGGCTGGCGTTCAACGAGATGGTGCGCAACGGCGAGCTGAAGGCGCCGGTTGTGATTGGCCGTGACCACCTCGACTGCGGCTCTGTCGCCTCGCCGAACCGCGAAACCGAGTCGATGAAGGATGGTTCCGACGCGGTGTCCGACTGGCCGCTGCTTAACGCCCTGCTGAACACCGCGGGCGGCGCGACCTGGGTGAGCCTGCACCACGGCGGCGGCGTTGGCATGGGCTTTTCGCAGCATGCCGGCGTGGTGATTGTCTGCGACGGCAGCGAGCAGGCGGACCAGCGTCTGGGCCGCGTGCTGTGGAACGATCCCGCCACCGGCGTGATGCGCCATGCGGACGCCGGGTATGCGAGCGCGCAGGCCTGCGCGGCCGAGCACGGACTTAATTTGCCGATGATGAAGTGAGGGGCGCCGGATTTAACCACGCACCTGGTGAATAAAAAAGCCCGCTCGCGGCGGGCTTTGGTTACTGCACTTCACCTGTCAGGTTTGTGCTGTGCCAACCAGCGACGCCAGCGGGATATTGAACATTTCATGCAGATTACGGATCATAGGCAGCGTCAGCGCACGTTTATTGTTCAGCACCTCATAGACGCGGTTTGGGCGTCCAATCGCCGGCACCAGGTCTTTCGCCGTCAGCCCCATTTGCTCCATGCGGAATTTAATCGCCTCTACCGGATCGGGTGCCTCAATGGGGTAGTGTTCCTGCTCATATTTTTCGATCAGCAGGATCATGACTTCGAGAAAATCCCCTGCTTCACTTCCCGGCTCCGGCTCACTGTCGAACAGGGGTGATACGGCGGCCAGGGCTGCCTCATAATCTGCTTCGTTGTGAATCGGTTTGATTTTGTAGGTCATCACATATTCACCGTGTTTGCGTCTGTTTTGTCGTATTCCGCGTGTGTTCCAACAAACTTGATGTAGACCGCCTGAAACCTGTATGCCACTGCAACAATCAGACGGTAGTGGTTGCCCTTAATATCAAACACCACCCGATTGTTACTCAGAAAATCTGCTGTCCTGTACATGTCCTTAATGTCCTGGGGCGTTTTCCATTGTGCCTTGCTGACTTCATCTACCCAGGCTTTCAGAGGCTGCTCCGCCTGATTATGACTTTCCCAGAACCGTTTGAGAGACGCGATCGATATAATTCGCACTGACGTTCCTTGTTATCCCATTATGGGACTAATATAACAGTCCCATAATGGGACTGCCAGATTTTAGACGTATTTTATTTTCAGCAAGACTGACTTCCGAAAGTGCCCACGCCGCATTACGCGCAGGATCGTCATTCCGCGCCGCCCGCGCGCCGTCTGCTGCCCCTTATTCCCTTTGGTTCTGACCTATAGCCAAATTCCCGCTGCGGAAGATAGACGCGCCTGCGCCTTGCCACTACAGTGGAGATTCATCACTACAGGAGCGCGATTTCGCATGACCTTATCCCCTGCCCTGCTCGACCAGGCCCAACAGTGGCGCCATCAGTTTCACCGCGAACCGGAACTCGGCTATCAGGAGCACAACACAGGCGATCGGGTTGCTCAGGAGCTGGAGCTGGCGGGATTACAGGTGCATCGCGGCCTGGCAGGCACGGGCGTGGTGGGCACGCTGCGCAACGGCGAAGGCCCTGTCATTGGCCTGCGCGCGGATATGGACGCGCTGCCCATCACGGAAAAAGGCAGCCCGCAGTGGCGCTCGACGCGTCAGGGCGTGATGCACGCCTGCGGCCATGACGGACATACCGCCATTCTGCTGGCGGCGGCGCTGCAGCTGGCGGCGACGCGCCGCTTCCGCGGCACGGTGCACTTTATCTTTCAGCCCGCCGAGGAGAACCTGGGCGGCGCGCGAAAAATGGTGGAAGAGGGGCTGTTTCAGCGCTTCCCGATGGATGCAGTCTATGCGCTGCACAACTGGCCAGGCATGCCGGTCGGCTCGCTGGCGGTCAATCCCGGCGCGATGATGGCCTCGCTCGACTCGTTTGAAATTACCCTTAACGGCAAGAGCTGCCACGCAGCGATGCCGGAGAGCGGCGCCGATCCGATGGTGGTGGCCGCCGAGCTGATTCTGGCGCTGCAAACCATTCCATCGCGTCGCCTGTCACCGCTCGCCTCGGCGGTGGTCAGCGTGACGCAGATCCACGGCGGCGAGGCGATTAACGTCATCCCGGAAACCCTGGTGCTGCGCGGCACGGTGCGATGTTTGCAGACCGACGTACGCAACCGGGTACGCGGTCTGATTGAAGAGTTTGTGACTACCCTGCCGCGCCCGTTCGGCGTCAGCGGCGAGATCCACTGGTTTCCCGGCTATCCCATCACCGCCAACCACGCCGCACCGGCTGAACAGGTGCGCGAGGTGGCGCGCCAGATGCTGGGCGACGATGCCGTGCGCTGGCAGGTCAATCCTTCGATGGCGTCAGAAGATTTCGCCTGCATGCTGGATGTCTGTCCCGGCGCCTATTTCTGGCTGGGCGCCGATGGTGCTACCCCTTCCGCGCCGCTGCACAATGCCGAATATGACTTTAACGACGCGCTGATCCCGCTGGGCGTCGAATTCTGGCAGCGGCTGGTCGAGCAGGCACTGCCGCAAAACTAAGCTAGAACCCCGCGTCGCTCAGGCGTGCCAGCGCCTCTTCCAGCGACGCGCATTCCCCGCTGGCGCGGAAACAGCAGGCGATTTGCAGGCGCAGCGCCTGCGGCACCGGACGCTCGCCATTGAGCACCGCTTCGCTCCAGCGCGCGGTCACCTGCGCCGATTTATCGGCAGGCAGTTCCAGCGCCACTTCCGGCTGACGCTCCACCCACACTTCCGCATCACGTTCCGCCCCGCCGATAAAGCTTATTGACGGACAGCGCAGCGGGCTGGCGTAGACCTCGCCCTCCGTGCCGTTCAGCAGAATAGCGGGCGCGTCGATGTCGCTAAAAAATTTCGCGACGCGCGGCACATATTCCGGGTGCGACACGCTGGAGAGACGCAGCGCTTCGCGTTCACCGAACGGCGTCGCCAGCTTCACCAGCGTATGCGCGCTGCTGCGCACGCCCATGCGCCAGCGCAGCGAGAGCTGTTTCGCCATCGGCGGACAGAGATGGTCAATAGTGATAAAGGCGATGTCGCCCCTGTCGAGCGCCGCCTGCGCCTGCTGCCTCGTCGTCACCGCCGCGATCCCAAGCGCGGCGAACACTTGTTCGCTGGTGACGCGCGTCGCATCATCGCTAACGCCGTGCACCAGCACGGGAAAGCCCAGTCGATGCAGCAGCAGCGCCAGCAGCGGCGTCAGGTTGCCCTGGCGGCGCGCGCCGTTGTAGCTGGGGATGACGATGGGCTGCGGACGGTGGGCGGGCGCCTGTAGCCGCATCATGCATGCCTGCATCGCCTGATAGAATCCGCGCATCTCCTCTTCGCCTTCGCCTTTGATGCGCAGCGCGATAAGGATGCCGCCCAGCTCCAGATCGGGCACCTCGCCCGCCAGCATCGCCGCGTAAAGCGCCTGCGCGGTGGCAAGATCCAGATCGCGCGCGTGGTTTTTGCCGCGCCCGATCTCCTTAATCACTTTATTCAGTTCCATTCTTCGCTTCCGGTCAGAGACCGCCGCAGAACGGCGGCCAAAAGAGGTTCAGGGTTTATCGCTTCGCCGCTGTTCGACGCGCGGGACGGCGCGAATTTGTTGCCGACGCCGGCGCGCGTTTCACTTTCAGCGCAGCGGGCGCTTCCGGCTGCTCGATGGGAAACACCGGCAGCGCGGCCAGCAAGCGGCTGCCATAGGCTTTGCTCAGCAAACGGCGATCGTAAATCACGATTTCGCCGTAGCACTGATGGCTGCGGATCAGACGGCCCACCTGCTGAATCAGCGTAAAAGAGGCGCTGGGCAAGCTCTGCACTTCAAACGGATAGCGGTTCAGGCTTTTCAGCCATTCGCCCTCGGTCAAAATTACCGGACTGTCCACCGGGGGAAAAGCGATTTTATGAATATGCACCTGACTCAGCAGGTCGCCTTTCAAATCCAGCCCTTCCGCGAACGACTGCAGGCCGATCAGAATGCTGGTTTCGCCCTTCGTCACCCGTTTGCGATGCAGATCCACCAGGCGCGAGCGCGGCTGATCGCCCTGCACCAGCATCGTGAGGCGTAGCTCCGGCAGCTGCGCGACAAACTGCTGCATCGCGCGGCCGCTGGCGAAAAGCACCAGCACCCCTTTGTGCTTTGCGGTTTTCATCTGTTGACGGAAGAAAGCCGCCATCTCAGCGATATGCTCCGCCTCGGTCGCCATCAGCGGCTCATAACGCATCTGCGGGATCACCAGCTTGCCCTGATCGACGTGATTGAAGGGTGAGTCGAGCGCCACAAAGCGATCGCCCGCTTTTTCATTGAGGCCAGACATCTCCTGCAGGCGACTGAAGCTGTTAAGCGAGCGCAGCGTGGCGGAGGTCACCACCACATGGGGAATTTTACGCCACAGCAGCTTCTCCAGCTGATCGCTGACGCGAATGCCGGCGCAGTGAAACAGCAGATGCGGCTGGCCTTCGCGCAGCTCGCGGCTGATCCATTTGGACACCGGCGCGCCCGAGGCTTTCGGCATCGCCGCCAGCCGCCACAGCTTGCTGACGGACTCGAACCAGCCGAACTGGCGGTTAAGCTGCAGCAAATTGCGGTGCAGGCGCATCAAATCGACGCTGCCGGTCTGCTCGCTCAGGGCGTTGATTAGCCCCTCCGCCAGCCCGCGCAGCGCATCGCATAGTTTGAACAGGCGCGCGCAGAGCGACAGCAGCTCTTCTGGCAGCTCGCCCAGCACAAAGCGAAATTCTCCTGGCTGATGATCGGCGGGCAGCAGCGGATTCAGCGCCTGGCTCAGCGTAGTCAGCAGTTCGCGCAGCTCGTCGCAGTGCGCTTTAAGGCGCTCCGGATTGCTGAGCGGCGGCGGTGATTTCGGGCGCATCTGCGTCATAATGCCCTCTACCAGCCGCACGAAGAGATCAAGCTGCAGGCTGCTCCAGCCGGGCGTGATGTCCGCGCTCATCTCCAGCGCGTCGCGCGCCACATCCGGCAGATGATGTCCTTCGTCCAGCACCAGCATCAGCTGTTTCGCCGGCGGCAGCACCGACTCGTTTTCCATCGCCGCCATCACCAGCGCGTGGTTCGCTACCACCACGTCAACCTGCTCAATTTCACGGCGAGCGACGAAGAAGGGGCATTCGCGATACCAGCGGCAGTGGGAGCCGAGACAGCTCGCCTTGTCGGTGGAGAGACGCTGCCACAGGCTGTTGCTGATGTTCTCCTCGCTGTGGTCGCGCAGACCATCCCAGGCGTAGCCGCCGAGCGATTTTTCCAGCCGCGCGCACTGCGTCTGCTCCTCTTTGGTGCTGCTTACCGCTTCGTCGTCAAGATAGAGCAGCAGATCGCCCTGCTGATCGTCGCTGGCGGCCAGCGCCGCCAGGTTGCGCGGACAGACGTAGCGCCCGCGCCCGAAAGCGGCGGTAAAGGTCAGATCGGGAATGATCTTTTTCAGCAGTGGCAGATCTTTAGTGAAGATTTGATCCTGCAGCGCCACATTGGCGGTGCTGATGATGAGGGTTTTCTCTTCGGCGCGGCTCGCGGCGATGCCGGGGATCAAATAAGAGAGGGTTTTGCCGACGCCGGTTGGCGCTTCGATGGCCAGATGGCGCGCGTCGTTGCCCGCCAGGCACTTCGCCACTTCAGCGATCATCTGGCGCTGCGGCGCGCGGGGAATAAAGTCCGGCACCTGCTGCTGTAGCGCCTTATACCACTGCGCTATCTGGCTTTTAATTGCTGCTGTCAGGGCCATAGTCGTTTACCGCCGGGTGAAAATGGCCTGTATTTTTACACAGTAATCCGCCAGCGTCAGCTTCAGGGCGCATTTTTTCGCGCCGCCTCGTAGAATTCAGCACCGACACCCTCTTCGCCTGGCCAGCGGCCCAGATTCGGCGCTATGGTGTGCCCTCACAGCCATTCTCATAAGAAAAGAGAGATGACTTTTGCCCGTATGACGCTTGTGGCACGCCTGTTTCCAGCTCTCGCGCTGCTGTTTTTCGCCGCTCAGGCGAGCGCGCAGCCAGACTATCAGCTGGAAAAGGTGGTGGAGCTAAGCCGCCACGGCGTTCGCCCGCCGACGCCCGGCAACCGCAGGGAGATGGAGGCCGCCACGCAGCGCCCCTGGCCGATATGGCGCACGCGCGACGGCGAGCTGACCGGCCACGGCTACGCGGCGGTGGTGAATAAGGGACGCTGGGAAGGCGACCATTATCGCCAGCTCGGTTTGCTGACCGCCGGCTGCCCGCAGCCACAGACCATTTATGTGCGCGCCAGCCCGCTGCAGCGTACCCGCGCCACCGCCGAGGCGCTGGTTGACGGCGCTTTTCCCGGCTGCGGCGTCGCGATCCATCACGTGGCGGGCGATGACGATCCGCTGTTCCAGACCGAGGCTTTTGCCGCGACCCGCCCTGATCCCGCGCGGCAGCGCGCGGCGGTCGCGGCGACAGCAGGGGATCTGGCCGCGCGCCAGCGGGCGCTGCAGCCGGCCATTCAGGCGTTGAAACAGGCGGTGTGCCTCTCCGAGGCTCGCTGCGCGCTGTTCGATCAGCCCTGGCAGATCCGCCAGAGCAAAAGCGGCAAGCCCTATGTCGCCGGGCTGAGCGTCATGGCGAGCATGGCGGAGACGCTGCGCCTCGGCTGGAGCGAAAACCTGCCGCTCAGCCAGATCGCCTGGGGCAACATCACGCGCGCCTCGCAGATCGGCGCTATCCTGCCGTTGCTGACGGCGAACTACGACCTCAGCAACGATGTGCTCTATACCGCGCAGAAGCGCGGCTCAATTTTGCTCGACGCCATGCTAAAACAGATCGCGGGAGAGGATGCCGCGCCGAATGCGCGCTGGCTGCTGCTGGTGGCGCACGACACGAATATCGCCATGGTGCGCACCCTGATGGGCTTTAGCTGGACGCTGCCTGGCTATACGCGCGGCAATATTCCGCCCGGTAGCAGTCTGGTGCTGGAGCGCTGGCGCGACAACGCCAGCGGCCAGCGCTTTCTGCGCCTCTATTTTCAGGCGCAGAGTCTGGATGCGCTGCGCCGCCTGCAGCCGATCGATGCGGCGCATCCGCTGCTGCGCGAAGAGTGGCGGCAGGCTGACTGTCGCGTGACGCCGGTCGGCACCCTCTGCCCGCTAAAAAGCGCCGTGCGCGCGTTAAGCCAGCAGATCGACCAGCAGGCGGTGACGCCGGTCAGCTATGCCTCGCCCTGACCGTCCAGCCGCTTGCCCAGGCACTGCGCCTGCGGCATCGCGGCATAGGGGCCAAACGACGCAATCGGCTGATAGCCGTGACGCGCGTAAAATGCCAGCGCGCGCCCGTTTACGCGTCGCGTTTCCAGCCACAGCTGCTGGTAGCCTGCCTGCCGCGCCTGCTGCTCGAGGAAGGTCAGCAGCGCCGCGCCGACACCGTGGCTCCCCGGCAAGGCGAACATGCGTTTAAGTTCGGCCACGCCAGGCTGTAACGGACGGAACGCGCCGCACCCGACCGGCTGCCGCTGCGCATTGCGGGCCACGGCGAACAGGCGTCCCGGCATCTCCATCTCCGCCGCATCAAAGCGGGCGCGGCCGCTGCTGCCGGTCAGCCGTGCCAGCGTGTCGGAAAGCTGATCCAGCAGCCAGCGCGCGTCAGGATGATCCGCGCTTTCACGCGCCACCTGAATCATGGCCGGCGCTCCAGCCGCTTAAACATCACCGTCGTCGCCTCCCGTTCGCCGGTAATCGACTCGGCGTAGCCGGGGATCGCGCCAGCGATCTGCCAGCCAAGCGACAGATAAAGATCGGTGGCGACGTCGCCGCTGCGGGTATCGAGCACCAGCAACGTTTTGTCCAGCGCCTGCGCCCGCTGCTCGGCCAGCCGCATCAGCTGGCGCGCAATGCCCTGTCGGCGCGCGCGCGGATGCACCAGCAGCTTGCTCACCTCCGCGCGATGGCGGCCATTCGGCATACTGCCGACGCCGAGCATGACGCAGCCCACTACAACGTTGTGCTGAAAGGCGATGAGCAGCTCGCTCTCGCCGCTGACGAGGTTCGCCGCCCGACTGCGCCAGAACTGCTCTATCACGGCGAGATCCTGCGGGTCGGTAAAGCCGATGCTGGCGCCGTCCGCGACGCACGCCTGCAGCAGATCGCTCAGCTGGGTCAGCCGCTGGCGCGCCTGCGCGACATCCATCCAGGCAAAATTTGTCATGGCTTGCACACCACCAGCAGATAGCGCGCGCCGTCGGTGAGGTGCGCCTCAAACGCGGAGCGGCCTGTGAGATGAAAACGCAGGCAGTCGCCGGTTTGCAGCGTCCAGCTCTGCCCGTCCATGGTGATGGTCAGGCCGCCTTGCTGCAGCCAGATATGCTGCTCCAGCCCCTGCACGGGCGGCGCGTCGTAGTCGATGCGCGCACCGGGACGCAGCTGGCCTTCGACCAGCTCCGCGCGAAAATGAGCGGCGGGCGGCGAAACGTTGCGCCGCACGAATCCGCTGCTCTCGTCGCGCCATACTGGCTGCTGCTCGGGCGTCAAAAGCAGATCGACGCCCTCTTCCACTTCACTTAGCAGCCGTGACATGGTAAGACCGTAGGCGACGCATAAACGATTTAATAACGCAGCCGTAGGGCTGGTTTCGCCGCGCTCAATACGCGACAATGACGCCCGGCTGATGCCGGTTGCCGTGGCAAGCTCATCAAGCGACCAGCCGCGCTGGAGGCGCAGTTCCGCCAGGCGAGCCGCCAGGCGTTGTTCAGTTTCTGCAATCAGCATCCGCTTTATCTCACATATGGGAAAATTATCTCACAGATGAGATTAAGCGTGAAATACGCGCCAGGGTCAACTTGTACACTTAAAAAACATTTGTACAAGTTGATCCTGTTGGTTAATGTTATGGGATTGCTGCAGGAAGTTTGGGGAAGTTATGGCCTTTTACAGTATCGGCGACGTTGCCGAACGCTGTGGAATAAATCCAGTCACGCTGCGCGCGTGGCAACGTCGTTATGGCTTATTGAAGCCGCAACGCTCTGAGGGTGGACATCGTCAGTTTGATGACGAGGATGTTCAGCGCATTGAAGAAATTAAACGCTGGATCGAGAGCGGCGTGCCGGTGGGCAAAGTCAAGGCGCTGCTTGAAGGCGAAAACGTTAACGTTCATGACGGTTGGGTCAATCTTCAGGAAGAGCTGATGAGCGTGCTGCGCCACGTCAGACCGGCCAAGCTGCGGGCGAAAATCGCCACGCTGGGACGCGAAAATCCGGTGGATGCCCTGATCGATCACGTCATTATGCCGGTACGGCAAAAGCTCGGGCTGGATCAAAACACTGCGCGCGTGATGAGCAGCCTGCTGGACGGCGCGCTTATCGACTACGTCGCCTTCTGTCTCGCCGCCAGCCGCAAAAAAGCGGGTAAAGATGCGCTGATCCTCGGCTGGGCGGTGGAAGATCGCACCCGCATCTGGCTGGAAGCCTGGCGTCTCTCGCAGGAGGGATGGCGGCTTGACGTGCTGGCGGAGCCGCTGGATCTGCCGCGGCCGGAACTCTTTCCCGGCCAGACGATTTTTGTCTGGACCGGCAAAAAGCTGACCCGTCGCCAGCAGGAGCAGCTGACGCACTGGCAGGAACAGGGTTTTACCATTCGCGCGCACGAAACGCGCTTTCAGTAAAACGCACGCAGGGCCCTTTTCGCCTCGCCCTGCCCGCGTTATCATCCCCGCCTTTCTGGCACTAATCAGGTTTCCGCATGAACTGGCAAAAAATCTTCTTCGCAACGCTGTTTTTCATTATGGCCGTCGGCGGCACCGGCGGGCTGATGCTGGTCGGCTACACCCTTATTCTCCACTCACGCTAAGCCAGCGCTGCAGGCGCTCAAACAGGCGATCGCTGACAATCGCCAGCAGCGCCACCAGCAGCGCCCCCTGAATTACATAGGCGGTATTAAAGCCGCTCAGGCCGATGATCACCGGCGAGCCGAGACTCTCCGCGCCCACGGTCGAGGCGATCGCCGCCGTGCCGATATTCACAATCACCGACGTCCGTACCCCTGCCAGAATCACCGGCGCCGCCAGCGCCAGCTCGACCTGCCATAAACGCTGCCAGGGGCTCATGCCGACGCCGTCGGCAATCTCCCGGCTGCTGGCGGGCACGCTGTCCAGCCCGGCCAGCGTGCCCTGTAAAATCGGCAGCAGCCCGTAGAGAAACAGTGCCGCAACCGCAGGCCAGGCGCCGAACCCCATCACCGGCACGGCGATCGCCAGCACCGCAACCGGCGGAACGGTCTGGCCGGCCGCCACGATGGTCTCCACCAGCGGTCGAAAGCGCCGTCCTGCGCGCCGCGTGACCAGCACACCGCTGCCAACGCCCGCCAGCAGCGCCAGCGTGCTGGCGGTCACCACCAGAAAGAGATGCGCCAGCGCCAGCTGCACAAAGCTCTCCTGCTGATAGAGCGGCCGCGCCTGCTCCGGGAACCACCAGGCGAACAGCGGACCGCTGTAGGGCAAACCGACCAGCAGCGCGATAAACAGGATAATCAGCCACAGCAGCGGATCCTTCAGCCAGCGCATTATTGTCCCTCGCGCAGCGTCAGCAGATCGCTGAAGTAGAGCACGCCGAGCGGCTGCTGACGCTCATCCACCACCGGCAGTTTGTCGGTGCGCTGCGCGATAAACTGCGACAGCGCCTCGCGCAGCGACTGGGCGGCCGCCAGCGGCTCGCCTTCCAGCCATTCGCCGCGCCGCGCCGCATTGCCTACCTGCCCCAGCGACAGCAGGCGCACGCCCAGCTCGCTTCTGCCAAAAAAGTCGCGCACAAAATCGTTTTTCGGCTGGGTCAGCAGCGCAGCGGGCTTGCCCTGCTGCACGATTTCGCCGTCGTCCATCAGCACGATGTTGTCCGCCAGCGTCAGCGCCTCGTCGATATCGTGCGTTACCAGCACAATGGTGCGGCCCGACAGACGGTGAATACGCAGCATCTCCTGCTGTAGCGCGCCGCGCGTCACCGGATCGAGCGCGCCGAAAGGCTCATCCATCAGCAGCACCTCTGGATCGGCCGCCAGCGCGCGCGCCACGCCGACGCGCTGCTGCTGCCCGCCGGAGAGCTGATGCGGCAGGCGACGCGCCAGCTGGGCGTCCAGTCCCAGCAGCGCCAGCAGCTCCTCTACCCGCGCGCGAATGCGGGCTTTTGGCCAGCCGAGCAGCGCCGGCACGGTGGCGATATTTTTTTCCACCGTCCAGTGGGGAAACAGGCCGATCGACTGAATGGCATAGCCCATGCGGCGACGCAGGTCGCGCGCCTCGAGCCGGCGAATCGACTCGCCGGCGAACAGGATCTCGCCTTCGTCAAACTCCACCAGCCGGTTGATCATCTTCAGCGTGGTCGATTTGCCGGAGCCGGAGGTGCCGAGCAGCACGCTGAACTCGCCCTCGCCAATCTGCAGCGTCAGATCTTTCACCGCCGCCTTGCCGGCGAAATGTTTACTCACGCCGTTAAAGTGAATCATGGGTTCTCTCCAGCAGGGAAATCAGCAGGCGGAACAGCGCGTCGATGATAACCGCCAGTGCGATCACCGGGATCACGCCGAGCAGCACCAGATCGAGCGCGCTGCTGAGCAGCCCCTGAAAAATAATGGCGCCGAAGCCGCCCGCGCCGATTAGCGCGGCGACCACCGCCATGCCCAGCGTCTGCACCACCACCACGCGCAGGCCGGCGAGCCACACCGGCAGCGCCAGCGGCACGTCGACGGCGAAAAAGCGCTGCAGCGGGCTCATGCCCATGCCGCGCGCGCTTTCACGCACGTCGCGCGGCACCTGCTGCAACCCGGCCACCACGCTGCGCACCAGCGGCAGCAGCGCGTAGAGCGTCAGCGCGATCAGCGCCGGCGCCATGCCGATGCCGCTGATGCCCCATGCGCCGAGCCAGGGAAAGGTTTTCGCCAGTCCGGCAAGAGGTGCGATCAGCAGGCCGAACAGCGCCACCGACGGCACGGTCTGGATAACGTTCAGCACGCTGAAGACGCCGCTCTGCCACGCCGGACGCCGGTGTAGCAGCACGCCGAGCGGCAGCCCGATCAGCAGCGCCGGCAGCAGGGTGCCGCAGAGCAGCGTCAGGTGACGCGCCAGCGCCGCGTCGAACACCGCGTGACGGTTGGCGTACTCTTTTAGCAGCGACAGCGCGTTCAGCTCGCCGCTAAACAGCATCAGCAGCGGCAGCAGCCAGATCTGTAGATTAAGCAGCAGCCGCCAGAGGCTGTTGCGCGTCAGGTTGCGCGCCAGCTCCGCGCCGAGCAGCAGCGTGACGCCGCACGCCAGCCACAGCCCGCCGCCAAAACTGGTGCGCGCCAGCGCGCTGCCCTGCGCCGCCAGCCGCGCCGCCTCGTGCCCGCTCAGCCAGATCATGCCGGTCAGCAACGCGTCGCAGGCGAGCAGCATCAGCGCCAGCGAGACGCGTGACGGCCGCGCCCACAGCAGCAGCCAGAGCGCCGCCAGCGGCAGCGCCAGCCAGCCGGCGTCTTCCGCCTGGCCGAGCATCAGAGGCTGGCCGGAGACCAGCCGGTTCGGGGCGTAGCTCAGGAACGGCAGCCAGTAGAGCGCCAGACTCAGCAGCAACAGCAGCAGCAGCGCGACCGGCTGCCGCCGCGCCGGCAGCATCGCT
Organism: Pantoea latae; assembly: GCF_002077695.1. Classification (GTDB taxonomy): domain Bacteria; phylum Pseudomonadota; class Gammaproteobacteria; order Enterobacterales; family Enterobacteriaceae; genus Pantoea; species Pantoea latae. The sequence goes on from NZ_MWUE01000004.1 coordinate 250,588, forward strand.
TCCCGCGATAGCGCCATGGTTTACAGCAGCTTCTGCTGCTGCAGCCATTCGCTCGCCACGCTGCTGGCGTCCTGGCCTTCGACGGCGATTTTCGCATTCAGCTGCTGCAGGGTTTTCTCATCCAGCTTGCTGAAAACCGGCTTCAGCCAGCTGTCGATGTCGGGATAGGCTTTCAGCACCGATGCGCGGATCACCGGCGTCGGCGCATAGATCGGCTGCACGCCTTTGGGATCGCTCAGGGTTTGCAGGCCCAGTGCCGCCACCGGGCCGTCGGTGCCGTAGGCCATCGCCGCGTTGACGCCGGAGGTCTGCTGCGCCGCCGCCTTAATGGTCACCGCCGTGTCGCCGCCCGCCAGCGAGAGCAGCTGGCTCTGGGTTAATTTAAAATCGTAGGCTTTTTCAAACGCCGGCAGGGCGTCGCCGCGCTCGATAAACTCCGCCGAGGCCGCCAGCTTGAAGGTGCCGCCTTTTTTCAGGTAGCGGCTGAGATCCTCCAGCGAGCTGAGCTGGTTCTGCTGCGCAACATCCTGGCGCACCGCGATGGTCCAGGTGTTGTTCGCCGGCGCAGGCGTCAGCCACACCAGCTGATTTTTATCGGCGTCGAGCTTTTTCACCTTCTCATAGCCCTGGCGCGCGTTTTTCCAGGCGGCATCTTTTTCGTCGTTGAAGAAGAAGGCGCCGTTGCCGGTATATTCAGGATAGATATCGAGTTCGCCCGCGGTGATGGCGCCGCGCACTACCTGGGTGGTGCCGAGCTGGATTTTATTCACCGTTTTCACGCCGTGCTTCTCCAGCACCTGCAGGATCACATTGCCGAGCAGCGACCCTTCCGTATCGATTTTCGAACCCACGCGCACCGGATCGGCGGCCTGCGCCGCGCCCGTCGCCAGCAGCAGCGCGGCTGCCGTCAATGCCAGAAAACCAGACCTTGCCATGAGGTATTCCTTTAATTCGGTTATTTGTGAGGTGCTTATAGAGAATAGTCGTTTCGTCATGCATCGCGTAACACATTGCCTGAAGCGTGAAGTGTCGCGCCTCAACTTTTTCATACCGTTATCGGTCTGGTTATAACTGAAAAGAATTTACGTCCAGACGTCTGGACGGTAAGCTGTCCGTTCACTCACAATAATCACAGACAACATCATGACCGATCTTACTTCTTCTTCCGCCCACGTGGCGTTGACAGGGAGCCAGCCCGGCGGCGAAACCCAGTGGATCCGCAGCGCGGCGGATGTGTCGCGCCTGATCAATAGCGGCGACGGCGCGCGCAACAACGCGCGCATCGTGGTGGCGATCGCGCTGGGCGGCGTGTTTCTGGACGCTTACGATCTTGGCGCGCTGGCGTTCGGCATCAAGGATGTGGCGCGCGAGTTCAACCTGACCCCGACCGGCACCGGCATGGTCGCCTCCGCCATTACCTTCGGCGCCATCGTCGGCGCGCTGATCGGCGGCTATCTCACCGATAAAATCGGCCGCTATCGGGTTTTTATGGCGGATATGTTCTTTTTCGTGGTGGCGGCGCTCGCCTGCGCCTTTGCGCCCAACGAGTATGTGCTGGGCGGCGCGCGCTTTGTGATGGGGCTGGGCGTCGGCATCGATCTGCCGGTGGCGATGGCGTTTCTCGCCGAATTTTCCCGCCTGCGCGGCAAAGGCAATAAGGCGGCCAGCGTGGCGATGTGGTGCCCCACCTGGTATGCGGCGATCAGCATCTCCTATCTGCTGGTGCTGCTGCTCTACGCGGTGCTGCCGGAGAGCCACACCGGCTGGCTATGGCGGCTTATTCTCGGCTTCGGCGCGGTGCCTGCGCTGATTATTATCGCCATCCGCAGCCGCTATATGAGCGAGTCGCCGGTGTGGGCAGCGAATCAGGGCGATCTCAACGGCGCGGCCGCGATTCTGCGCAGCGGCTGGAATATTAACGCGCAGGTGGCGGAGGATGCGGCGGCGACGCCGCCTCAGCCCGCGCGTCGCGCCAGCTGGCGCAATTACGGCGCGCTGCTGCGGGGCGTTTACCTGCGCCGCACGCTGCTGGCGACCATTACCTCCGTCGCCTCTTCTTTCGCCTATAACGCGGTGGCGTTTGGCCTGCCGGTGATTATTAGCAGCTTTTTCGCCCAGTCGATGCTGACCACTATTTTAGTGTCGCTGGCGCTTAATCTGCTGTTCGCCTTTGTCGGCGGCGTGCTGGCGGTGCGGATGGTGCCGCGTCTCGGCGCGTGGAAGATGTCAGTGGCGGGCTACGCCTGTCAGTGCGTGGCGCTGCTGGGCCTGGCGTTGATTGGGCGGCCCGAAGGCGGCCAGGAGGCGGGTGTCGCTATCGCTATGCTGGCGCTGTTCCTGTTCGGTCAGGGCTTTGGACCGGGGTCGCACACCATGACCTTCGCCTCGCTTAGCTATCCCACCTCGCTGCGCGGCGTCGGCGTCGGCTTTAACCAGACGCTGATGCGCGGCAGCTCCACGGTGTCGCTGTTTCTGTTTCCGGTGCTGGTTGCCGCGCTCGGCACCGGCGTGTTCTGGGTGATTTTCCTCGCGCCGCTGGCGGGACTGCTGGCGCTGCTGGCGATCCGCTGGGAGCCGTCGGGCTACGATGTGGACGCGGAGGATTTTGCCGGACGTTAAAGAAATGGCCGCCCACCGGGCGGCCATTTCTCTTTACGCCGGCATACTCAGCGCATTTAAATAGGCGGGTATGCGCGGAAAGGTGTAGAGAAACCAGGGGGTGAACTGCTGCGGCTCCTCCAGCATCGCGCGCTGGATGTCGCTCACCGAGAGATAGCGCCAGTCGTCCGCCTCTTGCGGATCCGGCGTCGGCAGGTCGTCGCTGATGGCGAAATAGACATGACCATACTCATGCTCGGTGAGACCGTTGCTGAGCGGCAGGTTATAGCTCAGCTCGAATACCGGCGTCAGCGAGAGTTCCAGCCCCATCTCCTCATACAAGCGGCGCTCCGCCGCCTGCTGGGTCGGCTCGGCGGGATAAGGATGGCCGCAGGTGGTGTTGCTCCACAGGCCGCCGCAGTGATATTTGCCGCTGGCGCGGCGCTGCAGCAGCAGTTCGCCGCGCGAATTGAACACGTAAACCGTCACCGCGCGATGCAGCAATCCCTTCTCATGCACTTCCAGCTTTTCCATTTTACCGGTGGGACGATCGAGATGGTCGACGAGGATAACTTCGATAGCAGACATGGGGATTCCTTAAGATAACTCCTACTATTCTGGCACATCCCTGCCGTTTCATGCCGCGTGAATTCGTGCGGTTTCCCGCAAAAAAAGGGCCCGCCTGCGCGAGCCCCTCCGGGTAAAGATTACAGACGGAAGCTTTGCACCACCTGCTCCAGCTGCACGCTCTGCTCCTCCATCGCCTGGGCGGCGGCGGAGACCTGCTCCACCAGCGCGGCGTTCTGCTGCGTGGTGCCGTCGAGCTGGGTGATGGCGACGTTGACCTGCTCGATGCCCATGCTCTGCTCGCGGCTGGCGGACATGATTTCGCTCATTAGCGTCGTCACGCTGCTGACGCCCTGCATCAGTTCGTCCATGGTTTCTCCCGCCTGCTCCACCAGCTGGCTGCCGGCGTCAATATTAGCCACCGACTCTTCGATCAGCTTTTTGATTTCGCGCGCCGAGTTGGCCGAACGCTGCGCCAGGTTACGCACTTCCGAGGCGACCACCGCGAAGCCGCGGCCCTGCTCGCCTGCTCGCGCTGCCTCCACCGCGGCGTTGAGCGCGAGGATGTTGGTCTGGAAGGCGATGCTGTCGATGACGCTGATAATATCGACCACTTTGCGCGAGGAGTGATGGATTTCGCCCATGGTGTTCACTACCTGACGCACCACCTCAGTGCCGCGCGACGCCACCTGCGACGCGTTGCCCGCCAGCTGGTTGGCGTGGGTGGCGTTATCGGCGTTCTGCCGCACCGTGCCGGTCAGCTGCTCCATAGAGGCCGCGGTTTCAACGATCGAGCTGGCCTGCTCTTCGGTGCGTGACGAGAGGTTGGCGTTGCCGCTGGCGATTTCACGTGAGGCGGCGGTAATCGCCAGCGCGCTGTCGCCGACCTGACGCATCAGCCCCTGCAGATAGCTGATAAAGTTGTTGAAGCTCTGCGCCACGGCGTTGAATTCCGGGCTGTTGCTGGCGGGCAAGCGCTGGGTCAGATCGGCCCCGCCCTGCGCCAGCGCGTCGATATTGCGATGCAGCAGGTTAAGGCGCTGCATCATCGAGCGGATAAAGCCCAGCAGCACCAGCAGCAGCACGATCGCCAGCGGGATCTGCACCAGGCCGAGACGCGTCAGCATGCTGTGCGTTTGCGCGGTCAGCAGGCTGGTCGGCACGTCGCTGGCGAGATACCAGGGGCTGCCGGCGATCGCCTGCAGGAACAGCGTATGTTCGCCATCCTCGCCGTCGAAGGTGGTTTCCGTCGGCTGGCTACCGGCGCTGCCCAGCAGGGTTTTCAGCGACGCCGCCATCGGCAGCTGCAGATCGCTCAGGTTTTCCAGCTTCGGCGTGCCGTCCACCAGCGCGGCGTTGCCTACGACTTTGCCGTCGGCCTCGACAATCAGCACGCGGCCCTGAATGGCGTCGCCCATCTCTTTCGCCAGATGGTTGAAGAAGCCGAGCGTGACGTCGATAGTGGCGACGCCCCAGACGGTGCCGTCACGATAGATCGCCATGGCGCAGTTGGTGCGCGGCTGCGGGCTGGCGGCGTCCTGGTAGGCTTTCGCCCAGGCGCACTGCCCTTTTGGCGCGGCCATGCCATCTTTGTACCAGGGCTGCTCCCAGTATTTGTCGGCGGCGTCGGAGTTCCAGTAGGTGTTGACCTGCAGCTGGTTGCTGGCGTTGCGCGCAAAGAAGCTGCTGTCTTTCTCTTTCGCCGCATCGCGTCGATTAGGCAGCGGCCAGATGCCGCCGCCGAAGACGTTGCTGTCCTGATACTGGTTCACCAGCGTCGGCAGCAGAGCGTCGATGGTGGCGCTCTCCATTACGCTCGCCGCCTCGGTAATGGCGCGCTGCTGCGCCTGCACGCGGTTCATCTGCTCGACGATGCCGGTCGCCAGCGCGTCGACCTGGTAGCGCACCAGCTGGCTCTGGTTAGCGGTTAGCTGTGGCGCGATAAACTGCTTGATCACCACGACCGTGATCAGCATCAGAACGAGAAAAAAGAGAACAAGAACCGCGGTGAAGCGGGATTGAGTTGTTTTAAGCATCTGCTTTCCCCTGGCAGAATCGGCGCGATTGCCTGATCAGGGTTAACGGCGCGGGCAGAGGTAACTTGAGGCGCGCGCGATCACAAATTTAACAACTCGTTGACAGGGGTGATTATTTAGTTGCTGACCACGGCCCGCGCGCTGCCTGAACAGCGCGCCGCCGTCAGATGTCGCTCTCGACTACCTGCTGGCGCGGACGGAAAATGTGGTTATTGCCCGCCGCCAGTAGCCGCTCCGCCAGCTGCTGGCCGCCCAGCTCGTCCGCCTGGGCGAACAGGCGCTCCGCTTCGGTGATGGGCGTCGCCCACAGCAGGCTGGGTCGATCGCCGTCGCGCTTCGGCAGGCTAAACTGCGCGCTCTCGTCCGCCAGCGCGTTCGCCAGCAGGAAACTCTCGAAGCCGACCGGCGCCACTTCCGACGCCAGCGTGTGGCCCTCGCCCAGCCAGGTGAGGCGCGCCCAGGGCAGATGGGCGAATTCCGCCAGCGCGCTCGCCATCTGCACCGCATTGCTCTCGGTCATCACCTCGCCGTCCACCGCCATCGCCAGCTCGATGCGGCGATACTGCGGCGCCAGCTCGTCAAACAGATAGTCGACCTGCGGCATCGGACGGATGCTCATGCCGAGCGTGAGGAAATACCAGACGCCCTGATGCCAGTGCTGGGAGATGGCCATCGGCGGCCAGCTGCCCTGATCGATAGCGTAATATTTTACCGACTCGCCGAACTGCGCCTGATAGCGCTGCAGCAGCGCCTGCTGCACGCGGTCCCACTCATTGCCGTCATACCAGTCGCGCCAGAACTGACGCTGGTGCTCGGCGCGCGCGTAGTAGTCGTTGGTGGAGGCGGAACCGAGCGGCGCGGTGAGCCGGTTTGGTTTGATACAGCCGGAGGAGAAGCTCACCTGTTTCTCCTGATAGAGGCTCCAGCCCGGGATCACCGCCAGCAGCTGGCCGTAATACCAGAGCGCCGCGCCGTCGTCGCTCGGCTCCCAGAGCACCTGCAGACCCGCCGGATCGAGCGGCGGCTCCGCCTCAAGGGTGCGGCAGAACTCGGCGCTGAGCAGCGGCGCGATGCCCTGCTCCATCGCCTCGCGATCCTCCTGGGCCGGCGCCGGCAGCAGATTGCGCAGCCAGCAGCCGCGCACCGCATACTGACTGCGGAACAGATCCGTCGGCCAGATGTAAAAGTAAGCGGTGCGCGCATCCTGCTCGACAATCGCCGTCAGTGTATGTTGCTGATTGTGGACCTCAGCAATCAGAGGTTGGTAAGTCATAGCGCCTCGACAAAGCCTTAGGGATCCATTTCCCCGAGAGTAGAGCAGGATCCGCACTGCCGCCACGTGAGACAAGGGTAAAACTCTCAAAGTCAGATCGACGCCCGCTCCCGAGAGTAAGCAACGGTTAAGCAGGCGACGCAAAAAGCTGCGCAACTGCTCAGCGGCGCTAATTCATTGCCCGCCGTGAGGGTGAAACGCTATTCGCGTTTTTCCGCAGTCGCCCCATGCTATGGTCGCGTTATCTCTTTTATCGGAGGCGCATGATGCTGCTGGTTCCCGATTTTTCCTGGCGCGAGTTAGCGCTGCTTGCCCTTTTTCTCCTGCTTCTCTATCGCTACACCTCGCTGACGCTGGCGATTGCGCTGATGGCGCTGGGCCTGATGGCGCTGGCGCTGCTGCCCGCCGATCTCTGGCCAAGCCTGCTGTCGCTGGGAACGATCGGCGTCGGACTCGGCGTGCTGGCGCACCACTGTCAGCAGCGCCAGGCGACGCTGCGCCGTCAGGCGCGCAGGCCGCGCAGCTATACCCGGCCGCACGATGAGTTCCGTACTTAACGCCGGGTTATCTTTTGCAACGCGGCGCGGTTAAGCCGCGCTGCAGCGGCGCCTGCATTACGCCAGTAAACCGTTAAGAAGACGTTAAGGTTGCCGCCCCATGCGCAGCATGGCGCGGTGATAAGCGCCGCGCGTAATCGACCAGCGCAGGGTTTTCGCCAGCAGCCGCATCTCGGCGTCGAGCAGCGCGCGCGACAGCGCACCGATCTGCTGTCCCGACATCGCCTGCGCCCAGTCGGGCAGCAGCGCCATACCTGACCTCAGCATCACATGCATCGCCGGTTTCGCCTGCCACGTCGGCGCGGGTGCCTCGCGCAGCAGCCGCGTGACCTCGGCGGTGCGCGCATCAAAGCGCAGCTCGCCGCGCATGTCATGCAGATAGCGCGCCACCGCCGCGACGCTTTTCGGCACCTCTGTTGCCCCCAGCGCCTCGGCGATCAGCGCCGCCTCCTGATAGTAGCGATCCTGCTCCGCCAGGCTGAGCCGTGGATTTTTAAAGCGCAAATGGGCGGCGAGAAAGGCGCTGGTTTCGGCGACGTGCACCCAGGTGAGCAGATGTGGATCGCTGGCGGCATAGGGCTGGCCGTAGTTGTCGACGCCGCTGACGCGCAGATGGATCTTTTTGACCCGCTCAATCAGCAGGCTGGCGTCGTGGCGATTGCCAAAGGTGGTGACGGCGATGAACTGACTGGTGCGGCGCAGGCGGCCGAGCATATCCTGGCGAAAGTTAGAGTGATCCCAGACCCCCGCCAGCGCGGAAGGGTGCAGCATCTGCAGCAGCAAGGCGCTGATGCCGCCGCACAGCATCGAGGGAAAGTCGCCGTGCACGCGCCAGATGACGCTGTCCGGGCCGAACAGGCCGGGATCGCCAGGCGGCTGCGAGATGTCAAATTCATTGAGCGCCAGGCCGTTAACGCGAAAAACCTGATTCTGAATACGATTGCGAATGGTGTTCACAGCGGGGACCTCGTTCTCCCGGCGGCTGCGCCGGGAGAAGACAGGGTGTGGGGTTACAGATAATCGAACTGCGCGCGCTGGGTGCGTACCGAATCCAGCCCAATCATCACGTTAAACGTGCCTGGCTCCGCCACCTGCTGCATCTGCTGGTTCCAGAACTTTAGCGCGTCCACGTCGATCTTAAAGCTGACCGTCTGCGACTCGCCCGCTTTCAGCATGATGCGCTTAAAGCCGCGCAGGTCGCGCACTGGACGACTGACAGAGGCGACCGGATCGTTAAGATACATCTGCACCACCGTCGCGCCGTCGCGATCGCCGGTGTTGGTCACCGTGACGCTCGCCTCAACCGTGCCGTTGCGCGGCATGGTTTTCGCCGACATTTTCACCGGCGAGACGCTGAAGCGGGTGTAGCTCAGCCCATAGCCAAACGGGTAGAGCGGGCCGTTCACCGTATCATAGTAGTGCGAGGTGTATTTGTTCGGTTTGGCGTAGTTATAGGGACGTCCGGTCGGCAGATGGTTGTAGTAGAGCGGGATCTGACCCACCGAGCGCGGGAAGGTGATCGGCAGCTTGCCGGACGGGTTGTAGTCGCCGAACAGCACGTCGGCGATGGCGTTGCCCCCTTCCGTTCCGCTGAACCAGGTTTCCACCAGCGCGTCCGCCATGCGATCTTCGTTGACCAGCGTCAGCGGCCGCCCGTTCATCAGCACGATCACCAGCGGTTTGCCGGTGGCCTTCAGCGCCGCCAGCAGCTTCTGCTGGCTGGCCGGAATAGTGAGTTCGCTGCGGCTGGAGGCCTCATGCGCCATCCCCTGCGCTTCGCCGACCGCTGCGACCACCACGTCCGCCTGCTTCGCCTTCTCCACCGCCTCGTCGATCATCGCCTGCGGCGTGCGCGCGTCGACCGACACCGCCTGCTCGTAGAGATTAAGGAAGTCCTGAATGCCTTTGTTGTCGCTGATATTGGCGCCTTTGGCGTAGAGCAGCGTCGCTTTGCCCGCCGTGGCGTTGCGCATGCCCTGCAGCAGGCTCACCGACTGTTTCGCCACGCCCGCCGCCGACCAGCTGCCCATGATGTCGCGCTGGCTGTCGGCCAGTGGGCCAATCAGTGCGATGGTACCGGCGCGCTTCAGCGGCAGGGTTTCCAGACGGTTTTTCAGCAGCACAATGCTTTTGCGCGCCACGTCGCGCGCGTCGGCGCGATGCAGACGGCTTTCCGCATTGGTATCCTGCGGGTCGCTTTCTTTCGGGCCGAGGTGGCTGTAGGGATCGTTAAACAGCCCCATATCATATTTGACGTTGAGCACATGACGCGCCGCGTCGTCGATCTCCGCCATGCTTACCGCACCGCGCTTCACCAGCCCCGGCAGATATTTGCTGTAGTACTCGTCGCTCATGCTCATGTCGATGCCCGACTTCAGGGCGACGCGCACCGCATCCTCGGGATCGCTCGCCACGCCGTGCTTGAGCAGCTCTTTGATGGCGCCGTGATCGCTGATGGTGATGCCTTTGAATTTCCACTCGTCGCGCAGCACCGTTTTCAGCAGCCAGCCGTCGGCGGTGGCTGGCACGCCGTTGAGCGAGTTAAGCGCCACCATTACGCCGCCGCTGCCCGCGTCCAGCGAGGCTTTATAGGGCGGCAGATAGTCCTGAAACAGGCGCTGCGAACTCATGTCCACCGTATTGTAGTCGCGGCCGCCCTCGATGCCGCCATAGGCGGCGAAGTGCTTGACGCTGGTCATTACCGCATAGCGATCGGCGGCGCTTTTGCCCTGCATCGCCTTCACCATGGTGCTGCCCATCTGCGAGGAGAGCCAGGTGTCTTCGCCGAACCCTTCGGAGATGCGGCCCCAGCGCGGCTCGCGGCTGACGTCCACCATCGGCGCCCAGGTCATGTTCAGCCCGTCGTCGGCGGCTTCATAGGCGGAGACGCGCCCGACTGCGCTGACGGCGTCGAGATCCCAGCTCGACGCGAGGCCAAGGGGAATAGGGAAAATGGTGCGCTGGCCGTGCACCACGTCATAGGCGAAAAAGAGCGGGATCTTCAGGCGGCTGAGCTGCATCACCTGATCCTGCATGGCGCGAATATCCTGACGCGTTACGGTGTTGAAGATGGCGCCGACCTGCCCTTTGTGGATCATGTCGCGAATCGCTTCTTTCGGGTTATCCGGCCCGACGCTGATCAGCCTGAGCTGGCCTATTTTTTCATCCAGCGTCATCTGGCTAAGCAGTTGGTTAACAAAGGCGTCGCGCGCCTGCGCGTTCATCGGATGAGGGCCGATTAGCTCCTCAGCCAGCGCGGGTTGCAGCGCGAGGGAGACAGCGAGACTAACAGAGTAAATCCATTTCATCAGGTCGGGTTCTCTTAAGTAACTGCGCAATATCGAATTAACAGGCGGCAGTGTGCCACAAGTTGAGAATAGCAGGTAGCCGTCAGCGTCACACTGCGCCCCGCTTTTCCCTGACGTGCTACAGTAAGGGCGCCATGTTATGACAAGGGAGTTGCACATGATCCATTCCGCTTTACTTGCCGACCTGCGCCGCCACGTTGGCGCCTCCCATCTGCTGACCGATCCGGCGCAGACCGCCCGCTACCGCAAAGGCTTTCGCTCCGGCGAGGGCGACGCGCTGGCGGTGGCGTTTCCCGGCACGCTGCTGGAGCTGTGGCGGCTGCTGCAGACGCTGGTGAGCGCCGACGCCATTATTCTGATGCAGGCGGCCAACACCGGCCTGACGGAAGGATCGACGCCCAGCGGCAGCGATTACGATCGGCCAGTGGTGATTATCAGCACGCGGCGTCTCGATAAGCTGCAGCTGATCGACGACGGCAGGCAGGTGCTCGCTTTCCCAGGCAGCACCCTGTATCAGCTGGAGAAAACGCTGAAGCCGCTCAATCGCGAACCCCATTCGGTGATCGGCTCCTCCTGCATCGGCGCCTCGGTGCTGGGCGGCATCTGCAATAATTCCGGCGGCTCGCTGATTAAACGCGGTCCCGCCTACAGCGAGATGGCGCTGTTCGCCCAGGTGGATGACACGGGCAAGCTGAAGCTGGTGAACCATCTCGGCATCGATCTCGGCGCCTCGCCGGAAGAGATACTGGGACGGCTGGACGACGAGCGCTGGCGCGCGGAGGATGTGCAGCACGACGAACGTCACGCTTCCGATCCCGACTACGCCGATCGCGTGCGACACGTCGACGCCGATACCCCGGCGCGCTTCAACGCCGATGCGCGTCGGCTGTTCGAGGCCTCTGGCTGTGCTGGCAAGCTGGCGGTGTTCGCGGTGCGGCTGGATACCTTCCCCTGCGAGCCGCAGCAGCAGGTGTTCTATATCGGCACCAACGATCCCGCGGTGCTGAGCGAGATCCGCCGCCATATTCTCGCCCACTTCACTCACCTGCCGGTGGCGGGCGAATATATGCATCGCGATATCTATGACATCGCCGAAGTCTACGGCAAAGACACCTTTCTGATGATCGACAAACTCGGCACCGACAAGATGCCGCTGTTTTTCACGCTAAAAGGCCGCGTCGACGGCTGGCTGGCGAAGCTGAGCTTTGTCAAGCCGCACTTTACCGATCGCCTGCTGCAGCGCCTCAGCGCCCTGTTCCCGGCGCATCTGCCGACGCGCATGAAGCAGTATCGCGACAGGTATGCCCATCATCTGCTGCTGAAGATGTCCGGCGCGGGCGTGGACGAAGCGCGCGACTATCTGAAGGATTATTTCCGCGAAGGCGGCGGCGAGTTTTTCGAGTGCGAAGGCAAAGAAGGGGCGCACGCCTTTCTGCATCGCTTCGCGGCGGCGGGTGCGGCGGTGCGCTATCACGCGGTGCACGCCGACGAGGTCGAAGAGATTCTGGCGCTCGATATTGCCCTGCGCCGCAACGATCGCGACTGGTTTGAAACCCTGCCGCCGGAGATTACCCAGTCGCTGAGCCATCGCCTCTATTACGGCCACTTTTTCTGCCACGTTTTCCATCAGGATTACATTGTGAAAAAAGGGGTGGACGCCCATGCGCTGAAGGCGCAGATGCTGGCGATTCTGGAGGCGCGCGGCGCGGAGTATCCGGCGGAGCATAACGTCGGCCATCTCTATCGGGCGAAGCCGCAGCTGGCGGACTTCTATCGCCAGCTCGACCCGACCAATACGTTTAATCCAGGGATTGGCAAAACCAGCAAGCAGAAAGGCTGGGCGGTGAAGGCGTAAGAAAGCGGCGCTTTCAGGTGAGGATGTCCTGACAGGCAATGCGGATGACGGTCATATCCCGTCATCCGCGTCGGGCTTAAGGCAGCGGATCGGCCGCCTGCTCCGCCATCTGCTGGCGGCGCTCGATAATCATGGTCTGCGGCGTCGACAGCACGATGCCCTCTTTGCGCAGGCGCGTCAGAATATCGAACAGCAGATCGCTTTTCGCGCCGGAAATCTGGCGCTGGCTGGCGACGTTGCCGGTGACGCTCAGCACGATGCCCTGCGACGTCAGATCCTTAAAGGAGACCGACGGCTCCGGCGTGTCGAGAATACGTTCGTTCTCGTTATAGACCTCCAGCAGCAGCTCGCGCACCCGCACCGGATCGATATTGAGCGGGAAGGTCAGCGTAATCGTCACCACGCCCTGCGCGTTGCCCATGGTGGCGTTGCGCACGTTCTGCGAGATAAACTGCGAGTTCGGCACGATCACCGTCGACTTGTCGCCCAGCTGGATCTCGGTGGCGCGCACGTTGATGCGGCGGATATCTCCCTCGATGCCGCTGATGGTCACCAGATCGCCCACCTTCACCGGACGTTCGGTCAGCAGGATCAGACCAGAGATAAAGTTCTTCACAATCTCCTGCAGGCCAAAACCGATACCGACCGACAGCGCGCTGACAATCCACGCCAGCTTGTTCCACTGCAGGCCCATAATCGACAGCGTCAGCAGGATCACCAGCACATAGCCGATATTGCTGAACAGCGTCACCAGCGACACGCGCATACCGGCGTCCATGGTGGTCTTCGGCAGGAAATCGTTGTCGAGCCAGCGGCGCACGGCGCGCAGCACATAGATGCCCACCACCAGACAGATAATGGCGTTAACCATATGCGCCGGCACGATATTGAGCGACTCCAGCCCTTTGCCGCCCCAGAACTCAATCGCCTTCTGCAGCAGCTCAATCGGCGTTGACGAGGCGAAGGTGCCGTTAAGCAGCGCCAGCGCCACAAAGCCGATCAGCAGGGTTTTGCCCAGCGCCGCCAGCAGCGTCGCCGCCTGCTGCAAATGGCGCTCGTCGATATTGAGCGAGGTCTGCAGGCGTCGGCCGGTCAGGCTGTTGACGGAAAAGAGGCTTTCGCAGCCGTCGTTAACCAGATGGCTAAGGAAGTAGAACGAGCCGAACAGAATGCCGCACCACACCACCTCGTAGCTCAGGAAGCGCGCCAGGGTGACGTAGCCGATGATCAGCGACAGCAGAATAGCGACCGCCGTCAGCGTCAGCGCCATCTGGATCAGCCCCACCAGCGTCGAGCGCACCTCCGGCGCGCTCCCTTCCTGCACCATGCGACGCCGCACGCGGTTGGTGCGCATGCTGATCGCCAGCGCGGTGCTGCCGATCAGTAGCGCCGTCAGGCCGTTGGCGAAAATCGTGGTGTTCAGGCTGGTGCCGACGGTGTAGTTGAAGTTCTCTACCGTCTGGAAGATAAACACCAGCGCGGCGGTGATCGGCGGGAACGGCTTCAGCGCCAGCGCCACCTCGTTAGAGATGGCGGGCAGACGCCAGCTTGGACGACGCGTCGAGAGAAAAGCGCGACCGAGGCCGGCGATCAGGCCGCAGAAGACGCTAAGCTTCACCAGGCTGACCACAAAATCCTGCACGTCGCCGGAAACCTCATCGCGGCGAGCAAACGCCAGCGCGGTGAAGTTAAAGGTCAGCACCACCGCCGCCAGCGTGGTCAGGGCGATGGCCGCGGCGAGGAAGCTGCGGCGCAGCCGCCCTTCCGGCATCTTATGAATGCTGATCCAGGCGAGAAACTCTTCGCTGTAGCGGCGCCCCAGCGTCATTACCAGCATCGCCGCCAGCAGCCAGGCGATAGTGCCGAAGCGGTAGCCCGGCTCCCACGACAGCGCGGCGGTGTCTTTCAGGTCCTGCAGAAAATCGTCGATCTTCTCGTTATCGAGATCCTGCTTCACAAACAGCGGTGCCCAGAAGCGCGGGCCGAGAATACTGCCGGAGTTAAGCGCCAGCTGGGTTTTCATCAGATCGCGCCGCAGGTTGGTGATCTGCGACGAAAGCATCAGCGCGCTATTTTTGATGCCGTCCGCCTGCTTGATCTGGTCGTCCAGCTTGCCTTTTTGCGCCTCCAGCGAGCTGCGTTTTCGCGTCACTTCCGGCGTCTCTTTCACGCCGCTGTCTGCTTTGGGCGCCGGGCCCAGCACCGCCAGCTGCGCGTCGAGCTGCTGACGCTGCGGCTGAAGCGCCTGCGCCAGCGTATCGGCGTTGCCCGACAGCTCCAGCGCCATCTCATTCAGCTGCGTCAGCTGGTTTTCGTTGGTCTGCCCCGACACCTGACCTTTGATCTTGTCGAGGACCTTCTGCATTTTCGGCAGTTCAACCGCCGCGTTCACTTTGGGCGCGGCGTCGGTTTGCTGCGCGGCATCGGTTGCCGCGTCGTCTGCCTGACTCACGGCGGGGAACAGCGCCGCCGTCAACAGCAGCAGCAGCGGGAAAAAGAGGCGTAACCTATACATAAGCGTGGGATTCCAGCACAAATTCAGGCGATCAGTTATCGCATTGGCGCGTAGTTTAGGGCCAGGCGCACCGGGAAACTATAGGAATGCTGGCCGTTCTCAGCGAGTGAAACAAGGCGTCCGCGCGGGCGGACGCCGGTAACAGGGTTATTCGACCACCGCCGCGCCGTGGACGTTATTCACCACCAGCCCCGCCTTCTGCTTTTTATAGGCCAGCGCCGCCGCCGGCACCGGCGCAGCCTTGCCGGTTTCCAGCCAGTCGCGCAGACGGTTGGCGTCGGCGAAATGGGTATATTTGCCGAACGCGTCCAGCACCACCAGCGCCACCGGCCGGTTATTGATCGTGGTGCGCATCGCCAGGCAGTGGCCCGCCTCGTCGGTGTAGCCGGTTTTGGTCAGCTGAATGCGCCAGTCGCTTTTATAGACCAGATGGTTGGTGTTGCGGAACGGCAGCGCGTAGCTCGGATGGGTAAAGACGGCGGTCTCTTCTTTGGTGGTGCTCAGCTGGCCGAGCAGCGGATAGTCGCGCGTGGCGCGCAGCAGCTTAACCAGATCCTCCGCGCTGGAGACGTTTTGCGTCGACAGGCCGGTCGGCTCGACGTAGCGCGTGTGGGTCATGCCCAGCGCGCGCGCTTTGGCGTTCATGGCGCGAATAAAGGCGTCGTAGCCACCGGGATAGTGATGCGCCAGGCTGGCCGCCGCGCGGTTCTCCGACGACATCAGCGCCAGCAGCATCATATTGCGGCGGCTGATTTCGCTGTTGAGTTTGACGCGGGAGAAGACGCCGCGCATCTCAGGCGTGTGGCTGATATCCACCGAAATCGGCTCATCCAGCGGCTGCTTCGCATCCAGCGCCACCATCACCGTCATCAGCTTGGTGATCGAGGCGATAGGCCGAACGCGGTTGGGATGGCTGGAGAAAAGCACTTTCCCCGTATTAAGGTCGACAATCATCGCGCTGCCTGAGGCGATTTGCGGCTCGGCGACCGGCGCCAGCTGAGAAAGTGAGGTTGCCGCCTGGGCGGGCGCAATGGCCGCCTGGCCGCCGAACAGCAGCGCCAGCGAAAGCAGTGAATAGCGAATGGTTACAGGCATCTTATAAAAAGACCGATTAAGACAGTACGCCGTGTCAGACACAGGCCGCCCGCCGCAAAGCCAATCACGCGGAGGCTGGCAGGGGCATAATACGCGGAAGCGTAAGAAATTTCCTGGTGAGAATGTTTCCGACCGTTAAAAAAAAGCGTTCCGCGACGCTAAGCCGGCGGAACGCCTGGTGAGCTGAGCGGCGCGTTAAAAGAGTCGCGGCCCGTAGCCCCACAGCACCACGGTCAGCGCCAGCAGCACCTCAAACACCAGCACGCCAATGGCCAGCGTCGAGCCGGAGAAGCGCAGACTCTCGTCGCGGTCGATATTCAGGAACAGCGGAATGCCGAGATAGAGCAGATAGCCGGTATAGACCAGCGCCAGCGCGCCCACCAGCACGCAGAGCCAGACCAGCGGATAGAGCGCCACCAGGCCGCTTAAAAACAGCGGCGTCGCCACATAGCCGGCAAACACGGTGCAGCGCTGTATGCTGGGCCGCTGCGGGTAGTCGCGCGCCATCCAGTGGATCACGCGGCCCATCACCGCCACGCCGCCTAAGATAATCAGGTAAAACAGGACGCCGAGCGCAATGCCGGTCAGCAGGTTGAGTTGAATAAATTGCCCTTCGCCCAGGTTCCAGCCCAGCTGCGTGGTGCCGATAAAGGCGCAGATCACCGGGATCGCCGCCATCAGCAGAACGTGGTGGGTGTAGTGGTGCGAAACGCTCTCGTTCTCTTGCTTGATATCACGCATCTCCCGATCGGGATGCGCCATAAGACCCCAGACATGGTTCATATCATCACCTCTCTGATGCGATAAGCCGCCTTATCCATGCCGAGCGATTTTTCAGGCAGCGTCACTGAAGTATAAACGGGGTTGCTGCTTTTGTAGCCAGCGCGCCGGCGATCGGCAAAAAATTGTCGCGCCGCGCGTCGTCCGCCGGAAGGATTGGCCGAAGCGGTATAGAATGTAGAGATCGCGGACAAAGCAGGGAGTTCTCTTTTGCATTTCGATATCAATGGATTAATTACGCAGTACGGCTACCTGGCGATGCTGATCGGCTGTATCGCCGAGGGCGAAACCTTTACCCTGCTGGGCGGCGTCGCGGCGCATGAAGGGCTGTTGAATTTTGGCGGCGTCGTACTGGCGGCGATGGCCGGCGGGGTGATCGGCGATGAGTTGCTCTACTGGATCGGCCGTCGTTACGGCACGAAGATCCTGCGCAAGCTGAAAAAACATCAGGACAAAGTGGTCAAGGCGAACCGTCTGATCCAGCGTCATCCCAGCCTGTTTGTTATTGGCGTGCGCTTTATGTACGGCTTTCGCATTATCGGCCCAATTATCATCGGCGCCAGTCACCTGAAGCCGATGAAGTTTTTCCTGCTGAATATCGTCGGCGCGGCGATCTGGGCGACCATCTTCGTCGCCCTGGGCTACTTTGCCGGCGGCATGATCGCCCCCTGGCTGCACAAGCTCGACCAGCACCTGAAACATATTCTGTGGCTGGTCGCGGCGGTGATCTTCGCCTTTGCGCTGCGTTGGGTGATCCGTCGCTGGAACACCCGCCGCGCCGGTTAGATATCTTTTCCGCCGTAGAACTGCGGGTTGGCCAGCATAAAGCCGCCGTCGACGATAAAGGATTGTCCGGTGGTGTAGCTGGCCCACTCCGAGCAGAGCCAGGCAACCAGGCTGGCGATTTCGCGCACGTCGCCGGGCCGCCCAATCGGGATTTCCGGCGTCTTGATCTTCTGCGCGTCGCCGTCGCCCATGTTGTTCATCGGCGTGGCGATGGCGCCAGGCGCCACTGAATTCACCAGAATATTCTCTTTGATCAGGCTGATGGCCATCGATTTGGTCAGGCCGCCCATGGCGTGCTTCGCCGCCGTGTAGGCGACGGCGTCGGGCAGCGGCGTATGCTCATGCACCGAGGTGATATTGATGATGCGTCCGCCGTCGCCCTGCTCCACCATTTTGCGCGCGGCGATTTGGCCGCACACAAAGGCACCGTCGACGTCGACGCTGAACACCTTGCGCCACTCGTCAAACGGCGTCTCGAGGAAAGGCGATTTGGCGTTGGCGCCGGCGTTGTTCACCAGCGCGTCGATGCGCCCTAACCTGTCGATCAGCGCCGAGAGCGCACGGCCGCCCTCTTGCGGATCGGCGAGATCGAGATGAATGATTTCGGCGCGGCGGCCCTTGTCGCGCACCAGGCGCGCGGTCTCCTGCGCTCCCGCTTCGTCGGAACGCCAGGTGATGCCGAGATCGTAGCCCAGATCCGCCAGCATCAGGGCGCTGGCGCGGCCAATGCCGGAGTCGGATGCGGTGACGACGGCGACTTTGGTCTGTGGTGTGGTCATAGTTGCTTCCTCAGGGTGTCGGGTAAGCTGAAGTATAGAAGCTCTCCGCGGTTGTCCAGCCGCCGCCTCCTGAGCCGCTTTGTCTATAGTTAACAGATTGCCCGCTATGGAGATGAGGATGAGCAAGATAAAACGCCCGATTGAAGATCACGGCATCATTGGCGATCTGCGCACCTGCGCGCTGGTGGCGAACGACGGCACCATCGATTATCTCTGCTGGCCGGCGCTCGACAGCCCGTCGGTGTTCGCCGCGCTGCTCGACAGCGACGACGCGGGACTCTTTTCGCTGGCGCCGGAGTGGAAAAACGTGCGGCGCCAGCAGCTCTATCTGCCCGACACCAACATTCTTCAGACGCGCTGGCTGGGCGAGGAAGGCGTCGCGGAGATCACCGACTATATGCCGATCTGCGACGACGCGAAAAAACAGCCGCGCCTGATCCGCCGTGTCAAAATGGTGCGCGGCAGCGCCTGGTTCACTATGCGCTGCGCGCCGCGTCACGACTACGCGCGCGCCTCAACCCGCGCGCAGGCTGCAGGCGACTGCGTCGATTTTTACGCCGAGGGTCAGCCGACGCTGCGCCTCGCCGCCACGGTGCCGCTGAGCTGCGACGCGCACGCCGCCACGGCGCGTTTTCAACTCCAGTCGGGCGAGCACGTCGAGTTCGAGTTTGGCAACCAGGAGGACGCGCGCATCGGCGCCGTCGCCACCGAAACCTGCTTTGAAGAGACCATTAACTACTGGCGACGCTGGAGCAAAAAAAGCAACTACAGCGGACGCTGGCAGGAGATGGTGCAGCGCTCGGCGCTGGCGCTGAAGCTGCTCACCTCCAGCCAGCACGGCTCTATTGCCGCCGCCGCCACCTTCGGCCTGCCGGAAGAGCTGGGCGGCGAGCGCAACTGGGACTATCGCGCCTCCTGGATCCGCGACGCCTCGTTCAGCATGTATGCGCTGATGCGCCTCGGCTACGTGGACGAAGCGAAAAACTTTACCCGCTGGGTCGGCCGCTGCGTCGAGAACAGCCACCACGACGAGATGCGTTTGCAGGTGATGTACCGTCTCGACAGCGGCATCGAACTGCACGAAATCGAGCTGCTTAACCTCTCCGGCTACGCCGACTCGCAGCCGGTGCGCATCGGCAATGACGCCTGGCAGCAGACGCAGCTCGATATTTACGGCGAGCTGATGGATGCGGTCTATCTGGCGAATAAGTATGGCGAAGCGATCTCGGAGCGCGGCTGGCAGCACGTGGCGCAGATGATCGACATGGTGTGCGAAAACTGGAATCAGCCCGACGCCGGTATCTGGGAGATGCGCGGCGAGCCGGAGCACTTTCTGCACTCGCGCCTGATGTGCTGGGTGGCGCTGGACCGCGCGCTGCGTCTCGGCATGAAGCGCTCGCTGCCGATGCCCTACGCCCGCTGGGACAGCGCGCGCAGCGAGATCCGCGCCGATATCTGGCAAAACTTCTGGAACGCCGAGCGCGGCCACTTCGTCTCGACGCGTCACGGCGACCATCTCGACGCCTCGATGCTGCTGATGCCGCTGGTGCGCTTCGTCGGCGCCACCGATCCAGAGTGGCTGTCGACGCTTGACGCCATCAAGCGCGAGCTGGTGAGCGACGGCATGGTGCGCCGCTACAATATCGACGAGACGCCCGCCGACGGCCTGACCGGCTCGGAAGGATCGTTCGGCGCCTGTTCCTTCTGGTATGTGGAGTGTCTGGCGCGCGCCGGACGCATCCATGAGGCGCACTTCGAGTTTGAAAAGCTGCTGAGCTACGCCAATCCGCTCGGATTATATGCCGAGGAGTTTGACAGCCACGGCCGCGCGCTGGGCAATATGCCGCAGGCGCTGACCCATCTGGCGCTGATTAGCGCCGCCTTTTTTCTCAACCGGAAACTGAGCGGCGAGGTGACCTTATGGCAGCCCTGACGGCCCCGATGACACAGCTGGATACCTAAAGTCTGCGCTGGCTGCTAAAATCCTGATTCACAACATCGAAACAATGCCCATATAATGTGCAGCCGGTCACGCTGACCGGTACGGGTTCGATAAACTGACAAGCCTGCTAACAGGCCATAACGACTTGTAAAATATGAAAATGATTCGCGCGTTCGCTTCAATGGCTCTGGCGCTGGCTGCATTCAGTCAGTCCGCCTTCGCTGTGGTTTACCCCTTACCAGCCGCCAACAGCCGTCTGGTTGGGCAAAATATTGAGATCACCGTCCCGCAGGATAACAAGCTGCCGCTGGAAGCCTTTGCGGCGCAATACCAGATGGGCCTCAGCAATATGCTGGAAGCCAACCCTGGCATGGATGTCTATCTGCCGCAGGCGGGCAAAAAAATGATCGTTCCGCAGCAGTTGATTCTGCCTGACGCCCCGCGCGAAGGCATTGTGATCAACAGCGCGGAGATGCGCCTTTACTACTACCCGAAAGGCACCAAAACCGTGGTTGTGCTGCCGATCGGTATCGGCGAGTTGGGCAAAGACACCCCGATCAACTGGACCACCTCAGTGCAGCGTAAGAAAGCGGGCCCGACCTGGACGCCGACCAAAGCGATGCACGCGGAGTACGCCTCGCGCGGCGAGAACCTGCCGGAAGTCTTCCCGGCCGGCCCGGACAACCCGATGGGCCTCTACGCGCTCTATATCGGTCGTCTCTACGCCATCCACGGCACCAACGCCAATTTCGGCATCGGCCTGCGCGTCAGCCACGGCTGCGTGCGTCTGCGCGCCGACGATATCAAATGGCTGTTTGAAAACGTGCCGGTCGGCACGCGCGTGCAGTTTATCGACCAGCCGGTGAAGGCCACGGTGGAGCCGGACGGTTCGCGCTATGTCGAGGTGCACAACCCGCTCTCTACCACCGAAGAGCAGTTTAACTCGCGCGAAGTGGTGCCGATTACCCTGACCTCCGCGGTGACCAAAGTGATCACCGACGCCAGCGTCAGCCAGGATCAGGTTAACGCCGCGATTCAGAACCGCACCGGGATGCCGACGAAAGTCAACGGCGTTGCCGACAGCGTGCAGACCGCGCCGACCGAGATGCCGGAAGCGCCGGGCGCGCAGCCGAAAGAGGAGCCGATGACGCCGGTAACGCCGCAGGGCGCGAACGTCGTCGACCCGAATGCGGCGCCGCAGCCGCAGCCCGCTGCCGCTGATAATCCGTCATAAGGTTATCTCGTAGAAAAAAGCCCGCTTCGGCGGGCTTTTTTACGGGCTGACGCCCTCGGACCTGAATTTAGGTTCGGGCAGCAGCGCGGGCGTGGAGTCCTGATAGCGCAGCCAGTTCTCCCACTGGTTATGGATACGCAGCTCGATAAGCTGGATAGCGCGATCGGCGCCCATCACGCCGCGAATAGTACCGCCCTGCCAGTAGGTTGCGGTGGCGGCGGAGGCTTTCTCTTCCAGCGCGTCCCAGGCGTTATTTTCCGCCTCGAACGCCGCCAGCTGTTCCTGGCTTTGTTCTGCCGGCTCATCGCCGTTCTCGGCAAGGCGCTTCCTTATCGCCGTCAGATAGTGCGCCTTAACGGCTTCTACCTGCGCCTTCATCTCTCCATAGCACGCGTTCATATCGAGGGTGGTTTGCTGGGGATTATCCGGACAGCTTATCTGGAAGATCTCTGCGCCGTTCTCCCGCGTGCTGCCCGGTAAAGCGGCCCGCTCCGTCGCGGCAAAAACCGGCGCCGCCAGGCTGACCAGCAGCAGCGCGCCGGTGGTGTGGATAAGCGTTCTCAGCATAACACCTCCTCTTGATTGAAAGGCTGAGCGGCACTGAATTCATCGGCACTAAACGTGGGCCGGCAAGGCCGCTCCTGGCTACTTCTTCTTATTCAGCATCGACTTTAAATCGGCAAACGGATTATAGGTGGCTTCACCCACCTCTTTTTGCGCATCCTCTCCCGCCACCACGCGAGTGCCGTACTGATCCGCTTCGGTATATTTTGAGTGCTCGTGGTCATGACAATAGAGACACAGCAGCTCCCAGTTGCTGCCATCTTCCGGGTTGTTGGTATGGTCATGGTCGATATGATGCACGGTTAATTCGCGCAGGTTGGAGTAGACAAACTCACGCGCGCAGCGTCCACAGACCCAGGGATAGATTTTTAATGCCTTCTCACGGTAGCCGCTTTCCAGCCGCGCGTAGTTTTTGGGGATAAGAGCCATGGTCGATGTTACCTGTCAGAGAAAAATCGTGTTGCCGGGATAGTCTGGCTAACAAGGTACATCAAGTTGACTGCCGCGTCCGCTCTATGTTGCGAGTCGCAGCTGTTGCGGGGGCGGCAGACGCCGCCCCGCGCTATCAGGATTTGGGGAAGATCCACACGTGATTTTCAGGCAGCGCCAGGTGGCAGTGCTGCGGATCGCGCAGCTCGCTGCCGTAGGCGCGGATGACAAAATCGTCGCCCGCAGTGCGGAACAGGTATTCCCAGCGATCGCCAAGGTACATGCTGGTGAGCAGCGGCAGTTCCAGCTGGTTTTCGCCCGGCCCCTCCACCAGCTTCACGCGCTCGACCCGGATCACCGCCGTGGCCTCCTGGCCGAGCTGCACCCCTTCGCCCGCCTTGCCCCACAGCGTCCAGCCTTTGCCCTCGATGCGCGCGTTGCCGTCGCGCAGCTCGGTAATTTTCCCGTGCAGCCGGTTGTTGCTGCCCATAAACTCGGCGGTGAACAGGGTTTGAGGCGATCCGTACATCTCCTGCGGCGTGCCCTGCTGCTCGATCCTGCCGTTATTCAGCAGCAGGATGCGATCGGAAATCGCCATCGCCTCGTTTTGATCGTGCGTGACCATCAGCGCGGAGAGGCCGAGTTTAATGATCAGCTCGCGCAGAAAGACGCGCGCCTCTTCGCGCAGTTTGGCGTCGAGGTTCGACAGCGGTTCATCCAGCAGGATCACCGGCGGGTTATAGACCAGCGCGCGGCCAATCGCGACGCGCTGCTGCTGTCCGCCGGAAAGCTGGTGCGGATGGCGCTTGCCAAGATGGCCCAGCCCCAGCTGGTTCAGCACATCCTGCACCCGTTGAGCGATCTCCGTCGAGGGCACCTTGCGCAGCTTCAGCGGATAGGCCACGTTCTCGAACACTGTTTTATGCGGCCACAGCGCGTAGGACTGGAACACCAGCCCCAGATTACGCTCTTCCGCCGGGATCTCGCTGCGCGGCGTGCCGGCGTAAACCCGGTTTTTGCCGATAACGATGGTGCCCTGCGTCGGTTTTTCCAGCCCGGCCACGGCGCGCAGCAGCGTGGTTTTACCGCTGCCGGAGGGGCCCAGCAGTGAAACCACCTCGCCGCGCTGCAGGTTCATGGAGACCCCTTTCAGCACCGGGTTGTCGCCATAGGTTAAATGCAGATCTTCTACCGATAACTCAGTCATGTAATTTAACTCCGAATCGCAGGGCGATACCCAGACCGACCACCACCAGCAGGATGTTGATAAAAGAGAGCGCGGCGACGATATCAATGGCGCCCGCCGCCCACAGGGAAACCAGCATCGAGCCGATGGTTTCCGTACCGGGCGAAAGCAGGTAAACGCCGGTAGAGTATTCGCGTTCAAAAATCAGAAACATCAGCAGCCAGGAGCCAATCAGGCCGTAGCGAGAGAGCGGAATGGTAACGTGACGCGTAATCTGCCCGCGCGTGGCGCCGGTGCTGCGCGCCGCTTCCTCCAGCTCCGGCCCGACCTGCAGCAGCGTCGAGGAGATCAGCCGCAGGCCATAGGCCATCCACACCACGGTGTAGGCGAGCCAGACGCTGAAGATGGTGCTGCGCAGCGAACGCAGCCAGACGACCAGGTTATCGCGCAGCCACTGCGACCAGGCGAAGTCGGAGAGCCAGCCCGACTTCAGCGCGTTGTCCAGCCACAGCGGCAGGAACAGAAACACCCAGAGAAACGCCAGACCCGCCAGCAGCCCCGGCACCGCGCGCGGCACCAGCACGCTGTAGTCGAGAAAGCGCGTGGTGTTGTCGGGCTTACGGTGCATGGCGATGCCGATAAACAGATAGCATCCCACCGCCAGCGCGCCGCCGATGACGCCGATCGCCATGGAGTTGACGATGGCGCGCAGCAGGTTCGGCTGCGCCCAGATGGTCTGGAAGGTTTTAATCGACAGCTCATCCCACAGCGAAACGCCGACGCCCCAGTTAGAGATAAAGGCGCGCAGCACTACGCCGATCAGCGGCACGCCGATGGTCACCGTCAGCCAGAACGCCACCACCGCGCCCGCCACCCAGCGCCATTTCCCCAGCGGCAGGGCGCGCGCCTGGGAGGCTTTACCCTTCAGCGTCACGAAACGGTTGGCGGTGCGCATCAGGCGACGCTGCAGCATCACCAGCGGGATGGTGATGCAGATCAGCACCACCGCCACCGCGGCCATCAGGTGATAGGAAGGCGTGCCGAGCTTATTGGTCAGCTGATAGAGATAGGTGGCGAGCACCATGTTGCCTTCTGGATCGCCCAGCACCAGCATCAGGCCAAACACCTCCAGCCCGAGGAAAAACAGCAGCACGACGGCGTAAAGAATTGAGGGTCGCACCATTGGCAGGCTCACCGCCGTCATCACCTGCAGCGGCGAGGCGCCGGCGATGCGCGCGGCCTCTTCCACATCCGAGCCGACGCTGCGCAGCGCCGAAGAGATATAGAGATAGGCGTGAGGAACGTGCGTCAGGCCGGCAATCACCACGATGCTCGACATGTCGTAAATATTCCACGGCACAAAGCCGAGCAGAGACTGCGCCCAGAGCGAAAAGAAGCCGACCGGCCCGGCGGCCACCACATAGCCGAACCCCAGCACCATTGGCGAGACGAAAATCGGCACGAGGATCAGCGGCTCGATAATGCGCCTGCCCGGTAAGTCGGTACGCACCATCAGGAACGCCAGAATGCCGCCCAGCGGAATAGCGATCGCCACCAGCCCAAAGGCGAGAATAAAACCGCTTCTCAGCGCTTTATAAAAATCGGGATCGGTAAAAATAAATTCAAACGACTCCAGGCTCCACGCCTTCGACGGCGCAAAAAACGGCGCGGATAAAAAACTCTGGATAACAATAAACGACAGCGGAACGTAGATAACCAGCGTGGTTATCAGCACCACCACGCCACGCGGCAGGCTTTGCCACTTTCTGCGCAATGCACTCATATCGAGACCCTGAATGGCGAAATCAAGAGAAAGAGAAGCGCGGCGCAGCGAGCCGCGCTTCCGTACTGCCGTTATTTACCGGCGGCCGCGCGCCACTGTTTGATGTAATCGAGACGTTTTTTCGGCTGCAGATACTCCAGCAGCGTTTCGTCCACCGGGATCGGCTTCAGCGCGTTGCCTGCCATTTTGGTCAGGCCGTCGATGTCGTTTTTGCCTTCGATATCGTTGCGCAGCGAGGGAATGTCAGACTGGTTCGCCAGGATGCTCTGCCCCTTCTCTGAGAGCACGTAGTCGAGCCACAGCTTCGCCGCATGGCTGTTTTGCGCCTGCTGGCTGATAAAGGAGACGCGCGACAGCACCAGCATATAATCCTTCGGATAGGCGATACCCAGCGACGGATCGGTTTTGGCGCGCGCCTCCGCGTAGGAGCCGAGAATGTTGAAGCCGATCAGGTTTTCGCCGGACGACACCCTTTCCATCATGGTGCCGGTAGAGGACTGCACCGCCAGGCCGCCTTTGGCCACGTCGGCCAGGGTAGTGAAATAGTGCGGATCGGCTTTGGCATCCTGCACCGACAGCATAAAGCCGAGGCCCGATTTCTCGATGTCGTAGGTGGTGACCTTGCTTTTGAATTTGTCAGTCTGGCTGGCGATCAGCTTTGCCAGCGCGGCGTGCGAGTCGGGCACGTCGCCGGCGGGGATCAGCCGTTTGTTATAGATGATCACCACCGGCTCGTAGGTGGTGCCGTAGGCCCTGTTTTTCCACACCGCCCACTTCGGCAGCTGCGGCAGCTCCGGCGACTGATACTCCTGCGCGTAGTCGGTGGCCAGCTTCAGGCCGGTGTCCATAGAAGAACTCCACACCACGTCGCCGCTGGTGCCGCCCGAGGCCTGCTCGCTGATAAAACGGTTGTACAGCTCGGTGCTGTTCATATCGTTGTATTCAACCTTGATGCCGGGATAGGCGGCCTCAAACCCTTTGATCAGCGGCCCGGCGGCTTTGGTGTCGGTAGTAGAGTAGATCACTACCTTGCCTTCTTTCGTTGCGCCGTCGATGACGCTTTGATAGTCCGCCGGATAGCCCTGCGGCGGCGCAGAGAAGGCGGAGCAGGAGAAGAGTACGGTCGCGGCAACCAGAGAAAGAGAAGATCTGTTCGACATTATATTTAACCTTTTAGTTACACTTTGGGAACTAAAGGTCAACATAGCCGATCGCTCTGGCGAGACAAGAGGTGGCGGAGCGTTATCTTCGCGAAGTGTGATTATTGGCGGTTTTTCGGCAATTAACACCATTAAAACCGCGCCCTCGCCTGCGCCCGATCACCCGCTTTTGCGATAAAGCCGCCGCGGGTGGCCAATGTTGCCGTACTGCATCTCCACGCCGATAAAACCGATCTCCACGCAGTACTCCAGATAGCGGCGTCCCGTGGTTTTGCTGATGCCGACGCTTTCTACCACCTGCTCCACCGACCAGCTGCTGCCGGGCGCCTCGCTGAAGACGCGCTTCACCCGCTCCAGCGTCAGCGACTCGATGCCTTTGGTCGACGGCGCCGCCGGCGCCTCGCTGGCCGGCAAATTAAACAGCCGGTCCAGCGCGTGCTGATCGACCTTTTTCATCTGGCGCATCGTCTGCACCAGCAGCATAAAGCGTTCCAGCGAGGCGCGCAGGCGATGAAAAAACACCGGTTTAAGCAGATAGTCCAGCGCGCCGCTGCGCATCGCGTGGCTGCAGGTTTGCATGTCGCTGGCGGCGGTGATGAAAATCACCGAGCATTCAAAGCGCTTCAGCAGCGGATCGTCGATCAGGCTGACGCCCTGGCCGTCCGGCAGATAGTTGTCGAGCAGCACCAGGCGCGGCTGATGCTGTTCGATCAGCTGGCGCGCCTGCGCCAGCGTGGCGGCAATGCCCACCACGCGCAGATGAAAATGGTGTTCGATAAACTCGCGATGCAGATCGGCCAGATGCGGCTCATCTTCCACAATCACGACATTAAGCGCTTTTGCGTTGCTCATAGGGCGATCCCTGTCGAGGCGAGAGGCTGAAACGGAATAAACACTGAGAAGATAGTGCCCTGCGGCGAATTCTCTTCGATTTCGATACTGCCGCCCGCCTGATGCACATAGCTCGCCGCCAGATAGAGGCCGATGCCGTGCTCCGCGCCGAGCAGATCGTCGTCGCGGGCGGGCTTGCTGGTGACGCCCTGCTCGAACAGATGCGGTTTTAACGCCTCATCCACGCCGCAGCCCTGATCGGCCACCTCGATCACCAGCTCGTGGTTGCGATCGGAAATATAGAGTTCCACCGGCGGCGCCGGTCGTCTGACGCTGAGCGTGGCGTCGACGGCGTTATCCAGCACGTTTCCCACCACCGACATCAGTGCGGTTTCGCTGATGGCGGCGGGCAGACGGCTCAGCTGACAGGCGGGGTCGAATTTCAGCTCCACCCCCTTCTCCCGCGCGCCGACATATTTCCCCAGCAGCAGCCCGCACAGCGCGGGCGAGGTGAAGCGCGCCGAGACAAAATCCAGCACCTGCTGCGCCCCGGCGGACTGCGCCTGAATGTAGCGCATCGCGTCGTCGTAACGCTGCATCTGCAGCAGGCCCACCAGCGTGGCGGTCCAGTTAAGCTGCTCGTGGCGCATAATGCGCAGGCTGTCCGCATAGCGTTTGACCTGGCTGAGCTGGCTGCTCAGGGTATTAATATCGTTTTTGTCGCGAAAGCTGCACACCCAGCCGCCGGGCTCGCCGGGTTGCAGATCGATCGCCACCCGATTGACGATCACCTGGCGCTGATTGAGCACGGTGATGCGATCGTGCTGCCGACCGCTCTCGTCGCCGACGGACTGGCTGAGAAAGGCGGGATGGATCTGAATGACCTCATCGAGCGGCTTACCCAGCAGCTCGCTCTCGCTGCGATCGATAGCCAGCAGCTCTCTGGCGGCGCGGTTGATCAAAATCAGCTGCCGCTCGGCGTTGACGGCGAACACCCCTTCATACATCGCCTCCAGCAGCGCTTTTTGCTGCAGCACCAGCAGCGCGATATCTTTCGGCTCCAGCCAGAACATCTGTTTTTTAAGGTTGCGGCTAAACATCCACGAAAAGAGAAACAGCAGCAATAGCAGCGCCAGCCCGTACAGGCTCGCCTGCCACAGCAGGCTAACGTTGATATTGGCGATATAGGAGGTGAGATAGCCCACCGAGACGATGCCGATCACCTGATGTTGCGCGTTGAAAACAGGCGCTTTGCTGCGCAGAGAAACGCCGATGCCCCCTTTGCGCACCGAAATAATGGTTTTCCCCTGCAGCACCTCTGCGTTGTCGCCGCCAATCAGCGGCAGATTAAGGCGCTCGGGCGATTCGGAGTGGTAGAGATGCTGCTGATGCACGTCGCCGATGACGATATAGCTGGCGTCGCTTTGATCGCGCAGCGGCTGGATCAGCCTGGCGATAGCGGCGAGGTCGCGGCTCGCCACCTTCTCCGCCAGCCCGGGCATCAGCGCGATTTCGCTCGCCTGCACCCGCGCGCGCTGCCCCAAATCGTGATGCAGCTGGCGGTCGATAAAATGAAACAGGATCACGCCCTGCAGCGCCAGCAGCAGGCAGGAGAACAGCACCAGCGAGAGAAAGAGTTTTACCTGAAAAGGGTATCGGCGTTTCATACAACCTGTCGTCGAGCACGGCGGAAGCGAGGCATAGCGAGAGACTAGCACGACGACCGCCGGGCGATGACCGGCGAAAGCGGGAGTTGTGAGCTGGCTAGCGTCTTGCCGCGCGACCGGCGCGACTTTTTCAGCCGCGCCACTTCATTGTTCTGTCATATAAAGCGCGTATCCCTTGCCAGTAATGGGCGCGAACAGGGCGCGCCCGCTACTCTCCACCGAGGTGTTTATGAGCGAAAACAGCTTATCGTCTTCCCCATCGGTTGCCGGCCGTCCCAATCTAGCGAGCAAGCGCAACCGGTTTTCCAGACCGCTGTTTCTGATTTTACTGGTCGCCGGACTCTCTTTCGCCGGCTTCAATCTGTTCAGCGACGTGCAGGAGACCGATACGCCGGTCACCAGCTATGTTCCTTTCTTTCTGCTCGGCCTGGCGCTGGTGATCGCGCTCGGGTTCGAGTTCGTTAACGGCTTTCACGACACCGCCAACGCGGTGGCGACGGTGATCTACACCCACTCGCTGACGCCCGGCGTGGCGGTGGTCTGGTCCGGGCTGTGCAACTTTCTCGGCGTGCTGCTCTCCAGCGGCGTGGTGGCGTTCGGCATTATCTCGCTGCTGCCGGTGGAGCTGATATTGCAGGCGGGCAGCGGCGGCGGCTTCGCCATGGTCTATGCGCTGCTCTTCTCCGCCATCATCTGGAACCTGGGCACCTGGTATCTGGGCCTGCCCTCCTCCTCGTCCCACACGCTGATCGGCTCGATTATCGGCGTCGGCGTCGCCAACGCGCTGCTGCACGGCCGCAGCGGCATGAGCGGCGTCGACTGGGATCAGGCGATTAAGATCGGCTACTCGCTGATCCTCTCGCCGCTGGTGGGCTTTATCTGCGCCGCGCTGCTACTGCTGGCGATGAAGGCGTTTATCCGCAACCGCGACCTCTATGAGGCGCCGACAAGCGACGCGCCGCCGCCCGCCTGGATCCGCGGCCTGCTGATCCTCACCTGCACCGGCGTCTCGTTCGCCCACGGCTCCAACGACGGCCAGAAAGGCATGGGGCTGATTATGCTGATTCTGGTGGGCACGATGCCGATCGCCTATGCGCTAAACCGCTCGCTGCCGCCGGATCAAATCCCGCGCGTGGCGGCGCTGGCGCAGGTGACGGAAAACCAGCTGCTGCAATTGCAGCCCGCCAGCGCGCAGCCGCCCGCCGCGCGCGACGTGCTCACCGACTATGTGCGCACCAACCAGCTGACCCCCAACGTGCTGCCCGCGCTGGCGCTGACGCTGGGCGATATCAGCGATCAGATCCGCCGCTACGGCTCAATGGAGAATATTCCAGCGCAGGCGGTCTCCAACACCCGTAATCAGATGTACCTGACCTCGGAGTCGATCAAGCATATTCAGGCGAATAAGGTGCCGATGCCGGAAGAGACGCAGCGCAATCTGACGGCGATCAAGCAGGAGCTGGACAGCGCCACGCGCTTTATTCCGATGTGGGTGAAAGTGGTGGTGGCGATTGCGCTCGGCCTTGGCACCATGGTGGGCTGGCGACGCATTGTGGTCACCGTTGGCGAGCGCATCGGCAAAACCCACCTCAACTATGCGCAGGGCGCCAGCGCGGAGCTGGTGGCGATGGCGACCATCGGCGCGGCGGACAGCTTCGGCCTGCCGGTCTCCACCACCCACGTGCTCTCGTCGGGCGTGGCGGGCAGCATGGCGGCGAACCGCTCGGGTTTACAGCTCGCCACGCTGCGCAATCTGGCGATGGCGTGGATTTTGACGCTGCCGGTCTCTGTCCTGCTGGCCGCCGGGCTCTACGCCCTCTTCTCGCAGTTCTGACGCTGGCGGCGCGGCGCTATGCCGCGCCGCTGTCGCGCCGCGTCAGACGCAGCGTGATGGCGAAGGCGCCCAGCACCATCATCGCCGCCGCCAGATAAACCGACTGCATGCCCCAGTAGCCGATCAGCAAGCCCGCCACCGGGCCGGTCAGGCCGAGCCCCAGATCGAGAAACGCCGAGTAGACGCCGAGCGCCGAGCCCTGATCCTGCCGCTCCACCTGCTTTACCGCCTCCACGCCCAGCGCCGGGAAAATCAGCGAGAAGCCGCAGCCGGTCAGCAGCGCGCCGAGATCCACCAGCACACTGCTCTCTGCCTGCCAGATAATCAGCAGCCCCGCGCACTCCAGCAGAAACGAGAGCAGCGCGACGCGCAGCCCGCCGAAGCGCGTGATGGTGCGGCTGAACAGCAGGCGAAACAGCACAAAGCCGAGGCTGAACAGCGACAGCGCAAAGGCGGCGCCGCTCCAGTCGCGGCTGGCGAAATAGAGGGTAATAAAGGTCGAGATCACGCCGAAGCCGATGGTGCCGAAGCCGAGCGCCAGGCCGAACAGCCAGACGCGTGAAAAGACGCGGTGAAAGGGAATGCGCTGCCCCTGATTCACCTCGACCGCCGGCTTGCGGCTCGCCAGCAGGTAGCCCACCACGCCCATCACCGCAACCAGGCCGGCGAAGCCGCTGATGCCGAGTCCCTGATTGAGCAGCACGCCGAGCGGCGCGCCGATTGCCATCGCCAGATAGGTGGCGACGCCGTTCCAGGAGATGACGCGCGCCGTCTGCAGCGGTCCGACGATATTCATGCCCCACAGCGTGGAGCCGGTGCTGCTAAAGCTTTCGCCGACGCCGAGGAACAGGCGGCCAATCGCCAGCAGCAGCAGGCTGAGCCACGGCCAGTCGCGGCACAGCGCGGCGGCGATGGTCAGCACGCCGCTCATGCCGCACAGCAGCGTGCCGAGCATCACCACCCGCTTCGGCCCCAGACGATCCGCCAGCCGGCCCGACTGCGGACGGCTCAGCAGCGTGGCGAAGTATTGCAGGCTGATGATCAGCCCCGCCATAAAGGAGCTGAAGCCGAGCTGGTTATGCACGAAGCCCGGCAGCACCGCCAGCGGCAGCCCGACAGAGAGATAGCAGAAGAAGGTGAAGATCAGAACAGAGAGAATGCGTTTGTTGAGTTGACCGTTAGTCAGTACCGCGACATCAGACATAGCAGGCTGGCTTGTTGTGAAAAATGGCTTTCACTATACGCTTAGCCTGCTAACGGGTCGCCTGAATTTTTGTCACAGGGCCAGCGAAAGCGCCTGTTGATCAATCGCCTCGGCGATAGCGGCGGAGTGTTTCAGCGTGCGGATAGAGGTGAACAGGCCGTCAGCCTGCGGATAGGCTTTGCGCAGGTAGCCGAGCCACTGCTTGATGCGCGCGACGTGGTAGAGGCCGGTATCGCCCTGCTTCTCCAGCCGCGCGTATTTCTGCAGCAGCGCCACCACGTCGGGCCAGGCCATCGGCGCCTCGTTGTACTTCACCACCCGACTGAGATTCGGCACGTTAAGCGCGCCGCGACCGATCATCACCGCATCACAGCCGGTGGCGTTCATGCACGCCTGCGCGCTCTGCCAGTCCCAGATCTCGCCGTTCGCCACCACTGGAATACGCAGCCGCTGGCGGATCTCGCCAATCGCCTGCCAGTTGATCGCCTCAGCGCGGTAGCCATCCTCTTTGGTACGGCCGTGCACCACCAGCTCGCTGGCACCTGCCTGCTGCACCGCGTCGGCGATTTCAAAGCGCCGCTCGCCGGAATCCCAGCCGAGCCGCACTTTTACCGTCACCGGCAGATGCGCCGGCACCGCCTCGCGCATCGCTTTCGCGCCGCGGTAGATCAGTTCCGGATCTTTCAGCAGCGTGGCACCGCCGCCGCTGCCGTTAACCAGCTTCGACGGACAGCCGCAGTTGAGATCGACGCCCCACGAGCCTAATTCCGCCGCGCGCGCCGCATTCTCCGCCAGCCATTCAGGATACTGCCCCAGCAGCTGCAAACGCACCCGCGTGCCGGATGGCGTGCGGCTGCTGTTGTGCAGCTCGGGACAGAGCCGGTAAAAGGATTTTACCGGCAGCAGCTGATCCACCACGCGCAAAAACTCGGTGACGCAGAGGTCGTAGTCGTTGACCTCGCTCAGCAGCTCGCGCACCAGCGAATCCAGCACGCCCTCCATCGGGGCAAGCAACACCCGCATGGCGTTACGCGGTTCCGGTTTTCTTCGCAGCCGGACGACGCGACGGACGCGCAGGCCTGTCGCCCTGCGCAGGCTGGCCCTGACGGCGCGGCTGCGGCGCACGTTTATCGCCCTGCGGACGCGCTGACGACGGCGCGCCGCCCTGTCCACGACCGCGGCCGCGCGGCTGCTGTTGCTGTCCGCGACCGTTCTGAATCGGCTCCGCCTTGATGCTCGGATCCGGCTCGTAGCCCGGCACCGCCATACGCGGGATCTCGCGCTTCAGCAGACGCTCGATGTCGCGCAGCAGCTTGTGCTCATCCACGCAGACCAACGAGAGCGCGGCGCCGGTGGCAGCGGCGCGACCGGTACGACCGATGCGGTGCACGTAATCTTCCGCCACGTTCGGCAGTTCATAGTTCACCACGTGCGGCAGCTCTTCGATATCGAGACCGCGCGCGGCGATATCAGTGGCGACCAGCACGCGGATGGCGCCGGTTTTAAAGTCGGCCAGCGCGCGGGTACGGGCGCCCTGGCTTTTATTGCCGTGGATCGCCGCCGCGGTGATGCCGTCTTTGTTCAGCTGTTCCGCCAGGTGGTTGGCGCCGTGCTTGGTGCGGGTAAACACCAGCACCTGCTGCCAGTTGCCTTCGCCGATCAGCTGCGAGAGCAGTTCCCGCTTGCGCTTTTTGTCGACGAAGTGCACCAGCTGCGACACCTGCTCAGAGGCGGTGTTGCGGCGCGCCACTTCGACCTGCTCCGGGTTGTGCAGCAGTTTTTCCGCCAGGGTTTTGATGTCGTCGGAGAAGGTGGCAGAGAAAAGCAGGTTCTGACGCTTCGCCGGCAGCTTCGCCAGCACGCGGCGGATGTCGTGAATAAAGCCCATATCGAGCATGCGATCCGCTTCGTCCAGCACCAGCACTTCGATCTGCGACAGATCGACCGCGTTCTGGTGTTCCAGATCGAGCAGACGGCCCGGCGTGGCGACCAGAATATCGACGCCGCCACGCAGCTTCATCATCTGCGGGTTAATACTGACGCCGCCGAACACCACCAGCGAACGCAGCTCGAGGTATTTGCTGTAGTCGCGCACGTTTTCGCCGATCTGGGCGGCCAGTTCGCGCGTCGGGGTCAGGATCAGGGCGCGCACCGGACGGCGACCGCGGCCCGATGCGGCCTGAGTAGAAAGTTTTTGCAGCAGCGGCAGCGTAAAGCCAGCGGTTTTGCCGGTGCCGGTTTGCGCGCTGGCCAGCAGATCGCGGCCGGAGAGCACCACAGGGATCGCCTGGCGCTGAATAGGCGTAGGTTCACGGTAGCCCTGTTCAGCGACCGCACGCAAAATATCGGCGCTCAGGCCGAGAGAGTCAAAAGACATTAAGTGTGTTACTCCGGTCCGCCCTGACCGCGATTCACGGTGTAGTTTTCAGGGGGGAAAGTGACGCCAGCCGGGGGCTAACGTGTGAAAAGGGCACAAACTACGATGCGTAAGGCAGGCAGTGTAGCAGCTTTCGCCGCAGGGTGCGAGAAGGCCGCAAACAACAAGGCCACCCGAAGGTGGCCCTGTGGCGAACGCGGCGCGTTAGCTGCGTTTCTTCTGGATACGTCCTGGCGGCTCTTTCGCCAGCAGCGAAACCAGCGCCGGTCCCACCAGCATCACTACGCCCAGCGTGCCGATCAGCAACGCATTGTGGACATAGCGCGAGACGATAAACAGCGTCATCATCGCCGCGCCAAAGTAGTACGTGGTGGTCGCTTCTTCAAGATAATCACCGATGCGACGCAAACGAACACTACGCTGCAGGACCAGCATGGCGATAAACACCACGGCATAGGCGGCTACCAGCGTGCTGCACACTTCGGTCAGGGCTTTGTGCTGCCAGCCCCAGACCAGCGCGGCGATCACCAGCGCGTGCATGGCGATATGCACGCAGGTTTGTCCGGTGATGATTTGAACACGATTAGACCATTTCATTCTTTTCTCCTGGCAGACCCAACGGGTCGCCCAAGTGCAACCGGCCCAGGCCGGAAACGGTTTCCTCACTGTAAAGCAATTTTCGGACAACGCCCTAAATTTCCATCCTCATCCGCACCCGTTTGTGACAAAGACTACACTTTACTTCTGTTGCTGATGAAAAGGAGTGCGTCGAGAGTATGCCACAAACTAAGCAAGGATTTTCCCTTAAAGTCCTGACGATCAATACCCACAAGGGATTTACCACCTTTAACCGGCGCTTTATCCTGCCGGAACTGCGTGAAGCGGTTCGCGCCACCTCGGCGGATATCGTCTTTTTGCAGGAGGTGATGGGCACGCATGCCATCCATCCTTTACACCACGAGAACTGGCCTGGCACGCCGCACTACGAGTTTCTGGCCGACACCATGTGGAACGATTTCGCCTACGGGCGCAACGCCGTCTATCCGGAAGGGCACCACGGGAACGCGATTTTGTCACGCTTTCCCATCCAGGAGTATGAAAATCGTGATATTTCTGTTGCAGGAAGTGAAAATCGCGGCATGTTGCACTGCCAGATCGCCCTGCCAGAACCGCACGGCACGCTGCACGTTATCTGCGTGCATCTCGGGCTGAAAGCGGCGCACCGCCACGCGCAGATGAAGATGATGTGCGAGATGGTCGCCTCGCTGCCGCCTGACGCGCCGCTGGTGGTCGCCGGGGATTTCAACGACTGGCAGCTGCGCGCCAACCGCATTCTGAAGCACGGCGCGGGGCTAAAAGAGGTGTTCAGCATGAAGCACGGCCGGCCGGCGCGCACCTTTCCGGCGCGCTTTCCGCTGCTGCGCCTCGATCGCATCTACGTGCGTAACGCCACCGTCAGTCACCCCTGGGCGCTGCCGCGCCGTCCCTGGTCGCACCTGTCCGATCACGCCCCGCTCGCCGTGGAGATCCACCTATGAATTTTGAATGGCGAGATGGCAATCAGCTGCGCCTGCTGGAGAACGGCGAACAATTTTTCCCGCGCGTGTTCGGCGCGATACAGCGCGCCGAGCGCAGCGTGCTGCTGGAAACCTTTATCCTGTTTGAGGACGATGTCGGCAACGCGCTGCACCGCGAGCTGCTGGCCGCTGCGCAGCGCGGCGTGAAGATCGAGGTGATGGTGGACGGCTATGGCTCGCCGGATCTCTCCGATAACTTCGTCAACAGCCTGACGGCGGAGGGCGTGCGCTTCATCTATTACGATCCGCGCCCGCTGGTGATGGGGATGCGCACCAACGTCTTCCGCCGCCTGCACCGTAAAACCGTGGTGGTGGACGACACCATCGCCTTTGTCGGCGGCATTAACTTCTCCGCCGAGCACAACACCAGCTACGGACCGGAGGCGAAGCAGGACTATGCGGTCGAGGTCAAAGGCCCCATCGTGGCGGATATCACCCGCTACGTGCGCGAGGCGATGGGCAGCGAAGCGGTGACGCGCCGCTGGTGGGGCGGCCGCTCGCACCGCCCCGCCGTCAACGCCACGCCCGGCAACGCGCAGGTGCTGTTCGTCTATCGCGACAACGATGAGCATCGCGACGATATCGAAAAGCACTATCTCGATATGCTGCGCACCGCCAAAGAGGATGTGATTATCGCCAACGCCTACTTTTTCCCTGGCTACCGCCTGCTGCGCGAGATGCGCAGCGCGGCGCAGCGCGGCGTGCGGGTCAGGCTGATCGTGCAGGGCGAGCCCGATATGCCGATCGTCAAGGTTGGCGCGGAGCTGCTCTACAACTATCTGGTGGATGCCGGCGTCGAGGTCTATGAATATATTCGTCGCCCGCTGCACGGCAAGGTGGCGGTGCAGGATCGCCAGTGGGCCACCGTCGGCTCCAGCAACCTCGATCCGCTCAGTTTGTCGCTTAACCTCGAAGCCAACCTGATTATCTACGATCGCGATTTCAACCAGACGCTGCGCGATAATCTGGAGCAGCTGCTGGCGAAGGATTGCCAGCGCGTGCAGGAGGATCGGCTGCCGCCGCGCAACTGGTGGCAGCTGACCAAAAGCGTGGTGGTGTTTCACTTCTTACGCCATTTCCCGGCGATCGCCGGCTGGCTGCCCGCGCATACGCCGCTGATTGCGCAGGTCGATCCGCCGGTTCAACCGGAAATGGAGACGCAGGACCGGGTCGAAACAGACAATGAAGGGGCAAAATCCTGATGGCGGAAAAACATCCTAAATGGAAGCTGGCGAAAAAGGTGCTCACCTGGCTCTTTTTTATCGCGGTGATCGTGCTGCTGGTGGTCTACGCCCGCAAGGTCAACTGGGAAGATGTCTACAACGTTATCGTCAACTATAACCGCCTGGCGGTATTGAGCGCCGTGGCGCTGGTGATCGTCAGCTATCTCACCTACGGCTGCTACGACCTGATCGGCCGCGCCTACTGCGGCCACAAGCTGGCGAAGCGACAGGTGATGCTGGTGTCGTTTATCTGCTACGCCTTTAACCTGACGCTCAGCACCTGGGTTGGCGGCGTGGCGATGCGCTACCGGCTTTATTCGCGGCTGGGGCTGGACAGCGCCACCATCACGCGCATCTTTTCCCTCAGCATCGCCACCAACTGGCTCGGCTATATCCTGCTGGCGGGCGTGGTGTTTAGTGCGGGCATGGTGCCGATTCCCGGCGGCTGGTTTATCGGCGAGACCACGCTGCGCATTATCGGCGTGGTGCTGCTGGCGGTGGTGGCGGTCTTTCTCTGGGCCTGCGCCTTTTCAAAGCGCCGCAAGTGGACCATTCGACGTCAGACGCTGCAGCTGCCGTCGCTGCGCATGGCGCTGTTTCAGTTCGCGGTCTCTTCCGCTAACTGGCTGGTAATGGGCGCGATTATCTGGCTGCTGCTGGCGCGTCAGGTGGACTACCCCATCGTGCTCGGCGTGCTGCTGATCAGCAGTATCGCAGGGGTGATTATTCATATCCCGGCGGGGATCGGCGTGCTGGAGGCGGTGTTCCTGGCGCTGCTGAGCGGGCAGCACGCGTCGCACGGCACCATTATCGCCGCGCTGCTCGCCTATCGCGTGCTCTACTTTATCCTGCCGCTGCTGCTGGCGCTGGTGCTCTATCTGATGCTGGAGAGTCGCGCGAAGCATCTGCGCGCGAAGAATGAACAGAAACTGCAGAAGAGTGCGTAACGCAGATTCGCCCCATCCCCTTATCAGGGATGGGGCTTCTCTTTAGCGGCGGTTGCCGAAGATGCGCAGCAGCATCAGGAACAGGTTGATAAAGTCGAGGTAGAGCTTCAGCGCGCCCATGATGGAGTAGCGGCGCAGTGATTCGCGGTCACGCACGTCGATCTGCTCGCCCATCTGGCGTAGCTGCTGGGTGTCATAGGCGGTCAGACCCACAAACACCACCACGCCGATATAGGTAATCGCCCACATCAGCGCCGGGCTTTTCAGCCAGAAGTTCACCAGCGACGCCAGCACAATACCGATTAGCGCCATAAACAGCAGGCTGCCGAAGCGGCTCAGGTCGCGTTTGGTGGTGTAGCCGTAGAAGCTCATGGCGCCGAACATTCCCGCCGTCACAAAGAAGGTGCTGGCGATAGAGGTGTAGGTGTAGGCGAGGAAGATACTGGCCATCGTCAGCCCGGTGAGCACCGAATAGAGCATAAACAGCCCGGTCGCCAGCGCGCCGCTCAGGCGATGCACCATGCCAGAGAGCACAAACACCACCGCCAGCTGAGCGATAATCAGGCCGAAGAAGGTCATCCGGTTAGAGAAGATAAAGAACATAATGCGCTCGTTGCCGGCCGCATACCAGGAGACAAAGGCGGTCAGCAGCAGGCCGCAGGTCATCCAGCCGTAGACCTGGGCCATAAAGGTTTGCAGGCCGGTGGCGGCGGGCTGCACGAGCGAGTCATTGCGTGGATATCGGTCCATGATGCACCTCATGTTGGTGAAAAGGCGTCGGAAAACCGACGGACAGGCTTAAGTGTGGCACAGCACGCCTTAACTGCGCCACAATGCCGCACTCAGCGGCGCGACAGGCAGCTCTGATAACGGCTGTCGACGCGCTGGGCGAACCAGGCCGTGGTGAGATTACGGGTGATTTTCGGGCTTTCCAGCTTGATGCCCGGCAGCATCTCGCGCGGCAGCGGCCGACCGGCCATCTTGTCCGCCAGCGCGAAAACCTGCTTCCACAGCGTGCTGTCGCTAAAGCTCGCCTGCTCCCCTTTCTCCAGGTCGCGGCGGATGGCGCTGTCGCTCATGTCGATCTGCTTCGCCAGCGTGCGCACCGCCAGCTCCGTCGCGCCCGCCTTGTCGGATCCATAGAGGATCAGATCGCCGTCCAGCGCCAGCTTCATGCCGGTAGCGCGCGCCACCGCCGCCTGGAATGCGGCGTTGCGGCTGGCGTACCAGCCGGCGTTAAAATCGGCGAAGCGGTAGATCGGTTTACTGTAGTCCGCCGGGTAGCCCAGCAGATGCATAATGCCGAAGTACATGCCGCCGTGACGGGTAAAGACCTCGCGGCGGATCGATCCGTCGATCGGCCAGGGATAGCCTTTGGCGTGCGCTTCGGCGAAGCTGATGCTGACCTGCATTGGGCCGCCGGTGTGAATCGGATTGAGGTTGCCGAACAGCGTCTGCCCCATCGGCACCATATCGATAAAATCGTCGAAAATCGCGCTTAGCTCTTTTTCGCTGCGCACCTTATCGAGCCGCGCCGCATAACTTTCGCCGTTTGAGGATTTAATCATCAGTGCGGTGCGCACCACAAACGCCGGCACATGCACCTTCGCCGCACGGCGATCGATTTCGCCCCAGGCGATTTTCGGCAGGCCGGGCACCGCCGCCTCGGCGCTGAAGTTCGACTCCTGATCCGCCACGGCGATAGCAGCGCACAGGTTGCTGACGCTGGGGTCGATCTGCTGGGTGCGGAACGCGGTGTAGATATCGGTGGCCCAGCCCGGCTTGTCGCTGACGTGGGCGGGCAGCAGACGCTGGATCTGCGCCTTGACGTCGGCCGGCTGGCGCGCCGGCGCCTCGGGCGTTTTTTTGGTGCTACAGCCCGCCAGCACCAGCGCGGCGAGCAGCGAGAAACGTTTAAGCGAAAATGACACTGAGAGAGCGCTCCCTGCAGGAAAACAAACCCTTACCTTAGCACTGACGCGCCGACAAACCATCAGACAGGGCGTAAATTCCCGCCTTGCCGTCGCGCTTGCGAATCGGCGTTTCTCAGCCAGACTCCAGTTTTCTCGCGTAAAAGGACATAGTTATGCAAAAACTCTGGATCGGCGCCGCAGTGGCGCTCCTGCTCAGCGGCTGCGGCGCCAACAACACGCCGGCGCAGGTCGCCTCGCCCGGTGCGCCCACCTCGGCCAAAATGAAAGCGCTCGCCACCGGCGCAGACCTGCTGCAGTCACGACCGCCTATCGAGGCGATCAACACCTATCTCGACGGCTTTCACTTCTACAATGGCGACCAGAACGGCCAGATGGAGGCGCATCACTATGTGACGGTGCTGAACGATGACGTGATGCAGGCGGTGATTTACGAC
Organism: Pantoea latae; assembly: GCF_002077695.1. Lineage (GTDB taxonomy): Bacteria > Pseudomonadota > Gammaproteobacteria > Enterobacterales > Enterobacteriaceae > Pantoea > Pantoea latae. The sequence continues at coordinate 291,063 of NZ_MWUE01000004.1, forward strand.
GGCAATACCAAAGACGCGCGGCTGATGGGCGTGGAGTACATTATCAGCGCGCGGCTCTATCAGACGCTGCCGCCGGAGGAGAAAAAGCTGTGGCACAGCCACGAATATGAGGTGAAGTCAGGCACCCTGATTGCGCCGGGCCTGCCGCAGGCGGCGGATCATGCGCTGATGGCGCGCATCGCCAACACCTACGGCAAAACCTGGCACACCTGGCACACCGATCGCGATAAAACCCTGCCAATCGGCATTCCGGCGCTAATGATGGGCTTTACCGCCGACGGTCAGCTCGATAATCGTTTGCTGGCCGATCGCGACAAACGCTTTGATATCGACAGCCGCAAGGTGCGGGCGTCGCGCGCCGATATCGTCACGCAGCCGGTGCTGCCGGGCGCCAACGCCTGGCAGCGCGGCGAGGTGATCCAGCTTAAACGCGTCTCTGGCGGCGGCGAGCATGCGCACGGCCAGACCCATTTTGGCCCGGCGGAGCAGCTCAGTAAGCCTTAATCCCAGCGCTGCGCGGCCTGATGGTCGCTGTCGCGGGCGTCGACCCAGCGATCGCCCTGTTCGGTGGCCTCGCGCTTCCAGAACGGGGCGCGGGTTTTCAGGTAGTCCATAATGAACTCTGCGGCGGCGAAGGCGCTGCCGCGGTGCGCGCTAGTGACGCCGACAAACACGATCTCATCGCCGGGAAACAGCTCGCCGATGCGGTGGATCACGCTGACGCGCTGGAGCGGCCAGCGGCTGCGCGCCTCGTCGACAATCTCCTGCAGCGCCTTTTCCGTCATGCCGGGATAGTGTTCGAGCGTCAGCGCCGCGACGCTGTCGCCGAGATTGTGATTGCGCACTTTTCCGCTAAAGGTCACCACCGCGCCGTCGGCGTCGGAGGTAGAGAGCCAGGCGTACTCGTCGGCCATGCTGAACGGCGCCGCGCCGACGCGGATCTGCGTTGCCATCTCAGCCTCCCGTGACCGGCGGGAAAAAGGCCACTTCATCGCCCGCCTGCAGCGGATGCGACATCGGCACCAGCGTCTGGTTCACGGCGGCCAGCAGCTTGCCGGAATCGAGCGCCAGCGCCCAGCGGTCGCCTTTTTGCGCCAGCGCGTCGCGCAGCGTCGCCACGTCGGGGAAGGCCTCGGGCATCTGCAGCGCGCTGGTGCCTACCAGCTCGCGCACCTGGGCGAAAAACAGCACGTTAATCATGGGTCACCGCCTGGAAATCGCCGGACTTGCCGCCGCTTTTGCTCAGCAGACGCAGCTGGTCGATAACGATATCTTTCTGCACCGCTTTACACATGTCGTAGATGGTCAGGGCCGCCACCGAGGCGGCGGTCAGCGCCTCCATCTCGACGCCGGTTTTGCCGCTCAGGCGGCAAAGCGAGGTGATGCGCACGCGCTGATGTTCCGGCTCGGCGACCAGGTTGACTTCGACCTTGCTCAGCATCAGCGGATGACAGAGCGGGATCAGCTCCCAGGTGCGCTTGGCGGCCTGAATGCCGGCGATACGCGCGGTGGCAAAGACATCGCCTTTGTGGTGGCTGCCGTCGACGATCATCTGCAGCGTATCGGCGGCCATCAGCACCAGCGCTTCCGCGCGCGCCTCGCGCACCGTTTCCGCTTTGGCCGAGACGTCGACCATATGGGCTTCGCCCGCGGCGTTAATATGGGTCAGTTGCATGGCTTACAGCTTCTTTAAGTGTGAAACGAAATTACAGGGGCCGGTGCGGGCGTCGATCTGGTCGGCGATAATGCGCTCCCAGGCGCTCTCGCAGGCGCTGGTCGATCCCGGCACGGCGAAGATCAGCGTGCCGTTAGCGATGCCGGCGACGGCGCGCGACTGCAGCGTCGAGCCGCCGATATCCTCCCAGGAGAACATGCGGAACAGCTCGCCAAAGCCCTCTATTTTGCGATCGAACAGCGGCTCAATCGCCTCTGGCGTGATGTTCTTCGCGTTGAATCCCGTGCCGCCGTTGATCACCACAACCTGCACGTCCAGGCTGGCGATCCAGCGCGACACGATGGCGCGAATGCGGTAGCGATCTTCACCGACAATGGCGTGATCCACTACCACATGACCGGCTTCATGCGCTGCGGCGCGCAGGTAGTCGCCAGAGGTGTCGCTGCTGGCGTCGCGTCGGTCAGAGACGGTCAGCACCGCCAGGTTGACCGGAATAAACTCACCCGTAGATTTGCCCATTGTCTCGCTCCTGAGATTATCCGCCGATAAAGGAAAGGTTCTGCGTGATGCCGGTATTGCCCTGGTGCAGGAAGTGCGTCTGCTTCTTCTCGCCCAGGCTGTGGGCAATGCGCGCCTGCAGCTCCGCCTGCTGATCGTCGGAAACCAGCAGATCGCGCAGCGACACGCCGCTGTCGCCGAACAGGCAGAGATGCAGATTGCCGTGCGCCGAGACGCGCAGACGGTTGCAGCTGGCGCAGAAGTCGCGCGAATAGGGCATAATCAGGCCGATCTCGCCGACGTAGTCAGGATGCCAGAACACCTGCGCCGGGCCGTCGCTGCGGCCGCGTTCGCGGCGCTGCCAGCCCTGCGCCACCAGCTGGTCGCGGATCACCGCGCCAGAGACGTGCTGATCGCGGAACAGCGCGCCGCCCTCGCCCGTCTCCATTAGCTCGATAAAACGCAGCTGGATCGGGCGGGTGCGGATCCACTCCAGGAAGGTGTGCAGGCTGCGGCTGTTGAGGTCGCGCATCAGCACGCTGTTGACTTTAACCTGCTGGAAACCGGCGTCAAAAGCGGCGTCGATGCCCGCCATCACCTGATGGAATTTGTCCTGACCGGTGATGGCGTGGAACTGGCGCGCGTCGAGGCTGTCTACGCTGACGTTCAGCGCGGTCAGTCCGGCGTCGCGCCAGGCGGCGACGTCGCGCGCCAGCCGATAGCCGTTAGTGGTGACGGCGATCTGGCGAATGGCGCGGTTTTCCCGCACGGCGGCGATAATGTCGGTAAAATCGCGACGCAGCGACGGCTCGCCGCCGGTCAGACGCACCTTTTCGGTGCCGGCCGCGGCGAAGGCGCGCGTGACGCGTCGGATCTCATCGAGCGAGAGAAAGCTTTTGTTGCGCACGCCCTGCGGTTTATAGCCGTCGGGCAGGCAGTAGGTGCAGCGGAAGTTACAGACATCCGTCACCGAGAGACGCAGGTAGTAAAACCGACGTGCAAATGCATCAGTAAATTGTGACACCAGAACACCTTTTCCAAGTACGGGAGATGCAGGCATTTCTTTCTGCACCCTGGCAGCGCGTCGGCTGCGGCCTGAACCCCCTATCGTTTGACTTAGGCATTCAGGCTTTGAGTGTATGTCGCCCACATGGACGACATGGTTGGCAAATGGTAGCGCGATTTTTGCCGCTCTGCCATCCACTATGTGCGCTATATATATTGATATATAACGTATTTTCGCCGCATTTTCGCGACAGTAGGGTTAAAATAGCCCGCTAAAAAAGGCGCCGGTACGACGTGTCGGCTGCGGGCGTAAAGAGGAACTATGAACCGAACTTTGTCAGATCTCGATCGCGTGGTGGCGCTGGGCGGCGGACACGGCCTGGGACGCGTGATGTCCGCGCTGTCGCCGCTGGGTTCGCGCCTGACCGGCATCGTCACGACCACCGACAACGGCGGCTCTACCGGACGCATACGTCGCTCAGAGGGCGGCATCGCCTGGGGCGATATGCGCAACTGCATTAATCAGCTGATCACCGAGCCGAGCGTCGCCTCGGCGATGTTTGAGTATCGCTTCGCCGGCAACGGCGAACTCGCCGGACATAACCTGGGCAACCTGATGCTGAAGGCGCTGGATCACCTGAGCGTGCGCCCGCTGGAGGCGATCAATATCATTCGCAACCTGCTCAAGGTCGACGCCTTTTTGATCCCGATGTCGGAGCAGCCGGTGGATCTCGTGGCGTTAGACAGCGAAGGCAATATGGTTTACGGCGAAACGGCTATCGACGCCATGCAGCAGCCGCCGCAGGAGCTGATGCTGCACCCCAACGTCGCGCCAACGCGCGAAGCGCTGGAGGCGATCGCCGAAGCGGATTTGATCCTTATCGGCCCTGGCAGCTTTTACACCAGCCTGATGCCGAGCCTGCTGATGGAGGAGATGGCGCGCGCGCTGCGGCGCACCCCTGCCACCATGGTGTTTATCGGCAACCTGGGGCGCGAGCTGAGTCCGGCCGCCGCCAGCCTGACGGTGGCGGATAAGCTGGCAATGATGGAGAAATATATCGGCAAACGGGTGGTTGACGCGGTGGTGGTCAGCCCCTCCGCCGACACGGCTGGCGTGGAAGATCGCCTGATCGTGCGCGAACCGCTGGAGGCCGCCGATATCCCCTATCGTCACGACCGCCAGCTGCTGCGCGTGGCGCTGGAGCACGCCATCCAGCGCTTTAGCTAAGCCGCTAGGAGGCGGCGATAAAGAGCTCGCGCAGCTGATGCAGCTTGTCGCGCACGTTCGCCGCCTCTTCGAACTCCAGGTTTTGCGCGTGCTGCTGCATCTGCGTCTCCAGCTCGTGGATTTTCTTCTGCAGCGCCTGTGGCGTCAGCGCCAGATAGCTGGCGTCCGCCTCGGCGGCGCTGCGGCTGCTGGCTTTGGCCTTGCCGCGCGTCTTGATGACGTTTTGACCCAGCTCGAGGATATCGGTGATCTTCTTGTTGAGCCCCTGCGGCACAATGCCCCTTTCCTCATTGTACTTCTGCTGCTTCTCGCGACGACGCTCGGTCTCCTCAATGGCGCGCGCCATCGAGTTGGTGATGCGATCGGCGTAGAGGATCGCCTTGCCGTTAACGTTACGCGCGGCGCGGCCAATGGTCTGGATCAGCGAGCGCTCAGAGCGCAGGAAGCCCTCTTTGTCCGCGTCGAGGATCGCCACCAGCGACACTTCCGGCATATCTAACCCTTCGCGCAGCAGGTTGATCCCCACCAGTACGTCAAACTCGCCGAGGCGCAGATCGCGGATGATCTCCATACGCTCGACGGTATCGATATCGGAGTGGAGATAGCGCACCTTCTCGCCGTGCTCTTCGAGATACTCGGTGAGATCTTCCGCCATGCGCTTGGTAAGCGTCGTCACCAGCACGCGCTCGTTAATGGTGACGCGCTTGCGGATCTCCGACAGCAGATCGTCCACCTGGGTCGCCACCGGGCGCACCTCCAGCAGCGGATCGAGCAGGCCGGTCGGACGCACCACCTGATCGATTACCTCGCCGCCCGATTTCTCCAGTTCGTAGTTGCCTGGCGTCGCCGAAACGTAGATGGTCTGCGGCGCCAGCGCCTCGAACTCTTCAAATTTCATCGGACGGTTGTCGAGGGCTGAAGGCAGGCGGAAGCCATACTCCACCAGCGTCTCTTTGCGCGCGCGGTCGCCTTTATACATGCCGCCGATCTGCGGAATGGTGACGTGCGATTCATCGACGATCAGCAGCCCGTCGGCGGGCAGGTAGTCGAACAGGGTCGGCGGCGGCTGGCCCGGCCCGCGCCCGGAGAGGTAGCGCGAGTAGTTTTCGATGCCTGAGCAGTAGCCCAGCTCGTTCATCATCTCCAGATCGAACTGGGTGCGCTGCGTCAGGCGCTGCTCTTCCAGCAGCTTATTGTTCTCCAGCAGCACGCGCCGGCGATCCGCCAGCTCGACTTTGATATCTTCCATCGCCTGCAAAATACGTTCGCGCGGCGTCACGTAGTGGGTTTTCGGATAGATAGTAAAGCGCGGCACGGTAGAGAGGATCTGCCCGGTCAGCGGGTCGAACAGCGACAGCCGCTCGACCTCTTCGTCGAACAGCTCGACGCGCAGCGCGGTATCTTCCGACTCCGCCGGGAAAATATCGATCACTTCACCGCGCACGCGGAAGGTGCCGCGCTGAAACGCCTGGTCGTTGCGCGCATACTGCAGCTCCGCCAGACGGCGCAGAATGCTGCGCTGGTCGATAATCATGCCGCGCGTCAGGTGCAGCATCATTTTCAGATAGAGATCGGGGTCGCCCAGGCCATAGATAGCGGAGACCGACGCCACCACGATAACGTCGCGGCGCTCCAGCAGCGCTTTGGTGGCGGACAGACGCATCTGCTCGATATGTTCGTTTACCGAGGCGTCTTTTTCGATAAAGGTGTCGGAGCTGGGCACATAGGCTTCTGGCTGATAGTAGTCGTAATAGGAGACGAAGAACTCCACCGCGTTATCGGGGAAGAACTCTTTCATCTCACCATAGAGCTGCGCCGCCAGGGTTTTGTTGGGCGCCAGCACCATCGCCGGCCGGTTGAGATCGGCGATCACGTTGGCGACGGTAAAGGTCTTGCCGGAGCCGGTCACGCCGAGCAGCGTCTGATGGGCAAGACCATCCTCCAGCCCCTCTTTGAGGCGACGAATCGCCTCTGGCTGGTCGCCGGAGGGCTGGAAGGCGGAATTTAGTTTAAAGACTTTACTCATGACTTGCGGTTCCTGCTGAAGAATGCGGCGGGTAGCCGAGTCATTTTACTCTGCCGTGGCGATTTTGCCAGAAAATAATACTGGATAAATCACCAGTAAGCGGGCAAAGTGAGGTGCGCAGGCCGCGCCGCGCTTAAGCAGGCGTAACAAGGAGAAAAGGTTTTTGCCGTTGCGCAAGGTTATCCCCAGCCGGAGCGGATTTATAACATTTGTCAAGAGAACGTCATTAAATTTCAGTCAGGTTACGCAGCGGATAAATCTCAGGCTTGTTTTTTAATAACTCGCTGTTTTTAAAAAAATTATGCTAAAAGCCCAGTTTCTCAGCATTATGTAACCAGGCCGCGTATTTCCTCGCTTGCGCTCTGTTTTCACGGTCTAATGCACAAGGTTATCCACAGGAATAGTGGATAACTAAGCACAGCCCTTTGCCCATCGGCTGTGCATAATTTTTTGTCCTTAAGCCGCACGCGTGAAAAAAAATTTTTTCCGCTTTAATTCCTGCCAGAAACGGCGACCTTCGCTATGCTTTTTCAGCCTGCCGCCTGCTTTTTGCTCAGCCGCCTCCGCCAGCAAGACAGGACATAATTCAACAGGCTGCCCGTTTGTTGCTCTAATGCACCAGAAACGTTAAGTCATTAGCACCGTGAAAGTGCAGCACCCTGATTAACCCTGGCAATTGTTAAGCACCATTTACCAATAACCGGTAAATCGTGCCTGCCCGCGCCGGTTTAAGGGGAAGACGATCCTGGCCCGCTAATTGCAGGGTATTTCCGCAAGAAAATGTCGGGGCGAGCGCGCCGCCGTGGAAGACTTGTTTGCCATACGTCAAAGCGCGGAAGCATTCAGGCGAAATCTGGAAAGAGGAGAGTCAGATGCTGAGTTTACGTTCGGTGAATCAGTTTTACGGGCAGAACCATATTCTGTGGGATGTGGATCTCGACCTGCCGCCCGGCACCTGCACCGGCGTGCTGGGCCGTCCAGGCATGGGCAAAACCACGCTGGTGAACTGCATCATGGGTCGGCTGCCTATTAACAGCGGCTCAATGACCTGGCAGGAAGATGGATCGCCGCCGCGCGATATGCTGCTGCAGCCCGCCGAACAGCGCGCGCGCATGGGCATTGGCTATGTGCCGCAGGGGCGGCATATTTTTTCACAGATGAGCGTAGAGGATAACCTGCTGATCGCCCTGCTGGCAGGCAGCGGCCAGGGGGACAAATCGCACGTTATCCCTGAGATGGTGTTTGACCTGTTTCCCGCGCTCTATTCGCTGCGGCAGCAGCGCAGCGGCGAGCTGCCGGTCGACCAGCAGCAGCAGCTGGCGCTGGCGCGCGCGCTGGTGCTGCGTCCCAGGCTGCTGATCCTCGACGAGCCAACCGACGGCATGTCGCCGTGGCTGGAAGAGGAGATGGGCAACCTGATCCGCCGCCTCAATCTCGATTACGGCCTCACCATTCTGCTGCTGGAGCAGCGCGTGTCGCTGATCCGCCGCGTCGCCGACTACTTTCTGCTGCTGCACCGCGGCCGCAACGTGGCGCAGGGGCGCGTGGCGCAGCTCGACGACGTCACCGTCGACAAGTGGCTGACGGTGGGCTGAAGGCTACGTCGGCAGCGTCAGGAAGCGGCCGCACTCCGCCTGCGCCGCCGCATCCGGCAACCAGGGGATCTCGCCGAGAAACGGCGCGGGAAGGCGCTGTTTCAGCGTCGCCATATAGGCCTGATGGCGCTTGCCCGGCGGCTCGATATCGTTGGCGATCCAGCCCGCCAGCCGCAGGCCGCGCGCCAGCACCGCATCGGCGGTGAGCATCGCGTGGTTAATACAGCCCAGTTTGACCCCGACCACCAGGATCACCGGCAGCTGCTCCTGCGTCACCCAGTCGGCGAAGGTTTGCGTCTCTGACAGCGGCGTATACCAGCCGCCTGCGCCCTCTACCAGCACCCATTCCGCCTCTGCCTCCAGCGCGCGCAGCCCCTGCGACAGCGCCTCGAACGCTATCGGCCTGCCCTCTTCCGCGCTGACGATATGCGGCGACGTCGGCTCGATAAACGCCAGCGGATTTACCTGTTGGTAGCTAAGCGTCAGGCTGCTGTAGCGCTGCAGCGCCAGCGCGTCGCTGTTGCGCACCCCCTCTGGCGTCTGTTCGCTGCCGGAGGCAACCGGCTTATAGCCCGCGGTGCGATAGCCCGCCGCGTTTGCCGCCTGCAGCAGCGCGCCGCTCGCCACGGTTTTGCCGACCTCGGTGTCGGTGCCGGTGATAAACCATTTCATCGTTGTGTGACTCCAAAAAGCAGTTGATAGGTCAGACGGTAGCCCTGCGCGTCGCGCGGCCACAGCGTTTCCAGCTGCGCCAGCCGCTGCCGCGTGATCGGCGTGCCGTCCCGGCCCTGATGCAGATGGGTGGCGCCGATCCCTTTCAGCGAGCGCATCGCGCTCAGCGCGCTGGGAAAGTGCATCACCAGCGTCTGCGGAACAAAGCGCAGATTCAGCCCGTCGCCCGCCGCGCGCACCTGCGCCTCGGTTAAAAAGCGGTTGGCGCGCTCGCCGCCGCCCAGCGGCCGCCAGGCGTCGTGCACCTCCTGCAGCGAACCGGCCAGCAAGGTCGAAAAGAGCATGACGCCGTCGGGACGCAGCACGCGGGCGAACTGCTGCAGCGCGGTGCGCAGATCGCTGCTCCACTGCACCGCCAGGTTGCTCCACACCCGATCAACGCTCCCACTCGCCAGCGGCAGCGCGTCAATATCGCCCGCCAGATAGAGGCTGGCCGCGTCGAGGCGGCGCGCCTGTTGCAGCATCTGCGGCGAGAGGTCGAGCGCCACCACGCGCTGCCCGCGCTCGCGCCACAGGCGGCTGTACCAGCCGGTGCCGCAGCCCGCGTCCAGCAGATCGCCGCACGTCGTGGGCGGCGCCAGCGCCAGCAGCGCGTCGCCGCAGCGGCGCTGTAGCTCGGCGTGCTGTTCGTAGTGGCCCGCCGCGCGGCCAAAGGCGCGCGCCACCGCGGCTTTATTCACCGGCAGCGTCATGCAGCGCCTCCAGCAGTGCGTCGATATCATCCGGCCGGTGCGCGGCGGTCAGGGTGATGCGCAGCCGCGCGGTGCCGGGCGGCACGGTGGGCGGACGGATGGCGCTGACCCAGCAGCCCGCCTGCGCCAGCCGCTGCGACAGCGCCAGCGCGGCGCCATTTTCACCGACGATCAGCGGCTGTATCGCGCTGGCAGAGGGCATCAGCGACCAGGGCAGGCCCGCCGCGCCGGTGCGGAAGCGCTGAATATTGTCCTGGAGCCGCTGGCGCAGCGCGTCGCCGCGCTGAATTTCGCCCAGCGCCGCCAGCAGCGCGCTCGCCTGTGCGGGCGGCATCGCCGTGGAGTAGATAAGATGACGGGAAAACTGCAGAAAATAGTCGGCGGTGGCGTCGTCGCACAGCAGCGCCGCGCCGCTGACGCCGAAGGCTTTGCCGAAGGTCACCACCAGCAGATCGGGCCTGACATCCTGCTGCCAGCAGCTGCCGCGCCCCTGCTCGCCCACCACGCCGATGCCGTGAGCGTCATCCACCAGCAGCCAGCCGTCAGCGCGTCGGGTGGCCGCGGCGATCGCCGCCAGCGGCGCGCTGTCGCCATCCATGCTGAAGATGCCCTCGGTGATCACCAGCGTTTCGCCGCTGCACGACGACGCCAGCCGCTGCGTCAGGCTGTCGACGTTGTTATGGTGAAAGCGACGCAGCTCGGCGGGCGTGTGGCTCGCCGCGTCCAGCAGCGAGGCGTGCGCCAGCCGGTCGGCGATCAGGCGATCCTGTTTTTGCGCCAGCAGATGCACCACCGCCTGGTTGGCGGCAAAGCCAGAGATAAACAGCAGCGCGCGCGAATAGCCGAGCCAGTCGGCGAGCTGCGACTCCAGTTCGGCGTGGCAGCGGCTGTAGCCGGTGACGTGGCCCGACGCGCCGGCGCCGGGCGCGCCCTGACGCCAGCCGGCGATCACCGCCGGATGCTGGCTCAGGCCGAGATAGTCGTTGCTGGAGAAGTGACGGTAACTCTTTCCCTCTACCTCCAGCGTGCGGGTGTCGTTGTGCGTGACGAGGCGGCGCTGACGCCAGCCAGCAGCGGCGCGGCGCGCTTCCAGCGCCTGCGCCATTCGGGCCGGGAAGCTCATTACAGCGCCGCGTTGTAGAACTGTTCGCTGTCGGCGTGTAACAGCTGCTCGCTTAGCTGCTGCTGCTGCTCGTTGTCGCCGTGCGCGGTGTGGCTATGCTCCGGGTTAAGGCCCAGCTTGCGGAACAGCAGCAGGTCCTTATCCTCTTCCGGGTTCGGCGTGGTCAGCAGCTTGCAGCCGTAGAAAATTGAGTTGGCGCCCGCCATAAAGCACATCGCCTGGGTCTGCTCGCTCATCTGCTCGCGGCCCGCCGACAGGCGCACGTGCGAGGTCGGCATCATGATGCGCGCCACGGCGATGGTGCGGATAAAATCGAACGGCTCGACGTCGTCGTTGTCCGCCAGTGGCGTGCCTTTCACCTTCACCAGCATGTTGATCGGCACGCTCTCCGGCGGGGTCGGCAGGTTCGCCAGCTGCACCAGCAGCCCGGCGCGGTCGCTGACGGTTTCGCCCAGCCCGACAATGCCGCCCGAGCAAACTTTAATCCCTGCGCCGCGCACTTTGCCGAGCGTATCCAGCCGCTCCTGGTAGGATCGCGTGGTGATAATGCTGCCGTAAAACTCCGGCGAGGTGTCGAGGTTATGGTTGTAAAAATCGAGTCCCGCGCCCGCCAGACGCTGCGCCTGGTTGTCGCTGAGGGTGCCGAGCGTCATGCAGGTTTCCATCCCCAGCGCCTTCACGCCCTGCACCATCTGCTCAAGATAGGGCATATCGCGGTCGTGGGGGTTTTTCCACGCTGCGCCCATGCAGAAACGGCTGGAACCCGCCGCTTTCGCTTTGCGCGCCGACGCCAGCACCTCCTGCACCTCCATCAGCCGCTCTGACTCCAGCCCGGTTTTATAGCGCGCGCTCTGCGGACAGTATTTACAATCCTCCGGGCAGGCGCCGGTTTTGATCGACAGCAGGGTGCTGACCTGAACCTGACGCGGGTCGAAATGCTGGCGGTGAACCTGCTGCGCCTCAAACATCAACTCGAGAAAAGGTTTATCAAACAGCGCCTGCGCCTGCGCCAGCGTCCAGTGTTGTGCCATTGCTTACTCCAAAAAAAAGGGGTTCATCCCGACGGTTATCGTGGTTATACTTGTAAACTAAATCTTTTTATTTTGGTTTACAACTACCATGTTTACGCCCCAGGACGCCGAATTTGATCGCCAGCATATCTGGCACCCCTACACCTCAATGCGCGATCCGCTGCCCTGCTACCCCGTGGTCGCCGCGCAGGGGATCCATCTGCAGCTGGCCGACGGCCGCGAGCTGGTGGACGGCATGTCCTCGTGGTGGGCGGCGATCCACGGCTACAACCACCCGCGTCTCAACCAGGCGCTACAGGATCAAATGGCGCAGATGTCGCATGTGATGTTCGGCGGCATTACGCATCCGGCGGCGGTCGCGCTCTGCCGCCAGCTGGTGGCGATGACCCCCGCCGCGCTGGAGTGCGTGTTTCTCGCCGACTCCGGTTCGGTGGCGGTGGAAGTGGCGATGAAGATGGCGATGCAGTACTGGCTGGGGCGCGGCGAAACGCGTCAGCAGTTCCTGACGCTGCAGCGTGGCTATCATGGCGACACCTTTGCCGCGATGTCGGTGTGCGATCCCGACAATTCGATGCACAGCCTGTGGCGCGGCTATCTGCCGGAACATCACTTCGCCGCCGCGCCGCAGTGCGGCTTTGACGATCCCTGGGACGAGCGCGATGCGGATGATTTTGTGCGCCTGATGGCGTTGCATCACCCCAGGCTGGCGGCGGTGATCCTCGAGCCGATCGTGCAGGGCGCGGGCGGGATGCGTTTCTATCACCCGCGTTACCTGCAGCGGGTGCGCGAATGCTGCGACCGCTACGGTGTGCTGCTGATCGCCGACGAGATCGCCACCGGCTTCGGCCGCAGCGGCAAACTTTTCGCCTGCGAGCATGCCGAGGTGACGCCCGATATTCTCTGCGTCGGCAAGGCGCTGACCGGCGGCATGATGACGCTGGCGGCAACCCTCGCCACACGCCACGTCGCCGACGCCATCAGCAACAGCCCGGCGGGCTGCTTTATGCACGGCCCGACCTTTATGGGCAACCCGCTGGCGTGCGCCGTCGCGGCGGAGAGCCTCGCGCTGCTGAACGAAGGGCGCTGGCCGCAGCAGGTGGCGCGGATAGAACAGCAGCTACGCGACGAGCTTCTGCCGCTGCGCGCCGCGCCGCAGGTGGCGGATGTGCGCGTGCTGGGGGCGATTGGCGTGGTTGAAACGCATCGTCCCGTCAATATGGCTGCGCTGCAGCGCTTTTTCGTCGAGCGCGGCGTCTGGATCCGTCCCTTTGGCCGTCTGATCTACCTGATGCCGCCCTATATTGTCACGCAGGAGGCGCTGCGCCAGCTGACCCAGGCAATTGCCGAGGCGCTGAGCGTTGAGGCGCATTTTGCCTGACAAGCGCTAACGGCTGGAACCACCTGCGTTTTTCGCTAAGATGAAAGGCGTTGATACGGAAGGTTTAGACAACCGAGGAGAGAAGATGCGCGTTTTCAGCAATGACTTTAAAGACGGCGACAAGATGCCGGAGCGTCAGGTGTTTAACGGGATGGGCTATCAGGGCGACAATATCTCCCCGCATCTGGCGTGGGATGAGGCGCCGGAAGGCACCAAAAGTTTCGTGGTGACCTGCTACGATCCTGACGCGCCGACCGGCTCCGGCTGGTGGCACTGGGTGGTGGTGAATATTCCCGCCAGCACGACGCTGCTGGAGCAAGGCGCTGGCTCGGGCCTGGCGCAGCTGCCGCCGGGCGCGCTGCAGACGCGCACCGATTTCGGCAAAGCGGGCTACGGCGGCGCGGCACCGCCGCAGGGCGAAAGCCATCGCTATATTTTTACCGTGCATGCGCTGGATGTAGAGGCGATTGAGGTGGACGCCGAGGCGAGCGGCGCGATGGTCGGCTTTAACGTGCATTTTCATGCGCTGGCGAGCGCCAGCATCACGGTGAACTATTCGTAACGGCGCGTAAAAGCGGCGCAGCGGAGCCGCTGCGCCGGCGTTATCTTCTTAATCCAGCTGATGGATCACCACCCACATCGGGCCCTGGCCCACCGCGTAGCGCGCCAGCGGCGTCAGCAGGCCCTGTGGCTCGCTGATACGGTAGAGTTCGATATGGTGCGACTTCTGCCCCGCCGCCACCAGATAGCGACCGCTATGGTCGATATTAAAGCCGCGCGGCTGGGTTTCCGTCGGCTGATAGCCCTCAATGGTGAGCAGGCCGCCATCTTCGCTGACGCTGAAGATCGTAATCGTGCTGCTGGTGCGATCGCAGGCATAAAGGAAGCGGCCGTCAGGCGTCAGATGAATATCCGCAGCCCAGCGGGTTTCGTTAAAGTCCGGCGGCATCATATCCAGCGACTGCACGCGGGCTACTTCGCCATGCGCGTTATTCAGCGCCCAGACGTCAACGGTGCTGTCCAGCTCGTTGACGCAGTAGGCGTAGCTGCCGTTGGGATGAAACGCCATATGACGCGGGCCTGCGCCCTCAACCGTGGTCACCTGCGCCTGCGGGCGCGGCGTCAGGGTGCCGTCGGCGCTCAGGGTGTAGAGGCAGATGCGATCCTGCTTTAGCGCCGGCACGAACAGCGTCTGGTTGGCGTTATCGATATTGGCGGAGTGGCAGCCGTCCAGCTCGCGGATCACCTGAGTCGGCGCCTGCGGCAGGCCATCTTCGCCAATCGGGCTGACGCTGACGCAGGCGTCGTTATAGGAGCCGCAGAACAGAAAGCGGCCGGCGCGATCGGTGGAAATATGGGTCGGGCTGCCCGGCAGCGGCGCGTCGCCCGCTTCGCTCAGGGTGCCGTCGGCGGCAATGCGGAACGCCAGCACGCGGAAGTTCGGGCGCACGCCGACATAGAGAAAATCTTTCTTCGGGCTGACCACCATCGGCTGAACCTGGCCGGAGACGTCCGTCACCTGCAACAGCGAAAGTGCGCCCTCTTCATCTAACCGCCACGCGTGGATCTGCTGGCTCTCGGGACTGGCGGTATAAACGACTTGTTTCATGCATTCTCCTTGTTCGCAGCCTGTCTGTAGTATCTCTGTGGCTCACTGTAGCCTGTTTTGCCACGGTGCGCCGGAATGATTTGTGCCCTGCTTTTTGTCTCAGGACCGCGCCCGGGTGTAGACTCGATGCCTCGTTAATCCCTTCAGACGGAATAAGTCATGAGCTATCGCGTAATCGCCCTCGACCTCGACGGCACACTGCTGACGCCCGCTAAAACCATCCTGCCTCAGTCGATCGAGGCGCTGAAACGCGCGCGGCAGGCGGGCGTTAAGGTGGCTATCGTCACCGGGCGTCACCACTGCGCCATCCACCCTTTTTATCAGGCGCTGGAACTCGATACACCCGCAATCTGCTGTAACGGCACCTATTTGTATGATTATCAGGCGAAAAAGGTGCTGACGGCCGATCCGCTGGACAAGGCTCAGGCGCTGCGCGTGATTGAAATGCTGGATGACCAGCACATTCACGGTTTGCTCTACGTGGACGACGCGATGCTTTATCAGACCCCGACCGGCCACGTCACGCGCACGCTGAAATGGGCGGAGTCGCTGCCGCCGCATCAGCGTCCGCGGTTTGTGCAGGTGCCGGACCTGGCGCAGGCGGCGCGCGACGCGCACGCCATCTGGAAGTTCGCGCTCTCCCATGAGAACACCGACGAACTGCAGCGGTTCGCCACGCAGGTAGAGGCGGAGCTGGGGCTGGCGTGCGAATGGTCGTGGCACGATCAGGTGGATATCGCGCAGTCCGGCAACAGCAAAGGCAAGCGGCTGGCGGAGTGGGTCGCCTCGCTCGGTCTCAGCATGCAGGATGTGATCGCCTTCGGCGACAACTACAACGATCTCAGCATGCTGGAAGCCGTCGGGCTGGGCGTGGCGATGGGCAACGCCGACGAGGCGATCAAGGCGCGCGCCAGCCGGGTGATCGGCACCAATCTGGAGCCGGGCATCGCCGAGGTGATTGAGCAACTGCTGCTGTAGTCAGGCGCTCACCGACACGCTTTTAATCTGGGCATAGAGCCACTGATCCGGCCGAATGCCCAGTTCATCCCGCGCCCAGGGCGAAATGCGCGCCCAGAGTTCGCTGACGCCGATGCGCAGACGCACCTCGATCTGATCGCCCACCTCCAGCAGTTCCACCACCTGCGCCGGCAAGATATTACGTATTGAGCTGTGCTGCGGCGGCTGCAGCGCCAGCGAGACGTCGGTCGAGGCGATGCGGATGCGCAGCGCGGTTTTCACCGGATAGTTTACCCGGCTCACCCAGATATGCTGGTCGCCCAGCGACAGCGCGCTCATCGGGTAGTCGGGATGATGCTCCAGCACCTGCACGCGCAGCACGCTGGTCAGCTCGTTGACCGGCAGCCAGGGACGCATCGCGCTGCTGCTCCAGACCTTCTCCAGCGGGCCAAACGCCTTGACGCCGCCGCGATCGAGCACCAGCACGTTCTCCGCCAGCTGCAGGATCTCATCCAGGCTGTGCGTGACGTAGAGCAGCGGGATCTCCACCTGCTTCGCCAGCTTCTGCAGATAGGGCATCAGTTCGCGCTTGCGCGGCAGATCGAGCGAGGCGAGCGGCTCGTCCATCAGCAGAATATCGGGCGCGCTCAGCAGCGCGCGACCAATGGCGACGCGCTGCTTTTCGCCGCCTGACAGCGACAGCGGAAAGCGATTCAGCAGCGTTTCCAGCCCGAGCAGCGCCACCAGCGCGTCGAACTGCGCTTTCATTGTGGGCGCCATGCCGTACTGCAGGTTGCCGCGCACCCGATAGTGCGGAAATAGCCGCGCGTCCTGAAAAACATAGCCGACGCGGCGTTTTTCCGGCGGCAGCATCACGCCCTTTTCCACGTTGAGCAGCAGGCGATTGTTGAGCGAAATGGTGCCGCGCTGCGGCTGCGTCAGCCCGCTGATGGCGTTGATCAGCGAGGTTTTGCCGGCGCCAGAGACGCCGAACACCGCAGTAATGCCCTTCGCCGGGATCTGCGCGTCGATATCGATCTGGTGATCGCCCAGCCGCTGGGAAAAGTTGAGTTTTAGCATCAGGCACCCATCCTTTTGCGGCCCCAGCGCGCCAGCCATTCGGACATCAGCAGCGAGATCAACGCCAGCGCGATGGCGATAATGCAGAGCCGCGCCGCCGCGCCCTCGGCGCCTGGCGTTTCAATCAGGGTAAACATCGCCAGCGGCAGCGTGCGCGTCTCGTCCGGGATGTTGGAAACAAAGGTAATGGTGGCGCCGAACTCGCCCAGTGAACGGGCAAAGGCCAGCACGGTGCCGACGATCACCCCAGGCAGCGTCAGGGGCAGCGTGATAGTGAAAAAAACGCGCCAGCGCCCGGCGCCGAGCGTGCGCGCCGCCTGCTCCAGCCGCGGATCGACCGCTTCCAGCGCCAGCCGAATGGCGCGCACCATCAGCGGAAAGGCGATCACCGCCGAGGCGAGCGCTGCGCCGCGCCAGCTAAAGGCGAAGCTAAAGCCGAACCAGTCGTAAAGAACCTGGCCAATCACGCCGCGTCGCCCCAGACCGATCAGCAGCAGATAGCCCACTACCACCGGCGGCAGCACCAGCGGCAGATGGATCAGGCTGTCGAGCAGCGATTTGCCTGGAAACCGGCAGCGCACCAGGATCCAGGCCATCAGAACGCCAAACGGCAGGCTAAACAGCACCGCAATGCTGGAGACTTTCAGGCTAAGCAGAACCGCCTGCCATTCGGGATCGCTGAGTATCATGCTTTCGGGGAGAATCCGTACTGTTTAAACACCGCGGCCGCTTCCGGCCCTTTCAGATAGTCATAAAACGCCTTTACCGCGGCGCGGTTATGTTCTTTGACTATCGCCATCGGGTACTCTACCGGCTTATGGCTGTCGGCCGGGAAGGTGCCGACCACCTGCACCTTCGCGCTGGCGACCGCGTCTGAGCCGTAGACGATGCCGTACGGGGTTTCATTGCGCTCCACCAGCGCCAGCGCGGCGCGGACATTATTGGCGCGCGCCAGCGACGGCGAAACCGTCTCCCAGGCGCCGAGCTTTTGCAGCGCTTCCTGGGCGTAGATGCCGGCCGGCACATGGTCGGGATCGCCCACCGCCAGCCGCTCGCCTTTCAGCAGGCTTTTCCAGTCGGTTTGTTGATTCAGCGTCACCGGTTTCGCGCTGTCGCTACGCGGCGCGACCAGCACCAGCTCGTTGCCGAGCAGCGTGACGCGCGTGGCGTCATCCATGCTCTTTTTCGCCACCGCGTCGTCCATCCACTGCTGATCCGCAGAGATAAAGAGATCGGCGGGCGCGCCCTGCTCAATCTGGCGCGCCAGCGTCGAGGAAGAGGCGAACGACGACACCACCTCGACATCGGTGTGCTTTTTATACTGCGTCGCTATCTCCTGCAGCGCGTTGGTCAGCGACGCGGCGGCGAAGACGGTGACTTTTTCCGCGGCCACGGCCTGTCCGGCCAGCGTGACGCTCAGCGCGGCGGCGATGCCCCAGCGGGTGGAGGGTAATGACATGGTTTTTCTCCTGTTTACGTTGTATAGACGATGATACAACGCGGTTCTGGGGAGCGTGACAAAATTATCGGCAGAAAGAGAGGAAGGTTGAGCAGAAGCAAATAAAAACGCCCGCTCAGGCGGGCGTCGTAAAATCAGCGGGTGGAGCGTGAAGCGTGTTCGCGGCGGCCGAATTTCGAGATGACGTTGAACACCTCGCCCAGACCGTAAATCAGGCCCAGCATAATCGCCATCACCACCGGCACCATAATCACCGCCACAGCAAGGCTTTTTAACAGTTCCAGCATGGAAGTCTCACTCAGCAAAGCAAAAAAGTGATTGTAACGTCTGAGGAAAAAAACGCACTGCCCTTTTCGTGCTTTTACTTTTTACGCCCGGCACCGCTATGATCGCTATATTTCCCCGTTCTGGAGCACCGCTATGCAGGCTGAACTTTCCCTCTCTATCCGGCTGCAGCAAAAGCTGTTCGCCGATCCGCGCCGCATGGCGCTACTGAAGCGCATTCGCGAAACCGGCTCTATTAGCCAGGGCGCAAAGCTGGCGGGCATCAGCTACAAAAGCGCCTGGGACGCCATTAACGAGATGAACCAGCTGGCGGATGAAACGCTGGTCGAGCGCGCCACCGGCGGCAAAGGCGGCGGCGGCGCGCAGCTGACGCGCTACGGCGAGCGGCTTATTCAGCTGTTTCATCTGCTGGAGCAGATCCAGCAAAAGGCGTTCGACGCGCTGCAAAACGACTCGGTGCCGCTCGACAGCCTGCTGGCGACCATCGCCCGCGTCTCGCTGCAGACCAGCGCGCGCAACCAGCTGTTCGGCACCGTGGTGGCCCATGACGACCAGCATGTAGTACAGCATTTGCAGGTGCGGCTGGCCGACGGTGCCAACCAGATCAACGTCGCGCTGACGCAGCGCAGCGTCGAGCGCCTGCAGCTGGAGCCAGGTAAAGAGGTGCTGGTGTTAATTAAGGCGCCGTGGATCCAGGTGAGCCGCGAAGCGTCGCAGTCTGATAACCAGCTGCGCGCGCAGATTGGCCAGATTGAGCCTGGCGAGCAGATGAGCGAAGTGCTGATGACGCTGCCGAGCGGCGAAACCCTCTGCGCCACCCTGCTTAATCAGCAGGTCGCACAGCTCAATCTGCAGCCCGGCGACAGCGTAACGGCCAGCTTCAATGCCGAACACGCGATTATCGCCACGCTGCTCTAAGGGACACGCCATGATTTGACTTCGCTGACGGCTCTGGTTACAACTCAGTAACTCGATGCGTAAAGTGGGACAAATCATGGCATTATTGCAAATTTCGCAAGGCACGTTTCGCCTTAGCGACACCCGTTTACTCCACCTGAACGATTTAAGGCTGACGGGCGGCCAGAGCTGGGCCTTCGTCGGCGCCAACGGCAGCGGCAAATCGTCGCTGGCGCGCGCGCTGGCGGGCGAGCTGGCGTCGGAACACGGGGCGTTCGAAAGCCGTTTCGCCCGTCCGACGCGCCTGTCGCTGGAGCAGCTGCAAAAGTTGGTCGCCGACGAATGGGAACGCAACAACACCGATCTGCTGAGCGAAGGCGAAACCGATACCGGCCGCACCGCGCGGGAGATCATTCAGGATGAGATAAAGGATGAGGCGCGCGCGCAGGCGCTGGCGGAGCGGTTCGCCATCGGCTACCTGCTGGAGCGGCGTTTTAAATACCTCTCTACCGGCGAGACGCGCAAGGTGCTGCTCTGCCAGGCGCTGATGAAACAGCCCGATCTGCTGATCCTCGACGAACCCTTCGACGGCCTCGACGTCGCCTCGCGCGCCAGCCTGACCGAGACGCTGGCGAGCCTGCAGCAGCCCGGCTTTGCGCTGGTGCTGGTGCTCAATCGCTTTGACGACATCCCCGCTTTTATTCAGCAGGTCGGCGTGCTGGCCGAGTGCACCCTGACCCACGTCGGCGCGCGCGAGGCGATTCTGGCGGAGGCGCTGGTGGCGCAGCTGGCGCACAGCGAGCAACTGGAGGGCATGGCGCTGCCGGAACCGGACGTTCCCGATCAGCTGCCGCCGCTGGCGGAAGAGACGCCGCGCGTCAGCCTGCGCAACGGCGTGGTCTCCTATAACGACAAGGCGATCATCGACGGGCTGAGCTGGCAGGTCAACGCGGGCGAGCACTGGCAGATCGTCGGACCGAACGGCGCTGGCAAGTCAACCCTGCTGAGCCTGGTGACCGGCGATCATCCTCAGGGCTACAGCAACGATCTCACGCTGTTCGGCATCCGGCGCGGCAGCGGCGAAACCATCTGGGACATCAAGCAGCATATCGGCTACGTCAGCAGCAGCCTGCACCTGGACTATCGCGTCAGCGTCAACGTGCGCACCGTGATCCTCTCCGGCTTTTTTGACTCTATCGGCCTTTATCAGGCGGTGTCGGAGCGGCAGAAGGCGCTGGCGCGGCAGTGGCTGGCGCTGCTCGGCATGGATAACGCGCTGGCCGACGCGCCCTTCCATAGCCTCTCCTGGGGCCAGCAGCGGCTGGTGCTGATTGCTCGCGCGCTGGTGAAACATCCCGCGCTGCTGATCCTCGACGAACCGCTGCAGGGGCTGGATCCCATTAACCGCCAGCTGGTGCGTCGCTTCGTCGATATCCTGATTGGCGAAGGCCGCACCCAGCTGCTGTTCGTGTCGCACCATGCGGAAGATGCCCCGCAGTGCATCACCCATCGGTTGAGCTTTGTGCCGACCGCAGAAGGCTACCGCTATCAGCAGGATGGCCTGCGTTAACCTCTGAGACGCCGCCTGGCGGCGTCCTCTCCTCCCTCACCGCGCGCCAGATGTAACCGCTACCATTGCATCGCTTTTTCATGGTGATATTTAGCGGTAAAAAGGCGTTGAATAAGATTTTTCAGCTTGTGTAAACGATTCCATTTATCCAGACTTGATCACGCTTTAACGGGCGCTGATGTGCTACTTTTTAACATTGCCGGTCTGGCTTTTTGACGTTAACCAGGACTCAACATGGAAAAATTTAACCCGGTCGATCATCCGCATCGCCGTTACAATCCGCTGATCGATCAGTGGATCCTCGTTTCGCCCCACCGTGCCAAACGTCCGTGGCAAGGCGCGCAGGAAACCCCTTCGCAGGAGAAACTGCCGGCGCACGATCCCGACTGTTTCCTCTGCGCCGGCAACACGCGCGTCACCGGCGACAAGAACCCTGACTACACCGGCACCTACGTTTTCACCAACGATTTCGCCGCGCTGATGACCGACACGCCGGAAGCGCCAGAGAGCAGCGACGTGCTGATGCGCTGCGAAAGCGCGCGCGGCACCAGCCGGGTGATCTGCTTCTCGCCGGACCACAGCAAAACTTTGCCGGAGATGTCGCTGCCGGCGCTGGAAGAGGTGGTGAAAACCTGGCAGGCGCAGACCGCCGATCTCGGCCAGCACTATCCCTGGGTGCAGGTGTTTGAGAACAAAGGCGCGGCGATGGGCTGCTCCAATCCCCATCCGCACGGTCAGGTGTGGGCCAACAGCTTTCTGCCCAACGAAGCGCAGCGCGAAGATGATCATCAGCGCGCCTATTACGCCGCGCACCGCTCGCCGATGCTGGTGGACTACGCCGCGCGCGAGTTAGCCGACGGCAGCCGCACCGTGGTTGAGACCGAACACTGGCTGGCGGTGGTGCCCTGGTGGGCGGCGTGGCCGTTTGAGACGCTGCTGCTGCCGAAAGCGCCGGTTAAACGCCTCACCGATCTCTCGCCGTCGCAGAGCGCAGACCTGGCGAAGGCGCTTAAGCAGCTAACCAGCCGCTATGACAACCTGTTCCAGTGCTCTTTCCCCTACTCGATGGGCTGGCACGGCGCGCCATTTAACGGCGAAGAGAACGATCACTGGCAGCTGCACGCCCACTTCTATCCGCCGCTGCTGCGCTCAGCCACGGTGCGCAAATTTATGGTCGGCTACGAGATGCTGGCCGAAACCCAACGCGACTTGACGGCGGAACAGGCGGCGGAACGCCTGCGCGCCGTCAGCGATATTCACTTCCGCGAGGCAGAATAATGTTAAAAACCACCACGCAGCAGATTTTCACCGAGTCCTTCGGCTATGCGCCGACCCACGCCATTCAGGCACCGGGGCGCGTTAACCTGATTGGCGAACACACCGACTACAACGACGGCTTCGTGCTGCCGTGCGCCATCGACTACCAGACCGTTATCGCCTGCGCGAAGCGCGACGATCGCCAGGTGCGCGTCGTGGCGGTGGATTACGATAACCAGCAGGACAGCTTCTCGCTCGACGCGCCGATCCTGAGCGTAAAAGAGCCGATGTGGGCCAACTACGTGCGCGGCGTGGTGAAGCACCTGCAGCAGCGCGACGCCAGCTTCGGTGGCGTCGATATGGTGATTGCCGGCGACGTGCCGCAGGGCGCGGGTCTGAGCTCCTCGGCGTCGCTGGAAGTGGCGGTCGGCACCGTGTTCCAGCAGCTCTATCATCTCAAGCTCGACGGCGCGGCCATCGCGGTTAACGGCCAGGAGGCGGAGAACCAGTTTGTCGGCTGCAACTGTGGCATTATGGACCAGCTGATCTCCGCGCTGGGCAAGAAAGATCACGCCATGCTGCTCGACTGCCGCACCCTCGGCACCCGTCCGGTGCCGATGCCGAAAGAGATCGCGGTGGTGATCATCAACTCCAACTTCCGCCGCAATCTGGTGGGCAGCGAATACAACACGCGCCGCGAGCAGTGCGAAACCGGCGCGCGCTTTTTTGCTCAGCCGGCGCTGCGCGACGTGGATATCAACCAGTTCAAAGCGGTAGAGCATGAGCTGGATCCGCAGGTGGCGAAACGCGTGCGTCACGTGCTGACCGAAAACGCCCGCACGGTAGAGGCGGCCGACGCGCTGAGCCGGGGCGATCTGAAGCGCATGGGCGAGCTGATGGCGGAATCGCACGCCTCGATGCGCGACGACTTCGAAATCACCGTGCCGCCGATTGACGCGCTGGTAGAGATCGTTAAGGCGGAGATTGGCGATCGCGGCGGCGTGCGCATGACCGGCGGCGGCTTCGGCGGCTGCGTGGTGGCGCTGATGCCGTTCGATTTGGTCGATCGGGTTAAAGCGGCGGTGGCAGAGCAGTATGAAGCGAAAACCGGCATTAAAGAGACCTTTTACGTCTGCACCGCCTCAGAAGGAGCGGGCCAATGCTAAGCGACGTCAACTCTCATGCGCCAGACGGTCAGCCGTGGCGCATCACCGTGCTGCGCAACGCCAGCGGCATGGTGGTGACCTTTATGGACTGGGGCGCCACCTGGCTTTCGGCGCGGGTGCCGATGCGCGACGGCAGCGTGCGTGAAGCGCTGCTCGGCTGCGCCACGCCGTCCGACTATCTGCATCAGGAGGCCTATCTCGGCGCCACTATCGGCCGCTACGCCAACCGCATCAATAAAGCGACGCTGACGCAGCAGGGGATCGCGCTGGCGGCGAATCAGGGCGAGCACCAGCTGCACGGCGGGCCGCAGGGCTTTGACAAGCGCCGCTGGCAGATTGTCAGCCAGAGCGAAAGCAGCGTGGTCTACCGCCTCGACTCGCCGGACGGCGACCAGGGCTATCCCGGCAATCTGCTGGCGCAGGTGCGCTATACGCTGGACGACGATAACTGTCTGTCGATCAGCTATCAGGCGGAGGTCGATCGGCCCTGCCCGGTCAACCTGACTAACCACGCCTACTTTAACCTTGACGCGCATCATGGCGACGCGCGCCAGCATCGCTTACAACTGCTGGCCGAACAGTATCTGCCTGTCGACAGCGAGGGTATTCCCAACGCGCCGCTGAAAGCAGTGGCGGGCACCAGCTTCGATTTTCGCGCGGCAAAAACGGTGGCGCAGGATTTCCTCGCCGACGCCGATCAGCAGGCGGTGAAAGGCTACGATCACGCCTTTCTGCTCAGCAGCGCCGGCGACGTCAGCCAGCCCGCCGCGCAGCTCTGGTCTGCCGACGGCGAACTGCAGCTCACCGTGACCACCACCGCGCCCGCGCTGCAGTTCTATAGCGGCAACTATCTGGCGGGAACGCGCGCGCGGGAACAGGAAAGCTATACTGCTTTCCAGGGCATTGCGCTGGAGAGCGAATATTTACCCGATTCGCCCAATCATCCCGAGTGGCCGCAGCCGTCATGCTGGCTGCAGCCGGGCGAGCGCTGGGAGTCGGTGACGCGCTACCGCTTCACCCCGCGCTAAGCCGCCGGCGGAAAAACGCGCAGTGCGTCACCGACAGGCTTACACCCTGCGCCGTTTTCCGCTATGGTATGGCGCTATCCATGTGCCGCCGGGCGCGCGCGTCGGGTTGGTTGCAGCAAGGTTTCCATTATCGTAGAAACATCAAAGAGTTAAGGAGTTAACTATGGCCGTAACTAAGCTGGTTCTGGTCCGCCACGGCGAAAGTCAGTGGAACCAGGAAAACCGCTTTACCGGATGGTATGACGTGGATCTTTCTGACAAAGGTCGCACCGAAGCCAAAGCAGCCGGTCAGCTGCTGAAAAAAGAAGGTTTCGTCTTTGATTTTGCTTACACCTCCGTGCTGAAACGCGCCATTCACACCCTGTGGAACGTTCTTGATGAGCTGGATCAGGCCTGGCTGCCGGTTGAGAAATGCTGGCGTCTGAACGAGCGTCACTACGGTGCGCTGCAGGGTCTGGACAAAGCGGAAACCGCCGCCAAATATGGCGACGATCAGGTGAAACAGTGGCGTCGCGGCTTCGCGGTGACCCCGCCGGAGCTGGATCGCGGCGACGAGCGTTTCCCTGGCCACGACCCGCGCTATGCGAAGCTGAGCGCTGAGCAGCTGCCGACCACCGAGAGCCTGGCGCTGACCATCGATCGCGTGATCCCATACTGGAACGAGAGCATTCTGCCGCGCATCAAGAGCGGTGAGAAAGTGATCATCGCGGCGCACGGCAACTCGCTGCGCGCGCTGGTGAAATATCTCGACAACATGAGCGAAGATGAGATCCTCGAGCTGAACATCCCGACCGGCGTGCCGCTGGTGTATGAGTTCGACGAGAATTTCAAACCGATCAAACACTACTATCTGGGCGATGCCGACGAGATCGCAGCGAAAGCCGCTGCCGTCGCTAACCAGGGTAAAGCAAAGTAAGCGTGAGCTGAAAGGTTAAAAGGCCAGACACTGTCTGGCCTTTTTTATGGCTGCGGATTTGGCGCTGACGCGAACAGCATAAACCGATCGCAAAGACGCAAAAGACGGCATCCCTGCCAGCTCGGCACGCGCCGATACGCACCTCATCCCTGAGGTGCGCCCGTAAACGGGCCAACGCGCTGCGTTGTTCAAAAATGCTCCCGGCATTTTTGTCCCTGCCGCGTGACGCTTTGCTCTTCGGTTTATGCCATTCGCGTTTCAAGCATCTCCGCCGTTGTTAATCAGCCGCGGCGCTGCTTCACGGCGGCGGCCAGCTGGCGCAACACCTTGTCGGTGTCATCCCAGCCGATGCAGGCGTCGGTGATGCTTTTGCCGTAGACCAGCGGCTCGCCGCTCTCCAGGCTCTGGTTGCCTTCCACCAGATGACTTTCGATCATCACGCCAATCACGCCGCGCTCGCCGCCGGCAATCTGCGCCGCCACGTCGTCCGCCACTTCCAGCTGCTTTTGATACTGCTTGCTGCTGTTGGCGTGGCTGAAGTCGATCATCACCTGCGGCGGCAGACCCGCCTTCTCCAGCCCGGCTTTCACCGCGCTGACGTGCTGCGCGCTGTAGTTCGGCTCTTTGCCGCCGCGCAGAATAATATGGCAGTCCGCGTTGCCGCTGGTTTCGACAATCGCAGAGTGACCATACTTGGTGACCGACAGGAAGCAGTGCGGCGAACCGGCGGCGTTGATGGCGTCGATAGCCACTTTAATGGTGCCGTCGGTGCCGTTCTTAAAGCCGACCGGACAGGAGAGCCCCGACGCCAGCTCGCGATGCACCTGCGACTCGGTGGTGCGCGCGCCGATAGCGCCCCAGCTCATCAGATCCGCCACATACTGCGGCGTAATCATATCGAGAAACTCGCCGGCCGCCGGCAGACCGCTGTCGTTGATCTCCAGCAGCAGCTGGCGCGCCAGACGCAGGCCGTCGTTCAGCTGGAAGCTGCCGTCCATATAGGGGTCGTTGATCAACCCTTTCCAGCCCACGGTGGTGCGCGGCTTTTCAAAATAGACGCGCATCACCACTTCCAGCTCGCCTTTCAGCTCGTCGCGTAGCGTCAGCAGACGCGCGGCGTACTCTTTCGCCGCCTGCGGATCGTGAATCGAACAGGGGCCAATCACCACCAGCAGGCGATCGTCTTCGCCCTGCAAAATCTGGTGAACAGAGTCGCGCGCCTGCGCGACGGTGCGTGCGGCGTTATCGGTGGCGGGGAATTTTTCCAGCAGCGCAACGGGAGGCAGCAGCTCTTTAATCTCGCGAATGCGTAAATCATCGTTCTGGTAATTCATAACTCATCCATTAATTTCTGGCCCAACGCGCGTCGGGCGCAACCCGACCAATTTATCCCGTTGCGTGCGGAGTGTAAATTCAGGGCGCCGCTTAAATGCATGCGTGAAATTTGCATTTATAGGGTTCTCAGCTAGGCTTTTACATGTAAGCACTGAGGAACGCTTCGCTTACATTATTTATCCCTTCCGGACGACCTTTGGGTGAAATTAAATTTCGCCGGAACCGCTTTGCGTCAAACTGCAGCATCGGGTTTAAAACAGCAGCTATCATTGATTACAGGAGCATAATGATGAATAAGTTTGCAATGATCTTTCTGACGACAGCAATGGCTTTAGGCAGCGGCGCGGCACTGGCCGACAATAACGGCACCGCTAACCAGGCGGCGGAAGCAGGCGCGGCCGCAGGCGGCGCGAAACAGAATCTGCCGCCAAACAACGTCGACAACAGCAAAATCAATAACACCGATACCAATACCAATCCTGCGGCCAACGGCGGCAGCACCGGCAGCAGCAATATGTCCGCCAACGAAATGGACCAGAATAGCCAGTGTAAAGATGGCAAATGCCCGGATATCAACAGCAAGGTGCAAACTAAAGAGGGCGGCGGCAAGGTCGACCGCAAAACTGACGGCACCTCGCAGTAATATCTTCTGGAGAGCTTCGGCTCTCCATTATTTTTCTCTGCGTTAACTTCCGCTATGCTGAGGCCATGAATTCTGTCAGGAAATGTTCATGGCCTCGCTGTTGTTAATAGACGATCATCCGCTGGTTGAAGTGGCGCTGGAAGCCGCGCTCGAACGGGCACCCTTTCCCATCCTTTTACGCTCCGCCGCCAGCGAACAGCAGGCGCGCCAGCTGCTGACGCAGCCCACCGACATTATTGTGCTGGATATTGGCCTTCCGGACGGCGACGGGCTGGAGATCCTGCGGCGCCTTAACATCCACTTTCCCGCCATTCCGGTGCTGATCTATTCGGCGCAGCAGAGCAGCCACTATTTGCGCAGCGCGCAGGCGCTGGGCGCGGCGGGCTATGTGGTGAAAAGCCAGCGCATGGAGCAGCTGCTGAGCGCTATCCTCGCCGTGCTGGGCGGACAGCAGGCCTTTCCCCCCGAGGTGACCGCGCCGGCCCTGCCGCTCACCAGCAAAGAGCAGCAGGTGCTGGCGCTGCTGGCGAGCGGCCTCTCTAATCTGCAAATTGCCGAACAGCTGCATATCAGCAATAAAACCGTCAGCACCCATAAAAAGAATATTCTGGAAAAAACCGGCGCGCGCTCGGTGGTGGAACTGGCCGATCTGTGGAAAGCGCAGCCGTGAGGCGCTGGCTTCTGCTGCTGCTCTGCCTGACCGCGCTGCCAGGCTGGGCAGAGATTCGGCCGGTTAGCGGCCTTGATCTGCCGATGATGATGCCGGTTAACGGCGCCGATGCGATGCAGGGCAAAACGCTGCGCGTCGGGCTGCTGGAGGAGAGCAACGCCCCCTGGACGATGCGCGTCGGCGACGAGCTTTACGGCCTTGACGCCGACGCGCTGGCGGCGCTGCACCAGCTGACCGGCGCCCGCTTTACCCTGACGCTGTTCGCCGATCGCGCGCAGCTTGTCGCGGCGCTGCAAAGCAGCCAGATCGATTTCGCGCTGGGCGCGCTGCCCAACCCGCTGCCGGCGGGCGTGCTGCACAGCGAAAGCTGGTTCAGCAGCCCGCTGCGCATCTATCGCAGCCAGCGCAACGCGCGCGCCGTGATGTTCAACAGCCAGAACGCGCAGCTCGCCATCAGCGACGTGACGCTGGCGCAGCTGCCCGCGGCGGTGGCGCAAAAGCATCGCTGGCGCACCTACAGCAACGACCTGCAGGCGCTCTCTACGCTGCTGAATCAGCAGAACGACTATGTGGTGGCGGATGAGATCAGCGCCAGCTTCCTGCTCAGCCAGCTGCAGCAGGGCGAGATCTATCAGATCGCCTCGGATCTGGATGTCGGCCAGCTGACGCTGCGCGCCTTCGCCCGCGACGCGGCGCTGATCGACTGGCTCAACCAGAGCCTGCGTCAGCTGCCCGCCGAGCTGGTGACCAATCTGCAGTCGCGCTGGGGCGCGCCGCTGCCGCGCTATCAGGATACGCAAACCCTGATGCTGAGCGCGACGGAGCGGCAGTGGCTGGATGCCCATCCGGTGATCTACTACGCGGCGGAGAGCGACAACGCCCCGTGGAGCTACCGCGACAGCAGCGGCGCGGCGCGCGGCTACAGCGTCGATCTGCTTAACGCCATCGCCCAGAGCAGCGGCATGCGCTTCGCTCCGCGCTGGGTCGCCGGCCCACAGCAGGCTGACGCGCTGCTGGCGCAGCATCAGGCGATGCTGCGGCTCACCCAGCCGCTGAACGGCGAAGCGATGCAGAACGCCACGCTGCCGGTGTGGCGCGCGCTGTGGGGCATCTACAGCCAGCGCGACGCCGCCATCAGCCGCTGGCATGACCTGGCGGGCAAACGCGTCGGTATTCTGCGCGACGACGTCGCGACGCAGCTGCTGCCGACTGAGGTGACGCCGCAGGTCTTTGCCGATCGCGCCAGTCTGTATGAGGCGCTGGCGAACGGCCAGATCGACGCGCTGGCCGATAACGTGCTGTCGGCGCGCTGGCGCATCGCCGCGCGCTACGACGATCGCCTGCATCTCGCCTTCGCCGCCAGCGATATCGCCTGGCCGATTGCGCTGGGCGTCGCCGCCGACCAGCCGCTGCTGCGCCCGCTGATCAACCGCGCGCTGCAGCAGATCCCCGTTGATACCCAGCGGCAGATGCGCGACGGCTGGCTAACGCCGCCGCAGCCGGGCAATGCGATGGCGATGCGCTCGCTGCCGCGGCTGGTGCTCGCCGCGGCGGGCGTCGCCATCGTCGTGCTGCTGGTGCTGCTGGCGCGCCGCTACTGGCAGCAGCGGCGCGAGCGCCTGCAGCGTCAGCAGGCGGAGCGCGCCAATGCGATGAAAAGCCAGTTTCTCGCCACCGTCAGCCATGAGCTGCGCACGCCGATGCAGGCAATTCTCGGCCTGCTGGAGCTGGAGAAGGCGCGCTCGTCGAACCTGGCGCTGGTCTACAGCAGCGCCCGCTCGCTGATGACGCTGCTCAATGACCTGCAGGATCACGCGCGCATCGAGAGCAACAGTTTCGCTCTGGCGCCGCGTCCGCTGGCGCTGCGCGAGTGGCTGGCGCAGCAGCAGCGGTTCTATCATCCTCTGATGCGCGCAGAGGGCCCGACGCTGCGGGTCGACGCGCTGACGCCGCTGCCGGAGAGCGTGCTGATTGACGCCGATCGCCTGCAGCAGGTGATTAACAACCTGATGACCAACGCGCTCAAATTTACCGCCCACGGCGAGATCCGCCTGACGCTGGCCGCCGCCGCCGATCGGCTCATTTTCGCCGTGCGCGACAGCGGCAGCGGCATTCCGCCCGACGAGCAGCCGAAGCTGTTCGATCCCTGGTATCAGGCGCCGTCGGGCAAAAAGGTGTCGGTGCAGGGCAGCGGGCTGGGCCTGTTTATCTGCCGCGAGATCGTGCAGCGCATGGGTGGCAGCATCGCGCTGCACTCGCAGCCCGGCGAAGGCACTGAGGTCACGGTGAGCCTGCCGCTGCAGCAGTGCGAGGCCGCGCCGCAGGAGAGCGCCGCCCTGCCCCGCTACGCCGCGCTGCGCTGCGCCGTGGTCGACGATCATCCGGCCAATCTGATGGTGCTGCAGCAGCAGCTGGCGCAGTTCGCCATCGAGGCGGACTGCTTCGCCGACGGGCGCGCCCTGCTGCGCGCCGACGCGACGCAGCCCTACGATCTGCTGTTTATCGATCAGATGATGCCGCGCCCTGACGGCCAGCTGCTGCTGCGCCTGCTGCGCCGCCGCGATCGCCAGCGTGGTAAACCGGCGATGCGGGTGATCTGCTCTGCCGACGCACAGCTGCTCAGCCTGCCGCTGCTGGCAAACGAGCGCGTGCTGATCAAGCCGGTGCAGCTCGGCGATCTCGCCGCACTGCTGGCGCATGTCGACCCGGATCCGCTGGCGGCGCTGGATGACAACCTGCGCCAGCTGGCGCAGAAGAGCGAGAAGTTCCTCGCGCGCCTCAGCCAGACCCTGCGCGACGCGCTGAACAGCGACGTGGCGCGCATCACGACGGCGCGTGCGGCGCACGACTGGCCGCAGCTGGCGCAAGCGGCGCACCGCATGAAGGGAAGCTGGCTGCTGATTGGTCTGGAGCAGGGTGCCGACCTCAGCCAGCGGCTGGCGGATCGCGCCAAAGCGCAGCAGGACGCGCCGGATGAATGGGATTTGCTACTATTACTCACCAACAGGTTACTGATAAAACTGGACTCTTATGGCTCATCACCACACTCATAGCGCGCCGGCGGGCAATCGCAAACGCCTCGCGGCCGCCTTTGCCGTCACGGCGATCTTTATGCTGGCAGAGGCGATCGGCGGCTGGATCTCCGGCTCGCTGGCGCTGCTGGCCGACGCCGGGCATATGCTCACCGACGCCGCCGCGCTGCTGATGGCGCTGCTGGCGGTGCAGTTTGCCCAGCGCAAACCCAACGCACGTCATACCTTCGGCCTGCTGCGCCTCACCACGCTGGCCGCCTTCGTCAACGCCATCGCCCTGCTGGCGATTACCGCGCTGATCGTCTGGGAGGCGCTGCGACGCTTTTACCAGCCGCAGCCGGTGACCGGTGGGCTGATGCTCGGCATCGCCGTGGCGGGCCTGCTGGCCAATATGCTGTCGTTCTGGCTGCTGCACCACGGCAGCGAAGAGAAGAACCTCAACGTGCGCGCCGCCGCGCTGCACGTAATGGGCGATCTGCTCGGCTCGGTGGGCGCGATTGTGGCGGCGCTGGTTATCCTCTACACCGGCTGGACGCCCATTGACCCGATTCTGTCGCTGCTGGTGTCGCTGCTGGTGCTGCGCAGCGCCTGGTCGCTGCTGCGCGAGAGCCTGCATGAGCTGCTTGAAGGGGCGCCGTTGGTGATCGACGCCGAGAAGCTGTCGCGCGACCTGACGCTGAATATTCCTGAGGTGCGCAACGTGCACCATGTGCACGTCTGGCAGGTGGGCGAAAAGCCGGTGGTGACGCTACATGTGCATGTGATTCCGCCCTACGATCACGACGCGCTGCTGCAGCGTATCCACCGCTATCTGCACCAGAAGTATCAGATTGGCCACGCCACGGTGCAGATGGAGTATCAGCCGTGCGCCACGCCCGACTGCGAACTGGGGTTGGGCGACGGCTCAGCGACGGCGCATCATCACCACCACCACGACGAACAGGCGCATCATCACTGACGCGCCAGCGCGCGCGAGCCGTGCTGGCGCGCGCTGGCTATCCACAGGCGCGAGCCGTTGAGGGCGATCAGCGTCAGAATGACATACTCCAGCGCCATGGCGTAGACGCCCTGGCGCGCAAAGATCATCACGCTGATGACGTCGATCACCACCCACAGCAGCCAGTTCTCGACATATTTGCGCGTCATCAGGATCATTGCCACGATGGAGAGCACCATCATGCTGGCGTCCCAGAACGGAAAGGCGTCGGGCTGCAGCGTTGGCATCGCCACCTGCAGGCCGAGCGCGTTCATCAGCGACACGGCGATCTGCGTCAGGAAGGCGAACACCGGGTCGATATAGCGCGTCATCAGCGCGATCGCCACCACGCAGACCGCGCCCCAGCCCAGCGCCTTCGGCAGCGGCAGCCAGCGGATTTTCAGCGCCGCCTGGCGATCGTCGCTCTGCCGGCTCCACGCGTACCAGCCGTAGAGATTGGCGACAAAGAAGAAGAGCTGCAGCAGCAGGCTGGCGTAGAGCTGGATCTGAAAGAAGATGGCGGCGAACAGCGTGACGTTGATCAGGCCGAACGGGTAGTTGATCACCTTTTCCAGGCTGGCGAGCCAGATGCAGAGCAGCCCCGCCAGCGTGCCGATGGCTTCAATCCACGAGAGATCGTAGCCGCCCGCGCCAAGCGGAATATGGACCAGGATGTTGCTGGTGCTGAAAAAATCCATCAGGCGTTCCCTTTGACCTTCAGTTTGAGTTCCGCTGCGAAAGCGAGCATGCGGTCGAGCGGCAATAATGCCGCCTCGCGCAGCGCGGCATCAACCTCTATTTCATGCTGCGCCCCGCCCTGCTCCAGCCCGTCGGCGATCGCCTTCAGGCCGTTCATCGCCATCCACGGGCAGTGCGCGCAGCTGCGGCAGGTGGCGCCTTCGCCGGCGGTCGGCGCTTCGAGCAGCGTTTTTTCCGGCACCGCCTGCTGCATTTTGTAGAAGATGCCGCGGTCGGTCGCCACGATCATCTGCGGATGCGGCAGCCGCTGCGCCGCCTGGATCAGCTGGCTGGTGGATCCGACCGCGTCGGCGAGGTCCACCACCGCCTGCGGCGACTCCGGATGCACCAGCACCGCCGCGTCGGGATAGAGCGCCTTCATGCGCAGCAGCGCCTGGGTTTTGAATTCATCATGCACGATGCAGGCGCCCTGCCAGCAGAGCACGTCGGCGCCGGTTTTCTGCGTGACGTAGCGGCCGAGATGGCGGTCCGGCGCCCAGATGATTTTTTCACCCAGGCTGTCGAGGTGGTCGATCAGCTCGACCGCGATGCTGGAGGTGACCACCCAGTCGGCGCGCGCCTTGACCGCCGCCGAGGTGTTGGCGTAGACCACCACGGTGCGGTCGGGATGAGCGTCACAGAAGGCGCTGAATTCGTCGATCGGGCAGCCGAGGTCGAGAGAGCATTCCGCCTGCAGCGTCGGCATCAGCACGGTTTTTTCCGGGCTGAGGATTTTGGCGGTTTCGCCCATAAAACGCACCCCCGCCACCAGCAGCGTGGAGGCGGGATGGCTGCTGCCGAAGCGCGCCATTTCGAGCGAGTCCGCCACGCAGCCGCCGGTCTCTTCCGCCAGCGCCTGAATTTCCGGATCGGTGTAGTAGTGCGCCACGATAACCGCGTTGCGCGCTTTTAGCAGCTGTTTGATTTTGTGACGGTAAAACGCCTTTTCATCGTCGCTGAGCCGGGCGGGCTTCGCCGGAAAGGGCCAGGCCGCGTGTTCTGTTTCGAATAAAGCACTCATTACACCGCTCTCGTTTTGTCAAATGAACGAAAATCGCTACAGATGGCGAAAACAGGCGTTCATCCCGCCATCGTGTTTTATATGCTAAACACGATAGCGGAAACGCGCGGCGGTGTCGTGCTCTTTTTTAGGCGCGCGGCGGCGCGGGCTCGTCGGCGAACAGCGGCAGCACGGCCGCCTGACGCGGCATTTCCAGATCCAGCAGAAAGGCCTTAACCTCCAGCCCGCCGGCAAAGCCGGTCAGCTTGCCGTTGGCGCCGATGACGCGATGGCACGGCGCGACGATGGAGAGCGGATTTCTGCCGTTCGCCGCGCCGACCGCGCGCACCGCCTGCGGATGGCCGATCTGCCGGGCGATTTCGCCGTAGCTGCGCGTTTCGCCGAAGGGGATCGCCACCAGCGCGTTCCACACTTTTTTCTGAAATTCGGTGCCGACGAAGTCGAGCGGCAGCGCAAAGAGGCGGCGCTCGCCTGCGAAGTACTCGCGCAGCTGCCGCTCAGCTTCGATAAGAACGGGATGCGCCTCGTCGCGGGTTTGCGGCAGGAAGCGCGCGCCCTGCGGGTCGTCATTTTTCCACAGGATGGCCGTTAGCCCGCGATCGCTCGCCACCAGCTTCAGTTCGCCCACCGGCGTGGAGATCAGTGTGTAGTGATACATGATGCGTTCTCCCTGTTTGAGGTCCTGGTCATTATTGCATGTTGACGCGGGCGCGCTGGCCGTTTTCGGTCATCAGGGTAAACTGCTTTGCTGTCCGAAAACAGCGAGTGCGCAGCACAAAGCGGGTATAGGCTCTGTTTATTTGCAGGAGTGATTATGTTTGATTCAGAAACGGCCTGGCAGGCCCTGACTTCGCGCGATACCCGTTTTGACGGCGTGTTTTTCGTTGGCGTCACCTCCACCGGCATTTACTGCCGCCCCATCTGCCCGGTTAAGCCGCCGCAGCAGAAGAACTGTCTGTTTTTCGCCAGCGCCGAAGCGGCGGAAAAGGCGCACTTTCGCCCCTGCCTGCGCTGTCGGCCCGAGCTGGCACCCGGCAACGCGCCGGTCGATCAGCCTCACCGCGTGGCGGACAGGCTGATTCAGCGCATTGAGGAGGGGCTGCTGGAGGAGCGCGAGGGGCTGGAGGCGATCGCCGCCGAGTTCGGCATGAGCCTGCGTCAGCTGCGCCGCATCGTGCAGCAGGAGCTGGGGGTGTCGCCGCTGGAGCTGCGGCAGACGCGCCGTATGCTGCTGGCGAAGCAGCTGCTGACAGAGACGCGGCTGCCGGTGACGGAGGTGGCCTACGCCAGCGGCTTTCGCAGCCTGCGCCGCTTTAACGACGTGTTTCAGGCGCGCTATCGCATGACGCCGAGCGCGCTGCGCAGGGGCGTCGACGCCGCGGTCGACGCGCAGTCAGGCGACAGCGCCACGCTGCTGCTGGTTTATCGCCCGCCGTATGACTGGTCGGCGATGCTGGCGTTTTTGCAGACGCATCTGATGAAGGAGGTGGAGGCGGTGCAGGATGGCGCCTATCGGCGCACCGTGGCGCTGGGCCGCTGCCGCGGCTGGGTGAGCGTGTCGCATTTGCCGGCTAAGAACGCGCTGCGGGTTGAGTTTTCCACCTCGCTGACCCCGGTGCTGCCGCTGCTGCTGCGTCGCCTGCGCGATCTTTTCGACCTCAACGCGCAGCCGCAGCTTATCGCCGCCCGTCTGGCGCAGGATGCGCTGCTGGCGCCGAGTCTGGCGCGCAGCCCCGGCCTGCGCGTGCCGGGCGCGTTCGACGCGTTTGAGCTTGGAGTGCGCGCCATTATCGGCCAGCAGGTGACGGTGAAGGCCGCGACCACGGTGAGCAGCCGTTTTGCCGCCGCCTTTGGCGAGCTCTGCGAGACGCCCTTTGCCGATCTGACGCGCTGCGCCGCGCGGCCGGATCGCATCGCCAGCCTGACGGTGGACGATGTGGCGCCGCTCGGCATCGTCAGCGCGCGCTCGCGCGCCATTATCGCCTTTGCGCAGGCGTGCGCCGGGGAGTCGTTGCGCTTTAACGCCACTCAGTCGCCGGAGTCGGTGATGAAGCAGCTGGTGGCGCTGCCGGGGATCGGCCCCTGGACGGCGCACTATATTGCGATGCGCGCCCTGCGCTGGCCGGATGCCTTTCCTAAGGAGGATATCGCCATCCGTAATAATCTGGGCGGTCTGAAGCCCGCCGAGGCGGAGGCGCGCTCGCAGCAGTGGCGGCCGTGGCGCAGCTATGCGGTGATGCATATCTGGGAGAGCCTGGCGCCTGCGAAAGCAAAGTAGGTGCTAAATACTTTAAAGTTCTGGCTAAGGGTTTTGGCGGAGTTGCTTCAGAGTACGTGCGTGGCACAGGGTTAACGGGTCCGATCGCAAAGGAAACCCACTTCCCTGTGGGTCGGCCTCGCCCTCCTGGCTCGGACGCTTTGCTCTTCGGACCCGTTAACCCCGCGCCAGTGTGACAATGGAATGGCTTTAAGAAATGGCATAGCGCAGAAACAAAAAAAGCGCCCATTGGGCGCTTCTTTTTGAATTGGTGGGTCGTGCAGGATTCGAACCTGCGACCAATTGATTAAAAGTCAACTG
The DNA here is from genome assembly GCF_002077695.1 of Pantoea latae. Classification (GTDB taxonomy): domain Bacteria; phylum Pseudomonadota; class Gammaproteobacteria; order Enterobacterales; family Enterobacteriaceae; genus Pantoea; species Pantoea latae. Next base: position 327,263 of record NZ_MWUE01000004.1, read on the forward strand.
CTCTACCAACTGAGCTAACGACCCGCTGGGTGCTGACAACCCGCAAACCTGAAGCCTGCGTTAAAGATGGTGGGTCGTGCAGGATTCGAACCTGCGACCAATTGATTAAAAGTCAACTGCTCTACCAACTGAGCTAACGACCCATCTTAAGGCTGTGAAGCGGTGCTGAAGTTTCTCAGGAACAGAAGCGGTTATCTGCTCGCTGGGAAGATGGTGGGTCGTGCAGGATTCGAACCTGCGACCAATTGATTAAAAGTCAACTGCTCTACCAACTGAGCTAACGACCCATCTTCAGGCTTGCCAGACACATTTGCATTCTGTCCCGGCAACGGCGGCATATATTACTGATTTACCGAGGTAGCGCAACCCTTATTTTCCGCAAGGGAGTTCAACTGCTTACCTTTCATGCTGCCAGACCAGAAATCAGGCAAATTCCGGTGCTGGCTGCACAAATTACAGCCCGTCGAGACGTTTTTGCGCCTGTTTCGCTGAATCGGTGTTGGGGTAAAGTTTGAGCACCTGCTGGTAAACCGCTTTGGCTTTCGCCGTGTCGTTTTTCTCCTGCATGATGACGCCAACCTTTAGCAACGCTTCAGACGCCTTCGGCGACTTCGGGTAATTTTTGACCACGGTGGCGTAATAGTAGGCCGCGTCGTCTTTTTTACCTTTGTTGTAGTTCAACTGCCCCAGCCAGTAGTTGGCGTTCGGCTGGTAGGTTGAATCGGGATAGCGTTTCACCCACGCCTGCAGCGCGGCGATCGCCTGGTCATACTGTTTCTTTTCCAGAATCAGCGCCACCGCGGCGTTGTAGTCGCTGTTGGCGTCGCCGCTCTGCACCGGCGCGCCCGACGAGGCTGCTGCGCCGCCTGCCGCCGCGCCCGCGTCTGCGGTTGCCGCTGGCGCCTCTGCGCCGCTTTGCGCCGCGCTGCTGGTGCTACTGCTGCTCAGGCTGTCGATCTGCTGATAGAGCTGCTTCTGCCGCTCGATCACCTGATTTAGCTGATAGCTGTTTTGCTGGATTTGCCCACGCAGCGCGTCGATATCGCTTTGGTTGTCGCTCATCTGCTGCTGCAGTTGCTGCAGAAGCTGAGCCTGGGCGTTGGAAATTCGTTCAAGAGTGGTGACACGGTCTTCGACCGAGCCAGAGCCGACGCTACTGATTGACGCCTGGGCATTAGCGGCCCAGGGGGCCGCTACGCCAACCAGTAACGACAGACTCAACAGATGAAGTCTGAAGTTACTAATCATGTGATTCTCTTAGTAGACCAGAACGGCACGACGGTTTTTAGAGTAAGCCGATTCGTCATGACCCAGCACAGCCGGTTTCTCTTTACCGTAAGAGACGATAGACATCTGGTCAGCCGACACGCCTTTGCCCTGCAGGTACATCTTCACGGCGTTAGCACGACGCTCGCCCAGCGCGATGTTGTATTCCGGCGTACCGCGCTCATCCGCGTGACCTTCGATGGTCACTTTGTATGACGGGTTGCTACGCAGGAAAGCAGCATGCTGGTCCAGCATCTGAGCGTAATCAGACTGGACGTCATATTTGTCCAGGCCGAAGTAAACGATGTTGTTCTGCTGCAGCTGCTGCATCTGCAGACGCGCCTGCTCATCAGAAGACATGTTGCCGTTGCCGCTGCCGTTCATGCCAGCGCCGTTGCCGTAAGCGCCGTCTGCGCCCATGCCGGTCTGGTCGTTGTTGTTGTTTTTGTGTGAGCTACACGCGGCTACAGCCAGAACCGGCAGAGCCAGCATCAACCCTTTCAGCACTTTGTTCAGTTGCATTTTTTTATCCTGTTATATTGATTATCATACATTTAACCCCCCGCTACGCAGGGGACCTATGCATTACAGATACGGCGACCAGGCAGGTGATTTTACCTGTCCATCAGTTGCCGGAAGACGCGCTTTGAAACGCCCATCTGTTGATACCAACTGCAACACGGAACCCATCCCCTGAGTAGAGCTATAGATTACCATCGTGCCGTTTGGCGCCAGACTTGGCGATTCATCCAGGAACGTGCTCGTTAACGTTTGAACGGCTCCCGTTACCAGATCCTGTTTGGCGACATGCTGAGCGCCACCGGCGCTGCTGATCATCACCATGGTTTTACCATCGGCAGAGACGTCCGCATCCTGGTTTTGTGCTCCTTCCCAGGTAATACGCTGTGGCGCACCGCCGTTGATACCAATTTTATAAATCTGAGGCGCACCAGCCTGATCCGAGGTGTAGGCCAGCGTCTGGCTATCCGGGAACCAGCTCGGCTCAGTGCTGTTGTAGCGACCGTCGGTGATTTGGCGGGTCTGGCCAGACGCCAGGTCCATCACATAGAGGTTCAGGCTACCGGTTTTCGACAGCGCGAAAGCCAGCTTGGTGCCGTCCGGCGAGAAGGACGGCGCACCGTTGTGGCGCGGGAACGAGGCAACCTGACGGATGGCGCCGTTTGACAGCGTTTGCACCACCAGCGCCGATTTACCGCTTTCAAAGGTCACATAGGCCACTTTGCTGCCGTCTGGCGACCAGGCCGGCGACATCAGCGGCTGAGGCGAGCGGTGAACGACAAACTGGTTAAAGCCATCGTAGTCTGAAACGCGCAGTTCATACGGGAACTGACCGCCGTTGGTCTGCACCACATAGGCGATACGGGTGCGGAACGCCCCTTTAATACCGGTCAGCTTCTCGAACACTTCGTCACTGGCGGTGTGCGCCGCGTAGCGCAGCCACTGTTTGGTGACCTTGTAGGAGTTCTGCGCCAGAACGGTGCCCGGCGCGCCGCCGGTGTCCACCAGCTGATAGGCGATCTGATAGCTGCCATCGGGATTAGGCGTGACCTGACCGACCACCACCGCGTCGATGCCCAGGGCGCTCCAGGCGGCAGGCTGCACTTCCTGCGCGCTGGTCGGCTGCTGAGGCAGACGTGAACGGTCGATAGGATTGAATTTGCCGCTGTTGCGCAGGTCAGCAGAGACAATGCCGCCAACATCTTCAGGCGCCGCGCCTGAGCCCGCCCATTTAAACGGCACCACACCAATGGGGCGCGCGGTGTTGACGCCCTGCGTAATTTCAATGCGTACTTCTGCGTGGAGCATCGCAGCCCACAGCAGAACAAAAAAACCTAAGGTTACACGAAGTGCCTGCTTCATCTTTTCTCCCTTACCTGAACCTGAGTTCATGATAATTCGCACAGTTCCTGAAAAACACGAGTATTCGTTAAGTACGGCAAGCTAACCTTAGTCCAACCTGCCGTGGGTTACTGCATTATTCCGGTTTGAAACGCATCGGTGCGTTTTTAAACACTTCATACACGGCCTGCGATGGCGGCTTAGGAATACGCGCCTGCTTCGCCGCCGTGATCGCTGCCTGGCATAACGCCGGGTCGCCACCTTCCGATTTAACGTCAATCAGCAAACCATCCGGTGCCAGCTTGATACGCAGGTTACACTCTTTCCCTTTGAAAGTGTCAGCATCGTAGAAGCGGCTCTGAATCGCCCCCACAACCTGTCCCAGATAAGAGTTAATCTCTGCGCCTGACGCACCGGCTTTCTTCTGATTGCCCTGCCCTGCCGCCGCGCCGCCAGCAGTGCCGGCGGTGCCACTTTTCGGTGCATTCTTACCAGAAGTCAGGCCGCCTAGCAGATCGTCAACGTCGCTGCTGTTTTTCGCCGCTTCCGCCGCCGCTTTTTTCTTCGCATCGGCCGCCGCTTTCGCCTTCGCCGCCGCGTCCGCTTTGGCTTTCGCCTCGGCCGCCGCTTTCTCTTTCGCGGCTTCCGCCTTCTCTTTCGCTTCCTGCGCGGCTTTCGCTTTCGCCGCCTCGGCTTTCTCTTTCGCGTCCTGAGCGGCCTTCTCTTTTGCCGCCTCAGCTTTTTCTTTCGCCTCTTCGGCCGCCTTCTCTTTGGCCGCTTCAGCTTTCTCTTTCGCTTCCTCGGCCGCTTTGGCTTTCGCCTCCTGCGCCGCCTTCGCCTTCGCCTCTGCCGCCGCTTTCGCTTTGGCGTCGGCTGCCGCTTTCGCGTCGGCGACCGCTTTCTCTTTCGCGGCGGCGGCGGCCACGGCTTTCGCCTGCTCTTCCGCCTTTTTCTTCGCGTCGGCGGCGGCCTGTTTCGCCTGCTCTTCCGCCTTCTGCGCCGCCTCGGCAGCCGCTTTCGCCTGCGCCTGCGCTTCCGCTTTTGCGTCCGCCTTCGCCTGCGCGGCGGCCGCCTCGGCCGCTTTCTGCTGCTCCTGCGCCGCTTTCGCCGCCGCTTCCGCCTGTTTCTGCTGCTCAGCCTGCGCCTTCGCCGCTTCCTGCGCCTGCAGGCGCTCTTTCTCCAGCGCTTTCAGACGCTGCTGTTCGGCAGCCTGCTTCTGCTGCAGCTCTTCAGCCTGCTGCTGCGCCTGTTTTTCACGCTGCTGCTCGGCGCGCTGGCTGTCGCTTTTCTGGTTCTGCTGACGATTGTACTGCTCGACCACGGCGCCCGGATCGACCATGACCGCGTCGATATCGCTGCCGCCGCCACCGCCGCTCGCCTCTATATTCTCGTTAAACGAGCTCCAGACCAGCAGCGCGATCAGCACGATGTGCAGAGCCACCGATATGATTATCGCGCGCTTTAACTTCTCGTTTTGCTCGGTTGCCTTCGACACACTCGGTTCCCAAAAAACGGTTCGACTTTAAATCGGCTGCGTCATCAAACCGACAGATTTAACGCCTGCCTGATGCAGCAGGTTCAGCGCTTTAATAATTTCGTCGTAGGGCACATCCTTCGCGCCGCCGATCAAGAAGACGGTTTTTGGATTCGCCTCAATGCGACGCTGCGCCTCGCTCACCACCTGTTCCGGCGGCAGCTGCTCCATACGATCGTGATCCACCACCAGGCTGTACTGGCCGACGCCTGAGACCTCGACGATCACCGGCGGATTATCGTCGCTGGAGACCGTTTTCGAGTCGGTGGCGTCCGGCAGATCCACTTCTACGCTCTGGGTAATGATCGGCGCTGTCGCCATAAAAATCAGCAGCAGCACCAGCAGGACGTCGAGCAGCGGAACGATGTTGATTTCCGATTTCAGGTCGCGGCGGCCGCGACCACGTACTCTGGCCATGGTTACCTCCGCTTACTTCGCGTTTTCGCTGGAGAAAGCCTGACGGTGCAGGATGGCCGTGAACTCTTCCATAAAGTTGTCGTAGCCCTGCTCCAGCTTGTTGACGCGCTGGTTCAGTCGGTTATAGGCCATGACCGCCGGGATCGCGGCGAACAGGCCGATCGCGGTGGCGATCAGCGCTTCGGCGATGCCGGGCGCGACCATCTGCAGCGTCGCCTGCTTCACCGCGCCGAGCGCAATAAAGGCGTGCATGATGCCCCAGACGGTGCCGAACAGGCCGATATAGGGGCTGATCGAGCCGACGGTGCCGAGGAAAGGAATATGGTTCTCCAGCGCCTCCAGCTCGCGGTTCATCGAGATGCGCATCGCGCGGCTGGCGCCTTCCACCACCGCTTCGGGCGCGTGGCTGTTGGCGCGGTGCAGGCGTGCGAACTCTTTAAAGCCCGCGTAGAAGATCTGCTCGGAGCCGCTCAGCTCTTCGCGACGCCCCTGGCTCTCCTGATAGAGGCGCGACAGCTCGATGCCGGACCAGAATTTGTCCTCGAACGCTTCCGCCTCGCGGCCCGCCGCATTCAAAATACGGGTGCGCTGAATAATGATGGCCCAGGAAGCAATGGAAAAGCCGATCAAAATCAACATGATAAGTTTGACCAGAAGGCTTGCCTTCAGGAACAAATCAAGAACGTTCATGTCAGTCACTGCTTGAACTCCGCGACAATAGACTTGGGAAGCGCAATCGGCTTCATAAGATGTGGGTTGATGCAGGCAATCAGGACTTCTGCTTCATTCAGGACTTTGCCTTCTGCATTCACGATACGCTGGGAAAACGTCATGGTCGCACGCGTCATCGCGGTGACTTCGCTCTGGATCTCCAGAAGGTCATCGAGACGTGCCGCCGAAACATAGTCCACCGTTATGCGCCGCACCACAAAAGCAACCTGCTGCTCCAGCAGGGTGTGCTGATTGAAATGGCGCTGACGCAGCATTTCGGTACGTGCTCGTTCATAAAAAGCGATATAGCTGGCATGGTAAACCACGCCACCGGCGTCGGTATCTTCGTAATAGACCCGAACCGGCCAGCGAAACAGCGTTGTACTCACTCTACATCCCGGTCTCGTTTTTAAACGTTGCTACTATACGCAAGAGATTTGGGGTTGGGAATGGGATGCCAGAGCCAGGAGAAAATAATTATCAGACGGAAACAATCGGAAGGATTTGCGGCAGATATCTTGACCGACCGCTGACAATACTCCATCGCCAGCGGCGATGCGGGCGGCTAGCGCCAGAACCAGTAGAGAGCGAACAGCAGCGCGATCAGGGCCAGCGCCGGCGAGAAGAGTGCCTGCCAGCGCGTGCGGCGCGGACGGAAGCCCACGCCGTGGATCACCCCGGCGCAAACCGCCCAGATCACCAACACCCCCTGCCAGACCGACAACGTGCTGGTGTGCGCGGCGTAGCGCGAGGGATCCCAGAACAAACAGCCCGCGACGATCAGCGCCAGGATGAGCGAAAGGGCCCGCAAAGGCCCTTTGTCCATCAGACGATATGACGTCCGAATCAGCTTGCGCATCAGGCGCGCTCATCCTGCGCGGCGCTGTCTTCAACATGCTCAATCGCCAGCGCGGTGATGATGCCAAAGGCGCAGGCCAGCAGCGTGCCGAGGATCCAGGCAAAATACCACATGCTTCAACTCCTTAATCAGTAGAGAGAGTGCGTATTGCGCTCGATATGTTCTTTGGTGATGCGTCCGTACATTTTGTAGTAGCACCAGCTGGTGTAGGCCAGAATGATCGGCACGAAAATCATCGCCGCGAAGGTCATCACCGTCAGCGTGCGCTGGCTCGAGGTGGCGTCCCACATCGTCAGGCTCATGCCGGGTTCGATGCTCGACGGCATAATAAAGGGAAACAGCGCGATGCCGGCGGTCATGATGACGCACGCCAGCGTCAGCGACGAGCTGACAAACGCCCAGCCGCCCTTCTCCGCGCGCGAGAACAGCACCGTCAGCAGCGGCAGCACCACGCCGAGCAGCGGGAAGAGCCACAGCGCCGGCAGATGATTAAAGTTCGCCAGCCAGGCGCCCGCCTCGCGCACCACGGTTTTCCCCAGCGGGTTCGACGCCGCGTGGTGGTCGATGGCGCTGGTCACCACATAGCCGTCGATGCCATATTTCACCCAGACGCCCGCCAGCGCGAAGCCAGCCATCATCACCAGCGCCGTCACCTGCGCCACGGCGCGCGACCGCGCGTGCAGTTCGCCGACGGTGCGCATCTGTAAATAGGTCGCGCCCTGCGTCAGGATCATCGCCACGCTGATCACCCCCGCCAGCAGCCCAAACGGATTGAGCAGCTGAAAGAAGTTGCCGGTGTAATCAAGGCGTAGATACTCATCCGCGCGGAACGGCACGCCCTGCAGCAGATTGCCGAACGCCACACCGATCACCAGCGGCGGCACGAAGCTGCCGATAAAGACGCCCCAGTCCCACATGCCGCGCCAGCGCATATCTTCAATTTTAGAACGATAATCGAAACCCACCGGACGAAAAAAGAGCGACGCCAGCACCAGAATCATCGCCACGTAGAAGCCGGAGAAGGCGGCGGCATAGACCATCGGCCAGGCGGCGAACAGCGCGCCGCCGGCGGTGATCAGCCAGACCTGGTTGCCGTCCCAGTGCGGCGCGATGCTGTTGATCATAATGCGGCGCTCGGTGTCGTTGCGCCCCATCAGACGCGTCAGCATGCCAACGCCCATATCAAAGCCGTCCGCCACCGCGAAGCCCACCAGCAGAATGCCGATCAGCAGCCACCAGACAAAGCGCAGTACTTCATAATCAAACATGGTTGCTCTCCTTAACCGCGTGCCGGCTCAGCCGCTGCCGCGACCTGCTCATGGTGATAGCGTCCGGTTTTCAGGCTGCTGGGGCCAAGACGCGCGAACTTAAACATCAGATACATTTCCGCCACAAGGAACAGCGTGTAGAGACCGCAGATCAGCAGCATGGAAAAGAGCAGATCGCCCACGGTCAGCGAGGAGTTGGCCACCGAGGTCGGCAGCACTTCGCCGATCGCCCAGGGCTGACGGCCATACTCGGCGACGAACCAGCCCGCCTCGACGGCAATCCACGGCAGCGGTATGCCGTAGAGCGCCGCTTTCAGCAGCCAGCGATGTTTGCCGACGCGGTTGCGGATAACGCTCCAGAAGGAGAAGGTAATGATGCCCAGCAGCAGCACACCTGCCAGCACCATAATGCGGAAGGCGAAGTAGAGCGGCGCCACGCGCGGAATTGAGTCTTTCACCGCCTGCTGGATCTGCGCCTCGGTGGCGTCCGCCACGTTCGGCGTGTAGCGTTTCAGCAGCAGGCCGTAACCCAGATCCTGCTTGCTCTGGTTGAAGGCTTCGCGCACCGCGGGATCCGCGCTGCCGCTGCGCAGCTGGTTCAGCAGCGTATAGGCCTTCATGCCGTTGCGGATGCGCACCTCATGCTGCGCCATCAAATCTTTCAGGCCGGTGACCGGCGTATCGATGGATCGCGTGGCGATCAGCCCCAGCAGACCGGGGATCTGCACCGCGTCGGCGTTCTCCTGGTTCTCCTGATCCGGCAGGCCAAACAGCGTAAAGGCGGCCGGCGCGGGCTGGGTCTCCCATTCGGCTTCGATGGCGGCCAGCTTGGTTTTCTGCACGTCGCCCATCTCGTAGCCCGACTCGTCGCCGAGCACAATTACCGACAGCACCGCGGCCATGCCGAAGCTGGCGGCGATGGCGAACGAGCGTTTCGCGAAGGCGATGTCGCGCCCTTTCAGCAGATACCAGGCGCTGATGCCGAGAATAAACATCGCACCGGTGGTGTAGCCCGCCGCGACGGTGTGCACGAACTTCACCTGCGCCACCGGATTAAGCACCAGCTCGGAGAAGCTCAGCATCTCCATGCGCATGGTTTCGTAGTTGAACTCGGAGGCGATAGGGTTCTGCATCCAGCCGTTCGCCACCAGGATCCAGAGCGCGGAGAGGTTGGAGCCGAGCGCCACCAGCCAGGTGACCGCCAGATGCTGCCGTTTGCCCAGGCGATCCCAGCCGAAGAAAAACAGCCCGACAAAGGTGGATTCGAGGAAGAACGCCATCAGCCCTTCAATGGCGAGCGGCGCACCGAAGATGTCGCCGACGTAGTGAGAGTAGTAAGACCAGTTGGTGCCGAACTGAAACTCCATGGTCAGCCCGGTGGCGACGCCCAGCGCAAAGTTAATGCCGAACAGCTTGCCCCAGAATTTGGTCATATCTTTATAGATCTGTTTGCCGCTCAGGACGTAGACCGTCTCCATGATCGCCAGCAAAAACGCCATACCGAGCGTTAGCGGGACAAACAGAAAATGGTACATCGCCGTTAAGGCAAACTGTAAACGCGACAGCTCGACGATATCAAACATTAATGACTCCTTGCTCCTCGCATGAATTTGCTCTGCGAATAACAACGGCAAACAACAGGATGTGATGCGCAGAGTAAGATTCAGGAACGACTGATTATTGATTCCAGTTTTTGTTACCGACGGATCATCTTCCTCCGCGGCCCGACGTGAGCGAGTAACAGTGGTGAAAATTCCCCGAAAGCGATCAGTTCAGTGCGTTCAGGCAGGCGAGAGAGAAGCGCCGCTGGCAGGGGTTATATAGCCGCCTGGCACAATCTCCTGGATGTTTTTGGAAACGACTGAATTGATGCAGCGCAATTTAAACCGGTTGGCTTAGGCTTTGCCAGCGGTAAAGTTTGTTAAATGTCGAAGTTTATTGATCTGAATTAACGCTTTTATTCGCCAGATATGTAGCCTAAAGAATATTGTTAATTAGTTGTCAAAGTCAGTTTGCTTAATTAAGAAAACAGTTACCTTCCCCTTATATTCTTTAACCTTCATAAGTAAAAGAGAGCATAAAAATAGCGGCGCCTGCACGCCGCTTTTTGCTTTGTGACAGGCAAAAAAAAGCCACCTCGAAAGGTGGCTGATGGCGTGTGAAACGCGCTTATTTAGCTGGCAGCACCGCTTTTACCGCGTCGCCGATATCCGCCAGGCTGCGAACGGTTTTCACGCCGGCCGCTTCCAGCGCCGCGAACTTCTCGTCCGCCGTGCCTTTACCGCCTGCGATGATGGCGCCTGCGTGGCCCATACGCTTGCCTTTCGGCGCGGTAACGCCCGCGATATAGCCGACAACCGGTTTGGTAACGTGCTCTTTAATGAACGCCGCCGCCTCTTCTTCCGCGCTGCCGCCGATTTCGCCGATCATCACGATCGCTTCGGTCTGCGGGTCATCCTGGAACATTTTCAGGATGTCGATAAAGTTAGAGCCTGGGATCGGGTCGCCGCCAATGCCGACACAGGTGGACTGGCCGTAGCCGATGTCCGTGGTCTGCTTTACCGCTTCATAGGTCAGGGTGCCGGAACGCGACACGATGCCGACGCGGCCTGGCTGGTGAATGTGGCCCGGCATGATGCCGATTTTGCATTCGCCTGGGGTGATCACGCCCGGACAGTTCGGTCCGATCATGCGCACGCCCGCTTCGTCCAGCTTCACCTTGATGGTCAGCATATCCAGCGTCGGGATGCCTTCGGTGATGGTGATGATCAGCTTGATGCCCGCGTCGATCGCTTCCAGGATGCCGTCTTTGCAGAACGGCGCCGGAACGTAGATCACGGTCGCCGTCGCGCCGGTCGCTTCTACCGCTTCACGCACGGTGTTGAACACCGGCAGGCCAAGGTGCGTGGTGCCGCCTTTGCCCGGCGTCACGCCACCGACCAGCTGGGTGCCGTATGCCAGCGCCTGCTCAGAGTGGAAGGTACCCTGACCGCCAGTGAACCCCTGGCAAATCACTTTAGTGTTTTTGTCGATCAGAATTGACATTATTTCCCCTCCGCAGCCGCAACAACGCGCTGTGCCGCGTCGGTCAGGCTGGTTGCTGCAATGATATTCAGTCCGCTGTCCGCCAGTTTCTGTGCGCCCAGCTCAGCGTTGTTTCCTTCCAGACGCACCACCACCGGCACGTTGACGCCCACTTCAGCCACCGCGCCGATGATGCCGTCGGCAATCAGGTCGCAGCGCACGATGCCGCCGAAGATGTTGACGAATACCGCTTTCACCGCGTCGTCGGAGAGGATGATTTTAAAGGCTTCGGTCACGCGCTCTTTGGTGGCGCCGCCGCCGACGTCGAGGAAGTTAGCCGGCTGGCCGCCGTGGTGCTTAACGATGTCCATGGTGCCCATCGCCAGGCCTGCGCCGTTAACCATACAGCCGATGTTGCCTTCCAGCGCCACGTAGTTCAGTTCCCACTGTGTCGCGTGCGCTTCGCGCGGGTCTTCCTGGCTCGGATCGCGCATTTCGCGCAGCTCCGGCTGACGGAACAGCGCGTTGCCGTCCACGCCCAGCTTGCCGTCGAGGCAGACCAGATCGCCCTGTTTGGTGATCACCAGCGGGTTGATCTCAACCAGCGCCAGGTCGCGCTCCAGGAACAGCGTCGCCAGACCCATAAAGATCTTGGTGAACTGGCTAACCTGTTTGCCGGTCAGGCCGAGTTTAAACGCCAGCTCGCGGCCCTGGTAAGGCTGCGGGCCGGTCAGCGGATCGAGCGCCATTTTGTGGATCAGGTGCGGGGTCTCTTCCGCCACTTTCTCAATCTCAACGCCGCCTTCGGTCGAGGCCATAAAGACCACGCGACGGGTTGCGCGATCGACAACCGCGCCCAGATAGAGTTCCTGATCGATATCGGTCGCCGCTTCCACCAGGATCTGGTTGACCGGCTGGCCGTCGGCGTCAGTTTGATAGGTCACCAGACGTTTGCCCAGCCAGTGCTCAGCGAAAGCGCGGATCTCTTCCTTGCTGTTCACCACTTTCACGCCGCCCGCTTTACCGCGTCCACCGGCATGAACCTGACATTTCACTACCCACGGACCGGCGCCAATTTTAGAGGCCGCTTCTTCCGCTTCGCGTGGCGTCGTGCAGGCGTAGCCGGTCGGAGCCGGCATACCATACCGTGCAAACAGCTGTTTCGCCTGGTATTCGTGTAAGTTCATGATGTTCTATCCATTCAGGTCTGAAAAGAGTAATTAGGTTGGGCGCGCCTTGCGCGGCGCGCCCGGTGAAAATCAGACGTCCAGCAGCAGACGCGCCGGATCTTCCAGCAGCTCTTTCACCGCCACCAGATAGCTGACCGATTCGCGGCCGTCGATCAGGCGGTGATCGTAGGAGAGCGCCAGATACATCATCGGCAGCACCACCACCTGACCATTTACCGCCATCGGACGATCCTTGATGGCGTGCATGCCCAGGATAGCGCTCTGCGGCGGGTTGATGATCGGCGTCGACATCAGCGAGCCGAAGACGCCGCCGTTGGTGATGGTGAAGTTGCCGCCGGTCAGCTCGTCGACCGTCAGCTTGCCGTCGCGGCCTTTCACCGCCAGCTCTTTGATTTTCTTCTCGATGTCCGCCATGCTCAGCGCGTCGACATCTTTCAGCACCGGGGTCACCAGGCCGCGCGGCGTGGAGACGGCGATGCTGACGTCGAAGTAGTTGTGGTAAACCACATCTTCGCCGTCGATAGAGGCGTTCACTTCCGGGAAACGCTTCAGCGCTTCAACCACCGCTTTCAGGTAGAAAGACATAAAGCCCAGACGCACGCCGTGACGCTTCTCGAAGGCGTCGCCGTACTGCTTGCGCAGATCCATGATCGGCTTCATGTTCACTTCGTTGAAGGTGGTCAGCATCGCGGTGCTGTTCTTCGCTTCCAGCAGACGCTCCGCCACGCGCTTGCGCAGACGGGTCATCGGCACGCGTTTTTCGCTGCGGTTAGCGACGGCCTGCTGCGGCGCCGCTTCAGCGGCGGCCGGCGCGGCTTTCGCGGCGGCAGGTTTGTTCGCCAGATGTTTTTCCACATCTTCGCGCGTGATACGGCCGCCGACGCCGCTGCCTTTAATCTGCGACGCGTCCAGATCGTGCTCGGCGATCAGGCGACGGATGGCCGGGCTCAGCGCATCGTTGCTCTCTTCTTCCAGCGAGGCGGTCTGGCGCTGCGCCGGGGTCGACTCTTTGCTGTCTGCTTTGGCGCTGGTCTCTTTACCGGCGCTGTTGCCCTCTTTCAGGCGGCCCAGAATCTGGCGTGAGGTGACGGTCGCGCCTTCCTCTTCCAGCACGGCTTCCAGCACGCCGTCAGCCTGGGCTGGCACTTCCAGCACCACTTTGTCGGTTTCGATCTCTACCAGCACTTCGTCGCGGCTTACCGCATCGCCTGGTTTTTTGTGCCAGGTTGCCACGGTGGCATCGGCAACGGATTCAGGCAGGTCGGGAACGAGAATATCTACGCTACTCATTATCTTTCCTTTTAAATTAACCAAGGTTCAGCGCGTCATTAACCAGGTCTTGCTGCTGTTGTTGATGTACGGACATATAGCCCACAGCCGGTGAAGCGGAAGCCGGACGGCCCGCATAGCGCAGCGAGGCGCCAAACGGAACCACTTCGCGGAAGTGATGCTGGCTACAATACCATGCGCCCTGATTCAGCGGCTCTTCCTGACACCAGACGAAATCCTGCACATGGGCATAATCTTTTAACGCGTCCTGCACCGCTTTGTGCGGGAACGGATAGAGCTGTTCGATGCGCACGATAGCGACATCGGTCTGCTCGTTTTTGCGGCGCTGTTCCAGCAGATCGTAGTAGACCTTGCCAGAGCAGAGCACCACGCGTTTCACCTGCTGCGGATCGAGCGCGTCAACTTCGCCAATGGCCGGCTGGAAGCTGCCGTTGGCCAGCTCGTCGAGCGAGGAGATCGCCAGCGGATGACGCAGCAGCGATTTCGGCGACATGACGATCAGCGGACGACGCATCCCGCGCAGCGCCTGACGACGCAGCATGTGGTAAACCTGCGCCGGCGTGGAAGGCACGCACACCTGCATATTCTGCTCGGCGCAGAGCTGCAGATAGCGCTCCAGACGCGCCGAAGAGTGTTCCGGGCCCTGGCCTTCGTAGCCGTGCGGCAGCAGCATCACCAGGCCACACATGCGGCCCCATTTCTGCTCGCCGGAGCTGATGAACTGGTCGATCACCACCTGCGCGCCGTTGGCGAAGTCGCCAAACTGCGCTTCCCAGATGGTCAGGGTGCGCGGCTCGGCGGTGGCGTAGCCATATTCGAACGCCAGCACCGCCTCTTCCGACAGCACGGAGTCCCACACCTTGAACTGACCCTGACCGTTGTGGATATGGTGCAGCGGCGTGTAGGTCGAGCCGTTGGCCTGGTTATGGATCACCGCATGACGATGGAAGAAGGTGCCGCGGCCGGAGTCTTCGCCAGAGAGACGCACCGGAATGCCCTCATCCACCAGCGTGGCGTAGGCCAGGTTTTCCGCGCCGCCCCAGTCGAACGGCTTGTTGCCTTCGGCCATCTCTTTGCGGTCGTTGTAGATTTTCGCCACGCGCGCCTGAACCTCGACCGCTTCCGGGATCTGGCTGATACGGCGCGCCAGCTCCTGCAGACGTTTCGGCTCGACGGTCGCCGGATAGCTCTCATCCCACTCGTGGTTGAGGTAAGGCGACCAGGTAAAGGAGTGCAGGCTCATCGGACGCCACTCCGGCACCACGCATTCGCCCGCGTCCAGCGCGTCGCGATAGAGGTTGACCATTTCAGTGGCGTCTTCCGCGCCGGCGGAGCCTTCTGCCGCCAGACGATCGGCATAGAGCTTACGCGGCGTCGGATGTTTTTTAATTTTCTGGTACATCAGCGGCTGGGTCGCGCTTGGCTCGTCGGCTTCGTTGTGGCCGTGACGACGGTAGCAAACCAGGTCGATAAAGACGTCGCGCTTGAAGGTGTTGCGATAGTCGAGTGCGAGGCGCGTGACAAAGGCCACCGCTTCCGGATCGTCCGCGTTGACGTGGAAAATCGGCGCCAGCACCATTTTGCCGATATCGGTGCAGTATGGCGTGGAGCGCGCGTCACGCGGGTTAGAGGTGGTGAAGCCCACCTGGTTGTTGATCACGATGCGCACCGTGCCGCCAACTTCGTAGCCGCGCGCCTGCGACATGTTCAGGGTTTCCTGCACCACGCCCTGGCCGATAACCGCGGCGTCGCCGTGGATGGTGATCGGCAGAACCTGGTTGCTGCCCGGCGAATCGAGGCGATCGAGACGCGCGCGCACCGAGCCCATCACCACCGGGCTGACGATCTCCAGATGCGACGGGTTGAACGCCAGCGCCAGGTGCACCAGGCCGCCTTCGGTTTCGACGTCAGACGAGAAGCCCATGTGGTACTTCACGTCGCCGGTGCCGAGGTGATCTTTATGCTTGCCGGCGAACTCGTCGAAGAGATCCTGCGGCTTTTTGCCCAGCACGTTGATCAGCACGTTCAAGCGACCGCGGTGCGCCATACCCAGCACCACTTCGCGCGTGCCGCTCTTGCCGGCGTGACGGATCATTTCGCGCAGCATCGGGATCAGCGCGTCGCCGCCCTCAAGCGAGAAGCGTTTCGCGCCGGGGAATTTCGCGCCGAGGTATTTTTCCAGCCCCTCTGCCGCGGTCAGCTCTTTCAGGAAACCTTTTTTCTCTTCGCTGCTGAACGCTGCGCGGCCCGCCACCGATTCCAGACGCTGCTGGATCCAGCGCTTCTCTTCGGTGTTGTTGATGTGCATGTACTCTGCACCAATGGAGCCGCAATAGGTCTGCTGCAGCGCGTCATAGAGGTCAGCCAGCTTCATGGTCTCTTTGCCGATGGCGAAAGAGCCTACGTTAAAGCTTTCCTGAAAATCGGCGTCGGTCAGATCGTGAAAGGCGGGGTCGAGATCGGCGACGCGATCCTGCTTCCACAGGCCAAGCGGGTCGAGATTCGCATGCTGATGGCCGCGGAAACGAAAGGCGTTAATCAGCTGCAGGACTTTAACCTGCTTAGAATTGGCGGCCGGATCGGAGACGGTGGAGGTGTAACGAGATGCATCTTTTGCCAGGCGACGGAAGTATTCGCGCGTGGTGGAGTGAAACTGTTCCGGTTTCACGCCGGTGCCCGGCAGCTGTTGGAACATCGTGCGCCACACTGCATCGACAGAGTCCGGATCGGTCAGGAAATCCTCATAGAGTTGCTCTATGTAAGACTGGTTCGCGCCGGCCAGCCAGGAGGAGTCCAGCCAGGGCTTCATCGCGCTGTTCTGCATTGTGATCCCTTAAGCATTACTATGCTTTTTTGAGGTTTCATTTGTTGCCGCTTTCGCGGTTTGCCGTAGTGAGTTCAGCGATACGAGCCTGTGCGCTCACACGCGCCCTGCCCGTAAGGGAACCTTGCTAAGCGTGGCGCTGCCGCGCTTAGCAAGGCTTCCGTAAAACGCCGGGAACCTGAGGTTCCCGGACGGATACTGTTTTACGCACCCCGTTGCAGTAGCATCGACTTGATGTGGCCGATGGCGCGCGTCGGGTTGAGTCCTTTCGGACAGACGCTCACACAGTTCATGATGCTGTGACAGCGGAAAACGCTGAAAGCGTCGCTCAGGTTGTCGAGACGCGCCTCAGTTTCGGTGTCGCGGCTGTCGATCAGGAAGCGATAGGCGGCCAGCAGACCCGCCGGACCGACGAACTTGTCCGGGTTCCACCAGAAAGACGGGCACGAGGTGGAGCAGCAGGCGCAGAGAATGCACTCATACAGACCATCCAGATGCTCGCGCTCGGCAGGCGACTGCAGATGCTCGCGCGCCGGCGGATTCTCTCCGTTATTCAACAGGTAAGGCTTAATCTTCTCATACTGCGCGTAGAATTGCCCCATATCCACGACCAGGTCGCGCACCACCGGCAGGCCCGGCAGCGGACGGATAACGATCTTCTTCGTGCCGTTGCCCAGCGCGGAGACCGGCGTGATACACGCCAGACCATTTTTACCGTTCATATTGAGGCCGTCGGAGCCGCACACGCCTTCACGGCAGGAGCGACGAAACGCCAGCGTCGGATCTTTCTCTTTCAGACGGATGAGCGCGTCCAGCAGCATCATGTCGCGGCCGTCTTCAGATTCCAGCGTGTAATCCTGCATGCGCGGCGCGGCGTCGACGTCAGGATTGTAGCGATAAATAGAAAACTCGAGTCTCATGATCGTCTCCGCAATTAGTAGGTACGCACTTTCGGCGGGAAGGCCGCGCGCAGTTTCGGCTGCATGTTCACCTCACGGCGCGTCATGCTCTCGGTTTCGGGGACGTAGAGACTGTGGCACAACCAGTTTTCATCATCGCGATCCGGGAAGTCGAATCGACTGTGCGCGCCGCGGCTTTCGGTGCGGAAGTTTGCCGCGACCGCCGTGGCGTAAGCCGTTTCCATCAGGTTATCCAGCTCCAGGCACTCAATACGCTGGGTATTGAAGTCCGGTGAACGGTCATCCAGACGGGCTGATTTCAGACGCTCACGAATCTGTTTCAGCTCGGCCAGACCCTGCTTCATCGCATCGCCTTCGCGGAATACTGAGAAGTTGTTCTGCATGCAGCGCTGCAGCGCTTTACGAATTTCCACCGGGTCTTCGCCGGTGGTGTTGTTTTCCCAGCGGTTGAAGCGCGCCATGGCGGCGTCGATCTCTTCCAGCGTGGCGTCGCGCAGCGGGCCCTGCTGTTCGATGCACTCCATCAGATGCACGCCGGCCGCGCGGCCGAACACCACCAGGTCGAGCAGCGAGTTGCCGCCGAGACGGTTGGCGCCGTGCACCGATACGCAGGCGATTTCGCCGACGGCGAACAGGCCAGGGATCACTTCATCTTCGCCCTGCGCGTTAACGCGCAGCGCCTGACCGGTCACTTTGGTCGGAATGCCGCCCATCATGTAGTGGCAGGTCGGGATAACCGGAATCGGCTCTTTAACCGGATCGGCGTGCGCAAAGGTGCGCGACAGCTCAAGGATGCCCGGCAGGCGCGACTCCAGCACCTCCGCGCCAAGATGGTCGAGCTTCAGCTTGATGTGCGGGCCCCACGGGCCGTCACAGCCGCGGCCTTCGCGAATTTCGATCATCATCGAGCGCGCCACGACGTCACGGCCCGCCAGATCTTTAGCGTTCGGGGCGTAACGCTCCATAAAGCGCTCGCCATGTTTGTTCAGCAGGTAGCCACCTTCGCCGCGGCAGCCTTCGGTCACCAGCACGCCCGCGCCGGCGATGCCGGTCGGGTGGAACTGCCACATCTCCATGTCCTGCACCGGCACGCCTGCGCGCAGCGCCATGCCCACGCCGTCACCGGTGTTGATGTGCGCGTTGGTGGTGGACTGGTAGATACGGCCTGCGCCGCCGGTGGCCAGAATGGTCGCTTTGGCTTTGAAGTAGACGGTTTCGCCGGTTTCAATGCAGATAGCGGTGCAGCCGACGATGGCGCCGTCCTGGTTTTTCACCAGATCGAGCGCGTACCATTCGGAGAAGATGGTGGTTTTGTTCTTCAGGTTCTGCTGATAGAGCGTGTGCAGCAGCGCGTGGCCGGTACGGTCCGCCGCCGCCGCGGTGCGTGCCGCCTGCTCGCCGCCGAAGTTTTTCGACTGGCCGCCAAACGGGCGCTGATAGACGCGGCCATCCTCCAGACGGGAGAACGGCAGCCCCATATGCTCCAGCTCCAGAATCGCTTCCGGGCCGGTTTTACACATATATTCAATCGCGTCCTGGTCGCCGATATAGTCGGAACCTTTGACGGTGTCGTACATGTGCCATTCCCAGTTGTCTTCATGGGTGTTGCCGAGCGCGACGGTGATACCGCCCTGCGCGGACACGGTGTGGGAACGGGTCGGGAAAACTTTTGATAACAGGGCGCAGGTCTGGCCCGACTGGGAGATTTGCAGTGCGGCGCGCATACCTGCGCCGCCTGCGCCGATCACTACGGCATCAAATTCTCTGACTGGCAAATTCATTTACACACCCCACACCACAACAGTTCCATAGATTGCATACGACAGCAGCGCGACCACGATCGCCATCTGCAGGATCAGGCGGACGGCCAGATGCTTGACGTAATCGGTCAGCACCTGCCACATTCCGATCCAGCCGTGGATCAGAATCGAGAACAGCGTTAGCAGGGTGAAGACTTTGGTGAACGACGAGGCGAAGAAGCCGCGCCAGACATCATAGGTCAGCGTATCGGTCAGGGCGATGAAGCCGACAATGTAAAGGATGTAGAGCGTGATGAGGATTGCCGACGCGCGCAGCAGCAGCCAGTCCTGAATGCCGCTACGGCCCAACGCGGATGCATTGCTTACCATACGAGAACTCCAGCCAAAATTGAAAGCACGACAGTAATGCCAAAGGAGACCCAGGCGGATTGACGGCCGATAGCCAGCGTCTCAGCAAGGTATCCAAAATCCATCAGCATATGACGGATGCCACCCACGGTGTGGAATGCCAGCGCCGTGAGAATGCCCCACAGAATAAACTTCACAAAGAAGCTATCCATTATGGCGGCAGCATGCTGAAAACCTTCCGGGGAAGAGAGAGATGTGCCCAGCAACCAGAGCAGGATACCGAGAGCCACAAAGGTAATGACGCCGGAAACGCGGTGGAGAATGGACGATATTGCAGTAACGGGAAACCGGATCGTCGAGAGATCCAAGTTGACAGGTCTTTGTTTTTTCACGGTTTTGCCCACACAGCTCTTTTTTATTTTGCTTCCTCCGGTCCCTGAGGCGGAGTCGAATCACAGGTGTGTTCAGACTTTAACCGTCACCAAATCAGCAACATCCAGTGTTAATTGACGCGGTAGAAACGCTGGGTGGCTCCTGGTGTCAGGGGGTTTCCGGAGACCTGGCGGCAGTATAGGACGATCACATTCTTATTACAATTACCCTACAATCTCTTTGGGTACATTTGGGTGAAACAGTGATCCGACTCACGAATTTCACATTTAATACAAATTTAATTATCTGATTTGACAAAAGTTCAACAATTCAGTTACAAACTAGGGCATCAAATCCCAGTGATGCACAAAAGTTATGGGGATACACTTTCCCCTAAGCACAAGTTATGTAACATTCTGATTGTGAGCACCCTAAAACAACAGGTTGTTGATTACCAGGAAGTTATGTCCAGACCGGATCTTTAACAACCGCGATATGCAGATTTTCATGACTGCCTCGTTCCCTGCTGGGACACGCCTCTCACTCTGTACCCTGCACCCGCGTTGTTACCGCAGAGTGTTATTGTGAAGTTAATGGCGACCGCAACATGACCGCTTTTCAGGTGTCTAAGATCCATACTTACATAAGGCGCTATGGAGACGAAAATGACAGATAAAAAAGTGACGCTAACCCTACAAGATGACACGGCTCTTGAGCTGGATGTGCTGAAAGGCACGCTTGGGCAGGATGTGGTTGATGTCCGCGCCCTGGGCTCCAGTGGCCTTTTCACCTTCGATCCGGGTTTCACCTCTACAGCGTCCTGCGAATCCAAAATCACCTTTATCGACGGCGATGAAGGCATTCTGCTGCATCGCGGTTTTCCTATCGACCAGTTAGCGACCCACTCTAACTATCTGGAAGTATGCTATATCCTGCTGAACGGCGAAGCGCCAACGCAGCAGCAGTTTGAAGAATTCCGCGAGACCGTGACCCGCCACACCATGATCCACGAGCAGATTACCCGTCTGTTCCACGGCTTCCGTCGCGACTCGCACCCGATGGCGGTGATGTGCGGCGTGACCGGCGCGCTGGCGGCGTTCTACCACGATTCGCTGGATGTGAATAATGAGCGTCACCGTGAAATCGCCGCGTTTCGTCTGCTGTCGAAGATGCCGACCATGGCGGCGATGTGTTACAAATATTCTATCGGCCAGCCTTTCGTTTATCCGCGCAACGATCTCTCCTACGCCGGCAATTTCCTGCATATGATGTTCGCCACCCCGTGCGAAGAGTACAAGGTGAACCCGGTGCTGGAGCGCGCAATGGACCGTATTCTGATCCTGCACGCCGACCATGAGCAGAACGCCTCGACCTCTACTGTGCGCACCGCGGGCTCGTCCGGCGCTAACCCGTTCGCCTGTATCGCCGCGGGCATCGCCTCGCTGTGGGGACCGGCGCACGGCGGCGCGAACGAAGCGACCCTGCGTATGCTGGAAGAGATCAGCACCGTTGAGCATATTCCGGAATTTGTGCGTCGCGCGAAAGACAAAAACGACTCTTTCCGCCTGATGGGCTTTGGTCACCGCGTCTACAAGAACTACGACCCGCGCGCCACCGTGATGCGTGAGACCTGCCATGAAGTGCTGAACGAGCTGGGCATGAAGGATGACCTGCTGGAAGTGGCGATGGAGCTGGAGCACATTGCGCTGAACGACCCCTACTTTATCGAGCGCAAACTCTACCCGAACGTCGATTTCTACTCCGGCATTATTCTGAAAGCGATGGGGATTCCGTCATCGATGTTCACCGTGATTTTCGCCATGGCGCGCACCGTCGGCTGGATCGCCCACTGGAAAGAGATGCATGACGAAGGCATGAAAATTGCGCGTCCGCGTCAGCTTTACACCGGCTATACCGAGCGTGAGTTTAACTCTGCGCTGAAGAAATAACCGCAGCGGACTCTGCTTCAGGCCGCATAAAAGCCTGAAGAGCGGGTAACATGGCCCGAAGAGCAAAGCGTCCCACGCCAGGGATGGCGTGGGCCGAGCGCGCAGGGATGCGTAAAGCGACTTTGCGATCGGGCTATGTTACTCGCGTTGGCTCGATATATCAGACTATGAGCGGAGAGAAATCTCCGCTTTTTTATGGTGGTGAGATTCCATTGTCTGGAGGAAAGGTGCCGGTCGCGGGTAACCGGACCCGATCGCAAAGACGCAAAAAACGGCATCCCTGCCAGCTCGGCGCGCACGATTACGCGCCTCATCCCTGAGGTGCGCCCGTCACCGGGCCAACGCGTTGCGTTGTTCAAAAACGCTCCCGGCGTTTTTGTCCCTGGCGTGGGACGCTTTGCTCCTCGGGTCCGGTTACCCACTCCTCAAGCTTTTAAGTCGTCTGTAGCAATAGACCGTGCCCTTTTAGTGCTGGCAACCCGGACACCAGTAAAACGGCCGCGACGACAGGGTTCCTTTCTGAATAATCTCGCCGCAGCGGCGGCACTTTTTGCCCTGCCGGTGAAACACCTCAAAGCGAAACGCCGCGCCGTGATGGTACTTCTTCATGGTGCCGCGCATCCGGTAAGAGTGACGCGGTATCGCCAGCAGCGCCTCGCTAAGCACGTCAAGCTGCGCATCCGTTAAATCCTGCGCGCGATGCTGCGCCAGCAGGCCCGCCTGCCAGAGGATCTCCACGCGCAGATAGTTGCCCAGCCCCGCCAGAAACGCCTGATCGAGCAGCAGCCCGCTGAACTGACGACGGCGAAAGCGTGGCGACAGCAGCCGCTCGCGCACCGTCGCCACGTCAAGCTGCGCGTCGAGCACATCGGGGCCGACGCGATTGAGAAACGGGTGCGCCGCCAGCGACTCGGCGTTGAGCAGCTCAATATCCGAGGCGCTATAGAGCAAAATGGCGCGATCGGCGACCGCCAGCCGCACCCGCAGCTGGCGTTTGGTTTCCGGCACCGTGCCGCTCTCCACCACGCGCCAGACGCCGTACAGCTGATTATGGCTGTAGAGCGTCAGACCGTTGGAAAAGTGCGTCAGCAGCGCTTTGCCGCGCGTCTCGATGGCGTTGACCTGCTCGCCCAGCAGCGCAGGCTCGTAGGTTTTTAGTTCGGGAAAGGCAAACCAGACGTCCGTCAACGGCTTGCCGACAATGGCTTCTTCAAGCTGATCCGCCGCGCGGCGGATCTCCGGTCCTTCAGGCATGCTGGTCCTCTTAGTGCGTGGCGCCGCCGGCGACTTTCAGGTCCGTTTCCGTCTCCAGCGAGACGCGAATGGCGATCTCCAGCGCCTGCATTACGCTCTCGCGCGCCATGCTGGGCGCGCCGGGATGCTGCGCCGCCTGCTCCGGCAGGTAGGGAATATGCACGAAACCGCCGCGCACGCCATTGCCCTGCGCATGCAGCCGGTGCAGCAGGCCGTACATCACGCGGTTGCAGGTAAAGGTGCCGGCGGTTTGCGACACCGATGCGGGAATGCCCGCTGAACGCAGCGCGGCCACTATCGCCTTGATCGGCAGCGTGGAGAAATAGCCCGCCGGACCGTCCGCCACGATCGGCTCATCCACCGGCTGCTGGCCGGCGTTGTCGGCGATGCGCGCGTCATCGACGTTAATGCCGATGCGCTCGACGGTGATATCGCTGCGCCCGCCCGCCTGGCCGACCGAGAGAATCAAATCGGGCTCGACTTCATCCATGGCGGCATAGAGCACGCCGAGCACGTCGCTAAAAACCACCGGCAGCTGACGCGCCACGATGCGCGCGCCGCCAATCGTTTTGCCTTCGAGCGCGCGCACCGCTTCCCACGAGGGATTGATCGTTTCGCCGCCGAAAGGCTCGAACGCCGTGACTAATACCGTCTTCATACTGACCTCACCGGAACATCAGGAAATAGAGCAGAAACACGTTAACGATTAACAGTAGCACACCGGTCGGCACCTGAGCCTTGATCACCGCGTTGCGATCCGGCAGCTCCAGCAGCGCGGCGGGCACAATGTTGAAGTTAGCCGCCATCGGCGTCATCAGCGTGCCGCAGTAGCCCGAGAACATGCCGATGGCCGCCATCACCGCCGGATCGCCGTGATGCTGCAGCACCAGAATCGGAATGCCGACGCCGGCGGTAATAATCGGGAACGCGGCGAAGGCGTTGCCCATCACCATGGTCAGCAGCGCCATGCCGACGGCGTAGACCGTCACGGCGACAAAGCGATTGTCCACCGCCAGATAGTTCTCGGTAAGATGCGAAATGGCGCTGCCGACGCCGGCGCTGGTGAACAGCAGGCCGAGCGTGGCAAGAATTTGCGGCAGGATAAAGGCCCAGCCGATGGCATCCAGCAGACGCCGCGTCTCCTGCATCGACTGCACCGGCTTCTCATGAGTAAGCTTCAGGGCGATCAGCCAGCCGAGCAGGCAGCCGATCATCATCGAGAAGAGCGTCACCAGCGTCGCATGGTTGCCTGCACCGAATACCGCTTCCTGCAGGCCAGGAATATGGTTAAAGGCGAGCACGCCGATCACCGTCACCACCGGGATCGCCAGTGCGGGCAGGAAAAGCCGGTTGCCGAGGCGGCGGGCGCTCACCTGCTTCTCCTCGTCGCTGCGCTGATGGTAGCGTCCGAGGCGCACGCCGCCGCAGCCGGCGATCAGCGCCATCGCCACCACCAGCACGCCGACGCCGATGTGCAGATAGCGCGTGCCCAGCTCTGTGGTGCCGAAGAGCGCGCTCATCAGCTGCGTGGTCCAGTCGCCGACCAGAAAAATCAGGCCGTAGAGCGCCCAGAACAGGCCGGTGGTGAAGCGGCGCGGATTATGGCTGTCGCGCCAGGAGAGCACGGCGACCACCAGCAGAATCAGGCCCGCCAGCCACATCAGATACTGTTGTTGAAACATCAGCGGCCTCCTTTAGCGTTCAGCGCGGCGTGATTCAGCGTTTGCAGCTCGCGCGCCAGCTTGCGGTCGAGGCGCACCAGGCGCGCCGAGTGGATCAGAAACGCCGCCACAGCGGTGGGAATACCCCAGACGGCGATATGCAGCGGTTCGGTCTGAATATTGGCCGACTCCAGCATAAAGTTATGCATAAAGATAATTGCGCCGAAGGCGACGAAAATATCCTCGCCGAAAAACAGCCCGACGTTGTCCGTCGCCGCCGACATGGCGCGCAGACGATGCCGCACCTCTGGCGACACTTCGCCGTAGCGGTTTTCCGTCGCGCCTTCGGCCATCGGCGCCAGCAGCGGCCGCACCATCTGTGGATGACCGCCGAGGCTGGTCAGCCCGAGCGCCGCCGTGATTTCACGCACGAAGAGATAGACGATCAGCAGCCGTCCGGCGGTGGCGGTTTTAATCTGCGCGATCCAGGCCTGCGCGCGCTCCTTCAGGCCGTGCCGCTCCAGCAGGCCGATAACCGCCAGCGGCAGCAGCAGGATAAGCGGCAGATTGCGCGTATTGAGAAAGCCCGCGCCCAGTTTTTCCAGAATGTCGCCCAGCGGCATCAGCGCGGCAAAACCGGTGACGAAGCCGGCCACAATCACCACTAAAACCGGATTGAAGCGCAGCAAAAAGCCGATGACGATTGCCGCGATGCCCAGAAGCGGCCAGAGGTTGATCACGTTATCCATGTTGACCCTTATGTTGAAAAGCCCGGCTGCGAGGCCGGGCGAAAAAGAAAAATCAGGCGCTGGTGACAACGATCTGCTCGGCGGCGAAGCGCTCGCGCAGGCGCTGTGCGAACAGCAAGGCGTGCGCGCCGTCGCCGTGCAGGCAGACGGTTTGCGCCGTCACGGCGACCCACTCGCCGCTGATGCTTTCAACTTTTCCCGCTTTAACCATGGTCAGGGTTTGCTGAATGGCGCGATCTTCCTCTTCGATCATCGCGCCCGGCTGGCTGCGCGGCACCAGCGCGCCGCTGCTGAGGTAGCCGCGATCGGCGAACACCTCTTCGCGGGTGCGCAGCCCGTGATGGGCGGCGGCGCGAATCGACTCGCTGCCCGCCAGCCCCACCAGAATAAGCTGCGGGTCCACCGCCTTCACCGCGCGGGCGATGGCGTCCGCCAGCGTGGCGTCGGCGGCGGCCTGGTTATAGAGCATGCCGTGCGGCTTCACGTGCGCCAGCCGCTCGCCTTCGCTTTCCGCCAGGCTTTTCAGCGCGCCGATCTGATAAATCACCTGCGCATAGACCGTTTCCGGCGGCAGCTGCATCGCGGTGCGGCCGAAGTTTTCCCGATCCGGGAAGCTGGGATGCGCGCCGATCGCCACGCCGAAGGCTTTCGCCCAGCGCACCGACTGCAGCATGGTTTCCGCGTCGCCAGCGTGGAAGCCGCAGGCGATATTGGCCGAGCTGACCAGCTGCAGCAGCGCGCGATCGCTGCCGCTGCCTTCGCCCAGGTCGGCATTAAGATCAATTTTCATCAGCAAGTCCCCACGCCATGTGGTCCAGCGCGCGCTGCTGATGCATGCGGGCCTGCATGGCGACCGGCAGCGAACACGGGATAAAGTGAATTGGCTCGCCCAGACGGATCTGCGCCAGCTGATAGAGATCGGCGTCGATCACGCAGGCGATGCGCGGATAGCCGCCGGTGGTCTGCGCGTCGGCCATCAGCACGATCGGCTGGCCGTTCGGCGGCACCTGCACCACGCCCGGCACCAGCCCGTGCGACAGCAGCTCGCGCGGCGTGTCGCGCTTCAGCTCCGGCCCCTGCAGGCGGTAGCCCATGCGGTTGCTCTGCGGACTCAGCATCCAGGGCGTGCGCCAGAAGGCCATCTGCGCCTCGCGGCTGAACTCATGGTATTCCGGCCCCGGCAGCGCGCGGATGCGGTTGCTCCACAGCAGCTGGCGCACGCCCGCTTTACGGGTGAAGGCGCGCGTCGGCTTGCCGAGCGGCAGCCGATCGCCATCTTCCAGCTTGCGTCCCTGCCAGCCGCCGAAGCCAGCTTTGAGATCGGTACTGACGGAGCCGAGCGTCGGCGCGACGTTGAAGCCGCCGTGGATCGCCAGATAGCTGCGCATGCCGTGCAGCGGCATAGAGAGCGTCAGCACCTGCCCTTTTTTCACCGGCAGGCGCCAGCCGGTCCAGACCGGCTTATCGTCCAGCTCGGCGTCGCAGGTCGCACCGGTCAGCGCGAACCAGCCGTCGCGCATAAATTCCGCCTTGAACTGGCCCAGCACGATCTCCAGCACCGCGCTGTCGGGATCGTTGCCCACCAGCAGGTTAGCGGTGCGCATCGCCGGCCGATCGAGCACGCCGCCAACGCTGACGCCGAACTGCCGCCAGCCGGTGCGGCCGCTGTCCTGTAAAGTGGTCGCCAGGCCGGCGCGTAATATCCTCAACATACGCCCTCCTTTTGTGGCACGAAACGCACGCTGTCGCCGGGACGCAGCAGCGTCGGCGGCTGCTGGCGCGGATCGAACAGCGCGACGGGCGTGTGGCCCAGCAGCTGCCAGCCGCCGGGCGAAGCGAGCGGGTAGATGCCGGTCTGGCTGCCGCCGATGCCGACGGAGCCTGCCGGCACGCTGAGGCGCGGCTCGGCGCGGCGCGGCGTGTGGAGGCGGCTGTCGAGCCCGCCAAGATAGGGGAATCCCGGCTGAAAGCCGATGAAGTAAACCACATAGTCGACGCTGCTGTGCAGCTCAACCACCTGCTGCGGCGTCAGGCCAGCGTGTTCGGCCACCACCTGCAGATCCGGTCCCGCCTCTTTGCCATACACCACCGGGATCTCCACCAGGCGCGACGCCATCTCCTGCGCCTCGCTCTCTTCCCACCAGCGCTGCAGTCGCTCAATCGCGTCCAGCGGACTCTGCTGCGGATCGCGCAGCAGCAGCGTAACGTTGTTCATGCCGGGAATGACTTCCGCCACCTGCTCATGCTGCTGCAGGCGCTGCGCCAGCCCCCAGATACGCTGCTGGCTTTGCAGCGATACCGGTGGTTCAAGCTCCAGCACCACCGCCTGTTCGCCAAGCAGATAACATCGTGCTCGTTGCAAATCCCACCTCCTTTTCCCGCTGCGCTACGCGCGCTGCGGCTGCTGATTATCAGAACAAAGCGAATAGTTATGCGAAAGTGGCAGAAAAGTGTCAACAGATTTGCGCCCGGAAGGGCGCAAAGAGGGAGATCGATCAGGCGGGATTGGGAATATCGATAAAGGTAACGTCGAGGCCGTGCTGCTCGGCCAGCCACTCGCCCAGCGCTTTAATGCCGCCGCGCTCGGTGGCGTGATGGCCGGCGGCGAAGAAGTGAATGCCCTGCTCGCGCGCGCTGTGGATGGTCTGCTCTGAGACTTCGCCGGTGATGTAGGCGTCAACGCCGAACGCGGCCGCGCTGTCGATAAAGCCCTGACCGCCGCCGCTGCACCAGGCGACGCGACGGATCTGCGCCGGGGCGTGGTCGCCGCAGTGCAGCGGCGTGCGTCCCAGGCGCTGTTCAATGCGCTGCGCCAGCGCCTCGCCGCTCAGCGGCGTCGCCAGCTCGCCCCAGAACACCAGCGGCTGCACTTCCCCTTTCACCTCGATATCCAGCAGCTTCGCCAGCTGCGCGTTGTTGCCCAGCTGCGGGTGCGCGTCGAGCGGCAGATGCCAGCCATAGAGGTTGATGTCATTCGCCAGCAGCGCGCGCAGGCGGTTGCGCTTCATGCCTGTGATCACCGCCGGCTCGCTTTTCCAGAAGTAGCCGTGATGCACCAGGATCGCATCGGCGTTGCGCGCCACGGCCTCATCCACCAGCGCCTGGCTGGCGGTGACGCCGGTGATCAGGGTTTTTACCTCGGCGCGTCCCTCAACCTGCAGGCCGTTTGGCGCATAGTCGCTAAAGGCGCTGCTGTTAAGCTGCTGGTTGACGATATTTTCAAGTTCGTAGTGATTCATAACGGCTCCGTGCCGCCTCAGGCTGCGTTTTTCGCGCGCTCAAAGGCGTCTAATGTCTTTTTACGTGCCTGCTTATGTTCCACGATTGGCGCGGGATAATCGAGTTTCTTGTGGTTTTTTTCCGCCCAGCGCTGCGGCTGATGGATGTCGCTGTCTGGCACCTCTTTCAGCTCCGGCAGCCACTGGCGAATAAAGGCGCCCTGCTTGTCGAACCGTTCGCCCTGGGTGGTGGGATTGAAAATACGGAAGTACGGCACCGGATCGACGCCCGTCGAGGCCGCCCACTGCCAGCCGCCGTTGTTCGCCGCCAGGTCGCCGTCGATCAGCTTTTGCATAAAGTAGCGCTCGCCTTCGTGCCAGTCGATCAGCAGATCTTTGACAAGAAAGCTGGCGGTGATCATGCGCAGCCGGTTGTGCATCCAGCCCAGCGCGTTCATCTGTCGCATCGCCGCATCCACAATGGGATAGCCGGTTTTACCCGCTTGCCAGGCGGCGAAGTGCGCCTCGTTGCGCTGCCAGTCTACGCGGCGCGTCCAGCCGACAAAGGGCTGATGGCGACAAAGCGCCGGATAGGCCACCATCAGATGACGATAAAATTCGCGCCAGATCAGTTCGTTAAGCCAGCTAAACAGCGTGCTCTCCTCCAGCGCGCGCGGATGCTCTTTAAGCACCCGATGCAGGCACTGGCGCGGCGACAGCACGCCGGTGGCGAGATAGACCGACAGGCGGCTGGTGCCGTCAACGGAAGGGGTATCGCGCTGCTGATGGTAGTCGCGTATCGGCTGCTGGGCGAAGTGGCGCAGGCGCTGCAGCGCCGCGCTTTCGCCCGGCGGGAAGCGCTCGCGATCATACTCTTCCATCGGGTAGTCAAAGCGCTGTGGCGCGTCGGGCGACTTAAGCGCCCCGCCGCTGCGCGCTTTCGGCGCGGCGACGCACGCCGGCATGGCGAGCTGCAGCCGGCGCACAAAGGCTTTGCTGAACGGGGTGTAGACCTTGTACATCTTGCCGTCGCCGGTCTGTACGCTGCCCGGCGGCAGCAGCAGGCTGTCGTCAAAGCCCTGACAGACTACGCCCGCTTTATCGAGGCGTTTTTCCGCCTCGGCGTCGCGCTGGCGCTCGTTCAGCTCATACTGGTAGTTGTAGAACAATGCGTCGACCTGCTGCTGTTCGCAGAAGGTGCTGAGGATATCCAGCGACGCGGCGAAATCGTCGCACGCCTGCGTCACCAGCTCGATGCCGCGATCGGCCAGCGCCTGCTGCAGTTCCAGCAGGCTGTCATAAATAAAGGCCGCCTGTTTTGGCGCCATGTCGTGCTGACGCCACTGCCCAGGCGTGGCGATATAGAGCGCGATGACCTTTGCCTCGGCATCGCGGCAGGCGGCATTGAGCGCCAGATTATCGTTGACGCGCAGGTCATTGCGCAGCCAGACCAGATGCGTGCGCATCTTACTGGCCATAGCGCAGGCGCAGCGCCTCCGGGTAGGGATCAAAGTAGCGCTGCTGCGTCAGCCAGGGGTGCGGATATTGCGACATGTAGTGCTTCAGCATGGTGATCGGCGCCAGCAGCGGCTGCACGCCGCAGCGGTAGCGATCGATCAGCTCCGCCAGCTCCTGACGCTGCGGCGAGCTGAGCTGACGACGGAAATAGCCCTGCGCATGCATCAGCACGTTGGTGTGGTTGCGCCGCGACGCCGGCTGCGACAGCAGCGCCATCATGCGGTTGCGGTATTCAAAGGCGAAGGCTTCCAGCGAATCCCACTGGCTCATTGAGGCGACGAACGGACCCAGCTCGCGATATTTTTCCTGCGAATGCGCCAGCATCAGCAGCTTGTAGCGGCTGTGGAAGGCGATCAGCTGCGCGCGCGTCAGGCCACGTTGCCACATCTGATTAAACTCGTGCAGCGCGCAGATGCGGCCGACAAAGTTTTCGCGCAGCACCGGATCGTGCAGACGGCCATCCTCTTCCATCGGCAGCCAGGGCATCTCCGCCTTGAGCTTCTCGGCAAACAGCCCCATCCCCGCTTTGCGGTTGTTGTTGGTGTCCGGCTCGTAGACGCGCACGCGCTCCATGCCGCAGCTGGGCGACTTGGCGCACAGAATATAGCCGCACAGGTGATGCAGCGATTTAACCCGCTCGGCTGACCAGTCGCGCATCTGATCGGTCATCTCCTTGCCGCCCTCTTTACTGAAACAGAGGTGGATCGCTTCATCGCTCTGCTTCACCAGGCGCAGCGCCGGACGCGGCGTAGGCAGGCCTATCGCCATTTCGGGGCAGACGGGTTCAAAACGTACAAAGGGCGCAAGCTCGTTGACGGCGAACGCCAGCCGTTTGTGGCCGCCGTCAAAACGCACTTGTTCTCCCAGCAGGCAGGCACTGATACCCAGCGGAATTTTTACGCTCATACTTGTACAACCTCCGAAATCTTGTAGAGGTTTAAGTGTAGCTGAAAATCGGATGAATAACAGCCTCAACCCGGTGCTGGAGGGGCTTTTCTCTGTGATGCCGCTTCAAAAACAACAAAGCCCGATGGCAACATCGGGCTTTGTTTTATAACGCCAGCCGGTTACCAGAACAGGCCGCCTGCGGCTTCGGTTTGTGCCAGCCAGACCGGCTTGGCGCTGGTTTTGCACCACATGCGGTGCAGGTAGCTGTAAAAACGCGCGCGATCCTGGCGAAACAGCATTACCGGCAGCGCGCCGACGCCCAGCAGGATAACCAGCGCGCGACGCAGCAAGATTTTATAAAAAGGGTATGTCTGGTACATCAGTGGCCTCCTCTACAGCAGCGCGATGAAATGTGATCTTGCTCAGATATTACGCTGCCCAGTGTAATTTTGCTACTCATCCGACCACTATTTTGTGCTTTAACCTATTCAGATCAAACAATAGTGAAAGAAAGTTACAGATTGGTTAAGCGCATGATCATCTTATGATCCATACGCAGCCCCTGATTTTGCTGCTACAGTAGCGGCAATTTTTCCGGCATGGAGCAGCGCTGCGTGGCCACCGTATTGATCGTTGAAGATGAGAAAGAGATTCGGCGCTTTGTGCGCCTCGCGCTGGAGGGCGAAGCGCTGAAGGTGTTCGACGCCGATACGCTGCAGCGCGGTCTGATTGAAGCGGCGACGCGCAAGCCTGATCTGGTGATCCTCGATCTGGGATTGCCCGACGGCGACGGACGCGATTTTATTCGTGAGGTGCGTCAGTGGAGCGCCGTGCCGGTGATTGTGCTGTCAGCGCGCGTGGATGAGCAGGATAAGATCGACGCGCTCGACGTCGGCGCGGATGACTATCTCACCAAGCCTTTCGGTATCGGCGAGCTGCTGGCGCGCGTGCGCGTGGCGCTGCGTCGCCATCCTGGCCAGCAGCCGGAGCCGGTGATCCGCTTCGCCGACGTCAGCGTCGATCTGGCGGCGCGGCGCGTGATGCGCGGCGCAGGCGAAGTGCACCTGACGCCGATTGAGTTTCGTCTGCTGGCGCTGCTGCTGAATAATATCGGCAAGGTGCTGACCCAGCGCCAGCTATTGAGCCAGGTCTGGGGCCCTAACGCGGTGGAGCATAGCCACTATCTGCGCATCTATATGGCGCATCTGCGCCAGAAGCTGGAGGCAGATCCGGCGCAGCCAAAACATCTGCTGACCGAAACCGGCATCGGCTACCGCTTTATGCCATAAAAAAAGCGCCCGATGGGCGCTTGATGCATTGTGATGGGGTGCAGACGCGGATGGCATGGGCCGATCGCAAAGTCGCTTTACGCATCCATGCTCGCTCGGCCCGCGACCTCCCTGTCGCGGGACGCTTTGCTCTTCGGTCCATACCAACCGCGTTTTGAATACTGAGCCGCCTGAAAAACCCTCTGGTTTACCAGCCAGCTCAATATTATCAGGCGTTTTTCAGCACTTCGCTGACAATCTCTACCGCTTCTTTCTCGATCTGCGCGCGGTGTTCCGCCCCCAGGAAGCTCTCGCAGTAGATTTTGTAGGCGTCTTCGGTGCCTGACGGACGCGCGGCGAACCAGCCGTTTTCCGTCATCACCTTCAGACCGCCGATGGACGCACCGTTGCCCGGCGCCGCCGTCAGACGCGCGGTGATCGGATCGCCCGCCAGCGTGTCGGCGCTGACCATCTCCGGTGACAGCTTCGACAGCGCCGCTTTCTGCGCTGAGGTGGCTGGCGCCTGCAGACGGTTATAGCTCGGCGCGCCAAAGCGCTCAGCCAGCTCGTCGTAGTGCTGCTGCGGGTTCTTGCCGGTGACCGCGGTGATTTCCGCCGCCAGCAGGCAGAGAATGATGCCGTCTTTGTCAGTGGACCAGGCAGAGCCGTCGAAGCGCAGGAAAGAGGCGCCCGCGCTCTCTTCGCCGCCGAAGCCGAAGCTACCGTCGAACAGGCCGTCAACGAACCACTTAAAGCCCACCGGCACTTCCACCAGCTTACGGCCGATGTCGTTGACCACGCGGTCGATCATCGCGCTGGACACCAGCGTTTTGCCGACGGCGACCTCTTTGCCCCACTGCGGGCGATGCTGGAACAGGTAGTTAATGGCGACAGCCAGATAGTGGTTCGGGTTCATCAGGCCCGACGGCGTCACGATGCCGTGACGGTCGTAATCCGGGTCGTTGCCGAACGCCAGGTCGAACTTGTCTTTGTAGGCCAGCAGACCCGCCATAGCGCACTCGGACGAGCAGTCCATGCGCACCACGCCGTCTTTGTCCAGATGCATAAAGCGGAAGGTCTGGTCGATGGCGTCGTTAACGATGGTCAGGTCGAGATTGTAGTGCTCGGCGATGCGCTTCCAGTATTCCATGCCGGAGCCGCCCAGCGGATCGACGCCGAGCTTCAGGCCCGCTTTCTGGATAGCGGCGAAGTCGATCACCTGCGCCAGCCCTTCGACGTACGGCTGGATCAGATCTTTTTCGACGATGCGGCCGCTCGCCCACGCCTGATCCAGCGGCAGGCGTTTCACCTCTTGCAGACCCGCTTTGATCAGCTGATTGGCGCGATCCTCCACCACTTTGGTGACGTTGGTGTCGGCCGGGCCGCCGTTCGGCGGGTTGTACTTGATGCCGCCATCTTCCGGCGGGTTGTGCGACGGCGTGATCACGATGCCGTCCGCCTGCGCCCCGCCCTGCTTGTTATGCTCGAGGATGGCGTTGGAGATAGCGGGCGTCGGCGTGTAGCCGTTGTCCTGCTGAACAATGACATCGACGCCGTTGGCAGCCAGCACTTCCAGCACCGACAGGATCGCCGGCTCAGAGAGCGCGTGCGTATCTTTGCCGACGTAGCAAGGTCCGGTAATGCCGTTTTTCTTGCGCTCTTCCGCAATCGCCTGCGCAATCGCCAGAATATGGTGCTCGTTAAAGCTTTGACGTCCTGCGCTGCCGCGATGGCCGGATGTGCCGAATTTCACCGCATGGTCCGGGTTCGCCACGTCGGGCTGCAGGACATAATACTGTGACGTTAACTGTGCAACGTTAATCAAATCGCTCTGCTGGGCGGGTTGCCCGGCACGGGGGTGACTGGCCATTGGCGCTTCTCCCTGACGCTTCAGTTTAAATGGTGCCGCAAACTTTCTCTGCCAGCTCCTGCGGGAACTGCATCGAGACCATGATGTGTTCCACCATGCTGCATTTACGGCCGGTATTGGTATTGGTGATCACCCAGTACGGCGTGCCGGGAACGTGCTTCGGCTTAGTATGGGTGCCATTTTGCAACAGCGTTTGCTCGTCGCCCGCGAAATAGACGCGAGTACGGCCCTGCAGCGACGCAGTGGCTTCAGCAAATGCTGAAGGATCAAGACGATAGAGCGTTGACAGAATCATCATAAAGCGATTGACCGCTTTCTTCTGTTCGGCGTATTCGTCGGACAGCAGCAGCTCACGCACGGCGCGTACGCGATCCTGCGGACGGTTTTCCGCCCGCACCGGCTGGATCGCCTTCTGCGCCGCATCACCTGAGGCTAACGGCGGGGCCGCCGCAGGCGCGCTTTGACCGGCGTTAAATTTTAGCATCCGCCGTAAAATGTCAGAGGCGCTCTCGCCGATATGTTGCGTGTGGCTGGCGATATAGCGGTAGAGGTCTTCGTCAACTTCGATCGTTTTCATCTTTTTCCGTACGGTTTCGACTTATGACAGAACCATGCCAGCCTGGAAATCGCCGTCGGCAAACGCCAGACGGTCGCTGAGCGGGCGGGTTCTAACACAAGGATTATAAAGTTAAATCCAGACGGCCTGATAGCATTCGCACGCTCTGACGGCAAAAGTCGGAATATGCCCTAAAGCCTGCCCTGTCGGCGCGCCCGGAAAGGTGAAAGCATGATAACCTAAGCCGAGGTCCCCATCTTAAGAACTTTGCCATGATTTTAAATGCTCGTTTGCAAACTGACCAATCTGTTGCGGATTCCCTTCCCATCCTGCTTATTCACGGCCTGTTCGGCAGCCTGGACAACCTGGGCGTGCTGGCGCGCGGCTTAAAGGATGCGGGGCCGCTGATTCAGGTCGACGTGCGCAATCACGGCCTGTCGCCGCGCGCCGATGAGATGAGCTATCGCGCCATGGCGCAGGATATGCTCGACACGCTGGACGCGCACCATATCGATCGCGTCGCGGTCATCGGCCACTCCATGGGCGGAAAAATCGCCATGGCGATGAGCGCGCTGGCGCCGCAGCGCCTGGAACGGCTGGTGATGATCGATATCGCGCCGGTGGACTATCAGACGCGCCGCCATGACGAGATCTTCGCCGCCATCCGCGCCGTGAGCGACGCGGGCGTGCACCTGCGCAGCGAGGCCGCGCAGGTGATGCGCGCCCATATAAAGGAAGAGGGCGTGATTCAGTTTATCCTCAAGTCGTTCCAGGAGGGCGAGTGGCGCTTCAACGTGCCCGCGCTGTGGGAAAACTACGCTACAATATCAGGCTGGGAAGCGGTGCCGGCCTGGCCGCATCCGGCGCTGTTTATTCGCGGCGGGGAGTCGCCCTATCTCGACAATCAGTACCGCGACGCGCTGCTGCGCCAGTTTCCCGCCGCCAGCGCTTACGTTATCAGCGGCGCCGGACACTGGGTGCACGCCGAGAAACCTGATGCGGTATTGCGCAGCGTTCGCCGCTTTTTTGCGCTTTAAAAGCAAAAGCTTGCCGTTCGCGGTTTTGCATTGGCGTCATCACTTCCGCTGGAGTATGATGGCGCGCTAAATTTTGCCGCAGCCGGTTTTTCGCCGCGGCAATCACCTGTATCGTCATCAACGCGCCTGTTCGCGCCTCTAGTTTTACTAAGCCATGGCAAAAGAACACACTGACCGCACCACGCTGGATCTGTTCGCAAACGAGCGTCGTCCCGGTCGACCGAAAACCAGTCCGCTCTCGCGTGATGAACAGCTGCGCATCAATAAGCGCAATCAACTAAAACGCGACAAAGTGCGCGGGCTGCGCCGTGTCGAACTCAAAATGAGCGGCGAAGCCGTGGATGCGCTGAACACCCTGGCCGAGCAGCGCAATATCAGCCGCAGCGAACTGATTGAACAGATGCTGCTGGCGCAACTCAAACTGGACTGAACCGCGCAAAGCGCACGCAGAAGCAAATGGCGCGCCTTTTCAAGTTCCGCCCCGTTGCCCGCTCTGCTATCATTCGCTTAATTGTGCGCTCTGCGCATGCATCTCATTATCAGGATTTAAGAGGTTATTGATCCCATGGCAATCGTAGGCATCTTCTTCGGCAGCGATACCGGCAACACCGAAAACATTGCAAAAATGATCCAGAAACAACTGGGCAAAGACGTTGCGGAAGTGCATGACATTGCCAAAAGCACGAAAGAAGATCTGGAAGCGTTCGACATCCTGCTGCTGGGCATTCCCACCTGGTATTACGGCGAAGCACAGTGCGACTGGGACGATTTCTTCCCGACGCTGGAGGAGATCGACTTCAACGGCAAGCTGGTGGCGCTTTTCGGCTGCGGCGACCAGGAAGACTACGCGGAATATTTCTGCGACGCGATGGGCACCATTCGCGACATTATCGAGCCAAACGGCGCGGTCATCGTCGGCCACTGGCCGACCGAAGGCTACCACTTCGAAGCCTCTAAAGGCCTGGCGGACGACAAGCACTTCCTCGGCCTGGCGATCGACGAAGATCGTCAGCCAGAGCTGACCAGCCAGCGCGTCGACGCCTGGGTAAAACAGATCTATGACGAGCTGCAGCTGCAGGCGATCATCGAAGCCTGATTACCCACATACTCAATGTGGGCGCTGGCTCACATTGAGTTAAAGGTTTTTCCTATAGAAATAATAGCTACAGATTTTTAACTTTTACCGCTGTTTCTGTACAATACCCACATCGGTTATCTGCTTATTTCTTCCGCGAGGTCAGGAAGTTAGCGAGATGATAACGAACCTCCTGCATTTCTCCGCCCGGCGCCGTTACGCATTTCCTTACAGCCCGTGTTGATTTCAGGCGTTTCCCTCGGTTTTCATTTCAATGCTTCGCCTCTATAATGAGACGCAAATGAGAATAGACACCGAACGACATTCAAGGCAAGGCGCCTCAAGTAACCAGCAAAGTAACAGGACACTATCCGCATGACTGACAACAATACCGCATTAAAGAAGGCTGGCCTGAAAGTCACGCTGCCCAGACTTAAAATTCTGGAAGTGCTTCAGGAACCTCAGTGCCATCACGTCAGCGCGGAAGATCTTTATAAACGCCTGATCGATATGGGCGAAGAGATTGGTCTGGCGACCGTTTATCGCGTACTCAACCAGTTTGACGATGCGGGCATTGTGACGCGTCACAACTTCGAAGGCGGGAAATCGGTTTTCGAACTGACCCAGCAGCATCACCACGATCACCTGATCTGCCTCGACTGCGGCAAAGTGATCGAGTTCAGCGACGAATCGATCGAAGCGCGTCAGCGCGACATCGCCACCCGCCACGGCATCAAGCTGACCAACCATAGCCTCTATCTCTATGGCCACTGCGCGCTGGGCGATTGCCGCGAAGACGACACGCTCCACGACCAGTAATATGTGCTATGCAGTAATGCTAAAAGCCGGTATGCATACCGGCTTTTTTTATGGGTGGCGGTCAGGCGACCAGGGTTTCGTGCAGGTAGCGCCAGCGAGGAATAGAGGTGCTGCAGTCGAGGATCGCCAGCGCGATACGCGTTTGATCGCTGCCGTTCATCATCTGCAGTTCGCGATACTGGATAGTCACCTCATCTTTTTGCTGCGAGATCACCGCGTGTTCGCTGGTGGCGATGCGCATGCCTTCGCGCTTCCCCTGCAGCTGACGAAACAGCTCTTCGGTCTGATTCAGGTCGAGCTGCCTGCCCTGCGGCGTGACCATGCGGAAATCGGGATGAAAATGGGAGAGCAGCAGGTGGAAAGTGTCATCTTCGCCTGACGGCTGGTTAAACATACGTTCGATCAGCTGATGTAAAACCACCACGCTGTGTTTTGCTTCCTGACCAAGAGCCGTCATTTGTTATCCTTTATCTGCCCGCATAGCCTCTTTTAAGAGCGGATAGCCTACCTGAAAAAATGAAATTCACATCTGGAAATTGATTAATTTTCATTAACTCAGATAACTACCAGACTGGTCCGACAAGTTATTATTATCGCCTGTAGCATAAAAACATGCCGGTTCCCTTATGGCAGCCATAAAAAAGGGCGATTGCTCGCCCTGTTGTCATTTTATGATGCGGTTAACGCAAAAATTTAATCGCCGATTTTCGCCCAGGTGTCGCGCAGACCCACGGTGCGGTTAAACACCAGCTGGTTCGGACGCGAGTAGTGGCTGTCGACGCAGAAGTAGCCTTCTCGCTCGAACTGATAGGGCGCGTCCGGGCTGGCATGCTGCACGCCCGGCTCGACAAATCCGTGTTGAATTTTCAGCGAGTCAGGGTTGATGGTGGTGAGGAAATCCTCCGCCGCGCCTGGGTTCGGCACGCTGAACAGGCGATCGTAAAGACGGAATTCTGCCGGCAGCGCATGTTCTGCGGAGACCCAGTGGATGACGCCCTTCACCTTGCGGCCGTCAGCCGGATCTTTGCTCAGGGTATCGACGTCGCAGGTGCAGTAGATGCAGGTGATATTCCCCTCTTCATCTTTAGCAACGCGCTCAGCGCGGATCACATAGGCGTTGCGCAGACGCACCTCTTTGCCGAGCACCAGTCGCTTGTACTGCTTGTTGGCTTCCTCGCGGAAATCCGCGCGGTCGATCCAGACTTCGCGTCCAAAAGGCACATCGCGCGTGCCCATCTCCGGCTTGTTGGGATGGTTCGGCATGGTGATGGTTTCATGATGGCCTGCCGGCAGGTTTTCAATCACCACCTTCAGCGGATCCAGCACCGCCATGGCGCGCGGCGCGTTTTCGTTGAGATCGTCGCGAATGCAGGACTCCAGCGACGCCATCTCCACCACGTTGTCCTGTTTCGTCACGCCGATGCGGCGGCAGAACTCGCGGATAGAGGCAGCGGTGTAGCCGCGACGGCGCAGGCCCGACACGGTCAGCATGCGCGGATCGTCCCAGCCTTCCACCACTTTTTCGCTCACCAGCTGCGTCAGCTTACGCTTCGACATCACCGCATATTCAAGGTTAAGACGCGAGAACTCATACTGACGCGGATGCACCGGAATCGTAATGTTGTCCAGCACCCAGTCATAGAGACGGCGGTTGTCCTGAAACTCCAGCGTACAGAGCGAATGGGTGATGTTTTCCAGCGCATCGGAGATGCAGTGGGTAAAGTCGTACATCGGGTAGATGCACCACTTTGTGCCGGTCTGGTGATGCTCGGCGAACTTGATGCGATAGAGCACCGGATCGCGCATCACAATAAAGCTGGAGGCCATATCGATTTTGGCGCGCAGGCAGGCTTTGCCCTCGGCGAACTCGCCGTTGCGCATCTTCTCAAACAGCGCCAGGTTCTCTTCCACGCTGCGGTCGCGGTACGGGCTGTTTTTACCCGGCGCGGTCAGGGTGCCGCGATATTCGCGGATCTCTTCCGGCGTCAGTTCGTCGACGTAGGCCAGGCCTTTGTTGATCAGTTCAACCGCGTAGTGATAAAGCTGATCGAAGTAATCTGAGGAATAGCGAACGTTACCACTCCACTCAAAGCCCAGCCACTGCACGTCGCGCTTGATCGATTCCACGAACTCCATATCCTCTTTCACCGGATTGGTATCGTCGAAACGCAGATTGCACTGACCCTGATAATCCTGTGCGATGCCGAAGTTCAGGCAGATGGATTTAGCATGGCCAATATGCAGGTAGCCGTTAGGCTCAGGCGGAAAACGGGTATGCACGCTGTTGTGCTTGCCGCTCGCCAAATCTTCGTCGATGATCTGACGAATAAAGTTAGTTGGGCGGGCTTCAGCCTCACTCATCTCTCAATCCTCAATACGTATAGCGGGTGATGTGTACCACGAAGTAACGGAGTATGATCCACAAAGCGTCGCAGGGAAACAACCGGTTTGTTAGGGCGTGAAAACGAAAAAGGCAGGAATCGCTTCCTGCCTGCTTTTTTTTACGTCAACGGGGAGAAGGCGTTAGCCTTTTACCTCGTAAAGCGGGGTTTCACCCGCCACCACCGTGCCGGTCGCCAGCAGCGTCAGCCCGGCGAAATCTTCGCTGTTGCTGACCACCACCGGACTGATCATTGAGCGCGCGCTGGCGTTAAGGAAATCGAGATCCATCTCCAGCACCGTCTCACCCGCCGCTACCGTCGCGCCCTCTTCTACCCGACGGCTGAAGCCTTTGCCGCCCAGCGTCACGGTATCGAGGCCCATATGCACCACGATCTCGATGCCGCTCTCGGTCTCCAGACAGAACGCGTGGTTGGTGTCGAAGATTTTCACCACCGTTCCCGCAATCGGTGCCACCACGTTTTTGCCGGTTGGCTTGATCGCCAGTCCTTCACCCACCGCCTTGCTGGCGAAGGCTTCGTCAGGTACCTCTTCCAGCGCGACCACCGTGCCGCTGACCGGCGCCAGCAGCGTGGCGAGGGTCTTGCTGGCGGTGACGGGCACCGCCTGAGGCTTCACCGCGACTGGCGCCGCCGCTGGGGCACTGCCCGCCGAGGCGACCGGTCCTTTGGTCAACACTTTCTTCATGGCGGAGGCGATGCTCTCCGCCTGGGTGCCGACAATCACCTGCACGCTCTGCTTGTTGAGGCGGATGACGCCAGAGGCGCCGAGGCGTTTCGCCACCGACTCGTTGACCTGCGCCGAGTCTTTCACGTTCAGACGCAGACGGGTGATACAGGCGTCGATGCCGGTCAGGTTGTCGGAGCCGCCCACCGCGCCGATATAGCGACGCGCCAGCGATTCGGTAGCGCTTTCGCCGCTGTCGGTGTGGTCGACGTTGACGTCGTAGCCGTCGCTTTCATCGCCTGCTACCGCCAGCTCGCGGCCCGGCGTCAACAGGTTGAACTTCTGAATGGTGAAGCGGAACACCACATAGTAGAGGGCAAAGAAGACGATGCCCTGCGGGATCAGCATCCACCAGTGGGTCGCCAGCGGGTTACGGCTCGACAGCACCATATCCACCAGCCCGGCGCTAAAGCCAAAACCGGCGATCCAGTGCATGCTGGCGGCGATAAAGACCGAGATGCCGGTGAGCAGCGCGTGGATCACATAGAGCACCGGCGCCACAAACATAAAGGAGAACTCCAGCGGCTCGGTGATGCCGGTGAAGAAGGCGGCAAACGCCGCGGCCAGCATGATACTGCCGACTTTCACGCGGTTTTCCGGACGCGCGCAGTGGTAGATCGCCAGCGCCGCGCCCGGCAGGCCGAACATCATAATCGGGAAGAAGCCCGCCTGATAGCGACCGGTGATGCCGACGATGCCGGTGCCGTTGGCGATAGACTGCGCGCCGCCGAGGAATTTAGGAATATCGTTGATGCCTGCCACGTCGAACCAGAACACCGAATTCAGCGCGTGGTGCAGGCCAACCGGGATCAGCAGACGGTTAAAGAAGGCGTAAACCCCTGCCCCGACCGATCCGAGCTTCTGGATATGTTCGCCAAAGCTCACCAGACCGTTAAAGATCACCGGCCAGACATACATCAGCACAAAGGCTGCCGCAATCATCAGGAAGGAGACGAGGATCGGCACCAGACGTCGACCGCTGAAGAAGGAAAGCGCTTTCGGCAGCTCGACATGGCTGAAGCGGTTATAAACCTCTGCGGAGATAATGCCGACCATAATGCCGACAAACTGGTTTTGAATTTTGCCAAAGGCGGCAGGCACTTGATCCAGCGGTATTTTCTGAATCATCGACACCGCTGCCGGCGAGCAGAGCGTGGTCACCACCAGAAAACCGACGAAGCCGGTCAGCGCCGCGGCGCCATCTTTGTCTTTAGACAGGCCGTACGCCACGCCGATCGCAAACAGCACCGACATATTTTCAATAATTGCCGCGCCCGACTTGATCAACAGTGCCGCCAGCGCGTTGCTCGCGCCCCAGGCGTCTGGGTCGAGCCAGTAGCCGATCCCCATTAATATTGCCGCCGCTGGCAGAACCGCCACCGGCACCATTAGCGCGCGGCCCACCTTCTGTAAGTAACCTAACATTGTCCTTCCCCCTATGAGACTGGCTTGTCGCCCTGCGCCGCGTGCTTTTTATTGTCAGCTGCAGGGGTTGATAGACACTACACTTCACGATGCGCAGTGTAATGATAAATTAATTCGCCTCGCAAATTATACGCGTCTCTTCTGTGATAATTATCACCAAAAAGCATGGATAATCATCGAGACGTCTGGCGATCGAAAGCAACTTATTTTATGATGAAAAATATCAGCACGCAGCGATCGTACAACGCGCCAGCCTGAAACTTACACGCTGATGAAGCCGCAACGATGACTGCATTACCCCCTTTTCTTTTTTCAGAACGAGGTGAAACATGCGACTTATTCCTTTGGCCACGCCTGGACAGGTAGGCAAATGGGCAGCCCGCCATATCGTCAACCGCATCAATGCGTTCAACCCGACGGCGGACCGCCCTTTTGTGCTGGGTTTACCGACAGGCGGCACGCCGCTGGAAGCCTACAAGCATCTTATCGAGATGCACAAAGCGGGCCAGGTCAGCTTTAAGCATGTTGTAACGTTTAACATGGACGAGTATGTCGGCCTGCCGAAAGAGCACCCGGAAAGCTACCACAGCTTTATGTATCGCAACTTTTTCGATCACGTTGATATTCAACCAGAAAATATCAATCTTCTGAATGGCAATGCGCCAGATATTGACGCAGAATGTCGCCAGTATGAAGAGAAGATCCGCGCGCTGGGTAAAATTCACCTGTTTATGGGCGGCGTCGGCAACGACGGCCATATCGCCTTTAACGAACCCGCGTCGTCACTGGCCTCACGCACTCGCATTAAAACGCTGACGCACGACACCCGCGTGGCCAACTCGCGCTTCTTTAACGGCGACGTCGATCAGGTGCCGAAATATGCGCTGACCGTCGGCGTCGGCACGCTGCTGGACGCGGAAGAGGTAATGATTCTGGTGACCGGCCATGTCAAAGCGCAGGCGCTGCAGGCGGCGGTGGAAGGCAACGTCAACCATATGTGGACCATCAGCTGTCTGCAGCTGCATCCGAAATCGGTGGTGGTGTGCGACGAGCCCGCTACCATGGAACTGAAAGTAAAAACCGTGAAATATTTCCGCGAAATGGAAGCGGAAAATATGAAAGGCGTGTAAGACGATGTTGTAAATGCCCGCCGTTACGCTCCGGCGGGCTTAGCCGGGAGAACCACGATGTACGCATTAGTAAACGGTCGAATTTATACCGGCCATGAAGTTCTGGATAACCACGCGGTGGTTATCGCCGATGGGCTGATCGCGCGCGTCTGTCCACGCGACGCGCTGCCTGCCGATATCGCGCTACGCGACGTCTCCGGCGCGCTGATCGCTCCCGGCTTTATCGATTTACAGCTCAACGGCTGCGGCGGCGTGCAGTTTAACGACGACATTGACGCGCTGAGCGTCGAGACGCTGGAGATTATGCAGCGCGCCAATGAAAAATCGGGCTGCACCAGCTTTCTGCCAACCTTGATCACCAGCAGCGACGCGCTGATGAA
Organism: Pantoea latae; assembly: GCF_002077695.1. Classification (GTDB taxonomy): domain Bacteria; phylum Pseudomonadota; class Gammaproteobacteria; order Enterobacterales; family Enterobacteriaceae; genus Pantoea; species Pantoea latae. The sequence goes on from NZ_MWUE01000004.1 coordinate 370,829, forward strand.
GCGCGCCATCGACACCATGCGCGCCTATAAGCGCCAGCATCAGAATCAGGCGCTCGGCCTGCATCTGGAAGGCCCGTGGCTGAATAAGGCCAAGAAAGGCACCCATAATCCCGATCTGATCCGCCTGCCCGATCCGGCGCTGGTGCGCTATCTGTGTGATAACGCCGACGTCATCACCAAGGTGACGCTGGCGCCGGAAAACGCCGGCGACGCGGTGATCCGTCAGCTCACAGAGGCGGGCATTATTGTCTCGGCGGGCCACTCCAACGCCACCTTCGACGAAGCGAAAGCGGGTTTCCGCGCCGGCGTCACCTTCGCCACCCATCTCTATAACGCCATGCCGACCTTTGCCGGACGCGAACCTGGCCTGATCGGTGCGCTGTTTGATTCGCCTGATGTATACTGCGGCATTATTGCAGATGGTTTACACGTCCATTACGCTAACGTACGCAACGCGAAACGGATCAAAGGCGATAAGCTGGTGCTGGTCACCGACGCCACCGCGCCCGCAGGCGCGCAGATTGATAAATTTATTTTCGCTGGCAAAACAATATACTATCGCAATGGCCTGTGCGTGGATGAGAATGGAACGCTGAGCGGCTCCGCCATCACCATGATTGAATCGGTGCGCAACGCCGTCGAACATGTCGGCATCGCGCTGGATGAAGCGCTGCGCATGGCGACGCTCTACCCGGCGCAGGCAATGGGCGTGGACAAACAGCTAGGCACTGTCGAAGCAGGAAAAGTCGCCAACCTTACTGTTTTTACGCGTGATTTTGAAATCATTAAGACGTTTGTCAACGGAGACGACGTCCTGAGCGAGTAAGCACTGAATGACCACTGGCGGCCAGACACAAATAGGAAATGTCGATCTTGTCAAGCAACTCAACAGCGCGGCCGTTTACCGGCTAATCGATCAGCAGGGTCCCATTTCGCGCATACAGATTGCCGAACTCAGCCAGCTTGCGCCCGCCAGCGTCACAAAAATTACCCGCCAGCTTATTGAGCGCGGCCTGATCAAAGAGGTGGACCAACAGGCCTCCACCGGCGGTCGCCGCGCCATTTCCATCGTCACTGAAACCCGTAATTTTCACACCATCGGCGTGCGGCTCGGCCGCTACGACGCCACCCTGACGCTGTTCGACCTCAGCGGCAAATCGCTGGCGCAGGAAGATTACGCCTTGCCGGAGCGGACCCAGGAGACGCTGGAGCACGCGCTGTTCGCCGCTATCGGCAGCTTTATCGAGGCGCACCAGCGCAAGATCCGCGAGCTGATCGCCATTTCGGTGATCCTGCCCGGGCTGGTCGATCCGATCAACGGCGTTATCCGCTACATGCCGCATATCGCCGTCAGCCACTGGCCGCTGGTGGCCGGTCTGCAAAATCGCTTTCGCGTCACCAGCTTTGTTGGCCACGATATCCGCAGCCTGGCGCTGGCGGAGCACTACTTTGGTGCAAGCCGCGACTGCGCCGACTCGATTCTGGTGCGACTGCATCGCGGCACCGGCGCGGGCATCATCGCCAACGGCCATATCTTCCTCGGCAGCAACGGCAACGTCGGCGAGATCGGCCATATTCAGGTCGACCCGCTGGGCGAGCGCTGCCACTGCGGCAACTTCGGCTGCCTGGAAACCATCGCCGCCAACGGCGCCATTGAAAACCGCGTGCGCCATCTGCTGAGCCAGGGTTATCCCAGCGTACTGACGCAGGAGGCGTGCCAGATGGCACAGATTTGCAAAGCCGCCAACCAGGGCGACGCGCTGGCGTGCGAAGTGATCGAATATGTCGGACGCTATCTCGGCAAGGCGATTGCCATCGCCATCAACCTGTTTAACCCGCAGAAAGTGGTGCTGGCAGGCGAGATCACCGACGCCGAAAAAGTGCTGCTGCCGGCGATAGAGGGCTGTATCAACACGCAAGCGCTCAACGCCTTCCGCAAAAATCTGCCGGTGGTGCGTTCCGAGCTTGATCATCGTTCAGCGATAGGCGCCTTCGCGCTGGCGAAACGCGCCATGCTTAACGGCATTTTGCTGCAACATCTACTGGAAGAGTAATCGCGACCCGGACTGACTCTATGACGATAAAAAGCGTAATTTGCGATATTGACGGCGTGCTGATGCATGACAACACCGCCGTACCCGGCGCGCAGGAGTTCCTACAGCGCATTCTGGATAAGAAGATGCCGCTGGTGGTGCTCACCAACTACCCTTCGCAGACGGCACAGGATCTGGCGAACCGCTTCGCCAACGCTGGCGTCGAGGTGCCAGACTCGGTGTTTTATACCTCGGCGATGGCCACCGCCGACTTCCTGCGCCGCCAGGAGGGTAAAAAAGCCTATGTGATCGGCGAAGGCGCGCTGATCCACGAACTCTATAACGCGGGCTTTACCATCACCGACGTCAATCCCGATTTCGTTATCGTCGGCGAGACGCGCTCGTTTAACTGGGAGATGATGCATAAGGCCGCCTTCTTCGTCGCCAGCGGCGCGCGCTTTATCGCCACCAACCCCGATACCCATGCGCGTGGCTTTGTGCCTGCCTGCGGCGCGCTCTGCGCCGGGATTGAAAAAATTTCCGGCCGTCGTCCATTCTACGTCGGCAAACCCAGCCCCTATATTATGCGCGCCGCGCTGAATAAGATGCAGGCGCACTCGGAAGAGACGGTGATTGTCGGCGACAACCTGCGCACCGATATTCTGGCCGGCTTCCAGGCGGGCCTGGAGACGGTGCTGGTGCTCTCTGGCGTCTCGACGCTGAGCGATATCGACGCCATGCCCTTCCGTCCTGACTGGATCTACCCGTCCGTCGCCGATATCGATCTGTTTTAATCTCACTTTCCTGCGCCGCCTGCTCTCAGACGGCGCGCCTTTCCTGCTCAACCCTTAACCACTTTCCGCCATTCATTGCCGATCCATCAATAAAACACGCCTTTAATTAGACAATATTCAAAATTAAGGCCTAAGCAACATCCTTTTTATCAGCAAAAGGTGAATATGCTTGCATTGCATGCATGAAATAGCGCATTTTCTTATACATCACGCAGCCACTGGCTGCCGGACAAGGCAACGATAACATCGCCGACAGGCGAGCTCAGGAGTCAGAATATGTGTTCTATTTTTGGTGTGTTGGATCTGAAAAGCGATCCAGTTGAACTGCGTAAAAAAGCGCTGGAGAGTTCTCGCCTGATGCGTCACCGCGGACCGGACTGGTCTGGCGTCTATGCTGACGATAAAGCGATTCTTGCGCATGAGCGTCTGTCCATCGTCGACGTCAACAACGGCGCCCAGCCGCTGTACAACGCCGATCACACCCATGTTCTGGCGGTTAACGGCGAGATCTACAACCATCAGGCGCTGCGCGCCGAGCTGAGCGATCGCTATCAGTTCCAGACAGGCTCTGACTGCGAAGTCATTCTGGCGCTCTATCAGGAAAAAGGGGTCGACTTCCTCGACGACCTGCAGGGCATGTTCGCCTTTATCTTGTGGGACAGCGCAAAGCAGCAGTATCTGATCGGCCGCGACCACATCGGCATCATTCCGCTCTATATGGGCAACGACGAACACGGCAACCTCTATGTCGCGTCGGAAATGAAAGCGCTGGTGCCGGTGTGCCGCTCAATTAAAGAGTTCCCGCCGGGAAGCTATCTCTCCAGCACCGACGGCGAAATTCGTCGCTACTGGCAGCGCGACTGGATGGAGTACGCCGCGGTTGAGCACAACACCACCGATGCAGCGGGCCTGAAGCACGCGCTGGAAGAGTCGGTAAAAAGCCACCTGATGTCAGACGTGCCCTACGGCGTGCTGCTCTCTGGCGGTCTCGACTCCTCAATTATCTCGGCGGTCACCAAACGCTTCGCCGCCAAACGCGTCGAAGATCAGGATAAAAGCGACGCCTGGTGGCCGCAGCTGCACTCCTTCGCGGTCGGTCTGGAAGGCTCGCCGGATCTGAAAGCGGCGAAATCCGTGGCGGAGCACCTCGGCACCGTCCATCACGAAATCCACTTCACCGTGCAGGAAGGGCTGGATGCGATCCGCGATGTGATTTATCACATCGAAACCTACGACGTCACCACCATCCGCGCCTCGACGCCGATGTATCTGATGTCGCGTAAGATCAAGGCGATGGGCATTAAAATGGTGCTCTCCGGCGAGGGCGCCGACGAAGTGTTTGGCGGCTATCTCTACTTCCATAAGGCGCCGAACGCCAAAGAGTTTCACGAAGAGAACGTGCGCAAGCTGCTGGCGCTGCATATGTACGACTGCGCGCGCGCCAACAAAGCGATGTCCGCCTGGGGCGTAGAAGCGCGCGTGCCGTTCCTGGATAAAAAATTCCTCGACGTGGCGATGCGCATCAACCCGCAGGACAAGATGTGCGGCAGCAACGGCAAAATGGAGAAACATATCCTGCGCGAATGCTTCTCCTCTTATCTGCCGGAAAGCGTCGCCTGGCGCCAGAAAGAGCAGTTCTCCGACGGCGTCGGCTACAGCTGGATCGACACGCTGAAAGAGGTCGCGGCGAAGCAGGTCAGCGATCAGCAGCTGGCGACCGCACACTTCCGCTTCCCGTACAACACGCCGGCGTCGAAAGAGGGCTACCTCTATCGCGAAATCTTTGAAGAGCTGTTCCCGCTGCCGAGCGCGGCGGAGTGCGTACCGGGCGGTCCGTCGGTGGCCTGCTCCTCTGCCAAAGCGATTGAGTGGGACGAAGCGTTCAAGTCGATGGACGATCCCTCTGGCCGCGCGGTGGGCGTGCATCAGTCCGCTTATAAATAAGCAAAATAAGCGATAACAAAATGGGCCTTGCACGGGCCCTTTTTTTTAGCTTTGATGTGGTTACGATCAAAATTTGCCGAATAATTCATCAGCCTGGTTACAAGCCAGACAAACAGGCGCGCGAAGGCGAAAATCGGCAAAAAATGTGTTGACGCTCCACAGCTCAATACGCATAATGCGCCCCGCAACGCCGATGAAGGTAACGCGAAAAAAGATGGCTACGTAGCTCAGCTGGTTAGAGCACATCACTCATAATGATGGGGTCACAGGTTCAAATCCCGTCGTAGCCACCATCTTTTTTGCGGGAGTGGCGAAATTGGTAGACGCACCAGATTTAGGTTCTGGCGCCGCAAGGTGTGCGAGTTCAAGTCTCGCCTCCCGCACCATTTCAGTCTTCGGCAGCCGGATGGGGTATCGCCAAGCGGTAAGGCACCGGTTTTTGATACCGGCATTCCCTGGTTCGAATCCAGGTACCCCAGCCAATCCGATGCGCTCTCGTGGATACGAGTCGACAGATGGGATATCGCCAAGCGGTAAGGCACCGGTTTTTGATACCGGCATTCCCTGGTTCGAATCCAGGTATCCCAGCCACATCGGGGTGTAGTAAGCAGTACATTTGGCTACGTAGCTCAGCTGGTTAGAGCACATCACTCATAATGATGGGGTCACAGGTTCAAATCCCGTCGTAGCCACCAAATTATTGGGGTATCGCCAAGCGGTAAGGCACCGGATTCTGATTCCGGCATTCCG